>CAWVRN010000001.1:0-571390 GCA_963932905.1 uncultured Bdellovibrio sp.
GGGAAACCAAGTGAACGGAAATCTTTTATCTTAAGGGCTTGCTTTCTTACAGAAGAAATTCCGTGGTTCATAGGATCGATTAAAATTCGAAACTTTCCTGCAATTGCGCATGTCTCGTCTCCGATCCTCCCAAGTTCGTAGTTGCTATTGATTGTATAGGAGGTCATTTTTACCATAACTGGTTTCGGATCATTGTCGCTAAGTTTGGCGTAGGCTGTGCAATATACGACAGACTCGAACAAAGGCGTCGCCGCGTGAAGAAAATTAGATGATATTAAAATTATCCCTAGTGTGATTAATCTCATTGGTTCGTTCCTTTTTTTTACAGTTTTAGTTGAGCTCTATTTTTTTGCTCCACAAATATATAAAATAGAAAAAGGATCTGGGGAATTGTCGAAATACCTATCTTAAGTATCGAGAAATACTATGACTGTAACTGCTCAATTAGTTTCGACTTTTAAAGAATGGCTGATTTGAATTTTTTTCAACTGCATGATCTCACCAAGAGTTTCGTGCACACCAAGAAATGGCAAAAAAATATCGTAGAATTCCGGGCATAAAAAAACCAGCTCGCGGCTGGTTGATTTAATCTTGCCTCACCTTTGGTGAGAGATTGGTAGGCCCGAGGTTAGTGTAATCGAACCAACCGAGTTAAGCATAGGACGCGCTTATAAGGTTCAGTGGAAGAAAGTAAAACCGAATTTAGAGGAATTAGCACGACTATATTGGGTTGATGGACTGACGCAGCGGCAGATATCTGAGTTAATCGGTGTTCGTCGAGCAACTGTGGCGGAATCTGCGAAGAAATTTAACCCTGATCAGTTTAAGGCTGACAAGTTAGGCTGAACATTTGTGTTCAGCCTTTAGCATTATAACTAGTGTTTTAATTACGGGGCAAGAACCAAAAGATTTAAGTGTGATCCGTAGGCCACCCTGTTTTCAGAATTTATTTAACGAAACAACCTAACATGCCCGAGTTCCAAAGACTCACGACCGTACCTGGCCTACAATATGTAGTTATTGCCACAGTCCAGCGTCCACTGTATTCAGCTTTTTTTCCGTCATACATAAACACGACTGGATCTCCAAATCCACCTGTTCCCGAAATCTGTACATATCGCCCGCTTTTCATAATTTCTTCTGGACTTAAGTTTGCGGAGAAAGCTAAACCTGATAAAAACAAACTAAATATCAAAACTTTTAAACGCATAAAATCTCCTATTAAATTTTAGCCGTATTGCTTTTTGGTTTACACCTGTTTAAAACAATGACACAGCCTTGGGTTAAAAACCTATCCACGCGACCTTAGGTAAGAGAAGCGTGTTATTGTTTTAAAATTTCAAATTGAAGGCCAAAGAATTATTTTTTCGAACAAACCCAAATGAAATAATAACTACCTTTGTCTATTCAGACTGAGTAATTTGGTCAAACACCGTGATATTCGATTTAAAATCTAAACCGTACAGCTTTAACCTTATTTCGATGTTCTTACATGCCTATTCCCACCACTTAAAACCTGGACCTGCGGCACATTTTTAAATCTTTGGGTCTTATTGGTATAAATAAAATCATCGGTCACAACCCAAAGCCTAAGTCCAAGAAATTTCAATATCTGTAACAGATACTTAAAATTAGGATTCCCGTCCTGCCAAAGCATCCGGTACAGGGTCGTTCGTGGTATTCCAGTTTTTTGTGAAGCCTTTGACATGCCGATTTTAGATAAAATCAAATAAAGACCTCTACGAAAATCCTCAAGTTTTTCTGAACGATCAAATTCAAAACAGGTTTTTAAAAACTCGCTGTACAAATCTTTTTCTGCAAGGTCTGTTTGCATTTCTTCTTTAGTGTAACTGCGGGATGCGCGTTCCTTTTTAATCAAGACTGCATACATTTCTCGAGCTTTATAGATATTGTCGTATCTGATCTTGTTTTTAGGCATGTTACATTAATGTAACACAATTGGACTAAAGGCAAAAAATATTTTTTGAATTTAATTTTTCATTTTATTTTCAAAGAGTTAGATATCAAAATAATTTCTTTATTATGCAAACTCGTTTGGTGTCATATTGCCGTTTGCTGATAAATTAGTTTTTATCTCACTAAAAAATCGTGTGGGTAACGCATTTACTATATAGTAAGAGAGAAAATTCTCTGACTTAGACTCAAATTTAAAAATTGGCCAAGCCAATAACAATAGCCTCAAAAAAACTTGTTCGGAAATCCGAACACATTAAAAATTTTAAAATAAATCTTATAGAGAGAATAAATTTTTATTTATTGAATTACACTTGGTTATTGTCATAGATTAGCATTTCAAGGATCAACATAAGATCTATCAAGAGTCTCAAAGCGCCAAAGAGCGCACATCAATAGCCACAAACAAAATATATTTGCTCGTTTATTATCGAGCTTTTTTCCTAAAGGGGTGGAATTTATGCGTCTTAATAGATCGCAAAGTGCAACATTTGTTAAAAGAAAATACAAACGTAAAACAACCAGAAAATTATCAGCTAGTGACATTCAAGTTTTAGATTTTCTATGGACCTGGAAAGTAGCAAGTACACAAATTCTAAAGATTGTAGCATTTAAAGGTAAAAGTGATTGGTGGGTGTATAAAGCGATTCGCCAATTAATTTCAGAAAAATACATTATGCCACTTCCTCGTGGCAAATATCTAAACCAAGAAGTCTTAACTTTAACAGAGCTTGGATTTGAAGTGGTGCTGATGGATCGTGACGACATTCAACAATACAGATTTAAACCTCATGCTCCAGCACATGATTACTTTGCAACTTGTCTTCAGCTGGGTGATCTTTGGCTATCAGACTGTCAGAAAGTGTTTTTCACTGAACAAATGTTGGCAAGTTTGAGATCGAATAATTTTCCCAGCAACTATGCAAGTGGCGAAGGACATTTACCTGATGGTATTACTCGTTTACAAAATGGTTTAAAGTCTGTGGCCGTTGGCTACGAAGTTGATCTCAATTTAAAAGAAGAAGATCGCTATATTGAAACGATTCGGTATTACGAGAACATAGAAGATATTTCAATTGTCATTTGGCTAGTTCGCAATGACTGGATCGCTGAAAGAATATCTAAAGTTATAGCTGCTGATGGCAGTCGGTATAAACCAAAACAGTTTTCATTTATCAGGCTTGATGATTTTAAAAATCAAGTATGGGATGCAAAAGTTTTTCGTGGCGCAAATGTGGGCTTAAGTGTCCGCAAAATCCATACAAACCTTATGCAAAGCCTGGGCAAAACGGATGCAAACATAGTGCAAAATAATTTAAAAGATATTTTCTTTTCAGATTATAAAAGTCCACAAAAATCAAGCTCTTACGGAAAAACTGAAAACACAAAAATTGATTAACACCCTATGGGTTAAGGGTAGATATATATTCTTATCCATAGGGTCACACAATCAAGAGCCTCAGACAGAAAAAATGAATAAATAAATCTAAATGAAAGGAAATAACTATGAGTCATAACAATGACAATAGTGGAATGCTTTATATTGGTGGAATAGCGGTGATTATAATTATCATTGGTTTTTTAATTAAAATTTTAAAATCAATCATGATTGAATTATCGCAATTATTTACAGCTATCGGAAAAATGGCTGAGGCTTTTATTTCAATGGCGTGGCAAATAGCGCAAATTATGGGGTTATTAGCTTTAGGTGTTGCTGCAATTTACGCAGCTTGGATATTTTCAAAGAAATACTACAAGCTGGTTAAAGATGCGACTGAGGTCAAAGCACAAATTGAAAATAGATTTTCAAATCTGCAATCAGAGTTTGAGGATGCGTTTAATTTGTTAAAACGAAATGCAATTCGAGAAATCAGCCAAATGCGCAAAGAATTGGATGATGCTTTAAAACGATCCGAAGTTGTTCCAGAAATTCCCAGCATATCAACTGAATCACCAACTACTTCGGATTCCAATCAATTAGCTGCATCAATAGCTAACCAATCAAACGATGAGCAAACTCATCAACTAACGACTCAACTACAAGATGCACCAAAAGATATTTCAAACCCTTTTTAAATAAAGGGTGCGGGGTTAAATGGCTAAACGATCTGGGCGTAAAAGGTGGGAACCAAGTTCTATTCGAATTAAACAGGAAAAGGTCAGTGATGAACGCTTTGAGCAATTACTTGCTGAAGTGGGCGAAGTTTTATATAAAAGACTTCGTGACAAGGTCAGAGTTCAAGATGAACAGACGACTAAGTCTTCTTCCACTGAACCTTTTTTAAGACTCGGCAATGGTGAAAAACCAAAAACCGCTTAGGAAAGGACATTTCATGAAAAAAATAAATATAAAAAATCAATCTGGTTACAAGATCGGGATCTATGTTCGTGTTTCAACTGAAGAACAAGCTGAGAACCCCGAAGGTTCAATTAAATCACAAGAACATCGTTTAAGGGAATTTGTTAAACACAAAAACTCATTTGAGCCCTTTGGTGAAATCGTTGAATTTTACTGTGATGCAGGTATCTCAGCAAAAGATACCAATAGACCAGCGTTTCAAAGAATGATGGATGATGCAAGATCCAAGAAAATCAATATGATTTTAATTACTGAATTATCACGGCTTACAAGATCTATTCGTGATTTTGCGAACCTTGTTGAAATGCTGGATCAGTTAGAATGTCAAATATACTCACTAAAAGATCAATTTGATTCCTCAACAGCGGTTGGATCTTTTTCAATGTTTTTAATGGCAAATTTAGCTCAATTTGAACGAAAGCAAATTGGTGAAAGGATTTCAGCGAACTTCTTATCAAGAGCTAAGCGTGGACTTTATAACGGTGGCAGTGTGCCGTTAGGATATAAAGTCAGCGGCAATCGCGATGGAAGGCTTGAGGTTATCCCAACTGAAGCTGAAACAGTTCGGGATATATTTAAAACTTTTTTAACTGAAGGCACTTTGTCGTCTGCAACAAAAGCCCTAAATAAAAAGAAAATCCACCTTGTTCGTAGAAAAGAAGGCGGCGGTCAGCCAAGAACTGGTGTTGTGATGCTGGAATCACTTTATAAAATGCTCACAAACCCAGTTTATATTGGTATTAGGACTTATCAAGAAAACGGCAAAGAGTATTCAGTCAAAGCTCAGTGGGAACCAATTATCAACGAGGAAATATTTAGACGTGTTGGTGAAATTTTAAAGAAAAACAAATCGAGGAAAAAATCTTCACCAAAAAGATGGCCTTATTTATTGTCTGGGTCTTTGTACTGTCAATGTGGACATCGTATGTCTGGTAAGTCCGCTCATGGCAACGGTGGAAAGATCGCTTACTACGATCATGCGTGGACAGCCAAAATTGAAAACGCAACAGCTGAAAAATCAAAACGCTGTGATCCACAACGGGTATTAGCTGAAAAGCTTGAGCCCATTGTGTGGAAAGCCGTTAAAGATTTTTTATTGGTTCCAGAGTTTTTCACGGAAATTTTGCTCGAAGCTCAAAATCAAAGCGAGTTACAAACGCCAAAGCAAGATATTGAGCGAAAGCAAAATAAGATCTATGAAATCAACATGCAGCTTGATGCCTTGTCAGAGCGCCTAGGTTTACTGCCAAAGTCAGTCAACCCAAAGCATGTCTTTGTTCAAATGGAGCGCTTGTCAGTGCAAAAAGATGGCTTAGAAAAAGATGTCGCGGAATTAAAACGAAATAACGAACGGGAAAATGTTGCGGTTGGTATGGCTGATTTTAATCAGTTTAAGGCTGTGGTTGTGGATTTATTGGAAAATGAAAATGATCCTGTGGTAAAGACTGCGATCATTCAAAAGATGGTTCACAAAATTATTGTGAAAAGTGATGAAGTTGAGATTTTCTTTTACGTTGGTGAAAAGTACTATAAACGAGAGCTTGCAATTGCAGGCTCTCGCATTTTATCAATAGCGCTTGGTGGTGATGGAATTAACAAGGATGTAGTGCCAGAAAAAAGGCACACGTCGGCACTCCCTGTTTTTCACGGGAACCCGAAGACATCCGAAATTTTAAATTTAAAACCGAACTTTTTTTATGACGCTGGTTCGAACAGCTTGAAAAATGGTAGGGAGTACAGGATTCGAACCTGCGACATCCACCTTGTAAGGGTGGCGCTCTACCAACTGAGCTAACTCCCTGTCGGTAAGAGAGTCTTGTTTAGCAAAGACCCTCTGGCTTGTCTACAAAAAATAATTACTGAAGTTTATTTCGGCAATTTGGACTTATTAAAGTTCCCGGATTCACACGAGCCATCGAGAAATGCGTGAATGTATAGCTGTTTATCGCTGCAATCGACATCATGACCACGTTGCCTTCGTAAGAAGATGGTACTTTTTTCACAAACGAGCTCGCTGCAAAATTTCTAAGGTTCAATCGATAAACCTCGCGATTTTGTGCATTTCTTAGCGTCGCGTAGATCACTTTTGATGAACTCAAGCTGCCAACTCCCGCGCCCATTACCACACACGTTCTTGGATCCATTTGTTGGATGTATAGAATACGGCTGTTTCCATTTTGGTTTACAACTTTAAATGTGAAGTATGACGTTGGGATATCGCCTTGTCTTAACATCCATGAACCAGACAACAACATCCACGAAATTGGCTCTTCTTTGCCCCATGGAACTGGAATTAAGCTATCTCCGTCTAATAAATAATCATTTCTAGGGTAAGAAGGACCGACCGTAGGTGCCGACTGGGCAATACAGCTAGTTACTATTAAAATAACTATTAAAAATTGCTTAAAATACTGTTGTAGCCACTTCATAGCGTCTCCTCTAGATTTCAAAATGCACTTTCACAGCTTTATTAAAGTAATAACCGTTTTTAGCTCTGAAAAGGTATTTTGGTTTGTCGTACTCGGGTTCAATCAACTTCCGCAGTCGTTTAATCGTCACATAAATTTTGTTGTCATGAACACTTGGATCATAAGGCTGCTTCCAAACGTTTTCTACTAGGTACTCTTTCGAAAAAATCACGCCTTGATTTTGGATAAACAGTTTTAACAGATCAAGCAAGATGAATTGGTTTTTGAAATCAATGCGACCAATTTTTTGTTCCACTACTAAATGGTTAGCTTCATCAAAAAGTACGTCGAAGTTTGTTTGAACTTCGCCGCCAATTTTTTCTAAATTTGTTTTAAGGATTCGAGCCAAACGCACTTGATTACGTTCATCAACCATTCTGAGCGCCATATTTAGATACAAACGGGCTGAATCTTTATCGCCCATATCCAGATAAGTTACGCCTAGCATGCCCGTGATTGAAATATGGGTAACGATTTTCTTGCACTCTTTTAATTCTTCGTAAGCTTCCCACATGATGTTCAAAGCTTCGTCGTATTTCTTTTGGATTCTGAAAATATCAGCATTCAAAAGTTTGGCAGATAGTCGGATTTCTGGAAAATTATAAACTTGGAAAAACACATGCAAATTATAGACTTCTTTCAAAGCCTCAGCATAACGACCCATCATGAAGTACACTAGACTGATCATGAAGATCGCGTTGCAAATGTCCTCTTTATCATCTTCTGTGAGCGCCAAAGATAAAGATCTTTGAGCATAATCAAGAGCCACTTCGTGTTGACCCTTATAGCTCGCGCATAAAGACAGGGTAAAATAAGTTTTAGAATTAAGAGAAAAACCTTCTTTTAAAACTAAATCTTGTAGCTGTTCTTTTGTAGCATTGATTTCATCGAAACGTTCACGTTCCGCATAGATTCTAAGGAAATTGTTCTGGCATTTTAGATAACCAGAGAAGTTCTTTTGCGCAAAATAGATTTGAGCCGCTTGGTTCAAGAATCCCATAGCACTATCATAATCACCACGATCACAGTGAAGTTTGCCTAGCTCAAAAATCTGATCAACAGACGATGTATAAGTCGTCTGGATTTCCGCCGTTTGGTTTATCATTACCGTCCTTAATTTAGACCCTAGGTAATGTCAGATTCTGTCTTGATGGTCAATCTCTGCAGCCTTAGAACTTACAAAATCCAACTAGCCAGTAAATAGCTGAAATAACTTGTGATTTGTCTGCACATATTTAACGCAAGCAACAATTCTGTCATTTTATTAAACTATTTTACAGTAAAATTGCTGAGATAGCGCTTGGGCTTGCCCCAAACTGCAAAGTTCTTCTTGATATCAATGTAAGGGACTATGCGAATATATTCTTCCTTATTGTCGAACAGGATCGTCGAATATAGCCCTAAACCAACGGGAGTCAGTCGGAAATCAAGACCTCGATAGTCGTCAATCGCGGGGATATCGTCCGCTGTGAAATCCTCTTTTTTTGTGCGCGCCTTTAAGGCCGTATCAAAAATTACGGAAAAAACCCGATATTTAAAGTCTGCCGACTTAGCCATGTTGGCTTTGCAAGTGAAGGTAATTCCGTAGAATCGCTTTTTTAACATCAGCGCTTCAGTATCACATGACAGCTGATTCAATTCCGTTTTCATTTCGTCCGATCGATTCGATTTCAAGTAGTCGCACTCAAAATCTTTGAACGTGTCCATAACTTCAGAGATCAGGAACGACACTTCTTTAAATAGGTAAATATCCTGCACACTGTTTAGGTCCACAAAACGGAACGAACATTTGTCGTTATTATAAATTTGTTTTTTGAATTGTATGATTTCAATCGGCAGCTGTAATGGCTTTAGTTTTATGTTTTTAGCTTTGATTGAGTCTAGTTCTATGGATTCAATTTTGCCGTCTGAAATTTTAATTGTGCCGCTGGATTTATCGCGATGATTAGATTCAAAAATATCAAATGTTCGAATCGTTCCCAGCAAAATTTCTTTTTTTAAAAAATAAGTATGATTCGCACCGACTTGGTATAGATACGAAGCGCCGCCAATTCCAGTATATAAATGATATTCTTTTTTATTGATGGTAGCAGTAAAAAAGTCTCCCAGCGCATGCGCTGAGAGACTGTAGATGAACATTAGAAAAAAGATCTTTTTAACCAAGCCAAACACTAGTGATGAATGTGTAACGATTGACCCGTGTACTGAGCCTTCACGCCAATATCTGCTGATTTTTGCTGTTTGAAAAGTTCTTTTGGTTGCTTGATATCAAGTGCATTGATTAACACTTGATCCACATGATCAACCAAGATCACTTTCAATTCACGAAGCACTTCTTTTGGAATGTCTTTTAAGTCTTTTTCGTTTTCTTTCGGGCAGATGATAGTTTTGATACCACCACGATGAGCCGCTAGAACTTTTTCTTTCAAGCCACCAATCGCCATTACTTTACCACGAAGAGAAATTTCGCCCGTCATCGCTACCGTACGTTTTACTGGGATCTTAGTGATCGCAGAAACGATACTTGTAGTTAACGCGATACCCGCCGATGGACCATCCTTAGGAACAGCGCCTTCTGGCAAATGGATATGTACGTCAATATCAGCAAAGTATTCTTTCGCAAATCCAAACAAAGGACCGCGAGATCTTACATAGCTCATCGCTGCCGAACATGATTCTTTCATCACATCGCCTAGCTGACCAGTCACTGTGAACTTGCCTTTACCAGGTACCACGCTCACTTCAACCGCAAGCAAATCGCCGCCGACTTCAGTCCAAGCCATACCGTTAGTTAAACCGATTTCATTAGACTCTTCGATCTTACCAAATTTGAATTTGTGTGGACCAAGTAGTTCAACTAATTTCTTAGGAGTTACAACATATCCCGCAGCGGAAGATACTTTCGCTGATTTCGTTGCGCCCGCTTTCTTTTTAGACGTTTTTTCCGCCTTCATTCCGCGCATGGCTTCTTCCATAACGATATCTTTAGCTACTTTACGAGCTACGTTTGCAAATTGCCTTTCTAGATTACGAACACCCGCTTCGCGTGTGTAGTAACGAATAACATTTCTGATCGTTGCATCTTGGATTGTTACCTTATGGTCTTTTAATCCATGATTTTCAATTTGCTTAGGCACTAGATAGTTCTTCGCAATATGGAATTTTTCTTCCTCGATGTAACCTTCAAGGCTGATGACTTCCATACGATCAAGTAGCGGACGAGGAACTGTATGTAACGAGTTCGCTGTCGCGATAAACATCACTTTTGATAAATCGTATTCCACTTCTAAATAGTGATCTTGGAATGTGCTGTTTTGTTCAGGATCTAAAACTTCAAGCATCGCTGATGATGGATCACCGCGGAAGTCAGATGCCATCTTGTCGATTTCATCCAGTAACAATAGCGCGTTTCCTTTTTCAACTTTTCTTAATGCTTGGATAATTTTACCCGGCATCGCACCTACGTATGTTTTTCTATGACCACGAATCTCGGCTTCATCACGTACGCCGCCCAATGAAATGCGGGCGAACTGACGATTTAATGATGTCGCGATAGATCGAGCCAAAGATGTTTTACCAACCCCTGGAGGACCCACCAAGCACAAGATAGGACCCTTAAGAGTATTAGATAATGAAAGAACAGCTAGGTATTCTAGAATTCTCTCTTTAACTTTTTCTAAACCCCAGTGATCTTCATCCAAAACTTTTTGAGCTTTTTTAATGTCATGACTTTCTGTTGAATAATCCTGCCATGGTAATGACAAGATCCAGTCAATATAGTTACGAACCACTGTTGCTTCCGCAGACATGGGTGACATCATTTTAAGTTTTTTAACTTCTTTTAAAACTTTGTCTTTCGCTTCTTGAGTCATTTTCTTAGCTTTACATTTAGCTTCTAACTCTTGAAGTTCGGCTTGATAGTCATCTTTATCACCCAATTCTTTTTGGATGGCCTGCATTTGTTCGTTCAAATAGTATTCTTTTTGAGAACGTTCCATTTGTTTTTTCACGCGTGTGCGGATTTTCTTTTCTACTTCTAGAATTTCGATCTCGCCTGTCATGATGTTCAATAAATGTTCTAAACGTTTTTCAGGTTCAAAAATTTCCAATACTTTTTGTTTGTCTTCAATTTTTAGATTCAATTGAGCGACGATGATGTCGGCTAGTTCGCCGGCACTCTCAATTGAAGTCACGCGCATTAGAATTTCTGGAGGAATACGTTTGTTTAATTTTACGTACGTTTCAAACGTCGCTTTAACTGATCTCACAAGAGCCTGCGCTTCTACTTGTGATTCAACCTCTTCTGGAATCTCTTCGTATTTAACTACGAAAAAGTTTTCGTTATTTACGAAGTCTTTGATTTTTACACGACGTTTACCTTCCACAAGAACTTTTACAGTTCCGTCTGGAAGTTTTAATAATTGAATGATGGTACCAATTGTACCTACCGTGTAGATATCCTTGGCTTCTGGATTATTAGTTTTAGCGTCCTTTTGAGCTGCTAAAATAATATCTGATTGTTTACTAATTGCCTCTTCAAGAGCGTTGATACTTTTTTCCCGTCCAACAAATAAGGGCATCATTAAATGGGGAAATATAATCAGGTCTCGCAGCGGTAATAAAGGCAATTCCATCGTCTTTTGTTCTGCCATACATCCTCCTGGCTCATGATCAGGACCCATATTGGGACCTAGATTAAGTATGAGGTGTTTCAGAGCTAAATCAAAGAAGTTTTTTTTTATTTATTTTATAAAATAATTAACCCGCCATGGTAGCTTCGATGTCCTTAATTTCTTTCGGAGCGTTCGAAGTCAAGACGTCGTGTCCATTGGTAGTGATTAAAATATTATCTTCGATGCGAATGCCAATACCACGATACTCACTAGGCACATCTTTATCGCTTTCTGGTATGTACAATCCCGGTTCGATCGTAAAACACATTCCAGCTTCAATGGCACGTGGTTGACCGTTGACAAAATACAGTCCAGCGTCATGAACATCTAGACCCAGCCAATGACCAATACCGTGAGGATAATATTTACGATGAGTATTAGAAGAAATTATATCGTCCTTGCGTCCAGATAGAAACCCTAGCTCAAGCATCACGTCCGTCAATAAAGATGCACCTTTTTCGTGCAAATCTTTAAAGAAAACTCCTGGTTTTAAATCAGAAATTAATTCTTTTTCGATATCCAGAACATGCTGGTACACGCGTGCTTGCACTGTGCTAAAACGACCGTTAATTGGAAATGTACGCGTGATATCACCAGTGTAATAATTGTATTCTGTGCCCGAATCAATCAGCAATAAATCACCATCACGACAAACTTGATCGTTAAAATTATAGTGCAATGTCGTTCCGTTGTTACCAGCGGCCACGATTGGGTGATACCCTTCGCGTGGGGAGCCTTGCATTAAATAATAATTAGTCATCAACGCCTGAACTTGGCGTTCAGTCATACCTGGTTTCACAGATCGCATCGCTAATTTGTGGCCTTCCGCTGAAATCATGCACGCGCGCCGTTGATTTTCAATCTCGGCATCAGTTTTAATCAGACGAAACTCGCCTAAAAACACATCTGCATCGTGTATAGGCAGCAGTCCATAACCTGATCGAGGAGATGATTTACGTACATTATCTAAAGCCGCCAGAAATGTTTTATCAAATTCGGGGTTTTTTAACAGACGGTAATATACAGACTCATAACCCTTCATTAATTTTGGGAATTGGTCGTGAAATTCGTCGATAGGGAAACATTTATCTACACCAAAAGCTTCTTGAGCCATCTCGGGACCGTAACGAAAACCATCCCATGTTTCGCGCTCAACGTTTTTTCGTCGGACAAACAAAACACTTTCAGGAAATGAGCCCGGCTTTAGAACCAAGATGGATTCTGGTTCTTCAAAACCAGTTAGATAATACATATTTGAATCTTGGCGATATGGGAAATGTACATCGTGATTTCGAATTTGTTCCGGGTGAGCCGCCACAACCATGGCGTTGTTATTTAATTTTTTTAAAACGGCTTCACGACGTTTCTTAAAGATAGCTATGTCTTCTAGAGGTTTTCTCATAATCCTAATTTCTCCGCTAGGCTTCTGACAGCTCGGTTTGCTTGACTAGAGCCTTTCTGCATCATATCGCGTTTATTTTCAAAGTCTAGAACGCTATAGGAGTCTAGGTTTATGGTGATTGTATGATCGACGTGAGCACTTTCTTTAACCATTTGACTCGAAATTTCTGCCCATACTAAATTCTCGACTGAATCGGATTCGTTAATTGGGGTTTTAAATGCACTGCCGCCCAAAACGTTTATTAAAACGATATAATTTGCGCCTTGTTTACGTAGATGATCAGCTAGTGCTTTCAGCTCACGGACCGCACTAATATTTTTTTGATAGGGTTTAAACAATGGTGGGTAAGGAATACAGTACGGCAGAAGCGCTTCAATATTACCGCGATTCATTACATACATTTTATTTTTTTCTAGATTCAATGCGGGACACGCGAATGGTTTTTTAAAATCTTCAGCTTTTAAATTATGAAGTGCCGATTTCACGATACTTTGAATGACATCAAAATCACCGGCACGTTTGCTTGAAATCAAACCCTTTTTGATAATATCTTCGCTTTTGATTTTGAACATCTGCCATTCCATATCGTTGGCCGAACCACGCCATGCATACAAACTTGCCGCTAATGCACCCATTTCAATACCGGCTACGTTGTATATCGGAATTTTATTTTTCTGGAATTCTTGTAGGACACCGATTTGGCCAAACACTTTTCCGCCACCTGGGCCAAAGATAACACCCACTTTAGGTAGCCGAGGTACTGGTTTTGGCGGTCTGTTATCAGATTCGACTTCATCAGGAGCCATGTTGTCGTCAACAACAGGTCTATTGTCTTCAGCTTCAGCTGGTGGTTGAGTCGTAGTAGTTGGTGGTGTTGATGTTGAATCTTTTGGTCTGGTTGCGTTTGGGCGGTCCGTTTCAGGGCGAGATGGCGTCGGAGCAGAGTCTCTTTTGTGCAGTGGGGTCTGGCAACCAATCGCTCCAACTAAAAATATCAAGATAAGTAACTTCATTTTTGTCTCCCTAAGGTCACGTGTCAGATGGCCTCGAAAGAATTCTAACTGCTATTTTTTCCAAGCAAAAGGAAAAACTCTTTGTTTCCGTCTTTTCCTTCTATGGGTGAAGAAAAATATTTTTTAATTTTGAATCCTAGATCTTGGGCACTGCTTAACATATTTTTTTCTAGAGTTTGATAGAGCGACGTATCTTTAACGATCCCATTTTCATTCAGAGCGTCAGGACCTAATTCAAATTGCGGTTTTATCAATACTAATAAATCGCCATCATCCGTTAACAACGGTTTCAGCTGAGGCAAAATCAGCTTAACGCTAATAAATGAAACATCCATACAAATGAAATCAAATCCATTTTTTGGAACTAACGCCATAAATTCAGCATGTTGATCCAAAGCCCGCGCATTTACTTTCTCTAGCAATTTAAATCGTTTATTTTCTTTGATCGCTGAATGGGTTTGATCTTGTCCCACATCAATTCCTAGGACAGATTCAGCGCCGTTTTGCAAAAGAAAGTCAGAAAAACCGCCTGTGGAAACGCCAACGTCAAGGCAGTTTTTGTTTTCAAATTTAAGGTTTAAATCACCAGCTGCGCCTTTAATCTTATGTCCCGCACGAGAAACAAATTCAGTAGCGAAACCTGACAAGACTTCGAAAATAACTTCTTCGGAATAGTCTTCACTTGGTTTTGTTACAGTTTTCTTTTTTCCATCGATCACCACAGTGACCTGTCCCGCCTTGATCATTTCTTGGGCGCGGGTTCGAGTCGTAGCTAGATTTTTTTTGACTAAAAGTAGATCGACTCGCATGAATTATTTTTCGCGTGTTATGTTCCACTCAAGAAATTGCAGCAAATGCTGATTTTTTTCCGGTGAAATTTGTAGCAACTGACTTAGAGACGTAATTTTTGTAGCTATCTGAGTGTGAATTTGCTTTAGGAATGCATCCAGCTTATCCACCGTTTTAAAATGGTGAATCAGATTCTTTCTAGAATCGTTGTCTTGTTCACTATCTAAAATATCGTCTTTTACTTGGAATGCGTATCCCAGCAGCAAGCCGACTTCTTTCATTGATTTTAACTGATCATCGGAAAGTTTTTTTATCAATGCGGGGCCCATCAATGCACCGGTAATCAGCGCTCCCGTTTTTAACAAATGAATTTGATTCAAATGGGCTGGTGTTGCTGAAATTTTCCCAGAATCTAGGGTGATATCAAAATACTGTCCAAGAATCATCCCATTTAAACCGGACGACCAGGCCAACTGCTGAACCAACAATGATAAATTTGAACCCACACTGGAATAGTGTTTGGCAAGTACACCAAAGGCTTCCGTAAGCAATGAATCACCCGCCAATAAAGCAATCGCATCACCATATACTTTGTGATTTGTAGGCTTTCCACGGCGGAAATTATCGTTATCCATACATGGCAAATCATCATGAATTAACGAATAAGTATGAATCATCTCTATCGCCATTGCCCAAGGAAATACAGATTCTATAGCAACATCTAGGTACTGTGCGCCGGCAAAACCGAGAAGTGGACGAAAACGCTTTCCGCCAGAGAAGTACGAATATTCAATACTTTCAAATTGGGAATTATAAACAGATAGATCACCCGCAGCGCCGCCAGATTGAGGCAGCGAGAGCTTTTGAATTTTATCGATGGTTGTAGTCGCGCCCGCAACTGACTGAGCCGTTTCACGAAACAGCTGCTGAAATTCCGCTCGACAAAATGCCTCGAAAGATTCTTGTTCTCTCGAATATAAATTCATTTTTAGTTGTCTTCGCTTGAAAATGGAACAGTGACTGGATTACCGTCTTTATCGATGCTCATTAGTTTTTTAACTTTAAGCTCGGCTTCAGTTAATTTAGCATTGCATTCACGAGATAGCTTTACGCCTTCTTCGAAAAATTTTAATGACTCTTCTAAACTGACATCGCCTTTTTCCATTTTACCAACGATTTCTTCTAGACGACTTAATTTTTTTTCAAAATCCATACTCTATCCTTTTTTTTCAATATCACTCATTTTAATTTCTACAGAACCTTTGCCAAAACGAATTCCCAATGGCTTCTTTGCATCGACATCCGCTGCGGCACGAACGACACGGTCACCTTGAGTCACAATGGCATAACCACGATCTAATACCTTTAATGGGCTAATCGAATCTAATACCGCCATACGACTTTCTAGTTTATGGCGAGACACATCCATTTTCTTTAACATCGCAGTATAAAGTTCTTTGGTACGATGGCTGATTTCACGACGAACCATATTCATCATCACTTCAGGATGCGGCATTTTTTCCGACAAGACTTCTAGTTTATGACGATGGCGCAAGAACAGTGTATCCATAGCCGATTGCAAACGATTCAGCAATTCATCATTTCTTAACGATAAATCTTGAAGATTTTTTTGTGGATCTACTAGACGCAGTTTCAAAGTTTCTAGTCTAGACTTTAGATCTTTCAGCTTGTGAGAAAAAGATGAATTCAATTTGTGACTTAAGTGGCCGAGACGCTGTGCTAACTCTTTAGAACTTTTTGCGACAAGTTCTGCTGCCGCCGAAGGCGTTGGTGCACGTAAATCAGCTACGAAGTCAGAGATTGTAAAATCAATTTCGTGTCCAATCGCGGAAATCGTTGGAACTGGGGATTGGGCGATTAAACGAACTAATCGTTCATCATTAAAGGCCCACAGATCCTCGATCGATCCACCACCACGAGCTAGTACAATGATATCCACGTTAGGAAGTTTCCATGCCATCTGCAACGCTTCCATGATTTTCTCCGGAGCACCGTCACCTTGAACTAAAGTAGGAATTAATGTGACATCCAAAAATGGCGCCCGACGAGTTACGATTTGAATAAAATCTTGGATCGCCGCCCCTGTCGGAGAACTGATAACTACGATTTTATTTGGGTGCAAAGGAATCGGACGTTTGCGAGCGGGTTCAAACAAACCTTCGGCTTTTAGTTTTGTTTTCAAATCTTCAAACGCTTTTTGTAAAGCGCCGGCACCCACTGGCTCCATATGCTCGCACAAAATTTGGTAACTGCCGCGTGGTTCATAAACACTGATACGGCCTTTAACTAAAACTTCTAACCCGTCATGAACTTTGAATTTAATTTTTGAATTAAACCCACGGAACATGACGGCAGAAATCTGTGATTTAGCATCTTTTAAAGAAAAATAAAAATGTCCCGACGTATGCGCTTTAAAGTTTGAAATTTCACCGCGAAGCCAAATCGAAATCATTTGACCTTCAAGCAGTTGCTTAACGCGCAAATTGAGCTGTTCGACAGTCAAAACGGTCGCTTCCGTTTGCTGAGTTTGCATCAAATTATTTTGGTTACTTAAAGAGATGTTGACGTCGTTTGCCATTAGACGACGACAGTAATCGGCAACTTATCTGCTGTCAATGTAAGGAGTCGAACTTAGTTAGGAAATAATTAAATTTTGAACCGACCACAGGCCGCCGGCGAAAAAACAAATCCACGCCAAAGGCGCATGGGACTTTAATTGCAAGATAAATAAATTTGACTGATGAGAATCAGCTAATCGGCGTAAAAATGGACCCTCTACCGCTAAAAGGACGATAAATCCATAGAAAAATACGACGAATGGGAAATAGTAATCTAATAGAATCAAATTCATACGGTTTATTCGGTAAAATATTATTTCTTTAGAGTCCTGATTGATTGAAAATTTTCAAAAAGTGCGCTATATTTATTAAAAGGTTCGACGGCGTAAAGCTCATCGAAAATAAACCTTACAAGCAAAGAATTAGGGGACTGTCCCTGACAATGGTGTGCATGCCCAGCTCGTACTGGGAAGCCTAAAGTTGTTACCATGGTCACCCACTTTAACATTGAGGTTTAGTTTCAGAGTTGTCTTCGGGCCTTTTTTTGTTTTGGACACACCTAGGGATAGGCGTCCAGCCTATTTGGACCGGCCAGATCCTAATCTAGCTCGTCAGAATCTTTCATTTTTCGTCAAAAATAAAAACGGCCTTCCTTTTTGGGGAAGACCGCAATTCTTATCTTTAAACTAACGTTCTTTTATAAATTAGTTTTTCATTTTAAGTTTTTTGCTAGCTACTTTGTCCAAAGCAATACGTGCTTGGATACCAACGCGCGTGTCGTTTGGCTGTCCGTTTTCGTTTTTACGGAAACGAACTTCTGGAGCGATTACTAACCAAGAATTAACTGGTAAGTTGTACGCAAGAGCCAATTCTTTGGCTTGTTTATCAAGGTATTGGTATTCAACAACAACTGCACCACGGCCAAGTTGGTAAGATCCACCGATTTGTCCACCAAACTTAGTGTTAGGCATAGATGGGTTATTGTCGAACACAAGTCCTTCAGCCCATACTTTGTATTTACCTTGGTCACCAGTGTACACGAAACCTAAGCTACCGCGAGTTTCTTTATCAGTTGTGTTTGCATTTTCTTTGATCAATGCAGACGCTTGTAATTTCAACTGTTCAGACAACGCTTTGGAAACTTTAATCGATACACCTTTTTCGTCAGCCACTTTGAAATCGCCAGCACCATTTTCGTACATGCTGATCGCTACTGAATCTACCACTTTCAAGAAGTTAGCTGGTAGAGTTACAGTCAAACCAATCATTTCACGTTCTGCACTTAAGTTGTAAAGCAAGTTATCACGGAACATCGGAAGCTCAGACAATGCTTGACCGAAAGCCATTGTTTGTTTACCGGCAGTGATGATTGCGCGTGGAAGACCGCTGATTTTATCCGTTTCGATTTGGATGTAAGCTTCTTCTACTAATTTTTCGATTTCAACACGTTGCCAGTCTTTCGATTTACCGCTTTCAACTACAGTTTGCTCTAAACGAGCTTTTACTACAGCTTTGATACCTTCTCTCATTAGAACTTCAAATCTTAAGTCAAGATTTGTTCTCAATGATGCTTCATAATCTGCTACTTTAGATGCCGTTGTATCAACAGTGGCATCTGCGCCAACGCGTAACCAAGGTGTTACTTGCGTATCAGCCAAAGAAAACCCCGCACTCAAAACGAGTGATAAAACCAATTTAGTTGCTTTCATTTTTTTCTCCTCATGTGTTTTTTTTTCGGATGCGTTAAGGAGGCCCCCTCATAATCATCACGGGTTTTTCCTATGATCAATGAACGTGCCAGAATTTATTCGAGCGAAAAAAAAACAAAGTGACAACTTTAGCGCAGGGAAATCTGTTTTTAATTAACGACTCGTGAAAAAATTTTAGAAACCCTGTTTACGCCGAAATTTGTCGTATAAAATTTCTAAACGCACAGAATCAATTGATAGATAAGAAAACAATCTTGAATACTTAGCAGTTTGTCACCGCTGTCTCGCAAATAGTCACCGCGAAAAACGTGTACGGGCTGTAATTTCGATGTCAGATAAAAATCGCAATTTTTTTTTTGGATTTGTTTTTGCTCTTCCACTTTTGAGTAAAAAGCAAAAAGAAAAAGGGGAACGTATGAAATGGTTTTTATCTTTAATACTTATGGTTAACATAAGCCTGGCGCAAAATAACAATCTAGGGGAAGCAATTACGAGCTTGTTAAAAAAGACAGGCTTTATCGATTTTATGTCTGACAAAGGCGAGTGCCCAGAAACATTTGAGCACCTACCAGAACAAGATGCTCAGGCACTTATTAGCCGAGCATTTGAATTACGTTCTAAAAGTAAATACTGTGAATCTGCTCGTTATTTCTATGAACTTCGTCGTCAATGGCCAGTTAAAGAATATTATAAAATGGCCTGGAGAGAGTTAGTTAATTCCTATGTTTTAGCCGATGATTTGATCGCGGCGATTAACGAAGGAAATGACTTTATGGCGTTCTTTGTTGGAACACCAGATGTTGAAGAGGTTCATTTAATTCTGCTAAACGCTGTCTATATTAAAATGATGGCTGCTGGTTCTGAAAAATCGCAAGAATGGACAGAATATGCTCTTGGCATCTCTAAAGAACAAAACAGCGATAATCCTTATTTAAAAAACCTAAGCTTTAAAGATTATTTAGATAAATATCCAAATACGAAAAACAGGCAACTGATCGAAGGCATGATGAGATATGCGCGTAACAATCACGCCGAATATCATCTTAAAATTGGTAACTATTATGCTTCTCGCATGATGCCTGACGCTTCTTTCCCCAACTACCCTGCGGCCATTGGCCGCTATGCAACGGTTCTAAGGTGGGGTCCGATTGTTTCATCTTACAATCAAACGCTGTTTTCGACTGTAGATGCGCTTTACAAAATGTCGGCGATTATCGAATCTAATACTATCAGTGAAGACAAATTAAAAGAATGGCTGCAAATTGATCCAAATGGCGATAAGAAAGCGGTCGATCGCAAATCGATTGTAGAGCAAATTAGAGCTCAGATTGCAGAGCTACAAAAGAAAATGAATTCTGAAACGATAACACAGGATATTTGGATTCAAAAAACTAGATCGTTGATCGAAGAAAAACAGAAATAGGTTGACCCCGATCAAGCACCCCATAAAATGGCGTATGGGGTGTTACTATGGATAAAGTTGCAGTTAATACGAGTCCTATTGAGGCTATCTTTCAAGCCTCTATTGTTGTTCAAATTACCTTACTGATTTTAATTGGTCTAAGCGTGGTTTGCTGGGGTATTGCTTATAATAAATGGCAATTACTAAAAAAAATCAAAACAACGAATGAAGTTTTCCTTTCTTATTTTTGGAAATCAAGCTCACTTGAAAATCTATACGATGATTTAGACAAATTTCGTGACAGCACATTAGCGCACGTCTTTAAATCGGCGTACGTCGAGATGAAAAAATTAGCAGACAGTCGTCCTGGCGGTGGCAACACGGAAGGTGCAAAGCCGGCACTTAACAACATGGATAATTTAGAACGTGTTATTCGTAAATCTATTGAAAATGAATTAGCCAATATGGAATCTAAACTAACGGTATTAGCAACGACAGGCAGCACTGGTCCATTCGTTGGTTTATTTGGTACGGTTTGGGGTATTATGAGTTCGTTCCATAAAATTGGAACAACTGGGAATGCCAGTCTTGCTGTTGTGGCACCAGGTATCTCGGAAGCATTGGTTGCAACGGCTATCGGTTTAGCGGCCGCTATCCCTGCGGTTGTTTTGTACAATCATTTTGTTTCGACAATTAGAAAAGAAGAAATTGAGCTAAACAATTTCTCTGCGGATTTCTTGAATATCGTAAAACGAAACTTCTTTAACTAAAACGAGAAAACTATGGGAATGTCATCAGGTACAAAATCCAAAGCTGTATTGAGTGAAATCAACGTTACACCCTTAGTGGATGT
Organism: uncultured Bdellovibrio sp.; assembly: GCA_963932905.1. GTDB lineage: Bacteria > Bdellovibrionota > Bdellovibrionia > Bdellovibrionales > Bdellovibrionaceae > UBA2316. Next base: position 21,222 of record CAWVRN010000001.1, read on the forward strand.
TATGTTGGTGTTGCTGATCATGTTCATGGTTACCACCCCTTTGATGCAGCAAGGAGTTCAAGTTGATTTACCCAAGACTTCCGCAACGGGAATGGAACTTAGCGAAGATCCAATGCTATTGCAGATAGAAAATAATCAACGTATCACCATCGCCAAAAATCCAATCACGTTGGATCAATTAAGACCTAAATTAATCGCCATATTTAAAACTCGCAAAAACAAGCAATTATTTATTCAAGCTGATCGCCGAGTTGATTACGGTATCGTGGCTGAAGCAATGGCCGAAGCAAAAGCAGCAGGTATTAGTCAACTAGGGTTAGTGACTATGCCAAAGGATCAATAATTCTATCATGACAAGATCGGCAGAAGGACAAAACAAAGGAATCATGTTTTCACTTATCGTGCATGCCACGTTTTTGGCGTTTATGATTTTGAAAAATGTTTTCTTTGACTCTGACGTTCCTGATTATCAAGCCGCTATTCGTGTCGATATGGTCGCACTTCCAGATAAAAACCCAACTATGCCATCGCAAAAATCGGAAGACACAAAACCAACACCAGTCGAAGAAGCGCCACCAGCTGAACCAGAGTCGGCTCCCAAACAAGCCGAAATTCTTCCTGAAAAGAAGCCACAAGTCGATGAAACAGCAATTAAACTGTCTGCCGATAAAAAACACGACGAAAAACAAAAGCTGTTGGAAGAGAAAAAACGTAAAGAAGCTTTGGACCGAATCAAAAAATTAAATGCGCTTGATTCTATAAAATCTTCAGTCGAAACGGAACGCATTGAAAAACTGGTTGGCCAGTCAGAATCAAAGGCCAAGCCAGTGTATAAAGGCAATGTTTTGAATCCCGGTACAGAATTAAACGGGATTAATAAAATTCAGCATGAAAATTATGTGGCCTTAATTGATCGTCAGATAAAAGAGAATTGGACATTACCTCAATGGTTAGCAAACAAAGATTTTAAGGCCCAGGCTTTGTTGAAAATAGATCAGAATGGAAATATAATTTATAATCAAATATATAAATCAAGTGGTAATGCGAGCTACGATGATGTCGTTAAAGAAACGATTCAAAAATCGGGTCCATTTCCGAAACCACCCGAAAAATTTTCAGCGATATTATCTGAAAAGGGTGTCTTGATTGGCTTTCCTGAATAGGGATTTACTGTTTGTAGAGGAGTTAATATGAAGACGGTTCTTATTACATTTTTGGTTTTTCTTGCTACTGCCGTATTCGCTGAAGAACAGCTGTATATTAAAATTGGAGACGCTAAAACCAAAAAAAGTTTACTTGGATTTCCTCAGTTGAACTATGCCGGTTCGCCAGCTCTTGCTTCAAAAAACTTCGCTCTGGGTGCGGAACTTTACAATGTGATTCAAAATGACCTGGATGTTTCCGGTTACTTTCAATTTATTGCTAGTTCAGCATTTCTTGAAGACGGTAAAAAAACTGGCCTAAAACCCGCTCCGGGCGAGCCGAACGGATTTAAATTTGATAATTGGAAACCATTATCGGCTGACTTTTTAATCAAAGGCGAATTTGTTGTCGACAAAGAAGATCAGGTCGAACTTGAAATTTATTTGTATCATGTCCCCAAAGCAGGCCTTGTATTTGGAAAGAAATATCGAGGACCCAAAGCTACGTTACGAAAAATCGCCCACACATTTGCTAATGACGTTTTGAAAAATTTAACGGATAAAAGTGGCCCATTTAACTCAAAATTCGTTTTTTCAAGCGATCGTGGCGGTGGTAAATTTCGTGAAATCTATACAATGGATTGGGACGGAGTCGAAATCGAGAAAATAACAAACCACAACAGTATTGCACTTTCTCCTGCTTGGTCACCAGATGCTAGGAAAATAGCCTACACGGCATACGTACAAAAAAAATCGACAAAACTACGTAATGCCGATTTGTTTTTGTTTGATCTGGAAAAAAGTAAGCGCACTAACTTATCGTACCGCACAGGTATTAACTCAGGCGCGGCATTTAGTGCGAATGGAAATTCAATTTTCCTCACGATCTCCCAGGGTGTAACGCCAAATATTTTCAAAATTAATTTAAACGGTGAAATTCAAGGTAAAATTACAAATGGCCCAGGCAATACATTAAACGTTGAACCTGCGGTTAGCCCCGATGGTAAAAGACTCGCATTCTCGTCTGACCGTAGCGGTAAACCAATGATCTATGTTATGGATGTCGATGGATCGAATGTGACTCGTGTTACTTTTGGAGGCGTATTTAACTCGGCTCCAGCGTGGTCACCAGATGGTAAAAAAATCGCATTTGCGGGACAAGACTCTGGTAACTTTGATATCTTCCTGATGGATTCTAATGGTCAGAACATCACACGTGTAACGTCGGCGAAAAAAGCCAACGGCAAGGCTGCTGACAACGAAGATCCGCACTTTTCACCGGATGGTCGATTTATTGTCTATACCAGCAACCGCACCGGCAAAAATCAAATTTACTTCTCTACAGTTGACGGTTCTGAAGAAAGACGCGTCACCCAAGACAGCCATAACTATTATAAGCCTAAATGGTCGACATTTTTGGATTAGGTTGGATTAAAACGGTGCGCAGCACGCTGCGCATCTTGACCCCTTAATCGGACCTCGCTAACACAAACCCTATGCACAATCGTAAAGTAAAAGTAATACGCTATAGTTCTTTAAAGAAAGTTATCTGGATCTACATTTTAGCATTTTTTATAGTGGCCTTTAATACTCATCAGCGCTCACACGATGGTTCTACAAAAAGCAAAACCTATCAACAAAGGATTAAATAAATGGAAGCTCACTTTGAAACAAACCTGGGTAATTTTAAAATCAAATTATTTGAAGATAAAACTCCGATGCTAGTTAAACACTTTACAGGTTTGGTTGAGGGTACGAAAGAATGGAAAGACCCTAAAACCGGATCAAATGTTAGTCGCCCATTCTATGATGGTTTGATTTTCCATCGCGTAATTCCTGATTTTATGGTTCAGTTTGGTTGCCCACTTGGCAACGGAACCGGTGGACCTGGCTACAATGTTAATGACGAATACCATCCCGATTTGAAACACGATCGTAAAGGTCTTCTATCGACAGCAAATATTGGACGCCCTAACACTAATGGTTCTCAGTTTTTTATCACGGTAGCGCCTACACCTTGGTTAAATGGCGGCCATTCAATCATCGGTGAAGTGACTGAAGGTTACGATGTGATTGAGAAAATCTCTAAAACTCCAAGAAACCCACAGGATCGCCCACTTGAAAATGTGGTGATCAAATCTGCCAAAATTGTGAAATAGGTTTAGCTTTGCTATTACAAAATAAAAAGGCCGGTTTTCACCCGGCCTTTTTATTTAGATCTATAAGAAGCAACTCTAAATTAAGAGTTACATTTACTTTTCCATTCGTCACGTTTGGTTTCCACTGCTTTTCTTTGTTCAGCAGTTAAGTCTTTAAGAGACGTGATAACATCTGATTTACCTTCGCCTTTAACGCCAGCCAATTCAGATTTCATTACGTTAGCAATACCTACTAGTTCGATCGTGTTAGCATCGATTGATGTTTCACCTTTAACGTATTTTTTGTAAGTTAAAAGGTTAGTTGCTGCTAACTGAGCTTCGTAGGTAGAAGCAACTTCAGACATAGAGATATCTGAGTTCTTAAGAAGACGTTTAACTACGTCTTGAACATCAGCATCTTTCATATCTGATAAGCGCTCTAGAAGACCTTTCATGTGTTTTCCTGAATTTCTTGTTGCTTGATCAGGGCTCTCAAGAAGAGTTCTTAAGTTAGCACCAAATTTAACTTTTTCAACGATGTCTTCTTTGAAAAGTTCATTTAGACCAGCTTCTAGTTTTTCAGGTTTTGATTTTCCTTCAGATACAGTGGTCAATAAATCTTTGATGATTTTCTCGTTAGCTTCTTTACCTTTAAGCTTAGAGATTGATTCGATTTTTGTTTTTGTTTCTGTAGAATGTTCTCTAGCTTTTTGCGCAAATGCTGAGAAAGAGAATACTACTACTGCTACTAGGGATACGAATTTTGTTGTCATTAATGTCTCCTTATTTTTAAAACATTTATATTTAAGTTTAAATCTTCAGTTACTTACTATTCATTTAAGATGCCAGTTTAACGCTAATTAATTGAAAACCATTCCGACTTTAAACTTTGCCTGTACAAAGTTTAGTCATTAGAGCCGTCAATTGCCTAACAGCCTCCCCCGCCAGTAATCCCAGCAGCGCCTTTCGTTTTGATACACTCTTTACGTTGGTTTTCACGTTGAGCTTTCTCCGCTAGACGTTTTTGCTCTTCGCTGTCGCCTTTAAGCGAGTATTGACGAGCGGCATTTCCAGCGAATTGGATAGTCGATAGAGTAGCTACTAATTCCCTAGCAATTTGATTCATCTGGTTCTTAGTGAATTCAATGATTCGTAGAGGCTTTGCTCTTTCGCCATTAGCACCTTGAGCTTTTACGTATTTGGTCAATGTATCAATTTCTTGAGACATAACCTTTAGCTGTTCTTCGATCTGCTTCTCTAAAGCATCAACTTGTTTTTCGTCCATTTTCAAGTCTACAACCGCACGGTCTTTCCCGTTTATATCTGGCTTATTAATCACCTCAGCATTTTTAAGTGCTGTATAGGCAAGTCTTAAGATCTCTTCATTCTGTAATTGGAATTTGAACAGCTTCGGAGCCGTACCGTTTTTGATTGCATTCAAATCCTGGTTAAATGGTTGTGCCTGAATTGTAATAATATCTTCAGCTGAGCCCATTTTCTTGTAGCTCTTATAGCTATCTAGCGCCGAATTCGTAGCGTACACTTTAGCCGCGTCAGATTCTGGAATATATTTTCTTAAAACTTCGGCCAGAACCAGCGAGTACACTCGCGATTCTTGCATTGATGAAGCCACCACTGAGTTTCTTACTACCGAGGAATTTAAAGGAACACCTAACAAAGTTCCTACGTCTTTAAATTGGGCCTCTAAGAATTTAACGGCGATAGATTCATATTGGTTTTTAAAAGTTTCTAATTGTTTAGAAACTTGGTTTTCCACATATTTTTCCCACCATACGCTCATATTGAACATTGGTTGGTTCAACACTGCGGAAGGATTTTTCTTATCTGCATCATCTAAGTCAAACTTTGTTGAATTGATAATGCTCTTCATACTGTCAGTAAGGTTTTTATCAATTACGCTGAATGCGCCTGGATATTTGATGTTTTCAGATTCATCTAATATCCACTGACCGTACATTTCACCCGATGATTGAAACGTCATACGGTCAGTACAAATATCCAATTGCAATTTATCACTAACGATACGAGGCGGAACGAACAAGTCTCTGAAGCCTAGTAATCCATATCCGTACATATTTCCCAAAGTATTGTCATGAACGGCTTGTCCTTTTTCTGGATTAGGTCCACATAACATTTGGTAAAACAAGAAATCGGTTTTCTTTTCAAATTTGAACTGAGTGCTTAAACGAACATTTCTGTAAAATTCAGGCAACTCGACACGCTTAACTAGCTCTTTATTTGATTCGTGTGATTCAAACGCGTAAGGAAATCCTTGTCCATAATATAATAATGGAGCCGGGTAACCCATTTTATTTAAATGGTCGCGCAAGATCGCCTGAACAATCTCGTTAACTTGGCCTTTTGAAGCGACGGTCATAGATCTCATCAAATTAATTGCTGTACCGACTTTCAACAAATCTTCTGATTTTAAACCAGCGATAATTTCTTTCAATTTGTCGGTAGATCCTTTTAAATCGCTTGAATCCCAACCTTTGCTAGCTAAGTAGGTTTCTAATTGTACAGCCACCTTTTGAACTGTTATTTGCTGTGCTTTTTGTAGGTCACTTGGATTTTGAAGGTAATTATTCTTCCAAGCCTTTTCGTTAGCTAATTTTATAGATGGGTCTGGTTCAACTCCATACAAAGGATATTGTCTGTAGTTTAGATATAGAAGATCTAACTTTGTAAACAAAGCATCCTCTTCAAAACCATCCAAAATCTCGGCGTCAGTTTGACTTTTATCTTTGATTTTACCACACTCGTCTTGGTGAGTACGACATAGGTTTGCATTTTTTAAATCCAGCATGAAGCGTTCATAGAATGATTTCGAGAACCGTTCCATATCTTGGAATTTATTGATTTTATCAATCCATTGAGTATGAGCTTGTTTTGCCTTTGTTTGATTGAACTCTCTCCATTTTAGCATGGCCTGATTGAAGTCGTACAACCATCCTTCGATGTCGTTACGACGGCAGTCTGCACTTTGAAGATCTTTTTCGCACGCTACAGAATCTTTTTGGAATTTTTCAGCCGCTTCTTTTGTTAGTAAGGTATTTAATAGTTCAGCTTTGCGCGGGAATGCATCGATATTTGGCCACAAGTAGTAGCGGCCCATGCTGAAGTTTAAAACTTTATCTTCAACCCAGCTATGCATAATAGTATCCAAGGCTGTGAAAAGAGTGATACTTGAAAGATGGGCAATGAACTTCATTGTTTTTGTCCATACACCACCGAACATACTTGAAATAACACCTGTTCCAATTTCTGCACCTTCTAAACGAAGTTTTCCAAGAACGGCTTGTTTGCTTTTAGCTAAAGCTTCACCAATTGAGTTATAAGGACCTGATGTTTTAACTTTGCCGGCTAACGATGTGATCGCACCAGAACCCATTGTCGAAAGCACCATCGATACTAGCGCCGGAGCGTAGGTATTGAATTTCTTTTCCATTACCCATTCACGCCAAGCCACATCACAGGCATCTTCACTTAGGCCATTTAGACGATCTTTAACTTTACCTTGCCCTGCTGCCTCGCCCGCCTCTGGCTGACCTTGCTGTTGTTGCATCGATTTTGGGTCTTTATATAAAGACGTGGCACATGATTGTAGAGTTCTTAAGAAATCACCTGAAATATGTGATGCCATAGAGCCCGCGGTCATACCTAAATAAGGAATGATTTTCATGTAAGCTTTTTTAGCTACTGAATTTGAATACGGATTCAAGCTACCTTTGCGGTCGGCTAATTTTGTAGCTTCATCGGCGATTTCGTTTAGTAATTTTTCACGAACAACAGGATCTGTTGTTCGCATCGCTGCCGCCATAGCTACACGGCTAGTTTCATTTTTAGCTAATGCTTTCATCATTTCGTCAGTGACCGCTTTATTAGACATAGCGCCCGAAGTTAAAAACTCGGTCGCATAACCATTTACGATCATGAATGAATAAAACGACAAATGACCAATCGGATCCGTTAATGTTTGAAGATGCTGATCCATAATCAATGGGTTTTGCGCAAAATCATTCATTAACATTCCACCATTAATTAAACCGATAGAAATAAAGAACATCACTGTTTCCATCGGAAATCGGCGAGTCTGCGCGCCCCAAGTTGTTTTTTGCCACTCCGGTACTGGAGCCATTTTCTTTGCTCGGCGGATTTCATCGAGACGATCTCTGACCATGTTCTTGACCATGTCGCGTCTGTCCTGAGCTAACAATTTTCTAAGTTCAGATGGCTTAAAGTGGTCCGCCAGAATTTTTCTTTCTGCCGCCGACGATTCTTCAATTTTTACGCTTTCTGCTTTAGCTACGGTTTCTTGTTTGCCATCATTATCTGAATCCACTTGCGAGAAGCTCATGTCGACATCAATACCCGAACCTAATTTTCCTTCCGGTGACAATGTGGACCTAAATTGCAGCGATTCATTGACCGCTTGAGTTTGAGATAACGATTGGCTTGGTGTTGCTTTTAAAGATTCTTGAGCACCGTAACTGACACTTGCGTATGTTCCTTGACTGACACCAGAATTCATTGTGAATGAATAACCTTTAGTATTCCTTGCTAACGGATTACCTTTAATATCTGCTTTATACCCTTGCTCACCAAGCTTAATGGCAACGCCGTTGTATGAGTATTTTGCCGACTTCGCTGCCTCTGCAAATACTTTAGCTCCATCAACTTTCTTTTCCTTCGGTTTTGGTGTTGGAGTTTCGTCACTAACCGGAGTCGATTCGTTACCTGTCAATTGAACTAACTTGTTATTTTTTTCTAAAATTCCAAAGACGATATTCGGGTGATAGTTTTTAGTTGTCTGAGCTAATAATTTCTCGCCCATAGAAGCTGACTTTAGATCAGCTTCTGTTAATTGCGGAATACCCATCTTCTTAACTTCTTCAATTGCGGCTGCCAAGTCCGAGTCGGCGAATTCAAGGGCTGGTTTATCGTTAACAATAAGGCGAGTAAATCTAGCATTATCACGAGCAAAACTAGTGATTTGTATTTTAGATGGTTTTTGTGACGAAGATTCTGGCGCCGTAGCTTCTTGCGGCTTTTCAGTTCTAAACTTACTTTTGAACCAGTCTAACATTCCGGCATTAGCAGGTGCTACATACAACGAATTCACCAGAAAGATCTGAGCTGTTAGTAATAGTATGTGTTTCTTCATCATAAAATATCCCTCGAGAGAAACTTTCCTCTCAGTAGACTTCATAGCAAACACCAATCCAGTTTTTATCTTGGGATTTCATACACTTAAACATCTCATTGTGAGACGAACGCAAAATCGGTCCCCATCCCTGTAAAAAGTTTAGTCATTAGACTGTCTCAGATTGAGATTTCACTTCGGGACTTATCTTTACGACCTTCGTCGTGTTGAACTGTAAGGGATATATGAAACAATAAGGAATCACGTTTCGATTTCTAAAGGACGGAATTCTATGAAGGCTAGTTTTATTTTCACCATATCACTTATATTTTTTCTAGCATCGTGTGCCCACAACAACGTAAGTGCGGTCAATACGTCCGCACCTAGAAGTTTATCTTCCACTGATCAACGACCACCTCCGGCAGCCAACGACGAAAGTTCTAGTGGACAAGAAACTACTAGCAGTGGAAGAAAATTAAATATTCCAGAAAATCAGGAAGAGCTAACAGTCCAATGCGAGAAACAAATCGAAGCCGTGCCCGAGGCATACAAGGCTAGCATTACAAACATACCCTTAAATCACCGCGCGCTAAAAATTTCCTACAATGCGCGACTTCGACTTCCTAACTGGGTTTACTATGAACTGTCTCGCCAAAATTTGATGAATAGCTGTGCGAAAAGAAAAGATAAATTTCGGGGAGATCCTTTGCTTGCCGCAGCTCAACTACCCAAAGAAATGATTATTGATCAAAATGGTTATAAAAATTCCGGGTTTGATCGCGGTCACATGGCACCATCTGGAGACTTCATCTGGGATCAAAGCATTAACGCAGATACATTCTTCATGACAAATATGTCGCCGCAAACGGCCGAACTAAATCAAAAAACTTGGAATGCCCTTGAAGAGCATGTTCGTAACTGGGCCTGCGGCGTTGGCGAACTTAAAGTTTACACGGGCCCAATTATGGATCCAAACATGAAGCGTTTAAATTCATGCGTCAGTATTCCCAACAAATTCTTTAAAGTTTTAGTAGGAATGAAAGACAAGAAACTAATCGGTATCGGTTTTGTGTACGATCAAAACGATAAAGCTGGTGATCCGTATCAGAAAAATGCCATGACCATCAGGAAAGTAGAAGAATTGACTGGTATTAACTTTTTTGCAAATGCGTATGCGCAAAAAGTTCAAGACGAATTTGAAACTCAATTCGACATCAGAGATTGGGAGGCTATAGAAGAGAATTGCTATGGCTGTGATGGAGTTTTGAAACAGAAATAATTTGGAAAACAAAGAGGGTCTTTTCAAAAGACCCTTTCTTTATGATTTAATTGCTAGAAATTTTTCTGGAACGCTACCTGACTTAATAGCTTCTGCTAATTCTTTAGAATCTGGATTATTCAAAACTTTTTGTGCCTCTTCAAACGAAATCGGATCTGGATTTACAATCTTTTCTTTCTTGAAATGCTGAACTTTTTTGATTCGACTCATCAGTTCTTCCTTATTTAAAACTCCTTGAGCGGTCGCGCCAATCAACGCCTCGATAGCTTTCACCGGGGACAATGGTTCATTGCAATAAAGAAGAATGTCCGATCCCACTTTGGCTGCTTGAACTGCAATTTCCTCGATAGAGAAATATTTTCGAAGGGCTCCCATATCTAAATCATCAGTCACAACAAGCCCACGGAATCGACAGTGCTCTTTCAAAAGTTTTTGTACAAAAATTTCGGACAAACTAGCCGGATATTTTGGATCTACATTTTTAAACAAAATATGCGACGTCATACACATATCAACCCGAGCTTTAAAGGCACGTTTAAACGGAAGCATTTCAAAACCTTCAAGCCGTTTAAGTTCAGCATCTTCTTTTGGTAAATCTTCATGGGAATCAATCAGTGTATTACCATGACCAGGAAAGTGTTTCACGCACGCAATCACATCTGATTTGATATAACCACGTACAATGGCAGACACATGTTTCGCCACGTGTTCAGGATCTGATCCTAGTGATCGATCACCAATCACAGTATTTTTTGGATTTGAAAATATATCTGCGCACGGGGCAAAATTTAAATTGATACCAAATGCGCGCAGTTCTTGGCCCATACGTTGACTGAATAAAAACGACAGCGTGGGATTATCTAAATCACCTAGTTTACGTAGCGGTGGCCACACGGTAAACGGATCCTTGAAACGTTGCACACGTCCACCTTCCATATCGACTGAAAGGAAAAGTGGAGTCTTATCTGGCATTTTTAAACGTAAAGAATGAATATCATGACAAAGTTCATGGAACTGTTTTGGATTGTCAAAATTGCGAGTGAATAGAACCACGCCACCGATTTGATTGCTTACTATGAATTTTTTTTCATCATCGGACAAGGTCTTGCCTTGTATTCCCATAGTAATCAGAGGACCGTACATCAAAACTCCTATTTCTCTTTCTTCTGCATCGGAATCGGTTTTTCTATTTGCTCTACCGTTGGCGTCGTAGGCTTGTTTTGAATACCTGTGCCTGCAGGAACACCAAACTGTTTTGAACCCGCCGGTTCTGTCACAGGCTTCAGTGCCTCTTCGTGCAATTTAGCCGATACAATATTTTCAACACCTAACGGAACATCACCAAATAACGTTTTCAATACAGTCGTTGGGACATTAAAATCACCGGTGGCTTCTGCCGGTTTTGCCACTAACTGGGTTTCTACGCTTTGTGAAGGATTAACAACCCCAATGACGTGCCCTTTATCCGTAACAAAACTAATGAATTTTTGTCCGTTAAATTGATTTTCAATTTTATAGGACTTAATTCCTTTGTAATCTTCTTCCATGCGAACAATAGCTACACCGTCTACTAGCTTTGGCTTTTCTTCAGCGATAGCTTTGTATTCATACTTTGAATCTGTTTGTATCCCGGATTTGCTTTTTAACATTAGATAGACCAAAAAATAACTTAGAAAAGTTCCTTTTGGCAGATCATCTATAACCTTGGTTTTTTTACCGTTTTCATTAACTGTGGCTGTCATTTTCAATATTTCAGTGGGTGCCTTTTCATCTTTCTTCAGTTTTTTCTGAAGCAAGGCTTGTTCTTTTTTAGAAAGCTTTACTGCCTTGAAGGTGGCTTGAATGTTTTTGGTCGTTGGTTTGTTGTTGTCCATGACCAAAGTCGTGTACTCGTACGATAAAGGCGACAGATTTTGATCGCTTTCGGCTTTGATACTTTCCATCATATCACCTGCAAGCGCACCAAGCTTTACAAAAATAGTCGCATAGAATTTCTTAGTCGTGCTGTCGAATTCGTATCTAGAAATGGTGTACCCAACGTGCTGCTTTCCGCTTAATACTTTATGATACCCTTCAAAAAGCACGTCCCGTCCGGCAAAGCTGGTAGAGACCAGAAAAATGAAGCTGATCGCTAATTTCAAGCTAGCGAGTCTAAGATTAAGTGAGCTGTATAGTTTTTGGTTTGTTGTCATATTTTTCTGCACTTTTCGTTTCGTTTCATTTTCGATTTTGTATATAGATTATGTTCACAGAAGAGGAAAAACTAATCAAGTAATTGATGAATAGTTGAATGATTGCAAAAGCCTCGATACCATAAACAATATGACTCTGATCAAAAGTAACAAAAGTCTGGTTACCGGCAACAAAGGCCAAGTCGCTTTGTTCGTTGCGCTCATTTTCCAGGTTCTATTTCTTTTCTTCGCTATGATTGTGAACGTTGGTCTAGTTGTTCATCACAAAATCAATCTGCAAAATTCTGTCGATATGGCCGCCTACTATGGAGCCATGAAACAAGCCGAGTTACTGAATTCGATTGGTCACATGAATTATCAAATGAGGCAGAGCTGGAAATTGTTGGCTTGGCGCTATCGCATGGTGGGTACTGCAGGGGATGAAGATGCTCATCCGTACAATCATTTGGCTGGTGCTTCCATTCGTTCTAATATGGACTTGGAAACCTCAAACGACACGGCAGCAAATTATTCCCAGCCGCCATTTTGTGTAGCGTACCAACCGTTTAACGACAAAACCAAAACAGCAAACCCTCCAGGTGAAAATCTTTGCAAAAAAACGCTAGCGTCAGACATCGGAGCCCGGGTGATTCGACTTTTCAGAGCTCCAGTGACAGTGGCCGGGTTCTTCGGTTTTGCTGCTCAGACGGCCGCACTCACGCAGAACTTAAGAGCTTCTGCCACGAATCGCTGTTTTAACGTTGGACCATTTAACTACCTAACGATGGGTGGGTTTATGTTTGCCTATCAACTGGATCAGTATGCTCGACGTTTAGTGATTGCACGGATTTCAAAATCTATGTCACGTAATAAATCTGACTTTGATGATATTGACGGTAAATCGGTGAAAGCAGGCGCCGAGGAAACGTTTAAAAGAAATTTGACCTATGCAAATAAAGAAGGTCGCGACTTAAATTTTGAAATGTACAACGGTTTAGCCCATCCTGGCTGCGGCTCTGATCCGGGTGACACTCCACTGGAATATCCAGCACCTTGGCTTTCTGAAATTCGGGTTTTTCCGACTATTTTCTATTTGGATTTAAATTGTGATGCATCAGCTACAGACAGTTTAAAATATATTCCTAAAAATTTTGAAGTCAAAGATCCAGTTAATCTGCAAACAAATGTTCTAAATAACGATTCAATGCCTTGGTCATATATGAATTTCAAGGTCGAAGGCATGAAGGATCAACTTGAATACTTAGCAAAAAATCTTTATTTATACGGAGATACCAATCGCTTTATTCTGGGATACGAAAAAAATCCGTGGTGCCAAGCTTATGTTGGCGTCAAAGCATCGACAAAACCTAAAATTCCTTTTGCACCAGCAGATCTCACCCTTTCAGCTCATGCGTATGCAAAACCATTCGGCGGAAAAATAGGTCCTTGGTATTACCGTCGATGGGCGCCAACGGACAAAGAATCCTCTGGTGATAGAAATTCACGGAACGATACGAATTTGCCTTTGCGTATTAACGATGTGGCCACACTTCAAAGCGATCCGAGTCTACAAGCAGACCCGGCTCGTATTGCCAACTATTCGAAATATATTGGCGATCCATACGGTTTAAGATCGTGGCGCACAATGGGTCAAATGGGCCGTGCAATTTACAATTTAAGCAACGATCCTTTGTATCGAAACGTTAACGGAACCTCACCTACGGATCAGAAAATTTTAACGAATGCACCCGTTGCTCCAAAATTCGATGATTGGTATTTTACCTATCAACCTATTTTAGCTAATACAGCGAAAGATATTTTAGCCTGGGACGACGATACGTCGAAAGAACCTGGAATGAGATATTTAGAAATCGCTGGGATTGCTCCGGACCAATACGATCTTGCCTATTACACAATTGATCCTAACTATTTTGCCAACTATTATTCTCGACTGTTACCGGGCCTTATACAGAAACTAAGCATTAATCCGAATTATTTTCGGCCCGACCTGGGAGCTAGAATTGGTGCCACAGCTGATTTGGAAAAATTTTCTGTGAAAGACCAAATAAAAGTTGTCGCCGATATCAGTCCAACCGTAATTGATTTTCAAACCAAACTTACCTATGCAGTCAAAAATCCAGTTCACTTACTAACTTCATGGAGTAATAAATCGGTATTTGAATACGACAAACCAGATAGTGAATATTTTGCTAATTGTTTGGCTCCCCAAATTAGTAAAACTAATTATCAAGATCCCCAAGCGAACACCCAGTTCCTAAACGCCGGAGAATCATTACCTGGTGAATGTGTGACCGGTGGCCGCACTGGCTATTCAGTAAAAATTATTTCAAAAGACTATTTGTTTTCCCCAATTAAAGCTGGCGGAGATTTTACCAACGAAGCGGTAATACTGAATCCACCAAGTGATTTTTAGTCTCAATTTGGCACAAAGACTTAAATAGCGTTACAGAGTTACTGTTTGAAACAAATTCAGTCGTAACAATGAACAACAAACTAGACGCCCTAACTTGCCTCAAATCGAGAATCCCTAGAGAAAAACTTTATTTATCCCTGCCTTAATCCGATAATTTAACTATCTGGGGGACAGAATGAAATTGAGGTTCATTTGGTTAGTTTCTTTCACTTCTATAAATTTAATCGGCTTTACTGCGTTTTCAGCTGAAACTAGTGAAACTAAACCCGACTATAGTTTCACATGGGGTGACACTGGTTCTGCTCCTGCTGGAAAATCTCCTATTCAAAGTACGCCATCAAACGGTGATTTATTGGGTGGATCTAATGTAGAACACACAGCCGTCAACACTTCCAAATACCAAGATAAAGAACTGAGTGATTTTGCATCAACACCTAGCGCCGCTGCCGGAGCCGTACCTGCAGGAGAGGCCAACGTAAAACTTGATATAGCTAAAAAATTCGCAATCTTAAATAAAGCAAACTGTGAATCGATTACTGGTTCTTCTGCGGGACCTTCAGCAGCAGCAGCAAGCGCGGCGAACCTTGCAGGTGCTCAGTGCCAAAAATTAAGAACTCTAGTTCAAAGCTGCGATACAGTTTTTACCGGGGCTATTGGGGTAAGTAATTTGTGCCACACGGAAAAAAATGAATCTATTTCGTCTTCGGTAACAATGATCCAAGGAATTATGGGCGCCGCCAGTGGTCTTGTGGATTCTTGTAACGACTTCGGTAAGGCGATGAATATAGCACAAAAAGGTATGACTGCCTATACTTTGGCCTGCGGAGCTGCACAAGTTGCGTGTAAAATGAAATGCGGTGGCGCTAAAGCTTCCGTAGATACATATATGGCTAACTCAAAAATTCTCCTTTCGCAATTAGTTGCAAAATGTTCAGCAGAAGCAGCTGCAAACACTATAAACTCTGCTTCTATTACAGCTCACTGCAAAGTTGTGGCAAATACCATAAATAGTTTTGTGGAAACTGCGATTACACAAGACAATTCAGCACCATTCGGCGTTCGGGCTAAAGCAGAAATTTGTGTTTTAAATGTACCCGCTTTATTGACGTCCGGTTTTGTTGGGATTGCTTCGTTTGCCCAAGCCGAAGCGAAATCTAAACAATGTAAAGAAGATGCGGAAGCAAAAAAAGCGGCCGAAATCGCAAAAAATTCGTGTGAAAATGTTGCCAACAAAGATCGTGCGGATTGCGCTTGTACAATTGCCGCTAACAAAAACCTTTCATACTGTGCGACAGGTTTAGTGGATTGTGGTCTATCAGAGAACGCGGACAAACCTCTGTGTATTTGTAAAGCTAATCCACGTATGGCTGGCTGCGAAGGTGTCTCTACATCCATTGCAACAAACTCTGCGTTAAACACTAGTAATGGCTCAGGACTGACGACAAGTAAAGGCACTGGAAACTTATCTACTGCACCGACAGCGGCAGCTGATGCCACTAACCTTTTCCCAAATAAAAAGGGAAATGGCCAAGACGGCATTGGTAGTACAAGCAGCGCCGGTGGCGCTTCTGGTGCGGGTTTAGATGCTGGTGCATCGGGTGGCGGCGCTACAGATAAAACCAACGCTACGACAGCGGCCACTAAGGATTCTGCGAATATTCTTGATTCAGGCAGCGGTGGTGGTGGTGGTTACCGAGGTATGGCTGGTTCTTACAGTTTGCCAGAGTACCGCAACAGATTAAAAGCCTTTGCAAATAAAAATGGTATTGGTGCCAAAGTCGCAGGAAGCAGCTGGAGCGATCAAGTTACAGCCACAGGCGGTAAATCTAATTTTGATAAAGTAAAAACGCGCCTACAAGAAAATAAATCGACGTTGCTTTCGAAATAATAGAGAGGATTAACATGGGGATAAAGGTGAATACAAAATTATTAATTGTTGTTCCTCTTCTTTTAGGTGGAACAACATCTTACGCGGCTGACGCGAGAAACAGTGAGACAAAGCCTACTACGGTGTCCTCATCAAGTGCTTCACCAAATATGCAAAATTCGGCTAACACTTCTGCAAAACAGAACAAATCGTCTTCAGCACTAAGCAGTGTTATAGGCGTCGCAAGTATGGCATACGGCGCTAAAAATGCTGCAGCTTGTGGTTCCCAATGCTATTCATGTTGTGGTCGAGCAGTTATATTTTTTGCAATGGGTGCAATGTCGTTTAAACAAGCAAGTAATAATGCTAAAGCTGCTTATCAATCAGGTCTAACAGGTTTAGATACCTCCGCATGGAATAATCCTTTTGGTGAAACAAACAGCACTACTGGTTCTGATGCCGACAAAGATTTAGCAGCAAATGTAAATACAGGAAAATTTAATGAAATTAAACGTGCCCTAACAACTTCCGGAATTAATGGGATTAAGCTAGACCCAAAAACAGGAAAAATTACAGACTCAAACACAGGCAAAACCTATGACTCAAACACCTTAGGAACAGCGCAAGGTATGGCCGACGCTGGCTTTTCTCCAAGTGATATCGCATCTGCATTGGATGCAGCAGGAAAAATTGAAAAAGCAGCAATGAAAAAATTAGGTTTAACCGAAGGCATCGGTGCCGCTACAGCCGCGAACGGCTACATGGACGATGCCGGTTCAGGTGGTACCACGTCAGGTAATGCAGGCGATGTTACCATGGATTCTTATGGCGGCGGTGGTCGCGGACTTGCCAGCAGCGGCGGCGGAGTAAAAGTTCCGTCCAATCAAATTGCTGGTTTAACTAAGAATTTTAATGGCGAACGCATCGGTGTGTCGGCTGAAAATATTTTTAATATGATGGCCCGCAGATACAAAACGAAAGAAAAACAAAATTCTTTCTTTGATCCATCAGAATTAGTTAAAATGCCGCAGTAGTCACTACTTGAAATTTATTTGTTCTAAACATTAATATGGAGGTCCTATTCAGAAGCGGAGGACCTTTTTTTATGTCTAAATTGAATTTAGCACTCGTTATCTTGGCAGCTTTAGTATTATCAAACTGCCAATCTAAAAACACCAAAGCGGGCGACGGCAGAACGAAAGCAGCCTACTCACAATTCGGGATCGAATCTGTTTCTAAAGACGACCTAAAGAAGTATGCACCTAAAGAAATCAGTGCCGCGATGAAAAACAAACTATCGCTCTATATGGATATCCAAACCCCATCGGGTGGATTGCTTCACCCGAACGGTAAAGATCTATTTTTCAACTGGCGTATTTCTGGCTATCAGCAGATTTGGAAAATGACAGGCCCAAATACTTACCCTGTGCAGATGACCGGCGGAAAAGATTTAACAACGTTGATGGATATCGCACCTAACGGACAATTCATTATTTTCCATCGCGATATTGATGGACAGGAAAATCCGGGTATCTACATTCAACCTGTCAATGGTGGGCCGCTTACAAAAATATTCCACGAGCCTAAAGTTCGCGCCGCGTTCCAGTTCATTTCAGATGACTCAAAAGAAATTTACTTCACGTCAAACCACGAAGATCCACAAAGCTTCTTCGTCTATAAAATAAATATCGAAACAAAGAAAATCGAGCCGATCTCTAAAGAGAAAGGTTACTGGTATATTATGGATCATGAAGGTGATCGTTTGTTATTAGGTTTTGCAAAGACATCTTTTGCTAACGACGTCTATGAATTGAACTTGAAAACCAAAGAAAAGAAATGGTTACTGGGTGAAAAATCAGAAGATCCATTTGAAGTCCGCTTTCTTCGCTCTAGCAATAAATATATCGTTCGCACACTCGACGGTGATTTTGAATCGTTGAAATTGTTAGATGGTGGCAAACTAAAAAATATTATTAGAACAGAAAAGCATGATATAGAAACATTTCAACTTAGCAACAATCGGGATTTTTTGGCGTACGAACTAAATAAGGACGGCTATACACAGCTTAATATTTTTAAAGTTACTTCTGAAGGCGCGTTGTCCGAACTGAATTATAAAAACTCTATGCCAGCTAATTTGAAAAAAGCCGACCACCTGCGTATTCAATTTAATCGCACAAATTCAAAAGCAATAATCACGTCTTCGTCTAGTCAGGAACCACGCAATTTTTATTCATTAGATATGGTTTCGCGCCAATGGACGCAGTGGACGAAAACGAATTCACCTGAAATTCAAACTCATGGTTTTGCCATAGCCAACCTTGAATACTACAAAGCAAAAGATGGCACTTCGATTCCAATGTTTGTTCGTCGTCCCGAACGATGCAAAAAAGAATTGTGCCCTGTCATGGTTCAGTTCCATGGTGGACCCGAAGGTCAAAGTTTTGCAGGATTTCACCCGTTAGGACAACTGGCTGTTGAAGAGGGTTTCATTTTTGTAGAACCTAATGTTCGCGGCAGTTCCGGATACGGCCGCACATGGTTACAGTCAGATAATGGCCCAAAACGTAAAGACGTTGTTACAGACATCCAAGACGCCGCTATTTGGATCAAAAAGAATTGGGCTGTAAATGGCGTGGCCCCTAAAATTGGAATCTTTGGCGGCAGCTATGGTGGCTATTCAACGCTGATGGGAATGACCTACTTTGCCGGCTCGTACGATGCCGGTGTGTCCATCGTTGGGATATCAAATTTAGTATCTTTTCTTCAAAACACAGCACCCTATCGCCGTCACATACGCGAAACTGAATATGGATTTCTAAACAAAGATATGGCCAGCCTAATTGAACTTTCGCCAATCAATCACATCAATAACATTCAAGCACCGTTATTGATTATTCAAGGCGCTAACGATCCACGTGTTCCTGTGGGTGAAGCTGTTCAAATTCAGAAAGCTTTAGAAAATTCCAGGAAAAATTCGGAGCTAGTGATTTTCCCCGACGAGGGCCACGGATCTGCAAAGAAGGAAAATAAAATTCTTGAATGGGGTTACACGCTAGATTTCTTTAAAAAACATCTTGGTCGTTAATAATCATCGTATTTTCCAATTGGTCTGCGTTTTCGATACGAACTCGCGGGCCGATAATACAATTCTTCAAACGACATCCTTTTTTCAAAGTAGCACCCTCACCAATTACATTGTAGCCTAACAAAATTTCAAAATCGAAATCTAATTTCTTATCCGCCAGTACTACTCGGTTATTCATTTGTACGAATTCAGTATTCGGTGCACGCCATTTAATTACATTCGCAAGGTAAACGGATTCAGGCGTCTTCTGCACAAGTATATCCAGGCATTTATGAGTCGCCGTTTTGAAGTCCGCTTCGTTGCCCGTTTCAAACCACTGGCAAGGGAACGGCACGACATTTGCGCTGTTCCCATCTTTGATAGCATCCGTTAAAGCATCATACAAAATGTTAGATTCGCCGGGTTTAATATAATTAAATATTTTTTCTGAAAATATGGCCACCCCAATGTAATGATAACCCTTTGTTGATGATGGGATCTTTTCCTTTCCAAATCCCAAAACCTTATTGGCCGCATCTACCCAGACTCCACCAAATTTTGAGCCAACTTCGGGATGTTCGATGACAAGTAATGTAGCGATCGCACCACTTTTTTTATGGCTATCAATCGCATTTTTAATTTGATCTGAATTCTTAGGAATGATGACTTCATCACCATTCATTAAAATAAAGTCGCCCTCCGCTTGAAAGTACGCTTTAGCATGGCCAATACCACCGCCACTGCCGAGTAGAACATCTTCATCAGAAAAAAAAATAGGGAAACTATGTTTAAACGATTTAACAGTCGCTTTTAATCTACTAGGAAGGTGAAACGTATTCATTACTACTTTCTTAACTTTGATTTCGTTTAGAAAATAAAGTGAATAGGCATACAGTGGGACATTCAGGAACGAGATGGCTGGTTTAGGCATATACTTAGTATGTGGCCTAAGCCTAGTTCCTTCTCCCGCAGTAAGCATCATTACATTCATAACGTCTCGTATTTTTTCTCTAAAGCTCCAGAATCAATCAATACATTGGTAAATGTTTTGAATTCAGGAAAGCCCGCTAAACTTTTAATAACTTTTTTTAGCGTTGGGGTTAAATATTTTAAATAGCGTCTATCATCACGTTGATGGAAAAAACTAGCAAAACTACCACAGGCTTTGAAACATCGCTGAATCGACTGCAATTCATAAATATAATTGAAGTGAGCCAAATCGAAAGTCTTTTTGTATTCCTTAGCACGTTCAAAATAATAATTCAAAATTTTCTGCCCGTATTCGTCCGTAATATCCACGTAGGAATCTTTAATTAAACTGACTAAATCATACTGCACAGGACCCATGCGGGCATCTTGGAAATCGATGACACACATTTTGTCGAACTTAATCATTAGATTTCTCGAATGATAATCACGATGAGAAATATATTTTGGTTCCTTATGTAGAGTTTCAGAAATTTTAGTAAACAGCGCTACGATTTCTGATTCAACCTTTGGCGACATCTCAAAACCGAGAACACCTTTGATCAAATTGTCTTTACCGTAGTTCATCTCCCAAACAAATTTTTCAGTGTTAAATTCGATATCAAAAGCCGTGCAGGGTTTCTTTAGAGTCGATGCTGCAAAGTGGATTTTAATAATTTCATCGATAGCTAATTTGTAAAGAGCAAATGACGTTTCAGATTCTCTTTGTTCCCAAAACTTTCTTTCTAGCGTTAAGTCACCTAAATCTTCAAGCAGAACTAATCCATCACTTGCAGACATATCTATAATTTTAGGAACGTGAACGCCTGATTCGGCAAAATGGTTAAGCACACTGATGAATGGATATTTTTCCGGCTGAAATGGGTCCCATTTCATCAACACTAGCGACTGATTGTCGACGGCAACACGATAATATTTTCGAGTAGACGCATCGCCCGCTAGCTGAATGACTTTAAAATCGGATTTCTTCAGTGATTTTTCTAAAAAAAGTTGCACGCTTTCGTCCTTGATTAACAATTGAGTACTCCAAATTTGAGTCTAGATTTTGGTCCAGCTTCTCGCCGGACCAATACACTCTATTATTATCAAAAGTATTACTCAACTGTGTCAACTGATCACGTTTTTCTAGGCCTCAAAAAATAGGATTTCGACGGCTTCTTTCAATTTAGCGTATGTTAAAGGAGCTCGGTTAACTTCAAACGTTTGCTCATTCATTACCAAAACCATTTCACTAGCAATACCTGGATGTGTTGCTAGTTCGCTAAGACCGACCTGGCTGCCAACAATGATCAAAGGTTCTTCGCTGCTGCCCGAGTTAGATTGCGCTTTATAATCAGAAATCAACTTTTGTTCTTCCAGCGTCAACGCCAAAACATCCTCGATAAATACCGTGATGTTACCCAAGTTTCTAATCGTCTCAAGAGACTTAAATTCATTTCTTACATTTTCGTAAGGTAGAAAAGCCCAGCGTTTATCAATTTCGTGAATTTGGTGTGCCACTTTGAAAACGATTTCTTTAATGCCGTTCAAGTGAATTACATGTGAAATAATATTTGAGACTTCAGACGATGATTGAACGTGTCTAATTCCAAAATCATCAATGGAATCTTCCGTCATGCTTCCAATGCCCGAGGCTTTCAAGTTGTTTTCATGCAGCGTTTGGTATTGAGAATAGAACACTGGGATCAACGTCATTTTAACCAAAGTAGAAATTGAATTGATATTCCTATCATCAATTTCTTTAGCATCGGGAACTATGGCCGTTCCTAAATAAGTTTCGTCTTGAAATATTGGAATTATCAAGTCTGAATTTTTAAAAAAGAAATCAGAGTCAGGCCCGACTGATTTCAAATCAGTGAGCCTGCTGATCTCTAGCCCCTTACCGAATCGATTTTTTAAAATCGATTTTAACTTATTAATAGATGATTGATCATCTATTCGTACCATAACATCCCCTATATCGAAATCTGATCAACTTACTACCAGCCAGAATTTCGACCCCAAATTTATTTAGACTTCACCCACGAAGTCGTTCGTTGTTATACTTCCTTTACATTTCTCATGCCGTTCATAGTCACATTAACTATGAAAAATTTGTAAGACGAAAAGGTTAAATAAGTACCTTGTTTTGAAGTGTTTTTCGGCTAGAAAAAAAGTCCTGTAAACAGATTAGACAAAAATGCGGTTGATACGCTGTTTTTGATATTGATAGATTTAAGAACTATCGCGAAAAATTTTCTTAATTCGCCGGAATTAGCCTATTTGAAAATCTGTGAACAGAACCAACAACGTAAGTATTTTCTATATATATCCAAATTTTTACGAGCGTAATTCGAAAATTAGTATTATGAAGACCTTTATCAAGAGGTTTATATGAAACTATTATTAGCAATTATCTTTGTATTGGTAGGAACAACTCAAGCTAGCCAGCATTACTGGAAGTATGGGAACGAGGCCGGCAGCCTTTATTATTGGAAATATGGTCAGGGACCCGGCAGTGAATACTTTTGGAAATACGGCCAGGGTGCCGGCAGTTATTATTTTTGGAAGTATGGCCAAACAAATGGAAGCCAATACTACTGGAAATATGGAAATGAAGTTGGAAGCGAGTATTTTTGGAAATATGGAACAACAGCTGGAAGCCAGCAATTTTTAAAGTACGGCAACATGGCGGGCAGCCAGTATTTCCTTAAGTATGGAAATACTACGACAGGATTCATTGAATTGATGGCCGTCTGTTTAACAAAAACGGCAGAGTTACCTTTCTGCCAAATCTATCCAACGCCATAAAATAAAAAAACCCCGCCATTTCTGACGGGGTTTAAATTTAATATTTAATAATAACTAGGCGCGAGCAATTTTACGTTTATCTAAACCGTATTGCTGAACTTTATCGATCAAGTTCGCACGGCTTATACCCAGTTCTTTCGCCAATTTCGATTTGTTCCATCCAGTTCTACGTAAACCTTCACGGATCATTTCGCGCTCTAGTTCTTGGATAGCATCTTTCAAACGACCTTGAAGACGAGCACCTTGAACTTTGTTTGTTTCAGACGCTTCTAGGATTTTTGGAGACAGTAATTCTGCAGTGATCTTAGTTTCTGCGCCTGATAAGACATACACGCGTTCGATTTCATTTTGCAATTCACGAACGTTACCTGGCCAAGCATAATCATAAAGTTTTTCTAACGCACGGTTAGTTAACACCTTAGTAACACCACCAGCATGCTTTTGTTCTGATACTTTCTTCATGAAATAGTCTACTAGGTAAGGGATATCTTCTTTGCGTTCTCTCATTGGAGGTACGCGAAGGTTGATGATGTTTAAACGATAGTACAAGTCCTCACGGAATGTGCCCGCATCAATCATTTCTTTTAAATTTTTATTAGTAGCTGCGATAATACGCACATCCACTTTTCTAGTTTCCGTAGAACCCACTGGCATGAAAGTACCTTCTTGGATTACACGAAGTAGTTTTACTTGCATTGAAGGCGATATATCCCCGACTTCATCCAGGAACAATGTACCTTTATCTGCTGTTTCAAAAAGACCTTTTCTGTCTTTTACTGAACCCGTGTACGCGCCTCTCATAGCACCGAATAATTCGGCTTCTAACAAATTATCATTGATCGCTGTAAAGTTTTGCGCCACGAACGCTTTATCTTTTCTAACTGAATGGTAGTGGATTGATTTTGCAATCAGTTCCTTACCCGTACCGTTCTCACCTTGGATAAGAACAGTTGTTTCAGAACCTTTGATTTTATCTAGTAAATTGTAAAGTTCCTGCATTGGTTTAGATTTACCAATCATTGAATCGTAACGGAAACGTTTACCTAGTTCGTTATTCAATTCACGGATGCGGTCATCACGTTTAGTGATTTCCAAATGAAGAGTCACGATCTCTTGAGCCACTAATTCACAAAGCTCACTGAAGTGATTTCTTTCATGGTCATCTAAATATTTAAGTCTTGAAACTAATTTTTCAATGTAGTCAGCTGGAACACCGAAAGCCGCCAAACGTTCGCGAACTTCTGGTAGTCTTTGAGTTGCTTGGTCATCTTTGAAATAACCCACACCAACCACTGTACCTACACAATCGTTTTCGATCATGATTGGAAACACGCCAACATCAAAGCCGGTCATATCCCATTTTTTCAATGCGAATCTATTATTAGAAGTTTTCAAATCATCTAATGTTTTAGTGATAACTTCACATAGACTTGCTTTACCTGATTCTTTTTCAACAAGGTAGCCTACCGCCGGATTGTGAAAAACAGTCTTCGTGTTTTCCAAACCTTTGATTTCACCACGCTCGTCTGTGAATACCACATCGATATTCCACCATGAATTCAAAATCTGTTTTAACTTTTTGATCACGTGAATGTGTTCAAATTCATTCCAGTTAATCATCGACATAATGACTCCTTCGGTCTGTATATTCTCAAGTCACCTATCGTCTAACTTTTAAACAAACTTAAGGGGCGATTCAAAAAAACTCTAATGCCTTTAAAATCGATTTGAATATGCTGACCTAGACCTTTGTCCTAATGAACAAGTATCGTTTATAGTGACAGACTTGAAATTTCTTCAGGAAAAAGTGCGCGAACTAAGTTCTATTGGATCTGCTAAGGCACTCATTTTGATGAGTATTTTGCATTATGGAATTAACTCCTTTACGCGAAAATTTTGTTACGAAAAGCATAGAACCTAAATCCGAAGCTTTAACGTCAGAACACCAGTTAAGCTTTGATGATTTTTTTGCGGAAGAAGATAATGCCGCAAAGCTGGCGTTGATTCCATACACTGACTATCATTTGATCAACGCGAAAGAATTCACGTTTCCAAAACGTCGTTTTTTTATTTTGTCCGTTATCACTCATTTAATCATTGTTGCCTGGGCGCTAACGATCGTCGTTCAGAAAATGCAGAAACCAGAAATCGTTGAAGTAGAATACGTATCTGCAGCGGAAGCCGCTGCTCCAGCACCAATGACTTATGCGCCCGTAGAAACGGCCCCTGTGGCGGACATCCCGCCGGTCGAACAAGCGACACCACAAGAACCTGTGGTTGTGGTTAAACCGGCCGCAAAAGCGTTGACTAAATCTACAACTAAATCACCGACTAAAACAAAGACACCGGCGCCAAAAGCAGTATTAAGAACGAAACCAAGTCATTTATCGTCAGCATCCTCATCGCGCGCAAAAACAGAAGCAATATCACATGTTGAGCCAATGGCGGACATCAGTGACATCGCAGTTCCTATGTTAAGCGAAGCAAATTCAAATGAAGTTGCTCATATGTCCACAAAAGAAATTGAAAATGATTTTGATAGAATCGACGAAGATCAAAACTCAAAATTAATGGCCGCCGTGCAAGATGATAAAAAAATGTTAGACGAATCAGCGGCTGAACTGGATCAAACAACTCAAGCTGTGGCCAGTGAAGAAGCCTCTGAATTAGAAAACGCGGCTGCGGAAAAATTAAGAAATTTAAATGCACAAAAAGCAGAGCTTAAAAAAGCTCGTCAAGCAGCAGGCCCGACTGGCGCACCAGACGTTAGCGCTTCTACATTAGCTGCAGAACGTGCCGCTAAGAACGCAAAGTCAGCTGGCAATGGGACTGGTAAAAGTGAAAAATCAGAATCATCTGCAGGCACAGCTCATGGTGTAGGATCAGAAAGCGAAGGTATTGTTAGAAAGCTTGAAGATCTAAGGCAGAAACCAGGCAATCCACGACCTAATTACGATGTGCAAGATCGCGTGAACGGCCTATCTGGTACGATCATTATAAATGCATACGTTACTAAAGAAGGAAATCTAACACTGTTCCGATTGATTCAATCGACAGGTCATAGAAATCTAGATCGCAAAACTCTAACTGCATTAAAAGAGTGGAAGTTTTATCCAGGCCAAGAAGGTTGGGTGGAATTACCATTTAAATGGGATCTAAAGGGCGGCGCTCAACAGAAGCCAACCCTTTTACAACGTAGATAGTATTACAGATTAACCGAAAAGTTCTTTATCAGTTTTAGAAGTGCCGTGATTTCTAAGTTTTGCTTTTCTTTTCACGCCTTTTCTTGTTAATTTTTTCTTTCTGATTGTCTCAGTTCTTTTAGTTTTTGAAGCCATGGTCCGCTCTCCCGTTAAATGTCATTTCAAACCCGAATGTCCGGATTATCAAAAAGGAATACTTAAGTCAACGGAATGCCTGACTTCTGGCTCTGATCCCGTTTCGGTAAGGTAGGCGTAGTTCAGCTTGAATTTCGGCAGATCAAAGCCCCAGCCTACCGTAGCTATATCCACGATATTACTAAAGTTTTCTTGAAATCCCACTCGCCAAGTCATCCAGCGATTTAGGTAATTTTCTACGCCAACCATGATTTGGCCGTCACTTATTTTATAATTATTCCCTGTCATGTAGTCGGCTCGGAAACGTAAAAAGCCCTTATAGATATAATGTGACCCGAATCCAACCTGAGGAGCCGTTCGGTCCCGAATCAACTCATTTCCCGATGCACCCACCAAATTGTACCCCACAAACGCAAATCCTAAGTTATCCCGAGGAACAAATGACAAACCCAAATCCATGTTCGCGCGATTGGCAGATTGTTCATCTTTTTTGAATTGATAAAAACTGCCACTAATTCCAACCGAGATCTTTTTTCTGATCTTTTCTGCTAAAGATATTTTGAACGTGCGTTCGTTTTGATTTTGATAGTAGTACACGGAAGCTGGAATTGCTGTTTCTGGAGTGTTATCTGAAATCGCGTAGGCTGTTTCACCAGGCATATAGCGAGAATACAAGAAATATCCTCGTAAGTGAGCCAGATTGGCTGGGTTCAATGTGCTTACATCACCGGGTGCAACAGCGGCTCGGCCGGCACCACCTAAGCCTGCGGCTGTACTGCCCGTCATTTGTGATGTGCTTTCAAGAGATGCCCAAGATGATAAGCTCAAAAATAGAATAGCGATGATATTTCTCATTTAAGAATTATCACACCAGAATCAAATCAATGTCCAATATTTCATCAACGACTTGTGACAATAGTGACGCAGGTGTTATCGCTTAGTACATACGGTAACAAATTCGTTACACCATTCGATAGGTAAAACTCCGTCGTACTTCTGATTCGCTTTATAATAGCTAGAATCAAATTGGTGAAAGCAGCCTTTGTTAACAGCGTTAGCGACCTTGTATTTTCCAAAGTAAGAGCCATCAGATGTGATGCTTTGTGCGTTATCTTGGTAACAGCTAAACTTCTTTGGCACTACGCAACCCACTTCAAGATTGATATCCCAATCACTGGCCGGCAGGTGACGTCTAACCATTTCTAAAATCTCTGCATAAGTTTTACCCGCAAAGGCACCAGTTCCATAAAGTGATGTTTGTGGAGGCACATTCATTAGCTTCAAGTAGTCCATCTTTGGACAGAAGCCAGCTTTTACATCTCCGGCTCCGCGGCCGTAATAAACAGCTTGAGTCGCAATAATTTCTTCTTTGCGAGTCGCTTTGTCCGCCGCTGCGATACTAGCATCCGCAGCAACGGCGGCATCAACAGCACTTACTAACGTAGCCCACTCAAACTGAGCATCTTCAGCTCGTACAATTTTTAGTTTCAAATTACAATCCCAAGTCGTATCGGCTACTGCTTTACCTGTTTCTAAATCATACTCTTCAACTTTGGAAACCACATTATTAGGATGGTAGGCCCAACTAGACGGAGTCCCTCCATATAGAGTTGGTATCGAGAATGTCATTTGATAACCGCGACCATAAGCCGTCGACATAACATCAGTCGTAGTCGTTTCGGGAGTAATCAACACACCTTCGCCGTCGTATGAAAAACCCAATACGAGTTGCGCATCGATATTTCCAATTTTGTTGAATGCATTTCGATAATCTTCAGCTGTTTGTTCATTGGTGTTAAAATGAAAACCCGCTTCAATGCGGTTTTGCGAATTGCTAGCGCCCGAAAAAAAGTCGGCATATTCAATTTTAGTTTTTTTAGGAAAGCTGTTCGCTAAAAGAGTATCTGCCCATGTTGGATTTGCCAAATCGCCTAATGCGGTAATAACATCGATACCGATAGAAGGAGTGTTTGTTTTGCTGTATACGTTATTTAATCGTAGGCCTTTATTGATGGAACGAACAGACAACTGAGGCAGAACTTTCGAATTGAGTTCTGAGTCTGCTAACAACCGTTGTACCTGAGACGCAACGATGTCTGGATTTGGATAGTCAGGCTTCAAAACCTCGTATGCATAATTGATAAAATCAGAACGAATTTTAACACCTGATTTTGGAACAATAGACGACTGACCAACAATTCCACCATTAGAGTTTTTAGAATCGTAACTACCAGCTAAAAAGTTAAATGTTTTACCTTGGGAACTTGGCGCATTACATGAGTTATAAGTGATCATATCGACAGCAGCTTCATACGCGAAAGGTGCACTAGATGCGGGATTCACCGACTGTGACGAGGTATCTGTTGTGCCGGAATCAAAACCCGCCTTGCCACAGTTTTGAAACCCAACGACCAAAATGATGGATAATAGAGCAATAGAAGTTGCCGACATAGTTATCCTACTGCGGAATAACTGTCCAATACGAGTAGTTAACGGCATGAATTCTCCCCTCCCTAAATGATAACACATTTTGTCTTTCTACTATAATGGGATTAATACTTGCCTCATTTTAAAACGTTTGAGATTTTTAAGGCCATGAAAAAGATCAAAAAAGCCCTTATTCCCGCTGCCGGTCTAGGAACGAGATTTTTACCGGCCACTAAAAGTGTGCCTAAGGAAATGCTGACCATTGTCGATGCCCCTATAATCTTTTACGTTGTCGAAGAAGCTGTTAAAGCAGGTATTGAAGACATCGTCCTTGTCGCTGGACGTGGTAAACACGCTATTGAAGATTTTTTTGATACGTCCTACGAGGTCGAGGACAAACTTTTAAAAGACGGTAAAATCGATATGCTGAATCGCTTAGAGCGAATTCGTGATATGGCAAACATCATTTCTATCCGTCAAAAACAAGCCCTTGGTTTAGGTCACGCCGTTTATTCTGGCAAAAGAATCATCGGGGATGAACCTTTTGCTGTGTTACTGGGCGATGAAATTACTGTTAATTTGGATAAACAAAGTTCTGCTACGGAAGATCTTGTACGCGCCTTCGAAAAAACGGGCCAATCAGGCTTATCCGTTATGAAAGTAAATGAGGACCAAGTTTCTAAATATGGCATCGCCGAATTTGATACAGATAAAAAAGAAACGCTTTCGCTGGGAGAAAATCAGAACATTGATTTTTATCGCGTAAAAAATCTTTTGGAAAAACCAAAGGCTTCCGAAACAAAATCTCGATGGGCCATCACTGGTCGTTATGTTTTTGATCCTAAGATTTTTTCAATTTTAGAAAATCAGAAACCCACGAAGAATAATGAAATACAACTTACTGACGCCATTTTCGAATTGTCACGCAATCAAGTGGTGAACGCCTACCCACTTCAAGGCAATCGTTATGATGCCGGCGATAAGTTAGGCTACTTAATTACAAACATCGAATTCGCACTTAGAAATTCAGAACTGACTCACGAGCTTTCAGACTATTTAAAAAATTTGGTTAATAAAATCGACAAAGGATCATTCAAATGAAAACAGTTTTAGGTTTTTTATTTTTCTCTCTATTTTCGTTTGCCTATATTCCGCCGTTGAAAATGATTTTAGATCGTACGTCTGAAAATGCTGGTACCGGAGTTTATTCCATTGAAACCGAAGTGACTTTTTCCGACGGCACTAACGAAGCCTCAGTAAAAGAAAGTTGGCTAGTTGAAAATGAAAGAAACCTTCGCCTAACAGTGACAGGATTAAAAGAACTTAAAGGCTTAAAACTAACTTACGTTTATGAAAACGGTTTGAAATGGGCGATGAAGGGACAAAAGCGAGAATCACAACCAGCTCCGGCTGAATTATTAGAACGCTGGCATCACATTAGAAATGCTGATGCTTTAAATAATTTTATAATACAAAACAAAATTATTCCAGAATACAAAAAAGACAGCAAACAATCACGCGCCGTTTATGAAGAAAGCTTTGTACACTTAGGACGCACAGAAGGGGTTGTTAATTACGCAATTGGGGAAAACACAAAAGACTCGCTATTCCCAAAGCTTTGGATTGAACAAGATTTTTTTGTAATCCGCAAACTTCGTCTACCGTCACAAGTGGAATTGGAATTTGAAAATTACAAATCGTATTCTAAAGGCCTAAACTATCCAAAACACAAATTAGTACGTTGGGGACAAAATAAAGTCAGCGTGAATACACTGTCTGTTGTTCCAAAAAGTGGAAATTTATCGGCACAATTTGACCCAAAAAGCTTAGATTCAAATAATCAATCAGAAGTACTATACAACAATCCTTTAAAAACCCTTTTAGAAGAGTTTTACACTCGGTTTAGATGATAAAAAAATACGCTCAAGTTGCTGTCGCAGCTCCTATCAAAGGTTTGCTGACGTACCTGATTCCTGATGAGTTAAGCCATGTTTCCGCAGGAAACGTGGTGAATGTTCCGCTTGGCAAACGAAAATGTCGCGGTATCGTTTTCTCTATCACCGATCAAACACCAGAAACCGAATTCGAAATTAAACCATTGGACAGCATTGACGCTGAGTATGGGGCAAACAGTCTTGTTCCAAGGTTAAAATGGATTCAATGGCTTGCAGAGTATTATTTTCATCCCATTGGGTTAGTAGCCGATTTGATTTTACCTCCACTATCTAAAGGCACAAAAAATACGGCCCGCAAACGATCACCGATTCCTGAGTTTCCACCCGAAGCACCCTATGCATTAAATGCAGAACAGGAAACCGTGTATAAAGACATCGCTGCTGACGTTGGTTTTCAAACTCATTTACTTTATGGCGTGACGGGATCGGGAAAAACGGAAGTCTATCTTCATTTGTTTGAAAAGACTTTGCAGGAAGGTAAAACGGGTCTTTTTTTATTACCCGAAATTTCTTTGACTCCGCAGCTGGTGAATCGTTTTGCAAAACGCTTCGGATCTAAAATTGCTTTGCTTCATTCGCAATTAACTGATCGTGAACGCACCCAGTTCTGGTGGGAAATGATTCAAGGTGAAAAGCAAATTTTAATTGGCGCTCGATCGGCGTTGTTCTGCCCAGTTCCCAATCTTGGCCTAATCGTTGTGGACGAAGAACATGAATCCAGCTTCAAACAAGAAGAAAAATTGAAATATCATGGCCGGGATGTGGCTATCATGTTAGCCAAAGAAATGAATTGCCCTATTGTTTTAGGCTCGGCAACACCCAGTTTTGAATCGTGGTTAAATGCAAGTAAAGGTAAATTTAAACTTCACCGTATGACTAAACGTGTGGGTGATATTCAGCTGCCAGAAATAAAAATTATAGATTTAAAGTCCTCTGCACCACGATCAAAAGAATTGAAATTGCCTTTTTGGATGAGCGAAGAGCTTCACACAGAATTGCAAAATAATTTAGAAAACAGCTTTCAATCTGCTCTTTTTTTAAATCGTCGAGGCATGAGTCAATCCATCATCTGCCCGATGTGCGGCTATACCAAAGAGTGTCCTAACTGTGATATCAAACTAACCTTACACGCACACAATCATTTAGTATGTCACTATTGTGACTACCATGAAAGTTTCAAACAACGTTGTTCCGACTGCCACGAAGGAACGATGGAACCGTTAGGAATTGGAACAGAAAGTGTAGAAACTGAAATCAAAAAAATGTTCCCTGAAGCGCGAATTTTGCGGGTCGATCGAGATGAAATTCAAAATCGAATCGATCTAGAAAATGCGATAGAAAAAGTTGAAAAACAAGAAGTTGACATACTGATCGGCACACAGATGATTGCTAAAGGCCTAGATTTTCCAAATCTAAAATTGGTTGGCCTGGTGCTAGCCGATGTAGGCTTTAACCTTCCAGATTTTCGTGCTGGCGAACGTGCCGTGCAATTGATTTTACAAATGAGTGGCCGCGCGGGACGCCATAAAAAAGAAAACGAACCTAATGGAGTTGTAATTTTGCAAACGTTTAATCCAGAAAGTGAAATCGTACAGATGGCTAGTAAGTCAGACTACGAGATCTTTACCGACTATGATTTAAAAAACCGTCAAATATTCAGCTACCCACCATTTGGCAAAATGATTTCGTTTCGAATTCAATCCAGAGATCTAGATAAATCCCAAAAAACGGCTCGCATGCTATCGGAACGATGTTTTAATTTAAAAGAAAAATCTGACTCTTTTGATGAAATCCAAGTTTTAGGCCCTACGGAATCCCCAATTGCAAAAATTCGTAATGAATTTCGTTTCCAGGTTATTCTAAAAGCCAATAACGCTGCTGTTTTGCACCGATTTGCTAAAATAGTTCTGCAAAATGAAAAATGGATTCCTACAGCCGTGAAACTATACGCCGATGTGGATCCGATGAATTTATTGTAGTTATGTCTTCGGCGTTTCCGGCTGATTTCGCATGTGATCGGCCAGTCGTGCGATTGCCGACATAAACATAGAATTAAATTCTGGCGGCGTTTGGCAAAGTTCAAGGGCTCGCTTCATACAGAATAACCATTGATCTCGCTCAGCCACGCCGATTGCAAAGGGTAAATGGCGAGCACGCAGACGAGGGTGTCCATACTTCTGCACGAACAAATCGGGTCCGCCCAACCATCCTGATAAAAACTCAAACAATTTCTGATTGGCTCGTGGCAAATCGGGGTGAATTTTCAAAATGCCTGCAGTCTCTGGAGACTCGGCCATCACTTTGTAAAATGCATCGACTAGTTTTTTTAGTTCCGCTTCGCCACCCAGTGCTTGGTACAATGTCATTTCCAAATTTACCGTCCTAAAAAATAAAAGGGCCCAACATTTAAAATGTGGACCCTTAAATATAACGGAAGTCCTAATTCTTCAATAGAATTAGCGGCAAACGTTTCTAACTTCAATGAATTGCTTAATCGATTGGAAACGAGACGCATCAGCTTTATCGTTAACAAAACGACCACCGTTGCCTTTGATTTTCATCACAATACCCGAACGATCAATTGAAAATAGTCCGTAGGAATTAAATGATTTACCCGCTTGATTAAAACAACTGTTGATTTGGTAATCAACAACACCGCGATCTTGATATACTAATTGGGTTGCGTCCCAGGCTTTTAAAACACCTGATCTACTTAATGCCGCGTTTACAATGGTAGTGTCGCGGTTTGGAACTACGCTGAATTCTTTTACGTCGTCCATTAGTACTGACTTTTTAACTTTTACGCACTGACCAGCAAAATCGCCGTCTACATTGTTAACCGCGATCAGCTGTTTACCACCATTTCCAGATTTGGTGTAGTACAGTACGGCACTGTCAGTTGGGTGAATGGAAACCTTCATATCAATGACATTTTGATCGATTGTGCATTTCAATTTGTTATCGTCAGTAATTCTGATCAGTTGTCCTGATGACAATAACAGATATTTTTTTGCACCCCTGTCATTTGAGCGTGCTTGTTTGCATTCTTTGTATGATTTTCCGTCACGAGGACAGTTTTTAATATCATCCGCTGATGCAGCAGTCGCCAATGCAGAAACTAATACCGTCGATAGAACTAACATCATTTTTTGTGTGGTCATTTTGATCCCCCTTAATGGTTCGCGCACTATTAAAGCGAAATCCGGGCCAAGCGAGAACGATTTAAATGGGGTCAAAGTGGTGGCAAAAAGGGAAATCTATGCTTTGTTGCATGACTTTTCGGCCAACTAACTAAAATAAAAAAGCCCAACGTTTTAGATTGGGCTTTTTCTTAAACTTCTTCAAATTTAAAAACTAAATTAGTTTCTGAATAAGCTTTGATTTGTAGTTCCGTAGATGAATTGAATTTGTCTTAAACGACCTTTTGAGCTTAAAGCTTCGATTTCATCAGCGTTAACTTCTTGTTGACCATCTACAATAGGAAGTGGTTGCTTGTTTTTATCCATGAAGAATACACCCGTTCCATTTGAATTGCCTTTGAAAGAGTCAACACCAGTATATGATTGTTTGTTAGATTTCAAAACCTCATAAAATACTGGAGAACCGTTAGATGTAGCGCGGAAATAATAAGCAGCGCCTTTATCTGTAGACATATAGGCGCGACCTTGGATTACTTTCAAATCTTCAATACCTAAACCAGGTCCTAGATCAAATTTGGTAACTGCGCAGCCATTAGAAACCTGAACGATTGTTACATCGCCGCTTTCAAGAACAACAGCTTCCATTTTTTCACCAAAACCTTGAACTTGCTTACAAGCAACGCCGTTAGCTTTAATGCGATCTACGTTATTGTTTGAAATTCTGCACTCATCTTGAATACGCTCAGCACATTTTTCGATATCTGCACGTGATTGTTTCGCGTTTGCACCTAGTGCCGCCAAAGTCATAAGACCTAATACTAATGATTTCATTTTCCACTCCTCGTTATATTTGTAAAGGCATTCGCCTGTTTTGTTTCGCTCAGGTAATTTGCGAAACGCACACCATGAAAAAACTACGTGTAAACGAAAATACACACACTCGGCTGTATTAAAATGAGACACACGACTCGCAATGGGCGGCACTGTCTTACCGGATAGGGCTTAAATTAGAAAAGGCCCCTCAAATGAAGAGCCTTGTTTAACTATCGTTTTGAAAGATAATCTACTAGTGAGTAGCGTTGCAGTAACGGTATGCCATAGATTTAGGCGTGTTTTCGTTAGAGTAGCGACCGTTGATCATGATTTTGCAGTTGTCGTTTTGCGACCATGCGTAGCTAACAGATGTGCCTTTTGCATAACCACTGATTGGAGCGCAGAAATCTTTAGAAGTGTTTACGTTAGTGTAACTGCCATATTTCATAACTTTGCAGTTTCCGTTTCCAGAAATCGCATATGAGTATGGGCTAACTTTAGGAGCCGGTAATGGAACTGGCGCTACTACTACTGGAGAACGGTAACAAGCCCACCATTTTAAGACAACGCGACCAGAATCGACAACGCGACCGTTGTAGTTTGATAACTGATATTCAACGGCGCAGTCTTTGCCTAATTCTTTTTCCATTTTTTTATTTAAAGTATATGAAGTGCCCTCAAATGGATATGATTTGATAGTTTTACGATTAGAAACATCTACGAAGCGTAAGTTTGTGCAATAACGCTGGTTAACACCTACGAATTTAAGCGCTAAATCGCCGTTACCAGCTTGTCTTAGTTCAACACGGCCACCGCAAGAATCAAGGCGAGCGCTGTCTTGATAGTAACTATCAGCGAAAGCACCGACAGAGAGCATCGATAATAAAGAAATTAATAATATTTTCATAAATTCTCCTAAAAGGGTTATTGGTTTTATTTTCAGAACCCAGAGAATATAGAAAATTCAAATTTTTAGAAATTGTACTGATTTTGTACGGTAGTTATTACAAAAGAATAGAAAAGACCCCCGCCAGGCAGAGGTCTTTTAAAGTTTCAGTTAAAAACTAGTGTCTAGCTTCACAGTAGTAGTCAGCAACGAGCTGCTGAGTAAATTGATCGTTGATCATCATTTTGCAGTTACCTTTTCTAGACCACTCGTATTTAAGAGTAGTGCCTTTAGGCATACCATTGATTGGCGCACACCAGTAATCGGCAACATTGTAACCAGCGTATCGGTAGTTGATCATAAGCTTACAGTTTCCAGCGTTAGAAATCGCGTAAGAATATGGGTTGTAGTCAGCAGCAAAAACGTTTACTGCAACAAGTGTTACAAGAGATGCTAAAATAGCTTTCATAAAAACTCCTTAATAAGGTTGTTGGTTTGTTGTTTGTTTCGAGAGCAATAGTAATTCAAATAAAAAAAAATAGAATTGTATTAATTTTGGTGAGCATTTCCTTCCACAAATTTAGAAAAAAATTTCTCCTCGTCGTATTTTTTTTCGCGAATTTTTTTCTAAAACACACAGAAAATTGTGTTAGGAAAAATTTGAGCTATCGCGAAGCCCTTGGAAATATTTACATGCAAAATAGGAAATTCACGGATTTGAAAGCAACGATAAATAAAATCGCAGAATTTTTTCCGTTTTTTAACCAGGTCCAGGACTTGTGAAACGCTTTCTTCAGAGCTCGACCAAGATAAAAACCTTGATCTTGTTTTTGAATCACCTCAAAATTATGGAATGCAAAAGTGTCCACGCTGCCAATTACAAGTCACAGAACTACATGCTGTCGATCCTGAATTCGAAGCACAGTTGCAAGCTCTTGGCGAAGTGGTTACGGGTGCAATTTGTCTTGCATGTAGTTCAGATCTTCGAAAACTTCTTTCACAAAGTCGCGGCGGCACGTTGCTCGCTCAAGAACGAGCTAAAGAATCATATCGTCTGGATCTATGGAAAAATCGTGTCGCATTGGTAAAAAAAGCGCGTGATTTCATGAACGGAAAAAACTTTACCGCAGCCGCTGTAACTTACGAAAAATATCTTAAAGTTTTAGAAATAGTTTTCAGTTTAAAAAAAGGCCAAACCTTAACACCGAAATTATTTAAAGATTCGGCTCGTACTAGCGAGATCACAGTCGTCGCCTCTGTCTATTGGGATTTATTTCGTATTTATGACACAAACGACAAATACAGTGATCGACAGCAAATGGCCGGCAAACAATTAGCTTCCTTCATTCAATATTCGCCTATCTACCCGGATATTATTAAAAAAGCGGACGCGTTTCTCAAATCAGCGAAAAATCCAGCTATCGTAAAAGCTTTTATCAAAGAGGCCACTCAGCAAAGGCCACGATGTTTCATTGCCACTAGCACCTACGGTGATCCTTTCTGCGAGGAAGTCGTGTATTTGCGCTTGTTTCGTGACTACTTCCTGTGCAAACACCCACTTGGTCGCCTTTTCGTAAATGCCTACTATCTGATATCCCCACCCCTTGCGGGTCTGATTGACAAGCATATTTTCCTGAAAAAATGCAGTAATTGCCTACTGAATAGCGTGATTAAATGCATTAGACATATTTATTGAGTGACAGGATTTCCGTCTTTTCATTACTTTGAAAGGTGAAGAAAGGATTTCTTATATGAGTCAACGTCATTACGATTACATTATTGTCGGCAGCGGTTTACCAGGTTTGCTACTTGCTAGCACTTTGAGCCGTTTTACATCGAATATCGCTTTGCTCGAGGCCAACGAATCTTTTGGTGGTTGCCATAAACGCATCGAAAACGCGATGGGATCTTTTGAAAATGGTCTAAGATACTTCCCCAATACAGAATCATCAAAATCGGCTTTAGAGTTTGCTGAAAACGTAATGGGTCTAAAAGTTCATGACGAACCTAAAGAATCACCGGTCATGTTTTTTGAAGGCGGTCAGTTTAAACCCTTCTTAGGTTTCGGTGATGTTCATGTCGATTTTTATGATGAATTAGCATATTTCCTTTCCGCTTCTGAATTACCATTAAAGTTTCCAGTGTATGAGTGGCCAAAACGCCTGATGGAAAACTTTAAAGGCGATTTTTTACCTCGCTCTATCGTGACTCGCTTTCAAAGCGAAGGAACTCAAGTAAAAAGTGTTTTGATCAACGGAACAAAAACACTTCATGCGGATCAATTTATATTCTGCGGATCGTTCAAAGATCTAAGTGTTTTATTACCAACTGAAACCTTATCTTCCCGTGCAAAAAATAAATTAAACAAAACCAATTACTGGACATCTATTTGTTTGGATATCTTGCACTCAACTCCATTTGAACAAAACAACACGTATCACGTTTTAAACGGTACGACTCAGGACGAACTTGGTCCTTGTTTTGGTAAAATCTATCCTCCAGGTGAAACAACGCAGTTTTCGCAATGGATTTCATTTGTAGATGACGAACTATCTGACGATTCTGAAGTCACGGCGCATGCTCTAAAAAAGATGAAGAGACAGATTAAACGCGCCTACCCAACAGCTCTGGACAATCCTCTTTCTGAGCGCATTTTCGTTTACTCTAACTATGCCGGTGATGGCGTCCTAAAAGTGAATGAGAACCAAACTATCGCGGGCTTAGACAATCTTTGGATCGCGTCACCAACAATAAATTCGAACAAAAATATGGTCGGCGCCATCAAGCAAGCCGAGCTAGTTTTGGCGAGTTTAGGATTTACAGCAGAAAAACAGACTGTTGAGAATTCGGTACCCGAGGCTAATTTAATTTGACTCTAAAGTAGGATTTCGGAATACAATCCTTCCAATAAAAAAAGGGGATTTTATGAGAAATTCTATTCTGTTCCTGTTCGGTTTTCTTTTCGTCTCTACTGGATTTGCACAAACTAACAACAGCAAGCTTCCATCACTGAAGATTGATCAGTCTAACATTACCGTGTCTGGCGTCTCGTCTGGCGGTTATATGGCTGTTCAACTTCATGTGGCCCTATCGACAGTTTTTAAAGGTGCAGCTTCAGTAGCCGGTGGTCCTTACTGGTGCGGTGAAGGCGATGCTAATATCGCTCAAGACAAATGCATGAAGCATCCTGATAAAATCAAGACAGAAACGTCTATAAACCAAGCCCTTGCGGAAGCAAAAGCG
Source organism: uncultured Bdellovibrio sp. (assembly GCA_963932905.1). Lineage (GTDB taxonomy): Bacteria > Bdellovibrionota > Bdellovibrionia > Bdellovibrionales > Bdellovibrionaceae > UBA2316. Next base: position 60,063 of record CAWVRN010000001.1, read on the forward strand.
GGCAAGATCGAAAATCTAAATAACTTGAAAAACTCAAAAGTATATATTTTCTCTTCAGCTAAAGACACCGTTGTCCCTAAGAAAAATAGCGATCGATTATACGAATTCTACGCCAATTTCATTCCTAAAAATCAAATCGTATATCAAAATACGATTAATAATGCGGGCCACTCATGGGTGACAAAAAGCTACGGCAGCGCTTGTTCCGCCGAAGGAATTCCCTATATTAACAACTGCAATTACGATATGGCCGGTGATATCTTAAAATTATTCTACGGAAATTTAAAAGTGAGCCGCGCCCCACGCGCGACAGTGAATGCTCAGCTTTATCAATTCGATCAAACTGAATTCCAAACACAAAATTCGTCTCTATATAACTTTGGTTATATCTATGTACCTAAGGCGTGTATGGAAAATCGCAGAAGCACGCGTATGGACGCTTGTAAACTGCATGTCGCTCTTCACGGATGCTTACAAAATCCAGGTATCATTCAAGATAAATTCGCAGTGAATTCGGGTTTAAACACATGGGCTGAAGCCAACAATATCGTTATCCTTTACCCACAAGTAGCTGTTGCTGCTGGAAACCCGTACGGTTGCTGGGACTGGTTTGGTTACACAGATAAAAAGACATATGCCAATCGTAGCGGTCCACAAATCGTTGCGATCCAAAAAATGGTTTACCGCCTACTTGGTAAATTCCAATAAATTACAAATCTGATTTTGCAAAAACTGGGTCCGTCGACAGCTGACTCAGTTTTTTGTACCTGAATTAAGCTCCACACCTGAATATTTCGCAATAAATCCCGTTTTTTACCTCATGATAGATGAAAAATCCCGGCGAACCATCGGTTATCTTGATTTTATCGCTATCTGAGCAATCCAAACAGGCTTTCAATCCAGAGCTCGCCTATATCAACAGTAACATTGAATTGATAAATAGTTTCCTATCCCTAGATCGTAATGAAACTCCTTGCCTAGGACAAAATGTTCGTGTTAGCTATCCAACCAAATACTCACTTCGAGTTACTATCTGGTCCCGAAAAAAACGGGTGCTACTTTAAGGGGAAACCTTCGGTTTGCGTAAAACGCAAAAAAGCGTTTCAAATCGATAACTTAAAGCTCTGACTTGAAGGCGGAATAACCAGTAAAGGAGAGTCCATGGCTCAAGTAACCATGAAAGAAATGTTAGACGCAGGGGTGCACTTCGGTCACCAAACACAGCGTTGGAACCCTAAAATGAAGAATTATGTATACACTGCTCGCGGTGGTATCCACATAATCGACCTTCAAAAAACAGTCGTAAAAGCCAATAAAGCTGCTGAATTCGTTAAAGAAGTCGCTGCTAACGGTGGAAAGATTATTTTTGTTGGAACTAAAAAACAAGCAGTTGAGCCAATTCAAGAAGCTGCTTTCCGTTCAGGCCAATTCTTCGTTACAAAACGTTGGTTGGGTGGAATGATGACTAACTTCGAAACTATCAAGTCATCTATCGATCGCCTAAAGCGCATTGATCAAATGAAAGAAAAAGGCGAATTCAATTATTTCTCTAAAAAAGAACGCGCTAAAATCGAAAAAGAATACTTAAAACTTTCTGAATACCTTAACGGCATCAAAGACATGAAAGAAAAACCAGCTGCGATGTTCGTAGTTGATTTGCCTAAAGAACACATTGCGGTTGCTGAAGCAAAAACTTTGAAAATCCCAGTTATCGGTATCGCCGACACAAATTCAGATCCAGATTCTATCGAATTTGCTATCCCAGGTAACGACGATGCTATCCGTTCAATCAAATTATTCTCTACTTTGATTGCTGATGCTTACATCGAAGGCGCTAAAGTTTGGGAACAAAAATTACGTACCATGACTGACAAAGGTTCTGATGCTGCCGGCGCTGACAAAGCGGAACGCGGTGAAAAATCTGAACGTCCTGCGCGTAAACCACGCCCTACTGATAAAAAAGCAACTCCAGCAGCTGACACTAAAAAATCAGCAGGTCCTGAGGTTGTTAAAGTTCAAAAACAAAGAAAACTGGTTGCTGCTGGTTTAGCAGACGAAGTTGAAATTCAAGCTGAGCTTGAAACGTCTGAAGACGATTCAAAAGAAACTCAAGAGTAAATTCCATAGCGGAGGTACCCCCTCCGCTTATTTTTCTTCACATATTAATTAATTATCAGGAGTCATTATGTCTATTTCAGCCACAATGGTTAAAGAACTAAGAGAAAAAACAAATGCCGGCATGATGGATTGCAAGAAAGCTTTAGAAGAATCTAAAGGTGATTTCGATGCGGCTATCGAATGGTTACGCGTAAAAGGTCTTTCTGCCGCTTCAAAAAAAGCAGATCGTATCGCAGCTGAAGGCGCCGTATACACAGAAAAAACTGGCAAAACAGGCGTTGTTGTTGAAGTTAACTCTGAAACAGATTTCGTTGCTCGCAATGATGGTTTCAAAGATTTCGTTAAAAACATTGCAGCTCATGTTGCCCACACTAACGAACAAGTAGCTATCCTTGAGCAAATCTATCACAAAAATCCATCTCAAAAAGTGGGCGATTTATTGAAAGAAACTGTAGCAAAAATCGGTGAAAACATCGTTGTTCGTCGTGGTGTTAAATACACTGAATCAGCAAATAGCTATGTTCACACATACACTCACGGTGAGGGTAAAATCGGCGTTCTTGTTGAAGTAACTGCTGAAAACCCGGCTCACGCTCAAAATGCGGATGTTAAAACATTTGCGCAAGACGTAGCTCTTCATATCGCTGCAATGAACCCAATGGCTCTTTCACAAGACCAAATTGCTCCAGAAGTAGTAGCTAAAGAAAAAGAAATCTTAAAAGCTAAAAACTTGGAACAAGGTAAAAAACCAGAAATGATCGAAAAAATCGTTGAAGGTCAAATCCGTAAATTCTTGGCTGAGAACTGTTTATTAGAACAACAATTCGTTAAGAACCCAGATTTGAAAATCGCTGATTACGCAAAAGAAACGTCTAAAAAAGCCGGTTCAACTGTTACTGTAAAACGCTTTGTTCGTTACGAACTTGGTGAAGGTATCGAGAAAAAATCGACTGACTTTGCAGCTGAAGTAGCAGCGCAAGTTAAAGGACACTAGTTTGAAAGAACCCGTTTATAAGCGTATTCTATTAAAGCTCTCTGGAGAGGCGTTAGCAGGAAAAGCTGGTACTGGTATTAATACTACCGTGATCAAGCAAATTGCTGAAGACGTCTCTGCGGCCTATAAAACAGGTGTTCAAATTGGCTTAGTTATTGGTGGTGGTAATATCTTTAGAGGTATTGCTGCCAGTGCCGAGGGTATGGATCGCGCAAGTTCTGATTATATGGGAATGTTGGCGACAATGATCAATGCCCTGGCATTACAAGATGCTCTGGAAAATGCTGGTGTTCCAACGCGTGTACAAAGCGCGATTGCCATGGCAGAAATTGCCGAACCTTACATCCGTCGCCGTGCTATTCGCCACCTTGAAAAAGGTCGTTTAGTTATTTTTGGTGCAGGTACCGGAAATCCTTATTTTACTACTGATACAGCGGCCTCATTGCGTGCCATGGAAATCAACGCACAAATTATTATGAAGGCAACCAAAGTAGACGGTATCTACGATAAAGATCCTATGAAAAATGCTGATGCGAAAAAATATGATCGTATTAGTTATATTGACGTATTAAACCAGGGCCTTCAGGTTATGGATTCTACGGCAATCAGTTTATGTATGGACAATAAGTTGCCTATCATGACTTTTGATTTGATGAAGTCTGGTAACATCTTGAAAGCCGTAATGGGCGAACAGATCGGCACTATCGTTCAGTAACACAAAGATATTAACTCACGTTTTTGGGGGTATAAAATGGTTCAAAATGTTAAAAAAGCCGCTCAAGATAAAATGGAAAAATCCATCAAGGCTTTTGATGATGAATTAAAAAAAGTAAGAACAGGCCGCGCACAAGTTTCGATGTTAGATAACGTACGTGTTAACTACTACGGCCAAATGGTTCCGCTTTCGCAAGTAGCTTCTATTTCGACTCCAGACCCAAGATCATTCATGATCGCGCCTTGGGAAGTCGCTATTCTTAAAGAAATCGAACAATCCATCGTAAAAAGTGATCTAGGTATGGCTCCAATGAATGACGGTAAAGTTATTCGTTTGAAAGTACCTGATCTGAATGAAGAGCGCCGTAAAGAACTTGTGAAACAAGTCAAAAAGATCGCTGAAGACATGCGTGTTGCTATCCGTATGGCTCGCAGAGATGCTAATGACGAAGTAAAAAAAGCGCTTAAAGATAAAACTATTTCTGAAGATGAATCAAAAAAATCAGAAGCAGATATTCAAAAAATGACTGACGATTTTATCAAAAAAATCGACACAGTTTCAGCGGAAAAAGAAAAGTCTCTACTAACCGTTTAGGCTTTATATTTAATGAAAACTCCAAAACATTTAGCAATCATTATGGACGGCAATGGACGATGGGCAGAACAGCACCATCGCCCGCGAGTTTATGGCCACGTCAAAGGGACCAGGGTTGCTAAAAACATTATTCAAGAATGTTCGCGTTTAGGAGTTAAATATTTAACTCTGTATGCTTTCAGCACTGAAAATTGGCTGCGTCCACAAGCTGAAGTGGCTTTCTTGATGAAAATCCTTCGCCGTTACCTTAAAAAGGAAACTCAAAATTTAATCAAAGAAAATATTCGTTTCACAGTTATTGGTGAAATCGATCGGTTGCCAGCGGATGTTGTTTCCTCTGTTGATTCAGCTATGTCTGCGACGGAAAAATGTACAGGTTTAAATCTTGTTTTTGCGATCAGTTATGGTTCAAAGCAAGAGATCACAAATGCCGTAAAAAAATTAGCCGAAAAAGTTGCTGCGGGCGAAATGATAGCGGACCAAATTGATGAAGCTACCATTCAATCGTATCTGTCGACTGCTGGAACACCAGACCCTGACTTGATTATAAGAACGAGTGGCGAACAAAGATTAAGTAATTTCCTTCTTTGGCAAGCGGCTTATTCTGAGTTTTATTTTACAAACCAATTATGGCCTGACTTCACTGCCGCTGATTTGAAATTAGCGTTTGAAGACTATGGCAATCGACAACGTCGTTTCGGAAAAGTAGCGCACAAAAATGAAATCACTCTTAACTAGAGCGTCCTCAGCTATCGTTGCTGTCATTACCATTTTCTTTTTGTATTACTTCCTGGAAAAAAATGGATTTAAGGTTTTAATCGCGTTCGGTGTTTTGGTTGGCAGTTATGAGCTGATGAAAATGTTGATGAAAGATTCTGACTCAAGATCTAATAAGTTTGCGTTTTATAGCCTGCTTGTTTGTATTTTTGGATTATGCAGTATTTTTCCTGGCACTTCGGCAATCATTTTTGCCTTTGTTTCTATCGTCTATTTACTATTTAGTATCCTGATTCTTCATAAATTTGAATCCTTGGAAGAGCTTCATACATTTCAATCTAAAAGCATTATGGGATTTTTCTACATGGGGTTGCTTCCAAGTTTTATGATACAGATATTGGATCTTCCTCATGGAATGATTTGGTTTATCGCTTTGCTGGCTATCGTGTTCGCGGGTGATATTGGCGCCTACCTTGTGGGTATGAATTTCGGTAAAAACAAGATCATGCCACTGGTTTCACCTAAGAAAACCGTCGAAGGATCCATCGGCGGCATTTTGTTTTCTGTTGTAACAGCAATAGTTCTTTCGTATTACCTTGAACACATTAACCCAATCGCCCTAGTTTTATTAGCTATCCCAACGTCGGTGGTGGCTCAGTTTGGTGATTTCTTTGAATCCGTCATTAAACGAGTCGCCGAAGTTAAAGACTCAGGTAAAATCATGCCCGGGCATGGCGGCGTATTAGATCGAGTCGATGGGGTTTTATTTGCTGCGCCGGTGATTTTATTTGGCGCTAGCGCACTAGAAGGCCTACTCACTTAGACCTAAGTCCTTGCCAAATTTCAAATTACACAATGTAGATTTCTTAGTTATAATCAAGAAATGGACATAATACTAAGCTATTTGCATTCGGGGTTTACTCAAGTTTTTTCTTTTATCGTACTTTTAGGTGTACTGGTTTTTGTTCACGAGCTTGGACATTTTCTAGTGGCTCGCTGGTGCGGCGTACGTGTTGAAGTTTTCAGCTTGGGTTTCGGTAAAAAAATATTTCAATATAAAAAAGATGAAACCACATACTGCATTTCAATCATTCCTCTGGGTGGTTACGTAAAAATGTTCGGTGAGCAACCGGGTGAAACGATTCCGGCATCTGAACATCCATTCTCTTTCTCGCATAAAAAAGTTAGCCAACGGATCGCTGTAATTTTGGCAGGCCCGTTGATGAATTTAATTTTTGCATTTTTCATTTTTATGATCGTTAGTTCAATGGGTGAACTAGTTAAGGCTCCGGTAGTTGGCGAGGTGCAACCTCTATCAGCCGCAGAGAAAGCGGGTTTCAAACCGGGTGACCGCATTCTTTCTGTAAACAACGAAAATATAACTACGTGGGATGATTTCCAAGCCAACCTGGATAAGAACTTAGATTCTAGCATTGCGATCGCGGTAGAGCGCGAAAACACGAAAGAACAAGTTAAACTAGATATTCCTGTAAAAGCGAAAAAAAATCCAAACGTAGTTTCTTCTAAAACAATGATTGGTGATATCGACGGTTTGAATTTATTTTCGTATGCGGCCGTTATTGCTGTATCGCCTAACTCGCCATTGGCTGCGGCGGGCGTGATGAGTGGTGACCGGGTTGTTAAAATCAATGACGTCGAGATTTTGAACTTTAGAGATTTGGCACCAGAGTTAGATAAGCTCTATAACATGCCAGGCGCCGCAAAACCCGCAGAGCTGAAAATAAAAATTGCCAGAAACGAAAGTGATTCGAAAGCGAAACTAGAAAAAGAAATTACTGTCACCGGTATCGACGCATCAAAACCAGTCTCACTAGAGAGTCTTAAAATTGAATCAACTCAATTGTACGTCGATCGCGTGATGCCTGATTCTCCCGCTCAGACGGCGGGTTTGCTAAAAGGTGACCGTATTGTATCGATTAATGGTAAAAAATTGATGGTATGGGAAGATATATTAAACAATATCAAATCGTACGAAGGCAGCGGCAAAGTCACGATGGAAATCCTTCGTGGCGAGGAAACAGTTAAACTCGACGTTGTTCCTAACATGACCACGCATATGACTCCCCACGGAACCGAAGAAAAGCGATTTACAATCGGCATCAGCCCTTACTTGATGTATGCGGCTCCAGAAACTGTTTTACTTAAATTTACAGATATCTCTTCAATTGTTAAACGTTCGGCAGAGCGTACTTGGGAAGTATCGGTGATGACGGTTTTAAGTTTCGTTAAATTGCTTAGCGCCGAACTTTCGCCAAAAAATATTGGTGGTATTTTTTCGATCGCACAGGCTGCAAATGAAACGTTTAAAATTGGTTTAGTTGCGTTCTTGCAAATGATGGCACTTATATCGATCAACCTATTTATTCTGAATCTACTGCCGATTCCGATCTTGGATGGTGGTCATTTAGTGTTCTACATCATCGAAGCAATTAAGGGATCACCACTGAGCTTAAATAAAATCGAGTTAGCTCATAAAGTTGGAATGATTTTACTTTTCAGCTTGATGGTTTTTGCGCTATTCAATGACTTCCGACGCATGCTCGGCTTTATGTAAATGAAAATACTTGCCCTAGAATCCTCTACAGCCCACGGAAGTGTGGCCCTATTAGATAGCGATGATGTGAAATTTCAAACATCATCGCGTGAACAAAAAAGTCATAGCGAAATTCTACACACATTTATTGAACAGGGTTTGACGAAACTACAGTGGAAAATTGCCGATATTGATTTATTTGCATCCACCATCGGCCCCGGAAGCTTCACCGGAATTCGTGTTTCTATTAACTCGGCAAAATCATTCGCATTTGTGTTTAATAAACCTATCATCGGCGTCGATTCTTTGCTGAATCTGGCTCACGTAAATATAGATGTTTTGAAAAATTCAAAAGATACAAAAAAAATCACGTGCATGATCAATGCTTATAAAAATATGGTGTATCTTGGACAATATTCTTTAAACGATGGAAAAATATCCGTCGCTACAGAACCATCAGTCGTTCGTGTGCAAGACCTAGGCACCGTGATCAAAGACAAAACGCTAGTCGTTGGTGATGGCTATACCGTGTACGAGCCCCACTTTAGTGATCAAATCAAGCCTTTGTCTCTTAGACTAGCCGGCCTCTCCGACCATCCTACAGCGGAAATGACCGGAAAGTTGGCTTTGAAAATTTGGACTGAAAAAAAGTCTAACTCAACCTTTGAATGGAATTTAATAACACCCCTTTACCTTCGTGCTTCTGAAGCCGAAGAGAATAAAAAGGGCATTAAATACACACCATTATGAGGTTCAGTTCACATGGAATTAGTGAATAAAATAGGTTCGTCGGAGACGAATAAAAAAAATATCTGGGCAGTTCAATCAGGCAAAGGCGGCGTCGGAAAAACGTTTGTGACTTCAAGCTTGGCTCTTACACTTTCAAAATTACAATACAGTGTGCTTGTTATCGATTTAGATTTAAGCGGTGCCAACATTCACACAGCGCTTGGTTTAAATCCATCACACCTAAATTTACGACATTACCTTGAGGGACAAAAAGATATCTCTCAAATTATCATACCTACCTCATATCCTAAATTGTCTTACATTCAAGGCATCTGGGATTCATGGCTACCTTTTAATTTTAATGAATTTGATGAACAGAAATTTTTCACTGATTTGCGCGCGCTCGACTTCGATTATATACTTATCGATTTTGGTGTGGGTTCTTTTGAAAAGTATTTCAATCTATACTTGGAATGCGATGAGAAAATTCTGGTTTCGTCACCAGAACCTACTAGCATAGAAAAAAATTATCGCTTTATCGAAAGCTACATTTGCCAAAACTTAAAAAGCAAATCAACTCCAGAGGCTTTTGCAAAATTGATTTCTACACTAAGAGATTTCCGTCATAAAGCTTTAGATAAACCTTTTTCTTTCAAAACTTATTTAAAAGAAAATGAAGGTCTAACTCTTGAACCGTTCAATAAATTAAATCGCGAACCTATTAAATTGATTTTGAATGGTATTCGCTCGCACTCGGTTTCTGATTTGGGTTACTCCATCAAAAGTGTTTGCAATAAGTACTATGGTTTACATGTTGAATACGTTGGCTTCCTAGAGTTCGACAATTCAGTATGGCAATCGATAAAGAATCGCGAGCCCGTATTGATTTCTCAGCCCTTTACTCCAGTAGCTGGTCAATTTTTAAACATCTGTAAAAACTTAACAGAGCCTGAAAATTTACGAGCTGTTGTCTAACAACGTTGGTCGGGGTTTTTTGACCCAGACCAAGGACTGAGTATTCAGCTTAAATAGATTTAAAATGATTTGGTCTTGAACTCCCTGTACTTAAATCGATATAATCCTAGGTAAGGAAAATATTAATTTAAAGGATTTAAATTAGGGCAGCCTTATGAAATCAAATTTTTACGAAATTCTAGAACTTACAACAAACGCCGCTCAACACGAAATTACGACTGCGTACGAGCGAGCAAAAACAACCTATTCTGGCGACAATCCAGCAATCTACACAATCTTTAGCGATCACGAAGCACGTGAACTACTATCTATGATCGAAGAAGCCTATTCTATTTTAGGCAATAAAACTTTAAGAAATATTTACGATCAACGCTTGCTAGGTCATTCAAAAATTAACCCTGAAGATCTAACCTACGATTCAATTTTAAATGCTAGTCGTTTAATTTTCCAAGAGTCAAAAGTAGACACTAAAAAAGCCACTTTCGTTCGCAATGAAGAGTTAGAAAAAGAAATTGCCGAATGCACAAACTGGAACGGCGACATGCTAAAAAAAGTTCGCGAATATAAAAATGTGACTCTTGAAAAACTTAGCGAAACAATCAAAGTGAATTCTTTCTATATCAAAGCCATCGAAGCGATGACTCCGAACAATTTACCAGCACCTGTTTTTGTTCGTGGATATGTAATTCAAATGGCAAAAGAGCTTGGCTTAAATAGCAAAATCGTTGCTGATTCTTACATGAAAAACTATAGTAAAGCGAACTAACTCAGATGGCCGAGCGACTTATCTTTATCGTCGCTGATTCTTCTGCCGATTCCCGTTTAGACAAATACTTGTCATTGCAAAGCCCGATTTCATCACGTTCTCGGGCTGAATATTTAATTGATTCATCTTTAGTTACTGTTAATGGAAAGTCCGCTAAGTCGTCTTATAAATTGCGAATCGGTGATAAAATTGAAGTTGAACTGCCGTCGCCTAAATCGACAGAAATAAGACCTTTCGATATCGAATTAGACATTCGATATGAAGACGATGATATTATCGTCGTGAATAAACCTGCCGGTTTAGTTGTTCATCCAGCGGCAGGCCATGAAAACGACACGCTGGTGAACGCGTTGATGGCACATACAAAAAACTTGTCGATGAAATTTGGCGAAGATCGCCCCGGCATCGTTCATCGTATTGATAAAGAAACCAGTGGACTTCTAGTTATCGCGAAGAACGACTTTGCTCATCAACACCTAAGTGATCAATTCAAAGCTCGTAGCATTACACGTTTGTACGAAGCTGTCTGTATCGGCGAGCCTAAGCAAGCCGAAGCTAAAATTACATCCATCATTGCTCGTCATCCTAATGATCGAAAGCGATTTGCTTCCGTGAAAGATACCCGTGGAAAAATTATCACGGCACCGTCTGAAGAAATCACAATCGGTAAAATAGCCATCTCCAGCTACAAAGTTTTAAAAAGCAAATCAACGGCATCACTTGTTCAATTGAAATTGTTCACAGGACGCACTCATCAAATTCGCGTGCATATGTCTGAATTGGGTCATCCCCTGCTTGGTGATAAACTCTATGCTTCGCCAATGGCCTCGAAAAAGATCGCGGGTGAAATGAAAAGCGAGATCGAATCTATGAATCGATTTCTTCTACATGCTAAAATTTTGGGGTTCATTCACCCAAAGACAGGAAAAGAAATGCATTTCGAAGTCGACTGGCCAACGCAGGAAAAAACATTTATTCAAAAGTGGTTTCCATGATTCAAAAAACAAAAGGCTTATTCTTTGAAGACGACAAGATCGAAGTTTTCTTCGGTAATAAACATTACGCACTAACTGAACTAACAAGTTTAAAGCCAACTGGCGTGCACACAGTAAAACAAACTCATAGCGATGTATTCCATATCATCACTCGCCCCGAACCAATTCATCCGCAACCAGAAGGCGATGCTTTAGGAACCGATGTGCCTAAACAGTACTTAGCAATTAAAACTGCTGATTGTTTGCCGGTGATGATTCATGATCCTGAAAACAAACGTATAGCTGCAATCCACGCGGGGTGGAAAGGCGTTGCGGTCGGTATCGCACCTAAAACGGTAAAACAGTATTTTGAAAAATCTAAGACACTAAGACTCTTCATCGGCCCACACATCATGAAAAACTCTTTTGAAATAAAAAACGATGTGCTAGAGCAGCTTAAGAATTCATTGCCCGCAACTGCGTGGCCCAAAGTGAACGTAGAAACCCGAGGCGACAAATTCCACGTAGATCTAACCGAGGTCGTTGAACTTCAAATCAAATCCCAATTCCCAAACATTCAGTTCTCGGTAGAAAAAGCAAATATAGACACAAAAACATCCGATAACTACAATTCCTTCCGCCGAGACTCCGCAAACGCCGGTCGAAATATCTCCTACATCCGCTTAAAATAAAAAAGCCCCAACATTACTGTTGAGGCCTTCATTACATTTTGATCTTCAAAATTCGTATCAAACCACTCTCTTCAATACCCACAACTAACGCGCCGGGTACCAGAATGTTAGGAGGTACCTTTTATCTCCAGCGAACGGCGCTTGAGTTTAGGATTTGTACTGTTTTGGCTACGTTTAAGCGGCCACCAGATACTGTTACACCTTTTAGTGATGGTAATTGATCTACACCAGCAAGCATGGCTTGTTTAAGTGCCAGAACAGCAGGGCCAGGGTTTGTGTAATATTTTTGGATGAATTGCTCATTCGCTGCTGCGTGGATCAATGCAATCGCACCGGCTACGTGAGGAGTCGCCATTGAAGTTCCAGTCAGGTTTGAATATTTGTTACCCGGAACAGTTGATAAGATGTTTGTTCCAGGAGCACCCAGATCGATTGTGCGTGCACCGTAACCAGATTGTGGATACTTAGCATTTTCTTTTGTCGTGTTCGTAACAGAAACGATGTACTCAGAAGCGCAACCAGTTGGTACGTCGCCTTGTTGATCCACGTTTACGTTGTTGTTAGCAGTCGCTGCCGCTGACAGAATACCTAGTTGACCCATTTGTTCATATAGATCATTCCAAACTGGGAATTCACCCTTTTTGCAATCCGCATTGTCCACACCAAAGCTAGAATTAGTAGATACGATATTGGCACCACGCTGACCCTTAGAGTTGTACCAAAGTTTTTTCTGTTCAATGATGTAACCGTATGCTTTCGCAACAGTGGCCGTTGTTCCTGAAGCACCTTGGACCGCCATGATTTTAACATTCCAGTTAACACCAGAAACACCGCGACCGTTGCTGCCTCTTGCTCCAACTGTACCCATTACGTGAGTTCCGTGGGTATCTGATGTGATATTTCCTGAATTGTTGAATGCATTCCAACCATAAACGTCATCGATGAATCCGTTAGCATCATCATCTTTACCGTTATTTGGAATTTCACCGCGATTAACGTAGATGTTTTCTCTTAGATCCTCGTGAGTTAAATCAAAGCCGCCGTCAACAACTGCAACTACGATATCACGACCACCTTTGTCTTTACCGCCGGTTGTAATATTCCAAACAGCCGCTGCATTGATACCTGAGCCTTCGATCATGTCCCATTGTTGATTAAACATTGGATCGTTAGGCAGTCCTCTCATGAAATTCATAGGTGCACGCAAAAATACGTAATGATTTGGTTGAGCATAAGCAACACCCTTCACACGGTAAGCTGCTCCAAGAGCCTCCCGAGTCGTCGCTTTTCCTTTAACTAGGTATAGATTCAAAGTTGTTGAAACAACTTCTTTAATTTGTAGGCCTTGAGCCTGAAGGGCCGCTACGGCGTACTGTGGATTATATGCACCTTGGAAGCGTACGATAAATTCACCCGCAACATTCTGTCCTTGTCTGATTTGCTGTGCTTGTGCACCGATCGCTAAAATGATTGTTAATAATACCGAAAATAATTTCATGGTAAAAACCCCCCGTGGTCGAAACCTGCCGACACGCTATTTGCTAAGTAGCTGTTTTAGCAAATTTAATCTCCGCTAAGACGCGAAGCCAATTTTTATACGACCTATAAATTTTTCTCATCTTTGTGAAATACAGCTTTTTCCCTTAATTTGCCTTGTATTTTAGCTCTATAAAAGATTAATAAAATCGAACCTTTACGTATCATTCAGGAGGACCATTTGAAGCCGACTCGTTTGCGTATTAAACTTTTCGCTCTAGCAATGCTGTTTTTATCAGCTGCGTTTTCAAAACAAACTCTTAGACCTCTTAATTCTGGTGACCTGGATCAACAATTTCAGAAGTCGATTTACTTCTTACTAAAGAACACGTCGCCGGCGGATGGCGTTCGGGGTTCAGTGATCGCAGCTCCTTCGCGCAATCATCCAGATTACTATTACCACTGGGTTCGTGATGCCGCTCTGGTTACAGAATCACTTCTGAATTTGTACATAGATCCTCGCTATAATAATTCTTCACTGAAAGCAAAAATTAGGTCTTTCTTACTTGATCACATAAAATTCAACTCGAAAATCCAGATATCAAGCCAATCTGCTAACGGATTGGGCGAGCCTAAATTTTGGGTAACGGGTCTTCCTTTCACAGGCCCGTGGGGTCGTCCTCAAAATGATGGACCCGCATTACGTTCTATCAATCACGCACGTATTTTAGATATCGCTCTTCGTGAAAAATGGCCGGAAGCTGGTCAATTAGTTCCGTTCTTGTATGCTGCTAAAATTCCGGCGGATTCTTTAATCAAAAGAGACACTGAATTCGTAGCCCATCATTGGCGTGAACCAAACTTTGACCTGTGGGAAGAAGTTTACGGAATGCACTTCTACACTTTGCTAGCACAAAGAAAGGCTATGTTGTACGGCGCTTCGGTAGCGACAGCCTTTAAAGATCAAGGTGCCGCTCAGTTTTACCATACACAAGCGACGCAAATTACAAACACACTTGAAAGTTTTTGGAATCAAGGCAAAGGCTTTATAGAAGCCACTAAGTTTCTTCAACGTGGCCGCAGCAAATCCCACCTAGATTCTGCAGTTCTACTTGGCGTTCTTCATTCCGAAGTAGAAGGTACCCGTTTTTCTGTTACTGACCCGCGAGTGATGGCGACTTATTTAAGTTTAAAAAATTCGTTTAATTTGATCTATACAATCAACAAAAATGTCGCGTATGGAACGGCGATTGGTCGTTATCCAGAAGATACGTATGATGGCTACGTAACTAACTCTCGCGGTAACCCGTGGGTGTTATCAACAGCGGCAGGTGCTGAATATTTGTATCGCTTGATGGTTAGCTATTTAAAACTAAAACAGATTCAAATTAACGATTACAACAAAGCCTACTTTGCTAGCTTAAGCGGTAATACACAATTGAAATCTGGACAGATTCTATCTCCGGTCGATCGTACTTATTCGTCAATCATCAAAGGTCTTTTCATCGAAGCGGATGGGTACCTATCTCGTATCTTGTTCCATCGCAATGCGGATGGTTCTTTATCGGAGCAAATGAATCGCGAGAGTGGTTACATGCAAGGTGCTCCCAATTTAACTTGGAGCCATGCTAGTTTCATCACGGCAAAATTGCGTCGTGACGAAGCTATCACTGTAGGTCGCGCGTATCTTAAAAGATAATTTTGAAGCAGCTTCGTTAGTTCATAAAGTGGGCGAAGTTTTCTTCAGTGGTGGTTTAGCAATATTCGAACAACTTCCCGTTATCTTTGCAATGGGTGTTGCCATTGGGTTCACGGCAGGTGCTGGGGCTGCGGCTTTAGCAGCTGGTGCGGGTTAATAAACGCATCATTTTGCGCACCCTTGATATAGGCGGCGATAAAGTGATTTCGTATTTAGATTTGGAAAAAGAAGAAAATCCATTCCTTGGCGTACGGGGAATCCGCTTGTGTTTGAAATACAAAGATTTATTCAAGGATCAATTACGTGCAGTCCTACGAGCCTCTGTTTATACATCGGACCTGGGAATCATGTTCCCGATGGTTTCGACGATCGAAGAGATAAAAGAAAGAAAAAAAATATTTGCTGAGGTTCAAAAAGAGCTCAGCCTTAAAAATATTCCGTACAATAAAGACATTGAATTGGGTGTAATGATGGAAGTTCCATCACTAGGATTCATGTTAAAAGAAGTAGCAGCTGAAGTTTCATTTATTTAGCATTGGTACAAATGATTTATTCCAGTACTCAAATGCCTGTGATCGTATGAATGCGGATTTAGGTTCCATTTCATCGCCAAATCACCCTGGTTTTTTAAGATTTTTGAAGTTTATTATTCAAGAATCTAAAACTCATGGTTTGCATGTGGCCGTTTGTGGTTCCATCGCGCATCACCCGCAGATTATGCCGTTCTTAATTGAATGTGGCGTAGATGATCTGAGCATGACGGCTCAGCATGTACTGGAAGCCCGCAAAGTTATCGCAAACCTTCCATAAGCTGAAAAGTACATCTTCGCTTCGAATTAAACAAATAGCGTCACTGTCTATAGGATTTGCACTTAAAACTCATTAGAAATAACTGATCAGGATTCCTTTTTGCAGCGGAAAGAGGGCTTGTATGTGGAAATAGTAGTTATTGTTATTTTTTAAGTTTATCAGAGGTTTAAAATGAAATTTAATATTTTGTGCATCTTATGTGTCATTTCCTTAAACTCATTTGCTGGGTTAAAAACAATGTCATTAAGTGATTTTAGTAAGATCGAGGATAAGTCTAGAGCTTATTCAACTGCGATTATCAAGTTCTCTCCCTATGTTAGTTTGCGGTATTACGAACCAGAAGCTAAGTGGGCAGCGGCTAATAGTACATTAGATATCGGCGAATATGTGAGCTCTATTAATAAAACTGAAAAGTTGGAGAACTATACAATTAATCTATCTTATCGATGGGGAGATTCGAGACAAACAAGAAATCTTGTGACATGTGCCGAACTTGGATCAGCTCTCGCTTGCGAGGAAATGACACAACAACTACTTAAAGCGGTGTTGAGCAAAAAATGTGAATTTATTTTTGTTCAAGCTCCTAAAAATCATAGAAATTTCACTGAAATATTCTGCGTTAAGCCTGCACGATCTTTATTTTTTTAATGCTGACCTCCCTGATTGAGTAGATCCAAAAGTTAGACAGCTCCTCCCAGAGTAGAACTTAAAAGGATCAGCGTGTGACGTTCTCTACATATAAAAAAAGCACCTTTTGGGTGCTTTTTTTCGCGTTTATTAAGATGGTGGCCAGAGAGGGAATTGAACCCCCGACACAAGGATTTTCAGTCCTCTGCTCTACCGACTGAGCTACCTGGCCTCGGTTTTACTTGTCCGAAGTCAGTTAAGTAACCTTGCGGTAAATATCTTGTCAAGAGTTAAAAGCTTTTTCCAAATCCTTGATAAGATCGTCAATATCTTCGATTCCAACGGATAAACGGATCAAAGAATCATCGATTCCTAGCTCTTTACGCTTGTCAGCCGGAACACTTGCATGGGTCATGATTGCCGGGTGCTCGATTAGCGATTCAACCCCGCCTAAACTTTCAGCTAAAGCAAAAATCTCTACACTTTCTAGAAATTTTCTAGCCGCCGGAAGGCCACCTTTGATGAAAAACGTGATCATTCCACCAAATCCTAGCATTTGGCGCTTAGCCAAATCATGCTGAGGATGTGATTTTAATCCTGGGTAAATAACTCGATCTACTTTAGGGTGGGACGACAAGAAATCAGCGACTTTCAAAGCGTTCGCTTCGTGCGCTTTCATACGCAGTGGCAATGTTTTTAAACTTCTTAATGCCAAAAATGAATCAAAAGGGCCTTGAATGGTCCCCATGGAATTACTTAAAAAAGCCATGCGTTCTGCAAGATCTGTCTTGTTGGTTACGGCAATACCGCCGACCATATCCGAGTGACCGCCGATATACTTCGTAGCTGAATGAACAACAATGTCAGCGCCCAAATCAAGGGGGCGTTGGAAGTATGGACTCATAAATGTATTATCTACGACGACCAAAATTCCTTTTTGGTGTGCGATTTTAGCAATAGTTTCGATGTCGGCTAGTTTCAATGTAGGATTCGTTGGAGTTTCAAGCCAAACCATTTTAGTCGTTGGCGTGATTGCGGCTTCAAAATTTTTAACTTGAGTTAAATCAACATACGAAAAATTTAAACCCATCGGACGCAAAACTTTATCAAATAGACGGAATGTACCACCGTACATATCGTCCATCGCGATAACGTGATCTGCATTTTTCAACAAAGCTAAAATAGTCGTAGTCGCAGCGCAACCCGAAGCAAATGCAAACCCGTGAGTTCCATTTTCCAAAGCCGCCATACAATTTTCATACGCTTTACGAGTGGGATTGTGAGTACGCGAATACTCCCAACCCTTATGTACACCCGGAGACTCTTGTACGTAAGTCGATGTTAAATAGACAGGAGTCATAATCGCCCCTGTCGTTGGGTCAGGTTGTTGACCGGCATGAATTGCCTTTGTTGCAAACTTTACTTTAGTGTCTTTGTTTTTCATGTAATACCTCTGAGGTTTAGCTGACTCTAATTTTCCGGCTAAATTCCAATTTCTTTATAATACGTTTGGTAGTCTTCAATTTTATTAAAAACTTTCCCAATTTCTTCTGCCGTTAAGAAACCGTTGTCGATCATCCATTTGTTGTTAAAGGCTTTGCTTAAATAAGCTTTTCCGCTATCAGGCAACATCACTAGGAAACGTTTCTTTTCTTTGATTTTTTTCCCATATTTAATAGCGCCTACAAGGGCCATCGCACTGGACGGACCAACGCACAGCGATTCTTTTTGGATTAATTCGCGAGTCATTAAGAATGATTCTTTGTCATTTACACGCACAAAATCATCCATGTATTGAAGTTCCACATTTTCAGGTAAGAAATCTTCCCCAACGCCTTCGACTTTATACGATGCTGGCGGGTCGATAACTTTTTTATGATAAAATAAGTCATAAAGGATACTTCCCACAGGATCTGCGCATACTATTTTAATAGTTGGGTTTTTTTCTTTTAAATATCGACCTACACCCGAAATAGTGCCGCCCGTTCCGGCTCCGGCAACAAAAACATCAAGTTTGCCGTCCATTTGTTCCCAAATTTCAGGACCTGTGGATCTATAGTGGCGCTCACGATTGTCGATATTGTGATATTGATTCGCGTAAAAACAATTTGGCGTATTATCCGCGATCTTTTTTGCCACATTCACGTAATAACGGGGGTCTGTTGGCTCAACCCCAGTAGGCGTAATCAAAACTTTGGCACCAAATGCAGCTAAAATCGCGCGTTTTTCTTCGCTAATCTTATCTGGCATGATGAAAATACATTTATAACCTTTGCTGGCGGCTACAAATGCCAATCCCAAACCTGTATTTCCTGAAGTGGCCTCCACAATTGTGCCGCCGGGTTTTAATTCCCCACGTTTTTCAGCGCCTTCAATCAATGCGATAGCAATGCGATCTTTTACGCTGCCACCAGGATTGAAATATTCAAGTTTCACATAAAAATCGTGAATTGAATCTTTAGTTATAGAGTTAAGTTTAATGACCGGCGTATTGCCGATGGTTTCAATAATAGAGTTTTTAATCTTAGACATTACTCATTCATAGCTTGGCGATTTAAGGACTGCAACCGATTAAAAACGGTTCCTAGCTGTGTCGCCGAGTTCAATGAATAGGGGATTTTCAGAAATTTACAGTAATCGCGGACTTTGGCTTTATCGGGAGCATCTTTAATAAGCTCATCGACTAAAAGTCTGTAAGTTTCTAACTTAGACTCCACATCACGAAACGAAGAAGGGACTTTGTCGCCAGCAGATTTCAAAAGATTTTTCTCTTTGCTAAACACCAAACTCGCCCCCCGATGAGTCTATTTTCGCCTACTTCATCTTAAACTTTCAATAAAATTTTGCAACAGAGGTCCAAAAATTACAGTCAAGAGCGCGGGAAACTGGAAAAAAAGGACGGGAATCAT
Source organism: uncultured Bdellovibrio sp. (assembly GCA_963932905.1). Lineage (GTDB taxonomy): Bacteria > Bdellovibrionota > Bdellovibrionia > Bdellovibrionales > Bdellovibrionaceae > UBA2316. Next base: position 79,412 of record CAWVRN010000001.1, read on the forward strand.
CACTAAGTAGGGAAGTTTAATTAACTTTTCTTGGATCTCACGTTCGCACGCCTGATAAATTTCGTGTTCAAGTATGAGAATCTGATTATAGATGGGTTCTTTCCTAATCCCTTTTTCTAGCAACTGGAGCACTTGTCGACGATAAATGGATTTCAATCCAACAACATGATCATGCGTAGGCATCTGACGTTCGATTAAAATGAACCACTGACGTGTGGCCTTAACAAACATATGATTAGCAAATGCGTGGCCATTGTGTGCGCTGAGATAGCGTTTAATTCCATCTTGGATAGATTTTCCTTTTTCAATACTGCTTTTCACATGCAACAACAGCTCGAGTGGCGGTGCTAAATCTTCCATTTGTGATTCCTTTGCAAATAAAACAAACCTAGGCAACCAAATGTGAACCAAATAGTCGCCGGGAGAAGATATTTTAGAAATAGCTTTGTCTCATAGTTGGAATACGAAAAAAAACTGACCGCGAAGAAAACAAAAATCAGAAATCCGGCTTGCACATTCATATTTAGTGCCACTTGTCTCGACCTATGTCTCAAATCTAGTCGCAATTTTATATTTCGGCGCAGTTTTTGAAGTTGCTCGAGCGTTTTAACTTGTGATGTTTGTACATACGACAGTTCTTCGGCCAAGTTTTTCAGTGTTGGTGACACGATTTTCGAAACATTTTGTCCCAAATTCACCGCACGGACCAAATCATGGAACTGACGACGTCGCCAACCATTCATATCTTCCAAAGACTTGTCCATGGCTGATCTTAAGGCGATGCCGGCAGACACGCCGAGAATAATTTTGTCCAAAAAATTCAAACTTTCTTTCTGCATTTCAGTTTCAAATAAACTTCGTGCCAAGTGCGGCAAAATTCTCGCGATAACAATCAGAAAAAAATAAAGAAACCACACGATGACCGGACTTTCGAATGCAAAATGAGTCACTGTTAAAACAATTGATACTAAAAAATACATGACGATGTTGAAAAAAGATGTGCTGAGACCGAAATTAAAAAAGAATTCGTGAATCTCATGCTTTAGAATTAAAAATCCGAGAAGCGAAATCGAAAATGAAACAACCATTGATAGCATCATGAAAAAAAATCGTATCAATTTCTGTGCAAGTGATTTTTTTTTGTTGACGAACTTTGTCGCATTGTGAAGACTATAAGTATAGTTTTAAGTTTGTAGTGAATTAACACTACATCATTTTAATAATCTCCAGGAGGAGCACATGGCAAAGAAGAAAGCTGCAAAAAAAGCTACTAAGAAAAAAGCTACTAAAAAGAAAGCTTCTAAAAAAAGATAGTTAGCTCCGGCTAATAATCTAAAAACCCTCAGGTAACTGAGGGTTTTTTTTTGGTCGCGAACGGCCAGTTAAATAGACTTAGAAGTAATAGATCGATCCCGCGGAAGCCGCTGGTAGCAGGGTTCCTGAGCTTGTGCTGTAAAGAAAATTAAATTCTAAAAATAAAGAATTTCCAATCCATTCTGTGTCTAGTTGATTGTACTGAATCCCCAAATTCGCTAACAGAAAATCGACTCCGATTTTACCATTTCGCAAATCGTTTTTTGATAAAACTTGATCCAAAATATACGAGTTACCACGCAGATCTGTGTTGTCTGAATTGTACCAACGAGAATATCCGACTGTAATATAGGGAGATACAAACTGACTCTCGAAACTTGTTTTCCAGCCCGCAAAAAACGTATTAAACCCATATCCATTACCAAAACCGACCTGCGCCGCGTTTTGTGCGTCAAAATTTATGTCAGCCACACCGCCAATTTGTCCAAAAATTCCCGCAAGTCCGATTCCGGCACCTAATTTCCGGTGATCACGCATCTCCCAATTCGAATTATAAGCAGATTGATAGTAGTTTTTTGATTTATAAGTCGATGAAGACGATGTTGATGTCTCATTTTGTGTCTTCGTTGATCGATTCGGAGTGATTTCCACCGTCGAAATTTCTTGAGCTAGAGTTAATTGAGTAAAAATCAGCGAGAAAATTAGAATTAATGTCTTCACAGAAGATCCTTTTGTATAAGTATGGACTAAATTCCTGAGTTACCACCCATCTCTAATCAAAATTTCCTGGAATCGTCCAGAACTTTTGACCGAGATTACGATCTCACGCATGAATTTAGTCACAAAAGGATCTTTTTGGCATCGAAATTGCCATTTTCGATTGCTTAAGGCACTCCCGATGCTTCAAACATTAAGAAAATAACTTTTTAGTATTACTTTGAACAACCAGCAACAGTGCTATTCATTGCATTCACTGCATTTTGAGAACTGTAGTAATTCGGATACAGTTTCTCTAAACAACCGATGCTGCGTTTCTTTAGCTTTATCGCACCCTCAACGGCTTTATCAGCAGCGTTCACCGCGTTCATTCCAGAATAGTATTTTTCATACATAAATTTGATTAAAGGCAATTTTCCGCGCATACTTTTTACAGATCCTGCCGCCGCCTTATCCATTGCGTTTACCGAATTCATACCACTGTAGTATTTTTCGAATAGGAACTTCATAACTTCCAAATCGACCCCCTCTTTACATGCAGTAGAGGCTTTATCTGCAGCAGCAGAAGAAGACATTCCTGAATAGTACTTTTGATAAGAAAAATCATAGCAAGCTACAAAATCCGCGCTGTTAGTGCCGCCACCAACGATCGATGAATCCGACGTTAATAGTTCAATGGCCTCTCGAAGTTTAATTTCTGCTTCGTCGATTTTCTCCTGAGACACTTCAGACGTTTGAGCTACACTTTTAACGGTGTTTGCCAATTTAATTACTGTGGTAACATCACCCTCAGCCGCAAACAAAACCTGACCGACCAAAAGGCCGGTAATTACTAATTTTTTTATCATGGATACTCCCCATTTTTTGATTTGAGGAGGCAACATAAGACGAAAACAGGCAAACAACCACTGTCCGAAAATCAGACGGTAAATACTTACATTTTAAAGCTTTAAACTACAGTATTTTAGCTTTGATGCCTTCTTGCTGAAGGAATTTGCGAATTTGAGGACCATCGAGCGGCTCTAAACGGAATAGCAATTTATGAATCAGATCATAGCTTTCCTCTGCTTTTTTAGATCGTAAACCCGTCGTTAAATACGCTAAATCATCGCTAATTTTAACGAAGTTATCTAATAAACGTCCCATTTCTTTGTTTTTCGATGTCTTTTCAAGAAGAGTCAGAGTTTTATTGAAGTTACTAAGTAGTTTATCCATCTGAGAGATAATGCTTCCGACAGAACCTTCATTTTTATTCACTAGTTCGATCATTTTTCCGGCTAAGCCATAACTCTGAGAAATTAACTGATCGATCCGTGGTGGATCCTCGCCACGAACAACCCCGTTATGCTGAAGTTCTGGTTGATCCAGTCCTCCTGGGGAAACCTCTAAGAATTTTTCCCCGATGACACCCGCCAGATTGATAAAAAACTTAGAGTCTTGGCGAACGGTTTTCCAAGCTTTTTTATCCACAGAGATTTGTACCTGAAGTTTCACTTCTTCGCCCGAACCAGGCATTTTAAAATCAGGAACAAATGTAATGCTTTTAACTTTACCCACTTTTATACCCATTACACGTACGGGCGAACCTTGCTCGATACCACCGGCAAAATTGTACATTACATTTAAATCGTAGGAATCACTAAATGGTGAAACTAAACCGACTAAATACGCAAAAACGAAAATCAAAACGATTGCGCAAACTGACAGTAACCCAACTTTAGTTTCAACCTTCATCTATTCCCCTAGTAAAAATATGAAAACGTATATGACAGTATAAAATCAAGAACTATGATCGCCACTGAAGCAAAGACTACACTTTGGGTGGTTGCTCGACCCACACCATCGGCACCCGTTTTACAATGGAAGCCGAAGTAACAACTGACCAATGGAATTACAAATCCAAAACAAAATGCTTTTATCGAAGCGAAAATAATATCCTGAAAATCCACGAAACGCCTCATGGCAGTGAGGAACATTCCCACCGGGTATCCAAGAAATCGATCCGCAACTATCATCGCCGCAAAAATACAGATCATATTTGCAATGATACTTAATAATACACAGCCAATAGTCGAAGCGATTAATCTTGGCACGATCAAAAATCGGACCGGATTTATTCCCAGCATTTTTAAAGCATCTATTTGTTCTGTTACTTTCATCGAACCAATTTCAGCGGCCATACCGGCACCAATTCTTGAAGTTAAAAGCAATGCTGTCACAACGGCACCTAATTCTCTTAGTATCAGCAATGATGCGAAACCAGGAACCATCGAATCATTTTGAATTACTATCTTCATATGAAATGATGACTCTAAAATCGTAACGATAGCCGCAAAGGTCACACAGAATGCAATGGTCCAAAGACTGCCATTGGCTACGAAATACAGCTGCTGAATGGTTTCTTTTTTTCTTGGTAAATGAGCAAAAAGTTGTACCAACGTTTCTACAACTAACTGAATAAAGGAATTCAAACTTCTGTAAGTTACGATCACGAAGTGGCCAAAAATAGAAAAGGGGGTTTGAATCATCAATTTTGTCGTCATTTATCCCACCGAAAACCAGGATATCAATAGTTGTCCTAAAAAGCTGGTTCCCCAATCAAAAACGACGATAGTGACCATGGTCAAAACAGCCGTGCTGACAACGGAACGTCCAACACCTTTAGCACCGCCCGTAGTGAAATAGCCCATATATGTACAAATAGTCGCCAGCACCAACGCATACGACATGCATTTAACAAGTCCACTTATCATAGACGGAATTCCTAAAATCGTTGGAATATGTCGAACGTATTCCTGAGGATTAATCCCGGCAAAAACGACGCCTAAAGTGGCGCCACCAACTACGGATAACATCAATCCACCTGTTAATAAGAAAAAAGAAGAAATAATAATTCCCAGAAACCTAGGTAAAATGATTTCTTGAATGGGATCGGCTCCCAAACATCGGATGGCATCTATTTGCTCTGTCACTTTCATCGTTCCCAGTTCCGCTGATGTAAATGCGCCTACTTTTCCTGACAGCATAAAGGCAATCAGCATCGGTCCAACTTCCCGGATCGTCGCACTGGTGGCTAATCCCCCAAGATAGGCGGCTGCTCCGAATTCATTCACCTGCATTGCAAATTGGACAGTCATAATACCGCCAACAAAAAATCCGGCCATGGCTGTTGTTGGGAAACTTTGAAGGGTTACATGCCAAATTTGCTCCATCACCAATTCTAATCGGCAAGGACGCTTCCAAAGCGTTGTTAAAATATCTTTCAAAAACATCATAATTTCGCCCAGACGGCTAAAAAACAAAACCCCTGTTTTCATACAGCATCTCTTGCTTCCGCTAGAAAATCGCGAACTAACGGAACTTGCGATTGAAGTAGCTTTCTCGGCGATCCCTGATCAACAATTTGGCCCTGATCTAAAACTACGATGTGATCTGCAATCTTTAGAGCGCAATGCATATCGTGGCTGACAACCATTGAAGTCGTATTTAATTTGCGCGATAGATTCTGAATCAACGCGTTGATCGAATTTGTAGTTACTGGATCTAAACCCGTCGTTGGCTCGTCAAAAAGTAAGACTTTAGGCTGCAAAACTATCGTTCGCGCCAGGCTTACCCGCTTTTGCATTCCATAAGAAATTTCACCTGGTCGTTTAGTCAGGATATTTTCCAAGTTCACAAGACTTAAAGCTTGCTCAACACGTCTTAATATTTCGGGTTCTTCTAGTCTGAAGTGTTTTCTTAAGCCAAAAGCAATGTTTTCATAAATAGTTAACGAATCAAAAAGCGCGGGATGCTGAAACACCATTCCGCATTTTTTTCTGATCGGCAGAAACTGCTGCTCGGTGAAATTAGAAACATCTTCGCCATCAATCCAAATTTCACCAGAGTCTGGCTTCATCAAGCCTACAGTGTTTTTCAGAAGAACTGATTTTCCTGTTCCTGAGGTGCCAAGTATAAAAACGATCTCGCCTGCTTTAATGTGCAGATCGATCCCTTTTAACACGGTTCGGGTTCCAAATGATTTCACTAATTTCTTATACTTAATCATGCGTTAGCCTATAGGATAAAAAACAAACTCAGCAGCTTCAAAGTATTGTATTCATATATAGAAAATACGCACCTTTGTCCGTAGAAGTTAGTCCTGAAAACGTCCTTGGCGGATGTCCTAATTTTCTCAAAAACAATTCATAATATTCTAAATACACCGAAAACTAGATAAGCTATGAATATGAAAACATTTTTTACATTTTTTATCGTTCTTTTTTCTGGTTTTAACCTGTGGTCTGAAACAGACAAAAGCGAAGGCAAAAAAGCCATCCTTTCGTATGCACTTCCTTCAAAATTAAATTGGAAACAAGCGTCGGGAGAAGATCTTCCTTCGGGAATGCAGGTCTTTGACTTAGATGAAACGCAAGATCTTCGTTTGGCATCAGTTCAAGTTGGAAATGAATTCTTGTGGGAAAAAGTAGCGAACGCAGATAAAGATAAAATTTTTGACGAACTTATTGGTGGCAAAAAGACAGTTCACAAAATCTCGGGAGTTAAAAATTGGAAAGCAGAAAAAAAACTGAATAGAAAATCAGATAAAGAAATTATATTAGAACTAGTAGGCAGCTTTACCGAAGATTCGCAAAAGAAACATTTCATCGAAAAATACTACATGACCCCTTACGGATTCATTCTGATGACATTGGATTGGACTGAAAAATCTGATGCGGCATTGGTTAAAAAAGCTCGAGCCGAATTTGAAAATGTTACGTTTAAATCGGAGATAAAATAATGTTAAAAATTCTATTTTTACTATCGTTGACATTAACCTCCGTCGTATCCTTTGCGGCCGAGACTTATAATCGTGAGGAATGTGATAGTGTAATTGATGTAAAGAAGTATATCGTTGCCGGATCTTTAGATAATCCAACTGCCGGTGGAAAAACGTATAGTTTTGATAGAATTGTGGGTGCTTTAGAAAACGAATTACTCAGCGGTCAGCCGCCCCGACCGAAAAATTTTGAATGTCTAAGCATGCTTCACCAAAAAGCTCATGAGGACGCCACAGAATATTGGGTGGGCCGTTTGGCACGATCAACGTGCGCGGGTGATAACGATAAAGTTCCTAGTATCAAACCACCTGGTTGTGACGATGATTTGTGGAAAAAATTCCACGCCAGCAAAAGACAGATCGATAGTGCGGCAAAAAGCATTACCAAACTAACCACAGAATGCGTTGAAAGAAATGGTGTTAAATCGTGTGAATCAATCAATGCTTTGAAAAGCCTTCAAGATTTTACACAAGAGCTGGGTGAAAACAACAGTGATAAGTGTTGTAATACCAACGACGGCGCGGCTTACAAAGTTTTGCGCGGTTTCTACACGGTCGAATTTGGCGATATGAACGATGCCGACCTTCAAAAGGAATGTTATAAAAGAACACGTCCCGGCAACAAAGTGGATGGGTTCTGGTCCGGAGTCGGTGGTTGTGTGAAAAACGCGGCTTTAGGAATTGCCGAAGCCGTTATGAAATGGTTTAAAACAGCCAAAGCACTTTGGGAAGTCGGAACTAGTTCTGAAACTTGGAGAATGCTACGCGATGTTTCGAAACTAAAAGACGCCGTAGTAAATTTATTAAAAGCAATGATGGACCAAATGGCGGATCAGTTCAACGCTTCGACAAGCTGCTTTACTGGTCAGTACAAATTAGATCAGGCATGTAAATTAGCATCTAGTTTTGCAATAGATTTCTTAGTCGGCGGCGGAATTGGAAAAGGCGTCGGATTCTTAGCTCAGCTGATGAAAGCCGGAGTCAAAGATATGGCTGGTATCGCGAAAAGCATGCTTGCGTCCAACCCCAAAGTGGCTCAGCTCAGCGCCAAGCTCAAAAAGATTACCGGCAAGGGAGCAAATACAACCACATCGGCAGCGACTCGTGCCGCTGCTAAAAAATCAGCTTCGCATTTAGCTCAAGCTTTAAAACCCGTAGCTGATTTCAGTAAATCAGTTGCCGCTCGTGTTAAAAAATTAAGAGAAAAGGAAGGTATTAAACCAATGAAGGTGTCGGATCGATTAGAACCACAATTTGGTCCAAATGCTTCCGTCACAGTTGCGGTTTCTGACAACGCTGCTTCAACTGGTGCTGCAGCCGCCGCACAAACTTCTTCAAGAGCCGCATCTAATGCGACATCAGCAGCCAGTTCATCGGCAAATTCTAATGCGGTTAAACTGACTGCAAAATCCATCGGAAAAGCAGAAAAAGACATACGCGCCTTTAGAAACTCTGAGTACGAGGCAATGTACGCCACACGCGGTACTCGCGCGGTTGATGCTCCAGAAAGCCTTTTTGTAAAACCCTCTAGATTAAAAGGCAAATCGCCAAGCGAGCAAATGCGAATTATCGAAGGCGCCGCCAAATCTCGTCGTGCTCAAGTGGAAAGAATGCTAAATGCCACTGATTTAAAGGGCAAACCTGTGCTAACTCAGGCACAAGCGCGTGAAATTTTGAACAACATGGATGATGCTGTTTCAAGAATTCGTTCACGTTTGGGACAGCCAGATACAAGTGTGGCCTCAACACGCGCCGGAAGTCGCGCTGTATCTACTGGTGCTACGCCAGTCGATTTAACAGCTGCGACAGCGAACGCAATCGACACATCCATACCGACAGCGGTGCCGGCAACCACGGCCAGTTCCTCAGGAACAACCGCGGTCATTGGTACGTCAGCCACATCTGCGTCAACAAGTTTTACCAATACAGCCATTTCCTTTATCGATAGCTTACCAAAAGTAGATATCCAAGCTATTGCAAGTTCGGCAACAAAAATGAACAAAACTCTACAACAACAGTTAGATAATTTTCAGTCATTTGAAGCCCGAGCACGTGCAAATGCCGCGGCTGCGAATCCCTCTGCGACAGCACGCTCCTCTGTGTGGGCAAACCAAAGCAATCGAGCCATTTCTAAAGATGCGCTTCGCCGGCATAGGGAAATTGAGGAACTTTATAAAAAAGGTATTATTAACGATGAGCAAGCTCATGCTATGCACGACATCGTTCGTGTAACCGAAAACTCGGCTACAGGTACAGCGACTCGTTACAATACTCAGTATATCGTGACTCCAAATACGAACCCGTCGACCTTCGTTTTAAGAGAGCGAAACGCACCGATAACTGCCGCGAGTGCCGCGAGCGCAGCTGGTTTAGTGTTAAAACGTTCGACCTACTCGGATGGTGCATCTCTCACGACTAACAAACAAGTTCAAGCGACATCTGATGCTGCCAACGGACAACGCTACAGTGAAGATACAGTTAAAGCCTCCGCCGTGGTGGTACAAAAATTAACAGAGAAGCCAACGTCCATTAGTAACGAATTTTCCAAACTAAAAACAGAGACGGAAATTTTAGACCGCGCAGATGATCTGCGAGTGAAAGTTAAAACACTTCAGAACAATTTGCCCGCAGATGCTGATGCCGATGCAAAAGATGCTCTCGAAGAGTTAGTAAATGAAATTAATAGGGAACGAGACCGTGCCCTTGCCAGAATCAAACCTAAAGGTACAACGACACCTGCACCCGCATCAGATGATCCCGCAATTAAATTTGGAATTCCTATAGATCCTGATTCCGAGTAGACGTCAGGGGACCATTGATGTCCCCTTTTATGAATTGTTGAACAGCCGGGTGATCAAACTTTTTCGTTTCATCAACCGAACCCGTTAAAATTAAATCTGTATTGTAAACCATTCCGATCTTGTCTGCGATTTGATAAACGCGATTCATATCGTTTGAAATCACCACTATCGTAGATTTGTTTTTCACTTTCAAATCGGCAATCAAATCGATGATTTTTTTAGACGTGATGGGGTCTAAACCCGCAGTAGGATCATCATACAAAACAATTTTTGGATCCAGAGCCAATGCCCGGGCAATTCCTAGGCGTTTTTGCATCCCGCCGCTGATTTCATCAGGGTGCAGATTGCAGGCATGGCTGATTCCAACCGCATTTAGGTAGTGCCTACCGATTTCTGTAATTTCCTGTTCTGACTTTTGGGTATTTTCTCTTAACGCAAAACAAATATTTTCAAGGCACGTAAGCGAATCAAACAACGCATTTTTCTGGAAAAGCATCCCCATTTTCTTCAGCAGAACCAGTTTATCGGCATCTGAACGCTGTTTCCATGTCTTGCCCTCGATAAATACTTCCCCGGAGGATGGTTCCACAAGACCCGCGATCAACTTCAAAAGTAGTGTCTTCCCTTGACCGCTGGGACCAATCAGGCCAAAACTTTCCCCTGGCTGAATAGCCAGTGCTACATTTTTTAACACGTCCTGATCATCAAATCGGACCGATAAATTTCGCAGTTCTATTAATGGATTCACTATGACTCGCCTCAATCTGACTTGTAAGAAAACATATTTTCAGATTAGATATATTACCGATTCTAAAAGAGAAAATGTCAAATCTGAATTTGACCGGAATCAGTCCAACGCACCGAAGGAGTGAACACGAATGAACATTCACGAATATCAAGCAAAAGAAATCTTGCGAAAATTTAACGTAGCTACGCTAAAAGGCAAAGTAGCTCTTAACCCTGAAGACGCTGTTCAAGCAGCCAAAGAAATCGGCGGTTCGGTTTGGGTTGTCAAAGCTCAAATTCATGCCGGTGGTCGCGGTAAAGGTGGCGGTGTAAAAGTCGCAAAATCTTTAGACGAAGTGAAAGAATTCACAAAAAAAATGATCGGTATGACATTGGTCACTCATCAAACAGGCCCTGAAGGTAAACTTGTACAAAAAGTTTTCATCGAACAAGGCTGCAATATTCAAAAAGAATACTATGTAGCATGTCTTGTTGATCGTGTTACTGGTCGCGTGACAATGATGGCATCGAGCGAAGGTGGCGTAGACATCGAAGAAGTCGCCGAACATCACCCAGAAAAAATCAAAAAAGTAACGATCGATCCCGTGATTGGCTTAGCTGGCTTCCAAGCTCGTCAATTAGCTTTCGAAATCGGGATGGCTCCAGAAGTGGTAGCAAAAGCATCTAAATTCTTTGTTGGTTTATACCAAGCGTTCTTGCAATCAGATTGCTCAAGCGCAGAGATCAATCCTTTAGTTGTTACTAAAGAAGGTGATGTTCTAGCTTTGGATGCAAAAATGAATTTCGATTCAAATGCTCTTTACCGTCATCCAGAGGTTATGGAATTACGCGACCTTTCTGAAGAAGATCCAGCGGAAATCGAAGCATCTAAATTTGATCTAGCATTCATCAAACTGAACGGTTCTGTTGGTTGCCTAGTGAACGGAGCAGGTTTAGCGATGTCGACTTTGGATATTATCCAATTGCACGGCGGACAACCAGCGAACTTCCTTGATGTCGGCGGCGGCGCAAACAAAGAAAAAGTAACCGCGGCTTTCAAAATCATCCTTAAAGATCCAAATGTAAAAGCAATCCTAGTCAACATCTTCGGCGGTATCATGAAGTGTGACGTTATTGCTGAAGGCGTAATCGCAGCTTCTAAAGAAGTGGGATTAAAAGTACCTTTAGTGGTTCGCCTTGAAGGTACAAACGTAGAATTAGGTAAGAAACTATTAAAAGAGAGCGGTTTAAACATCACTCCAGCAGATGACTTAACAGACGCAGCTAAAAAAGCAGTTGCAGCAGCTAAAGGCTAAGAAAGGAAATCACTATGGCAATTTTAATCAATAAAGAAACACGAGTTATTTGTCAGGGCTTCACAGGAGCTCAAGGTACTTTCCATTCTGAGCAATGCGCAGCTTATGGAACTAAAATGGTTGGCGGCGTGACTCCGGGTAAAGGCGGATCAACTCATATTGGTCTTCCGGTATTCAACACGGTTTTAGACGCTAAAAAACAAACGGGCGCAAACGTATCTATGATCTTCGTTCCACCAGCGGGGGCAGCAGATTCAATCATGGAAGCCGTAGATGCCGATCTAGATTTAGTGATCTGTATCACAGAAGGTATCCCTGTTTTAGATATGGTACGCGTAAAAAGATTTATGGAAGGTCGTCGCACGCGATTGATCGGTCCAAACTGTCCAGGTGTTATTACTCCGGGACAATGTAAAATCGGTATCATGCCTGGCCACATCCACAAACCAGGTCGTATCGGCGTTCTTTCACGTTCAGGTACATTAACTTATGAATCAGTATTCCAATTATCTCAGCTTGGTTTAGGTCAATCTACATGCGTAGGCATCGGCGGCGATCCAGTAAATGGAACTAACTTCATCGACGTCTTGAAACTGTTCAACGACGATAAAGATACTGATGCTGTGATCATGATCGGTGAAATCGGCGGATCGGCTGAAGAAGAAGCTGCCGCTTACATCAAAAAAGAATTCAAAAAACCAGTGGCAGCGTTTATCGCGGGTGCATCTGCGCCTCCTGGAAAACGTATGGGCCACGCGGGCGCGATCATCAGCGGCGGAAAAGGCACAGCAGAAGCGAAATTCGCAGCTTTAGAAGATGCGGGTTGCAAAATTTCTAGAAGTCCGGCCGATATGGGCGCGACTTTAAAATCAATGCTAAAATAACTTGAAAAACCTATTAGGGGTGTTACTAACACCCCTGTCTATTAAAACGAGAACTTAAAGGGAGATTACAATGGGAATGGAAAGAACATTTTCTATCATTAAACCAAATGCAGTTAAGAAAAACGCTATCGGTGATATCGTAAAACATTTTGAAGATAACGGTCTTCGCATCGCTGCGATGAAACTAGCTCTTTTATCAAAAGAAAAATGCGAATTGTTCTATGCTGAACACAAAGAGCGCCCATTTTTCGGCGAACTAGTGAGCTTCATGACTTCAGGTCCTGTTGTTCTTATGTGTTTACAAGGTGAAGGCGCAGTTCTAAAAAATCGTGACCTTATGGGCGCAACAGATCCTAAAAAAGCTAACCCTGGCACAATCCGCGCTAAACACGGTGATAGCATCGGCGAAAACGCAGTTCACGGTTCCGATTCACTTGAGTCTGCAAAACGCGAATTAGCAATTTTCTTCGACAAACACGAATTCGCTAACTCTTAATTTTTAAAATTATAGATTAGAATTTGAAAGAGGCCCATGAGGCCTCTTTTTTTTGGGGTGCCAGGCTACTTTTACGTAAGCGGTGCGTCCGGAAAAGTAGCCTGGCACCTATTATGCGCCAAGTACAAATCGGCTACCAGTTCTTCAAATTTTTTCAGTTCTTCATTTTTGTTTTGTGCACGCAATATCGCTGCCGGATGCCAAGACGTCAGAATAACCGCAGCAAATGGGCTTTCTCTATGTATTTGTCCCCGTTCTTTTTGAATATTCACAAGCCGCCCATACAACGCAGTACCCGCCGTCATTCCCAAAGCTAGAATCACCTTTGGTTTGACTCTAGCAATCTCGGCTTCTAACCAAGGTTTGCAAGCTTGCATTTCTCGGCCATTGGCTTTTTTGTGAAGACGTTCTTTATCTTGAGGCTCCCACTTGAAATGTTTTACCGCATTTGTCAGGTAAATAGATTCACGCGAAATTCCTGCTTTCTCTAAAGCTTCAGACAAAACTTCTCCGGCAGGGCCGACAAATATTTTTCCCGATCTATCTTCCTCGTCACCCGGCTGTTCGCCCACAATCATCAATTCTGCTTGTAAATTTCCTTCGCCAAATACAGTTTGTGTTGCATGTCCCGCAATCGGACAAGCCGCGCAGGATTTTGCTTTCTCACGAAGTTCGCTCCAGCTGGCATTTTCCGGAACTTCGGCTAAATATCTTGGAACCGCTGCCATGTTTTGTAAACGCTTGGGCGTTTCGCGAATCAGTTGTTGTATCACCGCTGTCTCTGGCATACTGGCCCAATACTTCACCGGCATTTCGGTCTTCATCATTTTAACTTTTAATCGAGCAGGATTGAAAATCGATTTATAGTAAGTTGTCCATAATTCATCAAACGAATCCGTATGCTCAAACTCGTTTTGCAGAATTCCTTTTGAAAAGCTGAGCTCTTTTAAATCCCAGTGTGCCGATAGATCAGGAGTAAAAATCGACCAAGGTCTATCACCGAATCGTCGCACAAAGAATGGCGCCGCCAATTCTAAACAACGATGTTCGGGGTTGTGCCACGCCACGTAGGTTTCCTGGCCATCGACTTCTTTTTTCTTGAAGCGAACAAACGCATGCATTTTATGAATATCGCGACTGACGGATTTGGCCCACACGTCGGCTTTACGAACATCATCATTCACAGAAACTTTTAGAAGGTTTTTGTTTTCATGATTCATTCGATAAATCAATCGGTACAATAATGACCAGCGATCGGCATCGCGAACGCACGCTACGTATTGCGCGAGTTCCAAGAATTCACTCGTCACTACCGGTCGAGTCAACGGCTTGGCGGCAAAATCCTGTTCCATAAACAGGCTCGGACTTTGCGCCCAGTCTGCCTTTTCTGGCGCGACCCCTTGCTGCAACAGGAGCCGCGCCCGGCTTCGCCAATCATCAAATTTAATCTCTTCGCCAATTGAGTTCAAATTTCACCCGTCAACGCAGTTGCAGCCACATCAAACAGGGACAGCTGAATTTCTGGGGGTTTCAGTCTGTCTTTCAGATTTTGAACATCGATCAAAAAGGCATCTGGATTATGATCTGACGTTGTAACGAAGTATTTTGTTTTAGCTAATGAAACTCTAATTTTTGACAAATCTAAAAGTGTTATCTTTCGATAGGGTCGCATTTGAATAATGCGCTCAACATTTCGAACGCCTAGTCCCGGGACGCGCAGCAATTCTTCCCGAGTCGCTGCGTTCACATCCACCGGAAAGAAACTGCGATTCTTCAGCGCCCACGAAGTTTTTGGATCTATATCCAAAGCCAAATTTGATTCTTCCACCGTCGTTAATTCCGCCGCTTTGAAATCATAGAATCGGATCAGCCAATCTGCCTGGTATAGTCGATTCTCACGAACCAAAGATGGTTGCTGCGACGGCAACAACACATCTGCATCGGGAATGGGACTATAAGCGGAATAGTATACTCGCCTTAAAGAATAACGCTGATACATTTTTTCCGATGCGTTTAAAATCAACGCATCCGAACTTTGGGTCGCTCCGACTATCATCTGCGTCGTTTGCCCAGCCGGAGCAAATTTGGGAACAAATCGTGTTTTCCTTTTCTGTTCTTCTTTTGTTTCAGAAACTTTTTCTGAAATCTGATTCATTGATGTTGTTGCTGCCGAAATTGTTTTTGCAGGTGCTAAAACATTTAGATCCGCCTGCGTTGGCATTTCTACATTGGCACTGACCCTATCGGCCCACAAACCAGCTTCTAAAATTAATTCTTTTGAAGAGCCCGCGACTACTTTTAAATGAATGTATCCATTAAATTTATGATCTTGCCTTAAGCTGCGCGCGACTTGAATCAACATTTCCATCGTGGCATCCGAACTGTTGATAATTCCAGAGCTTAAAAACAAACCTTCGATGTAATTTCGGCGGTAAAATTCCAAAGTTAAATTGACGATTTCTTCCGGAGTAAAACGAGCGCGCTTAACTTCGCTGGTGACCCGGTTCACACAGTATTTGCA
This sequence comes from uncultured Bdellovibrio sp., assembly GCA_963932905.1. Taxonomy (GTDB): domain Bacteria; phylum Bdellovibrionota; class Bdellovibrionia; order Bdellovibrionales; family Bdellovibrionaceae; genus UBA2316. The sequence goes on from CAWVRN010000001.1 coordinate 95,006, forward strand.
GTCATAGATGCAAAAGTTGGTCATTAGGATTTTAAGAAGACTGATGCAACGACCATCAGGTGCATAGCTATGGCAAATACCCATTCCTTCGACATTACCCATTCCATTTTTATCACGTTTTCGTTCGGATCCACTGCTGGAGCACGAAGCATCGTATTTTGCCGCATCGGCCAGAATCGCTAGCCTTGATTTGATAGAGTCCCAATCCATAGTCTTCATAATTTACATATAACTTACATATGTAACTTGAACAACTAGGAAATGAATATCTGGTCCTCAAACCTAGTATATGGCATATTCGCCGGTTATCGGCGGATAATTATGTATAAAGTGGGCGATCAGTTTCAAATAACAATAGAGAAAATGGCGAATCGAGGAAAAGGTCTAGGTCGCATCAACGATCAGGTTGTCTTTGTTCCTTATTCGGCTCCGCAAGACATATTAACTGTCAAAGCTACTAAAGTAAGTAAGAACTTTATCGATGCGGAAATCATTGAAATAGTTAAGCCTAGCGATCTGCGTATAGTTCCGGCCTGCGAGTATTTCTCTGTTTGTGGTGGCTGTCATTTTCAACACTTGGCCTACTCAACGCAAGTTTCGATCAAAGATCAATTGGTGAAAGAAACCTTACAAAGAGCCCTTGGTCAAATAGATGAATCTGTTTTTCAATCACCTATTGCTTCACCTCAAGAATGGCATTATCGCAACCGAATCCAAATTCATATTGAAAACAATGATTTTGGTTTTATTAAAAGAAATTCAAATACAGTAGTTCCCATAAAAAACTGCAAAATCGCAGAACCAGCTCTGAACAAGGCTTTGACGGATTTAAAAAATTCCAATTCAGTTAAAGGCGCAGAAAAAATCGAATTACTGATTGATAAAAATTTGCAGGTTCACCAACGCGATCTAAATTCGCAAGGTCAGCCGGTTTTGTTTTCTCAAGTTAATCGTTTTGCAAACCAATTGTTGGTGGATTCCGTAGTTGATAAAATCGCTCGCTTTCAACCCAAATCGAAAGTCTATGATTTCTATTCGGGAGATGGGAATTTCCTGTCAGCAATATCTAAAAAATTGCCAAAAAATGAAGTCATCGGTGTCGAGTTAAATCCCGGCTTGGTGCGCCTAGGACGTAAGGAAATTGCCGATCAAAAATTAAATGCTCATTATGTTCAATCGACCGTGGAAAACTACTTAGAAACTGTGTCAATCAGCGCTGGGGATACTATTCTTTTAGACCCACCACGTACAGGCTGCGATCCAAAAGCGATGTATGTCATTGGATCTGCTGTCAGAAACAAAGTCGTTTATGTCAGCTGCGAGCCGACAACCCTAGCCAGAGATCTACGTTTGCTTAAAGAAACCGGCCGAAAATGGGGCCTCTCTTTTCGTCTAGAAACAGTCCAAACTCTGGATATGTTCCCTCAGACCGAACATGTTGAAACTGTGGTGGAATTCTCGATCGATAAGATTGACACCCTTTCGACAACCCACTAACTTTAAATGGATGCTATTAAAGTGTACATGGCCCATTCTTATGGTGATTTTTTTCCTTGGTGGTTGCGTTTCTATGCGTGCGAACCAGGAAAAAGCTGTACTTTTACAAGCTAACGGACAGTCACTTTACGAAAATCAAAATTATTCATTAGCACTAAAGGAATTTCTAGCTGCCGAAAGCAACGATCCCGAAAATGCTTCGATTCAAAATAACTTGGGATTGACGTACTTCATGAAAGAACGCTACCAAACTTCGATCAAGCATTTTGAAAAAGCAGTTCAATTAGATCCAAAGTTCACAGACGCCAGAAATAACTTAGGCCGAACCTACACAGAAGTAGGTCGTTATCATGATGCTGAAAAAGCTCTAACGATTGTATTGAACGATCTAACTTATCCGGCGCAAGAGCGTGCATACATCAACATGGGTTTGAATTATTTCAATCAAAAGAAATTTGCTCAAGCGAAAAATAATTTTGCAAAAGCCATTGATGTGCAACCAGATAATTGTTTTGCACACACTTATTACGGTCGATCATTTTTTGAATTACAAAACTACAGCGCCTCTATCGAAGCATTAGATAAAGCCATCGAGTTCTGCCAAAAACTTCTTATCGATGAGCCTCATTATTATAGTGCACTTTCGTACTATCGCTTAGGCGAAAAACAAAAATCAATAACTCGCTTTGAAGAAGTTATTAAGCTCTACCCTAATGGAAAATACGCCGATAAATCCAAGGGTATGTTAAATATTATAAAAAGGTAATCTCGATGAAGAAGACTGGGGAATTTTTAAGAAAAGCACGGGAAGATAAAGGTCTATCCATTCATGAAATTGGACTGTCTTTAAAAATTAATCCAAAAATCCTCAAGCAAATAGAAGAAGGTGACAAAGATAATTTGCCAGCCAAAACCTTCCTTCGTGGATTCGTTCAGTCTTACGCTTTATTTTTAAAAGTTGATCCCAATGAAGTGCTAAGAATTTTTTCTGACGAAATGGGAACTACGAAGCCGAACCAAATCAGTTTGACATCAGGCCCACAAATTCGTGGTGCTGGTCTTGAAATTGAAGATCCTGAAAACAAAGACGATTTAGGCATCAAACGTCACACTGGACAAAACTTCACTAAAGAAAAATTTGAATTTAAAAATATCGGTATTGGCATCGTTGTTTTTGTTCTGTTGTTAAGTTTAATTGCGGTTAGAAAAGTTGTTGAGAAATATCAGAAAGAAGCCGAAGTCGATGTGGCTAAGACAGAAGAAAACTTAAAAACAAACAATAAAATTGAATTACCTCAGCCGCCGCCTCCGGTGACTCTTCCTCCGACAACGGAAGTTAAGCCAAATACCGCCGACACAACTCTTCCTGCCGATGTAAAAGCACCACAGCCTACGTTACCAACAACTCCTGCTAACACCACGGCAACAACAGCAACGACGGCTCCCACAAAACCAACTAGCAATCCACCACCGCAAACACCAAATGCAGTTTCAACAAACCCAACAGATCCAACCGGCCCTAATACAGCCAGCCCAAGTCACAACTCCGGCATTCAAAATAAGCCGACTCAAATAGCTCCGCCGCCGACGACAACTACAACAGCAGTGCCACCGGCAGCTAAGCCGCCTGTGACTGCACCGGTTGCTACAAACACAAACAAACCAGTTGTGACTACAACTCCAACGGCTGCCGCGACCACGACACCTCCTGCAGCAACGGCAGCGACGAAACCAGCTACTGCTGACCCTACAGCTGCCGCGACACCCCCGCCGCCGCCAAAACCAAAAAATATCGAGTTAGTTATCGAGGCATTTGAAACTGTTGAAATCGAAATGACTCAATCGACTGGCAAAGTTGAACGAATTAAAATGTCCCCAAGCCAAATCCAAACATTCAAAACAGTTTCTGGTGTGAAATTGAATATCAGTAATGGTGGTGCCGTAAATCTAATGGTAAATGGCAAAGATTTAGGTGTACCTGGCGATTTAGGGAAACCGAAACGAGTCTCGTTTTAGTGAGTTTTTTCTATCAGATTTTTTGGCTTTCTTTACTAGTAAAATTAGTAATAGCCTATTTTCTACCGCTATTACCCGATGAAGCCTACTACTGGCTTTGGTCAAATCATTTACAATTAAGTTACTACGATCATCCCCCAATGATAGCGTGGCTTTTTCGACTAGGGCATTTTCTAGAACCTTACGGACACGCCATTAGATATCCTTCAGTTATTTTGTTTCATTTCTCGTTAATCATTTGGAAAGAAATATTTAACGAACTAAAAATCCCTACGGATTCTCTTAACAAATTTCTATTATTTATATTGCTAGTGCCCTATCTTGGATTCGGGTCCATTATTCTTACCCCAGATTTGCCTCTGATGTTTTTTTGGCCGCTCAGTTTATATTTTTTCATTCGTTTAACCCAAGAAACCAAATGGTCGAATTACGCGTGGCTTGGAATGAGCTTAGGACTTGGCTTCCTGTCTAAGTATCATATTGTTTTATTTTTATTATGCGCCGTAATCTATTTAAGCTGTGAAAAAAAGTGGAACGTGCTTCGCTGGAAATACATTGGCTTTACGTTTATATTCGGATTGCTCTTCTCCCTGCCTGTTATTATTTGGAACGTGAACAATAATTTTCAGTCGTTCGCTTTTCAGCTACAGCACGGGTTAAAATCTGATCGCTGGAAATGGGTATGGCCGTTGGAATATGTAGTCGGCCAGTTTTTTATGTTGATTCCACCGCTAACTTTTTATTTTTTCAAAAACCGAAGGGTAGAAAACCTAAAACCGCTGTATTATTTCACAATTGGAGTACTTGGTTTTTTCCTACTGACAAGTTTTAGATCGTCCGTAGAGATGAATTGGACATTGATGGCGTTTCCAACTTTTTTTGCTTTGGTCGCATCCGTAAATATACCTAAGCGAACGTTTACAATCATCACGGTAATTTTAGCGACATTAAATATTGCCCTGATCGGATCTATGTTCTCTGGTTACTACGCTCACGGAAAAATTTTTGAACCGTTTTTCTTTGAAAGCCAAAAAGAAAAAGTAGAAAAATTTAAACCGCTCTACGGCATCAATTATCAGATCTCTTCGTCACTATGGTATTTTTCAAAAACTCCTGTTTATAAAATTGAAGACGCCAGTCGTTTTGATTTTTTTGATACATTGAGAACAGATCACCCTGTCGAAAAAACTATTTACGTATTTAAAGAAAAGACAAACGAATATCCGGATTGGGTCTACAAGTTAAAACCAAAAATGGAAATTGTAGATCAGATGGATCGCGGTTATGTTATTGAGAAGCTGGAGTTTGAATGAAGGTTTTTGGCTTCCTAACATTCTTAATAATGACCTATTTCGTTTACGGGTTCTATATTTCTCAAAACGATTTGAAAATTGTAAATCCGACACTTAAGAAAATCGCAGAATCTAGTTATTATGATTACAAAGGCGTGCTTAACGTCCATTCTGATTTAAGTATCGGTTCAAGCCCCATCAATCAAATTATCAAATCGGCTAAAAATGCTAAACTGGATTTCATGATCTTGACCGATCTGAATGAATTCTCGGAAAAAAATCTTGTTGAAGGCTATTTCGATGAAACACTCATTATGAGTGGTAGCAAGATTAGTTATTTAGATTCACGATTCATGGTCGTTCCCTTTCAAAAGCAAACATTAGGTCGTAATTTGGGTGAAGCCCAGGTTAAGCTGGCAGATTTACTATCTCAGGAAACTAGTAATGATTTTCTAATCATCCTTGCCCACCCATTTAAATCCGGATTCTCTTGGTCAGGTCCCCTGCCGCAGGGTCTTGATGGGATTGAGCTGATCAATTTAAAAAGTTTGTCTCAACGTGCATTTGATCTTTCGAAGTTGTCGCCCCTATGGAGTCTGTTTGTTTATCCCTTCAATGCAACGTTGTCTTTCGTTCGTTTATTCAACGAGCCTTCTGAAGAATTGACTTTGCTTGATAGTTCACACGAATACGGCAAGTACTATGGATTTTCCGGCGCCGAAGCTTCGGCCCGCGCGATTCCCATAGCTAATTTTTTGATTAAGTTTCCGTCGTATCAAAAAACGTTCGAAATGTTTTCCAATCATGTTCTTTTAAAGTCGGAACTGACGGGAAATGTAAAAAGCGACAAAACGAAAATTCTGTCGGCTCTAAAGGCTGGAAATTTTTATTTGGCATTTGATATGCTTGGCGATCCAAAGGGATTTTCTTGTGTTCTAGAAGACCGGTCAAAATCTTTCCTGATCGGTTCGAAAGTCAAATTAACTAAAAATATGAAGATGAAAATTCGACTACCGCAAACACCAAACTATTTTTTCGAAACGGTGGTGTATCGCAACGGAAGTCGATTTAAAACGGTGAATGAAAGCGAAGCTGAAATCGAAATAAATCAACCTGGTGTTTACCGAGTTCAGGTCCGCGTGAGCCCCTATTTCCCGTTGCCAGACGCCACTAAATGGATTACTTGGATTTATACGAATCCATTCTATGTTCAGAACTAAAACGGGAGCTTGTAATGAAATTTATCGCATTTGACTTAGAAACTACTGGCACAGTACCCGGCGCTGATTCTATCGTTGAAATCGGGGCCGTTCGTTTTGATAATTTTCAAGTAGAAGCCATCTATTCTACATTAGTGAACCCCAAAAAACCGATTCCGGCAGCAGCATCTCGCGTAAATGGTATTTCGGATGCTATGGTTGCTAACAGCCCACTTATTGAAGATTTACTGCCATCATTCGCCGAGTTCTGCGAAGATCTGCCAATGGTTGCCCACAATGCATCTTTCGACGCTCAGTTCTTAACAAGCGATATTAAGAAATTTGAAACAACTGCCCCACGAGGCGTAATTCTTGATACTCTTCCGATCGCCAGAAAAATTCTTCCTGGTTTAGCCAACTACAAATTGGGAACGTTAGTGCAACATTTGAAAATCCCAAGCTCAGAATTCCACAGAGCCGAAGCCGATGCTACGTATTGCGGTAAATTATTTATCGAATTGTTAAGCAGAATCACTTCAGGTGGACAAGCTCCACGCGTTGAAAATTTAGTAGCCTTAACAGGACGACCAGAAGCTCGCTTCCCGCAGATCATTCGCCAACCAAAACAACTGGACTGGTTAGCTGATCTTTAGAAAATAAAACATTCTGATTGTCTTAGCCGTGGATATTTAAAACTGCGGCTATCAATTAAGTTCGTTAGATTGTAACGTGAGAATCGATCGCTAACTTTTTACGACCAGAGAATCCTTCATTGTATCCATGAAAGAACGTGATTTGGCTTTCTGGGTATTTCCAACAGAAATAACCGCCACCGTTATCGAAATCACATAACCATAAGCCTTTTGGACGAAGACCTAATTTTTCAATTTTAGTCTGCCAAAGTTCGATGTATTTGTTTACTTGTTCTTCCAGTTCTTGGGCCTTCTGATTTTTTTTGTCAGGAAAAGCTTCCAATTGATTGATCAACTTTTTTACTTGGCGACTTGATTCCTCCGTCAGTTTAATAACCAGCGGAAGAAGCTCATTTGCCTCTTCTAAAGTGAACAATTTTTTCTTGTTGATTGCGAAAACTGTAGACACAAAATTCTTATGTCCGAGTACCATTTTTGTTTCAAGGAAATAAGTAGAGTAAATTCTTAATTTGTAGATTTTTTAAAGTGGACACTCAGCGTTGCCCTGAAAATAAGCATGGAATTACTCCATGGTTTTGGACATCTCAAAGGCTTGACCACCGCCCAAGATAAGGATCAGCAGCAGAACAACCGCTATCAAAACATACTTAAAAAAGTTTCCTAACGTAAACGATTCCTCGTCTTGAGCGAGAACTTTTTTCCTCGCTTCAGGAGGCGGTTTTACAATCGATTTTCTTCCAGGAACTGAAAATTCTTCACTGCTTTTGGGAACTGACCTTGGGGAAGATTGTATTTTTCTCTCAATCTTTTTCTTTTCATCTTCAGTCATACCTGTAACGTATATTCCACGCCCATTTTTACTTGATAATTGCGTTGTTTTTTGCCGAACTTTGAAAAAACGATCGTCTTTACTATTCAGATTACTCACGTATCGTGTTCCGCCGCCACCAGCATCATCATTGGCGCCACCGGAGCCACCATCAGACGATCTCTTTAAAAACGAGCTTTTGCCAAAAGCGCCGCGACGACTGCGTGAACCCGCATAGCTGTTGCCACCGCCGCCGCCATTGACAGAACTGCCATCACCAGAAGCGCCGTCTGGATTACTGCCATTAGCTGACGTATTACCGTTGCTATTTGTTCCATTGCCGTTGCTACCGTTATTTCCATTTCCACCGTTTGACCCAAGTGTACCATTACCCGCGGTGGCCTTGCCGCCAGTGAGTGAAAAACTACATTTTGATTCCGTATCTTTCATTGTGTTTTCAACTCTGATGGCCGGCAGCTCACCGGATGTCAGTAAACATGCGACGTAGGTGCCCATAAAGTTTTGCAAGAAATTCTGCATTGGTTTAAAAAGATTTGCCATCGCTAACAAAATCATTGTTACCGTAATAAATAGCAGCAAGAGGTATTCAACCATACCTTGCCCTTTTTGATTTAATCGTGATGAGTACTGAATTTTGGACTCGACCATGACCTGCTTTCTTGTATAATAATACCAATGCCTCTACTAAATTACGATTCTCAAAGATCCAACACCTGTCTAAAGATTGTTCTATCGGTAATCTTTGTCTCTATTTCGGCATTTTCAGAAGAAGAGCTAGTCCTGGACGAAATAGAAGATGCAAAAATCGAAAGTCCAGCGACTCAAAACAAGACAAAGCCCATAGAAAAACCAGCAACGAAACTACTTCAACCCTCCGCGCCTCAGCCAGCCGCGTCTCAGCTTGAGACAACGGCTGCAAAGCCGGCACCCAAGCCAAGTACAGCTCCTATAGCAGCGCCAGTAAAAGAAAGTTATGCTACTCAGGCCACTAAATTAATTTTAGAAAAAAAGTATCAACAGGCAACTGAGATACTATGGAAAAACATCGAACACCTTACAGAAACCGAAATGATTCTTTTAACGAAGGCCCATTATCTTAATAAAGATTATTTCGAAACAATGAAGGCTGCCAATCTAGCTTTGGCAAAAAACGAGCAAAATTTTGAAGCCCTTACCTATTTGGGCCTGGCCCAACTAAGAAGACGTAAAGATCGCGAAGCTAAAGAGTATTTCCGCCGAGCCAATGAAGCCAATCCTACTTACTTGCCCGCAATTAATGGCCTAGTGGAAATCTACGAGAAAAGTAACAACTACTACGAGTTACGTTTAGTTTACTTGGACTTGATTAAACACACGGGTGAAAAACCAGAATTTCTAACTAAACTTTGCGATATCAACACAAAAGACGGGATCACGGAACAAGCACAAACTTACTGCCGTAAAGCCATTCAAGCCTCTCCGGACGTTCCAGAAAACTATTCAAACTTAGGGATCGTATATAAAAATATTCATGACCTTCCTAAGGCAAAACAACAATTGCAAATCGCGGCAGACAAATTTCCTAAATCGGACATAAATCAACTCAAATATGCTCAATTTTTGGAAGAACAGAAAAATTATATAGAGGCATTCAAGTACTACGGTCGCTGTGTAAAGATTAACGAGTTTGTTGAAAACTGCTGGGTTGGCTATACGTCTTCAAGTTACCAAATCCAAAAATTTTCCGAAACTCTGGTAGGCCTAAAAAAAGCCTGTAACTTTAATAAAAAGCACTCGTTTTTAGGCCGCAAAGCTTCTTCTTTTGCGCGATCTTCTAAGCAAGAAGACTGGGCAAAGAAGATTGATACTTTAGCCGAAATCTGCGGAAATTAGTTATTTTCTGAATGATGAAAAAGTTCTTTAATGCCGGGAGTGATCGACCTGATCACTTCGAATTCAAAACCAATCTTACCTTGGGCCTTCCTGTTCTCTAAAATGACCTGCAGTTGATCCGAATGAGCGTCGGCACCTGTTAGCAGCAATAAAACTTTCGGCTCGCTATAGCGTAATAGACGCAAATCTACGATAGGGTATTGTTCTAGGTCGATCGTTTGCAAAAATTCGAATACATCACCGATAAACGAGGTCTCGACAGAAAGCATAAAATCAGCAACCTTGTTTGAACTTAGGCTCAAATAGCTTTCAACGACTTGTTTTTTTAAACCTGGAAGCCATGTTTTTTTATGGCCCGGTTTTATTTTTAAATCAGCCACCAGTTTTTCGCCGCCGTTTTCGAAATGCACTAGGACTTGTGACCATTTGCCAATAACAGAACAATCTAGTAAATGCCCACCACCAGCCGCTAATTGATTAGCAACGTTAAGCGCCTCACCATAGCTCTCTGTCCATAAGACAAACAAATTTATCACTGGATTATCTCGCCGGCCTCACTGATTTCAACGATCTCGCCGATTAAATCATACTCAAGGCTGTCAGTAATGCGAACTTTAACAATTTGGCCAACATCCGCAGTACCTGAATTGATCAACGTTACACCGTCAATATCGGGCGCCTGCTGTGAATTACGACCTTGCAATAGAAGATCTGTTTCTTCACTAAGGCCCTCAACTATTACGTCTAACACTTTACCGATCATACGCTTTTGAAGTTTCTTAGAAATTTTCTGTTGAGTCTTCATTAGAGTATCATGACGACGCTGTTTAGTTTCATCATCTAACTGATCAACCATTTTACCCGCTGGCGTATTTTCCTCTGGCGAGTAAGAGAAACAACCGACACGGTCAAATTCATTTTCTTTGATGAATTCCACTAATTCATTGAATTGCTCCTCTGTTTCCCCAGGGAAGCCAACGATAAACTGAGTTCTAATAATCGCCTCTGGCATCAATGTTCTGATGTTTTTAACAACCTCAGTGATTTCCTCTTTGGTCATCTTACGATTCATTTTCTTAAGCACTTCGTTGTTGATATGTTGAAGAGGCATATCGAAATATTTCACGATTTTTTTAGAATTTTTTATTAGTTTTAATGTCTCCATATCAAGTCCATCTGGATATAAGTACAACAAACGAATCCATTGCAATCCTTCAACTTGATCAAGAGCTTTTAGCAATTCATACGGCGACTCTTTCGCTTCTGGATTCTTGCGTTTTAAATCCCAACCGTAATCCGTAAAGTCGTGTGAAATAATGATGATTTCTTTTACACCACCGGCAACAAGAAGCTTAGCTTCGTTCACGACGTTGTCGATTGTACGCGATTGCAGGTTTCCGCGAATTAATGGAATCGCACAGAATGCACAACGCTTCAAACAACCTTCGGAAATTTTCAAATAGGCACGGTGTTTTGGCTGCGTATTCACACGTGGGGTTGATGAATCTTGCAAGTATGTTGGCAAGTTAAAGAATGTCTTCTTTTCACTGCCTTTCTTATTTTCATCTAAGATTTTATTAATATTTTGGAACTCCCCTGAACCCACAAATAAATCCGCTTCTGGTAATTCATCAACGATGTCAGACTTATAGCGTTGAGTTAAACAACCGGCAACCACGAGACGTTTGATTTTGCCTTGCTTTTTCAGCTCACCCATTTCAATGATTCTTTGAATTGATTCACGTTTTGAATCTTCAATGAAACCACACGTGTTAATGATCACGGTGTCCGCTTCCTCTTCTTCAGCCACGATTTTGTAGCCGTCTTTCATTAAGGTACCGACCATAATTTCTGTGTCGACTAGGTTTTTAGGACAGCCTAAGCTAATGAAGTGGACTTTGTTTTCGGTCGTTGGCTTTTCAACTTGTTTCATAACGTAATCACCTGTGCGTCTTTTGGAGGCGCGTAGTTAAACAATTTCGATTTTTCTTTTTTGCTAAATTCAACGTTTTTAAAATTCATATCGGTTTGGTTGCCGATATCGTCTTTGAACGAAACCGCGCTGATTTTTTTGCCCGCGATATGAATAACTAGATCTTTAATTTGCAGATCACTGCCTTTCGGTTCTAAGAAATACAATTTCTCATCTTTCAAAGACTCTGTCTTTAGAACTTTAAAATTCTTTTTTACTTCAGACGTTCCAAGCAGTGTAGCCACCAAGATTTGTTTTTTTGTATTCTTGTCTACTTTTGATTTTGCTACTTGAATCGGTCCCGGTAGCTCTGCACTCGGATGTTGTACATTCCAAATTGTCTTTCCATCAAAAATAATTTGAGTTTTTTCCGGAGTATCTGTGTCCCAGCGAAATTTTGATTGTGACAAATAAATCTTGCCAACAAATTTTGTTTCTTTGCTTAGGACTTTTGATTTTACTGTCTTCACAACATCCATACTGACTAATTTTGAGTTGCGATATTTTGAAACCACTTCGTCGAGTGACGAAGTAGCCGCGTCAGCAGATACATTTAAGAAAAATGTAAAAAACAAAAAAAGAAGAGGAATAATAAATTTCATCATTCCTTTATATATCAAACACTTAGGGTTTTCACTCTCTAATTATTAACGATAACGCTTTTACATGGCCTAGTTTCTTTAGATGGGTCTGTGCTGCCTGGATCGTTGTTCCAGTCGTTATTATGTCATCCACAAAATAGACGTGGGAAAATTTTTCATCTATGTCTTGCCTTAAAACGAACTTATTTCCAATAAGGGTTTGCCGTTCGACCCGATTCATGCGTTTTTGCTCTTTAACATCTAGTCGCTGAAGCGCACCCAATACAGGTATTCCCGTCACCCGAGACAGAGAGCTTGCAAATAGAAAAGCATGATCTTTGATATCATTAATAGCCGGACAGGGTACAAACACCGATGATACAGCGGGCGTGTCGTGTTTTATCCACTCGGCCAAAAACCGCTCTGCGTAGTGATTCCAGGCCTTTTGCTGCCATTGACCCTTTAGAGCAAGAGCCAATCGATTCAATATTCTGTTTCTATCGCGTTGCCATCGAAACAACGACAAGCAGGGAACGTTCTTAATTTCTCTAGGCTGTTCCATGGAATTTCCAGCGACGGCAAACAGTTTTTGTTCGCATTGATAACATAATAATGAACCTCGCACGCTGAACGAGTTACAATGCAGACACGAATGAAGGCCGATAGATAGAAATTCTGGAAACATTCTTTTTCTGTTCTGCGAATTTGAAACCCATGTATAAATCGATACCGCGAACAGGGGGTTCAAACTGTTTGGTATGATTTCGAGAACTGGCTTTTTAAGGGTTATGATAAGGAAGATTTTTTAGAATCGTAAAACCACGATAGATTTGCTCAAGCAAAACTACCTGCGCCACCAGATGATTCAAGGTAAATGGGGACAAATTAACTTTTAACGACGCTCGTTTTTTTATTTCGTCACTTACGCCATAGGGCCCACCGATTAAAAAATAGACCTGCTTTTTCCCCGATCCCAGAATTCGGTTTAAATGTTCCGAAAATTTAACGGAATCCATTGTTTGGCCTTTTTCGTCTAGCAAAACCAAAAAATCGTCAGGTTTAAGAATATCTAGTACAGCCTGGCCTTCTTTGCGAACACGGACTTCGCGTTGATCGCGATCATTGGTCTGAGCTTTTAAGGTTTTAACTTCAAATGGCAGAAAGTGAGAGATTTTTTCTGTGTAGACGTCATTGGCGTTTTGAAACCACGGTTCTTTACTAGTTTGAAAATTAAGTAAAACGAGTTTCATTTACGCCAACTTCTATCGAGTATCGGTTACTTCAATAAATTATTTTTCAATGGAACAGCATCTTTCCAAAGTCTTTCTAAATTGTATTCTTGGCGAACGAAATCGTAGAAAATATGGATGATCAAACTGCCGTAATCGATGACTACCCATCGACCTTCTTCGGTTCCCTCAACACTTTGAGGTAACAAATTAAACTCATCTTTAACAGCACCAATTAACGATTCCGCCAATGAAACCGCATGGCGAGTAGACGTACCCGATGAAATCACAGTGTATTCAGCCGGTGCGGACATATTGGTTAAATCATAACTGTGAGTCATGATGCCCTTTTTGTCGTCTAGAATTTGTGAACAGAATAATGCAAACTGTTTGTAGTCTTTAACTTTCTGACCGAAATCCCGATATAAACCGTGTTCTTTAATGTAGTTTTCAACTGATAACGGCAAATATTTAGTAACCGGACGACCTGTACGCAGTTTTTTACGCAATTCCGTCGATGACACTTCGATATCTTCAAGTGTTACAAATTGTATACTGCGACCAGTAGTTAATTCGATGAAATTAAATTCCAAGTCAGCCGTTAAATCTTGTAAGAATTTTGGCAAATCAGATTTCTCATGTGGAATTTCGTGACCAGGACGAGTTGTTACGATTAAATTCGTCTCTTCCAATATTTTTTTATAATCTTTCCATTTATCAAATGTATCTAAATTGTCTGCGCCCAAAATCAAGAACAACTCTTTCGCTTCATACTGTTTACGATATTCTGCGATCGTGTCTTTCATGTAGCTCATACCCTTACGAGTAAGTTCTTGCGTGTCGACTTCAAAATGTTTTTCGTAACCCTGAACAGCGGCTTTGATCATGTTCAACCGATGTTCCGGAGCTGGTCCGTCTAATTCTTTTTTAAGTGGGTTTTGAAATGCTGGAATAAGAAAAACCTTATCTAAACCCATTTTACGTCTAACAGTTTCAATACTGTTGATATGTCCTAAATGTGGTGGATTGAATGTGCCACCGAATAATCCAATTTTCATACTTACTTCGCTTCCTGTTCAAATAGATTTTGCGTTAAGAACGTCATCAGCTCGGCGATATTTTTGCCAGTGTAAGCTGAGATTGCGATTGGTTTAACGTTAAATCGTTTTTGAAAATCTGATTTTAATTTTGTTAACTGTGCTTCTGATAATGTGTCGATTTTATTCAAAACGGCAAACTGAGGACGATTAGCCAATGGGAAGAAACCGTCTTTGTCTTTGTTCGCTTCATCGTACATTTTTAATTCATGATTGATATCTTCGTAGTCTTGCAAAGGATCACGTTGAGATAAACCGGATGCATCTACTAAATGGATAAAGAATTTTGTACGTTCAATATGTTTTAAGAATTGAATACCTAACCCGATACCTTGATGCGCGCCTTTTACAAGTCCTGGGATATCCGCTACCACAAAGGATTTAAAGTCCGCCACCTTAACAACGCCTAAATTTGGAACTAGAGTTGTAAAGGGGTAATCCGCAATTTTAGGTTTGGCCGCTGAAATTCTAGAAATCAATGTCGATTTGCCGGCGTTGGGAAATCCGATGATACCAACGTCTGCAATTAATTTTAGTTCTAAAGTTACTTCAATTTCTTCGCCGCCTTCACCAGGTTGAGCGTGCTCAGGAGCTTGATTCACAGATGTTTTAAAGAAGTGATTGCCTTTACCACCGCGGCCGCCTTTTAAAAGCGTGCATTCGTCCATCTCGGCTAAGTCGGCTAAAACTTGGCCTTCCATGTTTCTGACAATCGTACCTTTAGGTAAAAGCAGAACCATGTCTTCGCCATTAGCACCCGAAGACTTAGCCCCTTCGCCGGGCAGACCGTTCTTTGCGATGTATTTTTTATTTGCGCGATAATCGACAAGGGAATTTAAATGCGGAGTCGCTCTTAATATAAGATCGCCGCCTTTACCGCCATCACCACCGTCTGGGCCACCACGAGGGGTCATTGCCTCACGACGGAAACTTACTGCACCTGGGCCACCATGGCCGGAACCAATCACTATTCTAATTTCATCGATAAATCTCATAACTTTGAACTACTTTGTAATACGTAAGGTACTCTTTAGACCTTAAAAATAGAAAAAGGGAGTTAAAAACTCCCTTTGTAAAAACTCTATGTGAAAAAACTTGTTTTAATTAAACAGCTTGAGGGTAAACAGAAACTTTTAGTTTCATTTTACTCTCGCGTTCGAATTTAACAACGCCTTCGATAGTAGAATAGATTGTCCAATCTCTACCAACGCGTACATTGTTTCCCATATGGAATTTAGTTCCACGTTGTCTAACAATGATTGTTCCTGGCAATACTTTTTCGCCACCAAATCTTTTAACGCCTAAACGCTGACTATTTGAATCGCGTCCATTCTTGGTACTACCGCCCGCCTTCTTCGATGCCATACTAACTCCCTCTTACCTAATTCCGTTTATTTCTTAGTTGCTTTTTTAGATGTCTTTTTAGCTTTAGCTGATTTCTTAGCTGCCGCTTTTTTTGGAGACACTTTTTTAGCTGCTGCTTTTTTCGCTACTTTTTTAGAAGCTTTCTTCTTAGAAGTTAACGCTTTTGTTTCTTCTGAAGAAACAGATTTGCTGCTGCCGACTTTAGCTTCAACACGTTCTCTACGTGCTTGAACTTTATCTTGGATTCTTTGCGCTCTTACTGCAGCCATATCAGTTACTACTGGTTGAGAATCAGAAGTTGCTGTTTTGCCATCAGAAGTGATTGATTTAACAAAAATTTCTGTGAAAGGCTGTTTGTGATTTTTGAATTTTCTGAAAGAATGACGACGTTTCTTTTTGAATACGATCACTTTTCTGTCGCGACCTTGTTTAGTTACAACAACAGTTACTTTAGCACCTTTTACAAGAGGTTGACCGATAACAGTTGTGTCACCGCCAACAACAAGAACTTCAGTTATTTCAAATTCAGTTCCTAAGTTTTGTTCCAATTTTTCAACTTGAACTACATCACCAGGTTTTACAGTGTATTGTTTTCCACCAGTTTTAATTACTGCGTACATTATTATCCTCCACAGGATTCGGGATTAAACCTCGAAGTAAATGCCATTCCGACGGCACCCTGTCAATATTTTAATCAATTAATTTAATGAACTCTATAACAAGCTTTTTGAAAAATCAAAACATCAAATTAAAATTCTTCCCCGAAAGCTTCTCGCGAATATAATTTGGTTCTAAAGGCGTCAGATGCGAGGCGGAGTATCCAAAAAAGCGCGTAGGCGTACTTTAATGTACGCTGGAGCGATTTTTTGGAGCTGGGGCCGCCGAGGCACAACGAAGTCAGCTGGCGGTTTTAGGACCAAATCTTAGTCTTTGATGAACAGTTCGTACTGTTCGATGTGGTAAGACGGCTCGATTTTGAAAGTTACTGATTTCTTTAACTTTTTTTCAAGATGTTCCAGTGTTTTACCTTCGAATTCATAGATCCAATCGACGATTTCACTGCGGCAGTGAACCGCAAATGTGCTTTTCGAATTATCGATCATGCCGATTTCACGCTCTAGCTCGCGGAAAATCTCGTTCGCAACTGTTGATTTACGTTTGATGTAACCATGACCATCGCAGTAGCTGCAGGGTTCACACAGAGTCTTAATTAAACTAGGTCTAGTGCGTTTACGGGTCATCTCTACTAAACCTAGTGATGACATCGATAGAACATTCACTTTTCCGCGGTCTTTAAGAACTTCTTCTTTCAGGCCGTCTAAAATTTTTTCACGGTGAGATTCTTTTTCCATGTCGATGAAGTCGATAATAATGATGCCGCCGCAATTTCTGATTCGCAGTTGATGGGCAATCTCTTTTACGGCTTCTAGATTGGTTTTTAGAATCGTGTCTTCTAAATCCTTTTTACCAACAAATCGACCGGTGTTGACGTCAATAACCACTAATGCTTCGGCTTCATCGATAACGATGTAACCGCCCGATTTTAACCAGATTTTTCTATCCAGTGAGCGCGAAACCTCTAGTTCCACGTCGTATAAATCAAACAGGGGTTTTGGTTCTTCATACAGAATTATGTTCTGTTTATATTTAGGCATTAATTGCGTTACGAACTTGCTTACTTTTTTGTGAATTTCAGCGTCGTCCACCCAAACACTGACTACATCTTCGTTCATCAGGTCGCGCAAGGCGCGCAATTCAACTTCGATTTCTTGATG
This sequence comes from uncultured Bdellovibrio sp., assembly GCA_963932905.1. Taxonomy (GTDB): domain Bacteria; phylum Bdellovibrionota; class Bdellovibrionia; order Bdellovibrionales; family Bdellovibrionaceae; genus UBA2316. The sequence continues at coordinate 112,383 of CAWVRN010000001.1, forward strand.
AACTAATCCTGGCGTTTTCTTTTTATCGTAGTTTTTTAAAACTTCTTTCGAAAGACGATCTAAATAGTCTACGTCAGACTTCAGATTTTCTTCCGAAGCGCCCTCACCCGCAGTACGTACGATAACGCCGCCCAGTGGATTAATTTTTTGAACTAAGTTTTTTAAACGATCACGTTCTTCTTCGTGTTCGATACGACGTGAAATGCCCAAATGACGAATTGTTGGCAAATAAACTACGAATCGGCCGGGCAATGAGATATGCGTCGTCAAACGTGCGCCTTTAGTCCCAAGCGGATCTTTGGCTACTTGAACTAACAGAGCTTGGCCTTCTTTAATTAAATCTTGAATCGGGGTTTTATTTTCGCTTTTCTGAGGAATGCCTTCTTCGTCGAAAACAGTTTCTTCTAGTGGTTCTTCGCGATCTAAATCAGGAATTGGGTAACTATCAGAATCTAGATCTTCACGAATGTCGCCCACATATAGGAAAGCGGCCTTTTCCAGACCAATATCCACAAACGCGGCCTGCATACCCGGAAGTACGCGCAGCACGACCCCGCGGAATATGGACCCAACCATGGTCGGAGATGTTTTACGTTCAATTTTAAGGTCAGTTAGGATTCCTTTGTCGACATAGGCAACGCGAGTCTCGTGAGGTCTAACGTTGATCAAGATTTCAGCAGCCATGGTCTATCCTTTTTCGGGCGGTGTACAAGATTGTCTAAAACAATAGTCCAGAGGAGTCTAGTAAAAGAAATTAATTTTAATAACTTAGACCTGTTTTGCCCTTATATTTTTCCTGGCTCAGCCGATTAGATAAATGATTAGAAATTGCTAAGGAGTAGGTTTTGGCTGCAATAGACGACTTATTTAAAATCATGGTGGAACAAAATGCTTCCGATTTGCATTTAACAAGCGGAGCGCCTCCCTATTTACGTCTGCACGGCAAAATGATGCCGCTGAACTACAAAGAGCTAACAAGCCAGGAAGTTCAGGGTCTTTTATTTGAAATTCTTACGGAAAAACAAAAAAAGTCATTTATCGAAAAATGGGAATTAGACTGCGCGTACACGGTTCCGGGTTTAGCGCGTTTTCGTTGCAATATCTTCATGCAAAGAAAAGGTTTAGCGGGCGTATTCAGGATCATTCCAGAAAAAATTAAATCAGCTCAAGAATTGAACTTACCACAAGGTATTTTAGATCTTATCGACTGCGATCGCGGGTTGATTCTTGTTACGGGTCCAACGGGTTCTGGTAAATCGACGACCCTAGCAGCGATGATACATGAAATTAACATGAATTCAGAATCGCACATCATCACGGTGGAAGATCCTATCGAGTTCGTTCATCAAAATATTAAATCAGTTATCAATCAACGTGAAGTTGGTTCTCACACGAAATCGTTCTCGAACGCCCTGAAAGCGGCTCTGCGGGAAGATCCAGATATCTTGCTGGTGGGTGAGCTTCGTGACTTAGAAACGATTTCCTTAGCCTTAACAGCGGCAGAAACTGGTCATATTGTGTTTGGTACTTTACATACAAACAATGCGGCGAAGACTATCGATCGTATCATAGACGTTTTCCCTTCTAGCCAACAAGCCCAAATTAGAACGATGTTGTCAGAAAGCTTGCGCGGAGTTGTAGCCCAAACGCTGTTCCCGCGTGCCGATGGGCAAGGTCGTGTGGCCGCGTACGAAATTTTGAAGAGCACGAAAGCGGTTGCGAACTTAATTCGTGAAGGTAAGATCCATCAAATTCCATCTGCGATCCAAACAGGTACCGGTGCCGGCATGGTTTCTTTCGAGAAATACATCGATGACTTGGTTAAAAAAGGTAAAGTGGCTCCGCACGATGCGAAATTATTCTTGGGTAAAGATACAGAAACAACGTCAGCTTCCACGAATGCCGTTAAGCGACCTGCATCTTAATTTGTAGCTACCATTGATATTGAAACGACAAAAGAGGCCAGCTTATATCCGGGCCTCTTTTTTTATTTGTAGAACGCTCGGCTAGCTGAACCTGAGTGGAAAGTGGTAACAGATTTTCATTGGCTGCCGAACGTTGACCGTAATTATCATACATCACGTAACTAACGCCGGCGAGTAAGCCGACCGCAACACCCGTCGTGATATTATCCGTGTGTTCCTGCGGTTTTCCATAAAAACTAAGAGTACTTAAACCCAAGATTCCGCCACCGATACTTGCAAATAAGATCGTTGCTGTCGTTCGTTTGAACGAAGACTGCGACTGTGCCCACGTTGGCGCGGCACTTACTAGTAACATCAATGCTGTAAAAATCTGCATGAATTTCATTAGTATCAACACTAGCGGTTACAATCATTTTTGACAAACGCTTTTGTTATCTATTTAATCAGGTTTATGGAAAATTTAGCTTCATACATCGATCACACCCTTTTAAAACCTGAAAGCCGTAAAGCTGACTTCGTTAAATTATGCGAAGAAGCTAAGACTCATCATTTCTTTTCTGTCTGTGTAAATTCACACTGGGTTCCGCCCTGCTCGCAGTGGTTGGCTGGATCTGGTGTAAAAGTATGCAGTGTCGTTGGTTTTCCTTTGGGCGCAAATCATTCTTCAACTAAAGCGTTTGAAGCGGACTGGGCCATTCAACATGGCGCGAGTGAAATCGACATGGTTATCAATATTGGCGCACTCAAAGATAAAGATTTTGCCTTGATTGAATTAGATATCAAAACCGTAGTTAAAGCCTGCCAAGGTAATACTTTGAAAGTGATCATCGAAACATGCTTGCTGACGGACGAAGAAAAAGTTTCAGCGTGCAAAATTATCGAATCAGCTGGCGCACAGTTTGTTAAAACATCAACGGGTTTTTCCACTGGCGGCGCACAATTAAGTGATATCGTTTTATTTAAGAACAACTTAGGCAAACACATGCAAATCAAAGCCAGCGGCGGAGTTAAAAACAAAGCGCAAGCTTTGGAATTTATCGCGGCGGGCGCTAATCGTTTAGGTACTTCATCAGGTGTTAGCCTTGTACAAGGCATGGAATCAAAATCTAGCTACTAGGAAATTATGTTATTACAAACTGAGATTATAAAAAAGAAGCGCGACAAAAAAGAACTAGAGCTTGAGGAGATTGATTATTTAATCCAAGCTTACACTCGTGGCGAAGTTCCTGATTATCAAATGTCCGCGTGGTTAATGGCCGTGTTCTTTAACGGAATGACAGAAAAAGAAACGTTCGGGTTAACTAAATCGATGATCAATTCTGGTATCACGGTTGATTTTTCTGAAATTAAAAAATTCAAAGTCGACAAGCATTCCACCGGCGGCGTTGGCGATAAAACAAGTCTGATTTTGGGACCGATCGTGGCGGCTGCGGGAATCCCCGTTCCGATGATTTCAGGTCGTGGCCTTGGTCACACGGGTGGGACACTAGATAAATTAGAATCCATTCCGGGATTCAACACGCAATTAAACTTGGAACAGTTTATCGAGGCGATTAAGAAACACGAAATCGCGTTCATTGGACAAACCAAAGAAATCTGTCCTGCTGATAAAAAACTATACGCTCTTCGTGACGTTACGGCTACGGTGGATTGTATTCCCTTAATCTGCGCCAGCATCATGTCTAAAAAATTAGCGGAAGGCGTAGATGGATTAGTTCTAGATGTTAAGTTTGGCTCGGGCGCATTTATGAAAAAATCGAAAGACGCGGCTATTCTGGCTAAATACCTGATGAAAATTGCCAAACGTTACGGCAAAAAAATCTCGGCTTATTTAACGTCCATGAACCAACCACTAGGACGCTACGCTGGAAACTCTCTAGAGGTTTTTGAGTGTGTTGAAATTATGAAAAATAAAACTCATATCAATAAACACGGCTATGATTCCTACGCCGACACCCGTGAGTTGAGCCTAGTTTTAGCCAGTGAAATGATGTTCCTGACCGGCAAATACAAAAACCGCGATAAAAGCTATGCTCATGCTAAAGAGATCTTAGAATCCGGCAAAGCGTGGGAAAAGTTCAAAGAACTTTGTGTCCTTCACGCGGGGAATATTGAAAAACTGCCTCTGCCAAGCAGTTCACATGACGTGAAAGCGACAAAAAAAGGATTCATTCATTCTTTTGATGTCGAGAAAATAGGCTTAGCTGCAATCAAAATCAAAGCCGGCCGCAGAATCAAAGAAGATACTATTGAGGGTACCGCTGGTATTGAATTTCACTGCAAAATTGGCGACGCTGTTAACAAAGGCGACGTAGTTTACACAATTCACGGCGATAATAAGGATTTATTCATGCACGCTGTGCCTGATCTTGAAGCGTCTTTTGTGATCAAAAGTAAGAAAATTAAGAAGGATAAGTTGATTCTAAATCACTTCACTTAAATTGCGCGAATTATTTCTTTTTTATTATCCTATCTACAGGAGTTAAAAACTCTCTAGACTTATTATACTTTTTAGTGGTTAAATTACGGAAATCTCTAGGGATAAGGGGTAATTTTGAAAAATCAGGTGTTAGAAAATTTAACAGAAGCAGTTAAATACATTCGCAGCCAAACAGCGATGAAGCCACAGATCGGCATCATTTTAGGTTCTGGCTTGGGTGCTTTTGTGGATCAGGTACAAGTCACTTGCAAAATTTCCTACAACGATATTCCTCATTTTATGTCCACAACAGTGGAAGGTCATAAAGGAAATCTTATTTTTGGAACTCTAGGAAATAAAAATGTAGTTATCCTTCAAGGTCGTAACCATTACTACGAAGGCCACAGCATGGAATCCGTAGTGTTTCCAACGCGTACATTAGCTCTTCTTGGAATCGAAACATTGATCCTGACAAACTCAGCGGGCGGATTTGGCGATACAATGCAAGCTGGTGATTTCATGATCATCGAAGATCATATTAACTTAATGGGTATTAATCCCCTAATGGGTCCGAATATCAAAGAACTAGGTCCTCGTTTCCCTGATATGACGGAAGCATACGATCATTCTTTAATCGCTAAAATGGAAAAAATATTCCAGCAAATGTCGACTAAGTATCACAAAGGTATTTACTGCGGTGTTAGCGGTCCTACCTACGAAACGCCCGCAGAAGTGCGCTATTTAAAACTACTTGGCGGTAAGGCTGTTGGTATGTCGACAGTTCCGGAAGCCATCGCCGCAAACCATTTAGGCTTGCGCGTCGGCGCTTTAAGCTGCATCACGAATTTAGCGGCCGGAATTTCAAGACAAAAACTATCTCACGAAGAAGTGACTGAAACCGCAAAAAAAGTGGAACAAAAGTTTTCAAATTTCATGCGGCAGTTAATTGAATCGCTTTAGTTTTCTTTCTCACATGTCCAGCTTTTCACTGGGACGAAGCCGTCGACGTGTTTGAACAAAATCTGCGCGTCTTTATCTAAAAAATAAGTTACCTGATCTGTGGTTTCAGCCCAAGTTTGCACAACGACTTTAAATCCCAAAGTTTCGTGGGCCTTACCTTCAAATTTATAAGCAGAAACTTTGAGTGGACTTGATTCACCGTCTTTAATTAGAGATGATTTGATTTCTTTTAAATATGCCGTCACTGCTTTTTGTTCAGCGGGACTTAATCTTAATACATTTTTATAGGTAATCTGAAACTTGTTTTTTAATGTAAATGGATAACCGGCGTTCATCGCACGCACATTTTCTTGGCACTGGATTAGTTCTTTACGAGCTAATTCCTCGGCACCCGCCGATGCGTGTCCTCTGGTTTCGAACGAAACAATATAAAACAACAGCGTGCCCGTTGTGAAGAAATAGAATATTTTTTTGATAAACAAAGTGCTCAACATATAATCCCCATAAAAACCCGAAAGTGTCTGTTTACGGCACGTTCATGTAAATCTTTCTTAGATTACAATTTTAAGTGCGGTAAAACGAACTCCCAAACTTGCTTACAAGGATTAGCAAGCACTATGCCTAGTTTCCGATGTGCCTTTTAAGGAAAACTTCCATAGCCTCAAAAAATTCAATGCGATTTTCTTCGTTTCTAAAGCCATGACCTTCGTTTTCTTTAACAATATACTGCACCTTCACGCCACGTTTCTCTAACGCTTGAACCATTTGGTCTGATTCTGCTTTGTTCACGCGCGGATCTTTTGCACCTTGGACTACGAGCAATGGAGCTTTGATTTTATCCGCGTTTAGTGCGGGCGATGTGGCTGTAAACTGAGCTTTATCCTTTTCGGGGTGGCCCACCATCTCGTAGAATTTTTCTAGTTCTGTTGTCCAATACGGGGGAATGGTATTCAAAAATGTGAACAAATTTGAAACGCCCACAAAATCAATTCCGCACGCGTATAGATTTGGATCTTTCACCAAACCCGACAATGTGGCATAGCCACCGTAAGATCCGCCATAGATGCAGATTTTACTCTCGTCTGCTATTCCTTCCTGAACAAGCCATTTAACACCGTCCGTGATATCTTCTTGCATTTTTAAACCCCACTGTTTGTACGAGGCCTGTAAGAACGCTTTTCCATAACCAGTGGAACCACGGAAGTTCATTTGCAGAACACCATACCCGCGACTAGCTAAGAACTGAACCTGAGAATTGTACTGCCAGAAATCACGTGCCCATGGCCCGCCATGAGGATTAACGATGATTGGCAAGTTTTTAGCTTTTTTATTTTTTGGTAACGTTAAGTAGCCGTTGATGGTTAAACCATCGCGTGATTGGTAGCTGATCGGCTTCATAGGATTTAGTTTATCTTCTTCTAACCATGGCGCTACCTGAGCTAATAGTTTCAGTTCGTCGCGGTTTGAATCATACAGATAGAAAGCGCCCAACGAGCGGTCAGAAATTGATCGCACGATAAATAAATCTTCGTTTTTAGTCGTCGACACAAAGCGAACTTCCTTGCCGACCAATTTCTCTGCGACCTTATTGTAAATTGCTTCCATTGTTGGGTCAAAAAACTGAGCCGTTGTTTTCCAGGTGATGAAACGTGCAGAAGTTAGCACCTTTCTTTTCTTAGAAAACGTTAAAACATTCACGTCTACATCGGGATGCTGATAGATAATTTTTGTTTCTTCTTTGCTTTTGATATCAAATTCTACAAGCGATTCCTTATCGCGATTTAAGTTGGAGGCAGCGTAGAGGTTTTTGTTATCAAAAGTGAAAAATAAAGGCGTGAATGAATCTTTATACGGATAGGTCAAAACTTTAGAAAACTTCTGCCCCTCTGAATCCCGGTACAAAATGTTATAATTTGTGCCTTCTGATTCAACCGCTACCCTTAATTTTCCATTATGATCCGTTATCCAGCCTATGATCGATCCCGGATTCTGAGCCAGTGGCGCCAGTTTCCCTGTCTTAACATTTAATCTAAAAACATCGAAAACTTTCTTATCGCGCATGTTATGCGAAATTACGATTTCGTCATCCTTAACGTTTTCCATCGGATCAACAATTTCAGCACGCGTATTTGGAAAATTCGTTACATCTTTTTCAGTTCTTGCCTGAATATCAACCGTGAACACATGAAAATTTTCATCACCGCCGAAATCGCGCATGTAGATTACATGACCATTTCCTTTCCAAAAATAATTTACGATATCGCGATCTGTACTGCTTGTTAAGCGCACTTCTTGACCGCCGTCTTTATTTTCCTTGATGTGTATGTTCATTCTACGCTCGTAGGGCTTTAGATAGGAAATCCACTTACCATCCGGTGAAATTTGGTAGTTAGTTGAATCTGGGTTTTTAAAAAAGTCCCGCAATGGAATTAAATTTTCGTCTTTTGAAAATGAAATCTGCGTGGCCATTAAAATAACGACTAAAACTTGAAACAGTGTCATGGTGGTGACTCCTAAAAACGAGTGGAATTTACATTCTACAGAGATCTGTTTTTACAATCTAGTTAGAAATGCACTCTACTAAATGCTAGGTCGACAATAGATCCTCGATGAACTTTTTTTCCTAGTTCAAAATGATTTTAAAGTCGATTTTTCCTAACCGGTTAATAACCTGCTTCTTTTTTTTCACCCTATTTTTCCAATGAAACCCGCGACTCGATTCAGGTCTAGTTTTGCAATCATAGACTCTCCCGCGGCGCTTTTTACGTCGATGAGTTCACCAGAACCGGCCCCTTGCGAGTCATCAATATAGGGACCACCGCTACGGAGTTACACATGGATGTTGTAAGGATAGTATCATTAGTTGCGTCCGCTATTTTCTTAATTTCCTGCGCGCAGGAAAGTGGAAAAACAGCAGATAATGTCTTCGTCGAGAAGTCATCGAATCCATGCAATTCAAAAACAATTGAAAATCAGTACATAGTCAGCTGGGAAGACGGGACCTTCACTACCGAAAGCGGCTTATCAAAAGAAGACTTCAAAAAAGAATTTGTTGAAAAGAATTTGTCTCAAATTAAAAAAATTCACTACGATCAAAGAGTTCAATTTTATTCTTCGAATGATATCCACGGTATGACAGAGCCTTTGACTCCGAATAATACGACGACGGCAGATCAAACGTGGGGTCAAACAATGATCCAAGCGGATTCAGTTTGGAGCAAAAATGCGACCGGACAGAATGTGATCGTTGGTGTAGTAGATTCATACGTTGATGTGACTCACTCGCAGCTTAAAGATCAAATTTTAATTAACACGAAAGAAATTCCCAACAACGGTAAAGACGACGATGGAAACGGCTACGTTGATGATTACTCGAGCATGAATTTTACAGGTGTGGCGAACTACACAATTCAAAATGAACACGGAACGCACGTGGCTGGGATCATTGCTTCTGATCACAGTGGTTTAATGAAAGGTGTTGCGCCGGATGCTAAAATCGTGGCAGCTCCGTTTATCTCGAATGACGGCTCTGGATCTTTAAGTGACGCTATTAATGCTATGAATTACGTAGTTTCACGTGGTGCCAAAGTCATTAACGCCAGCTGGGGAGGCAGTGTGTGCGTGGCCACATTGAAGGACGCTTTTGACGAAATTTCGGCCAAAGGTGTTTTGATTGTCGTTGCGGCTGGAAACGAAAGTCGCGATTTAGATTACAACCCTACTTATCCTGCAGCGTTTAATATTGCGGGACAAATCACTGTAGGCGCTTCAAATGCTAACGATTACATGACGTCGTTCTCTAACAGCAGCTTTAACTTAGTGCACTTGGCGGCTCCGGGTGATTCCATCATGAGCACCGTACCAGGCGAAAAATACAACTACCTTAAGGGTACAAGTATGGCGGCGCCATTCGTAACAGGTGCGGCAGCTGTTTTAATGAGCGCTTTTCCAAAAGCCACCGCACCCCAGATCAAAGAGGCATTGATCAACTCGGTGGACATCACACCAAATCACGAATTTCGCGTCGTCTCTCGTGGACGCCTAAATTTGCTAAAGGCTTACAATTACTTAAATCATTAAGCGCAGCGCCAAAACCCTCCTTGCGAGGGGTTTTTTCTAAGGGATTTTGGTTGGATTAATTCCTTAAATCATATAAAAAATTGCAACGAGGTTTTTATGCGATTTTTTATTAGTGATTTAAAGAATCATATTGGTGAGCAAGTAGAGTTAAAAGGCTGGGTTTATCAAGCCCGCTCTTCTGGAAAAGTTAAATTCTTAGAATTACGTGATGGAACTGGAATTGTTCCGTGCGTATTTTTCAAAGGCGAAGCCGAAGACGCCGCGATGGAACTATTTGATAAAGCGACTCAAGAGAGTTCCGTCAAAATTACTGGAACTGTAAAAAAACATCCCAAACATGAAAATGTTTTTGAAATTGCAGCAAAAACATTAGAAATCATTGCCACTTCTGAAAATTATCCTATTTCCCCAAAAGATCATGGAACCGATTTCTTAATGGAAAATCGTCATTTGTGGCTGCGCTCAAAACGTCAACACGCTATCATGCGCATTCGTCATGAAATCATCTCAGCTATTCGTGATTTCTTTGATGGCCGTGGTTTCACGTTGACGGACGCTCCGATCTTTACACCCAGCGCGTGTGAAGGAACTTCAAATTTATTTGAAACTAAATATTTTGACGAAAAGATGTATTTATCACAATCCGGTCAACTTTATATGGAAGCAACCGCTGCGGCTTTGGGAAAAGTATACTGCTTCGGTCCTACATTCCGTGCTGAAAAATCTAAAACTCGTCGTCACTTGATCGAGTTCTGGATGGTTGAGCCTGAAGTTGCGTTCAACGATATGTACGACAACATGGAATTGGCTGAGCAATTTGTTGAATACATCGTACAACGCACAATCAAAAATCGCGCAGAAGAATTCCGTGTGATCGAACGTGACATGAGCAAGCTTGAAGTGATCAAGGGACCATTCCCACGCTTGCACTACAAAGAAGCGGCAGAAATTATCAAAAAAGAAAATCCAGAATTCATCATCGGTGATGACTTCGGTGCGCCTGATGAAACCATCGTTTCTTCTAAATTTGATAAACCTGTATTCGTACATCACTACCCACAAGCAATTAAGGCCTTCTACATGAAGGAAGATCCAAAAGAACCAGGGTATGCAATGGGTTGCGACTTGCTAGCCACAGAAGGCTACGGCGAAATTATCGGTGGTGGTCAGCGCGAAGAAAGCATCCAAAAATTATTAGCCAAAATCGCAGAACACAAATTAGATGAAAAAGATTTCCAATGGTATTTGGATCTTCGTCGTTTTGGTTCATTCCCGCACAGCGGATTCGGTTTAGGTATCGAGCGTACAGTGACTTGGATTTGCGGATTGCCTCACGTACGTGAAACTATTCCGTTCCCTCGTTTGTATGGTCGCAGCTATCCATAAAATTTTAATTTTAATTTTAACATTCTGATTTTTAAACTTTGTTCCAGGAGTATCGATGGAAACCAATTTGAACCTCTTGAAAATTCAAGAGCTAGAAAGAAAAAATGAAGACGCCATGAAAGGCGGCGGTGAAGACCGCGTTGCTAAACACAAAAAAGGCGGCCGCTTAACAGCGCGCGAACGTTTAGACGTATTGCTTGACCCAGGCAGTTTCGTAGAAACAGATCGTTTAATGACTCACAGATGCACTAATTTCGGCATGGAGAAAACACTAACTCCTGGTGACGGTGTTATCACGGGCTACGGTCGCGTGAATGGAAAATTAGTTTACGTTTCCAGCCAAGACTTTACCGTGTTCGGCGGATCGATGTCTCGCACGCAAGCAAACAAGATTTGCAAGGTGATGGATCTTGCGGGAAAAAACGGTGCCCCATTTATTTCTATCAATGATTCAGGTGGTGCCCGTATTCAAGAAGGTATCGAATCTTTGGGTGGTTACGCTGATATTTTCACTCGCAACGTTACAAGCAGTGGCGTGATCCCACAGATCACGGCGATCATGGGCCCGTGCGCTGGCGGTGCCGTGTATTCACCAAGTATCACTGACTTCGTATTCATGGTTAACAAATCTAGTTACATGTTCGTAACTGGTCCTGACGTTATCAAAACAGTCACTCACGAAGATGTAACTAAAGAAGATTTGGGCGGCGCTAGCATGCATTCGCAAAAATCAGGTGTAGCGCATTTTGCAGTGGATGATGATAAAACATGTCTATTGATGATTCGCGAATTGTTGAACTTCTTGCCTGCGAATAATCTGGATGATGCTCCAATTTTGCCAACGAACGATCGCCCAGATCGCATCGTTGAAGCATTAAACACTTTAATTCCCGACAATCCAAAGAAACCATACGACATCGTACAAGTCGTTACTGAGTGCGTGGATGAAGGCTACTTCTTAGAAGTTCATAAAGACTACGCTATGAATATCGTTGTTGGTTTTGCGCGTTTCAACGGGCGCCCAGTGGGTATCGTTGGTAATCAGCCGCAAGTTCTGGCGGGTTGTTTAAACATCGAAGCATCCAGAAAAGCAGCTCGTTTCATTCGCTTTTGTGATGCTTTCAACATTCCTATCGTCAGCTTCGTAGACGTTCCTGGCTTCTTGCCCGGCAAAGATCAGGAGTGGAACGGAATCATCACTCACGGTGCTAAATTACTTTACGCCTACGCCGAAGCAACGGTTCCTAAAGTGACTGTGGTAACTCGTAAAGCCTACGGTGGGGCTTACATCGTTATGGGTTCAAAATTATTACGTGCCGATGTGAACCTAGCCTACCCATCTGCAGAAATTGCGGTGATGGGTGCGGAGGGTGCGGTTAGTATTATTTCACGCGCGGAAATCGAAAAAGCAAAAGATCCAGCGGCAGAGCGTGCGCGCTTGATTGCTGAGTACGAAAAGAAATTCAACAACCCATACGTCAGCGCAGAACTTGGCTACACGGATGAAGTTATTGAACCAGCATTGACTCGTAAACGTATCATTGATGCGCTAGAAATGCTGAAAAATAAAAAAGATGTAAATCCAGCTAAGAAACACGGGAACATTCCCCTTTAATAAACATTTAGGGGAGGAGACATTATGGATAAAATACCATTTAAGAGAATTTTAATTGCGAATCGCGGTGAAATCGCTATTCGTATCACTCGCGCCTGCCGTGAATTGGGAATCCAATCTGTTGCAGTATTCAGTGATGCGGATCGTGACAGTCTTCACGTGTTCTTGGCCGATCAAGCGTACAACATCGGTCCGGCTCCTTCGAAAGAGTCTTATTTAAATATTCCAAAAATTATTGAAGTCGCAAAGGAAGCCAAAGTGGATGCGATCCATCCTGGCTATGGTTTCCTTTCTGAAAATTCAAACTTCGTAAAAGCCTGCACTGACGCAGGGATCACGTTTATTGGCCCAACGGTGGCAAACATCGAATCCATGGGTGATAAATTGTCAGCCAAAGCATTGATGAGGAAAGCTAAGGTTCCCACAGTTCCTGGTTCTGATGGTGGTATCGATACTATCGAAGACGCACGCAGAATCGCGAACGAAATCGGTTTTCCTGTTATCATCAAAGCATCTGCCGGTGGTGGTGGTAAAGGCATGCGTGTCGTTCGCCAAGATTCTGAACTCGAGAGCGCGTTTCGTGCGTGCCGTTCAGAAGGCCAAAACTACTTTGCAGATCCTACTGTGTACATGGAACGTTTTGTAAATGATCCTAAGCATATCGAGATCCAAGTATTCGGCGATAGACACGGAAATGTTTGCCATCTATTTGATCGCGAATGTTCAGTTCAACGCCGTCACCAAAAAATTATTGAAGAAGCTCCATCGCCGTCTGTTCCAGACTCTGTTCGCCAAAAAATGGGGGAAGCGGCAGTTCGTGCAGCTAAACAAATTGATTACGTAGGCGCCGGAACTATCGAATTTATTTTTGACAACAAAACTAAAGAATTTTTCTTCATGGAAATGAATACACGTTTGCAAGTGGAACATCCAATCACGGAAGCCATCACAGGTATCGATTTAGTGAAAGAACAAATTTACGTAGCTGCGGGTCGCCCATTAAGCTTCAAGCAAGAAGATGTGAAAATTAAAGGTCACGCTATCGAAACTCGCATCTGTGCTGAAGATCCAGTTACTTACAAACCGCACCCGGGTGTGATTCGCGCCTGTCGCCATCCACAAGGTCCGTTTATGCGCGTGGATTCTTATGCTTACCCTGGCTATGAAGTTCCTATCTATTACGATCCGATGATTGCAAAACTAATTACTTGGGGCGACACCCGCGAAGCTGCTATCAGACGTATGCAACGGGCGCTTTCTGAATTCGTACTAACAGGAATCAAAACTAATATCGTTCTACATAAAACGATTTTGGATCATCCCACGTTCCGTGATGCCTCTTATACAACTCAGTTTATCGAGAAGAATTTTGAAGTTATCGAACCGTTGATGTTTAAACAGATTGAAGATCCTGTGTTCTTGATCGCTGCGGCGATCACGGCCTACAACAGTCGTAAATCAAAAGACGTCAGACATTTGAATATCACCTCTAACTGGAAACGTATCGGTCGCAAGCTGTCGATGCGATTAGCATAGGAGTCGATCATGTATTTTGAAGCAGAAATTCAAGGCCGAAAATATAAAGTAGATGTTTCTGAAAATCGTCACACCTGGAATGTGTCACTTCAGCCTCAAGGCGCTGAATGGCAGCACCACACGATTTCAAAAAGTGATTTTAAAACCGCTGAAGAATACATCAGCTTTCTTTTCCAAGGTCAGTCGTACCTGATTGACGTTCTTGGTAAAGATACTGAGTACACCGTGTTTGCGCGAAACTCTTTCCGTAGTATCAAGATTTTCAATGATGAAATGTTACTTCATGAATCATTGAAAAAAGGCGGCGGCGGATCTGGCACAAATGAACTAAAATCGGGTATGCCAGGTAAAGTGATCGAGATTTTTGTTAAGCCAGGTGACGTTGTTCCAGCCAACAAACCATTGTTGATTATGGAAGCGATGAAAATGGAAAACGAAATGCGCTCAACTCGTGAAGTTAAAATTAAAGAAATTTGTGTTAAACAAGGCGCCAGCGTTGAATCTGGTGCGGTTTTGATTAAGTTTGAAGCTCCTTAATCTGCCTTATAAGCCATAGAAAGAGTGACATGTTGGTGTCGCTCTTTTAATTCGATAAATATTTCCCGTCTCCATTCCCCGTAATAATTCTATTCGCCATTTTTTTTGCTTTTCATCTTCAATAGGCAGGCTTTTTAATACCCGCGCCTGTACGGCTGAAATGGGAACATTTCTTTCTAACTGAGCCTGAAGCGCTTCTAGCAATGGTTTGATTTGATAGGTCTTTTTTACGTATTCTGCTAGTTTGGTTTCAAATTCAGGGTGTTGTGCCGTTAAACGAACAATCGAAGAGAGAACATATTGAATGGAGGATCCACTTAAATTTTTGATCTTTTCAAATCGTGCGATCAGGTTTGATATTTTATTCAGTTCTTCTATTTCAAGTGGTCTATCACCTACACTTTTCAGAAGCTTGCGAATGGCTGATGCGACTGTATGGTCCGGCGAAAACTGACCGTTATGCTGTAAATCGGGGTCCATCAATACGTTATAAATTTGTTTGAAAATTCTTTGTCGGATACCAGGCTCTAACGCTTTAGAGTACATTACCCAAAGTATATCTAATTGCGATGAATGTGTTTGTATTGATTCAAAAATGGGCAGGTACCTTGGAAAATTATCTACTGAACTCAGAGAAATTTTGAGTTCAAGTTGATAACTAAGAAAACGAAGAAAACCATTTTTATTTTTACTTAACTCACTCAGTTTGTTCGTAATAGCTGCGGAAACTTCCTCATCCCGACCGTATAATCGCAAAAGACTGGCGATAAGATTGTCGATTGTTTCACGAGGCATGAAATCAAACTCAAACTGATCGGCACCCACCCCTTCTATCGCTGCAAGAATTTCCGATTTAGAATCCGTTGAATTACCAATACTCGCACGGGCTTTTTCTAATGCTTCTATAGATTCCGTGAGCGTTAAAAGTTGATTTTCTGGTTTAGGCTGCGTGACCATTCCTGGGCGCAGCTGAAGTATCTTAGCACCGCTTTCAGCTCTGACGAAAAGGCCGATCCCACAGACAAACAAAGAAATCAGACCGGCTTTAAGAAGAAGTAATTGAATCGCTAGTTTTATCACAATCATTTGGCTTGCAATTAATGCACCCCCATCCCGGCCTAAATACCCATAAAGAAAGAGGTTTTCAGAGTTGCTCCCTGCACTTCGCTTGACAGCTGTAGCCTTTTCCGACAGATTTTTTAGACAACCCAATCCAAGAGGAAAACTATGATTTTTAGAGCTTTATTTGTTCTAACGTCCGCTGTTTTAATGTTCTCTGTTTCGTGCTCATCCACGAATTCCAAGCAAACCACCACCGCCGTAACAAATGATCCCTTTATCAAATTAGAAGACATTCGTTCCGACGAATCTATGGTTTGGGTGAAAAATGAAAATCTGGAATCTAGTACACATTTAAAGGCCAATCCTGCATTTGCATCACTTAAAGACAGCATCAAAGGCATTTTGGCGAGCAAAGAAAAAATTCCGGCGGTTACAATTGTTGACGAATACGTTTACAACCATTGGACCGACGAAAAAAATCCCCGAGGCCTCTGGAGGCGCACTAAAATTTCTGAAATTAAAAAGAAAGATCCTGTATGGGATGTTCTGATTGATGTCGATGCGTTAGGAAAAGCAGAAAACGAAAGTTGGGTACTAAAGCGTACTGAAATTTTGAAAACAGATTATTCTCGAGCGCTTGTATTCCTTTCTAGAAAAGGCAAAGACGCTACCGTAATGCGCGAATTTGACCTGACAACAAAAACATTTGTCACCGACGGATTTTTTCTTCCTGAAGCAAAAATGACCGTAACTTGGTTAAATAAAGACACCCTTGTGGTGGGAACTAGTTTCGGCCCTGATTCAATGACTGATTCTGGCTATCCACGTGCTGTGAAAGTATTAAAACGCAAACAAGCTTTGGCTGATGCAAAACCACTTTTAGATTCGCCTGTAAAAAATATGGGTATGTGGGTGTGGACAATTCATGATGACAAAACACCTTACACTATTATTAATGACCGAACTAATTTTTACGAATCAGATAGCTATTTGTTGGCGTCCGATTTAACAACTAAAAAGCTACCTATCCCTAGAGATAGCGAAATTGACGGAATTTTTAAAGGCGATATTTACTATTTAACTAAAAGCGAATTAAAGACAGAAAAGCAAACAATTCCATCGGGCGTGCTTGTTAAAATTTCTATAGCAAAAATCCTATCAAGTCCAACCAGTGCAATTGAACCTGAAATAGTATTTCAGTCTACTCCAAAGCAAATTTACAGCAGCATTAATTTTTCAAAAAACAAACGCTGGTTAACAGTACTTAATCAAGTTAATCCAAATGTTTTCGAACTTTCAGAAAAAAATAAAATGCTACCTTTAAAATTACCAACGGTTGGCAATTCTAGTTTAATGGCGACCGCGGATAATTCTGATCAAATCCTTGTAACGTATTCAAACTTCAATCAACCAACGACGTTATATAGTCTTGAAAACCACTCAATGACCAAAATTCGATCGCTTCCCGCATTCTTTAACGCGAACGGAATCATTGTTGATCAGCGCTGGGCCACCAGCAAAGACGGAACAAAAGTTCCATACTACATCGTACGCAACAAAAAACAGAAAGATGATTCCAAGAATCCTACTCTGCTTTACGGATACGGCGGTTTCGAAGTCGCCTTGCAACCAAACTATTCCGGCGTAATGGGAAAGGCTTGGCTTGAAAATGGTGGCACCTATGTTTTGGCTAATATCCGAGGTGGAGGCGAGTTTGGACCTAGCTGGCATCAATCGGCACTGAAGCTAAATCGTCAGCGTGCGTTCGATGATTTTTTTGCGGTAGCAGAAGACTTAATTAAAACAAAAGTCACTTCGCCTCGCCATCTAGGTATCATGGGTGGCAGTAACGGTGGTTTGTTAATGGGTGTTTCGTTAACTCAACGACCTGATTTATTTAATGCTATCGTCTGCGAAGTTCCACTTCTGGATATGGCTCGCTATCACCTACTCTTAGCCGGAGCCAGCTGGATGGCCGAATATGGATCTCCAGAAGTTCCCGCCGAACGTGATTATATCTTGAAATATTCTCCGTACCAAAACGTGAAATCGACAGAAAAGTATCCGGAAATTTTTATTACCACATCAACAGAAGATGATCGCGTTCACCCAGGACACGCTCGTAAAATGGCGGCAAAGTTAAAATCAATGGGCAAACCATACCGATATTTCGAAAATACGGAAGGTGGACATGGGCGCACTGCGGATTTAAATCAGGCCGCTGAATACTTAGCAATGCAGTACATCTTTTTAAGGGAGAAATTGTTTTAATTATTTACCCTAGGGGTTGGGTTTTTTCTTCTGAACAAATCCAACCATAATAATTCCGATATAGTAAAGTGCAATCATCGGCACTAGCATAATCGCCATACTCATCACATCCGGCGGAGTAATGATAGCAGCAATAACTGATAAAATCATGACAGCATAACGACCTTTATCAATTAAGAATCGCTGTGATACTATTCCCGCCATAGCCATCAAAGTCAGAATCAGTGGCAATTCAAAAGAGACCCCGAACATAATTGCAAACTGGCTAACGAAATCTAAATAGTGATCAATCGTGATCATGGGTTTATCTTGATCACCGCCAAAGCTGAATAAAAAATCAAATGTCATTGGCAATGCCACATAGAAAGAAAAACAAACTCCTGAAATAAACAGGAAAGAGCCGATTGAAATAAAACTCGTCATGTATTTGCGTTCGTTTCTATACAATCCAGGAGCAATAAATTTCCACAACTGATATAACCAGAACGGACAGGATCCAATCACTCCAGCGACAATCGAAAGTTTAAAATGGGCAACGAATTTATCCATTGGTGCCGTATACACCAAACCACCCGATGGAAGATATTTTTCAATAGGACGCCTAATAAAATTGAACAGTTCCGTGCTGTAGTCGTACGCGATCGCCGTAAAGACTAAAAGTGCGTACAGGCTGTAGACCAACCGCTTACGAAGCTCCGTCAGATGATCCGTCAATGTCATATTCTGATCAATTGTATCGTCGTTCTGATTTTCTTCCATTTAGTCTTTTTTCTCGCCGTTATTATTTGAAGTTGTCGGTGTAGTACTATGGGGACCGTTGTTGAGTGGATTTTCTGGATTAAAACTTGGCTCTGCTACTGTCGTTGGATTTGGCTCTGGAGTGGGATTAAATGCAAAAGTCATTTGATCTGGCGGTTCCATTTTAAAATCTGCGGCACTTTTCGGTAAGTTTTCATCGACAGGCGGCGGAGAATTGTTAGCTCGAGGATCTTTCATGATAGGAATTGGCGATGATTCTTTTTGCTGTTTTCTTGGGTCTAGACTATCAAAATCCAAATCGACGCGCGCTTGTTTTTTAATATCTTCTGTTAAACCATCAGCGCTACGCTTTAAATCATTGAGAAATCGTCCCAATGTGCGCGCGACTTCAGGTAATTGTTTTGGGCCAATTAAAATCAGCGCTAAAACACCTAACAATATTAATTCACTCATTCCAAGGCCAAACATATCCGTCCCAACTTTGATGCGATCAAAAGCGCTGTTCTGCTAACCAATTGATGGCTCTGTCCCAAATTATAGAGGCGTTGTATTTAAGTGTCACTGAGGTATTTTGCTAGACTGATAGCCGGGTAGGACCAAGGGGTCCTAGTTTTCCTGTTTTAGCGGGTTTTTTTGATCACTGGATAATGTTACGATACCCATTTCGATCAATTTTTCCTTCGCTAAATTTGATCCCGTTTGTAAATAACGATCGTACAAGCGTAACAAACTTTGATTGTTTGATATCATCGATTTTTGGCTAATGTAAGTAAGAGCTTCAACATAATCCGAGAAACGTTTGGAAATGGTGTCGAACACGTCTCGTAACGGATCTTTCTTATCTACCGCTTTAGACAAAGTTCCGTAAGCCGCCCCGCCCATATTGACATAGTAGTCGATATCTACAATTTTTCTTTGTAGCGAATCACCGAAAAAGCCGCTGATGTATAAAGACTTGTCGCCTAACTTTTTTAGCAATTCAATTTTCTGGTGAGTTTCGGCATTGGCCGCTGTTAAATATAATTCTGCCAACGTGTTTGGTCTACGTTTGCCTGTTTCATCTACGTTTTCTTTTTCAAAAAGATTTTTCGCATCAAGATAGAATTCAAGGACTTCGATTAGATATCCTTTAACTCTATTTTCTGTTTTTATTTTTCGCGCGCTGAAGGCGTCGTCAAGAGCTTGACCGAAATAGTCTTTAGAACTCATTAGAATGTTTATATCTTGCTTTATAGCAGCGCTCATAAACCCGTCTTATCTTTTATTATAATAATTTTTCGGAAGAAAATTAACTAAAAATAACGCCAGGATCAGATAGAAATTATGATGGATAGTATATGATTGAATTATGGAGAACGGTTGTGTCTCGGAATGAAACACAACCTTGTACCAGATAATCTCTCGAAATTATTTCAAGAAGTCAGCCAAGATTCTCATACCAACAAGAACTTTCTTTTCAGTTTGAGTGTCGCTGTTTTCAGGCTTAGTGTCTTTTTGAGTAGCCGCTACGTGGAATCTCCAATTGTCGTCTTTGATTGGCTTAAATTCGTAAGCTAAAGTCAAACCTGTTACGTCAGATTTAGTTTTAGTATCCACACCTGTAGATGTGTTAACTGCTGAGCTTTCGTATTTTACATGAACAGATCCCGTTTCCATTTTGTAACGAACTAAAGCAACAGCGGATGTAGTATCTAAAGCTTTCCCAGTTGCTTGTGGGTCTGGTTTTCTAGTGTTACTTAACATATCTGCTTCAATTTCAAAGTCAGAAACTAAAAACTTCGCGCCTACGGCTATGTAGTTACGAGTTTGTTTAACAGTCGATGAATCTTTAAAATCTTCAGTGTGGTAACTGATGCTTGGTAGGATGGCACCTTCAGCAAATTTACCTAGGTATGTTAACCCATACATTGGGCTAGTGCTGCTAACATTGCCACCCGTAGTTACATCCTCAGTTACGTTCGCCACGTTAACATTTAATTTATGGTCGCCCCAAACACCTTGCGCTTGCATACCTACCGGCCAGTATAGCGCACCTACTTCATCACCAGCTACTGAACGTAAATAAATATCACCCGGATTGTTCATCGCCTCCGCGCCGCCCATTCCCGTGATGATTTTACCCATCGATAAATTCCACTCATCATTTAGTTTGTGAGTTAAGAATGCAAAATCCACATCTGGTCCCGCGCCGGAACGTTTGTTACTTGTTGTTGGGGCTTCTGCTGTTTTCAATGGATCTAGACGAACACGATATGTGTTTAGTTCACCGAGCGAACCTTGAAAATCAAGTTTCAGACGACTAATTTTGAAAACAGAATACGCTGGTTTTCCTAATTTGTCGTTCGTGCTATATGATTCCATTTCTGTTCTTGCATCGAGATTGATTTTCCCCGCAAAGGCAGCAGAACATGCAAACGTTAATAGAGTTGTTTTTAATACTAGTGATTTCATATATCTCCTATATATGAAATCTATGCTGGCTTGAATTTATTTTACTGTCAATCGGGTAAGAGTTACCTAGTCGGGGATGTTGTACCTAGCCCGCTAGTTTCGAAAGTTCAACCATCGAAGACGTAAGTGATTGAGTATCTGCTGAAACTTGATCTGCAGTTCCCGTGAACTCCATCGCATTTTTAGCATTGGTTTGCGAAACTGTATCCAGGTGTATCAAGGTCTGTGAAATTTGGCGAACACCTTGCGCCTGCTCTTTACTACCTTCGGCGATTTCCTTAGTGATTACACTTAGTTTTTGAACCGAACCTAAAATCTGTCCGAATAATTTATTACCTTGGTCAGCTCGCTCCAAGCTCTCCTGCGTACTACGACTAGACTCCGAAATTAAATTTGAAATCTCTTTAGCGGCCACTGATGATTTCGCTGCCAGCGATCTAACTGCATCCGCTACTACCGCAAAACCTTTTCCTTGTTCACCAGCCCGTGCCGCCTCAACCGCCGCGTTCAATGCTAGAAGATTCGTTTGGAATGAAATGTCCTCGATCATCCCAATGATTTCATTTATCTTTTTAGATGACTCGGTCATGTTACCGATAGAATCCATTAAACCACCAATAATTTTCTGTCCGTCATTAACAATCGTGTAACTTGAATTAGCAATTTCGGCTCCTTGCTGGGCGCCATCTGCATTTCTTTCAATTAAAGTTGATATTTCGTGCAAAGTCGCCACAGTTTCTTCTAACGATGACGCCGCTGTTGTTGAAGCTTTTGACAGTTCAACGCTGGACCCACGCAAACTGCCTGACGAGCTCACCAGGGATTCACTACTTATCTCAATCGTTTTAACTGCGCTTTTTAATTTTTTTCTAATGTTCATGGCGATAGTCGTGCCTACTGACAGAGACAGCATGACTCCTATCAAACCTGCGACGATAAGAATTACTTTTGCTTCAGCTTGAGTTGTTTTGGACTCGTTAAGGCTTTTTAACAATTTGTTTCTTAAATCAGCTTGAATAGCTCCAAATTCATGCGAAACTTTTGTAAATTCTGGCGATAAAATTGAGATGAAGTAGTCGGTAGCCTCAGCGCTTTTACCGATTAAGATTTTTTCATTGAGTACAAAATCTAACTTTTTGTCATATTCAGCGAAATTCATAGCTACTTCGCCATGACAGTGATCGCAATTTTTTATTTCTTCTTTTAGTTTTTTTCTTTTTTGAGTGAATTCCTCCACCTGCTTTTCTAACTTATCAACATCTTTTTGACCAATAAGCGAAACAACTAAAAGGTGGACTTCATCTAAATCATCCGCGAGCTTCACGGTTTCGGAGAAATCAGTTGATGTACTTTCACTTGCGTTAATAACCTTGCTTAAGCTGCTGGAAGAAATATACCCCGAGGTAAATCCTATCAAAACAACGGCAACTGCTGAAATTAACAAGATCACTGATATCTGAATTGAAACACTCTTGAAGCTCATAGTTCATCCTAACGTATAATTACTTTAAATCGTCGACACTGAAACCAACAACCAAACTTCCAATGTTTTTACCCCCGTCTGCGACCGGCACTGAAACTTGGATTTGCGATTTACCTGATGATTCATCCACTTCCACTTTACCAACCCACGTTTTTCCTGCCATCGGATCATCGTGTTTAGGTTTACCTTTATGAGACCAGTTTGAAGTCTTTCCTAAGAACGCTACTTTTGTGCCTTCAGCGTTGTTTAGAAACGCTTCAGCCACAGCAGGTCCTTTATTTTTTTTCAACTCTTCAGCTGCCGCGTTTTTGGTAAAACTGCGAACGGCGGGATCTAAAACTGTTAGTTTTGCCCACTTGTCTTGGGTCATATCTTTGCTTTCTGGCGCGTTGTTCGAGGCTTTCACGGCGTCAACAATTGTTTTGTTGGCAGCCCAGCTTTTTATTACTTCAACTTGTTTATCTAACGCTGCTTTTTTTTCTGCTGGAAGATCTGCAGCCATTGAACTTAAACTTAGGAATACTAGTGCACTTGCTAAAATGGTTTTCATTTATTCTCCTGTGGTGTCAAACACCTGTTTATATTCGGAGGATTTTTGAATTATTGAAGGCAGACTGACATCCAGGTGTGGATAATTTCATTCAAGATTTCTGGAGAATCTCATTTTGGGATTAATTGGCTTGCACCTGAGTGTTTGAACCAAGTTTTTTCTGAAAATATATGAGTTAGAACAACCCCCACCAACAGCACTATGGTTCCGCAAAGGCCCAAGAGAATCCATGCCTTGGTGTCGTCTTCAAACGGGGCTAAATAAATCGCTGTCAGGACAACTCCGACTACTGCAAATACAAATATTTGAAGCGCAAAAACAACCAATAGCGCACCAACAATACTTGTCCGAACCGCTTGCAGAATCTTAAGGTACATTAATACACCCCTCTTCTTAGATTCCTGAATCAAGCGATGACCTTCAAATATTTTTAATAGAATAGAAAGAACGTTAAATATCATTTATCTTTTCGCCCTAAAAATATTCCGAGGAAAAATGCAATCAAACCGACGACTCCGATTACAATCCATGGATTTTCTTTCACCTTGGTTTCCACTTGGTTTTTCTTGGCCTTGGCTTCCTGTTCTACTTTGTTTTTAATTTCGTCAAAGTAGGGACGCATGTCTTCTAGAGCGCTTTTAATTTCTTCGTAATCTTTTTCAATATGCTCGCGAATTTTCTCTGTCTTTGACTGTGACATAGACTCTAGCTTAGCAATCGCTTCTGACAATGAATTGATTGATTCTTTAGACATGGTGGCGCTCCTTATAACAGAACATTATCGGTCGGTTTAACCAAAATACCAACTAGACTTTCATATAGAGATTGGCTTAAATGAATCTTAATTACCAGGATGCGAATATGATCACAGACTACAAAAATAAATTTCTTAAATATTATGAAGAAAATGAAACCAAGCTCGACGTAATTGTTTTCGTTGGCGGTTTTATTTTCGATATTATTACAATGTCCGAAATTGACGACGTGTTTTCTATATTTCAGCAAATCGTCTACCTGGGAATCATTTTTACTATTTTGTACTATGAAATTTTATTCCGGCGATTCAAATGGAAGCCTGGGCCAAAAACCGCACGCGTATGGGAATACCGAACCTTGATCCTACATTTCATTCTCGGTTCACTATTAAGTCTGTATTCGTTGTTCTATATTAAAAGTGCATCCGTATTACATAGTTTATTGTTTTTAGGTGTTATGCTTTTGGTTTTGTGTGCAAATGAATTACCAGGCGTAAAAAAATCTAACATCAGTATTAAAGCCGGGATGTTTGGTGTTTGTATTTTTTCATTTTTCTCTATTCTGTTTCCTATTGTTCTTGGCTTTGTGGGTTGGACACCACTAGCCTTAGCGATTTTAGCCACCGGCGGAGTGTTTTATGGAATGTACCGACTGTTGTTTAAAAAAATTCCGGATCACTATTCCTTAACCAAAGTCGTCCTTGCACCAGCAGGATCGGTTATCGCATTATTTTTAGTTTTTTATATTATGGGATGGATTCCGCCGATTCCTTTAAGTGTTGTTGAACAAGGAATCTATCACAACGTTGAAAAACAAAATGGCGAATATCTTTTATCAACCGAACGACCGTGGTGGCGATTCTGGCATTCCGGCGACCAACGTTTCGTAGCTCGCGCAGGTGATAAAATCTTTTACTATGCCCAGATTTATTCACCTACTCGATTTCAAGATCAAATTTACATTCAATGGTCACAAAAAAATCATAAAGGTGATTGGATTTCTGCGGATAAAATCCCGCTCCAGGTCGTGGGCGGTCGAAAATCAGGATTTCGTGGCTATGCTTTTAAAGCCAACTACCAACCAGGAGAATGGCAAGTTCATGTGTTGACCAGTCATGGACAAGAAATTACCCAAATGAGTTTTGATGTGGAAAGCTCGGCATCAACCGAGCCTCGTGAATTTATGATCGTAAGAAAGTAGGACAGCTATTAAAAGCTAGGTCCTACTACTGAAATTACTGAATTTTGTGAAAATATTTTCTGGCTTAGAGCCTGAACATCTTCTGCCGTTACTTCAAAATAACGACTTGATGACTTAAAGGTTTCATCCGCGTCCAGTCCGTACACAACGTCGAACAAAATGCTGTTACAGATGCTACCTTTACGTTGCAAATCAATATCGTTTCTACCTGCAAGGTAACGTTGTGATCGGACCAATTCATCTGCGCCAACTTTTGTGTTACATAGTTTAGCAAATTCGTCCTTAATCATTTGAATCGCTTTTTTAGATTTCTCAGGCGAACAACCGATGTAAGCTCCAAAATAACCCGTTTCAATACCCGCCATTTTCAAAGGCGATACGGAATAGGCTAAGGAATTTTTATCGCGCAGTTCAAAAAACAGACGACCACCCTGTCCCGCCAAAATTGACTGAATAACATCCAGTGTGTAGCGTTCTTCGTCCTTAAAACTTAAACCACGATAGCCCACAATAATATGTGATTGTTCCTTTTTAAGTTCTTTAAACGAAAACTGATCGGAACCTACCTTGCTCAAACCGGAAACATTTTCTTGTTTTTTACCCTCTGGCATCGCAGTGATTAACTGATTCAAATTATCCACAAGATTTTCTTTGTCGAAATCACCCACCGCGCAGATCGCAACATTTTTGTAATTAAAAATCCTTTTGTGGTAATCCAACATCGTGTCACGCGTAATTAAATCTAATGAGTCGTTCGTTCCTAACACTTCTCTAGAATACGGATGATTGGGGAACATCATCTTCATAAATTCTTTTATGCAGACCTGTGAAGGATTATCATTTTGCGATTGAATTTGGTTTTTTTGAATTTGTTTTTCACGCTCGATGATTTTTGCGTCAAACGTAGGTGACTGAACAGTGTCAGTGATCATCGACATCATATCTTTTTGGAATGTCGATAAAAATTCGCCCGAAATACCAACCGTATTACGTCCAGAAAAACAACTCATGGATGATGCTAGTGTATCTAGTTTCAAATTGATTTCATTTTCTGTGAGGTTTTTTGAGCCCGCTGGCCACACGCGCGAATACAGTTCTGATAGACCTTCTAGTTTTTCACCCTCGATGCGCGTTCCACCCAGGAAGGCCATCTTAATACTGCAAGTAGGTGTCTCTCGTTGTTCGCGTAAGTACAACGTTACGCCTTTATTTAATTGGATTTTTTCTGTTTTTGGCGATTTTGCGGCTAAATCGTGTTTGAATTTCAAAGTCTGAATTTTCTTCGGCTTCTCTTTTGGCTTTGTATGTACGCGTTTTTTATCTTTCAGAGCTTCTTTCAAATCTTTCATGAACTGGACGATGACTTTTTTTACATCGGCCTCGGCACGCTGAGAGAGTACTGCAATGGTAATCTTCTTTGGATCAAAATATTTTTTAGCTAGTTTGACAATATCGGCTGGCTTAACGGCATAAAT
The DNA here is from genome assembly GCA_963932905.1 of uncultured Bdellovibrio sp. GTDB lineage: Bacteria > Bdellovibrionota > Bdellovibrionia > Bdellovibrionales > Bdellovibrionaceae > UBA2316. The sequence continues at coordinate 138,848 of CAWVRN010000001.1, forward strand.
GGCGGCTAGATATTTTTTGAAATATTCGCTATCATCCATGAAAAATTCTTGCGAACCGGCTTTGCGCGCCAACCCGTCCACAGTTTCCACTGAATAAATTTGCTCGCTTGCAATATTGGTTACTGCTTTTTGAATTTCAGCAAACGATGGCGGGTTATGGTAAATTTCGGCGATTTCATTTACCAGAATAGACAAATATTTTTCTAAATTTGCTGGTTGCAGACTACCCGAGAAGGCCACCAATCCTTCATCTTGCGGAGTAAACGTAAATGCACCAGTACCATTAACTATCGCTTCCTCAATTCTGAGTTTGTGCACCAAGCGCGAACTATCGCCCTGGCCAAGAATCAAACTTAGAACATCTAATCCAGGAATGTCTTTGTGCTTAACGTTAGGCGCTTTAAATGCCACGTATGTCAGTGTTTCTTGGAAATCAGATTTTTTAATTGTGATGGCCGGTTTCGTCTGCACAGGTTCTTTAATCCGTTTTACTTTTTTCACTTTGAAGTCTTTGAATTTTCCAAAATATGATTCAACTTCTTTCTTCATTTCAGCGGATTTGAAATCACCGGAAACCACAAGAAACATGTTTCTAGGAACGTAACGACTTTCAAAATAATTCTTAATTGTCTTTGTTGAAACTTTGCGAATATTGTCCGCATAACCAATCACTGGAACTTTGTATGGATGTTTTTTATAAGCCGTAGAGAATAACAATTGCCCAATTTGGCGCTGAGGAGAATCTTCTCCACGTTTAATTTCTTCAATCACAACCTCGCGCTCGTTATCAATTTCTGTTGAATCAAATGTCGGAAAACCCATCATTTGGCTGATAACATCTAGGCCTACACTAGCGAATTTTTTTGAAATCGTTACATAGAAGACCGTTTGGTCAAACGACGTGTAGGCGTTCAATTCACCGCCGGAGCCTTCTACAATCGCAGCGATTTCTCCGACTTTGAACTTCTCTGTGCCTTTAAACACCAGATGTTCTATAAAATGCGAAATACCCTCTTGCTTTTTGACCTCATCGGCACTTCCAGTTTTTACCCACATTTGAACAGAAACTACTGGGGATTTATGACTTTCGATCAGAAGAACTTTTAAACCATTTTTTAGTTGAAATTTTTTGGACATAATCTAATACACTCCTATGTCATTTGGCGTTTACGTGCACATTCCCTATTGTATTCAGCGTTGCACATACTGCGATTTCGCTACCTACGAGCAATCTAAGATTCTGCCTCCGACCGATTACACTCAGCTTTTGCTTCGAGAGATTGACCTCAAGAAATCTATTTTTCTGCGTGGTAAAGAATCTCAATCAATTGATACTCTTTATTTTGGTGGCGGCACTCCCAGCTTATTTGCCATTAAAGATATTGTACAAATAATCAATGCCTTAGCAAGTGCTGGGTATCCGCTGAGTCCAGGCGCCGAACTCACAATGGAATTGAATCCTGGCACAGTGAACGAAGAAAAACTAAATGAATATCTAAAGTTGGGATTTAATCGCTTTAGTGTTGGCGCGCAGACCTTTAATCAGGCTCATCTTAAACGTGTTCATCGTGAGCATTCCGTCAACGACACAATTGAATCTCTTAAATTGTTACAGCGATATAATTTAAATTATAATTTTGATTTATTATTTGGAATGCCTCATCAAACGATAGGCGAATTGGATCACGACCTTAGTCAAGCTTTGGAAATTCTTCCACCACATATTAGTCCCTATTATTTAACTGTTCCCGAAGGTCATCCGCTTTCTAAAAATCGTCCTTTAGAAGATGACCAAATGATAATGTTTGAACGTATCGAACATACACTTTCAAACAATGGTTATAACCGATATGAAATTTCCAATTATGCTCGTCCCGGCTATGAATCAAAGCATAACTATCTTTACTGGAGCGATCAAAACTATTGGGGAATTGGTCTTAGTAGCCATTCTTATTTAAAATCTTCACCCGAAGCTCCTTGGGGAAATCGTTTTTGGAACCCGAACAATATTAAGATCTATCAGCAAGAAATCAACGATCTGCAACCACTAGAGCTACCAACCCAGCTAGCCGACATTTATTTCGAGACTTTAAAGGAAAATCAGTCATTGACTGACTTCTGCCACACGTCTTTACGCCGTGCTAAAGGACTAATAAAATCAGATTTAGAGGCTAAATTTAGCGCGCTGTCCGTGGCCAGTGCGTATAAAGAATTAAACTCGTTACAAGAGCGTGGTTTGGTCCAGTCAACTGAGTTAGGGTTCACCCTTACCTCAAAGGGTAAACTGATCAGCAATTGGGTCTTTGAAAAATTGACTTTTACTTAACCGTCCCCTAATTATCTCTATAGCTGTTTAGCCACGCCCAAATTGGGCTAATACACAATTTAAACGCATTAAATGGAGATTATTTTGACATCCGACAAATCACCAAACTCTTCTGACACAAACTCTACAGAAAACACGGCAGACAATGCTAACGGTGCAGCCCCTGAGTCTCTTGTCGAAAAATGGAAAGTAGAAGCTGAAAAGAGCAAAAACGATCTACTCTATATGAGAGCCGAATTTGATAATTACAAACGTCAAGCCATTAAAGAACGTTCTGATTTACAAAAATACGGCGCCGAGCGATTTGTAAAAGACTTGCTGCCAATTTTAGATAATTTCGAACGGGCTCTATCTATGAATGTAACCGCTGAAAATTTTGCCACTTTCGTTAAGGGTATAGAGATGACATCCTCGGAAATTAAAACTTTGTTAGGCAAGCATTCAATCGTTGAGGTTCCAAGCGAGGGTCAACCATTCGATCCAGCCATTCATGAAGCATTAAGTGCTGAAGCGACTGATAAAGTTCCTCCTGGGCACATTGCACGTGTATTTCAAAAACCTTATAAATTTCACGACAAAGTGATCCGAACCGGACAAGTTGTTGTGGCTCAAAAAATGGATGCATAATAATGGCTAAACAAGATTACTACGCATTACTAGGTGTTTCTCGTAGTGCTACGGATGACGAAATTAAAAAAGCGTATCGCAAGCTTGCGATTCAGTATCATCCTGATCGTAATCCGAATGATAAAAAAGCCGAGGATAAATTCAAAGAAATTACCGAAGCTTATGAAACACTGGGCGATACGAAAAAGCGTGAAATGTACGATAAGTTTGGTCACTCACAAGGCGGCAATCCGTTTGGTGGTGGCGCTGGCGGACCATTTGGCGGTGGTGCTGGTGGCGGTTTTGGCCGTACTTATTCTGGCAGCAACGGTGGCGACCCATTCCAAGACATATTTGGTGATGTGTTTAGCGAAGTCTTTGGTGCTAACAGAGCCGGCGGTCCGCGTGGACGACAGCGTAATCAAAAAGGCGCGGATTTACGTTACACATTGAGTATTACATTAGAAGAGGCGGCAGCAGGCTGCGAAAAGGTAATTTCGTTTTTACGTAACACAGGAACTAAAGAAGAAAATGCAAAACTGGCTGTCACCGTTCCCGCTGGTGTAAAAGATAATCAAAAATTAAAATTAACTGGTGAAGGCGATGGTTCACCAACGGGACAAGCTGGTGATTTATATGTGATTCTGCAAATTCAAGAACACTCATTATTTAAACGTGACGAAAACGACATCATTCTGGAGCTTCCCGTTTCTTACATCGATGCGATTTTAGGGACTTCTTTAGAGGTACCAACATTAACCGGTCGAGTTTTAATTAAAATTCCTCCGGGAACCCACACCGGTCAGGCCTTACGATTAAAGGGTAAAGGTTTACCTAAGATGGGCGGCTTTGGCAGTGGCGATATGTTAATTAAAGTTCTGGTTGATACTCCACAAGAAGTTTCCGCTGCAGAAAAAGAGCTACTAAGTAAGCTATCTCAAACAGCGTCTGAGACACCTCTGATTAAAGAGTATAAAGAAAAGGTCCAGAAACTTTCTAAATACAGCAAATCATAGCCTATGGTGCGCTCGTTGTGGCGCGCCACTTCTTTTGCCAAGCTCTTAGCTTGGCTTCTGATCATTCTAGATTCATACTAAATGTCTATGAAACGATTGGCACTTGTAAATTTGGTTTTTCTATTAGGATTAGGTTGCGCATCGAATATCAAAACTCAGCGCCCTGAATTATCAACGCAAACACCGACGCAAACTTCTCCCACCAAAAAATCGACAGTAAAAAATGCTCCTGTTGCTATTGGTGGTCAAGCGGCAAAGTCTGATCCTAAAACAGAAATCGTTGCAGGTGATCCAAATACGGTTGCTAAACTACAAGCGGATGAAAATAAATTCGTTCAATTAGAAAAAGCAGGTTCTTACTGGGACGCATTCGGCATTGCATCTGGATTATCAACAACTCATACCGACGCTAAAAAATCGGACTACTATAAATCTAAAGCAATCGACATTCTGAACGCACGCTTAACTAAAGACCAATTGCACACGGTGGCTCGCTCTTCAGACTATGGCTACTTACGTGGTTATGCTTTGTTTAGACTCGCAGAACTTGAACTCATGGCTAACAATATTGAAGAAAGTAAACGCTACTATCGTTCCGTGGTAGAATTACTACCCGAAAGTGAAATTGCCATTTCATCTCAACGTGTGATCGCAGATATGGAGGCGACGGTTCGTGTGTCCGCACAGACAATCGGCGTGGTTCTGCCTTTGACTGGCAAGAGCGCCGCCGTTGGACAAAAAGTGTTACGTGGTCTTCAGCTGGGCTTAGGTACTCACCAAGGTTTTTCAAAATTTCGTCTGGCTATCGTGGACAGTGAAGGTCGATCAGATCTGGCTCGGTTAGGTGTGGAAAAATTGGTTAAAGAAGATAACGTGATCGCGATCGTCGGCGGCGTCTTAAGTAAAACTGTCGGAACTGAATTGGCCATCGCCTCTGAATACAATGTTCCATTTATCTATCTATCTCAAAAACAAGGTTTAAATGACATTCACCCTAATGCCGTTCGAAATGCGCTAACTGCAGAAATGCAAGTTCGACATTTAGTAAGAACGGCAATGACAGAAATGGACATGCACGAATTTGCTATCTTGTACCCGAATGATCCCTACGGAGTCGAGTACGCAAATTTATTTTGGGATGAGGTTCTGGCGCAAGGTGGAGACGTAGTTGCCGCACAGACTTATGACCCGAAAGAAACAGATTTCCGACCGGTCGTGCAACGTTTAGTTGGCACGTACTATATCGAAGCTCGCAAAGATGAATATTATCAAAAATTGCGCACATTCAAACAATCACTAAAAGGCAAGAATGCGCGTGAAAATGTAAATACAGATGATTTACTTTCCCCAATACAAAACTTTGATGCGATTTTTATACCTGATCAAGCCCGCGTGATATCGCAAATCAACGCGTTCTTAAATTATTCACGTGTGAAAGATACAAAAATCCTATCCACTAATATTTTAAATACTCCAGGATCAGCGAAACGTTTATCTTCGTTAAACTATCCAATTTATTTTGCAGACAGTTTTATTTCAGAAGGGCCAAGCCAATCAAATTCTGATTTTGTTCGTGAGTACATGGGTTACTTCAACGAGTACCCCGCACAGTTTGAAATTGCGGCTTATGATTCTGGCTTAATCTTGCGTCAGCTTGTCTTGCAAGGCGTGTACACCAGAGACGATTTAGGAAAACAGCTGATGAAACTTAAAAAGTTTGACGGCAGTTTTGGCCCCCTTTCCACCACTTCAAATAAAGACCTTTTCCGCCCGTTGATGACTTTGACCGTCCAAAAAGGTGAAACTGTTAAATTCAAAGAATAGCTTATAAGCTCACTTATAGTCTGTTTCCGGCTTTTTTTAATTATTTTTCTCGTTCTTTAACCGACCGACAGGTCTGGTGCATCTAACTCTCCGAAGGGCCTGATTATAGACCCAAAACTCTAAGAGCCAGGAGGGCTTATGTCATTAGCAGCTACAGTAACAACACTAGTTAACAAAGAAATTGTTGATGAGTGCAGAAAAAAACTAGTTCTTGCTAAGCAAGACCTGTTGAATCGTATGAAAATGTCGGCAGAGCGTTTCAAAGAAAACAACAAAAATGTAGGGGATGAAATCGATCAATCTGTCGCTCAACTGGAAGAGTATAATTTATTAATCAATCAAGAAAGGCTTCGCTTTCAATTGTCAGAAATTGAATTTGCGTTAGCTCGCATCGAAAAAAATCATTTTGGTGTATGTGAGGAAACCCTAGAGCCAATTGAAGAACAACGCCTACTAAGCATTCCATGGACTAGACTTAGTATTGAAGGTGCCGAAATTCGCGAACGATATAAAAATCATTTTGCTCAAACATAAGGAAAATAAAATAATCTGACATGAACTTAACGGCCCTGTTATGGTTTAATTCCATCGCGTTAAGTTTGTGTTGAATAAATAATCAAATTCATTTTTTTGATGACACCCAAATTCTTCTCCGTATTATTCAGCCTTGTTTCAGCGGCCTATAGCATTTTTCAGACAAGGGGAAAAAGTGAAAAGTTCAGTTATCGTTGAAAAAAAGGGAATTACTAAAAAGACTAAAACGGACAAGTCTCAAAATGTCGGCAGCGCAACACAAACGGGTGAATCAAGCGTGGTAACATCAACAGTAGATCAGGTAAGTTTAACAGATTTATTACCTACTATTAAAGAGTCATTGTTATTTCAAAAAAGTCAGATCTTGAATCGAACGAACGAATTCAAACGTTCTCAGCAAGAATCCGTTCAACTTTCTGACGAAGCCGAAGTCGCTTCAAACGACTTAAGCAACAATTTATCAATTCATCTTCATGAGCGTTCTATGAAGGCCTTATTGGAAATCGATAAAGCTCTAAATAAAATCTCTCAAGGAACATACGGTGAATGTGAAGGTTGCGGCGACACAATCAGCGCAAAACGCTTGCAGGCAAGGCCTTTGGCTCCTTTATGCATTTCATGCATGGAAGAACGCGAAGAAGAAACTCGCATTAAACACCAGTAGTTGTTCTGCACAGAACTCCATAGAGTTCTGTAACTACTAAAGGTGGCAAAGAAATCTACGGATTTATTTGCCAGCACACAAAAATAAAAAATGCTTTTTATGGATAAAAGGCATTTATGACAGGGATGTCGCCATTCTTGTCCCTTTTTTCTAGACTTTACGTCAGCAGAATCAGCTCAAATCATATAAAATCAGGTCCTTAGATAGCAAAAAACTCTTAAAGCCGAACGGTTTTCAATCCGAATATTTGTGTAAGAAAATCGTACAGAAAAATCGTACATATAAAGGGTGCTGATATGAGTTTTGATGATAGAAGCGGAAACGGTGGATCTTACAAAGACGATAAAACTATCGATATACCACCAACTCTTCCCATGTTGCCGGTCCGTGATTTTGTTGTGTTTCCTTACATGATTATTCCGCTCGTTGTTGGGCGCGAGTCATCAATTCGTTCAGTCGAGGAAGCCCTTTCAAAAAATAGACTAATCTTCTTAGTATCTCAAAAAGATCTTAATGAAGAAAACCCAAATCCAGATTCGATCTATACTGTCGGAACTATCGCGATGATCATGCGCATGAAAAAAGTTCCAGATGGTCAAATCAGAATCCTAATTCAAGGTGTGGCCAAAGGCCGTATCAAGAACTACGCAAAAACAAATCCAAATTTTGAAGTTGCTGTAGAAAAAATTGAAGACTTACGAACGACATCTCCAACGGAGAATGAAGTTCTAATGCAAAAAGCTAAAGAGCGTATCGAAAAAATTATTTCTTTAGGTAAAACATTATTACCAGACATCTTGTTAGTATTAGATGATTTACAAGATCCAGGTAAAGGTGCTGATTTAATCGCAGCTAACCTTGGTATCAAGGTCACTGAAGCTCAGAAAGTAATTGAAACAACAGATGCTAAAGAAAGAATGCAATTGGTATTAGACTTTTTGAATTCTGAAATTGAAGCACTTCAATTACAAAATAAAGCTAAAGGTGGCAAAGAAGACACTCCAAAAACAACTCGTGATCAATTCTTTAAAGATCAAATGAAAGCGATCAAAAATGAATTGGGCGAAAATGATTCTAAATCTGAAGAGATCGAAGAACTTCGCGAAAAAATCAACACGGTTGGAATGCCTAAGACAGTGTTAACTGAAGCTCTAAAACAGCTTCACCGTTTAGAACGTATGCACCCAGATGCTTCTGAAGCAACAATGGTTCGCACGTACCTAGACTGGATGGTTGATCTTCCGTGGGCAAAAAAATCTGACGATTCTATTGATTTAAATAGATCAAAAGAAGTTCTTGATGAAGATCATCATGAATTACAAAAAGCAAAAGATCGCGTACTAGAATTTTTAGCGGTACGTAAACTTAAAAATAATATGAAAGGTCCTATCTTGTGTTTCGCGGGGCCTCCAGGAGTAGGTAAAACGTCTCTTGGTAAATCGATCGCTCGCGCAATGAACCGTGAATATCATCGCATCGCCCTTGGTGGTGTGAAAGATGAAGCGGAAATTCGTGGTCACCGTAGAACATACGTTGGCGCTATGCCAGGAAAAATTGTTCAAGCTTTACGCCAAGTAAAAACAAACAATCCAGTACTTGTGCTAGATGAAATCGATAAATTAGGCAGTGATTTTAGAGGCGATCCGTCAGCAGCGATGCTTGAAGTTTTGGACCCTGAACAAAATGCTACATTCCGTGATAACTATTTGAATGTGGACTTCGATTTAAGCAACGCTCTATTTATTGCAACGGCCAATGTTCTTGAGAATATTCCGCCAGCATTAAGAGATCGTATGGAAATCATCCAAATCCCGGGTTACACAGAAAATGATAAATTATTAATTTCTAAAAAGCACTTAATCCGTCGCCAATTAGAGAACAATGGTCTTGAAGCTCATCAAGTGACATTCACTGATGAAGGTTTAAAGTACCTAATTTCAGGTTACACTCGCGAAGCGGGTCTGCGTAACTTAGAAAGAGAAATCGGTTCGGTTTGCCGTAAGATCGCGAAAATGGTGGTAATGAATGAAGTTACTCATTTCGAAGTGAACGCAACAACGGTTCCAGAATTGTTAGGCGCTCCTAAGTTCTTACGTGAAGATAAACTTGAAGATTCGCAAGTCGGTATCGTTCAAGGTTTAGCTTGGACACAAGCCGGTGGCGAAGTTCTACAGATCGAAGCACTTAAAATGAAAGGTAAAGGTCACCTGGCTCTTACTGGTCAATTAGGTGATGTAATGAAAGAGTCAGCTCACGCAGCAATGTCTTACTGTAAAGCTCATATGGATGAACTTGGTATCCCAGAAGATTTCTTTGAAAGATACGACATTCACGTTCACTTGCCAGCAGGCGCTATCCCGAAAGATGGTCCTTCAGCAGGTATCGCGATGACAACAGCATTGATCAGCTTGATGACAGACACTCCAGTACGTCACGACTTTGCAATGACTGGTGAAGTAACTCTACAAGGTAAAGTACTTCCGGTTGGTGGTATCAGAGAAAAATGTTTGGCCGCGCTAAATCAAGGTATCACGAATATCGTAATTCCTTTAGCGAACCAAAAAGATCTTTCTGATATTCCAAAAGTATTCAAAGATAAAATCAACTTTATCTTGGCAGAAAACTTAGACGAAGTGTTCACTGTAGCACTCGATAAATCAGCCAAGGGTAAAGTGAAAAAGACCGAAGGCAAAACTGGTAAAAAGGCGAAAACGTCTTCATCAGCAGCAGCTTAAAGTTTTAGATTTTAGACTGTAAATTTTGAAATTATTTAAATAGGACGCTGATAAAGCGTCCTATTCTTTTTCTCGACGATAATAAGTGACATCATGAATGGTGCGCAAAAATATGGAGTCTGGCACCCAGACATAGCCTGTTTTAGGATCACATTTTCCTTTTAATTCTGGATTTGTATAGGAAGCGCAGCTCGCTCCCCACGAATTTCTAAGTTTTAACTCACACTGACCATTATGCCACCGACGACCCACAATTCCCGACGCATGCAGACCCGCTTTTTTATATTTTTCAGATTTAGGGTCATAAAAAATTCGCGTGTTATAACTAAATGCTACGAAATTTTTATTACCTATCTCTTCATGAACTTCCTTCATCAAATCTCGCCGGCCAAGTGCTGCAATCGTTTCTTTTTTTCTACCCTCAGCGATAAAAGGTATGACGTTATTTAGTCCGTTAGAAAAAACCCACGGAATGAAATTTTTTAAACCCTCTGTGAAATACCACTGTGGTCTAAGATTTAAAACGGGTTTCACTCGAATCATGTAGGGTCTACATAAACTCTGCGCTAAGTTTCGGGGAAAAGTTTTAACCGAGGACATTTCTAAGAGCTTTATCAACTGGTCGTCAGAAAGCAAATTGATATAACTTTTTGAATTTCGGTAAACTTCGAGTTCTTTAAACTCAGGCGTATTAGATTTTTGCCTCTGTTCGTCATAAGCCTTCTTCAGTTCAACAAGGGCAGTAATTTGTTCGCGAATTGACTTATATGGACTTTTCTTAAGAGCTTCATCTTGAAATGCTTGAGGGCAAATTCCCGCAAATTCCGAGAAAATAACTGCCGGTGTAATATATCCCGCGTCTTCGTTCGGATCCAAATACAATGTAAACTGATTAAAGGTGAGCGCGACGAATCCCGCTGAAGCTTGTTTTCCACCTAATTCGTTTTTGTGGCGAAATGTTAACAAATCCGCAGCAACATTTGCGTAACACCAACCGATATTTCCTTGATTTCTGACGGCACCCAGTTGTGGAGAAATATCCACCGTTGTGCAATCCCGTTCGTCTAAAGTTTGGTCAGCGTACACAAATTCGGTAGACAGAAGAGTCAAAACGTAAGCTAAAATGCATATAATTCGTTTGAGTTCCATAACCAACTATAGAGCAAATCGATTACCAGTTTTTCTTTAATCTATCGTTCTCAGACTCTAGGACTTTTACTAATGTTTTAAGGTCAGACACTTCTTCTTTCAAGATCATCATTTGCTCTTCTTTTTCTTGAAGTATCTGCGTGTAGGCTTTTTTCAATTCGTTCAGAAGTTTATTCGCTGCTGTTAAGACGGGTTCATTAGTACCAATTTTTGAAATTTTATCTGAGAATTCGCGTAACGTTGGGTTTTCAAATTCAGCGGTGTGAGTTTCTACTTTTTCAATCGGAGCTGGGGCTGCCGGCTGTCTTTCTCTGCGAAAGAAATATTCCTCGTCGATATTAATTGCCGCTTGCGGACGCAGCGTTTGTTGCTGCTGTTGCTGTTGGCTGATTATACCTTGCTGCATTTTTACTTGCGGCAATTTTGCGTTCGCCGATTTTTTCAAGTTTTCTAAAAAGTCAGGATTGTAAGCTTGCTGTGACATCGGAGTCACAACCGGCTGCTGACGATTTGAATACATTTTTTCAGTTTCAATTGGCTCTGACGCCGTATCAAGATCATTTAGAATTTCATCATCGAAGATCAAATCTGAACTCATACCATCAAGAGAATTTAGGGAGGGGCCGCTCTTGATTGTATTTTTAATTGGTTCATCGAAAATGAAATACTTACCATCTTGAAAATGATACTTAATATCATCGGCTTTGATTCTTCGTCTCAATGTCGAAACACTGATTTTGTATTTCGAAGAATAATCTGTCAGTGGTAGCCAAGTTTCCATTCGTTTTCCTAGTATGCCTCTTAAAACCCTTAGTTTGTTAGTTGCCCTGATTAGAGAGATTTCAAACAAGCAAACAAAACTCGAAATTATTTCTCATTTTGTTTGCTTGTCTCTGTAATCTGACCCGGCAGAGAACATTATGTTCGTCCTTGGGCCAATTTAGCGGTTAGGCAACTAACCTAACAAGAGTAGCCAGTTTGGTGATGTGGCTAGTCTTACATTCGACCATATAAAACCGACTATCCGGTGTCAAACCATGGGTGAATAATCTTTGGATATCTGGTGAAATCTACACCTAGGGCCTGAATAGCTATTGATTATTCCGGCCTCCAAGGCTTTAATTTACCTTAACTTGAATATTCGAATACGGAACAAAAAGAAAATAGGATTGGTATTAAGTGGTGGTGGCATCAAGGCCGCAGCCTACCATATGGGTGTTTGCCTGGCTTTAAAGGCAAAGGGATTTCATTTTGCCGGCGGATCTAAGAAATTGCTTAAAAACAAAAAGCGACCTGATCTGACTATCCAGCTTTATGTGGGCTCCAGCGCTGGTGCCTTTGTTAGCACGGTGCTCGCCGCTGGCTATCCAATCGAAGCCTTGATCACTGCCTTCCAGGTTGGCCTAGGCGTCAGTCCTGAGTATTCAAATCAAGACTTCCGAATACTCACCCCTTTAACTTATAGACGCATCTTTGATATCAATAGTGCTAGCTTACTCAACTTTATGCCGAAGCAGTTTTTGACTAAGTCCCTGGTTACCGGGGGTCTAGAAATGTTGATAAAAAATGGATTCAAGGTGAACGGTCTATTCACCACCAAAGGTGTCGAGAAATATCTTCGCCAATATGTGCTCATCGAGAACGACTTTGCCTCGTTAGATCCAGAATTATACATCGTAGCCACACAGCTAAACCACTCAAGGAAGGTTATCTTCGGGAATTTCCAAGAGAATTTGCAAACTCCATCAACTAAACAGATTAACTATGCTTCGATCAGTGAAGCGGTGGCGGCCAGCACCTCGCTGCCCCCCATTTTCTCTCCATATAACTTGCCCAATCTAAAGGGTGAAGAGCGTTATTACTATGATGGTGAAATTCGAGAGACTTTGTCCGCCCATATCGCCGCTGATCAGGGATGTGATCTGGTGATTTCGTCATTTTCGATGCAGCCCTACCATTACAACGATGAAATCGGCAGTTTGCATAAATATGGAATTCCCGTGATTTTAAATCAGGCTCTTTACCAGGTCTTAGAACAGAAGACTCACAAACATATCGAATGGCAAAATACTTTGCGCCATATACACAAGACGATCGATACCTATTTTAAATCTAATAACCTTCCCGACGAAGACCGCGTTAGACTTTTAGAAATTTTCAATCAAAGGTTCAATCATAATTCAGAAACCGATTATATTCATATTACCCCTAGACCCCAAAACTATGAAATGTTCATGGTTGACCACTTTAGCTTAAGCCCCAAAATCCTCGAAAGGATCGTACGTATTGGATTTAAGTCGGGTATAAATGCCCTTCGTAAACACCTATAAACCTAAATTTTATCGTTTCTTTATAAGCCCTTAGGTCATTCTTTCAAATACCCAATTTCCTATTGCGAGATTTATCAAAAATGCTAAAACCCTAGGCATGATTAAAATTATCGCACTTTTTATCACTGGTATTTTTGCGTTTTCAACCTACGCTCAACAAAATCCCTGCTTAGATATCAAAACCATTCGCACGGTTAAAGTGCCTTGGGATCCAACGAAACCAAAATCACCTACGTTTGATTTTCGATTTAAATATGAAATAGTTAATCCGCTAGCCCCTACGGTTGTTGTGATCCCTGGTGGACCTGGCCAAACGTCGATATCTCCTACTGGTCAACTTCCTCTGGGTGCCGTACCTGCTGGTTACAATAAAATCTATACCGATCCTCGTAGCCAAGGTTGCAACTACGCCATTGAATCGAATGTTTTAGCTCAGTACCTAAAAACGGAATACGTAGTAAATGATATTTTCTTGGCCTTAAAATCCGTGAATCTAAAAAACTATATTATTTATGGCGCTTCATACGGAACCGTTGTTGCGACTCAATTAGTTAAGAAAATTGAAGCCGAGAAGTTTGAATTACCGACGGCTTTAGTTTTAGAAGGCACCGTTGGTAAAAAATTTGATAACTTTGATTCGTATTTTTATTTCTTTCAATACGAATGGGATAAAGTTTTTAAACAACTTCCTCCTCGTTGGAAAAATTATTTTCAAACTGGTAAAAACGAAATGGCATTCAGTAAGTCTGAATGGGCCTCATTAATTACAAGTGATCTAATTATTGGCGATATTCCAGACGCTCCTGTAAAAGGTCAGTTCTTACTCTACCATCTACATTTACTTGAGCTCTATTTTGCAAAAAAAGTTTCCGCTAAAGACCAACTTATGTTGAGTTCCATGTTTGCCAAATTAAAAGATCCACAATTTCCTAATTTATTTTTTCGAATGATCGGTTGTGGAGAATTATGGGGTGATTGGTATTACGGCCGCAGCTTAGAAAATGGTCGCCTCAGCAGAACCGGAAAAAATGTCTGTGAAGGTATTGATTACAAAAAACCTTATGATGCAGCTAAATTTCTAATTCCCGAATCCGTTCCTGTTTATTACTTCCAAGGTGCGAACGATCCATCAACACCATTAAATACAGCACTTTACCATTTTGCTGTTCAACGTAAAACAAATCGGCAATTTTTTACTGTTACCGGGGCAGCACACGCACCGCTAACTAGTAGCTTGCGTTCTTGTGCTGATGAAATCTGGCCTTCAATATATGCCCAACGTGCTTTAGGCCGCGAATTTGCTACTTGTCCAAGACAAACAGTCCTTACCTCAAAACAGGCTAATCAGGACTAGCTATATTGAATATGGCTTTTTAGCCGGGGTCAAAATGGACATATTTATATGTCGTTTTTTTGTTCATTGAGGCGACTGTGGTTTGGGATTACAAATAGTTCTACTGTCAGGGGCATTTATGAAGTTGATCACATCGTTGTTTCTAGCTCTTCCTCTGTTTTCTATGGCTCAAGAAAAATCAGTGCTAAGCTGCTTGAGCCCAGGTCATACATTTATCATTAAACAAACATTACGTTCGCGGCCAACAGAACCGAAACAATTGGTGGGAACCCTATCAACGGCGTCACGCAAACCACAAGTTCTAGATTGCACAGAGAAAAACACCGGCTACGTTTGTAAAAAAGGTGATTTCGTTGCTAAGGTTCTGCGCGGATCAGTGACTGGGCGAACTATTGTTCAACTAGAACTTGAAGGTGAATACGATGTGGAAAGCGGTTATATTGGCACAATCTATTGCCGATAATTTATTTTTCAGGTGATAAAAAAGCCCACTCTTTTAACGTGGGCTTTTTATATTAGTTACATTTATAATTGTAACTAATTAATAAAGCTCTTCTCAACAGCCGAGAAAATTGGACCCGACAGCACGCCTAGAGCCGCGATAAAGATCGCAGATACGATCATCGTTACTGTTGTTGCGCTTAGATTGTGACCTGCGATTTCCGCTTCACCTTCTGCCATGTACATTAATACGATTGGTTTTAAGTAGTAATACACACTGATCACAGAGTTAATCACACCCCATACCGCTAACCAAATTAAACCTTCACCTACAGCGGCGTTGAATAAGTAGAACTTACCGAAGAAACCAATTGACGGTGGGATCCCAGCTAGTGACAACAAAAACAATGAGAAACAGAACGCATACACTGGACGACGAGACGCTAAGCCTTTTAATCCATCAAGTGTGATCATGTGGTTTTCATTTTTCTCTAAGATAGAAACGATTGCAAATGCACCCAATGTCATTAAGCAGTAACTAAATAGATAAAAAATAACCGATGAGGCTCCGAATGATCCTGCATCACTTACGCCTGCCGTGATCACACCCACAAGAACGTAACCAGAATGCGAAATACTTGAGTATGCCAAGACACGTTTCAAATTTGTCTGCACAATCGCGCCGACGTTGCCCACAAGCATTGTGATAACGGCCATCCACTGAAGAACGTCAAACAAACCCGTTGAACCAACTAAAGATTTGGTTGCAATCACGCGCAAAAATGCAGCGAATGAAACTACTTTTACCGCTGTCGCCATGAATGCCGTGTGTGGTGTCGGTGCGCCTTGATAAACATCCGGAGTCCAAGCATGGAACGGGGCAATCGAAACTTTGAAGCAGAATCCTAAGATTACGAATGAAATACCAAATAAGAACAATCTGTTTGATTGAACCAGGCTTGATGCTTCTTGCATGAACGTAATTAAATTTGTTGAGCCTGTTGTCCCGAAAACAAAGGCTGTTCCGTACAAGAAGATCGCAGATGCAAAACTTCCTAGTAGGAAATATTTGAAAGCTGCTTCTTTAGAGTATTTTTCTTCGTGGCTCATGCCGATCATTAGGTAAAGAGCCAACGACATTAATTCTAAACCCACAAATAGAGTCAGAAGATCCATCGCAGAAACCAGGATCAACATACCAACAACCGAATTCAATGCCAGGAAAATCAATTCCGCAAATTGACGACCGTTTGTTGCATAGTTTTCATACATCATGATGATAGCGCCCGTTGCAGATAAAATCGCAAGGGATCCCATCCACAAAGTAACTGAGTCAAACACAAGTGATTTACTAAATGCTAATTCGCCAGAGCCACCAACCACAGTCAGTAGAACCAATCCAATTATTAAGCCTGCGATACCTTGAATCAGAGTCACTAGGTTATTTGGCTCTTTGTTACCAGATAAAACTTTTGTAGTGATCGGCAGAAGACTCGCGATAAAAATCGCGATCATCGGAGAAATACGGATTACATCCGCTAGACCAATATTAATTTGCATACTCAGATCCTTTAGCCACTTTGTTTTCGTGAATTTCTAGGTAGTACTTGTTTTTGTTATTCACAAGGTGATCTACGCTTGATTTAGTCCAATTTAAAAAATGATTCGGTAGCAGTCCCATCCAAAATACTAGAATTAATAACGGCGCCATCACAACAATCTCGCGAAGATTCAAATCGTGGAGTGGATGATGTTCATCTTTTACCAGCTCACCTTTTTCACCGAAGAATACACGTTTAAACATCCACAACATATAAGCTGCACCCAAGACAACACCCGTCACTGCGAAGTAAGCATACACAGGAGCCGCTTTAAATGTGCCAAGAAGGATCAAGTATTCACCAATGAAACCGTTCGTTAATGGAACCGCAATTGATGACAGCGTAATGATGAAAAAGAAAATCGTAAATATTGGCAGTACTGATGCCAAACCACCGTATTTAGAAATTTCTCGTGAATGTGTTCGTTCATAAATCATACCGATTAACAAGAACAGGGCTCCGGTGGAAACACCGTGATTGAGCATTTGGTAGATACCACCTGTAATACCATACTGATTCAGCACAAATAGACCCACAATGATGTAACCCATATGCGATACGGAAGAGTACGCAACAAGTTTCTTGATGTCTGGTTGAATCATCGCCACCAGAGCACCGTAAATAATTCCAATAACTCCAAGAGACAAGAACAACCATGACCAGTATTCTGTCGCATCTGGGAACAAAGGAATTACCCAACGTAAGAAACAGTATGTACCCATTTTTAACATCACACCCGCTAGAATCACTGAACCTGGAGTCGGCGCCTCAACGTGGGCATCCGGCAGCCACGTGTGAACTGGCCAGATTGGCACTTTGATCGCAAAAGCTAAAGCAAATGCGAAGAACAGTAGTGTTTGCTGATTCATGAACGTACCCGCCACAAACGGGATTTTAACTTTATAGAATTCTAATAAACTTGCGCTCATCACGCCCGTCGCCTGCTGAGTTAGATACATCATATAAATGATGGCTACTAACATCAGAACCGAGCCCGCCATCGTGAAGATAAAGAACTTGATCGTTGCATAAATTCGGCGAGCACCACCCCAAATACCAACCATGAAGTACATTGGGATCAGAGACAATTCCCAGAAAACATAGAATAAAATTGCATCCATAGCTAAGAACGAGCCCAGCATGGCTGTTTGAAGAAGGAACAAACAAGAATGGAAACCTTTAATTTTAGTGTCGATTGATGTCCAAGACGCTAAGATGATGATCGGAGTGATGAACGTTGTAAGGATAACTAACCATAATGAAATACCATCGATACCGACAAAGTATTGAATTCCAAATCGCTCGATCCATGTGAATTTCTCAACCAATTGCAGTCGCGCTGATCCCGGATCGAATTCATTTAAGATCATTAAGCTAATCAGAAACTCAATAATGGAAAACCCTAAAGCTAGGTGTCTTAGAGTTCTTTGCTGCGGCCAAAAAGCGATGAACACAGCAAACACAAGGGGTAGCAAAATTACGGTACTAAGAAGCATTTAAATCTCCAAAATCTACTTAATTATAATAATTGAAAGCGCGATCACTAAACCGATAGCGATGTACATCGCATAGACCTGCACGTTACCAGTTTGTAGAGAGCGCGTAACGCCGCCGCCACCTTTAATAAGGTCTGCGATGACATAAGTAATTTTATCAATGAAATTCACGTCGATATAAAACCAAACTTTTCTAGACAGTTCGATCAATGGATTGATGATTGTCTTAAAGTATAATTCGTCGACTAAGTATTTTTTAAATACTAATTCGTATAAAGGTTTAATTGAGTTAGCAATTTTACCCGGAATTTCTGGCGATTTAACGTAGAAATGATACGCGATAAACGCTGAAATCGAAGCAATACCCACGGATGCGCCCATCAAGCCCCATTCTAACGAGTGTTCTGCTTCTGTTAAATTCGGAATTGGTTTTAATACTGGGTGCAACCATTCCATCAAGTAATTTGGAATGTGGCCAAATGTATGACCGATAACTTCAGGAATACCGATCCATCCACCCACGACACTTAACACCGCTAGAACGATCAAAGGAATCGTCATTAAGGCTGGTGATTCATGCGGATGAACTGTTTTAGGAACACGTGATTTGCCCCAGAATGTTAAGCACATTAAACGAGTCATGTAGAACGCCGTCATACCCGCACTCAGAGCACCGATCGCCCACAACACCGGGTGACCCATTGGACTATGGAAACTCATCCATAAAATTTCATCTTTTGAAAAGAATCCCGCAAATGGAGGGATACCGATAATCGCTACCCAACCCAAGAAGAATGTCCAATGCGTAATCGGCATATATTTTTTCAAGCCGCCCATCTTGCGAATATCTTGCTCTTCGTGCATTGCGTGGATCACGCTACCAGAACCCAAGAACATCAAGGCTTTGAAGAATGCATGAGTCATCAAATGAAATAACCCAGCACCAAACGCGCCCACACCCACAGCTAAGAACATGTAGCCCAGCTGCGAAACGGTCGAGTACGCAAGTACCTTTTTAATATCCCACTGAGTGATACCGATACTGGCCGCCATCAATGCAGTTAATGCGCCAACAATCGCGATCACTAACATTGTATTTGGTGTCACGATGAATATTGGATTTAAACGAACGATCATATAGATACCCGCAGTTACCATCGTCGCCGCATGGATAAGTGCAGAAACTGGCGTTGGACCCGCCATCGCATCAGGAAGCCAAACATACAATGGAATCTGTGCTGATTTGCCAGTTGCGCCCACGAATAGGAACATAGTTCCCATCGTCAAAGCCCCTAACCACGAAGTTTCTGCCGTTGTCGGCGCTAGTGCATTGATCTCTTGAATATTTAAGGTACCGAACATAGAAAACAACACGAACATACCTAATAAGAAGGCTGCGTCACCCACGCGATTTGTGATGAAGGCTTTCATTCCTGCTGCCGCTTTATCTTTATCTGTGAACCAGAATCCGATTAACAAATAACTGCAAAGACCAACGCCTTCCCAACCCACGAACATAGTTAGTAAACTGTCGCCTAAAACTAAAATTAACATGTTGAAAACGAATAAGTTTAGGTAGGCAAAGTATTTGGTTACGCCTTTATCGTGGTGCATGTATTCCGTAGAAAACATGTGAATCAATGTTCCCACACCCGTGATAATTAAGATCATGATACCGCTGATTTGATCGACATAAAAAGCCGCATCGACTTTAAATTTATCTACGTTTAACCATTCAAAGAATTTAACGTGAATTTTTCGTTGATCTGCCGGCAATCCAATCAGTTCAGAGAACAATAAAACCGAACATATAAAAGATATAAATACCGCTGCTGTCGCAATTCCGCCCGAAATTTTATACGTAGGCTGTTTATAACGAACACCGTTGATTAAGAAACCAACGAATGGACTTAATAACAATACGGCCATCAATATAGAGTGATCCATCCTTAACCCCTATCCTCTTAAATGCTCGAAAAACTTAATGTTAACTTCTTTAAAGCGTTTGAAAATTGTAACTGCTAACGCTAATCCCACCGCGGCTTCTGCTGCGGCGATTGTCATCACGAAGAAAACCATAATTTGGCCATCTACATTTTGTGTGTATTTGCTGAACGCGATAAACGAAATATTAACGGCATTTAACATTAACTCAACCGACATAAGGATAACGATCACGTTACGTCTAAGTAAAACTCCAGCCATGCCGATTACAAATAAAATCGAAGATAAAACCAAGTAGTGATTAAGAGAAATATCGGTAAATACATTATTTTGCATGGTGAGTTCCTCCGCGGCTACGAGCCAGCGCTACAGTTCCAACAGCGATTACAGTTAGCAACACGCCCAGGGCTTCAAATCCAAAGATGTGTTTCGAGAACAACACCATTCCAAGCTCTTTAGTCGAAGCATCTGGGGAATTTGATTTTTTCAGTTTTTGAACCTCCGCCAAATGAACGGCGTCTTTCGTCATTTCACCAACGAATGATTTTTGACTCATGATAATTCCGCCAACGATCAATCCAGATAATAAACCCACTGAGATCAGTTTAATTGCACCGGATATTTTTCCTGACGAAAACGCCTGAATCTCGGCTTTAATATCAAACAACATCAAAACCATGACGAATAAAACCATCACGGCACCAGCGTAAACGATTAGCTGCACACCCGCGATGAAGAAGGCTTGCAAAGTGATAAAAATAGCGGCCACGCCAACCATGGTCATAGCCAAAGATAATGCTGAATAAATGGGGTTGGTAAAAAGCAACACCGCCAAGCCACTTCCGATAATCAAGAGGGCCAGAAACCAAAAAAGAAAAACATCAGGGGTCATTCCACTACTCCGTTGTTTAAGAAACCAAAAATATTACTAGTGCCGTAAGGATGGTGTTGCCAAGCGCCCAAGGCAGCATAGTTTTCCAGCCCAAATCCATCAATTGATCGTATCTGAATCGCGGAAGAGTCCAACGAACCCAAATAAAAATCCATAAAAACAATACAAATTTGATCAAGAAGCTTAAAAAATGCACTAGCGTTGTAATCACACTAATGGTCGCTGCTGATTCAGTTAAGCCGCCAGCCCATTGTCGAACGTCATCGACGGTGACACCCGGAATACCGTATCCACCAAAGAAGAAAATGATCATAAGTGCCGAGCCCAACATCATATGACCGTACTCACCGATGAAGAACATAAGCATCTTAAAGCCGCCGTATTCCGTATGGAAACCCGCCACGATTTCAGCCTCACCCTCGGCCAAGTCGAATGGCAAACGGTTGGATTCCGCAAAGGTTGCCGCAAAGAATATAATTGCCGCCAAAGGTTGATAGAAAATACCCCAGTTGGGTAAGAATGCTGACGAAACCGTGTGACCAAACGCTTTGAAAGTCAGGGGTCCCTGTTGAGCATTGATCATTTCAGTTAAATTGAAAGTTCCGAAAAGCAGAATCACGCCCACGATTGAAAGGCCAAGAGCTAATTCATAACTAATGACCTGAGCGCTGGCACGCAAAGCGCCAAGCAATGAAAACTTACTGGCCGATCCCCAGCCCGCCATCAAAATAGTGTAGGCTGCTAAAGAAGAAACACCCAAAACATAAACGATACCCACGTTCATATCGTAGCCTTGAATTTTAAATACATAGCCACCAATTTCTAAGGGTACCGACATCGGGATTGCAGCAAAAGCTAAAGTTGCCGGAATCAACGCAAACACCGGAGCCGCGTAGAACAACGGTCTGATCGCTTTATCAGGAGCGAAATCTTCTTTCGTTAAGAATTTAACCGCATCAGCCAACAACTGTAAAAGACCTAGCGGCCCTACGCGATTTGGACCGAAACGATTTTGAATAAACGCAGATCCGCGGCGCTCTACCCAAACTAAAATAGGTACGGCCTGTACCATCATTAAGAAAATCAAAACTAGTTTGATACAATTTATCGTGATTTCAAAAACGTCTTGTCCCATTGAAGTCCCCTACTAGTCCCACTCTAAGGCTTTAGATTTAATTTCCCAGAATAACCCGAAGATAAATATCGCTAAGAATATCATCATTGATGTGAACACAAATGCGCCTTGGCCCGTGCTGATGAAATCACGGAACGTAATCGCCCAAGGGTACATGAAAATAATTTCGATATCGAAAAGAATGAATAAGATCGCCGTTAGATAGAACTTTACAGAAACTTTAGTTTCGCGTTTTTCTTGGCCCGGAATACCGCACTCATAGATATCTCGCTTAGCTGCCGAGTTGTTTTTGCGTTGTCCGCCAATAGCTCGCGCTAGGAAAATTAAAAAAGTTCCAAATATAGCCAAAAAAACTGTTAAAAATATGACGCCACCTAATGGCATTCCCGACGCTTCCGCCATCGCCCCACTCCTTGCCGATACAGGTCCAAAAAAAGACACGTGCAAACTAAATTTATACTTGTCATTACATATATTTCCAAGAAATATATCTGAACGGTTTAACTGGGTGCGTAGCGATGAGTTTTGAAACTTTGAATCCACATTTAGAATCACAAATTGAGCGCGTCGTTGCCGACAAGGGAACCGGTTCAAAAGTTTCGATCATCGGGTCGTCCTCGCTGCTATCGATTGCCTATTTTATAGCCTTTTCAAGTTCGCGTCGCCTGAATCAACAGCCGCATTTATTTGTTCTACCTAAAGAGTCCGACTGCTCTAAACTAGCGAATGCGATTGAGTTTTTTGATCCGAACAAAAAGGTATACACCCTAACCGAGTTTGATGTATCGCCGTATTCAGGACTCTATCCATCACCTCAAGTTTTAAAAGATCGTCTACATTTTTTAAGTCGAGCACAAAACGCAAAACCCGGTGAAGTATTTATTGCTTCTTTTTTAGGCCTTCATCAAAAGACGATGCCTGTTGATGTGCTCATTGAAACCACAAAATTGTTCAAGATTGGCGATAGTTTACCTGAAAATCTATCCGGCTATTTATCGGATCTTGGTTATGAATCCGCTCCAATGGTCGAAGATGTCGGTCAATTTGCTATTCGTGGTGGAATTGTGGATATATTTTCACCCGGTGAAAAGAAGCCCGTTCGTGTTGAGTTGTTTGGCGATCAAATTGAAACTTTGCGATTTTTTTCTACAGATTCTTTGAAAAGCGAAGCTGAAATTACCTCGTTCTTACTAACGCCGGCAAAAGAAACCCTGTATGTTGATGGTGAATATGAAAACATCGTGCCGCGGTTTAAGAAAACGACGGCTGGTCGTGATCTACGACATGAAGAAATAGACGATCTAAGTCGATCACTCGTTCAAAAAAGCTATTTTCCAGGCATTGAGTTTTTAATCTCCAGTTTTTATGAAAACCCGTCTCTGCCTGTTGAGCACTTTTCGGCTAAACCCTGGGTTTGGTTTGTGGACCCTCTTGAAATGCATAGAATCAGTGACGATGCACTTGCCGAATTAAAGAACGATTTCAAAAATTCAACAAAGACTCTTATTCGTCCGGCCTTAGAAGAATTCTTTTCTGAAAAGTGGTTAGCGGGAGCTGGCTCACAAGAATTGAATTTGGATCTGGGTTTTGAAACTCAAGAATTCTATTTTTCAAATATTGATTTCAATTCCAGCGCGATGATTTCAGGCGAAGCAGCAAGTAATCGATTGGATTATCGATCATTCACCGTTCAAGAGTTTTCTAATTTATCCATTGCTTCCACCGTTGGGAGCGAAGCTTGGACGCTAGCTTTACAAAATAAATTAACGCAGTGGAAGCGTGATCATTATCGCGTTTTTGTTAGCTTAAGAAATGCGACGCAAGCAGAACGATTAAAAAATTATATTGAAAATATGGATTTTGAATTTCGTCGTGTATCAGCAGACGATTACAAATGGGATACGTTTTTATCTGAACAAAATCAAAACCCAAAAATTATTCATTTCTTGCAACGACCTTGCTTTGAAAGTTTACGCATTGAAGATGAAAAAATTATTTTCCTTCGCGAAGAAGATTTTTTTGGCAAGAAAAGTCGATCCAGCAGTTTATCTTCTTCTGATGAATTTCAGAAGCAGGCCAAGCGTTTAAATTTTGGTGACTTAAAACCCGGCGATTTGGTCGTTCATATTAAACATGGTATTGGTCAGTATGAAGGACTTAAGGTCATGCCGGTTAATGGTGTTGATTCTGAATTCATACAGCTTTCGTACAAAGAAAAAGATAAACTGTATCTTCCCGTCTATCGCGTTGGACAGCTTCAGAAATATTCAGGCACTGCTGGCGCCATACCGCTGGATAAATTGGGCGGAACGTCTTGGGAAAAAACAAAAATCAAAGTTAAGAGTCATCTTAAAGATATCGCCAGTGAACTTTTGGCATTGTATGCAAAACGCGCTGAAATTCAGCGACCTGCTTTTTCTTTAAACGATAAGGAAATTCAAAAATTTGAATTTGGTTTCCCGTACGAGGAAACAGAGGACCAACAACGTTCGATCGACGATATCTACAAAGATATGAAATCTACGAAACCAATGGATCGCCTAGTCTGCGGCGATGTGGGCTTCGGAAAAACTGAAGTGGCCATGCGGGCCGTGTTTTTTGCTATCGAAAGCAAGAAACAAGTAGCTGTTCTTGCGCCAACAACCGTACTTAGTTTTCAACATTTCGAGAATTTTAAAAGACGTTTTAAAGATTGGCCAGAAGTTAGAATTCGGGAGCTCAATCGATTTGTAAGTAATACGGACGCCAAGAAAACATTAGTCGAATTAAAAGAAGGCAAAGTTGATATCTTGATTGGAACTCATCGCCTGTTTTCAAAAGATGTAGTTTTCAAAGACCTTGGTTTACTTGTTGTCGATGAAGAACAAAAATTTGGCGTCCTTCATAAAGAAAAAATTAAAAAACTAAAAGCGACGGTAGACACGTTAACTTTATCCGCAACACCAATCCCAAGAACATTGAACATGAGTCTTGTAGGTATTCGCGATTTAAGTTTAATCAACACAGCTCCGGTAGACCGCCTTCCCACGCGAACATTTATTTGCAAGTGGGAAGAAGAAACGATTCGTAAAGCCATCGAATCAGAAGTTCATCGTGGTGGACAGATTTATTTCGTGCACAATCGCGTGCAAACTATTTACGGCATTGCCGATGAACTGCGTGCTCTATTACCAAATGTCCGAATGAAAGTAGCTCATGGACAAATGCCAGAAGAAGAACTGGAAAAAACAATGCTTGCGTTCTTTAATCACGAAATTGATATGCTAATTAGTACCGCGATCGTTGAATCAGGAATGGACGTGTCACGTGCTAATACAATGTTTATCGATCAGGCCCATATGTTTGGTTTATCGCAGCTCTATCAATTACGTGGACGCGTAGGCCGATCGAAACAACGTGCTTATTGCTACTTGTTATTGCCGCGTGCTCGTCAGCTAGATAAAGATGCGCAAGAACGATTAAAAATCATTCAGGAAAACACACAGCTCGGTAGCGGTATTAAAATTGCTCAGTACGATTTAGAATTGCGTGGATCAGGAAATATACTGGGTGACGAGCAATCGGGTCATGTAAACACCGTCGGATATGAATTATATATGGATCTATTAAACGAAGCTCTGGCAACGGCTCGTGGAGAAGAACCAGAAGATGATTTAGATCCGGAAATTAATTTAAAAATTCCTGCAATGATTCCGGATAAATATATTCCAGATATTCGCATGCGCTTAAGCTACTACAAAGCATTGGCAGAAATTAAGTTCGAAGAAGATGTAGAGAAAATTGAAGACGAATTAAAAGATCAATTTGGCGCTCTTCCAGAACCAGTAGTAAATTTAATCGGCGTAATGTTGGTTAGAAAACTGTGCAAAGACCTTGGTGTTCGCGATGTCAGTGCGGGAATCAACAAAGTATCTTTGATCTTCAGCGATAAAACAAAACTCTCTCCGCAGGACGCTATTAAACTAGCGGCTCGTGAGCCAAAAAAATATTCGATTATGCCGGATAGCCGTTTAAATATCAGAATGGAAGTTATCAATTGGTCCGCCGTGTACGAAGAATTAAAATATCTTCTTTCTGTCAGTGACGGTAACGATCCAAAAGATCCATCGGCGAAAGCGCAAGATAAAAACAAGTCGCTGATTCGCCGAATGAGTATCTTTAATTAGAAATCTGGCGGTGCCTCTGGTCCTTCTTCACCTTTTTCAGATTTACCACTAGCCGCCGGAGGTGCCGCTGGTGGTTTGGTAGCATCACCCGCAGGTTTCGCACCCGCCGGAGTTGGCGCAGTGGCTGGCGGAGCCGCTAAGCTCTCGCCTGTTCCAACACCTTGAACGGGCGGAGAAACTTTTGGATCGCCTGGTTTTGCAGTGGCAGGTTTTCCATCTTTCTTTTCATCTGCTTTTTTATTATTTGGATACTGACTTGCGGCTGCGCCGGTACCAAGCACAATGCCTTTAGCATTAGTACGGGTGCGGCTCCACGTAGCTGCGTCAGTATCTTTTAGCTTTTGAAGTTCAGATTCTTTAGTCTTTTTCAACTGTTCAATTGCCGATTCGCCTTCGGCTTTAGATTTTTTAAGTTCTTCTAATTTTGCGGCAGTTGATTCGGCTGCTTTCGATGGTCTTCCATTAGCTCTGATATCTTTGGCGCGCTGTAAAGACTCGGCACCCATTTCTTTTAAATCGTTGCCCATTCTAATGTTTCTATCGCCGCCTCTATTTACTAACTTGTTCCCATATGATTGCGCCCATCGACCCGAAAGCTCAGGAACCACGGAAACCGTGTTTCGAGCGGCTTTGCTGACAATTATTGGAGAGTGTCTCCATGTTCCTTTCACTGTGCCCCACGCGCCTTTTAGTACACCGCGAGCCGCGTAGTATGGCCAAACAGCTCCTACCGCTGCCGCTCTTGCGCCTGATCGTCCGGCTTCTTTCAATGCCGGTTTAATAATTTTTGCGCCGCCAGTTTTACTCATTTTAGCAGCTACACCGCCTACGACTCCTTTGGCTAAACCAAAAATACCGCCTAAACCGGCTGAAAATCCGGCGCTACTGCCCGCAAATTTTCCGATCATTTGGCAGACATATTGGGATTGCGATTTTTTGTTTAAGCATCCCATGTAGTCGCCATCAAAACCGAACATGTTTTTCACAATGTTTTTACCAGCTTCAAACGGATCGGACATAATTTCTTTTACCATTGTCATTAACTGAGATCCCCAGCCAAGGACATCAAAGCTGCTAACTAACGAGCTAAAGAAATCGCGCAAGAAAACGCTGGCAAAATTTTTCAAACAATCACCAATGGTTTTCAAACAGAACGAGCCTTCGCAATAACCGCCATCAGTATCTTTATCCGTTAATTCTTTACACACGCGTTCATTAGGCTTTACGTCTTTCATTGTCGTAAATCCTAAGACTTCAAATCGTTCGCCTAAACGTTGGCAGCACCACTCACTGCTGAATTTTTCAAACGTTTTTGCATTTTTGGCTTCAGCTGATTTAGGATCACAGTCAGGTCCATTACATAGACCCGCTTGCGTTTTTGATTTGTCTGCGGCCGCTTCTCTCGCTTTTTGATCCGCATCGGCAGACTTTTTGTTAAAAGAATTAATTACGTCGCGCAGTTTTTCCATCTGCGCTTTGTAGAAGTCATACAGCTTTCCATTTCCATACGGGATATCACACGTATTTTTTCTTTCGCCCGCTACTTCTTTAACTTCGTATTCACCTGTTTTTTCGTCTTTTAAACTTAATACAAGTCCACATTCATATTCTTTGCTTTTAGCGTCGAAATAACTAAACCATTCATCCAAAGCCTGACCTGCAAATTTATCTAAGCATAAATTTGTTACGACATCGTTTTGGGAATTGAAACGCGCTTCTTGAAGTTTGTCGAAATCAAAATTTCTATCACCTAGCTCAAGTTCTTTTTCGTTCAGTTTACCTTTGTATTTTGTTGTCGTTTCATTACCGTTGCCGTCTGTCGTGTTTACTTCGTTAATAAAGCCTTCTAGTACTTTTTCTTTCCCGGCACATGCGGATTCAGGAACAAACAAACTTGAATATGGTTTTGTTTCCCGCATTTTCATGATTTCTGCGAAACGCGTTTTGCTAATACCTGGCGCAATACCTTCCTTCAATGCGTCTTCACCCGCCTGGTCCGATTCAGGAACCGCAGCTACTTCGGGCGCTTTGCCGGATGCCGCGGCTTTTGCTACTGCCTGAGATTCTGCAAATGCGGTCGTCGCAAATAGAGTTTGAAAAAGAAAAATGGATGTAATCGGATATATTAGTTGCTTCATGTTCATCCTAGTTAATATTCGGATTGAATGTTTGTAGGCTTAGCTTTGCTTGCTCAACCACTTTGCCTTGCGCGACAGATGGATAAAATAAATGAATAGATTGAACCGTCGACTTTCCGAAATAGTGATGCTCCAAAAATTCAGTCTTAACGCCGGCAAAGCTTGTGTAGCTACCACTAATTTCTAATCGTTCACCGTAACTGGTGTTGGTGAATTTATAGCTACTCATGATCCAGTCTTTGATTCCAAACTGTTCGTTAAAGTTAAGTTTTCCTTGTAGATAACTTTTGTTTAACTCACCCGTTTTTGTTTTTGGCACGCCAACCTTAGATCTAACTTCAGGCGGAATTAGTATCGTAACTTTTTCTGCACCTGTGTGATTGTACGTTGTGGGATAAAATGAAGGGAACAGATTGCTTTCAACTAAAAAGTTTGCGGGAGCTTTATACTGGAAATTTCTAGATTTATTTGCTTTTACAAAAGTAAAACCAAAAAGAATAATACCAAAAACTAAACCATAATTTATTAGTCTCATAACATTCCTTAACAAGTAGTAGGCCTTAAAAAGCCCGTACCTATAGGATATCTGTGACAATATAATTTTAGAAATTCTTTAAAGGTGCGGCCTATAATACTAGACTAAAATTCCATTCTTAGACCAACACCAAAGTTAAAGTCGTTTTCAAACGCGGGATCTAGCTCGTTATCTGTATTCTGATATTGCGTCCAAAACACATCTAGGTAGGTGTTTTCTAGACCTTCACCCATATAAGCTGTCTTCGCCGTTTCTGGATCCATCCAGTTTAGTTGAATTAAGAATCCGGCGGTCATCGAAGTTCCATTTCCCGTGTCGTATGAATTTGTTGTACCTAATGTGTTATTTTTTTCCGTTAAACCAAATTGCCAGTAATTGAAACCGACATAGGGAACGAAAAAAGGCTCTTTCATTAAGTTATCTAACAAAATTTGTGCTCTGATAGATTTTTTATCTATTGTAAGTTCTCTTTCTTCGCCAATTCTATCATCCACCAGAGTCCCTTGGCCGTAGCCAATTCCGGTTACAAGTGATCCAAGAAAGAAATTCAATTTGTAATCCAATTGCACTTGCACCAGAGTTAAATCCTCTTGGCCAAACAGTTCTTCATATAGTTTCTGATCTACAATAGAGGCATAGTCTTGAAAATATAAATTCTCGGCATTGATGTTGAACATGAATCCATGAGTCGTTCTGCGTTCCCGATAAGGTTTATATTCTTTAAACGGCTCAACCTCGACAGTTTTTTCTCTAGGAATAACTTCGACCATGTCCGCTTCTGAAACTGTTTTTTCTGTTGGAACAGGATTGTGTTCCGCCGTTGGTGACGGTACGTAGGGTTCTGGTTGCGGGATTGTTTTTATAGGGATCGTTTCAACTGGCGGTGTATCCAGCCGCACCGATTCTGCTGGCGGCCGTTCAGGCATTGATTCCGCTGGTGGTTGTTCTGCGACCGGAGCTTCTTCTATATTTTCACCGGCTTCAAGAGAAGTTTCATTCGAAACCGATTCATCGATCGAGCTTTCACCGTTTGCAGACTCGACAACCGGCGCTTGCAATGGAGTCGAATTAGTCGCTGGGGCAGCTACATCTAGGTTTTCCTCTTCGCTATCGTCTCCAGAATTTTCATCCACTACATTGGCACCAGGAGCTTCATCCTCGCTGTCGTCGTCAACACTGTTATCATCGACTTCTAGACCGCTCGACGATGCTTTCACAGCTGGTTTGGCCTTTGTGCTGGTAGCGGGTTGAGAAAAGATATTCTGTGAATGAAACGCTATCGCCAATATTAAAAAACTTAATACTAAAGACCTAGGACCTTGGTCGTTTTTTCTCTGGTTTTTAACAGCTGCACTCATATTCACAGTGATTTTTCCGATCATTAAGTATGCTTTTTAAGTTTAGCGCGAAACCCACTACTTTGACATTTCTAATCTTTGGAAGTCTTTTTTTTCCAAACTTAGTGCCAGCCCAAGTCCCAAAAACGGGACTAAAAACGCCGGTAGTCAATGTGGTTTCTAAATCTAATGCTGCTGTTAGATTTCCTGTAAGTCCCACACCAGATCCTAATTTTTTCCAAAACAGCACCGTGGAACAAATTCTAGGTCGCATGTCGATTGACGACAAAGTCGGCCAGCTTTTACTCGTTGGGTTTCCCCAAGAAAAGTTAGACGCCAAATTAGCTCAACATATCAGTCAGAATCGCGTGGGATCATTTTTAATTTTCAAACGAAATATCGTATCGATCGATCAGTTAAAAATTTTGAACACAAGTCTTGTGGATTATTCGATGGATAAATTCAGAATCCCACCGTTGATGGCAATTGATCAAGAAGGCGGAAATGTTAATCGCATCACGACAAACCCAAAGCTTCCGTTCTTGTTTCACTTCGGCGATTTAACGGATTCAAAGTTTAGCTACCATTATGGTTATTACACCGGACAAATGTTAAGTTCACTTGGATTTAATTTAAACCTAGCTCCTGTTTTAGATATTGCTGATTTTAATTCTAATAGTTTTATAGCTCTTAGATCTTTTGGCAGCGATCCCGGTCGTGTGGCTCAAAATGGAGTCGCTTATTCGCAGGGTCTTGTCAGTCAGAAAGTAATCCCAACTGCAAAACACTTTCCGGGTTTAGGTTCTACTACATTGGATCCACACAACACTGTGGTTTCAAACTCGGCTTCATGGATAGAAATGGAACGAAATGATTTTCTTCCATTTAAAGATTTTGCAAAAATTGGCCCGAACAGCGCCGTGATGATGTCCCACATGATCTACAAAGGAATCGATACCAGTGGACTTCCGGCGTCGTTTTCAAAATATTTGATGAACGACGTTCTTAGAAAGCGTTTGGGATTTCAAGGCGTAATCGTTACGGACGATCTTCATATGAAGTCGTCATCAAGCACGGTAACCCCATCAGAAGCCGCTCTTAAGTCTTTAAAAGCAGGTTCTGACTTGGTGATGCTGTCATGGTCTTTCACCGAACAATCAAAAACATTTGCTCGTATCAAAGACGCCGTCATTAAAAAGGAACTTAGCATCGAAGAGGTAAACGACAAAGTTCGTCGCATTCTGACTTTGAAAAAGTATGTTTACACGAAGCCAGCTCCGGAGAACCGCACTATCGCTAGCGTTACACCAGCAGCTCCTCAGATTAAAGTCAGTGCAAACAAAACAACGGTTGAATCTGCTCCTGTAACTCAACTTTTAAAGTCTGTTCTGGATGCGAAAATGCGATCCGTTTTTTTCAGACCTCAATTGGAAGAAAAAAAACAGCTGTGTTTGGTATCAGATCAGAAGAAACTTTTTGATTTAATTGGAAAGAAAGACGCTAACGTATTTAAAGGTTATTTCTATCCTAAGACATCGCCAGCAAAATCACTTGCTCAGTTTTTTAAGACTTCAAACTGTGATCTATTTATCGTCACAATAGAAAATAACCAGCAGGCGGCGGTTATCAATCAAATCGCTGATTTAAATAACAAAAAGTTGGTCATAATCAATCACGCCATCCCTACGATGGTACGCAATCGTGCACGTTATTTTTCAGTTTTAGATTTATATGGAATCAGTATTAAGACAGACGAATTATTAGCAGATAAAATTTCAGAATTTACGAACATGATCTTACGCGGCCAATTTCACTCAGCCGCGAATAATAGAAATTAATTTTTATACTTAGTGACTTCGATACTTGATTCTCCACGTTTAACAACGCGAGAAAGATCAGCGTAATCAGCATCACTCAAAGACTCAGCCGCAAGACGAGCCTTAGCTTTGTCGATGAATGCTTGCGCATCCGTTAAATTTATATCTTCGGGAAGGTCTGCAGTTTCAGCTAAAATATCGATACCGTTAGGGTAAACTTCGCAGTAACCCCAAGAAATCACAGCGTATTGAAAGCGATCAGATCCCTTCACTTTCCAGCGCATGATACCCGTATCTAATGTTGTAACTAAAGGCGTGTGACCCTCAAGAATATTCAATTCTCCGCGATACGCAGGCACAGTCACAGACTCAACGTCTGCGCCTGTTAGAATTCTTTTTTCTGGAGTTACTAGGGTCATTTTCATTTCAATAATCCTAAACTAATGTTTTCGCTTTAGCGATAGCATCTTCGATTGTACCAACCATGTAGAATGCTTGTTCTGGAAGAGCATCATGTTTACCATCAACGATTTCACGGAAACCTTTTACAGTATCTTTGATATCGATATATTTACCGTCCATACCAGTGAACTGTTGAGCAACGAAGAATGGTTGCGATAAGAAACGTTGAACTTTACGTGCACGACCTACCACTAACTTATCTTCTTCAGATAACTCGTCCATACCAAGGATGGCGATGATATCTTGAAGCTCTCTGTAACGCTGAAGGATCGCTTGAACGTCACGAGCACATTTGTAATGTTCTTCGCCCACAACTTGTGGATCTAGAAGACGTGATGTTGAAGTCAACGGATGAACCGCAGGGAAAATCGCTTGAGCTGCGATATCACGATCTAAATTCGTAGTCGCATCTAAGTGAGTGAATGTAGTTGCAGGAGCTGGATCCGTGTAGTCATCCGCAGGAACGTAAACGGCTTGAACCGAAGTGATCGAACCTTGTTTAGTCGATGTAATACGCTCTTGTAAGTTACCCATTTCAGTAGAAAGAGTTGGTTGGTAACCAACGGCAGAAGGGATACGACCAAGAAGTGCAGAAACTTCGGCACCGGCTTGAGTAAAGCGGAAGATATTATCTACGAAGAAAAGAACGTCTTGTTTTTCAACGTCACGGAAATATTCAGCGATAGTTAAACCCGTCAAAGCAACACGAGCCCGCGCACCAGGAGGTTCATTCATTTGACCGAATACCAGCGCTGTCTTTTCGATAACGCCTGATTCCTTCATTTCTACCCAAAGATCGTTTCCTTCACGTGTACGCTCACCAACACCCGCAAATACAGAGTATCCACCGTGCTCAGTAGCGATGTTACGGATAAGTTCTTGGATCAAAACTGTTTTACCAACACCCGCTCCACCGAATAAACCGATTTTACCACCCTTTGCGTAAGGTGCTAGCAAGTCAACGACCTTGATACCAGTCATTAACATTTCAGCTTTAGTCGCTTGGTCTTCAAATTTAGGAGCCGCGCGATGGATAGGCCAATGTTCTTTCGCTTTTACTGGGCCAGCTTCATCCACTGGTTCACCAATTACGTTGATAATGCGGCCAAGGGCTTCTTTACCAACCGGAGTCGTAATCATATTACCTGTGCTCGCTACTTTTTCACCACGAACTAAACCTTCAGTAGAGTCCATAGAGATAGTACGAACAACGTTGTCACCCAAATGCTGCGCAACTTCTAGAACTAGATTGTTCTCTTGAGCAGAAATGAATTTATTTGAAACGCGTAAAGCTGTATTGATCGGCGGTAACTCGCCACCTTCGAACTCTACGTCAACTACTGGTCCTAAAATTTGTTTAATTTTCCCGTTTGCCATTCATGCTCCTATATTATTTCAAAGCTTCCGCACCACTGACGATCTCGATAAGTTCCGTCGTGATTTTCTCTTGTCGCAGTTTATTGTAAGTTAATGTTAATTTATTAATTAATTCTTTAGCGTTGTTAGACGCATTTTCCATAGCCGTCATACGCGCACCATGTTCTGCAGCTACGCTTTCAGACATAGAACGGTAAACTTGCAGATCAAAATGTTTCATTAGAAGTTGTTCCACAATCACTTCGGGAGTTGGTTCGAAAACCAAATCTTTAGAAAAGCGTGCTGTGTTCACTTCGTCAGAAAACGACGATAAACCTAAGTTAATTGGCAACAGTGTTTCGCAAACAACAGAATGAGAAATCGCCGATTTAAATTCGTTATAAACTAAACGAACTTCATCGTATTCGCCCGATAAGAAATATTTAATTAAACGACCAGCTACTTGCGAAGCTAGGTTGTAAGAAATATCTTTATCAAGACCAGTGATGCTCTCAACAGGATTAACGCCTCTCTTTTGGAAAAACTCTAAACCTTTTCTACCAACAAAAATAAAATCTAATTTTTCCAAACTAGCTTTATTATCTTTGATATATTTTTCTGCGAACTTATTGATGTTTGTATTAAAAGCGCCGCAAAGACCGCGATCCGAAGTAAGAACAACCATAAGTACTTTGTTCACTTGCGAACGTTGTCCCATCAAAGGATGCGCTACCTTTTGGGTAACGGCGACGTCAGAAATCACGCGCCTTAGCGACAAAGCATACGGGCGCATATTAACGATGTTATTTTGCGCCTTTCGTAGCTTAGACGCAGACACAAGCTTTAACGCTTTTGTGATCTGCTGAGTGTTTTTTGTGGACGCAATCTGCGCCCTAATGTCCTTTAAGCTGGCCATAGTTTATTACTTTTTGCTCGCTGGTTGGAAAATCGCTTTAAATTCTACTAATGCATCTTTTAATGTTTGCTCAGCATCTTTAGTTAATTCTTTTTTATCTACGATTGTTTTAAGGATTTGAGGGTATTTTTGTTTTACGAACTCAAGAAGTCCTTTTTCGTATGAACCAACATCACTTTCCGCATAATCATCAAGGAAACCGTTAGTTGCTGCGTAGATCGACACAACTTGCTCTTCCACTTTGAAAGGAGCGTATTGACCTTGTTTTAATAACTCAACAAGACGACGACCACGAGCTAATTGTTTTTGAGACGCTTTATCTAAGTCAGACGCGAATGCGGCAAAGGCCTCAAGAGCACGGAACTGAGCTAATTCTAGCTTGATAGTACCGGCAACTTTTTTCATCGCTTTAATTTGAGCCGCACCACCCACGCGCGATACTGATTTACCTACTGATACCGCTGGACGGATACCTTTGTAGAACAAGTCAGTTTCCAAGAAGATCTGACCATCAGTGATCGAGATAACGTTTGTAGGGATGTAAGCAGAGATATCACCCGCTTGAGTTTCAATGATTGGTAGAGCCGTTAATGAACCGCCACCTTTTTCATCTGAAAGTTTCGCTGCACGCTCAAGTAACCGAGAGTGGATGTAGAATACGTCACCTGGGTACGCTTCACGACCTGGAGGACGACGTAGTAATAATGATAACTGACGGTAAGCTTGTGCTTGTTTAGTTAAATCATCGTAAATGATAAGTGCATGGCGACCAGTGTCGCGGAAGTATTCCGCCATCGCTGTTCCAGAGTATGCAGATAAGTATTGTAGAGGAGCTGCATCAGATGCACCGGCTGCGATAACAGTCGTGTACTCAAGCGCACCAGCGGCACGAAGTTTCTCAACAACAAGTGCTACTGTAGATTGTTTTTGTCCGATCGCTACGTAGAAACATTGTACGTTTTGACCTTTTTGATTGATGATCGTATCGATCGCAATCGCAGTTTTACCAGTTTGACGGTCACCAATGATCAACTCACGTTGACCGCGACCGATTGGAATCATTGAATCGATTGATTTGATACCAGTTTGTAACGGTTCGCTTACTGATTTACGGTAAACGATACCAGGAGCTTTCAATTCAACAACGCGCGTGTGAGGCGTGTTGATTGGTCCACGTCCGTCGATTGGCATACCAAGCGCATTTACTACGCGGCCAAGTAGTGCTTCACCCACTGGAACTTCAACGATTTTTTTAGTACGTTTAACTACGTCGCCTTCTTTGATCGCTCGGTCTTCACCGAAGATAACTACGCCGACAAATCCGTCTTCCAAGTTAAGAACCATACCTGTTACGCCACCAGAAAACTCAACAAGCTCACCGGCCTGAACGTTATCTAATCCGTAAACGCGGGCAACCCCGTCACCAACAGACAAAACGCTTCCTGTTTCGCTAACATCAATTTTTTTAGAGTACTGGCTGATTTGCTCTTTTAAAATTCGGCTGATTTCGTCAGCTCTGATTTGACCCATGTCCATTAGTACAAGCTCCTAATTTAGTGATTAAGTAATTCTTCTTTTAATTTTTTTAAATGTAAGTCTAAACTATCGTCAAAAGTCCATCCGCCAACTTTAGCAACTACGCCACCAATAACTGTTGGATCTTCTTTAAATTTCAAAACGATTTTCTTTTTCAAAATAGTAGAGATTTTTGTTTCTAATGAAGAAACAACATCCTGGCTTAAAGGTTTTGCTGAAAACACATCGCCTTTAGTTACGCCAGATTCTTCGTCCATTAATTGTTCGTAAGCTTTTGCGATCTCAGGCAAAGCAGCTGCACGTTTGCGGCTCATTAATAATGTTACAAAATTTTTAACATTTTCTGGAAGTTTAGTTTTTTCCAAAGTGCTGGCGATTGCCTGCGCTTTTTTTGAACTTTCAACTTGTGGGTCTTGAAAAAACTTAACCACTTCTGCCGAAGTTGTTGCTTCAGCCAAAGCCGTCAAGCTCGCCAACGTTTGCGCATGCGAGTTTGCTTCTTTAGAAACCGCAAAAAGTGCTTTAGCATATCTTTTAGAAACGCCGTTTGAACTCATGGATTCACCGCTTCGATATTTTTATTAAACTCTGTTTGTAATTTTAAGTGATCTTGGCTGCCAATATCCGTTGTAAGAACTTGACGCGCCGCCATTAAAGACTGAAGCGCAATGTCTTGTTTGGCCTTCAGTGTTGTTTTTTGATTTTCGATTTTGGCTGTCATACGCGCGTCTTCTTTGATACGAGCCGCAGTCGCTTGCGCTTCAGAGATCATATTATTACGCATATTTTCCGCGTCTTTTTTAGCCTTTTCAATACTATCAGCCGCTGTTTCGTTTAATGTTTTTAATCGTTGTTCGATGTCTTGGTATTCTTTTTCTGCCTGCTCAAACAACTCTTTAGATTTTTCCGCCTGTTTTAAATAGTCTGTCTGACGGGCCTGAAAGAAATCAATGGCTGGCTGCTTACCGTATTTGTAGATGATTGCAGCTAAAATGGCTAAATTAATTACCTGCCATTTTACCATCGCAGGGATCTCATTTGAATGGGCATCATGGCCGTCGGCCGCGAGTGCCATATAGGAGGTTAAAATAACTAATAGTGCTGATATCAATCTCATGATTTACCTAAAAGTTTGTTGTTTATGGCCATTACTAGGCTTGATTTCATATCTTTTAATTCTGCCTCAAGCTGCACAGCACGAGCTTGTAAGTTCTTGCGATTTGACTCCAGCTCAACATTCGCTTCGGCTTTAGCCTGCATTAAGATCTTATCTTGCTCAGCACTGGCTTCAGTTTTTGACTGTTTAAAAATTTCTGAAATTTTACCATGAACTTCTTTTGCTTTTTCAGAGTACTGAGCCTGTAGTTCTTGAGATTTTTTGTGAATATCGTCAGCGATCTCTACGCTACCTTTTGTGTTTTGTAGTCTTTTTTCGTGAATAGCTGTAAATGGCTCATATACGAGCTTAATTAAAGCGATAAAAGTAGCGATAAAAATAACAAACTGAACAATAACTGTGGCATTTATTCCAAGCTGTTGCAGCATAAGCCTTCCTGCGGTGGGTGATTAAAGAGTTTTGGAAATAACACCTTTAGGTAGCGCTGTCCAAAAGTTTTTTTGACATTTATATATAGAGTTGTTTTCAGTTAGCTTTTAGGCATGTAAGACGCGCCCTCAAATACCACACCCTCATCGATTCTAAGACTAGGAGTTGTAACGGTGCCTCGGAACACCGTAGGCGGGTGCATCACCACTTTACTGCGAGCGAACAAGTTTCCTTCAACGCTACCATTAATTATAATAGTATCTGCTTCGATTTGAGCTTGTACTTTAGCGCCTTCATTTATGATGATAGTGTCTTGAGTGAAAATCTCGCCTTTGAAAACACCGCCAATTTGAACGGTGCCTTCAAATGACAGGCGTCCCTCAAAAGATGCGCCTGCGTCAAGAATAGCGGTAACTTGGTTTTCGCGAGTAGTTTCTATTGCTGACATCCTTCTTTAATTTTGTCGATCAATTGGCTTAACTCTTCATCAGAGTAAAATGCGATGCTGATTTTGCCTTTTGAGTTATGGTAGTCGATATTAACTTTTGTACCAAGCAACTTTTGAAGCTCGTCCGCCAGACCAGCCATCAAACGATTTGTTACATTTAGGTCCACATTTGCCGCCGAACCCGACTCTTGAGCATCACTTGTTGCCTTTTTCTTAGCTAACGTTTCTAGCTTACGAACACTTATATGCTCATCGCGAACCATTTTAGCTAGTTCAATCTGTTTTTTAGAGTCATCGACACTTAACAAAACTTTTGCGTGACCAGTTGAAATATCTGAATTCATTAACATTTCTTTAATCTCAGTGGGCAACTGAAGCAATCTTAATGCGTTTGATACGGTAGCGCGGTCTTTACCCACCTTTTCGGCAATTTGCTGATGAGAAAGTGAAAATTCAGATTGTAGTCTTAGATAGCCGTCTGCCTCTTCGATTGGATTTAAATCTTCACGCTGAACGTTCTCTATAATAGATAGTTCTAGTGTTTCTCTGTCAGAGAAATTTTTGATGATTACGGGAACCTCATGAAGGCCCGCCATTTGCGAAGCTCTCCAGCGGCGCTCACCGGCCACGATTTCAAAACCATCGCCGACTTTTCTAACTACGATGGGCTGAAGAATTCCGTTAGATTTTATACTTTGAGATAGTTCCTGAAGTTTTTCTTTTTCAAAGTTACGGCGAGGCTGAAACGCACCTGGCTTTAACTTTTCAATACTCATCTGCCAGATTTTTCCCTCTGACAAAGTTTGCGCAGCCGCCAATGGTGGGACTTTCGCAACATCATTTTTGGATGCCGCTTGCGAGGTCGGAATATTAGCTTTTAAATTTGCGGGAGTAGCTGTCGGCGCACTGGATTGAGCAGTGTTTGAACCCAACAAAGAACCCAATCCTCGACCCAATCCTCGCTTCTGTTTTTCTACGGAAACTTCAGACATTAGATGCCTCCCGCAGTCGCCTCAGATGCGCGCTGATTATGTTGAGCTGCAAGTGTTCTTTGCTCCACCTCTTTAGCTAGCTCCAAATATTTAATTGCCCCGATGGACTTTCCATCGTATTCAAAGATAGATTGGCCATGACTCGGCGCTTCAGAAAGTCGCACGTTTCTTGGTATGATAGCTTGAAATACTTTTTCACCGAAATGATTTTTAATTTCCGTCACAACTTGATGAGACAGATTATTGCGCGTATCGAACATCGTTAATACGATGCCTTCGATATGAAGATCGTGGTTCAACGATTTCTTGATTAGTCCCGCCGTATTCAACAACTGGCTCAAGCCTTCTAGGGCATAGTATTCACACTGTAATGGCACCAAAAAGCTGTTCGCGGCCGTTAGCGCATTTAGAGTGATTAGCCCCAAAGACGGAGGACAATCGATAATTACATAGTCAAAGTGTTCAGACAATGTTGCGATTGCTTGTTTCAGTTTGTATTCGCGCTGCGGGATATCCACCAATTCGATTTCTGCGCCGACAAGATCTGGATTTGCGGTCACGATAAATAGATTTTGATTATTAGTTTTAAGAACTGTTTCAGCTAGTGATTTCTCACCAATTAAAACATGATAAATGTTGTTTTCTTGGCTTTCGTGTTTTTTAATTCCAAGACCACTCGAGGCATTTCCTTGAGGATCCATGTCTAGGATCAGCACTCGCTTACCCAAAGATGCTAATGCCGCCGATAAATTTACAGACGTGGTTGTTTTGCCTACGCCGCCTTTTTGGTTCGCTATGCAGATAACTTTTGCCATGAAACCCCCTGATGGGAAAATTTATTCTCATTCAAGTATATTTCAACAAAATTTTGCGTTTTACACTCATGCTTTCATTCTTTTTTTCCGATGTTCCACGTAGAACATATGAAATCATCGCTTTTTCTTCAAAAACAGCACCAATGTTCCACGTGGAACATGTTTTTCGCCCAACTATTTGCAGCGTCCTTGATGTTTCTGTTGGGTTGCGAGCAAAAAGACCCAAAGCCCGAGCTAAAAGACAAAATCTATCAAGACATGATCGCTCAACAGGCCGAGGCCGAACGTATAATGAAAGAAATGGAAACCAAAGCCGCAGATGCAAGAAAAACAGCGGCTGAGGCCAAGATAAACACCGGCATTAAGGAAAAAGCCGAGCGCCAAGCCATTGAGTTCGATAAAGTGCGAGATAAAATGGCTCAGCAAGTTTCCTACTGGAAAATTCGAATATTCGAACGACTAAAGCATGTAAGAACAGTCGCTAGCAAAAAGACGGAGCCCTACTCTTACGATTCAGACGAGTGGGATAAGTATCAGTCTGAAAAGAAGTTAAGGCAGGCGAAGAACGCGTGGGATTTAAAAGCGCGATTCAAAGAAACAGGATTTGATTATAATCCCGTATTAATGGGCGAGGAACCCGGTAGCAAGCCAAAGGAAAAGCCTAAACCCGCGGAGGGCGGAGGCCATCACTAATGTTCCACGTGGAACATTAGTTCTTAGTAGTTTTAACGACTCCAAAGCGAATCTGAGTGGACGGAAGAACATATTCCCTAACAAGGGCCGGAAAAAAGATCGAACATAACTGGGTTGGAATTTCGGTTATCTCTAAACCCCACTGTTCGCCTTTCATGTGATATAAAACGCCGCCTTTAGGCATAATCTTTCGAGCAAGAAGAATTGTCTTAGAGATATTCCCGAAACCTCTAACAATAGCAAACTTAACAGAGTCTGCCGGCAATGACTCAATCGATGCGTGCAACACACTAACATTGCCTATACTTAACGACGTAACGACGTGTTTTAAAAACTCGACTTTTCGCAAATCGCTTTCTATTAAAACAACTTTAATTTCGGGATGTAAAATTCCAAAAACTATTCCAGGAAAGCCATTTCCACTACCAAAGTCGTAAATCTCCTTAATCCCAGGCGAGTCTTCTAAAACAATCTGGCTTCCCAAAATGCAATCTGCAAAATGCAGCGCGTCAGCCACCGGCACTGTTTTGGGGCTCACTAGGCTTAAAGTTTTATTATGTTTAACTACCAACGCAAAATACGACTGCAACGTCGTGATGGATTTCTCCGTTAGATCAGGAAACCATTCTTTTATTCGCCAAGGTATTTTGATAGCTTCATCGTTGTTGGTGTTGGCGCTCAAGAGAATTCTCCTTCAGAAGTTTGCGTCCTTTGATATGAATGATCATAGCTTGAATCGCTGAAGGATTAACACCACTAATGCGTTGAGCTTGGCCCAAGGTTAAGGGTTTTACGCGAGATAATTTTTCGCTCTCTTCATTTGAGAGACCCTTTACATCATAATAAACCAAATCTGAAGGAATCTTGAATTCTTCTAAGGATTTTGCCTGCTGAATGAGTTCATTTTGTCTGTGAATATAGCCAGAATACTTAACCTCAATTTCAACAGCATCTAATACATTCGGATCTTCTTTTACATCACCTAAAAAACTCAGAACATTTTCCGTGGTGATTTCAGGCCGACGAAGAAGCTCTTCCAAAGTCGTCGACTTTAACAAAGCCGCCGTTTTTAGTTCCGCCATTTTTGCTTGAACGTCCGCGGTCGGCGTAATTCGAGTCTCTTTTAGGCGCGACAAAAGGCTAGCTCGCCGAGCTTTTACACTTAAAAGTTCCTCGACTCTGGCCTCGGACAATAAACCAATGGCCATCGAAGCACCAGCTAACCTATCGATAGTATTATCTTCTCGCAAAACAAGTCGGTGCTCCGCACGAGACGTGAACATTCGATAGGGCTCACGAGTTCCTTTTGTTACAAGATCATCAACCAGCACGCCCATGTACGCAAGATCACGTCCTAAAATAAATGGTTCTAAATTTCGAAGATATTTATCGGCATTCACGCCGG
Organism: uncultured Bdellovibrio sp.; assembly: GCA_963932905.1. Lineage (GTDB taxonomy): Bacteria > Bdellovibrionota > Bdellovibrionia > Bdellovibrionales > Bdellovibrionaceae > UBA2316. The sequence goes on from CAWVRN010000001.1 coordinate 181,057, forward strand.
CTAAAAACCCTTGAGCCGCCGCTTCTTCATATCCTGATGTTCCATTAATCTGACCGGCCATAAATAAATTTGAAACCGCACGACTTGCGAGTGATTTTTCAATTTGAGTTGGCTCAAAATAATCATATTCAACGGCGTATCCATAGCGGACGACTTTTACGTTTTCTAAACCAGGAATTGTTCTTAAGAATTGGTCTTGAACATCTTCCGGAAGCGACGTTGAAATACCCTGAAGATAAATCAAATCACTTTCTAAGCTTTCAGGCTCTAAAAATGTTTGATGAGAATCGCGATCCGCAAAGCGATGAATTTTATCTTCGATACTTGGGCAGTATCGCGGACCAACGCCTTCGATGACTCCGCAAAACATTGGCGACTTATCTAAATTTTTGCGAATTATGTCGTGAGTTTCTTCAGATGTGCGAGATAAATAACACGCAATTTGAGGTAGCTGAGGAAATTCACGAGTGCTGAAGCTAAATGGATAAAAATTAGAATCACCAAACTGCTCTTGAGTTTTAGACCAATCGATAGAATCCTTGTGCAAACGTGCTGGAGTTCCTGTTTTCAAACGTTGAACATTTAAGCCAAATGATTTTAATTGATCCGACAAACCAACAGAGGCTTTGTCACCAATGCGCCCGCCTTCGATCTGCTTCAAACCGAAATGCATAACGCCATTCATGAATGTACCCGTAGTTAAAATGACTACTTTACTAAAAATTTGGGATGAGTCGGGAAGAATGACTCCATGACAGTGGCTACCCTCAAGGACAAGTGCTTTCACTTCTGATTCTAAAATAGAAAGATTCGGTTGAGTCGCACAAATTTCTTTCATGCGACGAGAATATTTAATTTTATCTGATTGAACGCGCGTTCCGCGAACCGCTGGTCCACGAGACGCATTTAATCTTTTAAATTGAATGCACGTTTCATCTGCGACTTGTCCCATTTGTCCGCCAAGAACATCTATCTCGCGAACCATGTGACCTTTTGCCAATCCACCAATACTTGGATTGCAGCTCATATACCCAATGCGATCTTTGTTCGACGTTACGAGCAAAGTCTTGTGTCCTAAGCGAGCCGTGGCTAAGCACGCTTCGATCCCCGCATGACCGCCGCCGACAACAATTACATCAAAATCAAAACTATTAGGTATTTTCACTGGTTAGCTATTTAATCCTTAATAGGGGAAAAATCCATCCCTAGTTCAAAACAGCCATTTTTTACAAAAATTTCCTTAGAAAAGGAAAAACATAGCGAGGCTCAAAGCGACTACAGAGTAGTGAATACAAATCTGAACACTGAGAACCTTCTAAAATCGAACTGATCACAAAGAACGTAAACTTAAATGCTCACCATAGAATTAAAAGACAACAGAAGCCAAAGCTACTGATCTATATGACAAAACGGTTGATCAAATCTGAAAAGCTAGCGAGTTTTGACTACTCAAAGCTATTTTCCTAAGCAGAATTCCTTAAATACCTTATCCAGGATCTGGTCATCATAGACTTCGCCAACCGTACGTTGAAGAGCCATCAAAGAATCCTTCAAATCAAAAGCAATAAATTCAGATCCAAGCTGACTTTTTAGTCCCGTGATCACTTTCAATAAAAGATCATAGGCCTGACGTAGTTCTTCTCTTTGTCGAGCACTCGAAACCGACACCGATTCTATATGAGCAAACTTAGCTATCCAATAGTCATAGACTCGGCCGAGCACGTTTTGCTTAGTTTTTGAGCTCTTACAGCTCGTAAAAAGTATCGAATTATCATCAAAAATGTAGGGTTTTTCGTCGATAATTGACCCTAAAATGGCCTTTAATTCTGCCTGTTTAGCGGGCAACTGTTCATTTTCCAAAAGGTCGACCTTATTAAGAATAAATAAAGTGCGCTCTAAATTTAAGTCTTTAAAAATCAGCTCATGCTGATCCTTCAAAGGTTTCGTAGCATCAAGGATAACTAAATTAATAAAACTACCTTGGCGCTCTTTAATTGATCGCTCGACCCCAATTTTCTCTATCGGATCGCTCGAATTCACTCGAATTCCAGCAGTATCTACCAACGTGAACTTCAAATTTTTAAATAGAAGGTCTTCGCGAATTACGTCTCGGGTTGTTCCTGCAATATCAGACACAATTGAGCGATCGTTTCCTAATAAAACATTCATCAAACTTGATTTCCCAACATTTGGCTCACCACTGAGGACCAAAACAATCCCATCTTTTAAAACGCGTCCGGTTTCGTAGGTATCAAGTAAGTCTTTGAAATGATTTTGAACGTTTTCAAGTTTGTTAATTAAAACTGTGTCTTCAACAACCGAGATTCCTTGCTCAGAAAAATCTATTCCCGCTTCGATATGCGCTAAACACCAAACAATATCATCTTTGATGCTAGTTAGTTTTGTTGAAAGCTCACCTTTTAATTGGCGAAGTGCTAGTTCTGAACCCAATTCCGAGTGTGAATGAATCAAAGAAAGAACGCTTTCTGCTTGAATCAAATCCAGCCGATCATTCATGAACGCACGGTAAGTAAATTCACCATTAATCGCAAGTTCACAACCATTTCGGCATAGCTCATTTAAAATAGCGGTGCAAATAACCGGCGATCCGTGACAAGAGATCTCGACCACACGCTCACCGGTAAAAGATTTCCCGGCTTCAAATGGTAGAACTAAAACCTCATCAATAGATTTTTCTGTCTGAGTGTTTAAAAACTCATCCAAAAACGCTTTGTGAGATTCAAATTTTCGATTTTTTTTCTTAAGAGATTTCTGGGTGATTTCAAAAGCGTTTGGGCCACTGACACGGATCACAGAAATACCGCCGTAGCCCATAGGTGTAGAGACAGAGCAAATAGTTAAATGATCTCTGCCTTCACCAAAATTCATATACTAATCTTGTGCACTAACGTTTTCAGCGTCAGGAGCGTTTTCATTTTTTGATGGATAAATTTTAATTTTCTTGTAAAGGCCTTCACCTAGAGAACGACTTTTTACGCGTGTGTCTTTCGAAAGATATTGGTGCACCACTTTTCTCTCTTTCGGAGGAAGAGCGCGGTAATAAACAGCCTTGTTTTGAGTGATAGCAATTTCTTTCAAGTTATCAGCGCGCTCGATTAGTGCCGCTTCCGATTCTTCACGATAACCGCCGCAATCTACTAATACATTTGAACGGTCTTCAGGAAAATGATGCTGAACAACTCGCTTAAGTAACAATTGAAAAGAATCTAGTAGCTGACCTTTTCTGTCTTTGAATAGTTCTTCATCGGGGCCAGACAATTGAATATCAAAACTGTAGCTATCGCCATCTTGTTTTTCTGTTTTGATTTCATATTCTAGTTCAAACCCACCGTTGGCTAACAAACCTTCAAGTGTTTGTCTTAATAAATCCTCAACTGGGCTGTCAGACGATTTCTTACCCGTTCCAAATAGTTTTTTGAAAAAATTCATTTTTCCTCCTGAGTAATAGGCTTATGCTGCTTTATTAGTTTTCATCATTGCATACTGTTGGATCACGCCGAACAAGGCGCTCACGAACATGTATAGAGTTAATCCGCTTGGTAAATTGATCATGAACACAGTAAATACTAATGGCATGTACATTAAAATTTTCGCCTGCATTGGATCCATCTGTGTCGGCGTTAATTTCTGCTGAACGAACATTGTGATACCCATCAAGATAGGTAAAACAAAGAATTTATCATGAGCACTTAAATCTTGAATCCACAACATAAATGGGCTGCCATACAATTCAATGCTAGAGCCAATTACGCGGTATAGAGCAAAGAAGATTGGGATCTGAAGCAACATAGGAAGACATCCACCAAATGGATTAGCTTTGTTTTCCTTCATCAAATTCATCACTTCTTGATTCATACGAACAGGATCGTCTTTGTATTTTTCACGAACCGCGGTCATTAACGGCTGGATTTTTTGCATCGCTTTCATTGATTTATAAGACATCAAATTGAAAGGTAACACGAACAAACGAACCATTAGCGTTAACAAAATAATAGCGATACCCCAATTAGGAATCTGCAAGAAGAACCATTTCATCGTGAACAACAATGGTTTTGCGATGAACGTCATCCAACCAAAATTAATAATTTGTGCTAATTCAGGATGTACTTCGTTAAGGATATCAATTGATTTGGGACCAGCAAAATAAGTTTGGGTTAATGTCACATCCTTAATACCGTCATTCACTTTATAAACCAATTCAGCTGCTGCCGTTTTTTTATCAAATGAACTTGCCATTTTTGCTTCAGGAATTGTGTCAGACTGATCCACTATCGCGGCTGCAAAGTACTGACTTCCAATCGCTAACAAGTTTACGCCCTTAGCTTCGCCAGTGGTGTCTTGCTTAGCTGAAGAGAAATTTAAAGTGGTGTGAGTGTTTTCGTGAGCCACATAGAAATCTTGATGTTCATAAGAAGGAAACAACCAAGAGGTGCTATGATTATCCATTGTTTTTTCAGGAATGAAAAACTTAACTGACGGCGCGTTTTTGTCATTCAAAGAAACAAGTTTTGTAGACGATTTGAATGAGTTATTTTTTTCAATAAATTCAAGGCTTCTTTCAATTTTTACCGAGGCATCTGAATAGGTGCCTCTATATTTGCCCTTTTCGACTTCTTGAACATCAAAATAAACATCTGATCCATCCGCCAACTTTAGTTCGAATAATCCCAATGTGTCCGACACACCAATCTTGATTGTTTGACCGGCTTTATCTTTATAGTTTTTAATTTCGACGTTTTTTACACCTAAGCCGCGAGACGAAACATTGAAGGAAATATTTTGTCCATCAAAGGTGAATACTTTCTCTTCCGTTTTAGCGACTGATTTAGCATCCGCCGACGGTGCACTAGCTTCAACTGTAGTCGATTGCGCGGGCTTATCTGCCGTAGGTGTCGCCGACGTTGTCGGAACCGCTTCTTGAGCGGCTTCTGGCTTTTTACCGTAGCCTGGGTATTTCTTTTGAAGGTACTGATTCCATCCAAAATAAAAAAGTGCAAACACTAACATGGCTACAATGAAACGACCGTTAAATGGACTATTATTTTGATCTTGCACTAAGATCTCCTTTCGGGAACAGGGTCATAACCGCCTTGAGAAAAAGGCCGACATTTACATAACCTAATTGATACAAGCTTGATAGCGAAAAATGGATTGTGAACATGGAAACACTCCACCGCATATTCAGAGCACGAAGGATGAAACTTGCAGTTTCCACCCATAAATTGAGTTCCTAGTGTACGGTAAGCACCGATCAATAATAGACCTAAAAATTTTAAACTATTTTGAAGTAAAAAAAGTGCTTTATTTGACACTTTTAGGGGCGTGTTTCTTACTAATGAATTTAATCCCATTATTTAATACTTTTTTGAAACTCAAAAAACTCATCTTTTTATAGAAATCATCGCTCATCGGCTTGATGAACACGGAAAACCTAACAATCAGCTCTGGATGTTCTTTTAAAAACTCCCCAAGTTCTTGTCGCAACCACCGTTTAATGCGATTTCTAACGGCGGCGTTTCCTACTTTTCGACTTAATATAAATCCGATTTGGGATTTTGGGGAACTTGGATCATAATCTCCGTCCATGCTAACTAGCATCCACGAAGCAGCCCAAAATTTTATTCCCCGCTCTTTAAGATATAAAAAATCAGAGTTTTTATTGATTGAACTAAATGGCTTACTTACCACTAATCTCTACAGAAAGCTTCTTACGTCCTTTAGCACGTCTACGGCTAAGAACTTTTTGTCCATCTTTAGTTTTCATACGAGTTCTGAAACCATGTGTTTTTTTACGGCGTTTTTTTGACGGTTGATACGTTCTTTTCATTGTAATCTCCTTAAGTGGCAGAACTAAAAATTAGATTCATCTTTATGTACTTAATAAACTAATTTTACAAGCAGAAATTTGATCCAGCGGTCGTAACTGCTGAAACATTCCTTGGTTTTGCGGGTTGTTCCCGGGAATCTTTAAAATACTTAGTATGATCAAATCAAGCACCCACTACCCATTGTAAAAATTTTATAAGATACCACTAGATACGTGGTCCCTAAAAATTCACAATGCAGCATATAGGACTAGTGTTGAAAAGCCCATAGTCCCTTGCTAATCCTTGTCCTCTTATCTTTTTTTAGAACGTTCAGAGGGGTTATAATGCTTATCGATTCGCATTTTTGGGATCAAGTTAAGTTCAACATGAAAGGTAGGAATCTAAACAACAAGTTACTAGATACTTGGTTAGATCCTATCGAATATTTAAGTACAGCAGGCAGTGAAGTTAGACCAAAAATCGTTTTAGGGGTTCCGAACGCTTTTCATCAATATTTCGTCATTGAAAACCTGCAAGACAAAATTTACTCAGAGATTTCAGATCTTTACAATTCTCAGTTTGAGGTTGAATTTGTCGTAACTGGCAATAAAACGCCAGTTCCGCCGGAAAGCCCTCAGGCATTGGAAGAAGCTATTTTTAACCCATCGCAACCGATGAACCAAGCAGTTAGAAATGCAGCTATTTTCAATAAGGATAAACCTTTCAATTCAGACCCTTTGAATGTGGAACTTACATTTTCTACGTTTGTAGTAGGGAAAAATTCTGAATTTGCGCACGCAGCGACTTATAACGTGGCTAAGAATCCTGGCGGCGATGATTATAATCCTCTCTATATATATGGACCGGTGGGAATGGGTAAAACTCATCTTTTGCACGCCGCTGGAAACTATATTCGCGAGAGTTACCCACAATTAAGAATTATCTATATTTCTGCCGAACACTTTATGAACGAATGTATTTCTTCAATTCGTCATCATAAAATGGATAAATTTCGCCAAAAATACCGCGAAAACGCAGATATTTTATTAGTCGATGATGTTCAGTTTATCGGTAAAGGTGAAGCCGTACAGGAAGAGTTTTTCCATACCATCAACACCTTTATTGAGCGTAAAAAACAGGTGATTTTAGCATCCGATCGCATGCCTAAAGATATTATCGATTTAGAAGACCGTAATAGAACCCGTCTTGAGCGTGGTTTAATCGCGGATATTACAATGCCAGATTTAGAAACTAGAATTGCAATTTTAAGGTATAAAGCTGAAAAATTTGCGGTTCGTTTATCTGATGAAGTGGCGACCTACATTGCGCGTATTTCAAAACGTTCAATCAGAGAGCTTGAAGGTAATTTAAAGAAAGTAAAAATGTTCTCTGAATTACAAGGCCTGCAAATTGACTACGATCTGGTTAAACGCATTCTCTCTAGTCACGAGACACAAAGTACTATCGGGGCTGAAGAGATCCTTAAACGCGTCGCTGATCATTATAAAGTCAAAATTCAGGATCTAAAGTCGACGACGCGAGCTAAACAGATCGTTGTTCCGCGACAAATTGCGATGTATTTGATCAAGAAATTTTTAGATAAGTCGTTGGTAGATATCGGTAAAACGTTCGGCGGTCGTGATCACACGACTGTGATGAACGCACTCGAGAGAGTCAAGTTTCTACAATCGAAAGATCAGGATATCTTTAAAGATATCGAAGAGTTAGAGAGTAGAATCCACAATATCACAGGGGTGTGAATTGGGATTGTGTAAAAACGTGTGGATAAATCTACCGGCAACTTTGGGGATTTAAAAAACGCGGTTTTATACAGGGTTTCGGGTTTTTTTGTTAATGACTTTATCCACTAGGATACGTTAATAAAATCAACAGCTTAATAAGCTAAGTGCGAAATCCACAGCCCTACTACTACTACTAGTTATTTATATATATAGTATTAATATTTAATATGGACGAGGAAATATGAAAATTGAGATCGAGAAAAAAGACTTACTTGCCTTGATCGGTAAAACACTAAACATCGTTGATAAAAAAAATACCATGGCCGTTTTGGTAAACGTTTTACTCGATGCAGATCAGGACCGCGTAAAAGTATTTGCCACTGACCTGGAAGTAAGTTTGACTGACGAAGTCTTCGCGAAAGTTTTAGAATCTGGCAAAGTGGTGGTAAGCACAAAAAGCCTTTTTGAAATTTGCCGAAAACTGGATGAAGGAAAAATCCAACTCGTTAAAAAAGAAAATAACTGGCTAGAAATAAAACAAGGAAAATTTTCTTCTCGAATCGTTGGTGTTAGTCACGAAGATTACCCAATTTTTCCAACGTACAATCCACAGCAATTTATCAAAATCAGTTCGCACCTGCTTCGCGAAATGATCGATAAAACAATTTACTCGGTATCGAATGACGAGACTCGCTACCATCTGAACGGTGTATATTTCGAAGTTTCACAAACTGGAAATTGCCGTATGGTTGCTACCGACGGACACAGAATGAGCTTGGTGAATAAACAACTAGAAATCGGCAAAGGCATTACTCCAGCCGGAGTTATCATTCCGAGAAAAGGTTTGTACGAGATTAAAAAAATCATCGAAGCAAATCCTGGTGAAGTGGAAATTGCTATCGAAGGATCACAATTTTACTTACGCAATGGAACGACTACGCTGATGATTCGTTTGATCGAAGGCAAGTATCCGAATTATCAACAGTTTATTCCACAGAACTTGACTCAAAAAATTAAATTAAACAAAAATGATTTCTTAACTTCGCTAGAGCGTGTGGCACTTTTAGCGAATCAAAAATCAAAAGCAGTTTTGTTAAATCTAGTAAAAAATAAAATGGAAATTTCTTCTAATAATCCTGAACTGGGTGAAGCGAAAGAGGAAATGGAAGTTGATTTCTCTGGTAACGATTTAAAAATTGGTTTCAATGCTCGTTACATCCTGGATGTACTGGCATCGATGGATCAACCTACCGTGCAACTTGAAGTGAATGATCATTTGTCTCCGGGAGTGATTCGTCCTCTAGAAGATTTATCATACACGTGCGTTGTTATGCCGATGAGAATCTAGCCCTAGAAAAAACGCCGACAAAAAATAATTTTTCAAAGGTGCTAGTTTGTTCGTAGAGAATATTTTAATAAAAGATTTTCGAAATATAAAATCTTTGCAAACCAGCTTTTCTAAGAACCTGAATGTGTTTTTAGGAAAAAATGGACAAGGCAAAACGAATTTACTGGAAAGCATTTATTTACTAGTAAATGGAAATTCGTTTCGCTACTCGAACAATGAATCTTTTATCAACTACTCGTCTGAAAATAAGGCGTCAGTAAGTTTGATTCAATCCGTATTTCATCAAAACAGTTTGAAATATAATTTGAAAATGACGATTCAAAAAAAAACGAAAGAATTTTTCGTTAATGAAAAAAAAGTGTCGTCGGCACAAATTCAAAAAAAATTTTCGGTGGTTTTGTTTTCTCCGGAGAGTTTAAGTTTCATAAAAGAATCGTCTGAATTTCGCCGAGTTTTACTCGACGAATTTTTAGCTTCCGTAGATTCAAAAAATGTCGATATAATTTCTGATTTCAAAAAAGCGCTCAAGAACCGTAACCGGCTGCTAAAAGACTTCAGGGATACCAAGATACCAAAAACCCAGTTTGACCCCCTCTTTGACTCGCTGACGGAGCTATACTTGGCTAAAGCAACCGATCTAGTGTGGAAAAGACTAGAGGCACTAGACAAAATTAAGGGCGATCTTAATGACAACATGCAATATATTAGTCAATCCAATGTGGATATATTTGTGGACTATGTGGCTTCCGATGAATCTTTTTTGCATTTTACGCGAGAAAAAATAGCAGAAAAACTAAAAAAACGGGCCCAAGAATTAAGATCGGCGGAAGTGTCGTCTGGAAGCTCATTAGTTGGCCCTCATAAACACGAAATTTTGTTTCTATATAACCAAAAAGATTCACGATTTTTTTGTTCGCAGGGGCAGCAAAGAGCTATTATATTATCTTTCAAAATGGCTCAAATAGTGTATCATCGAAGGGTTCACGGAACTTACCCAATTTTACTTTTGGATGACGTTTTGTCTGAGCTAGACAGCGAAAAAAGATTTCGGCTTGTAGAGTTTCTAGAAAAACTAGAAACTCAGATTTTTATTACAAGTACCGAGATTGATGCCGTCGAAAATTTAAATAAAGAGAACGTAAAAATTAAGTATTTAGATAATGGAATAATTAAAGATGATAGAGACTAACCCTCTCTAGCTAAAAGGATTTAATGAGCCAGGAAAAAGAAGTAGAAAATAAGGATTATGGCGCGGATTCAATTCAAGTCCTAGAAGGTCTTGAGGCCGTTAGAAAAAGACCCGGTATGTATATCGGGGATACCGGTTTCCGTGGGTTTCACCATCTTGTGTATGAAATCGTGGATAACTCGGTTGACGAGGCGCTTGCTGGGTTTTGTAAGCATATTTTGATCAACATCAATGTTGACGGATCTATTACGGTTCAAGATGACGGACGTGGCGTTCCTGTATCTGCACATAAAGCGGGTAAATCAGCTCTTGAGATAGTCTACACGGTTCTTCATGCGGGTGGTAAATTCGACGGCAGTTCATACAAAGTTTCCGGTGGCCTACATGGCGTTGGTGCTTCGGTTGTGAATGCATTATCTTCATTTTGCTTAGTAGAGAGTTCTCGTGAAGGTTTTGTTTGGTCGCAACGTTACGAAAAAGGTATTCCACAGACGGGCGTAGAAAAAGGCGCACCGACTACGAAAACGGGAACTAAAGTTACATTCAAGCCAGATCGTGAAATTTTCAAAGACGAAACAATCGAATTTGATTTCACTTATCTGTGTAATCGTTTCCGTGAATTAGCATTCTTGAACGCGGGTCTACATTTCGCTGTTTCCGATGATCGCACTCAGAAAAAACAAGATTTCCAATTCTCTAAAGGGGTGGCGGAATTTGTTAGTTATATGAATCAATCTAAAAAAGCGGTCCATAATGAAGTGATTTATTTCAAAGGTGAAAAAGACACTGTTGAAGTAGAAATCGCAGCTCAGTGGAATGATTCTTATTCAGAATCTATTTTCACTTATTGCAATAACATCAATACACACGAAGGCGGTACTCACTTGATGGGTTTCCGTGCGGCTTTAACTCGTACTACGAATGCCTATGCAACTGCTAAAGGTCTTCTGAAAGATATGAAAGAAAATCTTGAAGGTGAAGATATTCGTGAAGGTATGGCGGCCGTTATTTCTGTGAAAGTGCGCGAACCACAGTTTGAAGGTCAGACTAAAACTAAACTAGGTAACACAGAAGTAAAAGGTATCGTAGAATCACTAGTAAATGAAAAATTAGCGGATTGGTTAGATCGCAATCCTAGCGTGGCTAAACAAATCATTCAAAAATGTGCCGATGCTGCTCGCGCCCGTGATGCCGCTAGAAAAGCACGTGAATTAACTCGTCGTAAATCAGCACTTGATGGCGGATCCCTTCCGGGAAAAATGGCAGACTGCCAAGAACGCGATCCTGCATTGTGCGAATTGTACTTGGTTGAGGGTGACTCTGCCGGCGGTTCAGCTAAGCAAGCACGCGATCGTAAAACTCAAGCAGTTTTACCTTTGAAAGGTAAAATTCTGAATGTTGAAAAAGCCCGTTTTGATAAAATGTTATCAAACGACGAAATCAGAACGATGATTTCAGCTTTCGGTACAGGGATCGGTAAAGAGAATGTGAGTGCGGATAAAATTCGTTATCATAAAATCATTATCATGACCGATGCCGACGTGGATGGATCGCATATCCGTACTCTTCTTTTGACATTCTTCTATCGTCAAATGCCAGAAGTACTGGAGCGCGGCTATATTTATATCGCTCAACCACCGTTGTACCGTGCGAAAAAAGGCCAGTCTGAAACCTATCTAAAAGACGATGCAGCCTTAACGGAATATTTACTGAATCTTGGTTTAACGGGTTTCAAATTGTTGGATAAAAATTTATCCAGCGAAGATATGAAAAAGTTTATTTTAAGTATTCAGCGATTAACTCAGTTATTAAAAACGAGTGCGACTAAGTACGATCCAGATTTTATTTATTTCTTGCTTTCAAAAGTATCCGATTGGGAAAAGAAATTAGTAGATTTGGATAAGTACCCAGAATTATTTGCTGACTATAAAGCTTGGACTGTAAGTAATCCTCAATTAGGTATTACAGATATTGATTTCAAGTTAGTTAAAGGCGCTACCGAAGCTGAAAACTACTATGATTTGACGACTCACAAATATGCCGACAAGAAACAATCTGAAGTTTCGTTAAAACTAGTGACTTCGGCTTTGATGACGGAATTAAAAAATATTTGGCAGACTATCCAAGGGTATTCATTATTACCGATCAATGTAAAAATTGGTAACGATGAATTATCGTTTGATAACTACAAAGAATTTTACGAGCAGATGATGGAATCCACTAAAAAAGGAATCTATATCCAGCGCTATAAAGGACTAGGAGAGATGAACCCAGAACAGCTTTGGGATACGACTTTGAATCCTGAAAATCGCAGATTATTACAAGTAACAATTAATGATGCTGTAGCAGCAGATGAAACTTTCAGTATTTTAATGGGCGAACAAGTTGAACCACGCAGACAGTTTATCCACGACAATGCGCTGCTTGCCCGCTCTTTAGATGTGTAAACGAAACTAGAATTTTTTAATTATTGGTCTCTAGAATTTGAGACTTGGAAGAGGTGTTTATGGAAATGGAAAAAGGGATTTCTACCATTGATATAAATAAAGAAATGCGTGAAGCGTACTTACAGTACTCAATGTCCGTTATTGTAGGACGTGCTTTGCCTGACGTTCGTGATGGATTGAAACCAGTTCACCGTCGTATTTTATTTGCTCAACATGAGATGAGTAATACTCATGATAAACCATACAAGAAATCAGCCCGCGTGGTTGGTGACGTAATCGGTAAGTACCATCCACATGGTGATACTGCGGTTTATGATTCTATCGTTCGTATGGCTCAGGAATTCTCACTACGCTACCCGCTTGAAGATGGCCAAGGAAACTTTGGTTCTATCGATGGCGATTCTCCAGCGGCGATGAGGTATACGGAAATTCGTATGACTCGTTTGGCAGAAGAATTACTAGAAGACATCGATAAAGAAACAGTTCCATTTGGTCCGAACTACGATGATTCATTAGAAATTCCGCTAGTATTACCTGCAAAATTTCCATGCTTGTTGGTGAATGGATCGTCAGGTATCGCGGTTGGTATGGCGACAAATATTCCGCCACACAACTTGGGTGAAGTTATCGATGGTTGTATCCATTTAATTCAAAATCCAAAATGTTCGATTGATGATTTGATTGCTAAAATTCCTGGGCCCGATTTCCCTACTGCGGGCGTAATTGCCGGTCGTGAAGGTGTTATCCAAGCTTACAAAAAAGGTCGCGGAATTATCACAATCAAAGCCGTTGCTGAAATCGTGACTAAAAAAGATCACGAAGAAATCATCGTGTCTGAAATTCCATATCAAGTTAACAAAGCAAAATTGATTGAAAGTATCGCGGACCTAGTTCGGGAAAAAACTATCGAAGGCATTTCTGATATTCGTGATGAATCATCACGCGAAGGCATGCGTATCCTAGTGGTTCTAAAACGCGGGGAAAACGCTAGCGTTGTTTTAAATCGTTTGTACAAATACACTCAAATGCAAGTTAGTTTCGGTATTATCATGCTGGCTCTTGATAAAAAGAACCAACCGATCACTTTCGATTTAAAACAAATGTTAGAAGCGTTTGTTGATCACCGCCGTGAGGTTGTGACTCGCAGATGTTTATTTGATTTGAAGAAAGCGCAAGAAAAAGCACATATTTTAGAAGGTTTGAAGAAAGCGTTAGATCACATTGACGCCGTAATCGCCACGATCCGTGGGTCTTCTGAGGCATCCGTTGCTAAAGAGCGTTTAATAGCGCAATTCGAATTCTCAGACCGTCAAGCCGTTGCGATTTTAGAGATGCGTTTACAACGCTTAACGGGTTTAGAGCGCGATAAGATCTTGAACGAACTTTCTGAACTACTAAAACACATCGATTGGTTGAAGTTCATCCTTAGCGACGTTAACGAAATTTACAAATTGATCGTTGCTGAGCTTGAAGAAATCAGAACTAAATATTCTGATAAACGTCGTACTCAATTAGAGGGCGGCACTGATGATCTTGAAGATGAAGACTTAATTGCAGATGAAGAAGTAGTCGTGACTATCACGAACACGGGTTACATCAAACGTATTCCTACTGACGAATACCGCACGCAAAAACGTGGTGGTAAAGGAACTAAAGGTATGGAAACGCGCGAAGAAGATTACGTCACAGACATCTTCACAGCGTCGACTAAAACAATGCTTCTTGTTTTCACAGACAAGGGTAAAGTTTACTGGTGTAAAGTTCATAAATTACCACTTGGTAGCCGTACATCAAAAGGTAAAGCGATTCACAACGTCGTACAAATCGATTCGAACGAACGCGTAAGAGCGATTTTGCCAGTTGAAGAATTCTCGGAAAATAAATTCGTGGTGATGTTGACTGAAAAAGGTGTGATCAAGAAAACTTCTTTGGATGCATTCTCTAACCCAAGAACAAACGGTATCATTGCATTAACGACAGATCTTGAAGATGGCGTTATCGATGCACAAATTTCGGATGGTACATCAGATATTTTCATCGCAACTAAAGAAGGTATGTCGATTCGTTTTGATGAATCTGATGTACGTGCCATGGGACGCAGTGCTCGCGGCGTAAAAGGTATCACTCTTGAAAAAGATGATGCTGTAGTAGCGATGACTGTTCTGGAAAGAAACTCGAAATCAACAATCTTGATGGTGACCTCTAAGGGCTACGGCAAGCGTACTAGCATGGAAGAATACCGTACTCAAGGTCGCGGCGGCGTAGGTATCATCACCCAGAAAACAACAGACAAAGTTGGTTTTGTTATTGGAACTAAAAAAGTTGAGGATACTCAAGATTTGATGATTTCTACAGATAAAGGCCAAGTGATTCGTATGGGTATCGGCAGCATCTCTGTTATTGGTCGTAACACTCAAGGTGTTCGTTTGATCAACTTAGATGACAAAGACGAAGTCGTATCGGGATTTGCCGTTATCGATCAACTAGAAGAACCTACTGAAGCCACGCCGGCTCCTGAAAACAAGCACTAGGCTCGGGATAATTTAAAACGTAATGTTTAAATTTATTCTGGTAGTTTTGATTTTTGCGCTGATGAGCTGCTCACCTCCTGAAAAAAAAGAATTTCAGCGAGGTGAAAGTAGTGTCGCTAGAAAAGAATTTAAAACGGCCATTGTACATTTCGACAACGCTATAAAAGTAGCGCCTGAATCAGTTTGGGCGCTGAAATCAGCTAGGGAAGCGGCTCGCGTGGCCCACTACTTAGAGAAAGATTTCAACACGGCGATCAGGTTCTATCGTCATATGGTTCTTTATTCCGATAATTCGGAAGAAAGAAATAAATCACAAAAAGAAATTGCCTATCTTTATTTTGATTCTCTACAGAATTATCCACAGTCCATTATTGAATTTTATAAATTATTGCAGATGTCGGACAAGGATTTTGAAATCGCGACCTACAAACTGGCCATTGCACGTGCGAACTATTATTTGAATCAGTTTAATCAGGCGTTAAGCGAGATTGGTGAAATCATTCGTTTGAAAATTACAGAAGAGTTGCAGTTTGATACTCAGCTTCTACAGGGAAATATCTACGTGGCTCAGAAATCTTTCGTGAAAGCGATCGTTGTTTTTACGGAGTTACTTAAGAAATTTCCAGAGAAATCAGATAAAGAAAACGTCGCGTTGACCCTAACCGTTTGTTATGAAGAAAACTTTCAATACAAAGAAGCGATTCAAATTTTAGAAACCTTAAGAAATAAATATCAACCCAAAGAATACATTGAGTTGCGAATTAAACGAATTAACGAGCGTATTAAAAATCAGCCGGGCGCAAAGGGATTACATAGAAAATGAATAAGTATATTGTCTTTGCGGGAATTGGTTTTGAACTTGTTGGTTTGATTGTTGTAAGTGTTTATGCGGGTGAATATCTAGAACAACTGAAGCCAACAAAAGGCCTTTGGGTTGCGGGGTTGATACTATTATCACTGGTCGGCTGGATGATTCAGCTGGTTTACATGTTAAAAAATACCGAGAAACAAAAATCAGAAAATTCTAATTAGGTAGGCATGCAATTTCTGTAGACCATCCATTACGATGAGAAATTGAAATTGTAGAAGGATTTGACTTGGCCTCGATAAATTCATAGCGGGTTTCAAATCGATCTGAATCAGGGACTGCGGTTACTACTAAGCCTAGTGATTTGGTAAAACCGATTCGAAATACCTGAACTTGACCACGCAAGTTCGCTTTAAAATCTAAAAGATAAGGTTTCCTGAAATCTAACCGTTGAGCTTCTAAACCTATTAAGGTTCCTGGGCTGTGAGTTTGAATTAAGTACTGTGATAGAGCGCCATTAGATACTGACGACCCCCTGGAAACTAGAGTTGGAGCTAGTATTTGCCCTGCGGCTTTTGTTTTAAGGACACAGTAATAAGACTGCGCTTGAGCGAAAACGGAGAATGCAAAAGAGAATAGGAAAATAATGGTTAGAGCTTTCATAGGGACCTAATTTACCCAGTTTTTTTGCTGTAGCCAATGAACAGGGTTTATACATATAAAAAAGGAAGTTAACCTAATGCCCAGGTAAGACATTGAAATGACTTGGAAAACAGGTGAACTTGGGGTACATCAAGGTTGTGTTGGCATTTCGTTTTATAATTTGGATTACGGCTGTTCAGGTTTTTCTGACTGTTTTAGCGGGCTTCTTTTGGCCTTTGAAATGGATTTCCATTGCCTGCGGAAGTGCAATTTCCCTAATTAATTTGTGGGTTTTGGCACTAGCCTGGGTTTTCATTTTTTACAAAAAAAGAGTTGCCCCTTCTATTAGTGTTGTTGTAATTAAATACGGAATTTTGATTTTAATTTTTTCCCAAGTACCGCAGGTAAAATGGGTAGACCAAAACGCCCTTGTTTTAGGTGTACTGATAAACCCCGTATCGCTGCTTCTAGGTGGAATTTTAGCAGGATTCACTCAAACGAATAGAGGAAGTTAATGTCATTCAACTGGACACAGTACGCAGTCGGACACGAAAATGCTCATATAGCTACTTTGGGAATCGCAAGCGTGGCTGCCTTAACCATGGGTCTGATCGCAAAATCCCAGCTAGGTACTGGTGAAAAAGCTCTGGTTCCAGCAGGAAAGTTTTCATTACGCGCTTTGTTCGAAGTTAATGTTGAATTCATTCATAAATTGGCGCTTTCGATCATTGGCAAAAACGGCGGTAAATACGTTCCTTATTTTTCTGCTCTTTTTGGTTTCATTTTCTTGAATAACTTAATTGGTGTTATTCCCGGAATGACTCCAGCGACTGAAAACATAAACACCGCATTTGCTTTCGGCGTTTTTTCTTTCTTATCGTACAATTTCGTTGGAGCAAAAGAAGGTGGCTCTCATTATTTTGCCCACTTTTTAGGTCCAATCTGGTGGTTAGCTCCTTTGATGTTAATCATTGAACTGGTAGCTCACTTTATTCGTCCATTAACTTTAGGTTTACGTTTGTCCAATGTAATGACTGGTGATCACACGGTGCTTTCGGTGTTTCTGAATATCGTTCCGTACCCTATTTTGATTCCGATCCCATTCTACATACTGGGCTTAATAGTTTGTTTTATCCAAGCGTTTGTTTTTACTTTATTATCAATGGTTTATATCGCTTTAGCGCAGGCATCAGATCATTAATAAGAAGAAACAATAGAGTTTGGGAAAAAAATAAATAATTGTCTTAATTAAGGAGATAAAATGAAAAAGTTAGTAACGGTTTTGGCAACAGTTTTGGCATCAGCTTCTGTATTTGCACAAGAAGCAGCGACTCACACAACTACAGCGGCAGCAACTGCTGGTGATAACAAAGGTATGTTTGCAATTGCAGCTGCTCTTTGTATGGGTATTGCGGTTCTTGGCGGTACTTTAAGTCAAGGTAAAGCAGCTTCTGCAGCACTTGAAGGTATCGCTCGTAATCCAGCAGCTCAAGATAAAATCTTCACTCCAATGTTGCTTTCATTGGCTCTTATCGAGTCACTAGTAATTCTTGGTTTCCTAGTAGCTTTCGTAAAAATCGGTGGTTTATTATAATCTGATTTTCCTCGCGGAAAATAAGTATTATAAAATCGACAAGATTTTAAAAAGGAACCTTTGGGTTCCTTTTTAATTTTGTGTTTCAGAATTATGAGGTTCGAGTTTGATTCTGAAAATAAAAAAGCCCACTTTATCGGTGGGCTTTCTTTTTTTCAAAGCTTATATTTGGAATTCGTTTCAATTATAAGTACGGATTAACAACCGCTTCGACCTGTTTTCTGATTTTTTCTAAACCTTCTTTTGTGTCAGATTCGTAGCGTAGAACTAGCACGGGTTGTGTGTTAGAAGCTCGGCATAGGGCCCAGCCATATGGGAAAGAAATACGGATACCATCCGTCAGATTCACTTTGTAATCACCTCCTTGAGAGAAGGCTTCTTTCATTTTCTCAACGATCATTATTTTTTTCTCTTCCGTAGTATCAATACGCATTTCTGGTGTATTGAAGGCCGGAGGTAGGCCTTCTAATAATTGAGGCAGATTTTTGCCGGTTTTAGAAAGGATCTCTACCAAGCGAACTGCCGCGTACGGAGCATCGTCGTAGCCGTAATTACGATCTGCGAAGAATATGTGACCACTCATTTCGCCGCCAAACGGTGCTTTTTCTGACTTAACTTTTTCTTTGATCAAACTGTGACCTGTTTTCCACATGATAGGAACGCCACCATGTTTTGCGATATCATCATATAGGCGGTCACTGCATTTTACGTCCCCGATAATTTTTGCACCTTTATTGGATTCCAAAACGGCTCGCGAGATAACAACCATGAGCTCATCACCATAAAGCATGCGGCCAGTGTGATCAATAACACCGATACGATCGGCATCGCCGTCGAAGCCGATTCCAGCCACCGCGCCCGTTTTCAAAACTTCGTTACGCAAGTGAATTAGATTTTCTTCTACCGTTGGATCTGGATGATGATTTGGGAATGTACCATCTGGTTTTTCAAATAAAATAATTGGATCAAGGCCAACAGCATTGAACAGTCCGCGCACAACAGAACCACCAGCACCATTGCCGCAGTCAAGCACCACGTTTACCGGTTTTAAATTTCCAAATTCTTTTTTGTAACGTGCATAATACTGTGGAAAAATGTCGTAAGTCGATTCAATGCCTTTGCCGGTGATGAAATCTTTCGCTTCGATAATTTTTCTTAAGTTTTGAATCTCTTCACCGAAGATAGTTGTTTTCCCTAAAGAAATTTTAAAGCCGTTGTATTCAGGTGGATTGTGCGATCCAGTGATTTGCACAGCTCCATCCACACCCGGAACCTCGAATGTTGAAAAATAACATACCGGAGTCGTTACTAGTCCTAAATGCTTTACGTTCACACCGGATTCTAGGAACCCTTTAGTTAACGAAGCTTTGATTTCAGCACAAGATAAACGTGCATCGTGTCCCATTGTGATTGTTAAATCTTTCTTATTTGTTTTTTTACTTAAGTAAGAAGCAAATGCTTTTCCAAGTAGGTAGGCAAAGTCTTTATCGAACTCTCCGTTGTAAACGCCACGAATATCGTACTCTCTGAAAATTACATTTTTATACATAGAAATATCTCCTAAACCGAATACAGGATGATAGAGTTGTTACTTTTTAAGTTCAACGAGTTTTCAGCTGAACATCCAGAAATTACCGTAATTTCAAAACAATCGGGCAAAAATGGCCTATCTTAGAAGCCGCTCCGCAAGTAAGAGCGCCTCTTTCATGGAGTTGGGGTTGGCCAGGTTTTTTCCGAAAATTTCTTTTGCGGTGCCATGATCGACACTTGTTCTTATAAACGGTAAACCGAGCGTCACGTGCACGCCGGAGTCTTGACCATGAATTGTTTTAAACGGGATCAAGCCTTGGTCATGATAAGGACACAAATAAATACTGTATTTATCCCAATTGGATTTTAAAAAAGCCGCATCAGGAACTAGAGGGCCTACTAGTTTTAAATCTTGCGTATCACTCTTAATCTGCTTAGCGAGGTAATCTTCTTCGCCGGTTGAAATCATTCCTTTTTCGCCAGCGTGAGGGTTTACTCCAACCACGGCAACGGGTTTTTTATTCTGCCGCATGCCTTTGCGAAATGAACCAACAATAGTAAAAACATTTTTCCAATCAATACGTTTAAGTTCTTTGGAAACTTGGCTTAGCGGAACATGACCGGTTAACAACATCACATTAAAATACTTTCCAACGAAACCCATGTATAAAGATTTTGTTTTTGAAACGTGAGCCAATATTTCCGTGTGACCTATAAAAGGATAGCCAGCTTCTTTTATCAAAGTTTTGGAAAGCGGTCCTGTCACAAGTGCCGTAGTTCTCGAGTTGTTCAAGCAAATCTTGGACAGATTAACAATCCAGTCAGCCGGTGAATCCAGAGCAATTACAAAATTAAGTACCGGTTTGTTTGACAGAATAGATAAATCCCACAAATCAAAATCAAGTGAAGTCGTAGTTACGCAATTAAGGGTGAAATGTTTTTTCAAAAGATTGAAATATTTTTTTTGATATTTACGAGTAACAAACAGAAATACGCGATTGATTTTACAGAAACTGACTGGCAGTTGAACGAGAGCCTTTGTGGCCACCTCGAAACCTACGCCATCGGCGTCGCCCGTAGTGACCAATATGTTTTTTTTACTTAGTTTCATTTATTTTTAAATACGATTCGTCTTTTTTAGATTGAAGCCAAATTTTCAACTGACGCTTGAAATTTCTTTCAACTAACTGAGCCGTGATACCTGGTTTTTGTTTTTCAAAATTAGGATCTTTGATTGATTTCTGATCTAACAATTTAAAAATATGAAAGCCCTGTTTCGTTTGGATAACAGATGTCACATCACCGACATCGATTTTTTTAATGGCCTCTTCGATATCTTTAGAGAATTCTCCAGAACGGAATGTTCCAAGCAATCCGCCCGCCGAAAAATCTGGATCTTCGCTGTTTTGTTCTGCTAACGTTTCAAACTTTTCACCACGCTTAAGGCGATTGTAAACTTCTTGTGCGCGAGCCATAACAGCGTCTGGGGTTGTGCCTTTTTTTATGCGAAATAAAATTTGCGCGATTTTAAATTCAGATGCGGCGCTTTTTGCGTTTGGATTTTTTCTTAGGTACTCAGAAAACGCGTCTTCTTCAGTTACGCGAATTTTTGAAATGATTTCTTGCTCTAACAGGTTTTGGCGTTCGATACGATTTTTCAAAAAGTCTTGGTATTCAGAAACACTCATACCTTGAGCTTTAACTGCCGCTAAAACTTCGTCTGCAGTGATGTTATTTCGTTTACCCATTTCTTTGATTTCCATCTGCACGCGCTCCATGGTTACAGATAGGTTTAGGCGTTTAACTTCTGAATCTAAAAGGCGCTCATTAATCAAATAGTTCAACTGGGCCGAGCGATCTTTAGCTAAAGTATCCTGATCAGTGTCGACTAACGATTCGTCTATCATGCCTGATCCATGAAGTTTGTTTTTTAAATTTTGAAAATCAGATTCTAAAATAATTTCTGAATTAACAATGGCTACGATACGATCGACAAGTTCAGCTTTTGCGAAAAATGCGACTGATAAAATCGCGGATAAAATTAGAAGACTAGCGTTTCTCATTTTGACTGCCTCGTGTTTCAATTTTTAGACTTGATATCAATTCGATATCTTTGAATACAGAGCTACTACGCAGCTCCTTGTCTATCCAAGAAACATAGGCCGATTTTTCTTTTAGTTCAACGATTCTTCGTTTGATTTTAGGCTTTTCTTCGTCCAGCGTAGGTACGCGTTCAGGCTCTTTTTTTGTGATTTTTATGACGTGGACGCCAAACGGTGAAGTGATAATATCGCCCACTTGATTTAGCGGCCACTTGAAAATAGGCGCAAAGAAATCTACAGTATCCTTTTCAATCCAACCCACAACGCCGCCGCTAGATGCCTCTGGCGCGATCGAATATTTTTTAGCAAGGACGTCAAAAGGCTGTTTTTTAAGTTCAGTTTTAATGTACTCGGCGCGGGCTTGATCTTTTAAAACGATTTGCTGAACGAAAACACGTTCTTTTTTTCTGAAACTTTCTTTGTTTTCGTTGTAGTAAATGCGAATTTCTTCTTCAGAAGGATTGACCACGTTTTTGTTAATTTCAGTGGATACTTTTTTCTCGAGAAGATTTAATTTCAAGTTGGCTTGCCAGTCAGCAAACGACGTACTTTCTTCCGCTAGCATACGTCGAAAAGCCAAATCATCTGGATATGATGCCCGGATTCGATTTGTTTCGGCTTCTACTTCTGAATCGGATATCGAGATCTTGTTTTTAAGCGCCCAATCGATCATCAGACTTCGAACGATAAATGAATTTACTATTTCATCTTTCACTCGCGAATTTACATTTGGATCTTTCGCGGCCAACGAATCCAGTTCACGCAGGCGCATGGCCAATTTGTTTGCAAACTCTTTGGCGGACATAACATTTTCGTTAACTTTTAAAACAGGTTTGTTTGAAAGGGACGGCGCTTGATTTGTACATTGTAAGGTAGCTAGGACAATAAGCCCGA
Source organism: uncultured Bdellovibrio sp. (assembly GCA_963932905.1). Lineage (GTDB taxonomy): Bacteria > Bdellovibrionota > Bdellovibrionia > Bdellovibrionales > Bdellovibrionaceae > UBA2316. The sequence goes on from CAWVRN010000001.1 coordinate 203,712, forward strand.
CGATACAACGTACAAACACGGAATTACTCAACTAACGCAGGATTAGATTTGATACTGTAGTTCTTTTTCAACTTTTCCATGTATTCGTCGAAAATCTTTTTACGTTTTTCTTCAAATACGGACAGGCGAACCGCACGTTTACTTGCATTTTCATACGTGCGTTTATCCGTGATTTTGATGATGTGGAAACCAAATTGAGTTTCAATTAAACCCTTAATATCTCCGGGTTTACCCGATAGTGCCGCATCGTAAAGTTGAGGCACAATAGTTAAGCGAGATTGCCAGCCAGCGTCCCCGCCGACTTGTTTTGACAAAGGATCGTCAGAATATAATTTAACTAACTCAGGGAACGGTCGTTTTGATTTTTTAACTTCGTCGAAAACTTTATTAGCACGATCTAAAGCCTCTTGGCGCTGTTCAGGTGTTGGGTTCGGCTTTAGTTCGAATAAAATGTGGCTAAAACGAACTTCTGGATTACGTTTATAGTGTTCCACCATTTCTGCTTCGGTGATCGGCATGTTTTGAACTTTCATACCGAGTTCCTTTTCGAGAAGACCTTTGTAAAGTTCGCGTCTCATGGCATCGCGAACGATTGGGTCGCGATCTAAGTTTCTTTTTTCAGCTTCTTGTACACCGACTTCGAAGCGAATTAGTTCTTCAAGAAATTGTTTTTTAGTAGGGAGTGGATTTACAGAGTTTTTAAAAGCTTGATTGAATTTATCGTTGAAGTCTTTAACAGTTATCTTTGTATTTCCAATGGTTGCTACTACTTCATCTGCTTTTTTCTGTCCGTAAGAAAATACGGAACACATAATGGCTCCAGATAAAATAACCCATGCGAACTTAGGCATTTAAAAATCCTTTTTTAAAATTTTATATCGCGTACTTAAAATGGTTCTCTTAAAATCTAACACCGTTATTTAGAGTGATCAAACAGTTCCTTGGCCTTTGATCTAGCTGAAATCAGAAGTGATTCGGCCTCTTCTAATAATTTTGGATCTCGAGGGTCTTGATCTTTACCGTAAGGGCCGAAAGGTCCTAGCCAAAGGATATCGATTTTTGCAAAAGGCTTTGGCAAAAATGTTTTGTTCCATGATTTTGGAAAATGAATCGCGCGGTCACAGTGAACGCCGCCATAATAAATATATCCATCGACTAATCGTGAAACTTCAAACACGCCCGGTTTAACTTTGAAAATAGGTCCACGCGGTCCATCAACCGCCATGCTGGCGTTGTAGTGATCTTTTTTCATCAATTTAACTAGACCTTTAAGAGCTTCGACAGCACCTCGGGACGAAGAACCTCGCGATGTGGCCCCGCCCAATAGGCGAATGATCATACTCATCATCTCGCCGTCTTTGCTTTTAGATGACATGGTCGAAATACGATAACGACCTACCAATTGTAACAAAGAAATTTCATCGCCATGAAAATGTGCGAAAATAATGGGCTTACTTTTATCGACTAATGTTTTTTTAAGCTCCGGCGGTTCGTGTAAACGCAACCGCCAGGTAAATGACAAAGATTTATAGATAATCCAGACAAGTGTAGAGAGAAAATACTTTCTAAATATCAATTCAGAGTTCCCGCAATTACTTATGAAGTAATTTTTTAAATTCTTCAGTTAATTTAGGCACCACTTCAAACAAGTCACCTACGATACCATAAGTGGCTTTTTGAAAGATCGGCGCATTTGGATCATTGTTGATTGCAACAATAACTTTACTGCCCGTCATACCTGCCAAATGCTGAATCGCTCCTGAGATACCGACAGCGATATACAAGGTTGGAGCTACCGTTTTACCGGTTTGACCTACTTGCATGGAATGGCTAACCCAACCGGAGTCCACAACAGCACGTGATGCACCAACAGTAGCGCCAAGCACGTTCGCCATGTCTTCCAGCATTTTGAAATTTCCAGCTTCTTTTAAACCGCGGCCACCTGAAACAATAATGTTTGCTTCCGTTAAATCTAGTTTTTCAGACGCACCCTTAACGACCTCTTTCAAAATCGTTTTCAAATCTACTGCGGGTAAAGCTAGCGTTTTCACGGCGCTTGCATTGGAAGAACCAGCTGCCGCAACTGGAAGTTGATTGGCGCGCATTAACACGATTTGAACTGGCGAATCTTTTAAGGTTACTTGTGCAAATGCTTTTCCTGCGTACAAAGGTTTTTTAGCTACAAAAGCATCGCCGTCTACACTTAAAGCAACACAATCACTGGCTAGAGATGAATCAAGTCGTGCCGCTAAACGTGGGAACACGTCTTTGCCTGCCGATGACGCTGGAGCCAGAACATGTTTAGCTCCCGATTGTTTAATAGCAGCCTCTAAAGCCGCTAAATATAACTCTGGGTTATAGCCGTTAAGCTTAACATCGTTGAAAAGCAACACTTCAGAAGCGCCATTGGCCGTTGCTTGTTCTGCGGCTTTTTGACCGTCAGCACCCAATACGACGCCGACAACGTCAAAGTTTTTAGACTTTCCGAATTGAAGAAGTTCAATGGAGCTTCTTTTTAAGTTTTGATTTTGGTGTTCGCAAAAAACGATTAATTTACTCATAATAATTTCCTTTATAGAACTTTAGCTTCGTCGCGAAGCAAGCGAGCTAATTCTTGAGCCTGAGCCGAAGCATCGCCAGTGATCATTTTTACAGCAGTTTTGTCATCTGGCATGGTGAAGTTAGAGGCTTTCGATCTGCTAGCCCCTGCCGCCAATGTTTCTGCTTCGTATTCTTTTAAAACTTTTTTCTTAGCTTTCATGATGCCCGGAAGACTAGCATAGCGAGGCATGTTTAAACCCTTGTTCGCTGTCAGTACGCAGGGAAGGGGGACTTCGAAAACTTCCTTAGCCCCGCCTTCTATATCGCGCTCAACTTTAGCGGTTGTGCCCGAAAGTTCTAATTTGCTGACGACACTCACGTGAGGAAGACCAAGTAACTCAGCGACCATGGGGCCAACCGAACTGCCGTTGTCATCAATTGCTAGTTTACCTAGCAAAAGAAGGTCGCAACCACCCTCAGTTTTGATAGCTGCGGCTAGCGCCTTGGCAACGCCCAAGTTATCTAGCTCGGTGTTTGAGTTAACTACTACGCCTTCGTCGCAACCCATAGCCAGCGCGGTTCTTAGGACCTCAGAGGCTCTTTGTTTCGGACCCAATGTGATCGCAAAAACGGTAGTTCCCGGGTTTTTTTCCTTAATTTTCACGGCTTCTTCGATAGCGAATTCATCGTATGGGTTTACGATCCATTTAACTCCGGTCAAATCAACACCGGCGGCATTAGGAAGAAGTTTGATTTTAGTTTCCGTATCAGGAACCTGCTTGATTCCGACAAAAATTTTCATAAAGTTCCTTTCAGAAAAGGGATCATGTTAAACGCTAGACTTATTACTTAAAACTCATCAGGGAAATAGGCAATGTTTGAATGTCTATTCTTCATTTTTTTCTTTGCTTGTTGGTGCGAAGCGTGGTGCTTGTCCGTTATAGAGAAAATTTTAGACAAATTTTGATCTAAGCTGTACTTTAAATGAAAACTAAAAGACAAGAGGAAAACAATGGTTTCTTTCATTCAATCGACCGTGGGAAAAAAGTATCTCATGGGACTTAGCGGCCTGGTTTGGGCCGGATTTATTTTTGGGCACATGGCCGGCAACATGACTATTTTAGTCAGTCCTGATCTGTACAATGCCTATGGACACTCAATCGTAAGCAATAAAATTTTGCTTTATGGAACAGAGATCGCTCTGGTTTCAGCGCTTTTGGTGCACGTAATTTTAGCTGTTTTGCTGACCAAGCAAAATCGCCAATCGCGTGGAACTCGTTATGCGTCTAAACCAAATGGCGAAAAGGGGGCTTCGTTTGCGTCTGAATGGATGGCGGTTCATGGCTCGATCATTTTGGTTTTTATTATTTCACACTTGGTGACGTTTAAATACGGTCCTTATTATGAAACAACAGTAAATGGCGTTGTGATGCGCGATCTGGCGCGATTGATTTACGAAGTTTTCTCTAATCCAGGTGCTGTGGGTTGGTACTTAATATCGCTGGTGTTACTAGGTTTCCATTTAACTCACGGTGTGCGCTCGATTTTCCAATCGTTTGGACTTTTGCATCCGGCGTATCAGCCAGTGATCAGAAAAGCGGGAGTCATTTATTCAATTGTGGTTGCGGGTGGATTTATTTCTCAACCGCTTTTTGTATTCTTAACCCGCGCAGTGGCCGCATAATCGGGAGAAAAAAATGGCAACAAATAGTAAATTAGATAGTAAAATTCCGGGTGGTCCAGTTGAAACTATGTGGGAAGACTACAAGTTTAAAATGAAACTTGTGAACCCCGCCAACAAGAAAAAACATTCCGTGATCGTTGTAGGCACAGGCCTGGCTGGCGCATCGGCCGCAGCTTCTCTGGGCGAGATGGGTTACAAAGTTAAAGCGTTCTGCGTTCATGAATCTCCGCGCCGAGCCCATTCAGTGGCCGCCCAAGGCGGTATTAATGCTGCTAAAAATTATCAAAATGATGGTGATTCTGTTCATCGTTTATTTTATGACACAATAAAAGGCGGTGACTTCCGAGCGCGTGAGGCCAACGTTCATCGTTTAGCTGAAGTTTCTACTTCGATCATCGACACGTGCGTAGCTCAAGGTGTTCCTTTTGCTCGTGAGTACGGCGGAACATTATCAAATCGTTCATTCGGCGGCGCTCAAGTTTCTAGAACATTCTATGCTCGCGGACAAACAGGTCAGCAGTTGTTGATTGGTGCCTATTCAGCGATGATGAGACAGGTTGATGTTGGACAAGTGGATTTATACACTCGTCGTGAAATGCTAGATGTCGTTGTCGTTGATGGCAAAGCTCGCGGTATCACGGTTAGAAATTTACTGACGGGTGAGATTGAATCTCACGAAGCAGATGTTGTTGTTCTGGCGACAGGTGGATACTCAAATGTATTCTACCTTTCTACAAACGCAATGGCGTGTGCGGTAACTGCGGCTTGGAAGGCGCACAAAAAAGGCTCTTTCTTTGCGAATCCTTGTTACACTCAAATCCATCCGACTTGTATTCCCGTTCATGGGGAGAACCAATCTAAGTTAACGTTGATGTCTGAATCATTACGTAATGACGGACGCGTTTGGGTTCCAAAAAATAAAAATGAAACTCGCGCAGCGAAAGATATTCCTGAAAGCGAAAGAGATTACTACCTAGAGCGCATCTACCCTAGTTTCGGGAACTTGGCTCCTCGTGACGTGGCGTCTCGTCAGGCTAAGTTTCGCTGTGATGAGGGATTTGGTGTTCAGGGACAAAATGCAGTTTACCTAGATTTCGGTGATGCAATTAAACGTTACGGCGAAGATAAAATCGCGGAACGTTATGGTAACTTGTTTCAAATGTACGATAAAATCACGGGCGAAAACCCATATAAAATGCCGATGAAAATTTATCCAGCACCTCACTACACAATGGGTGGTTTGTGGGTAGATTACAATTTGATGAGTACAATTCCAGGGCTATTCGTTGCAGGTGAAGCGAACTTCTCGGATCATGGCGCGAATCGTTTGGGTGCTTCGGCGTTGATGCAAGGCTTGGCGGATGGATATTTTGTTCTGCCGTACACGATCGGTGATTATATCGCCAACACGAAATTAGATAAAGTTTCGACGGATAAATCTGAATTTAAAGATTCTAAAAATGCAGTGGAAACAGAAATCAGCAAGCTAATGAATATCAAAGGGGCCCGCACTGTGGAAAGCTTCCACAAAGAACTTGGCCGCGTAATGTGGGACAAGTGCGGAATGTCTAGAACTGCAGGTGGTTTAACAGAAGCGATTAAACAAATCGGAAAAATCAAAGAAGAGTTCTGGCAAAACCTTAGAATTCCAGGTGCCGCTGCTGAGTTAAATAACGAACTCGAAAAGGCCGGGCGCGTAGCCGATTACATCGAGCTGGGTGAACTAATGTGCCGTGACGCTCTAGAAAGACAAGAGTCTTGCGGCGGTCACTTCCGTGAAGAATATCAAGAAAATGGTGAGGCGAAGCGTGATGACGAAAAATTCTGTCACGTGGCTGCTTGGGAATGGAATGGGGCTAACAAACCACAAACTCGCAATACAGAAGAGTTAAAGTTTGAAAACGTTAAACTCGCTACAAGAAGTTACAAATAGAGGGAATTATGGCTGAAAAAAATATTACGATTACACTTAAAGTTTGGCGCCAAAAAAACCAACGAGAAGCCGGAGCATTTAAAGAATACGTTGCTAAAAACGTTTCAACAGATGCGTCTTTCCTTGAGATGCTGGATGCGGTTAACGAAGAGTTAATTTCTAAAGGCGACGATCCGATCGCGTTTGACCACGACTGCCGTGAAGGTATTTGTGGAAGTTGTGGTTTCATGATCAACGGTAATGCCCACGGTCCTTTGAAATCAACAACAGTATGTCAACTTCACATGAGAAATTTTAACGACGGTGATTTTTTAACTCTTGAACCTTGGCGTGCCCAAGCGTTTCCATTGATCAAAGATTTAACGGTAGACCGGTCAGCGCTTGATCGCATCATTCGTTCTGGCGGCTATATTTCTGTAAATACAGGAAATGCTCCAGATGGTAATGCAATCATGATCCCGAAAACCGCTGCTGACGAGGCATTTAATGCTGCCACATGTATCGGGTGTGGTGCTTGCGTAGCTTCTTGCAAAAATGCATCAGCTGCACTTTTTACTTCTGCGAAGATTTCTCATTTAGGCTTACTACCTCAGGGTGCGGTTGAGGGTGAAAAACGGGCGCTAAAGATGGTTGGGCAAATGGACAAAGAAGGCTTTGGAGCTTGCACTAGTACTGGGTCTTGTTCAGCGTCTTGCCCTAAGGATATTAGCCTAACGAACATTGCTCGTATGAACAGAGACTATATGAAAGCCTCGTTTTCTAAGAAACCAGAGACTCATGCGGGAGACGGCGTATAGTCGAACGTCTAAATAACGTCGATGTTGTAGAAAACTGACATGTCAATGGTCCCCGAACCTTCTATCTTTTATATATAGAGATAGTTTTGGGGGACCAACCATGCGTATTTTTTTCTTTCTTCTGTTGTCTATTGCAGCCACTGCTAACGAGACAAAACCAACTTCAGTTCCAGGCGAATATGTTGTTAAGTTTAAAACTAGCAACAAAAGTTCGCTTTCTTTGATGGCCAATCAAATGAAAGAGCAGACGGGATTGGAAGTAAAAGCTTTGATTCCCTCAATGAACGTTTCTGTTTTTAAAGGAAATGGCGAAAAACTAAACCTCAAATACTTCAAACGAGCGAATCCAAACATAGAAATTATTGAACCCAACTTTATCTATTCCATAAATCAAGTACAGGGGACGAAACCAAACGATCCAAACTTGTCGAAACTTTGGGGTATGTTGAATATCGGACAACCCGATTCAACTGGTCAAGTCGGCATTCCTGGGGTGGATATTAATGCTACTAAAGCATGGTCAGTTCAAACGGGATCATCGGATGTGATCGTTGCTGTAATCGATACGGGCGTTAATTATAAAAGCAAAGATTTAGCTGATAATATGTGGATTAACCTAGCCGAGAAAAACGGGAAGAAGGGTGTTGATGACGATAACAACGGATACGTTGACGATATTTACGGTTGGAACTTTGTTCCAGGCGCAAAGAATCCATCGGACCCATTAGATGACCAAGGTCATGGATCGCACTGCTCCGGAACTATTGGTGCTACCGGAAATGATAAATACGGCATTGTGGGCGTAGCTTGGAAAACGAAAATCATGGCGCTTAAGTTTTTAGGAGCCGACGGATCAGGCTCGCTAGATGGGGCTTTGCAGGCGATTGATTACGCAACTAAAAACGGCGCAAAAGTCCTTAGCAATTCATGGAGCGGTGGTGAATATTCTGAAATTCTAAAAGAGGCGATTGAGCGAACAAACAAAGCGGGAGCGATTTTCGTGGCGGCGGCTGGAAATAACTCGTCTAACAACGACAAAGAAGAAAGGTACCCAGCCAACTATGATGTTCCTAATGTTCTCTCTGTTGCCGCAATTGATAACAGAGGTCAGCTAGCGAATTTCTCTAATTATGGTAAAACTAAAGTTCACATTGGTGCTCCGGGTGTAAATATTTATTCTACAATTCTTAAAGGCTATGATTCTTGGTCGGGAACTTCAATGGCGACTCCGCATGTTTCAGGGGCGGCGGTTCTAGTAGCGTCTCAATACCCGACAATGACCGGTGTTCAAATAAAAGAAACGATTTTAAATGCAGCGAAACCAAACAAAGCACTTAGAAATAAAGTTTCTACCGCAGGAAATTTAGATACATATGCGGCGCTCATTCAAACAAAAGTAGAACCTGATCCAGAAGATCCCTACAACTGGGCCAGTAAAATGGAATATCAATTATCGTCGGAACATCCATATAAACCAGAGCAAAAAAACACTTGGGAAATCAATGTTCCAAGCGCAAACAAGATAGCACTTTATTTTGAAAAAACAGATATTGAGTTTAAATACGACACTATTAAACTCTATGATTCGACGGGAAAATTAGTTCAAATTATTACAGGCGACGCCAGTGATTCATATTCAGAGCCCATCACCGGCAACTATGTAAAAGTAGTCTTTGAAACGGACACATCAGTTGAAAAATATGGTTTTGATATCACTAAAATTAACTACAAATAGTTAACCGTCTCTACTACCCGCCGCCAAAATCCGTAGGTGGTGGTGTTACCAGTTTGCATGTATTAGATACGAATTGAATGTATCCATTGCGGCACAAGAAATTGATACTGCCTTCGTAAGTCCGAGTTGTCCCATATCCGTCGCCGCGGCGATAATAACATTTGTGCGTACTATTCGTTGCGCATTCGGATGTGTGAATCGTAGGAACATCAGTCGAGCATTCTATTGAGAAGTTCTGGTTATTAGAAACATCGGTACCTAGTGTGAAATAACTAAAACCAAGGCGACCGATTTGACCAATAAAGTTTTGAAGCTGCATCATTTGAATGGTTGGATTATTTTGCGAAACTAACCATTTTATATTTCCACGATAAAACAAGTCGTTAAAGTAAGTGTAGCCGTCATTTGGATTTGTTCTAATAGATAGATCAATAAAATAATTTCCGCGACCACACAGTTTAGGTGTCATGCGAATTTGAGCTTTGGATGAAGTTAATTTAGATCCTGAACCATCAGTAACAATGACGTAGTAGTTACCTTCTTTATAAATACGATCAAGAACATCGGAATAGCTTTCATAGTGAACGGTTCCATATTTGGGAGCTAGTTTTTCGTTATCACGATACCATTCAAATGTATAAGGAGCGCGTCCACCCGAGATAGTAACGCCCACGAAAAATTCCGTACCTTCACCGATGGTTTTCGATGCGGGTTGAGTTTTAATTTTAAAGGTGGTATCGCCACTACTACCAATACCCGTGCCGCCGCCAGATCCCCCGCTACTGCCAGATCCGCTGCCACAACCTAAACATGTTCCCGAGCCTGAACTCGAAGATCCACCCGATGAGCCACCACTGATAGAGCCGGCAGACCGACCATTAACTCCACCGAAACCGCTAGAGCTTGATGATGAGCTACCGCCAGTGATACCGCGTGCATTACCTGAATTTAAACCTGAACCAGATTTGCTGCCGGAAGACGAACCCGAGCCAAGAGTAGAAGATGAAGATTTATTTCCTGATGTAGACGAAGAATCAGGAGTCGAAGCGGTGCTTGGACCACTACAGTTTTGGAACGACACCATCAATACAGAAAATCCCAAAATGATTCTGACTTTTTTTAAATTCACCAATCCCCCACCCGAACAGTTTAATTAAGTGCAAACTAAGTTCCGGGTCCACACCATTTTATCGGCTTAGATAGGAGTGACTTTAAACACTGTCGAAAAAAACTACGACGTTTCAAAATGAGAACTCGAGGATTGTCTAAATTTCAAACACTAATGAAACAATTTAGTTATTTTTATCGACGCCAATCTTTAAGAATGAACGAATCTTTAGATTGATGTAATCAGGAAAGTCTAGCTGTGTACAGTGGCTGCCATAAGGAACTTCGACGTACTCTGATTCGTGGATCTTGTTGGCCATTTCTTCTTGGTAGGACTTTGGCGTCACGTTGTCGTTTTCACCAGAGATAATGAGCGTAGGGACGTTTATATTTTCTAAAACTTTTTCGCCATTAAACTTCATCATGTCTTCAAATAAGCCCAAGAAAACCTGCAGATCTAGTTCTGCAACTCCTTTAGCGTACACTTCGATATCTTTGAAGTGAGTTAGTTTTAAATTGAACCCGCCAACAAGAGCGACGGCTCGCATCGAGATTGGATTGTACACAGCGGCTTTCCAAATGCGCGTAAACAGCTCCGGAGAATTCTCAAACTGACTTTTTGCCCAATAGAAAAAAGGCTCCGCAAGATCTAAACCAAACATGCCTTTGATTGGGTTACGTGCAAATCCATTGATCAACGTGATACTTTTAAACCGTTCAGGGAATTGGTCAAACGCCGAAAAAATAACGGGCGCGCCAAAACTGTGGCCTGCAAAATGAGCCTTCTCAATTTTCAAATCATCTAAAATGGCCTCGATATCTTTCGCGGTGGACGCAATATTCAAATTATTTTTGTCGGCTACTGGATAGCTTTGGTGATGACCGCGCAAATCAAAACAAATGACCTTATTGAATCGGCTAAAGTATTTTATCTGATGATGCCAGTGATTCATAAGGCATGCGATTCCGTAAACAAAAACAATCGGCTCACCCTGCCCGCGACATTCGTAATAAATTTCTGTTCCATCGAAACTTTTTATTTTTTTTGAAGATTTTTGAATTACGTCCATTACTCTAAAAACAACACTTTAATGATGCTTTCTCCTACTTTGATTCGATCGCCGCTAATCAGAACTTGCGACTCAAAGACAGTATCATTCAACATAACACGACTTAAATCAAAGTTTACAATACGCGCGCCTTCCGGCGATGGAACAATTTTAAATGCTAATTCTGGTGCTTCCGCTTCATGCAAAGCAATGTCTAGCGACCAGAAACCAGCTGTACGGGGCCCGAATGTTAGAATCTTGCTCTCGTCTGTTTGAATACCCTGGATGAACTGAAGTTCTACTTTAGGGTTAAAGGCTGCTAAATCCTGAGGCGGCATAGTGTTTAAAGCGCTATGACTAATTTCGTCCGCCAGCAAATCTCGCCACGTTTTTGTGGGAAAGTACTCTTCCATCTGCTCGTCAGTGAAGACTTTAACGATGAACTCAGTATTTCCCACCATAAACTTAGTTTCAGGGTAAAGGGCTACTTTTCTCACCACGGCGTCGTTGACGATAAGTCCATTTCTAGAATTTTGGTCGACAAGGATAGGAATTCCGGCTTCGTCAAATAGGACAGTGGCGTGTAATGTGGATACATTAGGGTCTTTAATTACGATATCGGCTTTCTTACGACCGACCGTCATTTTATCGACTAATTTGAATACTTCACCTTTTTGAATTCCCTCAAGAATTTCAATAACTAAGCCCATACTAATATCAGACCACTATTTAAATTTTTCGTCCAATAACTTTATCTTGAGGATGGACCAAAGCCATGATAGATCCTAGCTTCCTTGCTCATAGCTTTAGCAAACATTTTGCTTATTTCATTGGCCGTGGGCACTAACCGAAAGGAACGAAAATGAAGGTAAAGTACGAATATCCCAAGATTATTCACTTCTATGAAGGCGTGTTAATGCTACACCCTGACACGACAGCTGAAGAACAAAAAGAATTCTTTAAACGTAATAAAGAAATCCTAAAGTCTTTCTCTGGCGAGTATCATTCAGTAGAAACTTGGGGCAAAAGAACACTAGCGTACCCAATCGCTAAAATGAAAAAAGCGTTATATTTCCACGCTTTATTCAAATCTGAGCCGGCGGCTATCGCCGAACTTGAGCGTACAATGCGTATCAACGAAAAAGTTGTTCGCTTTATGCACACTCGTCTAGACGACCGAAAACCTCTAGCGAAGCACTCAGAAGATTTTAAAAATCAATTAAAAGTATCAGCGGAAAGAGAACGCGAACGCGAAGCTAAGATCCAAGCACGTAAAGCTGCTAGGGCTGCTTCTATCGCTGAGTAATGACGTTAACGAAGGGTTCACTCTCTAGACTGTCTGTTATCTCGAGCATCGCTGTGTTGATGTCGTTGTTAACGGTAGTGTTTGGAACCCCCTTCCTTAGAGTTATTAGGAACGTATACGGTTCTTTGATATTTTGGGGTTTAGTATTTTTGTTTTTAGGCGGAACAACGCTGTTAAAAGCAGACTGGCTAAGTTTCGTAGTTGGGTCTGTGTGGATTACCACCGGAATCAGTTTAGAACTCGAGAAAAAGAAAGTTTCTTTTTTAACGAATTCGATACTGAGTTTAACTACTGGATTTATTCTGTGTGCGGCGGGGTTGTGGGGAGTTCTGAAACGCTTAGGGGTCAATGACCTAGCTCGAGCGACAGAATATTTCCAGGAGGCTGTAAAACCGTTAGTGAAGGGACAAATGAATCAGGAGCTGGATTACACCGCCTTGGTTCTACAAATGCCTTCCATGCTGTTTATAGCGCTTCTTCTAAGCTTAGCCATTGGATTTCTGATGGAACGTAGAATTCGCTTCTGGTTTCGACTAACGAAGCAAGGCTATGTTTATAAGTTTGATTTTTTGAAGTTCAGAGTCAGCGATAAGTTAATATGGGTTGCCCTATTTTCCTTATTGTTCAGTGTTCTGGGTGGATTTGGTCCAAACTTTAAAGCATTAGAAACGGTGGGCTCGAATTTGGTGAATGTTTTTATAGTGGTTTATTTCTTTCAGGGATTAGCTGTTTTAGAACACATTTTAATTCAAATCAGAGCCGGAGTATTTTTAAGAACCTTTAGTTATTTTATTTTTTTAGGACAATTATTTTTAGTTTTATCTATCGTCGGCTTTTTAGATTTTTGGTTCGACTTTAGATCAAAGATAAAAATAGGTATAAATAGGCAAGCCACCTAGACAAACACAAACGGCGGGCCCTACGAGGAAAAGAGGATTTTATGAAAGTTATTTTACAAAAAGACGTTAAAGAATTAGGTCGCGCAGGCGATTTGTTAAATGTTTCTACTGGTTATTTTAGAAACTTTTTATTCCCAAAAAACTTAGCTATCGAAGCTACTGAAACAAAAGTTAAAGAATGGGAACACTTAAAGAAAGTATCTGAAGCTAAAAAAGCTAAAGCTATGGAAGAGAAAAAACAGGTTGTTTCAAAATTGAATGGTTTATCTTTAACTTTCAAAGCAGTTGCTGGTGAAAGCGATAAATTATTCGGTGCTGTTACTCACGGTGATATCTCTAAAGAATTAGAAAAACAGGGTTTCTCTGTTGATAAACGTGACGTAGTACTTGAAGAGCCAATCAAAATTTTGGGTAAACACAAAGCTCAAGTTAAATTCTCTGAAGGTTTAGTGGCTGACATTTCTATCAACGTAGAAAGACAGTAATTAGTTACAAATTTTAATTAAATTTAAATATGGAAAAGGGATTCAATTTCTTGAATCCCTTTTTTGTTTTTACGACTAGAAAAATACCTCTACGCCGCTATTGCATTTGTAGTAAGGCTGATTATCTAAACTGTAATAGCAATTGAGTTTCTTCGATTGGTAATAAGTTGCTCCGATCGCAATTTCTTTTACCGCAATTGCCTTGTAAGCCTCCATGAATTTAAAGAACTCATTGGAGTTTGGAATTTTCTTATTCACGGTTTTGCCGTCAATTTCAAAATCTGCCGTGCACTTAAAATTTTTTATATCGCTACTGCCGTGAACGCATTCGATGTTGCTGGCTTCTATGGACATCGGCGCTTTAAATTTAACTTTCGCATTTTTTGCGAGCATTAGATTCTCAAATATTGTTTGAGTTGCGACTAGGGAAATGTTGGGCGGAGGCGTGTAGCCCTCTTCGGGCACGACCACTTTGCGTGCGAAGGTCGTATTAGATACAAATAACGATAAAATCAAAATAGTGAATTTCATGGGAGGTCTCCTTAATCAGTTATCCTAATTACGAATGACCGCGCGAAATCTTAGTCTAGTTTTTTAAGTCGATTTATTTCAAGATGATCGTATCAAAAAGAAAAAGGGCTTTTTAACGGCCCTTTTAATAACAACAATTTGGGTGTGAGATCGTTAGGCGTATTTAGCTTCGGCTTGAGCTTCTTCTTCTAGAATTAAAGCTTGCAAATAGTCCGCTAAAACTTCGCGAAGTTGATCTAGTTCAAGAGTTTCTGGGTTCAAAGAATAATTCTGAATCAGTGTTCCCATTTGGCTATCGAAAAAGCCTTCATCCAATCCCGCCGTTTCTCTTAATTCTGCAATCAGTGTCGTCCCTTTTAGACCCATCGAAAAGCCTCCATGCTTTCTTCGCCCCTGCGGTGTGATCCGCTCATCTGTAGGACACCATCAGATTTTGTTTGGGTTAAGAATTTTTTATCGACGAGGAAAACAAATAACCTTTAGTCTAGCCTGGAACGCTAGACTTATAAGCAACTTTCATAGTGATTCTAAAAGTTCTCGTGATTTCTTGAAGCTAACTAAACGCACGTTAAGAAACCGTTAGATAGAAATCAGAGGACTATGGATTTTGTCCGGGAGCGTGATTTTTTGGACGATTGAAATGTTGGTTCGGTGGCACTTGCGGTGGAGGCAATGGATTCATTGATTCCACATCAGCATCACGGAATCTATTGAACTTAGCATCAAAGCGCAGCTTCACAGTTCCCGTCGGACCATTACGTTGTTTACCAATAATAACTTCGGCATGTCCTGCTTTTTCTGGATCATCTTTATCGTAATAGTCATCACGATATAACATCATGATCACGTCGGCATCTTGCTCGATCGAACCCGATTCACGAAGATCTGATAACATAGGACGACGATCCGCACGACCCTCAACCCCACGATTCAACTGCGCAAGTGCAATCACAGGGATACTTAATTCTTTTGCGATTACTTTTAACATTTTTGAAATTTCGGATACGGCTCGCTCGCGGCTTTCAACTTTCAATTTCAAATCCATTAACTGCAAGTAGTCGATCATAATACAGTCTATTCCATACTGAGCTTTCAAACGACGGCAACGCGCGCGAATCTCGAATGGTGAAACACCCGACGTATCATCGATGAAAAGTTTAGATTCACTTAATTGCGAAGCGGCTGAAATTAATTTCGGCCAACTCGAATCTTGTACACGGCCAGTTCTGATTTCAGACATAGATACGCGTGATTCCGCAGAGAGCACACGCATCATAACCGCCTCTTTACCCATCTCGAGTGAAAAATATGCGCATGTCTTTTTCTGACGAAGTACAATATGAGACGCCACGTTCAAACTGAACGCGGTTTTACCCATCGACGGACGAGCCGCGATGATAGTTAATTCGCCAGGATGCATACCTGCCGTCATTTTGTCTAATTCTGTAAATCCAGTGGCAATACCCGTGATGTCGGCTTGTTGTTGGTAAAGAGCTTCGATTTTCTTGATACTTTCTTTAACGATATCCATCGAGCCAACAAGGCCGGAAGCGGCTTTCTTTTCACCGATCTTAAAAATATCCTGTTCGGCTTTATCTAATATAGTGTCGACTTCCATTTTTTCACTATTGTAAGCCGACTCGATAATTTCAGTACTCGTCGAGATTAATTTTCTAAGAAGTGATTTTTCTTTCACGATCTGAGCGTAGGTCGCAATATGTGCTGACGAGATAGTGCGCTCAAGAAGACTAGCTAGATAGACATAACCACCCACCGCATCGAATTCATTTCGTGAACGAAGAGCATCCGTTACCGTGACTAAATCAATTGGGCGAGATTTAGAATTTAAATCTAAGATCGCTTGGTAAATTTTTTGATTTGCAGGAGAATAGAAGTCTTCCACCGAGATAATATCACCGATTTGGTCGAACGATTCTCTTTCGAGCATCAGACCGCCCAATATAGATTGTTCCGCTTCAAGATTTTGTGGTGGCAGACGCACTTAGTTTCCCCTTCCCTAAACGCTCTTATAGAAATTTCACTATGCCATTGTTTTGGGCATACGTCATCCGGATTTGTTTGGATTTCTTTATTTTGAAAAGATTTTTTCCGGTGACGGTTTTGTGGTGTTTCACAAAATAAAAAACGATGCCTGCGTTAACTCGTGATTGCGGGGCATCGTTTTTTAGATTTTTTAATTATAAGTAATATTTTAAAATTACTGTGGAGTTAAAAGAAGACCGGCTTTTTTAACTTTGATTTTGTAGTTATCGATTTTCTTTTTAAGAGTGTTACGGTTGATACCTAACATCTGTGCTGTTTTAACTTGGTTGCCATTATAAGCGCGTAATGCAAGTTCAAGAAGAGGTTTTTCAACTTGTTCAATGATCACGTTGTATAGACCATTAAGTTCTACTTGAGCTTCTTTTTGTTGCTGGAACAAAACTTCTAGTTTGCTCTTTACTAATTTTTCTAAACTTACTTGTTGAAGGTTTGCAACGAAAAGATTGTCTGAACTATTCAAATTCGGCGTCATGGAGCTCCTACGATTTTCAAAATTTATGATTAAGTGTTAACGAGTGTTGTAGGTATATATAGAAAAAATTTTTTAAGGTCAAACGCCTCTTGCATCGTGAGCCCAAATTTTTTTGTGTAACTGAATTTGCATTCTAGCTATTGAATTTTTCGTCAGAATTCGCTCGGCAAGCCATCTTTCAGAGACTTCCCCGTATGATGGGCTGTATAAAACTGTATATTTTCCGAATAAATCATGTTGACGACAAAATTCTTCTGACCATTCGAAGTCTTTTTCACTGCAAATGACAAATTTGAACTCAGTCAACTCATTACTAAACGCCAAATTGGAAATAAGAAAGCTATCTGCGGCACCGCTGTCAGGAGTTTTTACATCAAGGATTGTTTTTACTTTCGGATTTACATTTTCAATTGACTTAGAACCGCTGGTTTCCAAAGACACTTGGTAATTTTGACTCACTAATAAGTCCATCAGTGGAAAAATTTCTTTTTGAAGCAGGGGCTCGCCGCCAGTTAGGCATACGTATTTAGTTTTATGTTTGGCGATCTCATTAAGTAGAGTTTCTGTTTCTTGAAATGCACCCTCGTAATATGAGTACTTTGTGTCACAGTAGGTACAGCGAAGGTTACAACCGGTCGTACGCACGAAAACGGTAGGATGTCCAACCCAGCTCGACTCCCCCTGGATGCTGTAAAACACTTCGTTTATCTTTAACATACAGAAATCTCTGGACTTTATTAGTGCTAAAGTCAAGGCGATGGATTTTGAAGCTACCTTCACCAATTAAAAAAAAGTAAAATTTATAAATGCAGGCCTTATTCAAAAAATTTCAAAAAGACATCAAAGCTATCCTATTCATCGGTATCGCGGTTTTCATAGCCATGGCGTTATTCAGTTACTCGCCAAAAGATCCGTCGTTCAACTCTATGGGTAGTAAGCTAAGCCCAACAAACTACTGTGGCTGGCTGGGTTCATTTCTGGCTGATTTATTCTATCAAGGTTTGGGGATTAGTTCATGGCTTATATCGTTTGCTTTCCTTAGGCTTGGAATCGGCACCCTGCGCGGTCAAGATGTTCGCCTGCGTAGTTTAAGTATCGTGTGGTTAACTCTGTTGATTGTGAATGTATCAGCACTGACTGCATTTTATTTTCCTCAGGCGCGCTTGTTTAACCATGAAATCTTTTTATCGGGAATTATTGGGCTATCGGTTTCAAATGTTTTGTACAAACTTCTTAATTTTGCCGGCTTGCAGATCTTTTTATGGAGTAATCTGATTATCCTAGTGCTTTTCTACACAGAGAAAAGCCTTCAGCAATGGGGTGTTCTAGCGAAAAACCACACAAGCTTACTGGCCGCAGGTTTTATTGTGGTTAAAAAGTGGCTGGCATCCATGGCACCAGCTGCCGAGCCAAAAAATAAAGAGAAAAAAGCCAAAGCAGAAAAAGAAGCTAAGGCCAAAGACACAGTGGGCGCTGAATCTGACAATTTAAGAGATTGGAATAATAAGGCTGAAGAGATCTCGAAGCTAACTCAACTGAATTTCTTTGATGAAGAGCCAGACACTGAAGAAGCCGTATTAGCACCTAAAGAGGACATAGACCGCATACCAAAACGAAAAGTGATTATGAAGGCGAAACCACCCAAAAAGATTGAAAACTGGGATATGCCGAAACTAAGCCTTCTAGAAGACCCGCCATTAACGCGTGTTAAGTTAGACGAGAAAGAGATTCGCAAAAAAGCCGAGATTTTAACTGATAAATTAAAGAATTTCTCTATTGAGGGTGTAATTACAGATGCTAAACCAGGGCCATTGGTAACAATGTTTGAATTCAAACCCAATGCGGATGTTAAGCTCAGCAAGATTACAGAACTGCAAGACGATTTATCCCTAGCTCTATCTAGCGAATCGCTGCGTGTGATTGCACCAATCCCTGGGCGCGATGTGGTCGGTATTGAAACGTCTAATTCGCGACGTGAAACAGTATATTACAAAGACCTTCTGGCGGAAGACGCCTTCTGGAGTGATGAACTAAAACTCCCGATTGCCCTAGGTAGACAGGTGAACGGCGATGCAAAGATCGTAGATTTAAGAAAAATGCCTCATTTAATGGTGGCGGGTACAACCGGTTCTGGTAAGTCGGTTTTAATTACGTCTATTATTAGTGGCCTCTTGTTCCGTCACTCTCCTAAAACACTTCGTCTGATTTTGGTGGATCCAAAACAAGTGGATTTGGCAGCGTTCTCTAAAGTGCCACATTTAATTATGCCACCAGTAACAGATCCTAAGAAGGCCGTTTCAGCATTGAAATGGGCTATTAGAGAGATGGAAAAGCGCTATAAATCCATGAGTAAATTCGGGGCTCGCGGTCTGGAGAGTTATAATGAAACGGTAGCTAATTTACCGGCAGACAAAATTGCGGAACACGAAAAAATAAATCAAGAATACGAAACTCAAGGCGTGATGAAGCTTGAGCAGTACTAC
Source organism: uncultured Bdellovibrio sp. (assembly GCA_963932905.1). Lineage (GTDB taxonomy): Bacteria > Bdellovibrionota > Bdellovibrionia > Bdellovibrionales > Bdellovibrionaceae > UBA2316. Next base: position 222,798 of record CAWVRN010000001.1, read on the forward strand.
TATCAGCCACTTCCCTATATCGTTGTTGTAGTAGAAGAGTTTGGTGATTTGATGGCCGTGGACAAACAAAATGTTGAACACGGAGTAGTTCGTTTAGCGCAAATGGCGCGTGCGTGCGGTATTCACTTGATTTTAGCAATGCAGTCGCCTCGTAAAGAAGTCGTTACTGGCCTTATCAAAACAAATATTCCAGGTCGCGTTGGCCTAAAAGTGGCTTCAAAAATGGATTCCAGAATTATCTTGGATGAGGGCGGGGCTGAACGTTTACTGCCAAATGGAGACATGCTGTTCTTGGCTCCGGGTGTATCGAAACCGATGCGCCATCATGGACCTTATTTAAGTGAAAAGGAAATCAATGGCCTGGCGGCCCACTGGTCAATGCAAGCAGAACCTGAGTTTGATCCCATTGCAGTCAAGGCGCTAGAGGGCGGATTTTCTGAGGGTGGTGGCGGCGGAGCTGGCGGTGATGAATATGGCGGCGGCGATGAGGACTATGACGAAATGTATGATCAGATCCTAGCGTGGGCGGCGGAACAAAAAGAAGTCAGTGCGTCTTTGATTCAGCGACGATTCCGTTTAGGCTACCCGCGCGCAGCCCGTATAATTGAAACCTTTGAACGCGAAGGCGTAGTTGGTCCGGCTAATGGCAGCAAGCCACGATCGGTACTGATTCACGCGATGCCAGAATAATGAAACGTTGTTTTGTTTTTCTTTTAGCAGCTAGCTTTATCGCCGGGTTCTCGCTCGCTGCTGGCACCAGTAAATCAGCTGCAAAGAAAGAAGACTCGGCAGCACAGTCCCGAGAAATTATAGAAATTGCGCAAAATCTTGTTCTGCAAAAAGACCGTGATCAAGCTATTCGCCTTCTCAACAAAGCACTTTTAACCGAGAAAAACAAAACAGTAGTTACGGAAATTCGATCGATTTTAAAGGACATCGGTAGCTTGTTTCTATTTGATAAATCACAGCAAGAATATGAGTCGAGTATTAGCTTTAAAAAAACAGAGCCTAGTAAATGGCTCGCGTCAGTAGAGCGTGCCCAAAAGATTGAACCCGACAATACCTTGATTATGTTGGAACTGATTCGCAATCAGGTCGGTAAAAAGAATTTAGGTAAAGCTAAAGAGATACTAGAGGAGTTTCGCGTTAAAAATGCATTTGATAAAAACGTTATTTTAGCCGGAGTGTTTTTGGGTGTGGCTAGTTCCGACGGGAAAGACATTTCGATATTAAAAACGAGGGTTAAAGACCTACAACTTCCAAACTTCGCGGCCATTAACAGTTATATCGAGCTCCTGGAGCGGGTTTTAGCCGGCAACAAAGAAAAAGCGTTGCAAGCACTTGCGATCTGGAAGAAGGAGGATTCTCTAAATCCTCAGACTACTTACTGGGAAAAGCGCATTAATGGCAGTTCTAAACCGGACGACGAGCTTATCTGCGAGTCCTTCCCAGAGCATCTTTATAGACGCTATTATTACGACTTATTCTTTTGCTCTTCAGCATTGGAGAACTTTTTTAAGTTCAAAGATGTCAACCAGCCCTGAACTATGTTAGATAGTTCATATGAAGGCACATGTACTATTTTTAGTTCTACTTTCTATTCTAACTTTTGAAACCGGCTGCGGCGTAAAAAGTAAACCATTGGCACCACTAAAAGAGCCGTGGATTTCAACTGGCGATATAGAAAAAGATAAAGAAAAAAAATATAAGATAAAACGCCCAGCTCAACCGGCCGATGAACGCGCTGAATTCAATCCATCTTCCTCCTTTGATGAAAAAGAGCGATAGAATGAAAATGGAATTCGAAAAAATTTCTGGTGCTAAGAACATTTTTCTATTCACTCAAAAGACGGCTTTAAATGCAGAAGCTCAACAAAGATTAATTAAAAAAGTTTGTGATCCCTATGAGGGATTCTTTGCCGACGGCGTTGTTTTCATGGAACAACTCAATGGTTCTGAATTCAAATGGCACTTTTTTAATTCGGATGGCTCTAGCGCTGAAATGTGCGGGAATGCCGCTCGCTGTGCACATAAGTTTATTCAATTAAAGTATGGGAATTTGGAATCGGTTTCGATTCAGACATTATCAGGAAAAATTACGTCAACGTTTAAGAATAATCTCTTTCATGTTCAAATGACGACGCCCAATCGCACGAGTGAACTAAAAATGGATGTGTCGTTCTTTGAATCGGAAGTAGATTTTACTGCATTTAAAAAAGTAGCTTCGGCAGACGTGTATTTCGCCGACACGGGCGTTCCCCATCTGGTTATTCCGGTTAGTCAGTGGGATGAAGCTTTAAAATTAAAAGCGACGTGGTTGTTTTTAAGAAAGCATAAACATTTTGAAAAGGGAACGAACGTAACGTTAGTTCAAAACCAAAATGATGGATCTACAAAAGCGATTTCGTTTGAACGCGGAGTTGATGATTTTACGCAAGCTTGTGGTACAGGCGCAACGGCCGCTGCTTTGTACGTTAAACATAAAGAAAATAAAAAATTGGTTACGATCGCAATGCCTGGTGGACAACTGAGGGTGGATTTAAATCAAGATTCACCGGTTCTGATCGGCGAAGCAGTTGATATCGGCCAAGTGATTGTAAATATATAAAAGGAGTTAGCTATGTCTTCACAATTTAAAGGTGTTTTCACCGCTCTAATCACACCATTCAAAAATCAAAAGATTGATTACGCAAGTTTAGAAAAGCTAGTTAAGCAGCAGCTTGCTGGTAAAATCGAAGGATTTGTGGTTAACGGCACCACCGCCGAATCGCCAAATCTTAAGGATGAAGATGTCGCCGAGTTATTTAAGAAAATCAAATCATGGACTAAAGGAAATGTTCCTTTAATTCTGGGAACTGGATCAAACTCAACCGAAAAAACAGTAGAGAATACTCGACAAGCTGGTGAAATGGGTGCAGACGCGGCTCTAGTCGTAGTTCCTTACTACAACAAGCCACCGCAACAAGGTTTGTATATGCATTTTAAAACCGTGGCAGAGGCTTCAAAAATTCCAGTTATTTTATACAATGTTCCGGGGCGTACGATCACTAGCCTAGAACCAGAAACAGTATCTAGATTAGCGGAGGTTAAAAATGTTATCGGTATCAAAGAGGCTACTGGTAATATGGAAATCGAAAGAAAAATTATTGAAAAAACTCACAAAGATTTTGTGATGCTCTCTGGTGACGACGGCACCTATGCAGAGTTCCTAAAAAACAAAGGCCACGGGGTGATTTCAGTGGCGACGCACGTAATTCCAGAAGCGTTTGTTAACATCACAAATTTTGCAAGAAAAGGTCAGCATGTTGAAGCCGAAGCATTATTAAAAAAATACAAGACACTGATCGACTTATTGTTTATCGAAGCCAATCCAATCCCAGTTAAGCGCGCGATGCAATTCATGGGTATTATCGAATCAGCGGAATTACGGTTACCTCTTGTAGAGATGTCGCCAGAAGGAAGCGAAAAATTAAAAGCGGAAATGAAAAACCTAGGTTTAGTTTAGTATGAAGCAATTAAAAGTCGGTGTTGTTGGTGCGTCTGGAAAAATGGGTAAAGAACTTCGTCATGTTATTTGCGAAGCTGGGTTTATTCCTTTTTTAGGAATGTATAATTCCAAAAAACCAGAAGGTTTTGAACACACAGCGAACTCTTGGGCCGATAAAAAAGCGGAAGAGGTAGATTTGTGGATCGATTTCTCGCTGCCAGAAGCATTTGATCAAGCCATCAAGGCGATGGCAAAATTTAAGAAGCCGATCGTTTCAGGAACAACAGGAATTTCGGTTGCACAGAAAGAACTTTTGAAAGAAGCATCTGCTCAAGCGCCCATATTGTGGTCATCGAACATGAGCGTTGGTGTTGCGTTCGTAAATAAAATCCTTAGCCAGTTCAAAGACATCAAAGATTTCGATTTCCAAATTGAAGAACTGCATCACAAACATAAAAAAGATGCTCCAAGTGGGACCGCGAAAACGATGCAGGAAAATTTAGAAGCTGCGGTCGGAAAAAAAGTTCCGCCTACGCTAAGTATTCGTGGCGGCGGAATTTTTGGTGTTCACCGTATTTGGGCCATGTCCGATCAAGAAGTGATTACTGTTGAACATCAGGCGCTGAATCGTCGAGTTTTTGCCGAAGGTGCGCTTAAAGCTGGATTATCGATATTAAATAAGGGACCTGGCCTTTATTCTATGAAAGATATATTCTAGAATAGATTCATGAATGTTTGTCTTTTCGCCTTTCGATTTAAGGTAAGTACAAAGGAAGAACGGATTATCCGTATTCTTGGTGATTTTCACAGATTGTTTAGAATTAAAAACATTTCGTCAGTTTATAAAAAAACAAGCGATGAAGCAACGACCAGGCTTGATGAAGAGATGTCGTTTGCAATCACTACTGAAACTGCTTTGAATGTCGAAAATTTACTTGCAGCCAAGACGGCACTGCAAGGTTCCGACTTTAAAGTCGATCTTTTGGTGTATAACAATGAAATTCAATGGACTCCCGAGCTTCCACTGCCGTCGCCGCTTCTACATTTTGATCCGTTAGTGTTACACTGTTGTGCTGAAATCGCACCGGCGTATGTTCATCCGATCTTAAAAGAAGATCTGAAGACATTAGATATCAATAATATCCGGACTGACTTCGAGTTTCTGTTCCAAGGCAAAATATATATTGATCAACTTACCTAACCGTTCTTAAATAATTAAGAATGTATAAATTTTTGTTCCTTAGCCTGCTTATTTCACTCGTTGTCGGTTGTGCCGGTCCTGGTACTTATATTCATGAATCAGACATAAGTCTTACCGAGTCGCGTAAAGCTTTAGTAAAATTGTATGGTGAGCCCAGAAGTATTTCCCAAAATGGACGCGAATTTTTGACAAACTACATGGACAAAAAAGGTCGTATATTGGAATCAGCGAAGAAAGCAAAAGAACGACGCTATGCTCATATCAAAATCCTGGGCGAACGTCGACCTTATGACATCCTTGTGAATGTTGTCGTTCAAACCCAAGTCGATGGCAACTACGAGACTTTAGACGATGATGAAGCTTTATCTAAACAGCTTGCGGTTGAAATAAAAAAAGAACTCCTCAAAAGTCTCGAAAACCGCAATATCATTGACGATTTCAACGCGTTTTAACATCCTATAAGAGTAGATGAAGATACTTCGAATCGTTCTGCAAATTACTACGTTCGCTTTTACTTTTGGTTATCCATCAAAAATGGATAATCACGTGAATATTTTTTTAAGTAAAAAAGTTTCCATCACTGTGAATAAAAGTCATCCATCTTATGTAGCGTACGATGCCGTGAATATCAAACGCACCATCGAACTGAGTAAGCAACCGATGCGTGTTATCCAATTATCCACAGATGCTGCTGCGAATAGGCAAGATGAACAAGAAATGCTTAATCACTTTCATCCGTTGGCTAAAAAAATGGTGTTAAATCCCATAGTCATCAAAAAAGATGTCGAAGTATTTAACACCCAGGCAATAAACGAAAATTATATTCGACACACCAATCTTGAAGATAACACCGGCAAACTAAATCAAAACATTTCTCCTTGGGATCAGAAAAATTGGGTTGCAGAATTTAAACCATATTTTAGAAAGAAAGTTCAAGAAGGAACGTTTTCCGCAAATTGGACTCAAGCAGCCAGCGACAAGAACTTGAACGCGGGTTCTGTGAATGTTGGGACTGCGCCAAAGAAAACAAAAGAAACTTTTGTTACGTTTGGACCGGCATCTTCGCCAGCAGGTAATTCGAAAAATTTTGAACCTCAACGAAAACTAGCTGCAGAAAAAGAGGTATCTGAAAAAGCTGTCTATGCAAGTGCTACGGCTACTTACGACGACGGCCCATCCGCAAATAGAATTGTTGGCATTTTTGAAATTCAAAAAGGTCTTTTGTATTCTAATGAAGATCGCATCGAAATTCGTCGATATGAAGAAGGTGTATTTCGCGAAAAAGGTTCAATTAATTTACATGATTCTACCTACGAAATTTTTCCAAATGATTTCAAGGGATTTTTGTTAGGACGAATGATTGATAAGTATGGAAAAATTAAGGGTGAAGGTGTTGTACGCGTTTCTGACTCCTTACCTAAACAAAAAGGCACATATCAAGGCCCTAAAATTACTTTAGTGGTTAAATCTGATGTCGGCGGTCGTGCCGTTAGCTCATATAATATAAATGGTAAAAATCCACTTTCTCAGCCAGCCAAAGCATCCATCTTTCAAGGCCAAGTGGAAAAACCTGTGGGCAAAGACGGACTGATTAAATTTGATAATGTCGTTAAAAACTCACCAACTAACATAGTCATAGAAAGTAAAGGTCACTTTGCATCTCAACAAATCATATTGGCGGGCGAGAATTTTTCAACGGAACTAATTCCTGAAAAAATGGGTACGGCTTTAAAACAAATCGTGTCTGATTTAAGACAACAAAACCTGAATGATCCAAATTTATCTGTTATTTTAGGAAAAGTAAGTTTTGATGGCCAGCCGGTATCTGGTGTCAGTTTAAAAATAGAAAACGAAAACGAAATTGAACCAATCTATTTTAATTCCCTGATGTTGCCAGATAGTAGATTAACAACGACATCGGAAAATGGTTATTACGCATTTATTGTTGATGGTGGCGAGATGCTGACCTTGATGGCTTACCGAGGGGATAAATATTTCGGGCACATCAACACGGTGGTCAGCCCAGGTATGACTTCATTTGCTGAAATCAAGAATACAATTAAAACAGAATCAGTCGAAATCAAAGTGTACGACCCGTTTTCAGGAATGCCTGAATTTTCTGATGTCAGTTTGCAAGGTCAGCAAGAAACAATTACGATTGAAAAAGGTATAGGCGAAGCACAGCTACCTTATTTAGGGCGCTGGAGTTTTCTATATTCGAACCCAATCGATAAATACGTACCGGCTCATTACACTTACGTAGAAAATTCTGACTATATATATGTGCCATTGGTTAGCAAAGAATGGGTAACTTATCTTTTTTCAAATGCTAAATTAACATTCTATCCCGGCAGTAACTTAGTTATTGGCTTCGTGATCGATGAAGATTTTGAGGTGGATATTCCAGGTTTAGACCAAATTAAAAACCATATCGTCTATTTTGACTATTCGGGAAAGCCGACAAGTCGAGGAACGCAAGGCGGAGGGTTTGTTCTTTATAATTTACCAGAAGGTGTTTACGAACCTCTAGTTTTCGGAACTCATTCACAGAAAATCTATTCACGAATTGCGCCTCTTAAATCAGGCGATGTCTTTATATTTACGTATAAACTTGATGGCTCCCTGTAGTTGTTCTTAATAACTAGTTTTTGTATGGAACATTCATAGCTAAAAATTGACGTATCCCTTTGTATAGACGAATGTTTTTGCAAACACCACTTAGGTTTAAAAAGATTTTATTAACCGAAATGAGAATGCGCGCACTCTTAAAAAAAGCGGACAAAGGATGTCTAGACTAATAGCGAGTAAGGAAAAGGAATGTGGCCAGTTGACATTATGTCTCGTAGCTGAAAATCTTTATCTGTAAATAGAAAAATAAATTTTGGAGGTACCATGGTTAAGTTCTGGTATGGCGCTATTTGCGCATCAGTCTTATTTGTCGGCGCATATTTTATGTTTGGTATGCAAGTAAAAGGCAATCATTCAGTTGGAGATGTGCCTGCGGTTGAGCAACCAGCTAATCCTATCGAGGGCTTATCACGTGTTCCTAATAGCGACGGTGATCACGAAGCCAAACTGAATGCATTTATCTACAACATCAAAACAAAAGAGGATGTAGACAAAGCGATTACTGGTATCAACGAATATGAAAAAGCTAACCCTACAAGTACGGCCGCGCAAATTTATAAAAACTTTGTCGCACCCGTTAGGCTTTTCAAAGGTATGGCCTGGAGACTGCGTTTCCTAGTAGAACCTGTCGATGCTGCCTACATCGCATCGATTTCATACTTGCGGGCATTTAAGCGCAATAGCGATCGTCGCGCTCCACATATCGATGCACTATTTGCTTACGTAACGGAGCCAAATCCGGGTGAAAATATTGAAGGTCAAACAGGTTTGTTTAAAACAGCGGGTGACCTTCAAGATTTTATGGCGACAAAAGTGGCCGTAGCAGTTAAAGCGCAAAACGAAGCGTACAAAAAGATTTTGATTAGCCATGGCGACAACAATGCACCGCTATTTAACTTTGATGCTGGTTTAGTGTTAGGCGAAAGCGAAGTTAAAAATACTGCTTCGCAAACAATGCGTTGGAGAAAGTTCATGCCAGGTCACCTAAAAGGATTGATGGCAAATATGTACGAGCGCATGGGATTAGGCTTGTACGTCGCAAGTTATGATTTAGAAGCGCTTCAGTATTTCATGAACACATTAACAGCACGTTCGTTGGTAGCTAAAAAAAGCACAGTTGATGCAAAAACTAAAGTCGGTAATTTAGTAACAACGGTATTCGATGTTCATCTTCAATCCCCTAAGGAAGTGAGTGAATTACTTGCCTCAATGGGTAAAGATGGCGCTAAATCAGCCAAAGGAAGATTCTTAACTCTTCGCCCGGCAGCTAAATCTGGTAAGTATTTGAACGAATCATTATCAATGATCCGCAATGCTATTAACTACCGAATTGAAGCCCACAAAGACATGGAAGCATTGGCAAACAAAGGTAACCAAAAAGAATACTTTGCGAATGCTGACTTCCTAACGTCGCGTCCGGCAATCACATTGGCAGCATTAGAAAAACGTAAAAAACTATTATTTTCAAACGGACCAACTGAATTCAAAGATCGCGTGGATAATTCGGCTTTTGAAGTAAATATCTCAGCTATGTTCAATCCAAACAATCCCTACGTGAATGATCTTAAAAAATTGTACCCAGCACCTAATCAGTTTGCAGCGACGAAAGAAACCGACGGTGGTCCTCGTGAAACATTTAAATGGAACTACGATTACGGAACTCCGCAAGCTTGGCCAGATGTCACTTTCGGTGGCGTTCTACCTAATACAAACAGCCCGGCTGATTACAAAAAGAAACTAGTTAGTATTTCGCGAGATGCTTCGACTCCAGCATTAACGTATTGGTTACGTCTATTTATGTAACCCTAAGAAGTCCTCGAATATACTTCGAGGACTTGTCTTGAACGTACGAGAAATTCTTTAGAGCTCGCTCCCCATCAAAAAATTCATTTTGATTGTACTTAAATTCCACAATTTTTAGGTCGTCGGGCTCTTCATTCCAAATGATCGAATGGACCGCTTTATGTAAAATTCGCTCATCTAAAGTTAGCCGCACTCTCTCATTCGCAGAAATAAAGTACGAACGGTAGTAGCGATTATATAAACTAGGAACTAAGTGTGACAAAGATTCCTGCAGTTGTGCTGGAGCTGTGGTGTGCTTCATAATATCGATCAAAGATATATTCTTATCTAAGTGAATATCATAGGAAACCGGAAACGAGAGCTTAGTTCCAACGGTTCCTTCTTTTTTTTTAATTTCTAGCACGGGGTTGGTGATTTTTTCAAAATCGCCATACCAGCGCAGGCGCACCTTAGCGCGTTGAGGGTAGCCATAAATGTGGTCGTGGAAACAATCTAAATCTAGGGTATCAAAATACAGGTTATTCACCGTTCTGGGTGTAAAAAGAGGACGGAACATTAATGGATTTAAGTGAATTTCATTTAGTAGATTAGAGACAGACGAATCTTTTACAACGATTTTAGTTTCATAGCGCCAGATATCACTCATAAAACTCCCGAAGGTTCACGGGTAAAAAGTGGGAAATGGATAAATTTCCGTCATTGTCCTTTTGGTAATAGACTGAAACCTCGGTGACCCATTTGCCTTTATTGTCTATATTACTTTCGTCAATAATCTTTTTCCATTTACCAGAAACCGACTTAAAGTCTTTGTCATTTAGTGCTTCGGCAATAGTGAGGGAATCAAGATCGTCATTATTTGGAAGATCTATTTTAAAATACGAATGGCGATGAAGTCCGTTTGTTTTCAAATTTACAAGCTGAGTATCATGACTGTCTTTGATAACTCCGGACGCTAGCTGAGTGGTAAGGTCAACATAGGATTTTGCCGCCTTAGTCGGTGATAGCAGCATAAACGGATTTGTATCTTCCTCTGACGTAATAAAGTAACTTAACAAATCGCGACTGACATCGCTTAAAGGCTCGGGCATGGAACTGATTTTTATTGGAATAGATTTCTGGCCAAGTAGAATTTTAGCATTCAATTCAGAAATGTCCATCAAAGGTGTGTTGAATTCGTTTTCTGATTTAGCAAAGTATTCTAATTTTCTTTGCGTAATAAAGTCTAATGACAAATTGTAGTCGCGATCTTCTGGCATATTTGAAGAAATAGCTAAGCCAATATAGGCAGTTAAGGAAAACAAAACTAGGCAAGCTAACCACCCGCCCGAGTATTTGCGAAGTTGAGCCCTATGTTTCAATCAAATAATCCCTGATATTCCATCATGTTAATGTTCCAGTCGGGAATTTGCTTTCTCAAATTATCACGGAGGGATTGCACGTTGGCTATATCTTTGAATTCAACCAGGAATGATAGTTCGGATGCGCCCGCATTTTCTGACACACGCTTTAAATTCCAACGAACGGAATGTTGAGGCAATAACTCTGAAACAACTTTCAGGGGTGTTTCTGTTGATTTGCTTGAAGTTAAAAGTAAATGCATGCTAGTCGATCCAGCCCACTTAAATTGGCGCATGCGGAAAATAATAAATCCAGCCAGAATGATAAAAAATCCGATCAACGTGATTTTCTTTTGATCAGCCCCCATTCCCAAACCGACGGCAATGGAAATGAATAAAAATGATAGTTCTTCAGGATCTTTGATCGCTGTTCTAAATCGAACGATGGACAGCGCGCCGACCAACCCCAGAGAAAGTGCTAAGGACGACTTTACGACTGTGATCACCAGCATAGTGGCCATCGCTGTTAAAATAAAATTTGTCGCAAACACCGAGCGATTAGAGTGAGACTTGCCAAACTTTGAGTACGCCCATGCCAATAGCGTTCCCATGATCCCCGTAATACCAAGTCCGATGATGAATTGTCCCAGATCAACTTGCGGTACCTGATTTGTTAAATAGTCCTCAAAAGTTCTTACAGCGCTCATCTTTAGGTCCTTTCTGCAGATACCCGCAAAGATAAATTTTTAGTCATTCTCTTAGAATATAATAAAGCTGGCAAGACAAACATATCTCCGCAAAGCCCAAGGATCAAAGAAAGCACTAGGATCAAGGCCACTTGCGAGAACATCAGAATATCTGTTAGAAAAAATGTCGGCATTGTTAAAGTAAAAATGAACGTGGTGCTAACCAATGAAACCGAAGTTTCTTGCAGGGAGTAAGAGATCGCTTCGTTTAGGTCGCCAGTTGCGCGTAATTTTTTTAGCAAGTAGTAAATGAAATGGGTCGTATCATCGACAGCGATCCCGAAAATAATCGCCACAAGAACGATTAGATTATAATCCACCGTCATATCCATCATCTTCATCAAGCCACCTACCGCAACAAGGGGCAGGATATTCGGAATTAATGCCAGTAAGGACCAGCGCAGGGATTTAAAAAAGAATAAGAAGCACAAAAAAATTCCGACGAAATCCAACAGAAATGATTTTATAAAACCAGAAAAAATAGAGTTAAAAATATTGCTTCGGATAGTAGAAAATCCTTCCACTGAAGATTCAAAAACAGAGGCGTATTCAGGTTTTTGATAAATGGTACGTATTTTATCTTGGGTTTCTACTAACGTTTTCGAATCTAATGTTTTTAAATAAACAGTCATTCTGACTTCGTTGTGCGCGAGCGGATACGTTCCGTCTAGGACATTGAAATCTTCAAAAAGACTAAAGATATCATAGAGGTCTTTATCGGAATTAAAACCCGCAGACGCGGACTTTGTTGGATATGATTCACGTATGTATTCTTGAAAATTGCCCAAAGATTTAATATGCGCGACGGAATCAATTTGCGAAATCTCTTTTTGCAGGCTTAATAAACTATTTTCAACTTCCGGTTTTAAAAAATCGTCGCGATTTTTAGTTAATATGACGTCAACGGAACCGGTGAAGTGAAAATATTTATCCATGGCTACAATGGCTTGGCTCAACGGATGAGTAGGGACAAACTTAGTATATAAATTGTCGCCGGCTTCAAGTTTAGAGCTCAAGTATCCGAACCCGACGATCACGATGAAGAATATAACAATGATGGCTGTTCGAAATCGACGAACCCAGTCCATTAACGGAATGCCTTCAAATTTTAAAAGCGATTCCCCTATTTCTAATTCTAAATCAAAAAGCGATACCAGACATGGAATCAATTTGAATGTTAACAGGAAACAAATCGCAACACCAAAGGCGCAATAGATCCCGAAATTTTTTATAGGCGGAATATCTGAAACCACTAATGACAACAGGCCCACCCAAGTAGTCACCGCACACATAAAACAAGGGTCCCAGATATGTCCGATGGCTTCTTTAAATTTGTCTGGCAAGGTGGCCGCTTTTGATTTCGACACGGCTGAAAATAAATGCACTATATCGGCGGTCGAGATAATAAAAATAAACAGAAGCGCGAAACTGGAAAAGGGATTGATGCTGCCTTCAATTCCGATGATTAAACCAACCGTCGCTACGTACGATAGGCCCATCACATATAATGAAAGCAAACATACCTTCCATGATCGGAACAATGCGAACAAAAGAGAAATGATTATGAATAACACTAACGGAAGAATTTTGACTTGGCTTTTAATAATTTCTTTTACGAAATAGTCGCGCGCAATTTCAGTTCCGATCAAGTGCACCTTTAAATCAGGATAATTTTTCTCTGTTAGACCTTTGATAAAATTAAGGCTAGCGATAACTTGCTTGATTTGCTTAGGAGATAAATCGTTATGAATATTCACATAGATTAAAGAAGCCTTTTCGTCGGGGCTTAAATAGCTATAACGAAAAACGGGACTGTTTTGCAAAAGATCACGGCCTTTTTCTGATAAGGCCTTGTTTTCGAAAAACGTTTTCAAAAATAATTTATCGCCATCCATTTTTACGTATTCGACTTCATTAAGAGATCGAATGGTATTTAGGTAATCGACTTTCTTAATTCTTTCGGCAGTCTCAAAAATGATATTGTAGAAATCGGGACGTGTTGGAAATGGTGTGGGTGATTCAATCAATAAATAGGCGTCATTTTCGTCATTATATTTTTCTAAATGCTGCTTATATTTTATGAGTGTTGGATCATTCGGATCTAAAACGCTGATAATATTATAAGGTTTGATATTCTTAACGACGATAATGCCGGTGACTACAACAAGCAGGATGCTTAAGGCGACAATAAGTCGACGTAGATGTACCTTCAACTGATTATCCATTCCGCCGCTATCCAAAGCAGGCGTGCACCCAGCAATGTCTTAATCAGACTTCCGTAGCGGATTTTTGTATTGTCAAATGGCGTGCGTGACCATTTGTACATTTGTACAACACCGAGCAGGAAAAACATGTTAAATCCAAAAAACAAAATCATTGAACTAAAGCCTGCCTGTTTCGGAAAAAACAGAATCTGGGTTAAATCTGTGATAACAAGGCCCGCAATCAAAAGTGCTGCCCCTACTTTAAGCGCTCGAGTAGGTCCTAATAATGTTGTGAAATTGCGCCCGACAGCATAGGTATCGCTCGCTTTAAGTTGAAATATTTGTGTTGCGGGATAAGATCCAGCTACCGTGATAGTGAATGAAATCGCAAATAGAACAGTCGCCACATCCGGAAGACTGTCGCTAAAAGTCGCTCCCATCATAACGCCAACAAAACCGCAACCAAGTGCATTTATCAAATTATCGATAACGCCAACTTCTTTTCCCCGCCAAGTAAAACCCGGAAGTTTTACCGAATACAACACAGATAGTACCAAGGAAAGTGCCGCCATCGTCATCGCCCATTGGCCAAATTGGGAACTTAAAACTACGGCTAGAAACATTAAAATAATTCCAAAGTGACCCAAGTACTTTGGTTTCTCTGGTGGGTTTTCTAGGAAATTCAAAGGCCCGTTGTCGTTATCGAAGTGCGTGTTCAATGCACACGTTCCGCCGAAAAGTAGGACACTATAAATAAAAAATAAACTCAGTAGTTCAATCGCGATCGATACATGAGCACCTTTCTGAGGATTTATCGCATATCCTGTGAGCGCAAATGTAAAGCTGGGGATGAATGATTTGGGTCTAAGATGCAGAATATAGTTTTTGATCATTCTTTTTCTTCCTTATGAAAATGACTTGAAGAACTTAAATATTTAGAACGTGTACTGACACCGGCACCCCAAACGTCTGCCATTTTTTTTTCGAGGTCATTTAGTAAAATAGTACCTAGTTTCCTGGGTCGATATTTGTTTTCTATTTCAAGCTCATGGACAACCCATTCATCTTTTTGATGAGTTAAGGCGTCTCGAAATACAGCACGATCGTAAGATGCTTCCATTAACCATATGTTTTCAGGACGAGTTTTAAAAAACTCAGGAACTAGAAATATATTTTTCTCTGAATGCTTGATGAAGTAGGCCTTTGCAAGTGGGCTATTTTTGTCTGTGTAGATATGGTAACGTTGGCGCACAGAATGTCCCCAAACGACGGGGCGCATTTGTCTGGAATCGATACCCAAGTCTCGCATTTTTTGAAAGGGAGCCAGACTAGAATCTTTTTTTCGAGCCATCCATTGAGTGAATTTTCTAGACACTTCTGATCGAGCAGCTTCGTCAGTGATAAATTGGTTTATTAAATCGGTCATCGGGACATTATCGACTTTTTGCTTAGAAAAGTCTTTATATTCAAGTTCCATACGAATTTGTCCGGCTTCGGTCATTTCGCTTTTAATTTGGACCGCATATTCCCATTTGCCCTTTTTCTTTTCCACGCGACGCAGGCGGAAGCTGTGCGATGATCGTCTGATATTCCAATCGGGTGTATCAAAATAAATATCGTAAGTAATGTATTGTGAATGTGGATGAAAAACGAATGGATAAATAAGATTTAGTTTGTCGCCTTCAAGCTTTGTAGGGTCTATGATATATTTGCGCTGTTCTTCAACGCCAGTGCTGGCATGCAATGTCTGACAGGTTATCATTGCTACTAGAAAAATTTTGAAAATTACCATCCAAAACCTCGGAAGCGGCCTTTGTCGTGGAGCAGACCCTGCGGGTAGATCTCTTCGCTGGGTTCTTCGACTAAAAAACCATCTTTTACTATCCAGCGTTCTTGATCGCGATAAGAATACATTCTATTAATTGTAATGGGGTGGGCATCCTCAATTCCAAACACAGATAAAATTTGTTTTCGACGCTCAGCCAGTTTGAAAAGGTAAAGTTCTTGAACGTAACTTGGCCAGCCAGAGTATGACAGACAATCGCGTAAGATTTTTTCGTCAATTTGAGCTATTTGACCGGCCATCCATTGAAGGTCTTCATATTGGGCTGATGTGTAGGTCTTTAAAATCGCATTTACGTGGCCGTTAAATTGAATTTTTCCGTTTTCGATGGAAACTAAATCCCAAGGAAATTCATTGACTAGGCTAGCTTTGATATCACGAGGAAATCGATTTATCTTCACGCCCATGCTGACTCCCAGATCGCTGAACGATCCAATCAGTTTGGTTTCTGATCTTTCATTCATAAATATGGACAGCAAAGTATTTATTTCTTTGATATCCCATACACCTAACCACAACAGCGCTAAAACAGCGCCGCGCAGTTCGCGTCGGTTTATATTGTCAGGATGGCCCGATAACATTCCACCTAGGCGAAGCTCATCTTTGGGACGCGCATCGATGGCGGCTGATTTAAAAGAAACAAAATATTGACCACGAAATGGTCCAAGCTCTGGAAATTTTGAAATTAAAGCCCGATCAATACGACCGACATTCTTAATAAAAGGGCTTAGGTTGATTTGGTATCCGTTATAGATAAATTTTACGAAGTGAGCCACAGAACGTTTTTTCTTGTTCTCTGTTTTCCCAAGGATCAAATTTATTTCCCCTGGCTTCGAGTAATAGGGATAATCTGTGTTAAAACCAAGTGCAGAAAAAATTCGAGATGCAACAGGGTCAGAATTTACCTCGTCGCCCCATTTCATTAGCCACCGACTTCCCGTCGCTAAATCTATGATATGAGCTTTCGGCGCGCTGCCTTTGACTTCAAGTCGATCTAAGCTTGCCCACCGAAAAGAACTTTTAATTCCATGCTCAGCTGCTTTTCTATCAAATTCTTTTTCGCGCGGACCAGCTGGTTGCGCCCAAAAGATCGAAGGCTCGATTTCAGTAATTTGCTTAATACTCTCTGGAATTTTGTAGCGCAGAAAAAAAGAACTGAATTGATGACTCGCGCCCATCATCATTATGTCAAAAATCCCAAGTCCTTCATCAAATTTAAATTTCTGAATCCAAGAATCACGAATGTATTTTAAATCTAAAAACAGCGCCGTTGAGCTGGGATCATCTATCTTGCCTTCATCCAAAGCTTCTTCCAGAGCCTCACAATTTCTACGAACGTGAATCAACAACTGATCCTTACGTTTTTCTATTTTGTAACCGTCGATTTCTTTAGAGGAATCGTTTGTGAGTTCGTTACAAAGCGATCTAATTTCTGCAATGGAATTCGACGCTAAACAAAACGCTGGCGCCGCGCAGACCAAAAGACCCAGGATAAATTTGGATACCATTTAGGTCCTCGATTTTCCTTTGTAGTCAAATATTTCATGATGACCAATGTAAGAATAACTTAGGAAAATAATTACGAAGCACGCATGTAGATACCAAGGCAAATCACCGAAACCGCGGTATTGAAAAAAGAATCCCCAAATAAAAGTGATCGCTGTTCCTGCGTGGATGCAAATCCACATTCCAAGGTGCACTATTGTTTCAAATTCTGTACAACGCGGTAAATGCCAGAACATTTCATCTAAAGTTTCATGCAAAGTTCTAGTGACCCAGCAGCCAATAAAAAGCGGCAACGCGATCCAGGGAACCCAGGCCATCAAAAGCAAGCTAAACATCAAACCGTAACTAGCATAGAGAATCATTCTGTGCGTACGAAGCTCACCATCGGAGATATCTTTTTTCCAAATTTGTAAATGAGTCTTATGATCAGTGTACCAAAGGACACCAAATATAAGACCAAAGATGATCATACCTAAAGCGAAATAAAGGGCGGGAACGTCGTTGAGTTTGTTTAAAATATCCATAGTTGAGTCATTCTACCCACAAATACTAAGCTGCAGGCAAGAATATTAAACTGCTGCAACAAGATTGAGGACATATTTTTTCTGCGTATGACTTCAATAAGGCCAAAACGATAAATAACAATTAAAACCCACATTAGCCAAAGCGCTTTTAGTTCAGGAACTAGAATAGATCCCAAATACAAAGTGGCCGCACTTAGCAGATTGATACCGTGTAGCGCATAGGCCGTTTTTTCCACACCTAATACAATAGGAAACGTGGCAACTTTATTCCGGCGGTCTTCTTCAATATCGTCTAAGTCACGGATAACACTGCCAATAGTTACTTGTAAGGTGAAAAAAAGAAACGTTACAAAAACAGATTCTAGCGAAAAGTGATCAGAACCTAGGAAAACAAGTAATCCCCAACCGACACCAATTAAAAAGTTTTTTAAAATGAAGAAAGATTTTAAACGAATGTTAAAATGATCGCGATCATGACGAAATGAATACAGAGTGCCGATGAATAGAATAAGAAGCGCGGAAATAAAACTAGTCCAACCCAGCGTGAAGAAGGTCAAAAATGTGCAGGCAATAGACGAAATTCCAAGCCAGCGAACGCTTGGAATTTTGAAGTAGGCTAGTGTTACTTCACTATCCATAACGTCATCAAATCCATAAACAAAAAGGACCAAGAAAATAGTTGTAATTGTAACGATCAAAAAGTGAGTCAATGTGATATCGGAATTAAAAGTAAACCCCGTCCACGTTACACATAAGGCAGCCAATAATAAATGCTGAATAGATTTACGTTGCCAAGGCCAATTGCTAGGTGGCTTCATTTTTTATCCGTCGTGGAACAGCACCAACTGCGTGGATCAGATGCGCTAACTCCATGCGCATGTATCGCGACAACCAAAGAAAACTCAAAAATAAAGCATAAATATATATGTAAGGCTTCTTTGGAACCCGGGCAAAACTGAATGTCTTGCGTTTGTAGTTAATTTTCGTCGTGATTCCAAGTTCCTTACGTTTATGGTAAAGAGACAGCATTCGTTCTCTAAACCATTTGTAAAAGGGACGAATGATCGGATTAAATCGCGCTGGGTATTTTAAAAGTTTTGGAAATAAAATACTTGGATGGATGACGAACATATAATAGCCAGCAAAATCCAACTGAGTCATCAAACCATATAATTCCTGATCACCCATCAAAGCATAACGCTTTTCATAGAGCAAAATACGGTCTTCGAATGCTTGAGAGAATAGTTTTTCATATCTCAGCCAAGAACGTTCACAGTAATGACCTGTTTTTAAATGATCTAAAATCAAAGGAGCCAACCATAGGCTTTGCTGACTATTAAATTCCATACCTGGACTAAATAAAGGATCAACAAACGCAGCTGCGTCGCCGATCAATGCCAAACCTGGTTCGCGGTATTTGCGACTAGTGTATGGTAAATGAGGATAGTGCTTGAAACCAGTTCCTGTTGCCTCTGACGTTAGCTCACCTAAACTAGGATGATTTTTTACAAATTGGAAAAAGAAATCCTTCGGGTGCAGTCCGTTTGTTTTCAGAATTCTTTGATCATAGACAATACCGATACTGACTGTATTATCAGATAAAGGAATGGTCCAAACCCAATAACCTTCACCCATAAAATGAGTAGTGGCATAGTGACGATCACCGATACACCATTTATCCCAGTGAACTGATTTATGACCGTCGATACTTGAAATTTTTTTTACATTTTCAAAATGCGCCCAAGACGAGGCTGTCATTAATTGGTTAGCCGGCATTCGCCAGTTCCACTTTTTAGAAACGATACCTTGGCGACCGGAAGAATCCACTAACCATGTTGTGCGCAGAGTTTTAATTTCTTCGCCCATTTTTACAGTTACTTGTGAATTAAAGGCCGAATAATTGAAATCCATCACATGAGCCGGTCTTATAACCTCAGCACCCAGTTCTTTAGCGTATTCCAGAAGATCATTATCAAATGTCGAACGATTTACTTGAAACCCATTGGCTTCAGATAAGATTGACGGACTTGAATAGTCGCTGGCATCCGTGATTTTCTTTGTAGCCTCGTCATGGAAAATAAAACGCAGGCCCGTTTTTCTTTGTTGTCTTTTTAGAATGTGATCAACATTGAATCGATTAAAGAAAATAGCCGTGACGTCACTGAAGCTCTCCCCTACTTTTTTAGGGAATTCAGTTGATGTCTCGATCATGGCAACGCGAGTTTCCGGTCTTTGGCGAAGAATATTAATGACCAGAATGCTAGCGGCCATGCCCGCACCCATAGTTATGATGTCGTATTTTTCAGAATTATCCATTTCCTACCAAAAATCTTTGCATATGGACTTTGGGCAAACAACACAAATTTTATTAAATCATAAATATATTCGGTGTTTGTCCTTACTCGTCCAGTGTCATTTGTTAATGTTTAGACGCACACCCTATCAGACACTTGGCTTGGCATAAGTGGTTAAAATAAAAGGTTAAGTTTCAGACAAAATTTAGAATTGTTCAAACCATTGACGGAAAAACTCCCCGCGAGTTTCAAAGCTTGTAAATTCATCCTGACTAACTCCCCCGGGACTAAATAACACAACAGAGTCTATTCCTAGTTTTTCGGCGTTTAAGTTTCTTAGAAGTAAATCTAGAGTCTGAAACTCAGGAGCTAAAGAGCCTAATGTCTGTTTGATGGTGGATCCGTGTTCGCCGAAAAAATAGAGGTTAATACTAGGATCAGAAACCGATGATTTGAGTTCGATCCAAGGAAGTTTTTTATCTCGGCCACCCAGTAATAAATTAATTTTCAGATTAGGAAAGGACTCCTTCGTAGCGTCAATAGCTGCTTTTACACTGTCGATAGTTGTGGCTTTGCTGTCATTGATGAAAATCACATTCTTTTTTAAGCCCAGATTTTCCAGACGATGCGATAAGCCTCGAAAAGACTTAATTCCCTTGAAATAAGACGCTGGGAAACTGCATTCGATACCTAATGTCGCTGCCATGGCCAAGTTGTCCTGATTGTGTTTACCTATTAGATCTGCTTTTTCCAACTCGTATGCCTTAAGATCGCTGTTTTCAGCACACGACCATTTCAATTTTTCCGATGATTTGCCCCGAGTGAAAGTTTTTAAATCGCCGCCATGTTCATTTAAAAACATTTTGTTTTTAGTGCGGTTTAAAAGAGTCCACTTTGTTTCATAGTATTCGTTTAACGAATTATACCGCTCCAGATGATTCGGTGACAAAAATGTCACTAAACTATAATCGACAGATAATTTTTCTACGTTTTCTAATTGATAGCTTGAAAGCTCAAGTACTATCCATTGCGCTTTTTTACTGGGATCTTTGTAAATAGACAGTGCGTATTCGCAAAAGGGAATACCTAAGTTACCACCTACAAAAACATGGGGATCAAATGTTTGAATACCCGCACCGATGATACTTGTCGTGGTGCTCTTTCCCAGTGATCCCGTGACGCCGATAATTTTTTCTGTCGTCACTTGGCTGAGAGCTAAATTAATTTCGCTTGTAATAACAACGCCTTGATCACGCCATTTTTGTATGAACTTTTTTTGTAACGGCACTCCGGGGGAAATCACCGCAGTTTTGATATTTGTAAGGGTGTATAATTCTGCCTCTGTTTTGTACTGGGCGTCTGGTTTGTTTTCATCAAAAGTTAAAATGTCTTTTTCTTGAAAACCAGATTCAAGTAGTAGTTTCTTTGCAGCAATTCCACTGCGGGCTAGGCCAACGATGATAACTGGAGGTTGTATTTGAGTTTTCAAATTAAACGACATACAGTTTATTTATGACGACTGAAGATTTCAGTAAAGCAAATTATACAGCTATTATCAGTGACTTGCATTTATGCGAGGCTGAACCGGTACATCCTAAATACCCATTGTGGAAAAAATTTAAAACAAAAGAATTTTTCTTTGACGATGAATTCGAAGGTTTTTTGAAATTAATCTCGTCTCTAGCCAATGGAGACCGCATTGAGCTGGTGTTAAATGGTGACATTTTCGATTTCGACTCGGTCACGTCCTACCCTAAAGACGCTGTTTACAAGATTTCCTGGCTAGAAAAAATTCGTGGAATGAAACCTCGTGAAGAACGCTCTTTATATAAAATCGATAGAATTATAGATGACCACCCGTTATTTTTTTCGGCCTTAAGTGAATTCATCAAAGCTGGCAACAGAGTCATTTTCATTATGGGAAATCACGATGTAGAATTGCATTATAAATCGGTACAAAAAGCGATTTTGAATTCCTTACGATTGACTCCTGATTTGGAAAGCCGGGTACGATTTAACGAATGGTTTTATATTTCTAATCAAGACACGTTGATTGAGCACGGTAATCAGTATGATCCTTATTGCATCTACGACGACCCGATAAATCCGTTCGTAAAAGGCTATAATTATTACTATTTGAAATTGCCGTTCGGAAATCTGGCTTCTCGTTACATCATGAATGGGATGGGCTTTTTTAATCCACATTTTGATTCCAATTACATTATGGGAGTCAAAGAGTATATTCGAATATTTTTTAAGTACATGTTGAAAGCTCAGCCATTTCTAGTGGTTTCTTGGTTTGTGGGTTCCGTTTGGACTTTGTTTTACACCGTGAAAGATCAGTTTGCTGAACCTTTGAAAAATCCACTTAAAACAGAAGAACGGGTAAATGAAATTGCAACTAAAGCCAACGCTACGCCAAGACAAGTTCGCGAGTTAAAGGAACTATTTGTCGATAACTCTAGCCGTGATCCGATGTTGATCATGAAAGAGCTTTGGCTTGATCGTGCGTTCTTAATCGTATTTAGTTTTTATTTGGTTTATTTATTATTTTCGATTTTAAAAAGTATCTTTGATATTTCTCTGTTTTGGGGATTGATTCCGTTAGTTTTTCTGTTTCCGTTTTTTCTGTTTTATTCAAAATCTATTGTTTCACACGTTTCAGGATACAAAGAACCGGATGAAAAAATCTTAGCCGTTGCTGGTCATATCAGCGCGGTATCCCGCATTGTATTTGGGCATACGCATATCCCGCGCCACGAAATGATTGGTGGAATTGAGCACTTAAATTCTGGGACGTGGTCGCCGGGATACCTTGATATTGAATGCACTAAGCCGATCGATCTAAAGAACTTCGTGTGGATTTCACCTTCGGATCAAGAGGGCAAGCGCAATGCAGAATTAGTTAAGTACAAAAATTTGCACGGCGTCAAATAAGAAAACTTTTGTCCAGCTCAAATATAGTGTGCAACCATCAAATCTCATTGAAATAACTGGAGGCTAGAAATGGCAGACATTCTTGTAGTGACAAGCAAAATTAAAAAAATCATCAAAGAAAAAGGTGATATGAACACTTCAGCAGCGACTATAGAAGTATTAAGCAAAGCTGTTGAGCGTCTTTGCATGAAAGGTATCGAAAGTGCGAAAGCGGACGGTCGTAAGACTGTTATGGATCGCGATATCATCATCGACCACATCTAATTCATTTTAGATTCGTATCGAGATAAACCTAAGATTTAGAGTTTATTAGGGCCTTTGATAAAAGGGCCCTATTTTTTTGCTTTAATCATGGTCGCTGTATTCAGCGCTATATTAAGTGGAAACGGCAAGCCGCCCGGAAAGTAGTCGGCCAGTGCGCTAACATGAAAAGCCACTTCCTCGTTCGATCTTAGATTCGGAAAGATAGCCTTGTAGCTATCTACATCCCATTCCAATGGTCTTTTCTTATCATCAAACTTCGTCGGCATAAAATTTTTCAAGTCTGGATTTGGATTGTCAAAAAGTGCCGCTAAATTCACTAACACCACTTTGCCTTTAAATGCTATCTGATGATTTCCTAGAAACGCGTTGCTTAATTTTGTCTGAGTTGAATCCAGTCTAATTGAAACCGCGATATACATTTTGTACCACTCATAAGAGTATTTGAGCCATTTTTTCGACTCTCTACCAATACTAAGCAATGAAAAATAATCTTTCATGGCCGAACGAATTTCAAAATCAGAATTATTAAATGTAACGATATTTGGGCCAGCTTTTGAAGATCCTTCGATGACTGTTTTAGAATCAGCCGTTTTGCGAATACCAAAAAGATCGCTGTATTTGTAAGCAGCCTGATACCCTAATTTCGCGCTGATAAGAGAAAGATTTTTTAGGGCCACAAGTGGTGTCACAGTTTTGTTGCTGGAACATGAGAATGTGCACTCGGTTTTGTAAGTGCCTTGTTTTAAGTCGTAAACTATCTGAGACGCTAAATTAACTCTTGAAATGAATTCCTTTTCTAGATGATATTGAACATCATTCGGAGAAATTGTTTTACGTTTACTTTTTTCAACTGAATCGTTTAAATAGCTATTGATAACGCTATTTTTTTTCCATGCAGACGTGTCCATCCCCGTTGCTAGTGTAAGGAAATCGGTACCCAACATACCGATTGAATTTTGATTTAACATCGTGTTGTAAGCACGGAATGGCTTTAGAAGTAAAAGTTCTGCAGCTAGAACTCTTTCTACTTCTGCAACGGCCTTGTAGTTTTTTTCAATATTTGCGATCAACACTTCTAGTTCATCTGGGGTTTTTACTTTTGCAAAATCTTTTTCTAAAGAATTGGCCTCGGCAGATATGTTACGATCAGCGGTAGGAACGCTATCAAACAATGCTAATTCTGCCGGCGGAAACCAATCGTCCTTTGGACCGGAAGAATCAGTAGATTCGATAGCAACGACGCTTTCTTTTTTCTGCGAATGCGTGCAGCTGATGATTAATAAACAAGACGTTAAAATGTAGATTAAAAATCGAAACATGGCAGCCCCTATGTATAAGGAACTTCTCGGTTTTCAATTAGACCGTCGCCAGACGACTAAGGTCCATTTTCAATCATCTTCAGGACCTCGTCCCAACCGATCACAGTGACGCCTAAATTCGTTGCTTTATCCAACTTAGATCCAGGGTCATCACCGACGACAAGGAAATTAAGCTTACTAGAAACACCGCTTAGTAATTTACCGCCATTTTCTTGAATTTGGGCCTGAGCTTTATCTCGTGCGATAGGTAGAGTTCCCGTAATGAGAAAACTTTTCCCGCTTAAGGGTCCAGAGGTATTTACCTTGGCTTCTGCAACGCTGATTCCGGCCGCGATTAATGCTTTTACCTGACCGCGATTCGTTGTGCTGGATAACCAAGTTAAAACAGATTGCGCTACTTTTTCGCCAATCTCTGGAACCTTCATCAATTCTTCTTCATTCGCATCAACAAAACGTTCTACGTTTAAAAAATGATCAGCCAAATGTTTCGCGGTTGTTTCGCCAATATAACGAATTCCAAGTGCATAAATAAATCGCGCCAAAGTAGTTTTCTTGCTTTGCTCGATAGATTTTAAAATGTTGTCTGCTGATTTTTCACCTTGTCGATCTAGATTTAATAAGTCGGATTTTTTCAACACATAAAAGTCCGCAAATGATTTTACAAGATTACTATCTACAAAAGTTTCTATCCAGCGATCGCCCATTTTTTCAATATTCATCGCGCGTCGACTGGCAAAATGTTTTAATGATTCTTTTAAAATCGCCGGACATTCTGGATTTATACAGCGAATGACGGCTTCATCTGGATTTTCGTGAAGCTCGCTATTGCAACCGGGGCAGTGGGTTGGCAGTTTATATGGCTTTGATTTTTTATCGCGTTTTTCAGGAATTGATTTCACAATTTCAGGAATAACGTCACCCGCGCGTTGGATAACGACGGTGTCGCCTACGCGAATATCTTTGCGATCGATTTCTTCCTGATTATGCAGCGTCGCGTACGTTACCGTAACACCGCCAACCTTCACTGGCTTCATCAACGCTACTGGGGTAATGGCGCCGGTACGGCCGACTTGGCAAAAAATTTCTTCAACGATTGTTTCAACTGTGTCGGGTTTAAATTTAGCGGCTGTTGCCCACCGCGGACTTTTTGCGACCATTCCTAATTCTTCTTGAGTTTTAATTGAATTTACTTTGACCACCAGACCGTCGATATCGAATGGAAGTTTGCTCTTCGTATGTTCAAGCTCGTTGTAGTATTCTACCACCGCTTGAATATTTGTACATTTACGTGTGGCCAGAGCGTATGTCGGAATTCCTAACGTTTTAAATTTTTCATACACATCAGATTGGCTAGAAAAGCTAATTCCATTAACTTCGCCCAAATTATAACCGAAAAATTTCAAAGGGCGTGACGCCGTAATTTTTGAATCTAGCTGGCGAATCGATCCCGCCGCGGCATTGCGAGGATTCGCAAATGTCGGCAGACCTTCTTTTTCTTGGAACTCATTTAACGATTTGAAGTCTTCTTTTGTGATCAAAACTTCGCCGCGAACTTCAAGTAGCTTCGGAGGGTTTTTTGAATTTAACCTAAGCGGAATGGATTTAATCGTTTTTACGTTAACGGTAACATCTTCACCTGTGATACCGTCTCCGCGAGTCAGTGCTTTAACAAGAATGCCATTCTCGTATATCAATTCCATCGACAGACCGTCGAATTTTGGCTCGCAAAAATATTCAAATTCAGATTCGATTTTTAAGAAATTTTGAATGCGTTGATCGAAGTCCAGCAAATCTTCTGGATCATAACTATTTGCTAAAGACAGCATCGGAATGCGATGTGTTCCCTTGGTAAATATAGGCAGGACTGCGCCGCCGATTCGGTGGGTGGGTGAACTGGCCGTCAGCCAATTCGGATGGCGTAGTTCAATTTCTTTAAGAGCCGAGAAAAAATCGTCATATTCTTTATCAGAAACCAGAGGTTTATCTAACGTATGATAGTTGTAATCCAGCTGATGGACCCAGTCGATAAGCAGGTGATAATCCTCTTCAGTGATCTCCATGAGACTAGTTCGTACTTTATTGAATATTTTTTCCGCAGATTTTTTTTGGTCCTTAACAGAAGACATAAAATATTTAGACTTCATTTTTCGCTTCAAGGCAAGCTTTTGAAACGGACTGCTGACTTGCTTGATCTAACGAAAGACGTTATGCTTGGCAAGCAATCGGAGATTTGAATTGAAGGCAAAATTAAATTGGAAAATAGGTTTGGTTTTAGGTGTCGTCGGTCTTGGCGCCTTGACGTTTTTTTCGCTGCAAAAGCCATTTGTTCCTGCCCCATATTCCAGTTACAAACCCGTTTGGTCAACCTCGGATCTAAGCCGATTACAGGCAGGAATCGATAAAAAAGAAAAAACATTTCCCAATTTAAAGCGTGATAATGAAAAAAAGATTGGGTTTCACAATGGGCCTCAGCCCACAGAGTATTCCTTCATTTATATGCCGGGATTTTCGGCGACTCGTAAGGAAATTTTTCCGGTAGTTGAAAGCCTGGCAAAGCAGTTTTCGGCCAACTATTTTTTAACTCGCTTTCCGGCTCATGGTGAATCGGCGATGGATTACAAAAATTTAAAAGCTCAGGATCTATTCGACACGGGTCATGAAGCGATCGAGATAGCGCCGAAGCTGGGAAAAAAGAAGATCTTTGTAGGCACATCGACAGGGGCTGCGATTTTGTCGTCCGCCTTAGTCCAAGACTTGGATATTGATGCGGCAGTTTTCGTATCCCCTGCGTTTGCGGTTTATCCGGCGAATTCTTGGTTGCTGAGCACTCGTATTGGGCCTATTCTAAATAAAATTTTAATAGATGAAGTTCGATCTTGGACACCAAGAAACCCGGTAATGGAACAATATTGGAATACGTCTTATCACCGCAATAGTCTTATTGCACTGCTACAGAGCGTAGAGTATGTTCGCAGTCTTGATTTTTCGTTGATCAAGAAACCAGTTTTAGTTTTATTCACTAAAAACGATGATGTGGTGGTTGTGGATGCGATTTTATCAAAATTTGCAGAAATTAAACATCCTCATAAACGTTTGGTAGAAATTCCCGCGTCTAGTCATGTGCTAGCTGGAGAATTTACCTCGCCGGAAACGACTGAAATTGTGATCAAAGAGATCCATGATTGGATTCAGTCCCTGGACCTTTAAAAAACAACAGATCGTTGAACTCAAAACTAAAGTGTCCTAAGCTATTAGCAGCCTAAACTAGGAGTTTACTTTGGACGCTGAAACGCTAAAAAAAATGGCCCACTTAAGTCGACTTGAGCTTTCTGAAGCTGAGTCTAATCAACTTGGTAAAGACTTGGGTAAAGTTCTAAATTTTTTCAATCAAATTGCGGAAGTAAATACGAAAGGTGTTGAGCCCATGGTAACACCGGTTGAGATCGAAACTTTTCTACGCGAAGATGAAAAGAATAATGAAATCACAACCGAAGAAATCATGGCGAATGCGCCATCGCGTGCCGGAAATTTATTTAAAGTTCCTCCTGTCGTATAGGATTTAAAATGGACATATTAAAATCATCTCTAAAAGAAATCAGCTCCGCTGTTCGAGCAAAGAAAGTTTCGGTTAAAGAAGTCGCAGAATTTTATATGAAACGCGCAGCCACTCATAATCCGAAACTAAATGCCTATATCACAATGAATGATCAGGTTCTTGAGCAAGCTAAAGAAATCGATTCCAAAATTGCTAAGGGCGAAGATTTATCCTCGAAAAAATTATTGGGTGTTCCATTCGGCATCAAAGACATGCTTTGCACGAAAGGTCTTAAGACTACGGCTGCTTCAAAAATCCTAGAGAACTTTGTTCCGCCTTATGATGCCACGGTTGTTAGTCGTATTAAATCGAACGGTGGCTTAATTTTAGGAAAATTAAATCAAGATGAATTTGCAATGGGAAGTTCGAATGAAACCTCATTCTATGGTTTATGTCGCAACCCATGGGATTTAGATCGCGTTCCGGGCGGATCTAGCGGTGGCTCGGCAGCCGCTCAGTCAGCGGGTTTGGCCGCAGCGACAATCGGAACAGACACCGGTGGCTCAATCAGACAGCCAGCCAGTTATTGCGGTGTTGTGGGTGTAAAGCCAACGTATGGTCGTGTCTCGCGATACGGAATCATTGCGTATGCATCTAGTTTAGATCAAGCGGGTCCTATGGTTAATTCCGTGGAAGATGCGGCGTTGGTGTTAGAAAGCATTTGTGGTTTTGATCAAATGGATTCAACGACCTCTCAACGTAAAGATATTCAATTCAGCCAAAACATTAACAAATCAGTTAAGGGTTTGAAGATTGGAGTGCTGAAAGAATTTTTCTCGGACCAATTAGATTCCGACGTTAAAAAAGCGCTTGAGCTATCAATTGAAAATTTAAAAAAACAGGGCGCCGACATAGTCGAAGTTTCAATTCCGTTAACTAAACATGCGGTTCCGATATACTACTTGATCGCTTCCAGCGAAGCGTCTTCTAATTTATCTCGTTATGATGGCGTGAAGTATGGGTATCGTCATGACTTTAAAGATTTATCAAGCGTCAGCCTGGATTCTTTTTATTCAAAAACTCGCGGTGATGGTTTTGGTTCTGAAGTGAAACGAAGAATCATCATGGGTACGTATTGTTTATCCAGCGGTTACTATGAAGCGTATTATGGAAAAGCCTCTCAAGTTCGTAGGATGCTGAAAGCACAGTTCAGTGATGTATTTAAATCGTGTGATGCTTTGATTTCACCGGTATCAACGACTCCGGCGTTTAAAATTGGTGAACGCATTGATGATGCCCTAGCAATGTATTTGAATGATATCTTTACGGTATCTACAAATTTAGCGGGAATTCCGGGAATGAGTATTCCGTATTCACTGAGCCAAAAGAATTTACCAATTGGTATTCAGTTAATGTGTAAAGATTTTGATGAGCAGAAAATGTTAAACATTGCGGCCGCCTTAGAAGAGACGTCGTCAGTTCGCGGTGCTCTACCAAAGGGGTTTGCATAATGGCTTACGAAATTCGCGGCTTTGAAGCCACTATTGGTATTGAAATCCATGTTCAGCTAAACACTAAGAGCAAAATATTTTCTTCTGACGGAACTGAATTTTCAGCCGGCGATAACGAAAATATTTCGACAGTCAGCGCGGGGCTTCCCGGCTCGCTACCCGTTTTAAACAAGAAGGTCGTAGACTTAGCGATTAAAACAGGTTTGGCTTTAGGATGTAATATTCGCCAAAAATCTATTTTTGCGCGCAAAAATTATTTCTATCCTGATTTACCTAAAGGTTATCAGATTTCCCAATACGAAGAGCCGATCTGCGAGCATGGTTCGATCATGCTTAAAATGCCTGATTATGAAAAGAAAATCAGCATTACACGCGCGCATTTGGAAGAAGATGCGGGTAAGTCCACACATCATGGGGACGTGACCCTTCTTAACTACAATCGTGCGGGTGTGCCGTTACTTGAAATCGTATCTGGTCCTGATTTAAGTTCGCCTCAAGAGGCCGCCGAATATGGTAAAATCATGCGCCAGATTGTTCGCTACCTTGATGTGTGTGATGGAAACCTAGAAGAAGGATCTTTGCGCTGTGATTGTAACGTCAGCGTAAAGCGTATCGGCGAAAAAAAATTAGGAACCAAAGTTGAATTAAAAAATATCAATTCCTTCCGCTTTATTGAAAAGGCTGTCGAATATGAAATCGATCGCCAGATTGATGCGGTCGAAAGAAACGAGAAGATCATTCAAGAAACTCGTTTGTATGATTCGGACAAAAACAGAACGTATTCCATGCGCGTAAAAGAAGATGCGCAAGACTATCGCTATTTCCCTGATCCTGATCTGCTACCGATCATTATTCCAGATAAACAAATTGCCGATATCAAAGCCACTCTTCCTGAATTGCCACAGGCTCGCCAAGCTCGTTTCGTGAGTCAAATGGGCCTGCCGGCATATGATGCCGACGTGTTAACGGAAGAAAAAGACATCGCTGATTTCTTTGAATCTGTGGCGAAAGCTTGTAACAATCCCAAAGCAGCCTCAAACTGGATTATGACGGAAGTGATGCGCGAAATGAAAGAATCGCACATAACGATCGGACAATCAAAAATGACGCCGGCTTTATTAGCAGAGCTAATCACATTGATCGACAAACAAGTAATCTCGGGAAAAATTGCGAAGACTATTTTCCCGGATATTTGGCAGACAGGTAAAAATCCACAAAAATTAGTGGATGAAAAAGGTCTGGGTCAAATTAGTGATGATTCGGTGATTGAAAAAATAATCGATGGCGTTTTAAAAGATAATGAAAAGAACGTGGCGGAATATCGTTCAGGGAAAACAAAAGTTTTTGGATTCTTCGTGGGTCAGATCATGAAATTATCTAAAGGCCAGGCTAATCCTGATAAAGTAAATGAAATCTTGAAAAAGAAATTGGAACAAGGATGAGCCGCAAGATAGCCACGATCGACATTGGATCGAATTCGTTTTTGTTGTTGTTATGTCATGCGAATGAAAATGGAATCACATCGATTGAAAAAGATGTCGTAGAGATCGTTCGTCTTGGGCAAGGCCTTGCAACCAATAAAAAATTTCTGCCGGAAGCATTGCTGCGGGCAGAAACTACGTTGAAAAAGTTTAAAGCCATGATCGATGATTTTCGACCAGATGTTATCCTGCCTAAGGCAACTGCGGCTGCTCGTATCGCTGAAAATCGCCAAGATTTGCTAAATATTGGAAAGAAGCTTGGTCTGGATATCGAAACGATTCCGGGCGAACAAGAAGCCAAAGTGACCTATCAAGGTGTCTTTTGGGGTCAGAAGACCGACGAATCTGGATATAACCTATTAATAGATATCGGCGGGGGCTCAACGGAACTGATCGTCGGTAAAGGGTCTCGAATTGAATACAGTATTAGCATTCCTTTTGGTGCTGTACTGTTAACGGAGAAGCTAATTAAAAATCATCCTGTCACATTAGATGATGAAAAAGCTTTACTCGAAGTTATTGAATCCGGAATTGCGCCCGCGATTAAAGCTATTTCTAAATTTCCAATTAAAACGGTACTGGCGGTTGCAGGAACACCGACGACTTTGGCCCAAATTATTTTGGGTGGATACGACGATAAAAAAATTAACGGGTATTCTTTAGCATCAGAAAAATTGTTGGATCTAGAGAACAATTTAAAAATCAGGTCGGTCGAGCAGCGAATTCAGGAACTAGGCGTTCCTAAAGGCCGTGCGGATATATTATATTCCGGCGCCCTGTTGCTTAGAAAAATAATTGAAGCCGTCAATTTGAAATCCGTGACAGTTTCCACACGCGGTGTTCGTCACGGCATCGTCGCAGACTATTTTTTAAGTCGGCATTAAAAAGAAAGGTATACGCATGAAATTTCTTTCGTCATTAATAGTTGTGTTTTTAGTATGCTTATCGATACAAAGTTTCGCAGATGGTCCCAAGTTTAAAAAAGGGACTATTCAAATCAACTCAAAAACTATCAAAGCAGAATTTGCTATTTCAGATGCCGAACAACAACACGGGTTAATGAATCGGACGGAAATCCCAGATGATTTTGGGATGTTGTTTGTATTTGAAGACGAGGACTATAGATCATTCTGGATGAAAAACACATTTGTTAATTTATCAATCGCCTACATCGGTGCGAATAAGAAAATTTTAGAAATTATCGATATGGAAGCTTCAAAAAGTTCCTTAGATGCCAATCCCAAAACGTACCCAAGCAGTGCCAAAGCGAAGTATGCTCTTGAGGTAAAACAGGGTTGGTTTGCTAAGAACAAGATAAAAGTCGGTGATTCAATTAAGAAGATCAACATCAAATAGCTCAACAAAGTAGCTGGTTTAGCTGATCTTTAGCACAGATTTCCTGGTCCGAAGAATTGATTCTAGGCTGTAAGTCTAGAAAGAAAAAAATTTCTGGAGTCCTGTACCTATAAAAGAATTGATTGTCTATGCCGATGTGCTTAAATAAAAAGTGAAACTTTAAAGAAAACGTTGGTTTCGAATATAGATCAAGGATGAAATATATGAAAAAAATATTATTGATTCTCCTAGCTTCCACTGCACTTGTGATTTCGAGTGTTCGATGTACATCAAGTGACACTAGCGGAGAAACAGGTGACCAAATTGCCTCTGAAGGTGGCGAAAACCCAGAGTCAGTCTCTCCTGAAGCTTCGGTTGGAGATGCAACTGGTGAAGTCGGCTCAGCTGAAACTTTATCAGAAGGGAATCTAGCAGATCCGAATCTAGCAGATCCGAATGCAGCAACTGATCCGTCTCTGGATCCAAATGCAGTAGCCGGCGGGACAGACACAGCTCAAGTCACCGATCCAAACCAACAAGCTTTGGACGCTAACGGAAATCCAGTTGATCCAGGTTTACAAACTCAGTCAACGCCTCCTGCTGAAACTCAGCCAGCGCCAACAGCTACAGATACTTTAGCGACCAACCCACCTACTGAAACAGTCCCAGCGCCAGCCGTAACTGAAACAGCTCCGGTAGTTGCGGAAGTTCCAAAAGCTCCGCCGCCTCCAGAATATCAAAAAATGAAAACTGAGCCTTGGAAGTCTGCTGACGGTAAAAATTTAAATACAGTATATTTCGCTCGTAAAGGTGACACAGTAAAATCAATCTCTGAAAAATTATTCGGAGATGCAACTCATGTAAAAGAACTTAAGAAAAATAATCCGGTTCTAAAAAACAGAGAAGCTAAAGTTGGCGATAAAATTTACTACACGTCGACAACTCGTCCAGATGATAGCTCTAAGATCATTACATACTACGAAGACAAAGGGATCCAGCCTCAAGTTTATACGGCTAAAGAAGGCGATAAAGTTAAGAACGTAGCGAAAGAGCTTTTAGGCTCATCCGATGGTTGGAAAGAACTTTACGGTTCTAATTCATTTGAATCTAGAAAAACATTGGATCCTGGCACGGAAGTTAAGTATTGGAAAGACGATGCAGAGGCAGCAGCCCCTGCAGTAGCTAAAAACGATTTACCTCCTCCGCCACCGGCAGAGACAGCTCCGCCACCGC
This sequence comes from uncultured Bdellovibrio sp., assembly GCA_963932905.1. Taxonomy (GTDB): domain Bacteria; phylum Bdellovibrionota; class Bdellovibrionia; order Bdellovibrionales; family Bdellovibrionaceae; genus UBA2316. The sequence goes on from CAWVRN010000001.1 coordinate 255,986, forward strand.
CAGTGGAAACAGCGGCAACACCGCCACCTCCACCGCCGGACATGGGAACTCCTCCGCCACCTCCACCGGATATGGCAGAAACTCCACCGCCGCCACCGCCGGACATGGGAACTCCTCCGCCACCTCCACCGGATATGGCAGGAACTCCACCGCCGCCACCGCCAGACATGGGAACTCCGCCACCTCCACCGGATATGGCAGGAACCCCTCCACCTCCACCACCAGATATGCAGGGTGCTGCGGGAACTACGAAAGACCCAGCGAGTGAACAGGGTGATGCTTCAACAATTGCGGGAATGGACCAAGAAACAATCATGATCGTGGGTATTGGTGCCGCAGCGTTGTTACTAGCAGTTATTTTCATTGTGAAGAGAAAAAACAAACAAAGACAAGAGTTTGAACAAGCAATGAACGAAACACAAGTAGGTTAACTCCTACTTGTTCTGACTTTGAAAATATGGGCCTTGAATACTTGGGCGCAAAAATGAAAAAGCTTCTGAAAACAGAAGCTTTTTTTATTTGTTCTTAATGAAAAGAAAAAGTCTTAGCCGACTTTCTTAAGAATTTTGTCTAATACATCACGACGATCAGTTCGTTGAGCTTCAACGAAGTAAATAAGATCATCTACGATTTGCACGTCGCGGTTATTAACCGGCATAAATCTTAAACCACAGCCAACAGAATTGGCCCAAACCACAGTAGCTTGAATTTTTCTTTCACGTCCTGCTACTTCAAAGAAGACCACTAGTTTATCATTTGGTTTTAAAGCAGAAGCCTCACCATGTTCTAAGAATGCGCCAGTTAAGCTAATGTTTCTTAGATTTCCTTTAGAGTTTTCGCGGGAATAGTTCTTCTTAAAAGAAACAGGAAGTAACAATTGTGTTCTGGGTGCTGGAATGTTGTTTGAATCCACGTATTGCTCCTTTATTTACAATTAGATACTCGGAAATTCTGGAGAAAAACTTTACAAAAGTTTCTTAAAACAATTGTGGACAAAGGGTTTCAAGGAAGTTTGGCTTGTTTGATTTGATTCTCAATGTTGCCAGGACTTTCGTTGTGAAAAACAACAAACGCGCAAATAAAACGAGGACCCAAAGGTGTTCTGCGGGAACCCCAGACCTATCTAAATCTAGGATCAAATCGTGGCTAAGGCATGTTTTTTAAAAACCCAGTGATTACTGCTGGTTATAAAATTTTAAGATAGACCGAGTTCTCGTTTTGAGACGATAAATTTAAATGGAATGGGGATTTCGTATTGACAAAAGTCGAGTTTACGTTAAACTGAGGGAGTATTTGTTCTAAATACCCTTGGTTTAAACAACCTCACAATAATTCTCTTAAAGGTTCATTAATAAATTAATTTAAAAATCAATTTAGATAAAAAAATCCTAGAAGAATTTCGTATGTCAGTTGTTTTATAGCCAGCCAAATAACTATAAGGAGTCGTGTTTGTCGGATTCAAAGAACACTAGTGACAAATCAGTTGAGGTCGTAAAAAAAAGAGGTCGTGCAAAACCAGCCGACGAGGGAAAAAAAGCTAAGTCTGACGACGGCGGATCAGAAGCCAGCGTACAAGAAAGCGCCCCAACGCCTACCCCACTAGCGCCCGAAGCGGCCGCTTCTAAAGAGACAACACCAACTGAATCAACTCCAGCCGTAGCTGCAAGTACTGAAGGCGCAGCCACAGCACCAAGTTCAGCGACATCAACAGAATCCAGACCGCAGCAAAATCAAGACAATAGAAGCGGCGGAAGCAATAATAACAAGCAACGCTACGACAACAACCGCAACAACTACTATAAAAACAATAATAGCGGCGGCGGTAGCCACAAACAGAATTATCAAAACAATAGAAACCGTAATGATCGCGGTGATAGAAATGACCGTTATGATCGTAACAACCGTAACGACAGAAACGATCGATATGACAACGACAGAAATGATTTAAGAGACCAAAGAGAACAATATCAACAAAGACAGGCTCAGAAAAGCCAAGTTCATAGTGATGACGTGAACCCAAATCCAGAAGACATCCACTTAAAGAATCAGGGTCTGGATGGAGCTGAAGTCGACATCACAGGAATCAACCTAACGGATGAAGAAAAAAGCTGGCTTTCATCAAAAGATTTAAAAACAAAAAATATCCAAGAACTAACGGGTTTAGCGCTGAAATTAAAAATTGAAAATGCAGCAGGTCTTCGTCGCCAGGATATGATCTTTGAAATTCTTAAACGCTCGGCTAAATTGGGCGTAGATATTTACGGATCAGGCGTTCTGGAAATCCTACCGGATGGTTATGGATTTTTAAGGTCTCCTGACTACAACTACCTACCAGGACCGGATGATATTTACGTATCTCCGTCACAAATTCGTCGCTTTGGTTTAAGAACGGGTGACACGGTAACTGGTACAGTACGTCCGCCAAAAGAGGGCGAACGATATTTCGCATTATTAAAAGTTGATACGCTTAACTTTGAAAATACTGAAAATGGTAAAGATAAAATCTTATTCGACAACTTAACACCACTTTACCCTCAAGAGCGTCTTAAGCTTGAGCATGGCCCAGCTGAATACACAACTCGCGTTGTGGATTTGATGAGCCCATTAGGTAAAGGCCAACGTGCCCTGATCGTGGCACCACCACGCACTGGTAAAACGGTATTATTACAAAATATCGCAAATGCAATTACGACTAACCATCCGGAAGTTAAATTAATCGTATTATTGATCGACGAGCGTCCGGAAGAAGTAACCGATATGCAACGAACGGTAAAAGGCGAAGTCGTTTCATCGACTTTCGATGAACCACCGACTCGTCACGTTCAAGTTGCTGACATGGTTTTAGAAAAAGCAAAACGTTTAGTTGAACACAAGCATGACGTAGTCATCTTGCTGGATTCTATCACTCGTCTTGCACGCGCCTATAATACAGTAGTTCCACCATCGGGAAAAATCTTATCGGGCGGTGTGGACTCAAATGCTCTACACAAACCAAAACGATTCTTTGGTGCGGCTAGAAATATCGAAGAGGGCGGATCTTTAACTATTATCGCAACAGCGCTAGTAGACACGGGTTCAAGAATGGATGAGGTTATTTTCGAGGAATTTAAAGGAACTGGTAATTCAGAGATCCACCTTGATCGTAAGCTTATGGAAAAACGTATTTTCCCTTGCATGGACATCAATAAATCAGGAACTCGTAAAGAGGACTTACTTGTTGAACAAAAAGATCTTCAACGTCTATGGATCTTGAGAAAAGTTCTGGCGCCAATGAATCCAGTCGATGCAATGGAATTCTTGTTAGACAAAGTTTCAGCGACGAAGTCGAACAGTGCATTCCTAACAAGCATGAGCGGCGGCTAATAAATAATTTAAATAGTTCTAACAAGGAAGAGCGGTACAAAATACCGCTCTTTTTTTTATTTAATCGTCGTAGCTAAAATTGCGACTATTTTTTCTAATCCTGTCCTATCCGAATTGGAAAATCGGTTGAATGATGGTGAATCTAAATCAAACACTCCTATTAACTTTCCATCTTTGTTTAATAGTGGAATAACAATTTCAGATTTCGAAGCTGAATCACACACAATGTGACCTGGGAATTTATCGACATCTTCAACGACTACCGTTTTTAAATCAGTCGCGGCTTTTCCGCATACGCCTCTATTTAGCGGTATATAAATACACGCGGGTTTGCCATGAAATGGGCCCAGTACTAGCTGGTTACCGTCGTATAAATAAAAACCCACCCAATTAAGCTCTGGCATTTGATGATAAACTGCCGCTGCGATATTCGCTAAGTTCGGAATTAATTCGGGTACCATCATACCCCGAATTTCTGATGTCAATTCTTTCCAGAATTTATCGGGATTGTTGTAGTTTAGATTTTTGTTGTTGGTCTCAAACACTTCGTTTTGTCCTCAGCTTTGAAATAATTTTCCAAAATGGAGACTTCGTAAAAAGAAGTGATAGAGCACAGGCCGTTGTGATGATGTTAAACGGTACTGAAATAACATACAAAGGCAGTGCTAGCTGTAGGCCGACTGGAATTTGTTGAAGCATATATTCAAAGGAACCGCCGCCGCCTAAGACGCGTCCTGCGGCCATATCGTGGTAGGCCCATAACATCGACGCCGGAATCGACGCTAAAAGAATAGAAACGGGAATAACCAGAATTCCAGTTAAAATGTGCAACCACTTTCTTGAGTCGGAAAAAAACACTTTCCAAGCGGAAGCGATCAAACCAAAACAAATACTCATGATCCACCAATAGGTCGCTGGGTATTCCCAGTGGTAGCTCGGCATTTTATAAAAGCTGCCGTAAGGCTGATTCCCAAAAGTCGTGAATCCCACAAACGGGAAAGAGGTCGATGAGAAATCAAATTCTATAACTTGAACTAACCAATAACAAAGTTGGCCTAAGAAAAAACAAGACAGAGTGTAAATTATGAAAGGCTTTAGAAATTTCATCCCTAAGACTTAACCATAGGGATGCTTTTGAAGCAACGTTTCGAATGAAACTATTTTCGAGCGTCAATAATACGTTTTAATTTTCCAGTGCGACCATTAGTATCTAAATCCGTCATTTGCACAAACTCGATGGCCAATGGATGAATAAGTGTGCCGTCCACCAGTTTTTTAATCATTTCACGTTCTTGATAAATATAGTCTTTGATTTGATTTTGCACGCTTGCCGATGGATTAGCAGCAGCGATTCTAATCACTAATTGATCCTTGTTTTCAAAGTGCACTAGACGCAATTGAAATCCTTTTATGTGGATAACATCGTGGAATGTGTTTAATAAGTGATTCATGTCTTCGTAATAAACGGTTGCAGGACCAACGCGTGCACCTTCGTCCGAGCGGCCCAAAATTTTAAATTTTCTTTGAGATGTCACTGAAGAACTATCAATCCACATGGCTTTATCCCCAACAGGATAGCGAATGATCGGCATGAGCGTTCGAGTTAAATTTGTTAAAAACATTTTACCTGGACGATTTGGCTCAGTTATGACTTCTAAAGTATCTTCATCCAAAATTTCCATCACTGTGTACTCACTAAAAACACGATGTTCCTGAATATCGCATGTTTCATCTACATAACCCAGCAACCCGCCATCTACACTGGCATATCCGATGGACTGAATGTGTACTTTAGGAAAAACTTCCCTAACAAAACTAATTTGGTCAGTATACATGCTTTCGCCGCCAAACAATATTTTTGTCGGTGGATGGAGCTTGTTTGTCTGTGCATATTCAGAGAGCTTCATCATGCTAGTGGGAACGCCGGCCCAAGTAGTGATTTCGAAAGAATTAATAGTTTCTACTATGTGGCTAAAATCTGCCCCGCCACTCAATGGAAAATGAACCACGTCTGAATTTGATTTTTCAATCGATTTAGAAATAAACATAAACGATGCATACAGATCGCCGGCATAAAACATGTTTGCGATTTTTTCACCAGTTTTAAGGCCACCTTTGAGCATGCCTTCCCCGAAAGCAAACGTGAAAAGTTCCCATTCACCCAACGAAAAGAAAGAAAATTTTGGACTGCCAGTGGTGCCGCCACTTTTAAAGACAATTCCGCTTGATTGTGGACCTGTTAAAACTTGATTGCCATTGATCGTGTTAGCTTTCCAAAAAGCCGCACTATCTAAAATAGGTAGCTGAGAAAGCTGCGTAAAAGTTCCTACATCCTTATACAAACTTTTATAATAGGGAGATTGTTTGCGAGCAATGTCGACAAGTTCTTCTACGGAATAGGTTTTCATGTAAATCCCCGATTATCAATGATGTGCAAAAGCTTGCCGCTAGCAGCACTGCGAGACATTTGTTCCGAAGGTACAAGTTCGATTTTAACTTCAAGAACTTTTTCGTAGTTAACAAGTTCATCCAAATCATAATAGGTATCTAAAAACGCCTTGGTTACATCTGTCATGGAACCAAGTCCACGAACACTGAGTGACCGTAGAAATTCTGTTTCATTGGAATCAGATAGAATTTTAACGGTCATTAATTCTTTATTGCCGTGCTTAGCCAGCACTATTTGAAATTCACTTGGAATACCGAGTTTTTCGGATAGCAGAGTTCCGATATGGTTGTAGTTTAAGAAACTACCCGCCGCGCGAAAAATATCTCCGTAACGACCATGTAGTTCAAAGCGTGGTGATTTGCGCCCACAAGGACAATCCGCTTTTACCCATTTCCCTAAATCGCCAACATCGTATCGCAATAAACTTTGATCTTCACGGGAATGAGTAGAGAAAATCAGTCGTCCAAGCTCGTCACCATCAACGGAATGTAAAGAATCGAGTTTCAAAATTTCTAGAAGATGGATGTTATGATGTAGATGATAGGTTTTGTTATCTGAATACGGGCATTGATATCCTAACGGTCCCATATCCACACTGCCGTAACTTGCGGACTTAATCACTTTTACACCGAAATCATTTTTTAACTTTTCTATCTGGGCCATTGAAAATGCCTCGCCGCCGTAGAAAATCTTTTCGATCATACGATCTTGGGTAATCCACTGACGATTGTGTTCTAGTAGCTGCATCAAATACGATGGCATACCCATTAAAACATTTACTTTAAATTTTCGTATAATCTGTCCAACAAAATCATAGTCCATATAAGCTGACATAGGAAACTGAACAGCCTTAAGTTCTTCCATAATAGTGAAGAAACTTAAAAATCCACCGTACAGTCCGCCACCAAAGAACAAATTCATGGTTCTATCTTTACGTGGATCCAAGCCAGCGGCCATTAATCCGTTGGCAGCCGCTTGCATTTGCGTGTGATAGTCTACGTAAGTAAATTGTGAGATTTTAGATACACCAGAGCTGCCGCCGCTTTTAAAATAGAGCTGCGAACTTGGTTGATCAGGAATATTTTGGAAATCCACCTTGTCCATCAACTTATCTGGAAACTGGTCAAAATGAATTTTATTTTCATGCAAATCATTTAACGTCGAAAAAGATTTTAAATTTTCAATTTTTGATTCCAAACTAACACGGCGGACGTATCTGTTTAAGGCAAAATAACCGTCATGTGGTTCCCCCATATAACTATCCTGCATTCCTCCGTTAGATCGAATGCGCGTAACGCCGCAAGAATAAAACAATCGACTAAGTTCAAACAAATCAGACATCGCGCAAGCCAGACCAACTGTTTGCAAGTACTGCTTCATGGGTCTAAATGTCTTCATGATATTTGCCCGTTGAATTGGCTTAACCCAAATCGTTTTATATAACGGAGACGCACGCAACGAAGATCTTGAATCAATCCAAATACGCCATTGACCATGAGTATCTTCAATCGCATCAGTGTAATTCGGTTGAAGTGACTTTTCTGTTTTAACGATAAGTCCCATCTTGGTGATTTCGGCATCTTCCATTTCAGAGGTGTCGTTAGCCGCGTAGTTACTGACAACCGCATTCATAGACTGACCTAATAAAGTCGAAAACGATTTTAAATCGGCAAAGCTGGCATCCTCTAAATAGACGCACTGAGGACTTGAACAAGCCTGTTGATTGAAAACGAAAATGTCATGCACAACTTGTTTTACGGTTTCTAGATTTTGCCATTCTGTTTTCGTTAAATACGAAAAACTAATTTTATGGCCCCAGTCAATAAATCGAGCCGAAGATGGAACACTTTTTCTAATTTCATTGATAGCTTCCTCGCCGCCCCAAGCGACGACTCCATCCGCGTGCGAATAGAGACGTTCAAGCAGTGCTTTTTCTTTTGAACTAATATTAACGACGCACACACGATTTTTCCAACAAGCCGTTTGCGAGAACTTAGAAAACTCGGTGAAAAAGTCTTGAGTAAAAGAGCTGGACTGGTGGCTGAGTTTTAAAATATTCACATTACCTGTCATTAAGCCTTCAAATGCGCTCAGTACAGGAAGAGCGAAATCATTGCCAGATAAAACTTGTACGATCAATCCAAGAGGTTCCCATTTTTCAAAAATATTGCCATCGGCGTTGATACGTTTACTTGTAAACGGGGTTAGGCTGCCTAGTTCATTGCTGATTTTGAACTTGATTTGCTTTTTAGAAATAAAGTCCGCAATAGAATTAATAATTTCTTTAGCGATATCTGAACTAATTCCGTCCTGTACTGTTAGAGTAGCCACTAAACGTGATTGAATTTCAGACTCAGATTTCAACTGTTTTGAAAATGCATCACAAGATTCTACAAATAAATCGAGGTCAAAGTTTTCTATCAAAGCAGATTCGATGCAACTTTCAAGGGTTTCTAACTTACTAATAAGTTCTTCGTGACTAACGGTTTGTCCTTGCCAGAAGTGCGTTCTCATACGAAATCCTTTAGCAATTCAGCCGCAGCTATTGCGCAGCTCTTATTTTTAGAAATTCCTGCGCGCCCTAGAATCTCAAACCAATCCGTTTTTAATCCGCAGGTGCAGGTTTCACCTCTGTGCAAAATAGCGAGATCACCCATCGTAACAGCATTTGCTGGAGCCGATGTGATGTAAGGGGAAATAAATTGTAAAAACCCAGGCTTATCATAACCAACTAAGTTTAAATTTTTTAAGTCACGGATGAGCACTTTAGAATACACCGGAACATGAAACTTATGCTGGCTACACTCGATATAAGGAATGCAGTGCTCAACCGATCCAAATCCGTCGCGTAGACGATGATTAGGAATTCCTAACATTTCTTCGGCAAGTGCGTACAATTCTGATTTCTTAATTTCTTGGTTAGCGTAACCTTTCCAGCCGCCGCCTAGGAAAACCAATGATTCTGGAGACAGCTTTAATGGTCTATATTTTAACTCTTTCATTCGCTGAAGAGTGAAATAGAAAAACGAAGGAAAGCCGAAAATACGAACGGGTAATTCTTCAACTTCATACTCTTGAAGTGTTTTGATGGCGCCAAATATATCAAAATCGTGACCGCCTTTTCCAGTAAGCTTCAAAGTGTAATCTGCACGGTTAACGGGTGCGTATTTAGTCAAATAGTTATCAGTAAATGCTGTTCCTAATTTAGAATCGATCTCAGTTTGATAGGTATAAAGTAAATAGTTGGTTTTCTTACTAGGCGTAATCCATCCGTAATAGTCATAGATAAAATCAACCATTTGCTGAGCACAGCCTAAACTCCATTCGTCAAAAAACATTTGTGATTTTTGTCCCGATGTCCCGGAGGACGTTAAGTTAATGTGAACATTATCATCAGAAACAGACTTAATTGCGTGGTATTTAAAAAACTCGGCCGGGATACTTGGAATAGTGACTAAATCGCCGTCCCATTTGTTAATGTCAAAACCAGAATCTTTTAGAAATTGTCGGTAGAAAGTAGATTTCTCTTGATGCCAACGAATGACTTCTTTCATGGCCTGAACAAATAGAGAATCGTTTTCGGCCGATATCGCGTACGGAGATGTGATTTTACAAAGCCTCTCGACAGATCCTAAAAGCGCGCGACTAGGTGGAAAAAGTTCTTTATTTGTCATCGAATACCCCTAGAACATCTAGATGCATTTGTTTCCACAAATCCACATACTGATCAATATAAGGCTTAAATGATTTCTCGATCTGCATTCCTCTAAAATTCAACGGTTCCATCGAACGCGACATCAACACCAGGTCCATAAACTTACCTTCGTATTCTAGCATGGCCGGGTAAATAGCAGACGGGAGAAAATTTACATCTAATAAGGTTTCAAGAGAAAGTATGCTATCCATCGCCATTAAGATCTCAACGTAAGATACGCCATAATCATGTAACTGCTGCAATAACGGTCGCAGACGTCCTGCCATTGAATAAAATGGCGCCGTCGCTGTGATTAAAGCGCAATAACCATCCGACTTACTTAAGTAGCCGTAGATGTCGACTTCCCCATTTTTAGAAGCCAGTAGCAAATTAGGCTCGTGAAATGGAAAGAAAACATCAAATGGGTCCTTAAATGTTTGCGCGAATCGACGTTTAACGAAATTAGGAGCCAAAATAATTTCGAATTCTAAATGTTCACCACTTGGTTTTGGGCGAACCATTTTTAGCAATCGTGGTGTTGGATGAGGCGATTTGATATATTTTTCGCTAGCTTTAAATATAGGGCCTAGCGCCTCGGGAACTTCCTCGACACGTGCCCGTTTTTTCAAAACTTCTGGATCGTGCTTCGCCATTAAAGTCAGCGTTTCATAATTTGCTAAGCGGTGAGCATTCGGGAAAATTCCAAGTGGTTTAAATTTATTTTTAATAAATACTAGCTGCGGACTTACACTTAAAGTCCGTGTTGTTGCATAGATCGAGTGAACAATTTTATTGTCTTTCATTAAATAGTCGGAACCATGATTAAGTAATATCGAAGCTAGTCCCTTACTTTGATAGTAAGGATGAGTTACAAATCCTTCAGCACGGGCGATTTTAAAAAACGTATCAACCTCAAATACCGCTGAAGCACAAAGAATATTTTTATCAGGGTCGTGAGCCACTAGCCACAAACTATCTTTGTCTTGGATAATTTTCTGCATAGCTGCACGATCAGTTCCCAGCGCAAGTGGATAGTTGCTGCCATAGATAGTAAAATAAAGAGTCAAAAGATCCTGAATATCAGAAACCTTTGCTCGGCGCATAATTAGGCCGCCGTCTATTTTTATAACTTCATCATGCTTCATTTGAAGATCTCCTGACCGAAACGGCGGAATGTAAAATAGGATACCAGTACGAACGCGACCAATAGAATACCGGCTACTCGCCCAATAGAGAAGACGCTGATAGACTGTTGAAATAGTCCAAGCAATGCTAGCGAAAATGGAAGTGCGGCAGTGCTAATTAAATTCACTAAACTCATGACCTGAGGAACTTCTTCTGCTTTAGGTTGTGTTTGCAAAATATTGATAATCAAAACATTAGCTAAGCCTAATGATAATCCCATCACAAACAATGCGACAGAGGATACCTGCAAACTGCTAGCGAAAGTAAAAGAAAGAAACCCAAGGCTTAGAGCAAATAAAAATACCCAAGTCCAAAACAAAGTACGCGATTGAATGGTGATAAAACTTAAAACAGCGCCGCCTAGCAAGATTCCCGTGCCTAACAGTGTTTCTAAAATAGCCAATGAATTAAAAGAGTTTCCAAATAAATCTTTTGCCATAGTCGGCATCAAGACTTGTAGGGGGCTTAATAACAAGTTCATAACTAAAAATACGATAAGCATAACACCAATAATTTTTTTAGTTTGAAATAAGCTAACGGAACCGTCCGTTGCGGCGTATGTACCGCTACCAACTGACTTTAACGACGATTTTGTAACTAAAGAAACCGAGTAGGCCGACGCGATATAACTGACTCCAGAGATAATAAATAGGCCGCTTAGGCCAAAATGATTAAATGCAAACAATCCAAGTACCGGCCCTAAAATAGTGGCGAACGATGTCACAGTAGATAGTTTAGCGGTTAGTTTCTGAACGTCGTCAGATTCTTTGATTTCAACCGCAAGCGATAAAATGGCAGGATTAAAAAATGCGGAGAAAATATTAGAAAGAAAAACAGAAATAAATAAAAGCCATAATACATTATTGCCTTTGGCGGGATCGAGCCAGTGTGGGAAAGCTAACACCAGAACAAACGCACCCACATAAATGGTTCCGCGAGCCAAATCGGAATACAAAACTGTTTTAAGGGCGCTCAATCGACTGATCATCAAACTTGAATGTTTGATTAAAAGCGCGTGAGGTAAACCACCAACGACTAGGTACCAAATTAAAAACTGTTCGCCAAAACTAGAAGTAATAAACCAAATCAGACCCAGTTGAACCATACGATCCGACACTTGTGACAGGGTTTGCCCGACAAGTAACAATAGATCATCAAACTGATTAGAACGTTTAATTACCATAGTATTCATAGATATTTATCCAGGATATAAGGTAGCGAATTTTTAGAATTTGGTTAGTGTTGGTGGTTTAGACACTAACTTTTTCAATCGTCTATGGAAGCTCTTAGGTCGCTTGTCGCAAAGAAAACTAAACGCGAGTTATGGGCTGTCAAAACTTTGTACAGCAAATACTTCAATAGTGAAAATTAGTTTGTCGCATATATAGATGAAAATCTAGATCAAGAAATAGCTTTCCCAAACTTAGGTTACAAATTTTGACCCAGAAATAAATGCCTATTGTGGAATCTGGAAATTTAAAATACAACCGGCTGCATTCTTTAAATTATTTTTTCAACTGGGGTGGTTGCGATGAAATCAGTTTTGATTTTAAGTTTGTCTCTTTTGTTTTTAACGGCATGTAATATTAAAGCCTCGGATAGTTCCGATGATAGTGGTAATTCAGGTGATGCCGGTGCAGCAGTTACGTACGCTACCTACGAAATGATCGAAGGCTGCTCAACAGGCATAAAAAAAATAACGGCAGCCAGTGAGGCTGACCTACAAGTAGCATTTTGTAACATGCTAAAAGATAACTCAGCGAATGGAAATTGCGCTAGCTACCAACGTGAATCAGCTTTTAAAACTATGAAGTGTGAAGGCGCATGGCCACACGTCAGTAGCACAGGATACAATGTTAGCAGCACTCAATCTTATGTGTATCGCGTAAATTCGTGCAACACAGGCTTTCACTATTTCTCGTCCTCAAATTCCGAATTAGGTCAAAAAGCATACTGCCAAGCTTTGCTTAATGATGAACTTAACCAAAACTGCGGTCGTGAAAAACGCCAAGAACAATTCAACGAATCGGGTTGCAAATTATAATTTATAAATGAAAAAGCCTCGAGGTCACTGAGGCTTTGCCTTATTTTATGATTGCAGAGCTTGTTTCTTCAAGCGTTCAGATTTATCTAAGTAGTAATCCCATGATCCGTCATAGATGCTAACCTTGTTTTTATCCACTTCAAAAACGCGGGTCGTAATTTCGCGCAAGAAATAGCGATCATGGCTTACGATTATAACTGTACCTGGGAAATTCTTAACAGCATCAAGTAAAACTTCGCGCGATACGATGTCCAAGTGATTCGTTGGCTCATCCAGAACTAACAAATTCACTGGGCGAGCCAAGATACACGCAAGGACCACACGGCTTTTTTCGCCACCGGATAAAACTGAAATTTTCTTGTCGGCCTCTTCACCTGAAAATTTAAATGCTCCTAGTAGAGTTCGGATCTGGCCCATACCTGCCGTTGGCAAGTGGCTATGAACTTCTTCAACGATCGTGCTGTTGGGATCAAGAACATCCAACGAATTCTGACTGAAATAACCAAGTTCGATGCTGGCTCCGAGTTGCATGCTGCCTTGAGTAGCCTCTGTCTGCCCGGAGATAATTTTTAATAAAGTTGATTTACCCGCACCATTCACTCCCACAACAGCAACCCGATCAAGACGTTTCACTAAACCATTGGCACCAGAAAAAACTAATTTGTCTTTTCCTTCGGGACTTTTCCAAATTTTAGTTAAATTTTCAAACTTAACGACTTCGTCACCACCTCGTGGTGGGACCGGCCATTCAAATTGAATTGCTTTTTCTTCTACTGGGATTTCAATACGGTCAATTTTTTCTAATTTTTTAACTCGCGATTGAACTTGGGCGGCATGAGAGGCGCGAGCGGCAAAGCGAGCTATGAATTCCTCTTCTTTTGCCAGCATGTCCTCTTGGCGTTTGGCCGCTGCAATTAACTGCTCCATGCGAATGGCTTTTTCTTTTTCGTAGTAATCGTAGTTACCAGTATAAACGGTAATTGTTTGAAACGCGACTTCGACAATTTTGTGAACAAGGCGATTCATGAAATCACGATCATGGCTTGTCATTAGGATCGAGCCTTTGAATTGGCGCAGCCATTCTTCTAGCCAAACGATAGATTCTAAATCCAAATGATTCGTGGGCTCGTCCATCAAAAGGACATCAGGGTTTAGCAAAAGGATCTTCGCCAGGGCGATACGCATTTTCCAACCACCGCTGAAACTCTCTGTTGGGCGGTTGTAGTCTTCGGGGCCAATTCCAAGGCCCGTTAGGATTTCCTGTGCGCGCGATTCCAAGTCATAGCCGCCAAGACGTTCAAAATCGGCCTGCATATCCCCGTACTGCTCAAGAACCTTAACCATCTCGTCTTCACCCAAGTCAGGATCAGACAGGCGAGCTTCTAAACGTGCGATTTCTTTTTGTAATTCGCTGATTTTACCAGCAGAGGAGATAACTTCTTGGAGCGCTGTTTTGCCGCCCATTTCCTCGATATTTTGAGAAAAATAGCCAACGACTGTTTTGTCAGATTTGCTGATAGTGCCGCCATCAACACCCTCTTCGCCAACGATAATTCGGAAAACCGTACTTTTACCGGCGCCGTTGGGGCCGACTAAACCGATTTTTTCGCCGGGGTTAATCTGGAAGGAACCGTTCTTATAAAGGACTTTGTTCCCGTACTGCTTGGTAATAGAAGATAAATGGATCATATAAGCTGCTGGTTTTAACCAGATTTTCAAATATTTTCAAAACTTCTTTTTTTTAAAAAAAGGGTCTCGACAGACTGAGTCGCCTATGATAGTCCATAGTACCGATTTAGTAATAAAACCAAGAGGTTCCTAATGAAAAAAGACTTACACCCAAAAGTAAACACAGTTGTGTTCAAAGACATTTCTTGTGATTTCCAGTTCTTGGGCAGCTCAACACTAACTTCTAAAGAAACAGTAAAATGGGAAGATGGTAAAGAGTATCCTTTAATTAAAGTTGAGATTTCTTCAGCTTCTCATCCGTTCTTCACTGGTAAACAACGTTTACTTGATACTGAAGGTCGCGTTGATAAGTTCAAGAAAAAATACGCTACATCTGCTAAGTAGCTTTTTCCAATTTCATATTTTAAGAATGCGATTAGTTTATCTAGTCGCATTTTTTTTTGTACTCCTCTTTATCGGTGAACTCCGATATCATTTTTTATCTCTTCCGAGGAATTTATGTTTTCAAAATTAGATGAAGTTGAATCACGATATGAACAAGTAAATCTTTCATTACAGCGTCCTGATGTGGCTAACGATCAAAAAAAATATCGTGGGCTAATGAAGGAACTAGCCGACTTAGAAAAAGTTGTCGTTCTGTATCGTGATTACAAGAAAAAAACCGCCTCTCTAAAAGAAAACAAAGAATTGCTAACGGCGGAATCAGATAACGAAATGAAAGAAATGTTTCGTGAAGAGATCCGTGATCTTGAAGCCGCAATTCCTGACCTAGAAGCTAAATTGAAATTAGCTTTGATTCCTAAAGATCCAAATGATGATAAAAATATCATTCTAGAGATTCGTGCTGGTGCGGGCGGCGACGAAGCGTCACTTTTTGCGGATGAATTATTCCGCGCGTACGCTCACTATGCCGGTAAGCAGGGCTGGAAAGCAGAACTGATGTCCTATTCACCCGGAAACGTAGGCGGCGCTAAAGAGATTATTGCGTCTATTTCTGGTGATAGTGTATTTAGTAAATTAAAATATGAGAGTGGTGTTCATCGTGTACAGCGTGTTCCTGAAACGGAAGGCGCTGGCCGAGTTCACACATCGACGATCACTGTTGCCGTCATTCCTGAAGTAGAAGAAGTCGAAGTTAAGATTGATATGAAAGATATCCGTATCGACGTTATGCGCGCATCGGGTGCTGGTGGTCAGTCGGTCAATAGAACTGAATCGGCGGTACGTTTGCATCACGAACCATCTGGTATTATCGTACATTGCCAAGAAGGAAAATCGCAGACTTCGAATAAAGAAAAAGCCTTCAAGATCCTATATTCAAAATTACAAATGTTAGAAGACCAAAAAGTTCTTAAGGAAGCCAGCGACGCGCGATTAGAGCAAATTGGAACAGGTGATCGTTCAGAACGTATTCGTACTTATAACTTTCCACAAACTCGTGTGACAGATCATAGAATTGGTTTGACCACTCATGCTCTGAATGAAATCATGGCTGGGGACATTAGCATTCTAGTGGATTCACTAGTGGCACATTACCAAGCAGAAGCACTTAAAAAACAAACGAGTTAAACTATGACCATCAAAGAAGTTCTGGATAAAACCATAACTTTTTTTAAAGCCAAGGGATTTCAGTCTGCCCGTCTAGATGCGGAAATCCTACTTGCGCATGGTTTAGGGTTAGAACGTTTGCAGCTGTACCTAAAATTCGATCAACCACTGAAAGAACCTGAATTAGAAAAATTACGTGAACTAGTTAAGCGACGTACAACTGGCGAGCCGATTGCGTATATTTTGGGAAAAAAAGAATTCTATAAAAACAGTTTTGTGGTGAACAAATCTGTTCTGATTCCGCGACCAGAAACAGAAACTTTGGTGGAAATGGCGGCGGAATTCATTGAGAGCAAAGAATCTAGAGAAGGTCTTCAGATTTTAGATATCGGCGGTGGTTCAGGCTGTATTGGAATTTCGCTTGCGAAAGAATTTCCTCAAATAAAAGTGACCATCATTGAAAAATCAAAAGACGCTGCGGACGTGATCAGGGAAAACATGGCATTAAATCAGGTCAGCAACGTAACAGTATACAATTTGGATGCAAATGATATCGATAACTTCGTTCAGCAGCACCCTAGCGGTAAACCTGCATTCGATTTGATTGTATCAAACCCTCCTTATATTGATGTCGAAGATAAAGAAGTGGAAGAGAATGTTAGAAAGTTTGAACCGCAAGAGGCATTATTTGCAGAAGATCGGGGTTATGTTTTTTTAAAGAATTGGGCAAAAATATATTCATCTTTGTTAAATGAAGATGGCATGATGATTTTTGAAATGGGATACACGCAAGGTGAAACTATTTTAGAACATTTAACAAAACTGAATATTTTTAAATCTGTAAAAATCAAAAAGGACTTAGCTGCAATGGATCGCTTCATTGCGATGGCTAAATAGGTGACCTATGGACAGAATGGCAGTCTCTGGTGGACAAGTATTAAACGGCCGGGTGAAAGCAAGTGGCGCAAAAAACTCGGCTCTTAAATTGTTATTTTCTACAATCCTTGCTGAAGGAACCCACCAATTTAAAAACGTACCGGAACTAAAAGATATTGAATCTACATCAGCGTTACTGGAAAGTCTTGGTATCCAGTGCGAACGCAAAGGTGAAGATTTTTTAGTTCATTCAAAAAAATTAAACAGCTTACAAGCTAGCTACGATTTAGTTAGAAAAATGCGCGCCAGCATTTTGTGTCTTGGCCCGATGTTAACTAAATATGGCGAAGCTGTTGTTTCATTACCAGGTGGTTGTGCTATTGGTTCACGCCCCATCGATTTGCATTTAGATGGTATGCGTGCGCTCGGTGCAGAAATTGAATTAAAAGAAGGTTTTGTTCACGCGAAAGCTAAGCGCCTAAAAGGTGCGACGTTTTTGTTTGAAAACGTAACTGTTGGTGGAACGGAAAATATGATGATGGCCGCAGCACTAGCTGAAGGCACAACGATTTTAGAAAATGCGGCAAAGGAACCAGAGATAGTGGATCTAGCCGAATACCTAATTAAAATGGGTGCGAAAATCACTGGACACGGCACTTCGATCATGAAAATCGAAGGTGTTGAAAAATTGAAACCGGCTTCTCACACCGTAATGCCTGATCGTATCGAAGCTGGGACTTTATTAATTGCAGGTGCTATTACCGGCGGCGAAGTAACTGTGGAAAAATGCGTTCCTTCACACTTGGATGCACTATTGTTTAAGTTAAAAGAAGCGGGATTTAAAATCAGTCAGACAGATACGACAATGACAGTAGAGTGCGCAAAATCCTGGGATGCCGTTGATATCACGACATCGCCATATCCACAATTTCCCACTGATTTACAAGCTCAGTTTATGGCTTTGATGTGCGTAGCAAACGGAACTAGTGTTATTTCTGAAACTGTTTTTGAAAATCGATTTATGCACGTTCAAGAACTTATGCGCTTAGGCGCGGATATCACACCAAAAAGCCGAGTGTCTGTTGTGCGTGGAATACCGAATGGGTTAACAGCAGCACCCGTTATGGCAACTGACTTGCGAGCCAGTGCCTGCCTAGTATTGGCAGGCTTAGTAGCCAAGGGTGAAACTGTAGTAAATCGTATTTACCATTTAGACCGTGGTTATGAAAAAATGGAAGATAAGTTAACTTCCCTTGGCGCGAAAGTTAAACGTATCGTCTAATATTATTCAATTACCTCGCACAATGATTCGCGAGTTTCAAATCCGCCATTTTGAGGAGTAGTTACCACCTGGAATGAAAATCCAACCGCTGGCGAAAAAATTTAAATCAAATTTTTGGAAGGTCAAATGTACACACTAATCTGTGTAAGTTTTTGTCTCGCCTTCTTTTAACACGTCAAAATTGTTAACACTGGCAGCCTTTTTTGCTTTTTCTAAATCGATAACAGGCTGATCGATGGCTTCGTCAGTCAATTGGAAAGTTCCAAAATGTATTCCTACAGATCTTTTGGGTGATAAATCCTGATGAGCTTTTACAGCGTCTTCGGGATTCATATGCGCATCTTGCATAAACCACCGAGGCTCGTAAGCACCGATAGGCAACATCGCCAAACTAATATTTGGAAAGCGTTCTTTCGTTTGTTTAAAATGGTCTTTGTAACCAGTGTCTCCTGCGAAATAAATAGTTTTATCACTAAACTCAATCATGAATGAACACCACAGGGCTTCGTTCGTATCAAACATCGATCTGCGTGACCAATGATGAGATCGAAGAACGTGAATTTTTATTCCTAGTTCGGGAACATCGACAAATTCATTCCAGTCTTTTTCTTGAATACGCGGTTTTTTGGAAAAATCTAAATACTGTGAATTTTTCAACGGAACTATAAATAGTGGCGAGAATTTTTCATTTAGTTTTTTAAGCGAATTGTAGTCCATATGGTCATAGTGGTTGTGGGAAACCAAAACGATATCGATTGGTGGAAGGTTATCTAATTCTAATCCGGGTGGACGAAATCGCTTAGGTCCAATAAATTGAAACGGACTTGTTCGCGCAGAAAAAACAGGGTCGGTGATAATATTAACTAATCTCTTTGGTGTCTGCACTTGGACTAAAAATGTGGAGTGATTAATAAATGTCAGAGCAAATTCACCTGGCTTTAGTGCATTTACTGGAGCCGGAGTCTTTTCATTTTTTTGCTCTACCCAAGTGGCCGCATTTCTATTCATTTGCCATTTTAGCAAATCAGAAAATGTTTTGCTCTTTTGATCTACGGGATTAAAAAATTTTTCGCCGTCGAAATGATCTGACATAGAAGTTCCTTTTGTCGTGCAATGAATTGAAAATACAAGTGAAGTAAGAATTAGAGATCGTCTGAAGCAAATTTGTTTGAACATGTTTTAGAAGAGTAATCAGGTTATCGATTATAAAAAAGCAAAAAAAAAGCCTCTGTGGAGGGGACCAAGAGGCTTTGAAAGACAATCCTGGAGGGGTCCAAGGGACTGTATTTATAAGATTTATCCATACTATGTATAAGAAATTCTTAGCTGGCAACTATTTTTTTTCAGTTTTTATTTGTTTTGAGTTGACTCTAGAGTTTTTACTAGAGAGGAAACCGCTTCTACATTCACCGCGAGTAACAAAACAAATACAACGTAAACTAAAACTAAGATTTTCAAACGCACATAGATCTTAAAAGCAATCAGGAAGCCAAAAGTGTTGCCCTATCAAAACTCGCCAAGTCTGATATATGGCATTTGACTGTAGTTAGGGTTCCAGAACCTGGTTTAATTTGAGTTCTAGTTTGGACCTAGGTTCTAATTTGGAACTGAAACTATTCTTCTTTTGTTGGTTAGCTCATGCATCTTCTAAGATAAGAAAGAGCTCAAATATGGCAAAAATTTCAATAACTTGGATAATCAAAAATCAACGCGGTCAGATTAAGGGCCCGTACACGACTATTGAGGTTTTAAATTTTATTTCTAGTGGTGCATTTACTGGCGAAGAGCAGATTACAAAATATCCCGGTGGTGAATGGACTACCATTTCCAAAGAACCAGAATTTTACGAAAAGATTTTAGAGACACTGGAAAATCAACTCAAAGCTCCAAAGGATGTTTCGTCTACCGCTAAGGAATCTAAGGGTGAAACGAAACAAATAAAAAAGCCCGCAAAATTCGATTCGTCGAAATTAGAAGACACGGTCGCAGTCCCTGCAGATCAACGTGCGATTATTAAACCAACGATTGTTCCGGTTTCGCAACCAAATCCGCCGATGGCGACATCATCTCCGGACAGTTTGAAGCAGTTTTTGAATCAGCAGAAATCGGATGTGATTGAACTTAACAGTATCGATAATGAGAAAAATAAAAATAAATTAGATACAATTCGCTGGCCCATCTTTGGTGCGATAATCGTCGTCGCCGTTATGCTTATTTATTTCGGTCTGTTTGATGATGAAGCTCATGATTCATCAGAAAAAATAGAATTGATTGCTCCCGGTCCAAGTAAAGATATTCTAAAACCTAACGAAATTGAAGCGCGAGTCGGAAAATCACTGCAATTGGTAAGCATGGATACTCCAGAAAAGTACGCCGAGGCGCAAAGTATTCTTGTAGCTACGATTGAAAATTCGCTAAAAAATGTCAAAGCACGTATGGTTTTGTGCGCGATTTATAAAGAACTTTGGCCCTACTCACGACAAAGTGCGAATGATCAAAAAGCAATTATCCAGGTCGCCAAACAAACTAAATCGATGAATAAAATCGATCCGGCCGGTATGTTGTGCGAGTCAGTGAGGCTTGTTACAGAAGGTCGCTATTCCGAAGCACAAAGCGTAGTCGATAAAGCGATGGAGAAAGACTATACGAATTTCTTTTTGTATCAGTTAAAAGGCGAAATTTTAGAACATGATAATCAAAAACTAGTAGCCGAAAATTTCTATCAAAAAGCAAAAGAGCTATCTGGTCAGTGGGTTAAACCGATTTTTTCTCAAGCAATGATAAATGCGAAATTAAACGATCCTAATAAAGCGTATCAATTGTTTGCTTCCGCTCTTAAGCTGAACAAACAGCATAAGAATTCTATTTTTGGTCTTGGAATTTTAGAGGCCAATCGTGGCCAGCAAGACAAGGCCATTTCGTATATTACGAATGGTTTGTCATTAGATGGCTTGGTAGATAAGGCCATTGAATCGCAAGGCCTTGAATCCCTTGTCGAGATTTACCTAATTAAAGGCGACAAAAAGAAAGCGATTGAGTTGGCAAATCTAAACTTGTCTAAAAATCCAAGTAAGAAATCCGCGATTCACCTTTGCGATCGGCTCGGCGGTTGCGATAAATCTGTTGTGAAAAATGCGAAACAAGATGAAGAGTTGTTTTTCAGTTGCCAGGCGTTGTTTCGTCAAAAGGAATTTTTGCAATCTCAAGCTGAATGCAAATCAGCGTTTGAGTTAAATAAGAAAAACGCTGCTGCCGCCTTGACCGCCGGGGAATCTTTATGGGCCCTTGGACAAAGCGTGGAGGCAATTTCTTGGATTGAGAAAGCAATCAAAGCTGATCCCAGAAACTATAAGGCGTATTTAAAAAAGGCCGAGTTTCTATCCGATAGATTTGATTTTATTGAAGCTGAAAAAGTTTTGCTTCAAGCCGACTACGTTAGTGGAAAAACAAGCTACGAAGTACAGCGTGGATTTGCGTACCTCGCGTATAAAAAACGTGACTACCCTAGTACCTTGAAATTGGCCGAGAAAGCGCTGAAGAGTTACGATGCAGATTTAGAGAGTATTATTTTATATTCTTCGGCGGCCCGTAATTTAGCTGTTGCTTTCAAAGTAGCGTCACAAAAAGATCAGGAACAACGTCAAAAACTAGCTCAAGATGCCTATGGTTACGCGCTAAAGGCAATAGAGCTAGACTCTACAAGTATTCAAGCTCAAATCAACTATGCGAAAGTCATTGCAACTCGGCAAGGGGTGGAGATCGGTGCAGATTACCTGATCGAACTGATCAAATTGTATCCGTCATTATATGAATATAGAATTGCGCTAGCAGAAATTTATATTGAGGAAGAACGTTTTAAACAAGCCATCGAGGAACTGCAAAAAGTTCTTGCGGTCAATGCCAAAAACAAAAAAGCGTTGATGGCGATAGCTAAATCCTATTTTCAAGTTGGCGATCCAGACAAAGCCACGACGGCTTATCTAACCGCCAGCAATTTGGACCCGTCTGATGCTGAGCCTATTTTTGAAGTCGCTAAGATCTATATGGAAATAGGAAAAATTGGCCTAGCGTTAACACAGTTCGAACGCGTACTGGCTTTAAATAAAAAATACCCTAAAGCGAATTTTTATATTGGACGGCTTATGATTTTAAAAGGAAATTATTCTGAAGCCGAGAAATATGCTGAAATTGAAAAGAAAATGTATCCTCAGTTGACGGATCCATATCTTTTGATCGCTGAAATTAAGTATATTAGTAAAAACTATACCGAATGCGCTGCTGAATATGCTCGGGCTACAAATTTCGGGACTCAGCCTGCGGCAGTTTATGTCAAAGCCGCAAAGTGCTATCGTTTATCGGGACAACTGGATATGGCTCAGGGTTTTATCGACATTGCAGCGGAAAAAGAAAGCGGATTTGAGGAGATCTACAAAGAACAGGGGGCTCTATTTGAAAGCCGGGGTGACACTGTTTCTGCGATAAGATCTTATTGCAAATATGCGGAATTATCACCAAACTCAAAAGATCAGGCATTAATAAAATCGCAGATTCAAGCACTAGGAGGCGAATGTGGGGATTAAAGATCAAGTTTCGTCATTAGCACAGGGAGCGCAATCTAAAGCTAAAACGTCGGCACAGTCATTTATGCAAATTTCATTTAGATTGGTGACGGGTTTTTTTCTTGGTTTGACACTGTCTCTGATTGGTCAAGAACTGACTGGTTATGGCTCGTTTTCACTGATTTTTTTAAATCTAGTCGTGATGGGTTTATTTTTCCGCCTATCCCAAAACTGGTCCATGATAAAAAT
This sequence comes from uncultured Bdellovibrio sp., assembly GCA_963932905.1. Taxonomy (GTDB): domain Bacteria; phylum Bdellovibrionota; class Bdellovibrionia; order Bdellovibrionales; family Bdellovibrionaceae; genus UBA2316. Next base: position 278,924 of record CAWVRN010000001.1, read on the forward strand.
TTTAGTTTTTGATTTGGTTTGTCTTCTTGTCATTCAAATCTTGAAAATGTATATATTGATCGCGCCTTAAACAGGTATGCGAAACGACCTAGGAAACGATCATGATTGATATTAAATTGTTAGAAAAAAAGCCTGAAAATAATGAACCGTCATACTTGGATGCTTACCGCGCAAATCTTGCGAATCGTGGCGCCGATAGTGCTGTGTTAGATAAAATTTTAGATTTAAATAAAAAACGTAAAGAACTTATCTTTTCGGCCGAGTCTGAAAAATCAAAGCAAAACAAAGCCAGTCAAGAATTGGGTAAATTAAAACGCGAAGGTAAAGATACGTCCGCGTTGCAGGCCGAACTTGGAAAAATTTCTGCCGAAGTAAAAGAGATGGAAAAAAAAGCAGGCGAAGTCGACGCTGAAGTTTACAATCTTCTTTTGACGATTCCGAATATGCATCACAGCTCTGTTCCGGTTGGAAAATCGGCTGAAGAAAATAAAATCGTAAAAACTATTGGCAATAAAACTTCATTTTCTTTTAAAGCCAAGGAGCATTGGGAAATCGGTGAAAAGCTTGGCATTATTGATTTTGAAAGAGCCGGTAAAGTCACAGGTGCTAGGTTCGCCTTTTTGAAAGGTCACGGCGCACGTTTGGAACGCGCACTGATTCAGTTCATGATGGATTTGCATAGTGAAGCTCATGGCTATACGGAAATGATTCCACCTTTTATCGTAAATACTAACAGTTTAATCGGTACTGGTAACTTACCTAAATTTAAAGATGATTTGTTTCATCTTAGTGGTCAGGACTATTTCTTGATCCCAACAGCGGAAGTGCCTGTTACAAATTATTTCAATAATGAAACACTAAATGAATCTGATTTGCCAAAAATGTTTTGTGCTTATTCGCCGTGCTTTCGTTCAGAGGCTGGCAGTCATGGCCGCGATACCAAAGGATTAATTCGTCAGCATCAATTTAATAAAGTAGAACTCATGATCTTTGCACCACCTACGCGTTCTCATGAATTGCATGAAAAGCTAACGAGCGATGCTGAAAAAATTCTAACTGAACTTGAGCTTCCTTTCCGTCGCATGCTTTTGTGTACGGGTGATATGGGATTTGGATCAGCGAAAACTTTCGATTTGGAAGTATGGCTACCAGGACAGAACGAATATCGCGAGATCAGTTCATGTAGTAATTTTGAGGATTTCCAGGCGCGCCGAGCGAATATTCGCTATAAAGCGGCTAATGGAAAACCACAGTTTGTTCACACACTTAACGGCTCTGGTTTAGCTGTTGGGCGCACCCTAATTGCTGTTTTAGAAAACTATCAAAATGAAGACGGATCAGTCCGGGTTCCTAAAGCATTACAAAAATACATGAGCGGTGTAACCCTTCTTAAATAAGGGTTACCAGTCCATAAAATGAAAATTCCTTAGGCAATACCGCCTACTAACGCGCAGAATAAATTTAAAAAAGGCGTTGATCCGTCGTGCCGTTTCCAATAGAACTGACCCCGGAGCGATGGTAGAGCGGTTGAATACACCAGTCTTGAAAACTGGCAGCCCTTCGCGGGGCTCGAGAGTTCGAATCTCTCTCGCTCCGCCAATTACTCTCTCGAAAAAATCAAGTCGCTGAAATTAAAATCAAAAATTATTAAATGCTTCAAGTGGTTGAAAATACTTGTTTGAAGACGTCCCCGGTTTGACTCGGGGTTCAGAATATTTCCGGGTATTTCTGCTCATTTCAAAATCTTGCTACAGATTACTACAACTTTTGCTACACGGATTTTTCTATGGCGTAAATTTAGCAATACCCGGCCGTCTTGAACTATCCTTGTTCGATTTTCAAAAGCGTCCCCGTTAATGGACATCTAAAAGTTTAAGAATTTTTGGAAAATTGATTCTGGGACGAAAAGATTTAGTGTTCACAAAGGTTTGTAAAACTATGATCGCTTTTGGGTCCCAGAAGAAGTGGTTTTGAGTTTTTGAAATTCAAACGAGTAATAGATTAAGCTGGACTAGCTTATCGTGCTACCACTTACCATTATCGTTCTTTGAAGCTTGTTTTGACGGAATTTCTTCGATTGTATCCCAGTGCTCTTCAATTCTGTCATTTTCAATTCTAAAGAGGTCATAGTAAGCGGCTGGCTTATTATCAAACAATCCTTCACTCATAACCAAAACAAAATTTCCCTGACCCAAAACCTTTTTAATAGAATTGTACTTAACAACGAAACCTTCTTTTTGCCACTTCCCTAAAGCTTCGACCAAAGATTTTAAACTGTCAGCAATAACCGGGTTATGTTGAAGGTAATTATCACCGAAATCGTAAGATTTTAGTTTTTTAAGGTCTCCTTGAACCAAAATATCAGTTACAAAATTTTTAGCAAGTTTCTTATTTTTTTCAGTTTTGTGCAGATCTTTGACTTCAGTTGGTCCATCTATCATGGTACGGTTGCTCGGATTCGGTTTCATTGGATTAACTTGCAAATTATCCCAATGTTCTTCAATTTTTCCATTTTTAAAACGAAACACATCGAAGCCAATTTTGGGTCCAAAGAAGTTATATTCCGTATGTGTCACAACATAATCATCATCACGAAAAGCACGAACAGTATTCACTTTTCCCGAACCGGGCGGTAGCTGCTTAACGACTGAGAGCAAGCCTTCAAGGCCTGTCGGAATATTCAAATTATGCTGTTTGTATGCACCTACATATTTGTGGGGCTCGGTGGCTCCAGTCTCAATTGATTTCAAGAACTGAATCGCTTTTTCAGTATTCGACGTAGCTTCTATAGTTGTACCTTTGGCATTTGCGTTCCAACTCATAGATGTTGCAAGTAATGCAGCTATGATAATTTTTCGAACATTTGTGTTTTCCATATTTTCTCCTGTTTTAAATAAGATCAATTGATCTTATATTGTTTATTCATTATATATCTATCACTAGATAGATATGGTTTCAAAAAAACTACAGGGTTTTAACCCAAGCTTTTGCTGCCTCTAAGCTGTCACTGTCATCATTCGCTCGATCGACAATTAAGGCTCCCTCAATAAGGCTTACGATCACCTTACTTAAATGTATTCTCGATAGGTCTGATTCGCTTTTGTAAAATTTGATTTTTTGACTGATCCAACCTTCTAAGGTCGAAAAAAAGCTTCTAACCCGGTCAACGACCTGAGGTTCTAGTCCACTCGCTTCCGTCGCTAATGATCCGCAGAGACAAATCAGTTTTTCTTTCTGAGATTCCTCGCAAAAAGAAATCATGATTTCAAGAGTCTTAGCCAACGTTTTAACACTTTGTGTTCTTCTCTCTAGCTCGTTCATAAAATTTTGACCATAATCTTTTACAATCTCAGCTAAAAGATCTGATTTGGTCGGAAAATAATAGTGAATAGAAGACGATTTAACTCCAACTATATTGCCTAAATCTCTGAAATTCAAACTGTGAGAACCACCCATTCGAACTATTCTGATCGCTTCTGTCTTGATTGAATCTTTCATAATCTTATTATCTATCAACTGGTAGATAAATGCAAGCTTTTTTTAAAGTGTCTCAGATGGGTCAAATCCTCCGAATGAATTGGAGTTAATACCTAATGTTATTTTTCATCCAGCCCTTCAGAAAACCCTAAACCTTTTAATACAGCGTTGAAGGCGCCGCCCCTTGCAATGAGCGCAGCCCTACAGTGACCTTTAGAAAATTGGTGGTCCCCTTAAATGAGGCGAAAAACAGAGTTGTGACCTAGCGGTCAGGAAGGGTGCCGCCCGAGCCTCAGAAATCGCGGGGAAACACAGGGGACATTCTAGGGATTTACCGTGGGACTTGCTGGGGACGCCGTAGCTTTATTGACCAGATCGCAGTTTCAAATTTTTCGATGTATTCAACAACTTGCGTTGTCCAAACTCCAGGGACGACAACCCGACTGAGTATGTCGTTATCAGTGCGCTTACAACATTCAGCAATAGCTATGAAACAGGCGCGCAGACTTTGCCATCACACCAATAAACAGTTTCTTGCTACAACTTACTACAGATTAGTTATGCGGGTAAGAAATGCTGAAGACTTTCAACGAGTTAAAAACTTGGGAAATAGCATTCTCCCTCTCCGCCATTTACTCTCTCGAAAAATCAAGTCCCTGAAATTAAAATCAAAAATTATTAAATGCTTCAAGTAATTGAAAATACTGATTCGAAGTAGTCCCTAGTTTGTCTAAAGGTTCAGAACGGATCCCAATATTTCTGTGCATTTCAAAATCTTGCTACAGGTTCTTTCGGAGGGTGCTAATTCTGAGAAAAAACTAGATTCAGAATTTTCTGAACGGTTTTTAAATTGGGCCCCTTTAAAGAAACTCGAAAATTTTGCGATTTTATTAAAAAATTAATCCGGGAAGGAAAATTTCAGTGTTCACAAAAGTGCTATCTGTTGTGAACGCGATGAGATCCATTAAGAAGGGGTTTAATCCGCAAAAAAAGAAGCATGGTATTCGTCTGATTCAAATATGAGGTCATCATTCTCTTTGGAGATCCCTATTATTTTTAGATGAGATCTCATAAAATCCAAATCTGCATTTTTATTTGGGTCAAGGATTCTTTCGGCATTCACCGAGCCACCAATTTTGACTGAGTGATTATTGTTGATGAGGTATCGACAACTAATATCTCCTTCAACTCGTAATGCATGATCATTTCTATGAAGGTGTAAAATATTATCCACCTTTAAATTCCCGCCAACCACGACTTCGCCCGAAGACGACATATTGGTAGCAGCCATATTTCCAAGAACAATAATATTGGAACTTTCATCCCAGTCAGATAGATTACCTTGTATCGATAAGTTCCCAGTCAGAAACAACGAACCGATCTCGACAAAAATGTCGCCTTGAACGCTAACTGACCCATTTCTTAAAGCAATTTCTCCATTTTGGAATCTCGTCTTCCCTACTTCGAGCAATGCACTCGGTTCTTTTTGGTTTTCTCGCATAGCTGTGAGTAGAGAGTAGATAACGACGGAGTCACAAAAAGGCTGTTGCTTATCTTTTGGAAAGTAAGGTAATCTTGTAATTTCACTGAATAGATCTTCGTAAGTCTGCGGATAGTTGAAGTCTAGTAACCAAGCAAGTTCAGTTTGATTCAAGCTACGATGGTTCTTGAACATCTTTACGCTCGAAAGATTTGTGATCACATTTTTAAGAGATTCTTTAAAAGATCCTACATTCAGATTCATAGACTAATCTTTTCATAAATGTCTCCGTTTGTATAGAAAGGAAATGCTAGTTACCCACCTAGCCCCGGCCTTTTCGTTCAATAAAAAAAGCACCACCATTCAATGTGAACAAAGTCAAACAGAGACCTCTGGGAAATGGATGGTCCCCGTTAAATGATTTAAAAATATGTTTTTTCTCCGGTGGTCATAAAGAGTATCGCACACCAGGACGCTACCAGTTTCGAATCAAACGACAAGACGAGGGACTCATCGCAACCACACCATGTTTCTTGCTACAGATTACTACAAGTTAGTTGAGAGCTGAAGAAATTCTAAAGACTTTTATTAGAATTTTTGAAAGCCGTTTGATTCGTGAAGAAGGGTTTAGTCAGCGTGCAGTTGACTTCAGCCAGATCAGAACTTCATCTGCATTTTTATCAGGTGGAAAAACTGGGTAAAAAACTTTTTGGATTTTTCCATTCTGAATGAAAAACGGCTCGTTGTTTTGACAGTTTATAGTCGAAGCTAATGAGCCGTTAAAGATTTAAAATCTAGTTACATTGATTTGTCTTGCCAAGAGGCAACGGGTAACCTTGTACAACCCAAATTACAGAATATTGGCCGGGAGCAAATTCGAAAAACATCAACTGAGTCGGTTTTTCTGTGCCTGTAGAAACCGCTAGGATACTACCACCTGTAAAGCTAGTGATATCAGCTATCGTGTTGATGATTTTTGTATCGTCTGCATTGAAGTCAGCCGCCGTGAAATCAGCCGCGCCTACGATATTGTAAGTCGTGCTACCTTTGAATGGTTGACCGTCTTGATCTTTGCCTTCGATATCAATGGCGATAGTTTTATCAACTACTTTGTAAGCTACTTTTAAGCTTGATTTTGGTTCACATGAACTCATTGTCGCAGGAACCATTGCGAATGATGCAGAAGCAAAGCAAAGTGCTAAGCCAACGAAAAATAATTTTGCTGTAGATACCATATTGGACCCCTTTTCTTTTGGTTTAAGATGCAAATATATTTCAATGGACGAAAAGATGAATAGCAAGAAAAATACTTTAAATTTTTTTTCTGGGGAGGATGGCCACGCATGGTAAACTTTGAACTTTTGTCAAAATGGCGACACACTCTTTGGATATGAATAAAAGTATATCGATGAAGCGGTTAGCAAGTGTGGCCAAACCTGAATACTCAACCCTGGGTTGGGGTTTGTTTTTCTTAGTCATTTCCAGTGTTTCTTCCCTTGTGTATCCCCAAGTAATACGATGGATGGTTGACAATGTTTTGCAAACCAAACGAATCGATTTATTGTGGTGGTCCGTTGGTGCTCTATTCATAGTATTTATTCTTCAAGGTATCACTTCCAGTGTGCGTTATTACCTGTTCACTTTAAGCGGTGAACGAATTGTCCTTAAACTGCGCCAAAGATTGTTTGGAAATTTAATGAACCAGGAAGTCTCCTTCTTTGATTTTCATCGCACAGGTGAATTGATGAGTCGCCTAGCTTCCGATTGCACGACATTGCAAAATACAGTCAGTGTAAATATATCGCAAGGGCTAAGAAATTTGGGGCAAGTAATCGGTGGCCTTGGGTTTATGTTTTATACTTCATGGCAGTTAACAGCGATCATGTTTTTATTAATACCGCCGATTGCGTTGTTCGCCGCAGTTTACGGAAAAAAAATTAGAGCGCACTCAAGAAACCTTCAGGAAGCCGTCGCAAATTCCAGCATTGTGGCAGAAGAAACTTTGTCTGGTGTTAAAACTGTAAAATCATTTGTTCGAGAATCTTTTGAAGTTCAACGTTACACTTTGGCTTTGGATCATGCTCTATTCTTCGTGCGCGCACGCATTAATGCCATCACGATATTTATGATGGTGGCGATGGTTGTTGGGTTTACTGCGGTCTGTGTCGTCCTGGCCTATGGCGGCTATCAAGTGATTGACGGTCAGATGACCGTGGGTGATTTAACTCAATTTCTTTTGTACCTAATGTTAGTCGCGATTGGTGTAGGAAGTCTGGGAAGTTTATGGGGTGACTTCGCCGCGGGCATTGGGGCTTCAGAACGAATTTTTGAAATTCTAGAAAAACAATCACAAGAATTGACTCAAGGTACACGCCCCAATCAGGTGCATGGAAAAATTGAATTCAAAAATGTGTCGTTTAGTTATCCAACTCGAAAAGACATAAAAGTTGTTAAGGATCTATCATTCCAAATAGAGCCCGGACAAAAGGTTGCTTTTGTGGGATCCTCTGGTGCTGGAAAATCCACAATAGCGAGTTTAATTCCCGGTTTTTATCCCATCGATTCAGGACAAATCAAAATTGATGGGCAGGACATTCAAACTTTGGATGTTTCTTGGTTGCGTTCCCAGATTGGTATTGTATCGCAAGAGCCAATATTGATTTCATCTTCTATTGAAGAAAACATCAAATATGGTCGTGAATCTGCTAACTCCGAAGAAATTGCCACAGCAGCAAAATCGGCGAACGCCTGGGAATTTATTCAACGATTTCCCGAAAAAATGGAAACTAAAGTGGGTGAAAAAGGTTTGCAGTTGTCTGGTGGACAAAAGCAACGTGTTGCCATTGCCCGGGCCGTTCTTAAAGATCCAAAAATTCTAATTTTGGATGAAGCCACATCTAGTTTAGATACGGAAAGCGAAGCATTGGTACAAGAAGCACTTAATAAACTGATGGAAGGTCGCACAAGCCTGGTCATTGCCCATCGGCTTTCGACCATAGTGGATGCTGATAAAATTTTCGTTTTAAACAATGGTGAAGTTGTTCAAAGCGGAAAACATGACGAACTTGCCAAAGATAAATCAGGTATTTACTATAAACTGTTACAAAAACAATTCTCTGGAGAAACCGAATGAGAAAAATTCTAAGCGAATCAAAAGTCGCACCCAAAGCGCAAGAAGCAATGGCCAGTTTTTATGCGCCTATCATTAAAGAAATCGAGCAAGCCATTCAAGACAATGAATGGGTCGTCGTTGGTATGGCTCACAATGTTCCAGTTAAAAAAGCCCGCAAATTTCTAAAAGAGCGAGATATCAAATATAAATACATTGAACATGGAAATTATTTTAATGGTTGGAAATTAAGATTGGCGATTAAGTTATGGAGTGGCTGGCCAACATTTCCACAAGTGTTTCACAATGGAACTCTGATTGGCGGTTTCAGTGATTTAAAAGCCTACCTAGCAAGTAAGTAGGCTTTTAAAAAGAATTATTTTGCCGAAGCAGTGCCGATATCGCGAGGATCGGCCACTGCCGTAAATTCAGAGTTGTTCGTGTCCATTGACGCCGACATAACTCGACAAGGGATTCCGCCCAATTCAATTTTGTAACCCATGTTTTTAAGTTTCTCTAATTCTTTTGGTGCCGGTCCCGGTTGTTCGATGAACAATGTGTCGGGTTGCCACTGATGATGAACGCGAATGTTCTTCACAGAGCTTTCTAATGATTGTTTGAAGAATAAGTGATTGAAAATGGTTAAGGCTGTACAACTGATAATGCGCGTACCGCCCGGAGCCCCCACCGCCATCACCGGTCTACCTGTTTGATCAAACACAATGGTTGGCGACATACTAGAAAGAGGAGTTTTAAATGGTGCAATCGAATTAGCATCTGATCCTACAGCTCCGTAAAGATTAGCAGCTCCAGGTTTAGACGAAAAATCGTCCATCTCGTTATTCATCACGATTCCCGTGCCTGTCGCCACAGCCCCCGAACCCATCCAACCGTTAATGGTTTGAGTTGAACTGATCGCATTACCTTCCTTATCAAGGAATGACATGTGCGTTGTTTCCGTAGATTCATGTTTTTGGTCTACATTTCCGAAACGAACTTCGTTGGCGGCGCGGGCTTTATCAAGTGCGATTTCCTTTTTACGCTGATTCAAATAAGTATCAGAAATCAATTGAGTCATTGGAACTTTCACAAAATCAGGATCACCTAGGTACTGTGCCCGGTCTGCAAACGCCATTTGAAACGCGGAGGCCTGATAGTGAATAACTTTTGCTGTGTTCATATCCATCGGCGTCCAACTTTCTTTTTCTAACATTTTAAGAAATTGAACGACGTGAATACCGCCAGAACTTGGTGGCGGCATAGATACAATTTTGTAATTCAGAAAATTAGATTCAACCGGTTTGCGCGCAATCGTTTTATATTTTTTTAGATCCGCCGCCGTTAGAATTCCCCCATTTTTCTTTAAGAATTGAACCATTTTTTTTGCGGTTTCACCTTGGTAGAACTCTTTTTCTCCATTTTTAGCAATGGCTCGTAAAGTATTCGCAAGATCTTTTTGTACCAGGACATCGCCCACTTTATAAGACGTGCCATCTTCTTTAATAAATATTTTTTTCGAATCTGGAAACTTGGCTAGTACGTCATGTCTTTCTTTCAGTGCTTTTTCTAGATCGGGATAAACGAAGAATCCTTCGTCGGCCATTTTGATTGCGGGTGCTACCACGTCGGCCCATTTCATTTTTCCGTATTTTTTGTGAATTTCCCACAGACCCTTAACTAGACCGGGAACTCCAACCGAAAGGGCGCCGTCTTTAGATAGATCGCTCAAATAATTACCTTGTTTATCTAAGTAAATATCGCGAAATGACTTCATTGGTGCACGCTCGCGGAAATCAATCACTACGTTCTCTTTAGATCCGGCTTGATGGAATACCAAAAACCCACCGCCGCCAATACCGGTAGAATGAGGACGCTCGACTGAAATACAGAAAGAGGCTGCGACAAAAGCATCAATCAAATTGCCACCTCTATCAAGCACATCGGTAGCTGCTTTTGTCGTTAGAATACCTTGAGTAGCTAAAGCATATTTCTTGCCCGTCATCACAAAATCTTGTCGATGAGGTTTAGCAAAATCAGAAATGATTACTGAACTTTGCGGAGTTTGGGTTTTCTGAGTGCTCGAGCAGCTAACTAAAACAAAAGCGCAGGCGGCGAAATAGGACGATATTTTTAAAAATGAGTGTCTCATAGTATCCCTTTATTTAACGAGTTGAATGTCTTTGTAAAAATTTTTAGTTAAAGAAAATGTAGTCTCTCTTTTTTCTGTAAAAGAGTGATCGATCGCAAGCTCTACGTACTTTGTATTGCTACCAAGCAGCGGCAAAACCGCGCGGGTCCTGTCTTCGGGAGTCAGCAAGTCGTTCTTAGCTTGCAACACTAGTCCCGGGCGCTGCCAGTGAAGTGGTGCCAATGCTTTTGGGTAATCGTAGCGATTTTGAATCAATTTGAATTCATCGCACACTTCGGTATGTGTGCGATGAAAGAACATATGTGGATATTCTTTCATTAAATTCTCTGCTAGTTCTTCGATTCCTTTACCCAACGGAATTTGAGTGAAAGGAGAGTACAAAACTATGGAAGCTAGGTCGTTCGCAAAGTGCGGAAGTAAATTTAACGAAACAAATCCGCCCCAACTGTGCCCAAGAAAATGAAGTCGTTTTAAATTAAATTCTTTCTTTATATGCTCGACATAGTTTTTCGCGGTGATCAGCGATTTTTCGAAATAGAATTTACCCAGTGATTCGCCGACGCCTTCGTAGTGATGAACAAAAATATTGGCCTTGGTATTTTCGAACAAAAAATGAGCTAAATCTTTGTTGCGATTTTTTTGAGATGGAAAACCATGAAATATAAAGATTCCATCGCTAGAATGTTGATCGTAAGTATAGTTGAAACAGGGGCCAAATTCAGGCAAGCAGCGAAACATCGTTAAAATATTTACCAATTCGTTTCGCTTTGGTATCCTATTTTTCATGAAAGCACAGAAGTCTAAATGGCTTTATTTGAAAATCGGTCTTTATGCGATCCTTCTCTATTCGGTCATCTCGATAATGCAATACGTTAAGTCCCCGACATTTTCCAGCAATGTGGATATGGTTATGGGGTCACCGTCGCAAGCACGAGTGCTTACCTGGTGCTCAAATTCTGTGCAAGTAGTGTTTGTTGTCCCAGGTGAGCAAACGATTCGGGATCCAAAAGTGATCGCTGAGCTCTGCCATCTAGCGTATTCTAGTTACAATTCTGATGAAGTGGCCAACCTACAGTGGTCCCCTTTCATGAAAGCCATGAACGAGAAGGGCGAAGAGATTGTTTTAGAAGCCTCACCCACCCATAATTTTGTAAAACAAGGCAGCTTGATCTATAAAATGGACGGTCTAACTAACAAGTTAACCGCACTAGGTATCAAGGTCGACTAAGGGATAAATCCCAAGGAATCGATTCTTGACTTCAAAAATCAAATCTACTAATTTCAGATTTCCGGTTGTTCAGGAGTAGCTCAGTCGGTAGAGCAAGCGGCTGTTAACCGCTTGGTCGGGGGTTCGAGTCCCTCCTCCTGAGCCATTTTTTACCGGCACGATGAAACCACCTCACGGTGGTTTTTTAGTTTTTTACCCACTCTCTATTTTGTAACAACAATGTCTTTTTCAAACAAGGCATCGGTCGCAGCACCAATGGCTTTTACATTCGCCTTAATGCCGTTACCTTGCATGTCCGCTTCGACCAGCATGAAGTTATGTTCTTTCGAAGCAGCGATTCGTCTTGGATTTTCCCAACTTTTTCCGCCAAATATGTAGCTGTGGTAGGGGCTGGCTGTTAATTCAAATGTTGGATAACCTAAGAAGCTTTTTTCTACCGTCGAGATTTCTGAAAAGTGAACATCGCCGGAAACAAAGACCGTGGTGGATTTGCTTCCTTTAACGTCTTTTAAGAACCGTTCGAACTGAACCGGATGATCACCGATAAAAGTTTCATTTACGATTTTCTTCTTACCACCCTCGCCGACTTCCACCAGACTTTGAAAAAATTGATCGCCCATCACTAACCACGCTGGTAGCGAGTTTGAATTTAATTGATCGATGATCCATTCGTGTTGTTTCTTTCCCAAATGGCCATTGGGATCTTTCTGACTTCCAGGTGGCTGACGATAGTATCGTGCATCCATCATGATAAATTTTTGTCCAAACAAAGTATATGCCGACGAAACGCCGCCAACCCCTTGTTTGAAAACGCCGTTAATATCAGGAGCGTGGAAAAGGGCTTTGAAAATTCGTTTAGAAGAATCTTTACCCGAAAAATTAATGTCAGAATTATTCGTTCCCATATCATGATCATCCCAGTTAGCAATGATTGGGATTAATTTTTGACTGCGGAAGATTTCTAAAGTTTGGAAACTATCTATATAACGCTGCCAAATTTCCCACTCTTGCATTTTGTGAGTCGGCGATTCACGTTTTACAAATTCAAATGAATCAACGTAAACGACATCTCCGTTCATGATGATAAAGTCAGGATTGCTTTGGACAACCTTGTTCCAAATTGTTTTACGGATCGTAGCAAAACGATTGTCATCGGCCTGACAAGATCCCACTACAAATTTAAAGTGACGTTGATTTAGATCCAGCGAACGAAACTTCCTATAATCCATGGCTTGATCGAGGGGGTCTGCTACCTTTTCGACAACATACAGACCGTAATCCGTGTTTGGAACTAAATCGGTAAAATGAAACTTATCAATTTTCCAAAAAGTATAGTTTGCTTGTTCAATCACCTGGTAAGGTTGAACCCGCTTAAGTTCTTTGTTATTCGCATCGGTCAAAACATAAGTATACGTTTTATATCTTGGCGAGATACTGGCGAAATAGGCTTCCGACGCGCTAGTCGGCCCTTGAATCATAGCGAATCGACCGAGTGGCATATACTCGCTAAACGTGTTCGCATTTGGTAGTCGCATCGCTTCGGGATTAGCCGCCACATACTTGGCTAGCTGTTGTTGGGCGCAAGAGATAGATAGTAAACTGAGACCGATTAAAAATAGTGTTTTCATGGCGCCTATCACATCCAAGATTTTCGTTTCGGGCAAGCGCAATAGTTATTGCCGAGCCGTGTTTGTTTAGATAGAAATTTTTGATACCAAGGACAGAACTGTGGCAGTACCCAATATCTCGGCCGGTGAATTACAAACTCTAGCGGAAAAATTCTTAGACAAAGTCTTTGTTAAGGCTAGTTCGCAAAAATTTTCTATTGAGTCGCATTGGGATATAGATCATTTGTGTTTTCGTTCGGAAAGCATTGATGAATATGAAGCCTACCGCGACGTGTTTTCCGCCTTGGGCGAGCTACTGACCGAGATGAACGTGAACGGGCGCCCCATTGCGACGTTCGAGCTACACACACCGATCCAATACAAACAATGGCTAATTAAATTGATTGAATTGCCAGCGCCCAAAAAAGGTAAATCAGTCACCACGGGTTTTGAGCATTTTGAAATCGTCGTTGATCGTTCTCTAGAACAGCTTGCAAAACAATACGCAAAACTAGAATGGGACAAGTCAGGATTAGAAAAAACATTTAATCCTGAACTTGAATTACCGTTAGGCGACGCCGCAATAAAACTTCATAATCTCTCTTTGAAATCAGTTATCAATTTCGAACACCGTCCAAAAATGGCCATCTTAGTTTCTGAACTGAATCTACTTGAAATGTTTAAAGATCACGAACCTTTTATCGCGGGAACCGTTCCTTTAGCCGTTGATCTGCCAACAGCTGATTTGGATTTGCTGGTTACCTTCAGTGATGTCGCAAAATTCAAAGAAATGTGTCATCAGGGTTTTGCTCTGCTTCCTGAATTTGAAATTTCGATGGGTGAAATCAATGGAACTCCCTACTGCCTTTGCCGATTTGACTATCGAGGAATTCCCGTAGAAATTTTCTGCTCCGCCCAATCCACATTCAGGCAAAATGGATATTTACATTTCAACAGCGAAGAGAAGATCTTAAAATATGCCCGATCGACATGGACAAAAGAAATTTTGGAATTAAAACAGACTGGATTAAAAACAGAGCCAGCCTTTGCGCGCCTACTACAAAGTCGTGACGTAGACGCTTACCAATTCATTTTAGATTTACAGAAAAAATCAATTCAAGATTTACGACGCATTCTTAGATCTAGTCTGAACTAGATCTAAGCTGTCGCCAACTGCGTGTACAATTGCCATTCTTTAAGGGCAAAGTTAAATTCCGCTTTTGCTTTCTGGATGTTTAATTTCATTTCAGCCACTTGAAGCTGTAATTCATTCCATTTTTCTTGCGAAGAATTCTGCCAATCACGTTTGACCATCGCGTACTCTTCTTTGAATTTCTTAATCTTATTTTGCGTTTCTAAGATCTTCAATTTCAGGGCTTCTACTTTTTCAGTCGACACACCTTTAGCTTCTAACCATTTTGCTTCTGCGTTCAGTCTGGCTTTCAAAATTTCTTGCGCCGGAATTGTTTTCAATTTTTTCGCCATACCGAAAAGGTTCATCAATTGGATAGTCCATTTAGTTGGATCCCAATGATACCATTTGATGCCATTACGGTAGTCTAATTGAAATTGGTGATGGAAATTATGGTAACCTTCACCGTGGGTCAAAATAGCCACGATAAAGCTATCACGTGCCGAAATTTCTTTAGAATACGTTTGTTCCCCCAAAGTGTGGCAGAGAGAATTTACAAAGAACGTGCTTTGTTGAGTTAGGAAAATACGTAGTGATCCAAAAATAATCAGGCCACCAAGTGGCGCACCAAAACACAAACCAATTAAAATCGGCAGAACAAAACCCGTTCCAATGCTCCATAATAAATAATGTTTGTTTTGATGTTGAAGCAATTTATCTTTTTCTAAATCAGGAGCTTTGATTTCTAAATCCACTGAATCTTTGTAAAACAACCAGCCGATGTGCGCGTACCAAAATCCCTTTTTAATAGAATAGGGGTCTTTTTCAGTGTCGATATGACTGTGGTGGCGACGATGATCTGAAGCCCATTTTAACGCTGGTCCCTGAAATGCTGACGAACCGAAAAACAGCAACCAGAATTTCATGAACGTATTTGTTTCATAGCTTCTGTGCGCAAACAGGCGATGGTATCCTGCTGTGATGCTTAGATTCGTGATCGCTGCGAATACTAAAAACACGGCCCACATAGCCACGGTTGTATCGAAGAAATAAATATAAATAAAAAATAACGTCAAACCAACTATAGGATTCAACGTCAGGAACAAGGCCACCGGCCAATCGATTTGCTTTTTGATTTTCATATGTACCAACAGTGTGCCATTAAAAGGTTAGCCCATCAATAACTTAAGCCATTCGAGCTTATTTTTCGGTACTTGTTCTAGAGGCATGAACAACCCTGTTTTCAGTCCGCTTTCGGTGGCCTTTGTGCCCTGCCACAAGTCCGTTCTAAGCTGAACCAATTCTTTTAGAAGTTTAAAGGCTTTTAAATTATTGTTTTTCATGACTTTGATAACTTCTGTGACTGTCACATGTGGGATGGAATCATCCCAACAATCGTAATCGGTAACCCAACAGCACGGCAGATAGGCTAGTCCAGCCTCTCGAGCTAAAGCAAATTCTGGGAAATGGGTCATACCAATTATATCGGCACCTGCACTGATGTAGGATTTTGATTCCGCTTGAGTTGAAAAATAAGGGCCTTCAATACAAATGTATGTGCCTTTATAATGAGTCTGAAAATCAAACTTAGAGGCTACGGTTTTTAGCTTTTGTTCCATTACATCGCAGATGGGTTTTGCTAGCGAAACATGGCCAACTATGCCTTCGCCAAGGAAGGTGTGTTTACGAAACCCTTTAGTTCTATCAATATATTGGCTGGTGATGACCATATCTCCAGGTTTAAATTCTTTTTTTAAACTGCCCACAGCCGAGAAAGAAACGATCGCTTTAGCGCCGTGTTTTTTTAAGGCATAGATGTTGGCGCGATAGTTTACTTCACTCGGTAAATGTTCGTGATGTTTACCGTGTCTTGAAACAAAAAGGCATTCGTGTCCTGCAATGCGAACTTTTTTAAATCCGGAGGCACAATCACCAAATGGTGTGCTGCGATCAAGTTCCGCGACAAATTCAAACTCCTCAAAATTTTCAAAACCAGAACCACCAATAATTGCTAACATAAATCTCCCAAATTCTTGTGAGTGATAATTTTATGATCTAAAACCCAGGCCGTAACAAACTCGTTCGGAGTGACATCAAATGAAGGGTTGTATACTTTTGTGCCGTCCGGAGCCCAAGTCAATGACTCGCTAGAAGAATGAAACCCCGTTACTT
The DNA here is from genome assembly GCA_963932905.1 of uncultured Bdellovibrio sp. Taxonomy (GTDB): domain Bacteria; phylum Bdellovibrionota; class Bdellovibrionia; order Bdellovibrionales; family Bdellovibrionaceae; genus UBA2316. Next base: position 295,278 of record CAWVRN010000001.1, read on the forward strand.
CGTTAGAAATTCTTTCTTCGATCGGAATATTGTTTCCACTTGGACATTGTGGATCCACCGTAGTGCGTGGGCCAACTACGTAAAACGGAATTTTGTGTAGGTGGCAAAGGGCCGCTACGGAATAGGTTCCAATTTTGTTTGCAAAGTCACCGTTTACGGCGATGCGGTCGCAGCCAACGAAAGCTTTGGAAATTTTTCCTTGCCTCATCAAAAATGCAGCCATTGAGTCTGTAATTAACGTGAATGGAATTCTTTCCTTAGACAATTCCCAGGTAGTTAAACGTGCGCCTTGCAGAAGCGGACGGGTTTCATCTACATAAACGTGAATTTTCTTTCCCTGTTGATGGGCTTTCTTAATGGCTCCCAACGCTGTTCCTGAGCCAACGGTGGCTAAAGATCCCGTGTTACAGTGAGTAAGAATGTTATCGCCATCTCTGATCAATTCGGCACCTAACGTCGACATACCATCGCATAAAGTCTGATCTTCGTCGAAAATACGCAGAGCTTCAGCGACTAAATCATTTACTGATGAAAAGTGCTTTAGAACCTGATCAATATTGTTCATTAGGTTAACCGCCGTCGGACGAGCGGCTTTTAACGTTTGGGCATCTTTTTCTAGAGATTTTAAATCTTGTCCTAGCAGCGCACGATGTGCCAAGTAAAGACTAGCACTTACTCCAATAAGAGGCGCACCACGCACACGCAGCGATTTAATGGCTTCTACCATCTGATCTAGGCTTTCAATTTTTATCCAAATTTCCTTTTTAGGTAGAAGAGTTTGGTCTAGCAACGAAAATTCAGTAGTAGACCATTTTAACGATAGTGTAGCTAGTGATCTCATAGATTGTAATTACCTATTTGTGTGCGCAGATCAAAAAGTTCTTTGATTTCATCTGCCGGAAGTTCCTCAAGATTTATTTTCAAATTTTTTAATTCGATAGCGAGTTTCAGAATATAAGCAATATGTTCGACCCGTTCGATACCTCGGTAGGCTTCATCCAGTGTTTCGCCCCAGGCAACAGCGCCATGTTTTTGCATAATAAGCACTTTGTGATCAGGAAGGAACGGCTGCAAACTTGTACCCATATCATCACTACCAGGACGCGCATAGGGGACTATCGGAATTTTACCGGTCGCTAAAATAACCTCAGGAAGGCTTTTATAGGGAAGTTCTTTCATGTCACCAAATGCCAGAGACCAGGCGATCGCGTGGGGGGGATGGGCGTGAACGACTGCGTTTGCCGCAGGACAGTTTCGGTATATAGCCAAATGAAGCTTCCGCTCACTAGAGGGGGCGCCCGAAACCACTTTGCCGTCCAGGGAAATGCAAGCAAGTTCGCGATTATCAATAAATGCTTTGGTTTGCCCCGTCGGTGTGATCCAAATTGTTTGATCGTTTTCTTTAACGCTGACGTTTCCGTCTGCTGCCGCAAGAAGATTGCGATCGTGTAGACGCTGACAAACTTCGATGATTTTTTGCTTAATATTTCCCATGGAGACCCTTTAGTAGTCGATCCCCATTAAAAGTCAATTTTTTTGGCCTTTTTCTCTGTGGATTTAGTATTTTCTAATCCCTTTAAAATATGCCCAAAGGATTCCAGGTGATGTAGTTTCGGTTTCCAAAATAAATTGACACGATTTTGATTAGCTTCGGTGATTTCGCGTTCTCTGAGTGGCTCCGGTATCTCTTGAAGCAATTGGGAAAGACGCTTCTGATTATTGAGTTCGTAAGGGTACTTGGTTTCGATGGTCTTAAATATCTTTTTAGGATCAATTTTGTCAGCCTTCATCTCTAAAAAGAGGGCGATTGATTTTTCTGAGTCAGTGATACGTTCTTTGAGATGACGAATTTCGTGATTTACTAACTCGAGCTGCCTATGAAGATATTTTTTTTCATCCATTAAAAATTCAACATCTAAAGAATTGGATTTTGTGAAATGTTTTGAGTCCTGATTAAGTAAATCAATTATCCGTGTTTTATAATTTACGATGAACTGATAAACAAAAAAGAATTCTGAATATGAATTATTCAGCGGCAGAGCCACCAAATCGTTCAAGGTCTGGATGAGTCCGGCTCGGGTCAGCTTATAGCGGGGCGGATTTTTACGCCCCATCTTTTTTGCTAATCCGAGCCGGACCATATTCTGTAGGCTTCGCATTACTTGTGTATTGTGAAGGGGGAAGGGCTCGCTATCAATTTTCACAAACACCCAATTCGAAAATAGATCCATATAGAACCGTACTTCTCGCTGCCGGAAACCATCTAGCATTGAGCTAGAGTGAGCGGCAATTACAGAAGCATAAAAGTACTTTGAGTTCATAGTTTAATTACAATGTAACTAAAATTATAAATCAATAAAAATATATAAATATATATAAAAATAGTTATACACATTTCCACATGTTACATTGTAACAAATATATCCACATTTCCACATAGGGATAAAGTATTCTTTCTGCATGGAGGATCTGTGGATTCTGAAAAAATAAATGATCGCGGTGGTATTAAATCGATACTCCGATATGTCGGCTTATTTTCAGTGGTACTATCTGGAATTACGTTTATGGTGCAAGGTTGGAGCGAACTTACGGATTTAAACAAATACCTCTCTTTCTTTGGATTTGTCGCGATAATGGCGGGTTTGTCATTTCTGTTCGTCCGAAGGTTTGGCGATAAACTAACGGCAAAAATATTCGCAGTGCTTTCGGCATTAGGGATAACAACATTGTTTTCACAAATTGCGTCGATTGTTTATTCGTCTGTTAAACCTGGGGTCGCGGCAGTTCCAGAGGCATTTCGGTTCGCTGTTCCCGCTTCTGAGTTTATGGTGATCGGTGTTGTAACAGGACTCGCTTTGATACCGATGGCACTCGTCGGATTTCATTCCCTGATTAAGTCCCGGTTTGTTGAATCAGCGTTATTGTATTTAGCTTTGAATGCGCTTTTGATCTTGCCATTTAGAGATTCAGTTTGGAATTCAGGTTTGCTTTTATCGCAGTTCCTGATTTTATTTTGGGGATACAAAAGGTTCAAAATTCAGTTATCAATTGAGGATCGCTGGAATCGATTCGGAATGTTTGGATTGTTAAGTGCTCCGATCATCACTCTCATGATACGATCGCTCTATTATCCCGTAAACGAATACTATTTCGCTACTTTATTTGGTGTTTTAGGTGTGGCATTGGTGTTTGTGCCAGTCGAACCAACGACCCGAGATGAAAAAGAAATGGCATCTTTGTTTACTGGAATCGGCTATTTTTCTTTATTAGCGGCCTGGATATTCTTCACTGAACACACCTACTTTCTGTATGTTCGACGTCCGGAAATAGAGGCGTTCTTTAGTTTGTTACATCCGTATGTAGTGTTTGGTGGAATGTCTCTTATTTCGTATTTTGTTTATAAGGCCAAAGGAAAATCGTACTTATTTTATAAGGACGCCATTGTATTCTGGATTAATATTTCTATATGCAATTCTGTATGGAATACCAACAAATTTGAAACACACGCCGTGGGAATTTTAATAGCCATTGGGCTAGTAGTCTATTCGTACAGTAGCCACTTTAAATGGCTACTTCTATTGAGCCTATTAACCGTAATGTTGTGCTTGACATACTATTTTGATTTTATAACCGAACTATATCGGCGTTCACCATGGTTATTTTACGCCATTTCTGGAATCGGTCTAATATTAATTTCGGCCTTCTATGATAGGATCGTTAAGTTTATGGAACCTCTTCGACGTCGACGTGATTCGTTTCTAAATCGTGAATAACTTTTTCGTCGGGAGCGTTAAAAGTCTTTTTAGCCGCCTCGGCGGCGCCCGTTCCCAATTCAGGACGCTTAAGCTTAAACGTCTTGCTAATTCGAGCTTCTCGAGGAGATTTCAAATCGACTCCCGATGATACGCGTAAGAAATCCTCGGTAAGCTCGATGCGTTCAACACCAAATCCAGTTACGTCGCCAAGCATGTTAGCAACGAAACGCTGAAGCATGCTTATAGTTTCAAAATAAATATCTACGAAAGGGATATAGCGAAATATTTTAATAAAAAACATTTTGATTTCCCCAATACCAAGCAATGTCGCTGGAACCGGTTTTACTTTTAACTGAGGATCGTATATCCAGCTACTAATCAAAGTTCCAAATTTAGGTGGATCTAAGTGATAACCACGCAAGAAATAAATAGTTAGATGTGATTCTTCTTTCTTGTCACTGTAGTGAGCGCAGATGTATAGAACGATACGATCTTTCGTAACGTCAAAACCTAAAATAGGAAGTGGAATGACAGAGAAAAAGTCATCATTTTGAGGTCTGAAAAAACCTTCGAATGTTCCGTAAAACTTTTTTTGCCCGTCTTTTATTTCATATTCGAATTCAGATTGCAGAGGAATACTTTTCGGCAACGAGGTTTTCATTGCCGCAATTTTTTGCGTTACTTTAGTCCCGAAATCATTCAGGTCACTAGGTTGCAAACTGCACCCCGTTTCAAATGAAAAACTATACTGACACAAAAATAAAATTGCGAAAATAGTTAGGTAGAAGAATTTCATGGGATAGGTTGTCCTTCCGAGTCTTTACCTTTATACTCTAGAGAGCCTTTAAAACAAGATTCGCGTTGAGAAATTAGATTGTAATTTGTTAACATGGAAACTTGAATAGATTCCTGCTGACCGTTTTGAACGATCGCCGTGATTTTGTAGGCGCGCTGTTTGTTCAAGTAGAACGGAGTCGTTGCGTGAACTGTAATTTTTTCGGCATCAAATCCGTCTATATTATTTAAAATAAAATACTCGGAAATCTTGTGGCCCTTAGGGATCGTGATAGAAATATCGCCAATGAAATTTCCTAAATCACGATCGTTCGAGCTGGCTACAGAGCATTTTGATTTTCCAGCTTCAGAAGTCACTCGATTAGCTTTTCTAGTTAAGTTACCAAAGAAGTTTTCAAATGATAAAAATATAAACTCACCACCCAATTTGAATAAACCAAGATGGGTATTACGCCATTCCAATAATAAAGGAGGTAAATACTGACCTTGATCATTTAAAACCCAAAGCCAAATGCGGCTGGCTTGCTTGTGTTCAAATGTATATTTGACTGATTCGTAAACACATGCGCCAACGCCAGGAAAATTAACCGGGGCGCCGTTTTCTAGGCGACAGGAGTGGACTTTGATACCTAGCTCTTTCAACATCTTGTCGATGTCCACAATAAATGAACTAATAAAACGATAGGTTTTACTTGCCTCATTATAAGAAGTCGGCGGGGCATCGCCTGCCGTCGTCGGTGCCGCCAGTAATAGCGGCGATAAAAAAAGAGTGGCTAATAGCCAGCTCAAAAACTTCATTTAATGCACCTATTGTTTTTTAGATCTTAATTTAAAGTTACCTACGAACTTATTAACTGCTTTTGAATTGTAAGTGCCAGAAAATTCGCAAATGGCGGGCTTCAAGACAGTTTTATCTGGAGTATCCATGTCAAAGCCGCTTTTCCAAGCTGTACAGCTGCCTTTGTATGCAAATTTCCCATCAGCCAACTTTTGATCGAAATCAACAGTGATATCTTTGATACGCATATCGAACGAACCAAAGTTAATGCTGTTCACTGAAATATCTAACAACTTTTTATCATCTAAAGTGTTACAAACATCGTTATTAAACGAATAGTTTTGGCAAAAGCGTACTGTTAATTTCATTTTTCCCGCCGCACCAGTTTTGATTTTAGAAACTACGAACATTTCTTTAGTAGAGAATCTAACATCAGGAATAACCTTTCTGACTTGAGGATTGGTTTTTTCTTCATCTACAAAGCTATATTGAATCTGATCTTTAAACTTGATTAACGCAGAAATGTCTAAATACTTAAATTCGATGTCTGTTTTACTTTCTTCGCCTTTTTGAGTTGTTTTGAAGTCGACATCGATATCAAAATCAAACCTGGCTAGTACGATTTGATTTAAAATCGTAATTAGAGCTGACTTAGAAGCCGCATCTTGAGCATCCTCTTTTGCTTTGTTTGACGTTTTTGACTTAGCCGACTTTTTCACCACCGGAGTTCCATCGGTAGCCAAAGTTAGAACAGGTGTTGAAGCAATTAAACCGGCGATCAAAAGTTTAGAGAATGCATTTTTCATAAAGCCTCGCAAAAATATTTTGAACCGGAGTATATCTTAATTAGTTAAGTTTGTGTGATAATTCTTTTAATAAAACATTTATTTTCCAGTCATTAAACACGCCGCTGTCAACATTGTTGACACAAAAATTGTCACATTGAAAAGACATATTACAGTTTGCGATCGAAACACATCTGTGTAATGATTTTCTCAGATGCGTTCACCACTACTTATCGCTTTTTTATTTCTTATGGCTCTGTCTATGGCAGTCGTTCTGGCTGTTCCCAATTTCAAGAAGAAGTTCAAAGAATATTTTGTAACAGAACATCGCACGATTTTGGGTAAAGTTGTAGGGAATCTTCACCCCGGTTCTGAAACTTTTGTTATTCTAAAAATAAAACAGAAAGAAAATATTTTTGTCGAGGTTTATAAAGAGGACCCTAAAACTGAAACTTTACAATTTATGCAGAAGTTAGATCTGGGGCAGAAAAAAGAAGGTCATTTTACCTTTAAAAATGAAGCCACTAACCTGGTTTTTACCAATATCGATGACGACGAGAATCTAGAAATATTGGTCCCAGTTTTTGATTCCGAAATGACCGCTCGGTTATATACGATAAAATACAATGAATCGATAATGCAGTTCGAAGTCCTTAATTCGAATTAGTTACTTGCGGCTTGTAAGCCCCACCTTTGTCTAAGTGCAAGGTCACCCGACTTAGATAAAGAAGATCAAAAAAAGGCATTTCAAAATTCAAATTCGGCAGTGTGAGATTTATCATATAGAATATGATAGAATTCTCTCATCTTTATAAGTCTTATGACAAAAAGATACATGCTTTGAAGGACATAAATTTAAAAATTGAATCCGGCGAGTTTGTATTTTTAACCGGTCCATCTGGAGCAGGAAAATCGACTTTTTTCAAAATGATCACGGGTTACGATCACCCTACATCTGGAAAAATCACCGTCGGAAATTTTGATTTAAATGCAATTAAAGAAAGTGACCTATCAACCTATCGTAGAAAACTAGGCATTGTATTTCAAGATTTCAAATTGCTTCCTGATCGCACAGTATACGAAAACGTATGCTTGCCGTTACGTATCCAAAAGCATCATGAAAGCTTTATTAAAAAACGTGCGCTTGAAGTGCTAGATTTGGTCGGTCTATCAGAGAAAACCGAACAGTTTCCAGAGTATTTATCTGGTGGAGAACAGCAGCGCACTGCTATTGCCCGAGCCATCATTCATCAGCCGGGTGTTTTAATCGCCGATGAACCGACGGGAAATTTGGACCCTGAAATGAGTAGCAAAATTATCGATGTTTTTGAAAAAGTGTGCGCACAAGGAACTACCGTTGTTATCGCGACTCACGATCATGAACTAGTTAAACGCAAAAACAAAAAAGTAATCGAACTAATGAATGGTTCGGTTCATAAAATGAGCTTATGAAAGAATATCAACAAAAATCAATTCAGCGTGTAACTGCCATTTCCATTATCGGAGCGACATTTTCCGTAATTTTGGGATTCTATTTGATGTCTAAAAATATCAGCCATATTCTTTCGATCTGGGGGGAAAGTAATAAACTGATAGTTTATCTAGAAAGCGATTCAGAAAATTATATCAAAAGGTCGACGCAGTCTCGGTTAGAAAAAAATGTTTTGGTCGACAAGGTCGTGTTTTTTTCTAAAGAACAAGCGATTGCTGACTTTAATGCTCAGATTTCGGGATATATGTCGGGACTGCAAAATGACGGCGCTTTATTACAGGTTATCCCGCCCTATTTTGAAGTGTATTTGAAAACGGAAGGAACCCTGGATGAGTTAAATGCGAAAGCAAAAGCCTTGGCACTTGAAATCCGCGACTGGAATGGTATTGAAGACGTCTCTAGTGGGTCGTTGTGGACCGAAAAGTATTCCCGTTTAAGTCAGTCCGTTAATGCGTTCTTTGTTTTTTTGGGTTTAATTCTATTTGCACTATCTTTCTTTGTTGTATCCAGTTCGATAAAGTCACATCTATTCCAACGAGCGAAAGAGATCGAGATTTTGGAAATGATTGGAGCTACGAAATTCTATATCCAACGTCCGATATTTATCGAGAGTCTGGGAATTGTGTCTTTAGCTTTTGCCATCGGTTTGGGTGTGAATTCTGCGCTGTTCTTCTATTTTAATTCATTTTTTGAAAATCAGTTAAAGTTACTCAACTTGAATCAAGTGTTTCAGTTTTTTAATTTTTTAGAGTTGCTCATTGCTTTTGGTGTTTCTATAGGAATGGGTCTCTTGGTAACTCGATTGACTTTTAGCAGACTTTATCGGTTCCGCCACGCATGAGATGGATTTTGATTATTTTCATTTTTAGCGGATCAGTATTTTGTGCTACAGAGGTCGATGTGCAAAAACAAGTGGCCTTAAAGCAGAATAAGCTTATGAATATTGAGCTTAAACAAGATGCGCTTTTGCAGGACCTAATCAATATTAACAAAAAAATTAAATCACAGACAACAAAGTTGTCGACGGTTCAAAAAGAAGTCGAAATTATTAATGCTGAAATTAATAGGCAGAAACTGGAAATTAAAATAATGTCTAAACAGCTTTTAGAATCCAAGAAACGCCTGACTACAAAAATTAAAGCTATTTCAAAAATTAAATCTGGCAACCTTTTACAAGTGGCGCTTGTTCATTCAAATTTAGTTGATATCGAAAAAAGTGTTAAAATGATGGGAATCATCGCTAGCTATGACGTGCAGTTTATCAATGACTATTATGAAAAGAAACTTGAACTCGGCCGTAGCATTAAAACATTGGATTCACGCAATGAAGTTCTTAGGAAAAAAGAAGCGCACCTTGCCGAACAAAAGCTGATTTTGGAAAAAGACTCAGAACTGCGGGTGGCTTGGCTAGAACAAGTTAAGAAAACGAAAATGTTCACTGAGTCTGAAATTGTTAAAATGAAGAAAAACAAAAACAACTCTGGATTTGACGACCTAGGGGTGTTTGACATTTTCTCTAAAGATACGATTGTGAAAAACAAAGGCCGTTTAAAACCTCCTATGGATGGCGAAGTTTCGCAAACCTATGGCGCCAACGTCGTTGATTCTATCATTGTAAATAATTCTGGCGTGTTTCTGGCGTCTACGAATGTTCAGGCTATCAAGGCATTATTTAATGCAGAAGTTGTTTTTTCAGGAACGATGGATGGCCTTGGTAACGTTGTGATTCTTGACCACGGTGACAATTACTATTCTGTATACGGAAATTTAAATAGTATTTCAGTGAAGACAAAACAAATAGTCCGGACGGGACAGGTTATCGCACAAAGCGATTTTAGCCCCCTATTTGGCAGCAATGGATTGTATTTTGAAATGAGACATTACTCGCAGTCGCTCAACCCCCGAGATTGGATAAGGAGTTTCCATGAAAGCAACTAGAACCACTATCTTTAAATGCGTACTAGGCGTACTGGCGGTATCATCCGTCTTTCTAGTTTCATCTGCACAGGAGCGATACTCGGAGCTTCAAAACTTCAGCAAGGTTTTGAATCTGATTCAGCAATACTATGTAGAAGAGGTTGATACTAAAAAATTAATTCAAGGTGCGATTAAGGGTATGTTGAAGGAACTAGATCCACACACGAGTTTTATGGCAGCCGATGTGTTCAAAGAATTCGAGACAGAAACAAGTGGTGAGTTTGGCGGACTTGGGATCGAGATGTCGATTCAAAATGGCGTCTTGACAATTATTTCTCCTATCGAGGATACACCTGCTTGGATTGCTGGTGTTAAGCCGGGTGATAAGGTTATTGCGATCGACAAAAAATCCACTAAAGGTTTAAGTCTTGTAGAAGCATCCCAATATATTCGCGGAAAAAATGGAACGAAGGTCGTTTTAAAAATCGTTCGTGAATCAAGTCCAAGCCCAATTGACATTACAATCACGCGCGGCCAAGTAAAAATCAAATCTGTCAAATACACGGACATGGAAGATGGCTACGCTTATGTTCGCGTCACTAGCTTCATAGAAAATACAGCAAAAGATTTAGAAAAAGCTCTAGATAAGCACGTCGAAAAACATAAAAAAATAGAAGGTCTAATTATCGATTTGCGTCGAAACCCGGGCGGCTTGCTTGATCAAGCGATCAAAATGAGTGACCTGTTTTTGGCCGACGGCGTGATTGTAAGTACAATCGGTAGAAATAAAAAAGAAAAAGAAGTATCTATGGCGTCTAAAAAGGCGAAATTTAAAGAGTGTCCACTGATCGTTTTAGTAAACGAATACTCTGCCAGTGCGAGTGAGATTGTTTCCGGTGCCTTACAAGACAACAAGCGCGCTTTGATCGCTGGTGAGCGCACATTTGGTAAAGGCTCTGTTCAATCTATCGTTAAACTTCCCGATGGCAGCGGCTTGAAGTTAACTGTGGCTCGTTACTACACACCACGCGGTATTTCGATACAAGCAGAAGGCATTAAGCCAGATATTGAGATTGAAGATATCGAAGCCGAAGCATTTGCTAAAGCGATTATTAAGCAAAAAGGTTCACGCGAAAAAGATATTCAAGGTCACTTGAAAGGCGATCGTGAAGATCAAGAAGACGCGGCAGAAGGTGATAAAAAACAAAATATCAGCAGCAATGCGACCTCTTGGTGGAACGACGTATCGGCAACCAAAGATGAAAATTTGTCACCTAAAATGAAAATGCTAAAAAACGATTTCCAAGTGTATCAAGCCTTTAATTACTTGAAGACATGGAAGAGCTTAAAGGTTATGACTAAATGATGAATCTAATCACCCTACTGATCATGCTTAGTTTTACAGCTGTAAATGCCGAACCCAAGTCGGAATCTAAAAAAGATCAGAAGAAGGTAAAGGAAACAAACGTCGTGAAAAACATAGTCGAATCTAGCAAAGCAAAAAAAGATGGCGAAGTGTGCGAACTACCTAAATCAGACGCCGAGTTAAGAAAGTTATTATCTCCGGAGCAATATCGGATTATGAAAGAAAACGGTACCGAGCGACCGTTTGACAATAAGTACTGGAATAACAAACATCCAGGTATCTATGTCGATCTAATTTCTAATGAAGCTTTGTTCAGTTCTAAGGATAAATTTGACTCTGGTTCCGGTTGGCCCAGTTTTACCAAACCAATTAAAGATGAACGTGTGATAGAAAAGAAAGATTCGTCACACGGCATGACTCGAACTGAAGTTAGATCTAAAACAGCGGATGCGCATCTAGGCCACGTTTTTGATGACGGACCTGCGGAAACTGGTGGGTTACGCTTTTGTATTAATTCAGCGGCGCTGAAGTTTGTTCCATTGGAAAAAATGGAAGAAATGGGTTACGAAAAATTCCTTCCATTATTCGATAAAAAAGATTGGGAAAAAGCGAATAAAGAGCCTTACAAAAATTAGTTCCTTTGAGAATTCCTAAACGACTATTTCAGATATATACACTGGCCCAAGGCGATACGCTTTGGGATATAGGTTGTGATCATTCATTGTTAGCGCTAATTAATTTGCGTGAAAAAAAATTCTCTAAAGTTTATTGTGTCGATAAATCAAAAGCCTCGCTAGAAAAAATATCTCAAACGATGCGAATCCTTGATCCTTCTAGGATTGGTTTAGTTCTATCCGATGGCTGCTTGCTAAACTGGGAGGAAGTAAAGGGCACCGTTGTTATTGCAGGCGTGGGTGGCAATACCGTCTTAAAAGTTCTTGCATCGTGCCCGGACAACATTCGCGATCGCCTGACCTGGGTTCTGAATCCATTCACTAGTGTGGATAAGTTTACCAAGGAAATTGGTCGATTTTTACCAGAAACGCGCATGGAATGCTTTGAGGCCAAAGAAAAAGGTCGCGTTCGTCGTATATTTCGGTATTCCGCAGTTGAATAAATTACAGTGTGGTTGTGAGTTTCATTTATTTTAGTTAGTCTTTAATTCATGAAAAATATTTTATCTATTCAATTGGCGATTTTTTATTTTCTATTAACAGGATCGGTTTTTGCGGTTTCGGAAAACGACTTGGGAAAGATCTATTTCTCTGAAGTGGTTCCTTTGTTAAATGAGAAATCTAAGAGCGATTTTTTTATTGGAAAAGAGAACAAAAAGATTCACTATTTTCATTACGAAAGCGCGAACGCTAAAGGCGTATTGGTGATTTCTCCCGGGCAAGCGGAACCGGCTCTTAAATATGCAGAGTTAGTTTATGATTTAAAAGACGCTGGTTATGATATTTTCGTAATTGATCACCGCGGACAAGGTGCTTCTGAACGACTACTAGAAGATCCTGTAAAATCCCATGTGGAAAAGTTCCAGTATTATGTGGATGACTTAGCTACTTTTGTGAAAACCATCGTGCATCCGGAAAACTACCCAAATTCAATCTTACTAGGTCATTCCATGGGCGGCGCTATTGCGTCTGGTTTGTCTGCTCTTCATGGAAAACTATTTAAGCATATTGTTCTGTCAGCACCGATGATTCAGATCGAAACCAACCCATATCCTGAGGTTCTAGCGTTGGGTTTAGCTCATGTTCTAAGCGCCGCAGGAAAGTCTATTAGTTATGCTCCAAAGCAAAAACCTTATAATCCGGATGAAAAATTTTCCGACCAGAACACAACGCATAGTTGGCTTCGTTTTCGTTTGGAACAAGAACTATGGAAGATTTACCCACAGCTGCCGCTTGGGGGCACCACCGTTAATTGGGTGAAAACAAGCCTTGATTGGACTCTAAAGATCAGAAAAGTGAAGAACGTCTTCCGCGTGCCAACGACGTTATTCCAAGCTACTAACGATAAATGGGTGAAATCGCGTGGTCAGAATCAAATATGTGCAGCTAGCCCGTCTGTTTGTAAAATCACAGTCGTTCAAGGTTCACGTCATGAAATTCTATTCGAAAGTGATGAGTACCGCAATTTGATACTAACCCATCTAAAATCTCTGCTTTAAAAAGCGAACAAACTTTAGACGATTTGAAAATAGCGACGTAAATGGTCGCTTTGTCTAAATGTCTACAGTGGAATATCAAAATAGCTTAACGTAGAACTTTGTTTTCGAGAGGCTATTTATGAAAAATAAAATTCGTATTTTAAAAAGAATCATGTTCCTACTATTTATTGCGCTGGGATTAAACGCATTCACGAGCCCATCACAACACGATTCAATCATGTACGATATCACAGAAGGCAAAATTCAGGCGACTGAAGCCGACGGCTTGTTGACACGGCAAATGAATCAAGCTCAACAAGACTACACTGAAATGAATATTCGCTTTGACGCTTTAGCATTACAATCAGAGTCTACAGGTGATTCACCTCGCTTATCTGGTTTGTCGCAAGTTTTATACGTATATGATCAAGAAGTAAAAGCCGTTAAGCTTTACCAATTAGATCAAAAACAACAGAAGGCGTTCTTTACTCATTTAGCTTCTTTGAAGAAAGAATTCTACACAGCGCTAGCAGCGGTATCTGAACAAAAGTAGTTGCATGCACTTGTACTACATTCGTAGTAACACTTCCGTCTAAGTCTTGGGAATTTTCGTCGAGGCTTGAAAGTACATCGATCGCTCATCTTCAGGAAAGCTAGACTAGACGCGGATCTTAAGTCTAGCTCTTGTGATTTTAGTCTAGTGACTTCCTAGATCTTCATCCTGAAAAACTCCGTTAAAAAATAATCAAAGACTCAAGAATAGGAAAAAATTGCTCCTAATTTTTTAAAACTGTACTGAGGTCTCGTTTAGGCCAGGCAAAAATTACCCGTATAGGTAGGTACAACACAACATACCTTAACGGAGGGTAACTAAATGGGAATGAGAGTATCGACAAACATCGCGTCTGTAAATGCACAGAGACAATTATCAGGTAGCCAAAAATCGATTCAAAAATCGATGCAACAGCTTGCCTCAGGAAGCCGAATCAATATCGCAGCTGATGATGCTGCTGGATTGGCGATTTCTGAAAATTTAAAAGCGTCAGCAAGATCAGCTGCACAAGCAAAACGTAACGCTAGTGATGGTATCTCGATGATCCAAACTGCAGAGGGTGGATTAAACGAAATTTCAAACATCGTAGTTCGTTTACGTGAACTAGGCATCCAAGCCGCTTCAGATACAGTAGGTGATACTGAGCGTGGATTCCTAAATAAAGAGGTCGTACAGTTAAAAAGTGAGATGCAACGTATCTCTAACGTAACTACTTGGGGAAAAACAAAACTTCTAGATGGATCAACTCCAACTTTTGATTTCCAAGTCGGCCTATATAATGACAAAGAAAATAGCGTAATCTCGTTTGATTCTTCTGAAAATGAAGCAACACTATCGGCACTAGGTTTAGATGGCGTTGATTTTTCAACTAAAGAAGGCGCACAAGATGCACTAGATAGTTTAGACAGCGCTTTAAGTGGCGTAAATGGAATGCGCGCTAATTTAGGTGCGATCCAAAATAGATTGTACTCAACAGTAGATAACTTAGGTGTACAAGAAGAGAATATTTTGTCTGCAAATAGCCGTATCCGCGATACAGACGTAGCGCAAGCCTCATCTGAAATGGTAAGAAATAACATCTTACTTCAAGCTGGTACTTCGACTTTGGCTCAGGCAAATTCAAATAATCAAATGGCTTTAAAACTTATCGGTTAACCCATAGCTGGTAAGGTTACTGTTACGAACTCCGTTGCTAGCGCCGGGTGGTCTGGCGCTAGTTTTTATACGGAAAAAGAAGAGAGTCTGGAATAAAATTCCAAACTCTAAGGGTCATGATATTAATTTTCTTCGTTCTTTAGGTCTTTTGCGGAAACTTCTTTGATTTTTACAGTTTCCATTAGCTTCTTGATAACGTTCTCTTCAGTGATTTGATACGTTAAGCGGCTCAGAGTATCTTGTTTAGAGTAGAATTCGCGAATGCGAGCTTCTTCGATACCTGTTTGAGCAGCGTATTCCGCAAATTTGCGGTCTAAATCATCGGCTTTGCAGATTAGGTCATATTTCTTACCGATAGCATCGATTAAGAAACTAGACTGAATCATCTCGCCAGCTGTTTTTTCAAAATCTTTGTCCCATTTAGCAATGTACTCAGTCATTGTAGCTTCGTCCATTTGCTGTTGACCCATACGTTTTTTGAAATCTTCAATTAACATATTTTTTTGATCTTTAAGTAAAGAAGCGGGAACGTCTACAGGATTTTCTTTAACTAGTGCTTTTAACAAACGATTTTTGAAAGCGTCATCAATACGTTTGATTTCTGAACCTTCAAGATCGTTACGAACCACTTTGCGGAACTCTTCAACGGAAGCAACACCAGAACCAGTTGATTTTATGAATTCATCATTAATTTCTGGAAGTACTTTTGTACGTAATGCATTTAATTTTACTTTGAAAGTAACGGACTTCCCTTCAAGTTCTTTAGCATGATATGGAGTTGGGAATTTTAAGTTAAGCGTTTTTTCTTCGCCTACTTTCATTCCCACAACACCTTCTTCAAAACCTTCGATGAATTGTTTTGAACCAAGTTCTAATTGTTGATCAGTGCCAGAACCATTTTCAAGCGGAGCACCGTCTACTTCACCGCTGAAATCAATAACAGAAAAATCGCCTAATTTAGCAGCGCGAGGTTCTGTCACGTTTTCAAATGTAGCGCGTGAGTTTTGGATGTTTTTGATAACTTCATCGATTTTGTCTTCAGAAAAATCTAGTTTTTCTTTTTCAACAGTTAAGTTTTCATATTTTTTCAAAGTTACATCTGGGCGAATATCAAAAATAGCCGAAAAGTTGAATTCTTTGTCTTCAGCTAAATCATCAAATTCGAACTCAGGGTATGAAACTGGTTCTAATTTGTGCTCTGACAGAGCCATAGAATAGTGCTTTTGAATAAGATCTTGAATTACGTCTTGTTTAACTCTGTTTTGATAAAGGCTTTTGATTGTGTTCATTGGCGCTTTACCCTTTCTGAAGCCTTTGATAGTTACTTCAGATTGAATATCGCGATAAACCTTGTCGAAACTAGTTTGGATGTCGGTGACAGGCACAGCCACGTTAAGCTTGCGTTGTAAAGACGTCACTTTTTCCACGTTTGATTTCATGAAAAACTCCTGTATTTTGTATGTACGTGTTGAAACGGTCGGATACTAGGTGACAGGTTGAAGAAAATCAAGCACTTATGCTAGTTCTTTTGAGGCAGGATAATTAATGCAAAAAATAGTTTTTGTTACTGGAAAAGGGGGCGTGGGGAAGTCGATCTATGCGGCGGCCTTGGCTCAGAAATATTCCATGCAGGGCAAACGCACGCTTTTAGTGGAATTAGGCGATGAAAGCTTTTTTAAAACCTTCTTCGGACTGCCTCAAGTTCAATATACACCAACTAAAACTAAAAATGGGTTTGAGGTGGCGCTCTGGTCCGGCGGCGAAGCGCTTAAAGAGTACGCTCTGCATTTATTAAAATCGGAAGCTGTCTATCGCCTTTTCTTTGAAAACAAGGTCAGCCGAGCCCTGATTCACATAGCGCCGGGATTGCCGGAACTGGCGATTTTAGGAAAAATTACATCGGGTCCCCGTCACCATGGTCCATCGTCTCCGCATGATGTGATTATTGTCGATGCATTTGCAACCGGGCATTTCCTAGCATTGATGAGAGCCCCTAAAGGTATGGCTCAGGCAATTAGTTTTGGTCCGATGGGTGAACAGAGCCGCAGTATTATGAAAACGGTCGTAGATTCTTCAATTTGTGACTATCACATCGTAACGCTAGCTGAAGAGCTTCCCATCAAAGAAACGATCGAGCTTTATGATCAACTGAAAACTGAATTTAATATTTCAGCCGATATTATTTTAAATAAAAAATTAAATACGTCTTTGCAATCGAATGAATTGAATTCGGATGATAACGAATTTGTTAAATACGTGAAAGAAACGCTTACTCGTGAAGAAGACGCACGCAAACGCCTACAGGAAAAAAACCTTAGTCCGTTTGAAGTGCCGTTCATTTATGACAAAACTTCCTATGAATTGATTGAACAAATTGCGACGGGGATAAAACTATGAAATCAACACAAGTCGTAGTTTGTATTGGTTGTGGCGGTGTCGGAAAAACTACGGTATCTGCGTCTTTGGGGTATATGCTAGCAGATCAAGGTTACAAAACTTTGGTGTTAACAATTGACCCAGCAAAACGTTTGGCTACGACTTTAGGTATCGAAGGCACCAAAGAAATTACGGAAGTACCTGGAGTTCAGTTAAAAGGAAAACTATTTGCGTCCGTGATTGATCACCAAACAGTGTTTAATGAATTCATCAAACGTGCCTCTGGTGCGGGCGCGGACGTAACACCTATTTTTAGAAATAAACTATATCAACAAATGTCGACGACACTAAGCGGATCTCAAGAGTTCACAGCTTTAGAAAAACTTTACAGTGCCTATGAGAGCGGTGAATACGATTGGATTGTGCTGGATACTCCGCCATCGAAACACGCAATTGATTTCTTAAACGCTCCTCAGAAATTATCAGCATTGTTTAATGATAGCGTAGCTAAATGGCTTCGCAACAGTGATGGCAAAGGTGGTTTGCTAAGCCAAATTATTTCGTCGGGTACGCGCCAGGTGATCCAGATTCTAGAAAGATTAACTGGTTCTGAGTTTGTAAAAGAATTGCGTCTGTTTTTTTTCTATATTCATGCTTGGCAGGATAAATTAGAAAATAGAATTGTGCAGGTGCATAACTTATTAATCAGCGACAAAACACGCTTTTTTTTAATTTCAAGTTTGGACGAAGTGAAAATGACCGAGGCTTTGAATTTGGGGCAAGAAGTTCGCAAGCAAGGGTATCAACTGACCAAAATAATTATCAATAAATCACGGTTCGAGAAAACGTTTGATTTCAAGGTAGGTCCAGGCAGCACCCAATCGGCAGCGTCGTTAAAAGAGCTAGAGTTATTTAAAGTCTCTTTTGAGAAATACATCGCTCAGCGGGAAGAATTGTTACATAAATTTGAAAACTCGGTAGCGAACAGAATAGAATTGGTCTCGCTCAAAGAGTACCTCGACCCTATTTCAGATACTGATAATCTGAAATTGATTGCTTTTGACCTGAGTCAAAAAATAAAATTGTAGGGGGAAGGCGAAATGAGTTTTAAATGCAAAGTTACTAGTGCTATCTGTCTGGCTCTCTGTTTTGTTGTTTTAAGTTGCGTATCGAAAGAAGTGGTAAAAGAAGATCCCATTTTACCCGACACGTCTCAAGTAGACGCTCAAGAGTTGGATAAAATTTTTCTTATGGAAGATAATTCGGCTTTTGAATCGAAGAAAGAAGCGTATTTAAAAACGCATCCAAATTCTATTTACGTACAATATGTGCAGTTACTTTCTAGTAAGATGTATCTGAAAAAAAATATGTTGAATGAAGCGCTAGTGACCAATGCGGATGTGCAAAACAAAACGTTTAATGCCAATAAAGAAATATATTACTTAGCATTGTTTGAAAGTGCCGATATTTATGAAGCCCAAGAGAAATACGATAAATCGCTAGCGGCCTTGGTTGAAGCTGAAAAGAACAAAACATATTTGCCTGCGAAGAAACGACTTTTTGAATTGCCGTTAAAATTGTCAGTGGCGTACTCTCGTCTGAATCTAACGGAACTTACATTTAAATATATCAAAGAAACCCAAAACGGTCTGAATGAATATTTAAAAATGGAAGCACTAGATAACGCGGCTTTGGCTAAGTTGTATTTAGAAATTGGTGGTGGACTGACGCAGTGGCAATCCAATGACTTTTCGTTAGAGCTAAGAAAATTTTTAATGACGTATAAATTCTTAGTGTATTCGATGAATCGAAACGATGCGGCGTTCTCTGAGAAAGCACAGAAAAAACTGAAATCACAAATTCAGTGGATCTGGAATTTGAGCCAAACACAGCGTTCTTCTCCAGATTTAGATAGATTAGAAGAGGAAAAAAGTCAGTTTCTAAAAATGACTGAGTTTTCTAAGTTGCTAAATTCAGTCAAAATGTTTGAACCATTAGAGGGACAAAAGAAGTCGCCTCTACAGGAAGAGTTTTTTTCGTATGTAGAACAAGTTCAAGATGTTGTGTTAGAGAAAATATTTGCTCAGTACAAGTACACACCTCCAACGCAAGAATCCTTCAGACACCAAATATTTCGAGATAATCTAACAATTGAAAATTTGGAAAACCAATACAAGTAAGGAAATGCTCATGGCCTATACACGCACGGAACTACACCAGCAAATTTTATCTAAAAAGAACGCGGTTTGCGATTGGTTTCAATCTAAATCTAAAAATGCTTTTATCCCTATTTATTCTAGCTATGACGTGCGTGATGCGGGTTACAAGGTGGCCAACGTTGATGCTAATATTTATCCCGCGGGATTTAATAACATTTGTCCAACCGATAAAGAAACCAGCATAGATTTAATGCGGAAATATTTAGAATCAAAATATGGTAAGGATTTAAAACGTATCTTGCTGGTTACCGAAGAGCACACTCAAAACCCTTATTACTGGGATAACGTAGTTACGATCAAAGATCTTATGGAAAGTGCCGGGAAACAAGTTCGCGTGGGTTTTGGAACTAAACTACCCGAGCCAATCACGGTAAAAAGCGCCAACGGGCACAATGTTTTGGTCGAATCAGCATGGGGAGATTCGTCCTTAATTAAGGAATTCAATCCGGAAATTATTGTTAGTAATAATGACTTCTCGGAAGCCCATGCGGAATGGGCTTCAACGGTTAAATTGCCTATCAACCCGCCTCGTGAATTGGGTTGGTATCAACGCAAGAAAAGCGACTACTTTAAATATTACAATGAACTAGTCAGTGAATTCGCGACTGTTGCTGGAGTCGATCCGTTTGTTTTCCAAGTGAAAACAGAATATTTCCCTCATTTTGACATTAATTCGGAAGATTCTAGAAAAGAGTTGTCTGCAGCCGTTGATAAATTTTTAAAAGAACTAGAGGCTGACTATCAAAAACGCGGAATCACACAAAAACCGTTCGCATTCGTTAAGAACAATGCGGGAACATACGGTTTGGCGGTTATTCGTGTCCAATCGGCCACCGAAATTTTAGAATGGACTTACAAAGCTCGTAAGAAAATGAAGGCGGCTAAGGGCGGCCGTGATGTCGAAGAGGTTATTATCCAAGAAGGTATCCCATCTATCGTGGAAACTGACGGTGTCGTTGCCGAACCCGTTATCTACATGATTGGTGGCGAACTTGCGGGTGGTTTCTTACGCACTCACAGCGAGAAAGACTCAACAGAAAGTTTGAATAGCCCTGGCGCAATCTATAAAAAATTATGCGTTAGCGATTTAGAAATTCGACCTGAGGGATGCCCGATGGAAAACGTGTACGGTTGGACCTCAAAAATTGGGTCTTTAGCTATTTCCATGGAAGCTGCGAAAGTATCTAGATAAGTATTTTGTTTAAGGTTTGGCGCCCAGCTATAATAAGCTTAGGGGGAAAGCTTCAATGGCCGCTTCTTTAACAAGGCCAAAATAGCAGAAAATCAACAAAAAGAAACCGACGTTTGCAAAATTTTAAAATCAAAAAGCATAAAAAAAATAACTATTTTTGTCACAAACAATAAAAAATCAGTCGAGAATCGTTATATGCGGCAACCATCGTAAAGAAGTTCTACACTCAAGAATCTGAACTGACTAAATTTCTACACTGGAAAATTTTAAGGTATTTCTCTATATTACCGTCTGTAAATACCGTTGATTGAGGTCTTTGTGAAATCAATCTCGACACCTTGCAAAGGTATAAACTAATTGAAAAAAATCGGTTCAAAAGGGCTGTGTATGACTAGTTTTGCTTCAATACCTAAGACCGTAGTAACTTTTTTGGTGCTATTTTTTAGCTTACTTGTATTGGCAGATACAACGAACGATTTTTCTGTCAACGAAGACCCATTTAGGTTTGATTTAAGTCTTTTAGCTTATAAATCTCAAAATATTTCTACACTTCATATGAATAATAGAATACTCAAAGGTCCGCTGAAAGGTGAGGAATTAGACTCGTCCGAAAAACGCCCAACCGTCATTGTACATCAAGATGGTGATCGCTGGATTATCGCTAACTTTCATCACATAGATAAGTTTTATTTCGCTTCAATTCCTGTAAATGAAGTTGAAAATACTTTTTTTAATATCGTAAAATTTATGCCGGGTGCCGCTCACGCGATGCTTCGTTTTAAAATGAAAAAAGGTAAATATGTTACTTTGCTGGCAGAGGGTCCTTCGGAAGACGAATTTAAAAAAGGAATTACCGTTAAACCCTTAGAGCGACCGATTCTTCTAAGTGATATTTTTCTTTCCGTTGAATCTACGTGGACTAAAGGTCGCGACGGCTACGAGTTGCACCGTATATTTAAAGGACATTACGTAAATACATTTAGGATGGTTTCTTTGGCGACGCGTGCTATGACTTATTATCGCGACGACACGGTTCCTACCGAACAAGTTAAAACAAATTTCAGTTTTGAAGAATCCAGTGAGGCTCTTAAAAGGAGCATCGAACTATCAGATAAATACGGTCAGTTCAGACCCTACAATTTGTTCAAGAGAAATTGCGCGACTGAGGTCTTTGAAGTGATTGATTTTGTTACAAATAAATTTCGCTCAGGTGCCAAGGCAACCGGCATTAAAGAACGTTATCACCGCATGCTAAATCGCTTTGTCGGATTTGTTCGCTTTTACCCGTTGCTTTCCAAGTATGTACTTGTTTGGGCGGGATTGACCGAGGGTAAGGGCCGGGTGACTAATTTAGAATTGGAGGCCGAGAACGGTCCGATTTACAAGCTCGAAAAAGAACGACAAGATTTCAATCGCGCGGAAGAAATTCGAATGAAGCGCGCGCTTTGTTTGAAGGTTTATGAGCCGGCCACGGTGACCGCCTCCCAATAAACAGCACGGGGCGTTGTTGCTTGTGTAATGTGTTTTGCTGCTATTGCTGTCGTCCTTTGGTTTTCCTTTCGTCATTTTCTCTCAAAGAGCTTCCTCCGGTATTGAAATAACTTTAGTAGAGTTAGATCTTTAAAATGTTGACAAGCGCTGCCTCCCACTCGGATCATTTTTTATATGATCTGATCAAGGTAAACTAAAACGGAATTTAGTTGGAGGGGTATGACTAAGAAGTACGGTTTTTTGCTGTTCGTATGCTTATTGGTTGCAACGACAGACGCATTTTCTGCCACTTGGAAACGCATTTACATTCCGGGGGCTAAATGTGGAAACGGATCTGCGTTCAGTGTATTCGTAAGGCCAAACAGTCCAGATAAGTTGCTTATTGAATTCATGGGTGGGGGGGCATGCTGGGATCAAGCTAGTTGTCTTTATCGAACTTGGATCTATCCTGTTCCCCAGTTAAACTCGTACGGCGCAATGACCGATCAAACGAATCCGTTAAATCCGTTTAAGGACAGCTCGACTATCTACATTCCTTATTGTACCGGGGATGTTTACGCGGGAGACTACACCGCGCAGTATTCGATTTCTAAGATCAACCACTGGGGTCATAAAAACGTAAGACTGGCGTTAGATCACCTTGTGAGATCTAAAATCGTCGATTTTAAAGCTTTTAATGACGTCGCGGTTTTGGGCTCGTCTGCGGGCGCTATAGGCTCGCTATTGCACGTAAAGTACATTGATGGGCTACTCAAGCCAGAGGCCCGCCGCACGCTTATAGCGGATTCTCCGGGCCTTCATTTTGGCGCTACGTTCTGGGATCGTTTTGGTACAGAAGCTAGAACTAGCTTTCAAAAGGCATTCGACGAATTAGGGCTCCGCATAGATTTTAATGACGGTTTTATTGCACGCAAAATAGCGCCTATTCTTGACAGCTTAACGAACTGGAAAATCGGCTTTTTATATGGTGAGCGTGACGCCATCATGTCTGAGTACTTTGGACAGATTTCTAAAACCGACTACCAAAATCTATTACTTGGCGCCGAGGGAATTGTTGAAACCAGCAAGCGTTATTCTAATGTTAACGTTTGGCTATCTGACTCAGACAATCACATTTTCCTATTATTCCAAGACAAATATAATTCTAAATCCGTTGATGGTGTACCGGCTATCGGCTTTGTAAAAAACATTCACGAATCAAACCTCGGAAATTAAAATTTATGAAAAAAATGGCGACCATCCTCCTCTGTTTGTTAGTACTATTCATGGTAGCTCGTGTTGTTTTGAAAACTCCAATCGGCAAACAAAAAGTCGTCGACTTCACTCCCTCGAAAAAAGAATGCGGTTCAGTGCCGGAATTTGCGGGACTGCGATATTGTGTTCATCTTCCATTATCTGGCGCTCCAAACGGTGATATCGCCTACGTACTACATGGAAAAGACCAAAATGAGTTGATGTGGAACTATGAATACTTATACGGAGCTCTGGTCCAAAAATACTGGGAACAAAATAGAATAGTACCCCCTACAGTTGTTTCGATTTCTTTTGGTCCCGTATGGTTGCTAAGCCCCAAGGGTACTTTACCTGACAGCGGTCTAATGGATTTATTTGTAGATAGAGTTATTCCTATGATCGAAAGCAAAATTGGTAAACCCCAGAACCGTCTTGTGTTTGGCGCTTCGATGGGTGGCATGAACTCGCTGAGTTTGGGTTTGTTACACGGAAACCTTTTTAAACGCGTTGGAGCTGTGTGTCCGGTGATGTACATGGAGACTCCGTATTCGAACCTATCTGAAATGAAAACTTTTCTTCAAAGTACAGGTGCTGAACCCTACAACATAATGATAGCTATCGCCCTCAGTCGTCGCTATTTTTCTAACAAAGACGAATGGGATCAATTCGCGCCATTAAGCTTAATAAATCGCGAGAATATTCAATACAATACAAAGTTTTATTTGAGCGGTGCTCTTTATGACGAATGGGGAGTCTTCCGCGCTGAAGAAACGTTTGTTGAAAAAGCCCAAGCTAAAGGCGTTTCCGTCGAATGGCACCCGCAATTTGGCCCGCACTGTGTTGTGGACGTGGGCACTTTAGCTGAGTTTTTAGTTGCCGATCATCGGATCGTCCGCGAGTTAAAAAAAATCACCGCTCAAAAATAAAAGTTATTGTTGGTGGGTATCAAACCCAACGTTGTTTTTGAACTTGGGCATCTAAACTTGTGTTCTTTAGTAACCGAGGAACTAGGACGCCTTTATGTGCGCTAGTTCCTTGATATCGTTTCGCCGGCACTGGAATTTTTTATGAACAGATCAATTTTACTGTCAAATTGACGCTCAGAAAAACAGTCTGATGGCGGTATCTAAAAAACCTATTTTTGATAAAACCATAAACACTTGTTGGGCAAGTTTCTCTTGGTTAAGTTTTCATAGTATAATTCACCCATCCCTTGAGGAGAGAACGCAATTTGCGCATCTGGCTTAGCTAGGAGCTTAATTCTTTTCGGAAAAACGGCATTCATTGCTACTCTCATAGCTGCCCGCACGGGTTTCTTGATCGTCAAAGGGACATTAGTTGTCACACTTCCACTTAACGACCCATCTACGAATGCATATCTTACAGCAGAGGCTTTGTACGGTGAACTTTCTAAGCTTTTTACGGCTTCTTCATAAACGTCAATTGGAAATGCGATCCCCTTTAGGCCCTCTTCAGTAGTTTGCTGAGGTAAAATTCCAGCTGATTCAAGAACTCGACGCGCCAATGTTGCGCAATTACATGTTTTAACATCGTAGCCAATCTTTTTAGCTTGGAATTCTTTCTCGATCGCATCGAACTCTGTTTGCATTTTTTGTAGTACGTTTTCCGGAACGCCGTTGTATCGGATACCGATTGATTCGCGACCATAGGCCTGGCCGTTAACACCCATAAAACCATAGTTTTCAAAGATTTCGGGCCGCGCCTGAGTCGAATACAAGTATTCCGCTAATGAGCTTTGTTCATGTAACCGACCTTCGCCAATTTTTGATCGGTAATTAACTGTGTACACTTTATCTTTAATACGGATAGCGATGTGACCAAATGGATTTGAATCTCCACCTAAGTCTAAATATCGACCGTTTTTAGATAGTGGATAACCCAATATAATTTCAAAATTGGACGGATAGTCATTATTTAATTGATTTAGTGTTTCAAATTGCCTTTTCACTTCGCGACCACCGAACGTACCAAGAGGCGCTATTTCCACTCCATCTTTTGGTCCCGTCAAATCAGATGTTAAAGCCGCTTCTGATATGCGATCTAGGCCTGCTGCACTGGCAAAATCTTGTTGTCTCCGAGTCATCTGTTCGATCCCGACTTTGTCGGCGCTTAATTTAGCAACTAGGGCACCGACCTGCGAGGCATCTGTTGTATTCAGTGACATTCCATTTTTAGAAAAGAATTCTGAGTGCGCGCGCTCGTGGCCCTTATACTCATCGACGATAATCATTGGTTTGTTGAGTAACGCACCTTCAGCCGGAGAAAGGCCGCCACCTTTAGTAATGAAAACATCGGCCATTTTGATACCCGCAATTACTTTTTCACGAGGTACGAAACCATACAGATTTATTTTTACTCGGCTAGGAGCTGTTTTAGCAAAATCTTCGACCGCTTTATAAGCCTCTGGTGGGCGGCCGGTGAAAACATTAAATTCCAGTTCGCCGGGATTATCGCGAATGATAGATTGCAATATTTTAACGTTATCTTTAAGCCCTTCTTTTCCTCCCATCATCGTTACAAGCAACGCGCCGGGTTTTCTAGGTGGCAAATCGGCCGCCACTATTTTTGAAACTGGTAGTGGCACTAAAGCCAGTTGAACTTTTTCCGGTGGAACACCATATTCAGTCCAGTAATTAATTTGGGAAGCATGAGGAACAAATGTCATGTCCACGCGGTGTGAAATCCGCGGGAAGAAATGCTCAAGATAGTCTGTAAATACCCAGATTATCTTAGTTTTCATATTGGCTTTTTCACGTGCATTAGACAAAGCGATGGCGCTACCGTAATGGGTCGCGATTATGGAATCTGGGTTGACTTGTTTAAGCCATTCAATAATCCCATCCACATTGTAATTGTTAGCGCCCGCAAATTTAGAAAAATTCACAACAGACTGACCGTTGTGAATGAATCTGTCAAAGGCCCACTCGAGGACATTAGGGGCGTTTTTTACAACCCACCAGTAAGTTTTACGATCGACAGCTTCTGTTTTAGGATTCATGAAGTCTCGAATATTTTTGCGAATGACTTTTACGGTTGGATCTTTGGCCTCTAAATCTTCTTTGATGGCCTGAGCCGCGATTTCGTGACCCGAACCCATCGATGATTCAAAAATCACTACAGTCTTTGCAATTGAATTTAGACCGACAAAAATAAACGCTATGGATAATACGCTCTTGATAGACATTTGATTTTCATATTCGCTGAATTTTAGGTGGGATTAATTTCCCAAATAACCTACCAACGATCCTGTTGTACACACAATATAGAATTTTCAAAAAAATTCCACTGTAGAGAAATAGACAATCGAAGGTTTTACCTGTCAAAAATATTCACAGCCTTTGATGGGTTAATTTGTTTACACGTGTTTTTTTTGAACCTGTGACAAAAAAAGTCTTTTTTCTTAGTTTTGGGAAGAAAAATTCTGAAAAAAAATCTGGGCATTTTAAACAATTTTTTCGAAATTTCGACCGGTAAAGAAGAAATGTTTTGCATCCTGGGTACCATCGAGAAATCGATTTTACGTCATATGTTGTAAAATCGGTTAGAATCTACTATGTGTTTACTTATGAAAAAAACAATTCTCATTTTAATCTTGATACTATTTCCGCTAATCGGACTCGTTCTGAGTCTGACTATCTATTCTCCCGCATACGACGTTACTCATTTTATGAGTCGAAAGTTGTCTCTAGAGGTGAATCTGCAAAAACCTGAAATAAATTTGGCAACCATTAGGCCTGGGACTGAGCAGATGATTCGCTGGAAGGACACCAAAAAGCAAGATGAACGTGAGTACGCTTTTGTATACATACACGGATTTACCGGCCATAGAGGTGAAATTTCACCTCTTATTGAAGATATCCAAGACCAGTTTGATGCAAATTTGTTTTTCGCTCGTCTCGCTGGCCACGGCATTGAGGGAAAAACAATTCGCGCAGCCACCATTACCGATTGGTTTACTAATATCGATCAGACTTATGCTTTTGCCAAACGATTAGGGAAAAAAAGAGTTTACGTAGGCGCATCCACCGGCGCAGGTATGGCCATGCTATTGACAGAGAAGTACGATCCTCAAAGCTGCTTAGTTCTGTTGTCGCCAAACTTCGGTTTAAGTAGCGAACTTACAATGCTTGGTACGGGGCCACTCGGCTATGTGATAACAAGTTTGTTTGTGGGCAATAGCGCCTCGGACTATGTGACGCTCTACCCAAGCGAAGAGGAAAGCCTGGTATCCACACGAATAGATGGAAATAGCCTAAATCAGTTTTTAGAACTGACAAAAATTTTCAAGCAGTATAATTACGAAAATTATGAAAATCCCGTTCTAATGCTTTATTCAAAAGAAGATACTGTTATTGATCCTGGTGCTGTCGAGCGTGTGTTTAGAAGCTTAAAAAAGAACCCCAACAATCAGATATACAATGTTGGCACCGGTCATCTTTTATTTGAAAAAGATGACACGACCGCACTGCAAGATACAAAACAAAAGATTATTAGCTTTATTCAAAAGAACTGTCAGTAGGACGGCAAACTATTGTGCTTTAGATAAAGTATAAAATCTCAAGCACATGTTAATAGGTGTACGCTTTCTAAACTGTTTCACATAAGATGGATTCTCTTTACGTACTTTATCAATCAATTTATAGATTTCTTTTGGCGACATCGGCACACCGTATTTTTCGTAGTGTTCTTTGTATGCAGGCGCTATCGCTTTCCTCATTTTAGTCACGTAGAGCATAGACGCGGCTAAGAGCGCTAAATTTTTGGGTTTGATTTCTGTATTTAAATGCATTCCTAGCATGCTCATAATCCTATTAATATATGGTCTCCCTGCAAGACCCACAACAAAACGGGCAAATTGATCATGTAACGGACCAGGGACAAATTCCAAGTTTTCCGTTCGTAACCAGAAAAACATTTTATCCACAATCAAGTCGTTTAAACGGGCTGCTGGGGTTAACTTCGGATTGCGATATTCGTAAATCAGGTGGAATGTCGAATCTAAATCGATATCCGTCGGTGCAAAAGTGTACTTGCTTGCCTTCGGAATACTCAGGCCTTCGAGGTACCCTCCATTTTTATGCAACAGGCGGCTGGGAAACTCAGGAATTACTTCTTTCTGCTGAATAGAATTGTATGCCCAAGAAACAAACTTAGAACAATAGTATTTGCAATTTTCTTTGAGACCCATGGATAGGTCGTACTGCAGTGGCTTCCCAATACGAATACCCTCTTCAAATTTCTCGTTCCCGAAGTTTCCTGCCATTCTTCCCAGTTCAGAATTTTTTGGACGATATACAGCCACGCGAACCATATTTTCAAAAAATGCCGGCGTAAGTTCTGTCTTCTTAAATCCGGTATTCAAAGTCGACTCTACGACATATTTCTTATTGGTGACGGGGTCAGCGTAAACCAATGCCATATGTGAATATGTCAATGGCGCGTCCCCAATCCGTGAAATCATAGCGCCTAGAAACAACAGGGTTCTAACTATTATGATATCTCCTGTTTTTAACGATTCGATGGAACCATCAAAGTCATGGCCTTTGGTAGAAAACGCGGTGAGGTTTGTAAACGGCAAGAGCATTTTGTCTTTTGGTTTTGTAGGTAAGGTATTATAAATTTGTTCATACAAGTAGTCTTCTAGGTATCGAATGCTCGATATCACTGTCTTTACGTCCTCAGCAATATCGTCCCGGCCAGCATAGTCGATGGGCAAACCATTTAGCGACGATTGCAGCATTAATTTAATTGTGTGGAGTTTGGTGACGGTTTCTAGTGCTTTTGTTTTTTCCAGCTCCAAATCTAGGTCGAGCGGATTGACGTTAAAAAGTTCGGATTTAATAGAAGTTAACGAAGCCATCAAGTGAGAATAATCACCCGTCGAATTTTTTATGCGAGTCTCTACTGAATTCAGTGTCGACATCAAATCTATAGACGCCGCATTCAGGGCGCTTAAGTTAACTAGCAATAGCAAAGACAGCAAAAGTTTCTTCATAGGTCTCATGTAATATACATCCAAAGCGGAAATCGAATACTATCAACATTTTATACTGAAAATACTCGCTGTTAGCCGACTATACAGTACTGAATTTTTTGCAAAATTAGCCGTTTAAATAGCCCAATTTTGAATTGGCAAAACCATTGACTTGTCAGCTCGAACTCTTCTAATTTAGCTTCTTCGCGAAACGATTAGGGAGAAAGTTTATGACAAGCATTTGGATACTCATCTTGGGACTTTTTTTAGTGCTCAATGGACACACCGAGGCCTTTTGGTGGGGTATTTCAACGGCTCCCTACCAGACAGAAGACCCTGCGGTAAAAGGCGGTGACCCTAATTTTTTTAAAACAGACTGGGATTTATTCTACGACGCTGGAAAATTAAAAGAAGCCAAAGGCGATGGTGTTTTCAGCTACACGGAATACAAGCGCGATATTCAGAAACTAAAAGAACTAGGGATGACCCATTACCGCTTTGGAATAGAGTGGGCTCGGATCGAGCCCACAATGGGCAAATACAATTTAGAGGCATTGGCCCATTATAAAAAAATAATTCTTGAGCTAAAGAAAAACGGGATTACACCTATTATTTGTTTATGGCACTGGTCCTTTCCTTCGTGGGGTTTTGATGTCAAGGACGGTTCTACATTTGGCTGGCTAAATGATAATGTAAAAAAACGATGGCCGGATTTCGTAACCTTGGTCGTAAAAGAATTCAAAGACGAGATCTTTTATTACGCTCCACAAAATGAGCCCAATGCACAAAGCCTCGCGGGTTTCTTTTTAGGCACCTTTCCGCCTGGTGAAAAATACTCGCTGAGGTTATTTCGTAATCATGTCGATAGAGCTGCCGATGCATTTATCGTAGCAGCCAAAATTATTAGGACAATTTCACCAAATGCCAAAATTATGTCTGTCCAAAATATGATTAATTGGGAAAAAGCATGGTGGGATTTCGCTAGCTATTTTTACGATATCGGCCAGGAATTTAATTATCATCACTTAGATCGAATTAAAGATTATATCGATATTCTAGGCTTCAACTATTACTATCGGGTGAAAGCAAGTCCAATCCCGAACCCCAGAATTATCGATCCTGAAGGCTTGGGCACAATCATGCTAGCCCTTACTGAAAAATACAAAAAACCGTTATTGCTTACTGAGAACGGATGGGCTGATGACAAAGGCGATGTGAAGAAGGACTATTTCTTAAAGCATGTAGCTGTCGCAAAAAAAATGAGGGACCAGGTGGGGCTCATGGGCTACTTTTACTGGAGTTTGATTGACAATTACGAATGGGCATCTGGTTACAAAGAAAAATTTGGAATGTATAAGATGAACCCAAAGGACCGTTCGTTAGTACCATACGACATGGTGGATGTGGTTAAAAAAACAATTGCCGACGACGCAACGAAAAAATGAAGCTTACCGCGTAACCCGCGCGCAGTTTTATTGGCACCGGTGTTCCGAAGTTGATTTTCGTATAGATTCAGTCTTCGATAAAAGGTCTTCCTCCATATTTAGGTAAATAAGTTTGGCTCAATTAAATTCCAAGCTATGACAACAGCGCAATGGCGATTGTGATTAAGAAGGGAAACCTAAACAAGATCGAAATATTTTTGGATGTACTAAGGACGACAATCCTCGCAAGGACTTATTTTTCCTTATTTTTTCGAATATTTAGTTGCCCATCAGAAGGCCGTTTGCTAATCCTCGGGTGGCTTAAAAGTCCTGAGGGGGAATAATGTCTGAATGGGTAAATAAGAAATTTAAAGGTAAAGAGTATTTCGGTCATCCGGCTGGTCTCTTTGTATTGTTCATGGCCGAGATGTGGGAGCGTATGTCCTACTACGGGATGCGCGCACTACTAACATTATACATGATCAAGTATTTGATGGTGGATCCTGAAAGAGCCGCTCGTGTACTTGGCTTTGATACCTTAAAATACATTTTAGAAACTGGATTTGGTCCGATGGCGGCTCAGCAGTTTGCGTCTCAGATTTATGGATTGTACACAGGCTTCGTATATTTATCTCCTTATTTTGGTGGTATCTTGGCTGACCGTGTTTGGGGTCGTCGTAAGAGTGTGTATGTGGGCGGTGCTTTAATGGCGATCGGTCACTTCTTGATGGCGTTCGAGAATTTATTTGTCCCAGCTCTATTTTTCCTAATCCTGGGTAACGGTGCTTTCAAACCGAATATTTCAACTCAAGTGGGTTCATTGTACGCTGAAGGTGATAGCCGTCGTGATGGGGCCTTCACTATCTTCTACATGGGTATCAACTTAGGCGCCTTCTTCTCGCCTTTCCTGTGCAAAAACTTTGCGGTCGCTTTGTGTGGCTGGCTGGGCGTTACTGACCCAGGCACGCCATGGCACGTGGGTTTTGGTTTAGCAGGAATCGGTATGTTGATCGGCTTGTTGATGTACCACTTAGGTCGCACGTTATTGCCACCTGAAAACTTAACTAACTTGGCACCAGTTGAAAAACGCTCTGGCATCCTTTGGAAAACAGTGGGTGCATTGTTAGCTTCAATGGGTGGATTCATTTTAATCCTTATGATTCCAATGACATTCAAATTGATTTTGATAGCAGGTATTGTCGCGGCTGTTGTTTGGGGTATCAAGCAAGTATCAAATGAAATGGATCGTAAAAAAGTGGCGGCGCTTGTAATTCTTTGTATGGGTACTGTGTTCTTTTGGGCGATCTTTGAACAACAAGGCAATACTCTGCAAATCTGGGCAGATGAAAAAGCGGATTGGGCTCGTTTAGGTTTGCAAGCAGAGAACTACCAAGCTTTGAATCCAATGTTCATCTTCATCTTTGCTCCGTTGTTAGACATGTGGTGGAATTTCCGTTCACGTCGTGGCAGCAAAAGCAGCTCAGTTAGAAAAATGGCTGTGGGCTGTTTCTTAATTGGATTTGCGTTTTTAACGATCCCATTAGCCTCTAATTTCATCACTATCGATAAATCATTAACAAACTTAATGTGGCTGTCGTTAGCAACGTTGATTGTAACGATGGGTGAATTGTACTTATCGCCTATCGGTCTAAGCTTTGTAACAAAAGTAGCTCCGGCGCGTTTCATGTCTATGATGATGGGTATGTGGTTAGCCTCTTCATTCCTTGGCAATTACTTGGCTGGATTATTGGGAACATTCTACAGCTCGATGTCGCAAAATTCGTTCTTCATGATGTTCGCAGTTTTAGGTTGCGGAATCGGTGCGTTCTTTTTAATTGCCGACTCTAAACTTAAAGAAGTCATTGGCAAAGACGTTTAAACTGAAACGTTTAGTAAAAGACGTCTAATTTTCTAAAAGTTATTTGAAACGAATTGTGCATTCTACTAGTGTAGAATGCACAATGAATAAAAAAGTTCTATTTATCTTAGCCCATCCCTATTTAAATCGTTCGATCGCTAATAAAATCATCTGCGATCAAATTAAAGATCTTACACATGTTACTTTCCATGATCTTTACGAAACATATCCGTACTTCAATATCGACATAAAAAAAGAGCAAGAAATGCTACGTAATCACGATTTGATCGTGTTTCAACACCCGTTCTATTGGAACAATATGCCGCCACTATTAAAACTTTGGCAGGATGAAGTTCTTGAGGCTGGTTTCGCATACGGTGAAAAAGGCGATGCGCTTAAAGGGAAAGACTTTGTGTTATCGATCACCACCGGCGGATCAGCTGATACGTACACATCAGAGGGGCAAAACAAATTTCCGGTGACTGAGTTTATGCGGTCCTATGAGCAAATGTGTTTCTTGTGCGGGATGAAGTGGAATACGCCGCTGGTGTTGCATTCATCACGCCAAAATTCTCGCGACGAAATATATGTTCATGCAGAAAACTTGAAAGAAGTGATGGAAAAATTTTTGGATAGAGGTCAAGTGTGAGTCATTCAAACGATTTCTTTAACTTAATTGTATTTTTAGTTTCGGCAGTAATTTGCGTACCGTTGTCTAAGAAAATCGGACTTGGTCCAATCTTAGGCTACCTGATTGCTGGCGTAGTTATTGGTCCTCACGGGATTAAATTGATTTCTAATGTGCAAGAGACCA
Source organism: uncultured Bdellovibrio sp. (assembly GCA_963932905.1). GTDB lineage: Bacteria > Bdellovibrionota > Bdellovibrionia > Bdellovibrionales > Bdellovibrionaceae > UBA2316. Next base: position 328,628 of record CAWVRN010000001.1, read on the forward strand.
TGCATTTATCAGAATTTGGGGTCGTGCTTTTCATGTTTATCATTGGCCTGGAATTAAACCCAAAAAAACTATGGTCGTTACGTATCCCCATTTTTGGAATGGGAACAGCACAGGTTATAGTAAATATATTGGTTTTCACCGGTGTGTCTTATGCGTTAGGTTTGTCTTTGCCAGCTTCGATACTTGTAGGGATGGCTTTTTCGTTGTCGTCGACAGCGATGGGGTTGCAACTTTTGAACGAAAGAAACGCGATGGGCACCGTCACCGGCACTGCGAATTTTTCAATTTTGTTATTTCAAGATATCGCTGTGATCGCGATGTTGAGTGTGCTGCCTCTCTTAGCAAATGGCAAAGCAGCCGAATCATCGGATATTAAGTTGCTGAATATTTTAAAGACAGTTGTGATTATCGTAGCGGTACTAATTGCGGGTCGTTTGCTTTTACGTCCATTATTAAGATTTATTGCGGGCATTCACCTGCGAGAAATTTTCACAGCATTTTCTTTGCTGCTCGTAATGTCGATGGCATTTTTGATGCAAACCTTGGATATTTCGATGGCACTCGGTGCTTTTTTAGCCGGAGTCCTATTGGCTGATAGCGAATATCGTCACGCACTGGAGACGGATATTGAGCCATTCAAAGGATTACTACTGGGTTTGTTTTTCATTTCAGTCGGAATGTCGGTAAACTTAAGTATTATTATTGAACAGCCTTTGCTAATTTTTGGATGTGTATTAGGCGCGTTTGCTATTAAAACAGTCGTTCATTTTATAATTGGATATTTATTTAAACTACCTAAATCACAATTAACATTTTTTTCGCTTGTTATTGCACAGGTGGGCGAATTCGCGTTCGTACTTTTGGGGGCTGCAGCGACATTAAATATTTTCAATGCCCAGACCAATGAAATTTTAATCACCGTGGTGGCACTTACTTTGTTGGCGACACCAGTATTAGTTTTTCTATATGATAAATTGATTGCCCCTGTGATTGAAAAGCGTGAAGAAATCGAACCAGACGTCATCGAAGAACAAGAAAATCCCGTGATCATTGCGGGGTTTGGGCGATTTGGACAAATCATTGGACGTCTATTGTATGCGAATAAAATCACCGCAACCGTACTAGACCACGAACCGGATCAAATTGAATTACTTCGTCGATTTGGATTCAAAATTTATTATGGAGATGCGACTCGTATAGATTTGCTAGAATCTGCGGGAATACGTAAAGCAAAAATTTTAGTAGTGGCCATTGATAGCGCTGAAGAAAATTTAAAACTTGTAAAACTGGCTAAAGAAAACTTTCCACATTTAAAAATATATGCACGCGCTCGTAACGTGCAGCATGTGTATGATTTAATTGATCAAGATATCGAATGTATAGAACGTGAAACTTTTGAAGCGTCATTAAAAATGGGAATCGAAGTAATGCGCGGTCTTGGTTGGTCTGGCTATGAAAGCGTAAAGCGTGGTCAGATGTTCAGACGTCATAACCTAGAGGTCATAAAGGACATGCATTCTAAACGTAAAAATGAAAAGGAATTTTTGGCCAAGGCCCGTCAAGCTCGTGAAGATTTGGAAAAAATGTTTGAAGAAGAAAATCAGCTCCGCACGCAGCCAGGATCTGGCTGGGATAGCTAATACGGAAAGTCGACGTCTTCGGCGAGGCCTTTGGTGTAAATGGCTTTGAGGATTTCGCATCGGTGCGGAGTTGAATTCGAATCACACGCGGATGCCTGCGCGCGCAGGTAAGCATAGTTCACACGTTGAGCTGTGTTTGGTCGAATAATGCTTGAGGCCCATAGCAATCCTAAGTTTCCGTGTTGCAGTTTTCTTTCGCCACCGTGACAAGTGACGCAAGTAGAAGACGATGATGTCTGTGCCATTTGTGAAATGATTTGATCGGCCGTAACTGTGCCTTCGACAGGAAATGCAAGTTCGCCTTTGTAGCTTTCACTGCTTCCCACAAGTTCACCGAATTCTAATAGTGATCTACCCGTGCCGGCCGTGGCGACACTCAGTACTAATTTATTTCGTATAATAAAAATTCGCGGATTCGCATTGTCGACCGCAGGCTGCGCACTACCAGTGCTGTTCACGGCCATGACCCCTAACGGGGCTTTTAGTGAATTTAAAAAGCAACCTAGTGACAAAGGTCTAGGAAGAGAATTTATAAGCGTTACAGTTTCTTCAATTGTTTTCGGCGAACCTAGAGTCTCAGTGACGTCTGTGCAATTCGCACTTGCAGTGCTCTCGTTTTTACTACCGCTGCAACGAATAACGAAAAAACTAGTTATCAATAGGACGAGCAGATAATGAACTAAGGACTTTCGCATACTTTATTATAGCTTTTTTACACTAGGAATCGATAAAATATAGCAATCCCAGCCAAAGGATTTGAATGAAACGAATTATAACAATGATGATTGTTCTATTTCAATACGCTTTAGTATGGTTAGAAGAGTGTCTGAAATTTTTTTGCATAATCAAAAAGGAAGGAAATCGAGTACCATGAAAAAAATAAGTTATGTTTTTTTTATTAGTATCTTACTAAGTAATTTTGCCATCGCCGCTGAATGTTTAACGGACCATCAAATTTGTAGAAAAAGATCTTCAATGATTTATCAACTTGATAAAGTCTTAAGCGAAATTAAGGAAGCGTGTGGACGTGAGCCAAGCCTTTACATTGATTGGAAATCATTCGAGCCCATTCTTGCTGGCAAAGACACTTATTCCGTTGATTCGTGCACGGCTCCCATCGTGTTTTTTACTGAATTATGTAGAGCGAATTTAGAACAAGGGAAAAAACTGCTTAATACTGTAGAAGGATTTGAATGTTCAGCAGCTGGTGTAGACAAGCAAGCAATTGACTTTAAAAATGGTAATTTGAATTTTGCGATGGACCCAACAAATGATTGGCGCAGTGATCGTAAAGGCCCATCAGTTAGCGATTTCGTAAAAAAAGAAATGAAGGCGCTATTTAAGGTAAGTGTTTCTAACAAGAAAGAACAAGACGACATTAAACGAACTGACGAAGGAGACAAGCGAAAACAAGCCGAGCAGGCTCGTGATCTTGAGCGCAAGAAAAAGCAAGACGAAATAAAAGCCACGGTTGAAGCAAATAATGCCAAAATAAAAAAGAAATCTGAAATTTATCAAGCCGAAACCAAGCGCTTGACCGAATGGCTACAAAAAGAAATTAAGGCTATTCAAGCCAGCGATTTGAAACCAGAAGAGAAAGGTAAAAAGATGACCGAAGCGTCAGAAAAATACCAAACCGATTTACAAAAGGCAGTTAAAGCTTATAGCGAGGGACAATGAGAAATTTAACTATACTAATTCTTTCTATTTCGTATCTTGCACACGCAGAATTTAAAGGCTACGAAGCTTGTTTTTTGGATGATGCGGAAAAAAAACGATGCGAAGTTAAAATGGTGGCCGGAAAAAAAGAAGGCAAAGAAACATGCCGTGCATTGGACAATTCCAAAGTGGTATTGCTAGAAGCCCAGTATGCAAATGGTAAGTTAAACGGACCACTAGTATGTCGTGATTTTATGAATCAGGTGTACCTACAGACAGCCTATGTAGACGACCAATTAAATGGTGAACACAAATCATATTCGAAATCGCGTAGTTGGAAAAACATTAAAGAGGCATGGGCCATATCATTCTATGAAAATGGCAAGCAAGTCGGTATGGAATTCTTTGCCGATACAAAAGGAAAAGTCCTGGATATTCTGCCAAATTGTTGGGAAAAAGGTCAGATGAGTTCGTCGAATCTTGGTTACTGTTTGGGTCTGAAATATGGTGATTATGATTCGGATATTAGAAAATTCTTGCAGGCCGAAGTTAATAAACGTTTCAAAGAAATGAATCGAGATATAGAAGACAAATTTAAAAATGGAAAAGTTAAATTCAAAGTAAAAATGGTTAATGGTCAATATGACGGCGAGGCTGTCTGGAACTACGAAAGCGGTTCGCCTAATACAAAAACACTTTACGCGAAAGGCGTTCCCGTAAAAAGCGAAGAATTTTTTGAAAGTGGTGCTGTACAGGTAACGAAATTTTTTAAAGACGGCAAGCTCGAGAAAAAAGAGACATTTTATGAAAATGGCAAGTTGGCCGAAATCGTGAAAGCTACCTATGACAACGGTATTCGCAAAGAACGCATTGAACGTTTCAATGATAAAGGTTTTCGTGAAACTGAATATGGCTATACCTATGAATTTAGCGGTTATTGGGGACAAATAGATGGGCCATATCGTACATACGACAACAAAGGAAATCTTGATTACGAGGCTTACTTTAAAAACGGGCAACTAGATGGAAAAGTCACTATCAATTCCACTGATCGCAAAGAAGAAGAAACTTGGGTCAAAGGCAGACGAAAAGAGACAATAGTTTACGATGTGAAAACGGGTAAACCCATCGAGAAAATCGAGTATATGAATGACGGCTCTGAAAAGGGGCGTACAAAGCTAAATGGCGTAAAAATTTAGCCTACTAAGCTAGACTTGTTGGCGACTTAGTGGCGTATATCCGATGCAGAATTGGGCCCGGTGTTTAGAAAGGCGACAGACTTTGTCGCCTTAATCGTAGTTCAGATATGCATGGAATCTGCATAGTAAACTCTTCGTGAGGTTTTACCTATGAAAACAGCCATGGCCGTTGTGTTTACGACATTCCTATCGATTGCTTGTTTTTCAGCTGAGGCAGACCATTATACCCGGTCAGAGAAAGAGTTAAAAGATTCTGCCGAAATCATCAATGCTAAAGCCAACGCCTATCTTCAACAGGGCCTGGATAAAATTAACGCTGTAAGCCCATGTGTAGATTCAGAAAAGAGCGAGCAAGCGTTATACAAGGAACTGACCAATTATTTTGCTAATCACAACCACGGAAAGTTAATTCAAGATATTTTAGAGCGAGATGAAGTCGATAAACGCAGAGTCCTGATTAAGGATTCAATCTATAGTGCTTGGAATGTAACAGATGGATATCTATTGGGGCGTAAAAAAGCTGGTCAAAGCAAACTAGGATTGATGCCTCTTCTAAGAATCGGTGATCAGTATATCGGTGCCGATAAACTTGAACACATGTTCGGTATGGGACTGATCTATCATTCAGGCATTACGTTTAAAGGAAAAACTTTAAAGGATGTTCTAAAGAACGGAATTTTACGTGAAAAAACAGCGCTTGGTGGAAACATGGTTGCGACTGGTGTCTTTTCTTATGGCGATCTATCGGCAAATTTCAATGGCATGCGGTTTTGGAATCATCTACTTCAAAAACGTGATGATGTTTTAGGTGTTGCCTACAACGTAGGGCCGTATGTTCGTTGTGAAGCTGGCAAATGGAAAACGACTGAGTTTAAAATTGATTTCAGAAACTATGTTGATGCGTCAATGGATGAATCGATAAACTGTCGTAAGCTAGCTACAAAGGATGGCGTCGAAAAATCTGTTGCGGCAATGAAAGCTCGTGGATTTAGCGAATGTCCTCGCGATGCTAAATTGCTAGAACAAATGCAAGCAAAGTATAATGTTCTTATGGCCAACGATCCAACGGGATTAACGATATCCCATTGGATTATAAATATGAAAGGCCTTGGACAAGTTAATTATTTTGGTGAATTTAAGCAATAGAGTATGCTAGAACGCCGAATATGAAAACACGACAAGCGTCTGGCGCTGACATAAAATCAGTAGCCGTTTTATTTAATAAGTATCGCGAGTTTTACAAACAAGGATCTAACCTTGAAGGGGCCGAGCAGTTTCTTTCTGAGCGCTTAGCGAAAAACGAATCTGTGTTGTTTGTGATAGAAGACGGCGAGGCTGGTATTGTTGGATTTACTCAGCTCTACCCGTCTTTTTCATCTGTATCGTTAAGACGTCTTTGGATTCTGAACGATTTATTTGTTTCAAATGAATATCGCGGTAAGGGCGCCGCAAAAGCTTTGTTAGATCAAGCAGTAGAGTTTGCAAAAAGTACGAATGCTCGCGGTTTAACCCTAAAGACCGCGCACGATAATCATGAAGCCCAACGTTTGTATGAGAACCATGGCTGGAAAAAAGATGGTCAGTATCTTTCTTACAATCTTATTTTCTAACTATGCAGATTTGAGGGCGCTTTTCCGTGACCATGAATGGTTTCATCGGCAAAGTATTTATACCTTACGATTTTGAAGTAAAGATCGGTACGATTATTAAATTCTTTGGTGTAAATCGTTTCCAGTTTTATTCGCTGATCGTTCAAGTGATCAAACAGCCGAGTGCCTTTTCCCGCAATGATATTAACAAGACGAATTTTTAAAGAATCGACGACGCCTGCCTCCAGGGCTATTTGTGCAAGTTTAACCCCGCCGACTATAACGACGTTTTTCTTTTTGGCAGCGGATCTGGCCATTTTTATCGCTTGAAAAATTCCCGTGGTAACAAAATTAAATTTCAATTTGTTATTTTGTCCCTTAGTTACAAAATGTGTTGGGTTTTCTGTCACGACAAACACCGGCACCTGATACGCGTAGTTCGTAAAGTCATGATTGACGTCATCGTAGTAATCTTGATCCATGATGATCGCGCCAGTACTGTTTATCATATCGACCAATGCTTGTGTGCCTTTAAGTTCCTCCACTGGGTACAATGAATCCCCATCGCGATCGATGGAAAATCCATCTAGTGACATAGCCATATCAAGTGTAACTTCAGACATACTTTCTCCTTCCTTAAAGAGTTCCTACCTGATCTTAAAATAGAAATGTGGTGAAAGTAGTTTTTAGCGGTGTGGTTGTTAACTAACAGCCATCAGATATTTGTATAATTACAGACACGAATTTTTGAATCGTGTCCAACGCGGCAGTCGAAATTAAAATTTAAAATTGGGAATGTCGGACGAATAGGTTTGGTGAGACAGCAGGTTTAACACTTCGTCATCAGTGAGTTGCTCAAAATTTCTGTAGAATTCTCCGACACTTTGAAAAAATATAGGTGTTTTCATACAAATGACATGATCTATTTCAGAACGCAGTCGTTGAGCTGTGTTGCCGGAACAAATTGGGATAGCCAGAATAATCTTGGCCGCGCCTTTTGATTTGGCGTAAAGTCCTGCCGCGCGCGCAGTGGCCCCAGTGGCCAAACCGTCGTCTACCAAGATGACTGTCTTATTTTTTAGTTCTGGAACTGGACGACCTTTTCTATAAACATTGGCTCGACGCTGAACTTCTTCTTTTTCGTGATCTTGAAGGGAGGTAATTTGTTCAAGAGTTATTTTAGAAAGTCCTACAGCTTCAGGATCCATCCATAAAATTTCGTTTTCAGTCACCGCTCCAATTCCATATTCAGGATGAAATGGATGACCAATTTTCCTAACTATTAGTACATCAAACGGAATTTCTAGTTTTTTTGAAATTTCACGGGCAACCGGAACACCACCACGAGGCAGAGCCAAGACAATAGCATTAGTTAAATCAGCTTTGGGAAGCAGACTTATTTGAGCAGCTAGTAAAAGGCCAGCTTCCTGGCGATTTTTAAAAATCTGTTTCATAATACTAGATTATATAGTGAGCACATCGTGTGCCAGCTTCGAATATATTTATTGGAGATCAATAAATAAGGAAGGGAAAATTGGTTCCATTGGTGTTGAGAATTTCCCCAATCCCAACATTACGAGTAGATTATTTACTTGGCCACGATGGTAGTTTTGTTTCGCGATCGGGTCTATCAAGGGGAAAATGCGATCATGCCGGACATAATTTTAGAAAAACAAACTAACAATCATCCTAATTTTTTTTGTTATAAACGAAGCTTCATAAATGCGGCCGACGCTGGACAAATTTCACGAAATTCAGACGTTGCTTTGATGCTATTGGGCGCCGATTCTCTAGCTAATTTTTTAAATCCTGCTTTCTCAAAAAATCTTTCTGCTGTTTCTGTTAAAATAAAAACCTGCCGAACCCCGTTTTTTTTAGCTAAGTCCAAGGCAGCTAAATACATTAGCTTTCCCAAACCATTTGCGCGTTGATTTTCTTTCACAGCAAAAGAGCGCAGTAGCGCATCTGAATTATATATTTCTAGCCCTACCGCTGCACAAAATTCTTGTTCAATTTCTCCCACCAGAAAATGATCTATATGTTCAGTTAGGCCTTCTGTGGTCAGTTTACAACTAGATAAAAGAGCTTTTAAATTTGCCAAATCAGAAATTTTCGCAGAACGAATACTTAGGTTTCTCACACGGCCCTTCCAAAATTATAACCCAAGATAATCTCTAGTAGATTTAGTAGTATATATCAATCATCATTTAGTAGAGGCATTACCTAAACAAAGATGTCTATTTAAGTGAATTTGATCGCTCAGTCTGATGAAAAAACGGATCGTCGATATTCATTTGGTTGTTGTTTAATATGGTAGTAGTTGGCAAATTGAAGCAGATATTCAAATATCTTAAAAAATTTGTGACTTAAAATCCGAAACAACAATGAGCATAATGTTAGAAAGAATCGGTGAAACAGCAAAAAATATTTCTGTAGTATTCAAAGCCAATAAAATTCGCTTTAATTAACATGTGCTACATTCAGAAAGTATCACAAAACCATCGTCGTCGATTAACAAACTTCAAAATTTTCGAGCTTCTTTAACGAGGACGAATTTAAAAGCCGCTCAGAAAATTTGGTCGAAATAAATTCAAAAATATTTGTTGAATCACCGTCGGAGAAGGGGGCTTTCTATTCACAGGCTATTCCTATGTCTGTATTTAAATGTAGTAGGGAAGCTGTGGTCTTGAATTGGAGACTAGGTTATTGAACGTTTCGAGATTTTCAATAAAATAGGTCGAGGTAATTGTTCGAAAAATAGAGGATATGCATTGAAATCAACCAGCCCCCAGTTTTGAATTGACCTGGCCGCCTTAAAACTATGGGATCTTGTATACGCTTATAATTAAGGCTTAAAATTGTAAAAATTCACTTTAAAGGAATCATATGATTACGATTCTCGGTATATCAAGAGGAATTAAAGGACAGCTAACTCTAATGGCCAACTTGTCTTTAAGTTCTGGTGATCCTGATGAAATTGAATCGTTCATAGTCGATTACAACCCGGCTACTAAAAAGTTTAAGAAGATAAAATCATTTCCAGGTTGGTTAACTGGAATGGTGACAGCTCCCACGAGTGAGCTTGTAATGGTTTCAGCGGATGGCGAATTAGTTTGTTTTCGATCTGGGAAGATTCAAGTCAAAAGTTTAAAACGAAACGCATTTATGAATGGACTCGCTTTATTGCCTGGTGGAGGCTATTTAGCTTTGGGCGACGATGGATCTGCTTATTTAGGAAAGTCAATTTCTGCCAAGTCGAAAAAATACAGTTTTGGGTCATCATTGTACGGAGCCCATTCTTTTTCTGGTAATAAAATAGTTATTGTGGGTGATAATGGTACGGCCGTATATGGATCTGAAAAAAGTTGGTTTCGAATTGATTTGAATACAGATAGCTGCCTTTTTTCAGCGATCATGATCGATGAGCATAAGTTTTATATTGGCGGTGTCGAGACGCTTTTTTTAGTTAATATTCAAGATCTTTCGAAGCAGCCTCGAATTAGAAAAGTTAAACTACCCGATAAACTGACATGCTATGCGATCGAGTATTTTAAAGGAAAACTATTTGTAGGCGCAGGTGAAAATGGTTTGTGGGCGTGGGATAATATCAAATGGAACCAGGTGTCGAAAGCTCACGTGCACGCTCTGTATAAAGTCGATGATTGGCTTGCAGCCATGGCTAACAATACTTTCCTTTATCTTAATAAAGGTAAGTGGATTAAAAGTCAGCTAGATCTGAAAGTGCTTCGAAGAGGCAAAACTCAACAGTAGATAGGTGTAGTTATTATTGACACTCCAATAAAAAAGTATTTGAATTAATCGATGCCATCCAAGTTAGGTGGCTTTTTTTTTGGGTCCCCGGTAAATAATTTTTTGCAGGCTTACCTGGTCCCCTGCAAATTAAATGTATTTAAGGGGATGGAAATTTTGCTGTTCCAAAAAGAGTGATCAAAGTAGCAGATTCAAGCCCCAGTTTATGAAATTGGCCAAATTTCGTGTCCAAATTGCTGGTCTCGGAATTGGTCAAGAAGGCTAGCGGCGGCTTTAAAAAGCTCTTTACCATGGACAAAAATACATGCGCGAATAGGATTGGATTTTGTTCAGAATTTATTCGTCGAGCTATGGTCAGACATTTTTGGCTTCAATAATGTGATACAAACTTTGAAATTATTTAAACAGAAAAAGAGGTTTTAAAATGAAACGATTGATTGTCATATTTTGTCTAGTGTTCGCAGGTTTAACAGCTCATGGCGAGCAGGTAACTTTTGATGTATCAGGATATGCTCGCGATATAAACTATGCTGCAAGCAGCAGATCAATGGGTAAAAACTGGGTAAAAAAACAGGCAGAAGAAAATCTGAAAAGCAAAGCGAACAGTATTTGTGCGAGTCTTAAAAGCAAAACTGAAGATATTTATGATATTGATTTAAGTAGAGTGCAAAATGGCCACACTTATGAATACACAGCGAGCGGCAAAGTAAACTGTAATTTGAGTGCCGTTGGTTCGTGTTCCTTAAAAATTACTGATTCTAATAGTTTAGCAAATTACTCAGTTGGAGTTCAAATCTGTGAAAGCGCTAACTCAGAAAAGTTACTGGCTTGTTCGAAAGGATTTGTAAATCGACCTGCTCAGCCAATGACGAGAGACGAAGCACTAATTAAATTATTTATAAATTCATCTAATACGGTAGGCGCCGAAGCAATCAAAGCGTGCGAAGTTGCAGTCTTAAGACGTGCGGATGTTATCTTTAAAGTACTTTTGCAAACAACTCTTGATGATTCTTATGAGCTTTTGAGATTAGCAACAACATCAGTGGACAACCTTGGACTATCTGAAGCGAAAAAAATGATCGCTGATGTTTTAAGAAAAAATGGAGTCGCTGAAAAATATTTAATTGAATTGTTGTAAAAATTTATTTGCTCTTGAAAGTCGCTGATATTTGGTAGCTTTTTCAAGTGAACCAAATTTGCGAATCTCATAAAGTTGGAAACGCTAACCTCTTTTGCAGATGAGAGTTTATATAGAGACAATCGTAGAACTCTGATGCAAGATAAAATCTACTCGGTGTCGGAAGTCAATTGTTGTTCAAAACCCACCGTTGTTGGTGAGTTATATTCTGAAATTTTAAAAAAGATTTACATAGTAGCAATACTGACAAATTTCTATTCAAATTGCCCGACCCTGCTTAAAACCGGAGAGACCACATTGTGTGATTAATTCTGTCACTTTGTATAAAGTTGAGACATGAGTTTTCCATACGTTCAGATTAAACCACACTCTATAATGAGTCCTAAATTGCATTTCCATAACTTGTAGATTCACTCAGTTTGAAAATTGGGAAATTAATCCCCAAACTTTGAGCATTATCGGGAACCCTATGAAAAAAAATATTATAATAGTATTTCTTCTTCCAATGGTATTGTTGGCAGACCCACAAGTGCAAGAACAAGCAACGATGATAGCGTCTTGCCGGGGAAAAACATTAAATATCTATTGCTATGACACTCCTGATTGTGGGGACGCCATTTTACTAAAACAACTTGCAATCACTCCTTTTAAAGAGGGTGGCATGCAGGTCCTGCCTCTTAATAGAGTTCTAGATTCTTTTGAAAGACGTTATAAAGCCCGTTATCAAGGAGCGTCACCGAAAAGTTTTGAAATTCCTAGAGCCACACCTCCAACAGTGGTCTATTACAATAAAGCGGACCTTGCTTGTGCAAACGCCATCGCCAAGGCGGCTTCCATGGTGTCAGAGGAATATCAAATACCATCTACAGGCCGAGTTTCTTTACCTGTAGTTCAAGCAAGCAAAAATTTAACACCTATGGCTGGGCATATCGAGCTCTGGTGGTCGAATGCAAAATAACCTCAAAAGCTTCACTGGCAATACTCGCATCAATTTGAACTTTGAATAATTCTTCGGTCCTCGGGATTCTAACTTTAGATCGTCCTGCAGAAAATACGGCGGTATTTTTTTAACGCTTAGTTTTCGTTTTGAAATCGCATAAACTCTATAATGGAAAAACCAGAATAGTTATCTTCTCGAGGGGAACCATTAAGAAGAGAACCCTGTGCATTCGTTTAACGATGTGTCAACTAAACCGGGGCGATGGGATCACAATACTACCTTCTCCATATACTCGCCGGCAATGCGATTCGGGTCGCATCGCCACGACCGTCAGTAAATCCCCAATTTGCGGTTGCAAATATATTGGCCCCGGAAAAATCCAAAGCTCCTGATCCTTCACTTCGATAATCGAAGTATTGGTTATAAGATGATCCCAACCTAATAACTTTCGAACCTAAAGTTGTCGCATCTTGAATTGCCACTAAAAGATTCTGATTCTTCGCCCAGGTATTTGAAAATGATTCAACATTATAGGTATTCATAAACAAAAATCCTTTTTTAGAGCGATCATATATTTTTCCGAAATGCATTCCAATCGACCATGATCCGCCATCTAACTCTGGATAACTTATGGCTTTAACGCCACAGGTGTAAGCATTTGCATAGCTATTTGGTATTAATGTACACTTTGCTGCGGCTGAACTTGAAATATCAACAGCTTCAATCCAGTCATTTCGATTATTTTGAGAAACAAACATTTCTTCTCCATTTAATCCCCATGCCCATCCCGAATGAGACGCATCAGAACCTATTCGAACTGGATCTGAAAAATCTTTCAAGAACGCCTTTGGTCCATCTACCAACGTATTTACATTCGCAGTTTCTCCATATTGGGGATCCGTTGGCACATACTCAAAATGAATAACAACTCTCAAACCAGAGGGCGACATTTCCACCATATTAGGCCGACGAATATGATTTACTGGAGCTGTTGGTGAATTAATAACTACGCAGGGGGCCTTTGTGTACCCAGAACATGAAGGCTGCATTGTTGATAAAACTCTATTTTGAATACGATCATAAACAAAAAAGGCGTAAGGTAACCAAGTTCCACCTGTCCCGGAGTCCATCACTTGCCAAGCCCAATAACGTGAGTCATTCGAAGAGTCCCCTTCCACGTCATTCATGATCAACGCGTTAGGATACGAATTAGCCGGGAATTCAGAAGAGAAATCATGAATTAATGCTGGTGGCGACAAAGTCAATTTCTGAGGATCTAGATCCATATAATAAAAACTCATGTTAACATTTTCATTTTTAAGCGCGTATGAGTTACCTATAGAATGGCCAACAAAATAGAATCGGTACGGATGATCGCAAGTGTAATTCCAACGAATTTCATTCACCTCACCCACACTTCGACCAGTTGATGGATCAGATGTTTTGTTAAATTTTATCGGAGCAATCATCTTGTTATCTGATACTCTATATATCCAAGCACTAGTGCTATTATCACCATGCACTAAAACAAACTCGCCTGTTATATTAGATGGAGTATACCTTGAATAAACAATAGCTGACAAAGAGCTCTTTTTATTTCCATAGTCGCCAATTAATTCACTTTTATCTGCAAATCGAGTGATCTTAAAGCCAGTTATAGGATCTGTGACAATTAAGCCTTTTGCGGGATATACGCCTTTATTCGGAATTGGAATGATTGACTTGTCATTAACTAAAGTCATTGGATCAGTTGAACCATATGGACTATTAATTGGTGTTAATGGCGAACACCCCACTTCAGATGTGTTGCTACCATTTGGTGGTGAAGTGACAGGATTAACAGCAGGTAATTCAGAGATAGGATCTCGTTGTAAAATTGAACTACTCTCACTTACAAAGTGACCAGAACAATTTTGAAAACTAACTAATAAAACAAAAAATAGAGCAAAAGTAATAATTTTAAAAAAACTTAAATAACTACCTAATGGTTTCAAATTTCCACCCCTCAAGACCTATACTATACTACAAGGGTAGGATTTAGAAATAGGAAAGAAGTTCCCTAGTCAAAATGATACCCGCAAATTTTAAATACACCTATTTCAGATTGGTTCCTATTTAGAGGTCATAAATACTAGCCATGTCCTTTTTGGACACACAAAAAATAGTTTACTTATACTTCTATTTCCTATTAGCTTGTAACAACGGCAAACATTTCCTGGATATTGAATGATGTTAGAAAATAATTTTCGTAATTATCTTTTTCTTGAACTAAATAAAAGAAAGCAGAATAACTATAGATACTCTTTACGACAGTTTGCAAAATATTTGGGATTAGAGCCATCATTTCTATCTAAACTTTTGCGTGGAGACCGCAAGTGCACCTTAAATCAAATTGATAAACTTGGCAAAAAACTAGGACTTACCGTGCAAGAAATTGATTTTTACAAAGTAAACTCAATTAAAAAAACAGAATATTTAGAAAGGAAAAACAAACGTAAACCTGCCAAGTTCTATAGAATTCCTTTCGACTCAGTGCCGTTAATTGCAGGCTGGCATTTTTTCGCGATCTTAGAATTATATAGCATGCCCGACGTGGAAATGACTAAAAATCAAATTAGTAGATTTTTTAATATTTCAGAATTAGAGGCGGAAAACGCTATTCTACATTTAGTCAAACTTGGTCTGCTTGAGGCTAACAATAAAAATAAATTTTATCTAAAAAATGCAAATACCACAATTGACCAGCGTCCTTTTACCACAAAAGAACTCAGACAAATCCAAAAACAGTTTTTGCTCAAAAGTATAGACTCACTAGAACAGGATCCCATTGATATTCGCGATCACTCGGGAATTACACTTGCAATTTCTTCGTCAAAAATTTCTGAAGCTAAAAAACTTATTAAAAACTTTAGGAGACGTTTTATGTCTTTAATGCAAAATGTTGACCCCAAAGATAGAATATATCAGCTTTCCGTCTCCTTTTATCCTATCTCAAACTTTTTAAGTAGAGGCTCTAAATAGATGAAAACATTTTTTCTTTTTACCATTTTGATTGCTATTTCATTAAAAGCCGGACAAGAAACATGGGGTGGCGACTTTTCTTCGCTTAAGTTCGTAAAAGCTGGAAGAATTTTTGCCGTCGAAATTCAAAGTACTGCCGATTGTGGGTTGAAAAATATAATTTCGGCGAACAGGTTGCTTGCGACCATTGATAGCACCGAGGTAGAATCTAGTGATTCAGAAATAAGTGATTCAAAAGGCCATATCTATTTCCACAAACTAAAATGGGAAGCCGTGACTCAAGAAATGAAGAACGAAGTGGTTCTTCAAAAGTACTTAGCTCAAGCCGATATCAAAATCTCAGAAAATAAAGCTATTGAATTGGCGAAAACTTGCCGCAAGTCACCCTATTGGTTAAGAAACTCTATTTTATCTCGTATTAATCGAGTAATTTCAGATGTTGAGCTAAAGGACGACATTCAACATATTTCGCAATTGCTTTTAACTGATTTGAAAAATAAGAAAGTAAAAAATCTTCCTCCAAAGTTCTCTATTAAGTCCCTCGAAGACGCTATAAACACTATCAAATTACCGAAAAAAAATAATCAGAATTTAATATTGGATTCGAAACCTGTTTCCTTTCGTTTCCAACATGGAATGCTTAAGGATGGAAAGAACACGAAAGGCCCATTTTATAGAGAAATTACCATCAATAAATCCGTTTGGGCTCATCAAAGTATAGGACAAAAAAAAGAGTTCCTGTTTCATGAGTATCTTGGACTTTTAAATTTCCGTGATTCCAATTATCAATATTCATCCGTTTTATTTTTTGATTTAGATGAGGATGACTATAAAAAATAGATCATTATTTTTAAGTATATTTCTATTAGTTTTAATTCAATTTTTGTTTTTATATTTATTCCATGAAAAAAAGATGGAAAATTGGATTAAAGTAGTTACAAATAATTCGGACCTGCCAATTGATCTCAAATCAGAAGTATTTAGAGCGCTCTTTATTTTGATTAAAGAAGATAGCAATCTAAACGTCTCCAAAGAACTTTGCACCAATAGAAAAATGATTCAAAATTTGTTTCAGCTACAACGGATTCCTAAATCTTTATCCGCAATTCCTTATGTTGAGACAAAATATAGAAACTTAAGTGGAAAAGAAAATGCCGGAATTTGGAATTTTGATATCTATACTTCTCAGATGTATGGGTTGGCTGTGGACAATAGAATAGATGAACGGTTGGATTTGAAAAAATCTTCCGAGGTTGCTGTTAAATATCTAAATACGCTTTATGAACTTTTCAAAAATTGGAATTTAGTTATCTTGGCTTACCGATATGGCGAGGGTCAAATACTTCAACTAGTGCGTAATTACCCGAATCTAGATGCGTGGGAAATCGAATCAAAAATCGGAATGGAAGATAGTTATCTTGGACGGGTGCTTGCAGCGATCATTTTCCTTGAAAATATAGAATGTGAACGAGTTAAGGCGAGACCCCACTAGCTCCGATATCCCATGGGCTACTTCTTGTGATTCCTTGGATATCTGAAATAAAAGCAAAATTAGCATCTGCTGATAGATCGACACCGCGACCCTTAGCTGAAACATCCGTCAATCTCAATCGGTAGTCGTCAGAAGACGCATTCATAAAATGAACACTAGCACTAACAACGTCGTTTGTACTCGAAGAAGAAAAATAAGTGAAGACTGTATTAGCAAGATTATAATCTCCTACGAATGAATCATAGTAGGAATAGGCGTTAGCAGTCGCCCCTTGAACGATATTATTTTTGGCAATAGCAGGTCCGTAAAAAATCACTCCTTCATTGGCAGTCAAAATCGTATTGTTATAAAACACTGTCGTAGAATTTAAAACAAGAGTAGTACCGGGATTCGATGCATTATTAACCCCATAGAAGATGCTATTAGAAATAAAATTTCTAAAATTTATGTTTCCCCCACTATTGACATATATGGCATTGATTGCACCGCCTATAAAAGTAGAAACAGTCCGAGTAACTATGCATGAATCGAAATAGAATGTTCCTGCTGCTGTACTAGCCGCAACCCGAACCACTTCAACTCCGGAATCGATTCCTTGAGAAATCTTAATACCTTCAACACGTACATCTTCAGAATTAACATTTAGAGTCGGGTAATACGACGAAGTTGTATTACTCAGTTCATAACCTCCGCTTGCCCAAAAACCTTGATGCCGCTGACTTTGTCCAGCCTCAAATAAATTATTCGGAGCAAAAATTTTAATATAATGAGAATTGTTAGTAACCCAATTGGCTAGATCTACGTTAGTGTTATCAGTAGCGTCAGCGTAGCCAGCAAAATTGTAAATTAGGTTGCCTGCCACTAAATCCGTCCCCGTAGTTCGAGTGTCAAAGTTAGCAAGCGAAGCACAACTTAAATTACATGACGCACCGGAAAGGATACCCGTATTCTCGGTTCCACTTTGAGCATCACTTAATGATGTATAGGCGCGATAAACCTTCCACGTCAGGCTAGGAGCAGTAGTTCCGATGGCGGATCCTCCATTGGAAGTTTGTAGATAGAACCTATTGCTATCTAATCGTACTGAAATAAACCCTATAGCGTCGTAAAGCCCGTCGTTATCTGAATCGTATTGAACAACATCACCAACACCGATGTTACTAGGCAAATTTTCTTGAAATGAAGCAATGGAGTTTTGAATAGAAATACTAGTTATTCCTCCACTAGCCAACGCTGATATGTTCGATGGCCCAATAGATCTAAATACTGAGATAGGTCCATTATCATTATCCAATATTTTAATAGCGTGCGACGCTATACCTAGGACTTCATTCGTACTAGAGTTAAGTGTTAAGATAAGTTCTTCCCAAGGTTCTATATCGGAATCATCTACAATTTGAATTGATATCTGTGCTGCTAAATGTCCGGCAGGTATCACGATCGGGCTCGATAGGCTTGCTATTACATCCCCTGGAGTTCCGGCAGATCCCTTTGTAGAAAGATCAACACTTACATCGACGTCACTAATTTGGGAAAGACTGACCTGCACAATGGTGGTGCCACTTGCTTCGTTTACGACCTGTGCAATGTTTGAAAAACTAACCGTAGGCTTTGAAGGAGTTGGAGTATTCGAACCTGGAGGAAGTTCCCTAGATGTTACATGGGTGGGATTAAGTCGCTCAATACGCGCATCTAAGAAACACCCGGACAATAGACTCAATAACACTATTTGAAGAATTATATACCCGTATCGAATCATCAATTTAATTTCGGAAGTTTTGTCAAAAAATAAATAGTTTCCCAATTTTTTATGTGTCCAAAACTATTTTTGCAAAAAGTACACAGGCCTTTAGATTGCTCAATCAAAATTTTATAGATAAGTGCAACGAATAGGGCTCGATTCACTGCTGAAAGTAGAGAGATTCGATAGAGCCAAACCACATGTAGGGTTTAGAACCAAGAACTCCAAGATGACTTTAATTGCTTTTCGAGGAAATATTTTAGTGGATTCTATTTTACTTTCCATAAATGACTTTCTCTAGCGCACTTGCTAGATGTTTAAATTAATACAAAATTACTTTTGATTTATTTTTTTTGATCTTTTGAAATCTACAGTGGTCAACATTTGAGTAAATGTATGAGCCGAAATAGAACCCTTTTGATAAGCTTTTATCGTTTTGTCCTGAAGATCCAAGGCGGCATCTGTAAAGGTTACGCTAAAGACTATCGCGACAGTACGTTAAGGGGAGTTTTGAATAGATCAGAAATTTTGTTTCCTTTAGCAGATGACCCGACATTTTTTTCAGATCCCAACGGAACTATTGAATGGCTAAATACACTACCAGACCCAGATAAATTGGAAGGATTTAGGTGGGGACTGAAACATCAGTTTTTTACTTCGAAAAAAAAATCAGCAAGACAATCGGCCTATTATTTCAGAAAATGACTTGTTGTAGCAAGAAATGGGACCTGGCACCCTGGCCAAAATTTTATTTTGTTTAGATTGGAACTCAATTTAGTATTTATAAATATGATAATCGAATCGGATAAGAAAAAAGGCAATTTAATCGCGGTTGTTTTGTTGGTCATTGGTTTAATTTTTTTATTTCTGACCGCTAAAGTGGAAGAACCAGATAGAAATCAACGAGCTGCATTTTTCCTGGGCTTACTGTTGTCGTCGATCAGCGGCTTAGCGTTGATCAATCAAGACGAACGTAAAACAGAAATCCAATCTGATACGAAGCGAGTAATTTTTAAACGCAAAAGTTTTTTTACTGGCGAAGAAATTAGAGTTGTACCTTTTGATCAGATTCAAAAGGTGGGCGTAACCGGTGTTGGTCGCCGAGGCCCCGTAGATTCGCGATCCTATTTTATATATATCACCGTAAGGAACGGAAACACGATTCGGACCGGCTATTCCTCTTTTGATGAATACGGCACAAAAGAGTTAGCCGCCGAAATGGCGAATCTAATTGGATGTGAACATAGTCCAACTCCCATTGCTCCAATGGATAGTGAGCTTATTGAAAACGCGATTTTCGCTGCGATTATCGCGGCGGTTACTTGGGCATTTTTCTATCGTTATAAGGTAGGTCCTTGGTGTGCGGCCATGTGGTTTGGAACGGGACCAGCGTTGTTCATGTTAACCGTTTTTTGGGCCGCCTACTACTTGCTACTACTTTTGCGCCGAAAGTATAAATATTAATCGGAAACCGTCTTCATCCAAATCATAGTTTGCAGTGTATTTATTTTACGTCCCAGATCGCGAGGATAGGCAGTTCAAAGGCCGAATCGTTAAAGTCTAACATCTATGTTGGCCTTCATTGTTGTTAAAGTTGTGTGATTGGAATGGGTCGTTGGCAAGGAATTTCACTAATTTTTGAAATTTGTGACGTACTTTTGATTTACCACGGTTGTTTTTGTTGGTCCACGGGCTGGATAAAGTGGCGGCGGTTTAGTGGCAAGGTCCATATGCTTAAGGATTTTTCGAATCACTTTGGGAGCTTCGATGGCGGCAATGATTTTCATGTTTCCAGAACATGATTGCCATTGTTGTTCTACCTGTACCTATGGACAAAAAAATGGACTCATGGACA
Source organism: uncultured Bdellovibrio sp. (assembly GCA_963932905.1). Classification (GTDB taxonomy): domain Bacteria; phylum Bdellovibrionota; class Bdellovibrionia; order Bdellovibrionales; family Bdellovibrionaceae; genus UBA2316. Next base: position 348,673 of record CAWVRN010000001.1, read on the forward strand.
AGGGTCACGTTACAGAATGTTTGGATTTTAGAGTTTGGTAGCACAAGTCGCATATAATCTGAAGTTCATGGAATTTTTCAAACTCCACAGTGAGGCCTTTCTCTTTAAGGTACATCACTTCACATTGCTCGCACCATGCCTGAAGATCATTTGGATCATCATTGTTTTCTATGAAACCAACAATCTTGTCTTGCGCCTGTACAAGATGGGAACAAACCGCGCAGCCTAATCTTTTGCCATGTGTTCCACAAACAATAATCAATTTAGAATTCATTACTATTGCCCCTCTCAATAGAAGTATCCCATGTTTTAGACTTAGTTCAACACTCCAATCTCCGAGAACCGGAGGCATTTTTATGACGCGTTTTGCGACCGACGTGGCTTGTTCTTTAAACTCTTTTTGAGTTAATATTATTGAACTGCAACACGAGAACATTGGGTTATGATGCAGCACCCATTTATCAATAGGAAAAATAAATGTTAAATATTTGGAAGTTTTAATGAAAATTTTAATTTGTTCTTTATTCTTAGCTCAAATTTCTTTTGCCCAGATGTCCATCGAAACTGTGAGTGAAGTTGGTGTAACTATTGAGGCAAGTCCAAATTCAACTTTTGTAATTAAAAAGGTACAACCGGCTTCTCCAGCCTTCAATGCGGGTTTGAAGGAGAATGACCTGATTACTTCCGTGAAGAGAGATTCAAATTCGGAACCTATTCAGATTGCAGAAAAATCTTTAGAAGAAGTCGTAAATTTACTTAAGGGTCCAAAAGGATCTTTATTGGCACTTGAACTTCTGAGACATCCAGCTAAGGATTTGAAAAAAGTAACTCTTGTTCGAAGTGATACTTTGAAGAAGTAATAAAATACGCCTTAGAACCACTAGTTTGAATTTCAATTCCTCGAATAAAATGCTCTGCAAATCAGAGTTTTTTTAATGGTGATTTTAAAAATCTTTCTTGATATTTATGCTCGAACCCATGACCAAAACTCCTCGCATTTCTGACCCTTGTTCAGAAAACCCCAAGCCCTACCAGACGCCTACCAAAATCCTACCAAATTATGAAATATCCAGAAATTTCTAGAAATACTGAACCAAAAACACTGATTGGCTAACGCTTTATTTTGATTTGAGATTTTTTATTTTTGAAAAAATGATTGTGATAAATGGCGGAGAGGGAAAATACTATTTCCCAAGTTTTTAACTCGTTGAAAGTCTTCATCATTTCTTACCCGCATAACTAATCTGTAGTAAGTTGTAGCAAGAAACTGTTTATTGGTGTGATGGCAAAGTCTGCGCGCCTGTTTCATAGCTATTGCTGAATGTTGTAAGCGCACTGATAACGACATACTCAGTCGGGTTGTCGTCCCTGGAGTTTGGACAACGCAAGTTGTTGAATACATCGAAAAATTTGAAACTGCGATCTGGTCAATAAAGCTACGGCGTCCCCAGCAAGTCCCACGGTAAATCCCTAGAATGTCCCCTGTGTTTCCCCGCGATTTCTGAGGCTCGGGCGGCACCCTTCCTGACCGCTAGGTCACAACTCTGTTTTTCGCCTCATTTAAGGGGACCACCTATTTTCTAAAGGTCACTGTAGGGCTGCGCTCATTGCAAGGGGCGGCGTCTTCAACGCTGTATTAAAAGGTTTATGGTTTTCTGAAGGGCTGGATGAAAAATAGCATTTGGTTTTGTCCAGTTTTGGCAGCAGGTTGTTTGGCAAAGTGATTGCATTATTAATTAGCGATGATTGTTAAATTGAATAAGCTCTTTATTACTGCTTTTATTTCTTTGTGGTGTTTACCAATTTTTGGTAGTGAAACTCACTTTCCTCTTACAATGGTAAATGAGCTAAGCGCGGCTAAAAAACAAGGACTACAAAAGCTTCTCAATGTATCATTTGGGGCCGAATTTGATGGGTTCTCTTGCTCAGGAACATTTATAAATAATCAGGGTATGTTCTTAACCGCGGATCATTGTATTAAGTCCTGTTTTTTGGGTGAAAACGATGATCAATATACAGACTATAGAAGCTTTAATCGACGTGATCTAGGCCCGGCTCAGTGGTTAAACTTTCGCCGATTTTATCCTAACCGTGTACCAGAAAATATTACCTGTGAAACGGTTATTAATGGTGAGACTAAAAAATCGAAACTTGTTGTCGCTAGTAATGGAAGGCTAAACCCTTATTTTCCAAAGCAACTTGAGGCACCTGATCTTATCGAAAAGTATAAAGAATTTGTTGAATCAGGTGCAGGATGGCCTACTGGAGATTTCGCAATCTTGGAGCTCACAGATAAACCCAAAACCAATTGCCTGCAGCTGGGAAATCGCCTTCCAAGCAAAGGCGAAACAATTCAGTCTATTTCATTTCCCTTAATGAACTTGAACGAACGGATTCCATTTTATTCGTCTGGTGTTTTACTTGACGAGGAGAAGAGCGAACCTAACTCATTTGTTTCAACCGTTGATGCAGAGACAGGATCAAGTGGAGCAAGTCTAATTGGAGAAGATGGGAAAATTTTAGGTGTAGTAAGTATTGTCGTCGACATTCGCGACCCAGTGGCAAAAATAAAAAAAACTCTCAAAGTCACAAGTGTTCTTGGTATATTGAAATCGATCCGCGAAACATTAGGATATGATATCATTTGCAAAACTGAACAATAACCCTTCTTCTGGGACCAAAAAGCGATCATAGTTTTACAAATCTTTGTGGACATTAAATTTTTTCGTCCCAGAATCAATTTTCCAAAAATTCTTAAAATTTTAGATGTCCATTAACGGGGACGCTTTTGAAAATCGAACAAGAATAGTTCAAGACGACCGAGTATTGCTAAAGTTACGCCATAGAAAAATCTGTGTAGCAAAAGTTGTAGTAATCTGTAGCAAGATTTTGAAATGAGCAGAAATACCCGGAAATATTCTGAACCCCGAGTCAAACCGGGGACGTCTTCAAACAAGTATTTTCAAACACTTGAATCATTTAAAAATTTTTGATTTTAATTTCAGGGACTTGATTTTTCGAGACACTAAATGGCGGAGAGGGCGTTTGTGGTGTAAGCGCTTGATATAATTGATCTCCATTTTTGTACCCTACCAATTCCTACCAACCGAAATGGACAAGTCGTTTTTCAAAATTATAATGTGACCCCCGTAATGGGTACCCAATGGCAGAAATACTTATTTTGAAATACTGTGGTTTTAATATTTATTCTAATAGTTTAGCCTCATTTGCTTGATGGTCGGTAAAGCCAACTTACCGACGAATAACCTACATCAAACCCCTGGATGACCCCTGGCGAATCTACGGGAAATCTGCGGTAATGAATAGGGTTTTCGATACAAGTTTGAAATGTTCTATTTAGCTTGTGTTTTTGGACAAGTTCATTTCCGTATATTGAAAACGCAATAGGTTCTTGACTTGAAAGTTAAGCTTAGTACTACAAATCATTTTAGATGTTATTGAACTGCAACACGAAAACATTCCTTTTCTAGACAACAAGATATGCAGTTGTAAGATGAAGATATGAAAAAAATCAAAAAGAGCAATTCGCTTTATAGATTCATCCATGGTGCTGTCCTCGAAAAAGGTCATATTTATATTGCCGGAATAGCGAAAGAGTTAGAAGATCGCAATGTCCCTCACACAATAATTTGGGAACGAATTGAGGGTGAGTGGAAGCGCTACCAGTGGAAAAATCGGACTTATGATATGGCCGCATTTGATAGCAATGGAGGCACAGCAGTATATGTGGGTTTCGAGGGAACCTTAAAGGTTAGAAGTCTACAATTAGGATCTAGTATTGAAGTTCTAGACGCTGGAAATGATGGTCCGAGCTCTTTGCGTCCAGTTTCAAGCATTCGAGTGATTGGTGATTTTATATACGTCGTGGGAATGCGCCGGATGATTTATAGGCGCGCGCTCGACTCAAATATATGGGATCGCTTTGACGAGAACCTTCGCCTCCCTCAAAATGATCTGTTAATTACTGGTTTAGATTCTATAGATGGTCTCAACGTAGAAAACCTTTATTCAGTCGGCCGAAGCGGCGAAATCTGGCAGTATACAATGAACAATTGGTTAAAAGTTGACTCACCAACAAATGCTGATCTGTATGTGGTTCGATGTCTTCCCGAGGGAGGCGTTGTCATCGGGGGCAAAGATGGTGCTCTCTTTATAGGTGAGAATAACAAATGGAAGCAAATTAATCATACCTTTCCTGAAGAAACTTTCGTTGATGTCGAACTCTGGCAAAATCGGTGTTTTGTAAGATCAAGCAACGGCTCATTGTTTGAACTCGACTGGAAGAATAGACACGAATTAAATTTTATCCAATTGCCTTCAGAATCACTCGTAATGAGTATGACTATTACCCCATCGAAAATCTATTTTTTTGGAGAGAACACAATTACTTCTTTAGATAAAAATGGATGGAAAGACGAATCCCCTCCAGATAGCATTCTTTTATAATGGAATTAGAGCCTTGATGGTTTTTTACACCAAAGTCTCTAGTTTGAATTTCAAACCTTCAAATAAAACGCTCTGCAAATCAGAGCGTTTTTTCATTTCCAGTATCTCCACCACAAATTTAAATTGAAACACAAGTTCGAACCCATGACCAAAACTCTTTGTGTTCCTGATCCTTGTTCAGAAACCCCCAAGCCCTACCAGACGCCTACCAAAATCCTACCAAATTATGAAATACCCAGAAATTTCTAGAAATACTGAACCAAAAACACTACTTGGCTAACACTTTATTTTGTTTTGAGATTTTTTATTTTTGAAAAAATGATTGTAATAAATGGCGGATAGGATGGAAACCTAATCCAATTAAGAACTTAGCAAGCCAAGTAGCCAGAAGGTAGCCAAGCCTTACGCAAAAGGCTTGGCGTCACGTTATGTCACTATCAAATCGACGGCTTTGGCAAAAGCTACTGATTCCGGAAGAACCTTTAAGCTATCAGTGGTGCCAGTGATTTCAATCCCTGCAAGACGGATGTATCGATTCATTGTATCTAAATCTTTCCAGCCGCCTACTTTCATGACTTGAATCGGGGGTACACCTTGCTTCATTAACTGGGTTGCAAAACACGCACGCAGAGTATGAAACCTTACGCTCGGTAAACCAATGCCTCCACAAAACTGTCTGAGCCGTTTAGCCTGTTCACCTTGATCCCATCTACTGAGTCTTGGGAGAACGTACGGCCGATCAGGATCAGATCTTTTCAACTCTCTCAACAGGGCCTCTAGTTCCGGCGATATCGTTACAAATCGCCAGTAGCCAGCCTTTGTTGATTTTGTGCGCTTGGTTCGAGTGTCATAGGATTTAGTGACATGAATTAATTTATCTTCAAAATTCACGTCTTCCCACAACAAGGCATGCAATTCACCGTTTCGCATTCCTGTTAATAGGGCCACCGCCCAAATCGGATACCACTCATGTTTTAAATTCTTAGCTTGAGTCATCAAAGTTCTTATCTGAGATAGATTTAATATCTCCGGAAGTTTGTCCTCTTGCTTTGGAAACTTAAAACTATGCATTGGACAAATAATCATTGGACTAATCAAACGATGCTTAGCTGCAAAATCATAAACTCGAATAATCACAGCTTTTATGATTTTCTGATGCCCTTGTGAAAGTCCCTTTTTTGTCAAATCACTAAAAAGTTCATGGCCATCAGCTAAACTAATATCACCAACAAATTTTGAGTTCCAGTGATTACAATGCCGCCTGATGCTAGCGATGTAGTCAATCCTTGTAGTCTCTTTTAAATTTTGAGCTTTTGCAGATAGCAAAAACTCTTCAAATTTATCCACCACATTCTTCCAGACTTGTCCGGTGTTTTCTCTTTGCCAAAGTTCGCGCTGACATTCTTTTGTTAACTGGGCCTCTGCTCGAAGAGCTTCGGCCTGGGTTTTTAAATTGTTTTTTCGTTTCTGCAACCTTCCGCCACCATTTGTGGACCTGATATTGACATAAACTGAAAATCGCATTTGTCCTGAGTCTTTATCCAAATAAGATTGAATCATAAATTATTCTCCATTCCGCTTGGACGGAGTAACTTTTCAACATCTCTTTTCTGAAACCTGAGTTTGCGACCCAACTTGTAGAACTTAATTTGTCTTCGCCAAACCATATTGCGAATTTGTCCTACAGATACCCTCAAAAACAATGCAGCTTCACGCGACGTTAACCATTCTAACCGATTGTCAAAGAACGAAGAAACTAGTGGTTCCTCAATTGAGGAGTTAGCCTCTCTTTCTTTAGTTATATCGAATTTCACTAAAAAAATCTATTCTATTTTTAGAAAACAAAAGTTCAGATGCGATGCTCGTAGTGTGAGATAATTTATTTTTAAATATCACTATTGCGACCCCTTATCCTGCCTATCGGTTTTTAAGTCGACATTACTCACGATAGTCGAATCGCCTTTTGATTGCGTGCGGACTCGTGGCGTTTTATTCACTACACTGGCCGCTAACGACTCCCTCAGCGCAGCAATAAGCTCCTCATTACTAGCGCTCTTTTTTAGATTCTCACGTACAAGTTTTGATAGATTGGTGAAGGCTTTAGCCATATCCGACCTTGAAGACTTAAAATGTTTTGCACCAAACTCTCGAACAATCCAAGATGTAACCTCCGAAGGGGTCGCGCTGACCCCTTTATTTGTCTTTAGTTCCTTAATCATCTTTTTTAAATCATCGGCCGCATCACTTGATAGAATGACTCGCATCAGATTTTATTTCCCACGCGTAGGCATCTTTTTTTGTCGCTTTGCCCATTCAGGTCTTTCAACAATAACTGATTCGCAGTGGGCCTCAATTAGCTTGTTTCCTTTGACATCAGAATCAAAGCACTGCGTTTCAACTTTTGGTTGAGTTACAAAGTAATCGCCTGGATCGGCTTCACTGCTAGCCATACTTGGCCGAGACACATTGAACCGATCTAGATTCAATAAAGTTTCCTGCCGAATACGATTGTCTCTATCCTCAAGACTGCCGTGGATAAAATAACTTGCGGCAAGTCCAATGGCCGCGCCAAACATAGCTCCGTTATTTTTGGCGCTATCATTGTCTCTATCGATTTGGCTATTAATAGCTGCTCCACTAATTGCTCCTATACCAGTACCTAGTAACAATGATTCTTTCATCGTAGTACATCCCATTAGCGATATTGTACCAACACCCAATATTATATTTCGTATATTCATAATTATCCTTCTAGAATTTTAAATTCCATATATTTAAAACTGACTCTAACTTTTGGTTGTCAGTTGCTCGTAATTTCAATTGTTTACAAAGATTTTACTAACGGCGCGCCGCCAGTGCGCCGCTAGTAAAACTAGTCACTATTTGATTCCTAAAGTGACCTGATTTCTGTTTTTAAATGTCATTGATTTTGCAAGTGGTCTGAGGTCATGAAACAAAATAAAATACATTTTTGAATGGCCTTCAGGATGAATCTCTCGCTCGATCTGCTGAATTGCTTTCATTGTTGATTCGTCTTTGCAGAAATAAAACACTAAATCTATGCTAGCATTGACATAGTAATACAAAATTTTGTCCCTATAGCGATCGATCCACTTCTTTGTGGGCTCATACTCAATCGCCACCGATTTTAGTTTTCCGTTCATATTTATAAATGCCGCCGCGTCAGATTTCATATTAATAAATGGCTTAAGACGTTCATCAGACTGCAAATGACTAAAACACTGTAGCATATTTTCTGTATAATACACGTCCAACATTATTGATTTTTCAATGCGGTATCTAATATCAACTAATCCTGCATCATGTTCAAATGTGTAAGAATGAGTTGGTTTCTGCACAAACTCCGCATCATAGATTTTCATCCCATACTCTAGGCCCGAGTCCGTAAGCTCGTAGAAAATATCATTTTTACTAATTCGTTTTTGCATTTTATCGCTAATAAAACCGATATTCAGTAATCGCTTCAGGCATCGACTAAGACTCTTTTTACCTACACTTGGAAAAACTTGTCGGTGAATTTGATTTCTGGTCATTACCTTGTTTTCAATGAGGCCCCTTAACAAGAACCTCTCTCTGTCAGTCAGAATTGGATTCTTAGCCAATTTTATTTACTTTTTTATGTAGGTTCAGGTCCACTAGTCACTTCAACCGTTGCTTTAAATGGCAATGAGAAATTTGATCTTGCGCCGGTTTCAAATTCCATTTTGATCTTATTGATTTCATCTTTGAGTACTTCCTCTTTTACAAACGGAGTTTGCACTTCCGTAAAAGTGGTACCATTTGCCCATATTGCGCGCCCTTTGACATCGGGAAGTTCAAACGCCATTTTATTTCCAAGCACGGTCATCGATCCCTGGAGTGTGTTGGCTCTGAAACAAATTCGGCCGCCCATGTTCTCTTGAATCTTTGTATCAATTGTATCTGTGGTCACTTTTTGAGTTGCAATAATGAGATTCATTTTAGCCGCTCGTCCTAGTTTTGCTAAATCGTCAGTGAGTTCTCGAGCTTGAGTTACATTTTTCGCACGCTCCTTACTGACTTTTGTCTTTCCATAAAGGACCGATGCCTCATCGACAGCTATGACAATATAGTCTTTCTTGTCATTTTCTGGATCAATTGCAATACGTCCATTTTTTTCTAGCAGATCAAAGCGATGGATCATTTCCTGCCTAAGTTTGGCTAGAAGTAAGTTAGCTTCAATTTCAGTTTTAGCAATGCTGACATTTGGTAGGCATGAAAACTCTTTGGCTTCGATGCCTTTTTTTAGATCCAAAATGTAGACTTGAACATTTTTCGTGCTCTTTATTAGACTCAGCAGTGTTTGTTTAAAGAAATTACTTTTACCTCCACCGGAAGCCCCGGCTATCATCATGTGTGGAAGAGTCGACAACTCTTGAACTTGAATACCCCCTAGAGATTCTCCAATAGGAAACGAAAGTGATTCGGTAATATACTTAGCCGTCTCCGAATAAGGTAACATAGTCGGTATAATCTTAGTCGTGCTTAAAATTTCAATAAACTTATTGTTCGCTGTTGTCCTAATTGATTCCACGGTGGCTCCCAAAGCCATTTCAAGATCTGACTTTTTCTCTAGATACCGGTCAACACCTATTCCAATACTTGAAACCAAAATCCTTTGCCTATGTTCATCTAAATTCACTACTTTGCTCACAATAGGCTCCCTACCTTGGGCGGTTTTTAAACCAAGGTGTCCAAGCGCCTGAGAAATCTCTTTCTTTTTATCTTTTGTAAAAAGGCCATACAAGAATCCCAGAAAGGCAATTGGACTAACAATTAATAGCAACGTATGAATCACAATTGGTAGCGGCATTTCTTCTACGAGTATTTCAACCACCGTCGGCGTGAACACATTTGGAAACAATAAATGTAACAATTTGAGATGCTTGTAGTTCGAAAAAACAGTCAAGAAACTTATCCAGCTCCAAACAAAAGTCATAAAGTATAGACTCTTAAATCGGTCAAAAAGCTCTGCTATCCCCCGTATACTAATTCCTGCCAGAAAGGAGACAACTTTCATCATATCGTCAAACCCTTTAGTGGAATGACCAGCCTTAGATTTTATTTGTGTCATTTTTCCACATAAGTTTTTGTTAAGCTCACAATGACATCTCGCCCGGCGGGAACGGTGATATAGTCCTCGGTATCCTTAAAGGATTCGATCTGCCGGTTAGCTTCTTCCTGGGCCGAAGTAGACAAACCCTTTTTAATGGCATTTTCAATACTCGCTTTAGGCATTGATTGCCCTAATGAGTTCATAGTTTCGCGCTCCATCATTATGTCACTAGCACCTGAGGCAACACTTAACCCCAGAGCAGCAAATACCCGAGTGTCCGACTCAGTGTTTGTATCACCAGCGATTCCGGTGGAATAATTTTTAGGGTCCAAAACTTGGGCGCTAATATCAAATTCCTGCTCAGATGGAAATAGGCCCTTGTTGATTTGGATACTGACTTTGCGTCCTCGTCCTGAATACATAACCTGTCCAAAAAGGACGGTGCCTTTTTCCAGTTCAGTTCCATACTTTGACCGGCCACCATAAGGTAATAAGATTTTTATTATTTGCCCTGGCTCACGAGTATCAACTGCCGTTAAAGTTTTTCCGATCATATTAGTTCCAATCGGAATGCTTCGCTCTGGATCACTAGCTCCGTCTCTGACAATAACTTGACTGGCTTTTAAGTTAATCTTTGCCGCCTGCATACCTGACGTTGATCGATCTTTATTTCCCTTTGCGCTGCTTTTCGCTGAGGATTTTCCGTCACCTAAAATTTTTTTGGCTGTATCTGAGTACGTTCGCCTGTTGTCATGATTTACATTTGACTCATTTTTATCGCGTTCTTTGCCGCTATTAACAAGTCGTTTCTCCGATTGCCCTAGAAAACTTGTGTCTTCTTTGTCTGACAATATGAATGCTGTAATAATCATCAAAAACAAAATAGGGCCTCCTATGAGGCCCACTCGCTTTAAGTTTACGACGTTTTTTTCACCATTTCGTTTTAAAAAGTACGACTTGATATCGGAAATTTTTCCTTTAAATAGGTTCCATCTATTTTTTTTGACTGAGTTTATAAAAACTCCTTTTTCAATAGAAAACTTTGATTTTCATTTGGCAACGATATCAGTACTTTAGCATCTCGTTTTGAATCACTAGAAAAAAGGACCCGTACTTTAACCCGCTCATTGCTTTCAATTTGAGATTTTTCTTTCACGATCACTTGCTTATCCAAAGTCGCTCCATCTCGAGTGACCAATAGTTTTAAATCCTTAAGATCCAATTTATTTTTCGATGAATTCAATGCAAATAGATCTAAAGCATTTAGCTTCACTCCTTGAATGGATTGGATAGAATCGGGTCTAAGAATCAAGCCGTTCTTGAATTTTACTTCTATGCCGCGAATTTCTTTTTTCTCCGAACTAGCAAGGGCTCGATAACTAAATACCGGCCGCTGTTGATTTACTGAATCCCATTCTACCTTTACAAGGTCATCATGACTTTTATTCCCAACAATAAGATAGAATCCATAGGTTCGATTTTCCGAATAGACAAACATATTGGTTTTAATTTGTCCGTGTGGCTGAATGGCAATATCATTTTCAATAAACTCAATGCCGAAATAGTTTTGATTTCCAATTACTATTTTCTTTGGCTTATCTTTAAATCTTAATACCGTTGATTTTCCTAGGCTTAGATTAATCGATTCCATTGAGCTAGGCCCTGCCACGATAGTCCTAACACCTCCCGCTAAAGCCATGTGGCACAGCGCCAATATCCCTAGTAATAGCACCAATAGCCTAATCGCCTTTTGCACCTTCATGCTCGATGATACCATTTACGTATAGACCAAGCAGATTCCAATTCGTAACAGGTCCATCAACAATTTGAAAAGAGGCCTCACAAGGGACCACTAGCGGTATGCCCGAAATGCGAAGTACTTTATCGTATGTAGCCGTAATTTCCTTTTCGTTCACGTTGATTTTAACATGGGCGATGTCCTGTGAAACGGATTGGTTTTTAAAATCCCGATCTCGCCTTTGAAGAAGCTGAATATTAATTTTTTCAGACAAAGCATCGCTAGTGAATGGACCTATTTCTTTTATGATTTTATCAGGATCAAGTTTTTCCCATTTAAAATATAGAAATAAATATTCCGTTAGAAAGCGACTAATTTGTTCTTCATCAATCTTAAAAGGCTTAGACTCACTTTTAAGCGGTATTTTACTTGATCCGTCGTCATAAATCACAAGCGGTGATTTCAGCGATTGAAATAAAACCACGCACAGTAAAAGCATTCCTATACCGGCACAAATAGCGCCAATCCATTTGTAAAGCCGTAGCTGATTATTTGTATCAATCCAGTGATCAAGAGTTGATCTTACAGTTTTTAAGTTTTCTTTTTTTAAACTATCTTCGTTTGTCATTTCTTCCTTGTTTTTGATCTTTAGGTAAAAATAGATTTTCATATGTTTTTTTCATTTGATTCAGTTTTGGATTCAGTCGTTGCCTTAGTAGCTCCGCTCTGCCAACAAAAGGGTTAGTGATGGGCTTAGCTGCAAATTTTCCACCGGAAACAGCGCCGCTAGCTATGCCTTTAGCAAGTTTTGCCATTTGTGCTTTTAGAGCAACTCCTGTTGCCATAGTCGGAACAGCCGTAATAGCTGAAGCCGCGCTTTCCATACCATCATTAACTAGTGATCTTGTTGCAATTGGAATAAATAGCATGCTTAGACCGATGGATAAGTTGATAATTATAGACATCAAATAGTCTTCCATCCCGGTCACTTTTGGATTCATAGCTAGCTTGAGTAACAATACGCCAAGAAGACTCCACAAAATTTTCCAAAGCACCACTTGCACTAGCCCCTTGTAGAGACTAAAAGTCACATGTTCAGTTTGTCTAGCCACATAGGCTAGTATCATCAGGGGGGAACACACAAATAAAATGGTCCACACAAAGTGAATCATTGCATTTGAAATAAAAAATCCCAAGTAGGCAATGATATAGGCCCCTATATTAAAGATATAGAGTGCTGTCTCCCTAAGGTTGAACCAATCATTACTTGCGCTATTATAGTTTGGCCCAAGGTTCTTTAAAACGTCCCATAGTTTTTGAAGTCCATCAATTTTATCGGTAATGCTATCGCCGATTGTGGCAATAGCATTCAAGGTGGTATCAAAACTATATAGCAGTATCACCGAAACTAAAACCCTCCGGAAAATGTCTTTAACATCGGGCTCGTCATTTTTTAGAAACTCCATCACTATTAGCAATAGAACAAGGGGCACAATAAGAACCCAGTACGTCGAAACTAGTTCGCCGCGCAGACTTCGTCCCACATCGCTTAAATAATCAAACATTTAAAATTTGATTAAACTCATTTGTGGGTTGAGTTCTTTAAAACTCTTTCCAAGATCCTGATTCACTCGCTGAAAGTTCGTAACGCTATCTTTTCCCATTTTGTTTTGCATTCCAAACTGCTCGCTTTGTAGTTTTAGCATCTGCGTATTAAGCCGAATCAATTGCGACAGTGACCTAAGAATCTGAGCGCTGGTTTCCGCCTGTATTCTCATAGCCCCCTTGGGCGATGCTGCCCGGCTATCGATGGCCACTCGAATTGAGTTTTCTTCTTGCTTCACTGAGTATTCTTTAAAATCGTTTATCATTCTAAGACTTTCTGAAATGGTTTGATCATGTAGTCTTTGCATAAACTCTTCTTTGCTCTTAGGAACAGCACCATAGATTTCTGAAATCTTTTCCACAGCCTTTTTGAAATTTCGTATTTCAGAAAGTACTTTTTCATCTTTGATCGGTAAGGTTTCAATAAGACCCAATGAATTATCTAGTCCCGAGTTAACCAGCCTCAAGTAATCCCGCTGGTCTTTTGCAAGTTCAATCATGGTCTTAAGCTGATAATACCGACGAATATTCTCCTCGAGAATTTTTATCAAGTAGGAAACCTGTGTCCATCCAGATCCATCGGTAAACGCTCCAGCTTTTGGCGGGATCATGAGACCAATAATTAAAAAGACAATTGCCGAGATCCGAAAATATCCCGCTGACAATATTTTTAATTTAAACACCTTCATGATCTATCCAATTCGTTTTCAAAGGCAAGTCGTTGCAGAATTTGAATCTTTGATTCATTCGGATGCCTATCCTCCATTTCTTTAATTTTTGCTTTTTCATTTCCGTCACTGGTGCAGATCCAGTAACTCAGTGGTTCCGGAACTAGTCTAAGAATAGCCTGATTTTCATCCTGCATAAGATAAAATTCAGAGTACTTTCCTTTCACGATCTCAAGGCTTTTTATCGCTTCTACTTGAGAGTCATTGAAATCAAAACTCGATTTAAAATCGTTCCAATCGATTTTTCGTTGACGCAAAATGAACACGTTTGTTGTATTCGGCATTAAGCTCTCGGCTAGGTCTTTGTCAGACAAAAAATCTCGATAGTTTTGGGAAATGCAATAAATCCCAGCGTTATATTTTCTAAAGGTACGAAAACAATCGATAGCAAAATCTCTTCCGCTCTCTGTTTTGAAAAGACGCTGAGCCTCATCAATTATCAACAAGTAAGGAGTTTGAAGGTCCCTAGCTGCCTCTGTCTTAATATAGCTTGTAAACAGCAGTAAAAATATGTCTTTTAACTCGCGATGGTTGTCTAGTCCTTTGATTTCAATCGTGATTAAATCTGATTTTAATTTTACGTTACTTTGCCGATCTAGCATTCGTCCATAGGCCGTGTCGCCAGTCCAAGAAAATAATATTTGAGCGTATTTTCTCATTTCAGGCTCCACATGCTCAGTAAGAATTGTTTTTAAATCAGTTAATACTGGAACCCGATCTTTTACACTTTGGTACATTCTAAAAATCGACTCTTCGAGAAGGGCTTTTTCCCGCTTTGGAAGCCCTTTTTTATCATCGTCTTTTAAAATCAGCTCTAGCACTCCAAGCATCATTTTAATTCGTGATGGAGTCGGTACGAGTTCCCCCTCCTCAAGATCAAATAAGTTAATCGAAATTCCTGATTCTAAAGTCAGGTCGATAAACTCGCCGCCAAGTACCTCAAGCAGCCGCTGCGATGAAGCGCCGTTATCAATCCATATAATTTTTGGATTTGGCTCTTGGCCGTAGAACTGTAGCATCAATTGGGCGACGCTAAACGATTTACCGGAGCCGCTACCGCCAAATACAAGCCCATTCCAATTGGGAAGTTCCTTAGCAAATGGGTCCAGTGAAAAAAGTGAATTTTCTCGATTTGGCAGCAAGCACACCGGTCTATTGTTACCCAGCCAGCATGAATAAAACGGTAGCAAGTGCGCGGCGTTTGACGTTTTAATCTTCTTAAGCCTAAACCCTTTGCAAATTGACGGCGCAGCCGCCATAAAAGCTTCCAGACCCGCATAGGTTTCTTGTATCCCTTCGGCCTGGTTTAAAGATCGAAAGGATCGCAAAACTTCGTCGGTTTTCGTTTCAAGTTCTTCTTGACTGTCGGCCCAAACGACGACGTTAAAATCCATCATTACAATTTTCTCACACCCCTCATGAAGTTCACGAGTTAGACTCTCAATCTGCTCAAACTGGGTTTCACTTTCAATATCAGAAACATTCTTGCTACCTGAAGCCATCGAGCGCGCCACTCTTCGGCCTAGTTCAAGTTTACTTAGCTCCTTTTTTTGATTCAGACTTTTCAAATTTTGACTGATCCAAAAATGAAATGGCAGCTTAGTGAAATTCTCAATCATAGCCGCATGTGTTTTTCCTTCTGGCAAAATGGCAAGCGTTAATACCCGGAATTTTAAGTCAGAAATGGTAATAGCGTCTTTATCTACACTTATATCACTCAGTACAATTTGTTCAGACAGGGTATGATCAATTGAATCTTGACGAAGATACGGTAGGCCTATGCCTTCATGACGAGGTTTATTAAAATAGGTAAAAATATTTCCGTACCACTCAATAGGATCAATTTCAGTTGGAAATAGTCCCGCCGATTCAAGACCACTTTTAACAAGCGTCATCGTTCTTTCAAATTTTTGACGATGTTGATCGTAGTCCTTCTTTGTCATTGCCTCAAATGATTCTCTTTTTTGCCAAAATCGTCTTTGCTTCATTCGATGGCTAGCGGACCTAACAAAGACAAAAATTTCTGGCACAAAATATTCTCGGTTTTTTGCGTTCTTTCTTAAATAGTTGACCCTGGCCTCACGTACTGGTTGATAGCTATCTTTACAATTTTTAGAAACATCTTCGTGCTTTTGAATAATGCTTTCGACATCATGATTAAGTTTATAAAAAAGCTGTAAAGAATACTCTTCGGGCAAAGAGTTAAGGAGTCCCTCTATTTTTTCCGAAAAGTAATTTACCTCCGCCGGTGTTTTTAAACTGATATCGTTTCCGATAACTCTAAATCCCGAACCCAAAGATGCGTCACTAAAAACGACTAACTTGTCGTCTAGGTGCCAAAGTCCTAGCATGTCTTTAATTTGATTTGCCATCAATTCTAACTCCTAATATTTTTTCACGATTTGATTGGTCATTTCCGGCGGCAAAGAATCCCTTGGTTAAATGAAATTTTACCAAGTGGATAAGATAGTCATCCGGCTTTCCTCTTTTTCCAAAATATAAAATGCCGAGTAAAGTGGCCGGTAAGACAATCACAAAAATAACAGACAATGAGGTCCGACCAAAAAACAAATTCATTGTTGAAGCAAATATCAGAACGGCTAAAATGTCGGGGGCTTCCATGCCCCCAATTTTGATTTTAGCGTCCAGCTTCCTGTGGACAGTAGATTCTTTAAACTCCACTACATCCCTGAAATACTTTGAAGCCAGCGGATAAGCATGGGTGCTAAAAACCCAACAATACTAGCCACTGCCACAAGTACCATTCGAGACTTTGCCTCAGCATCACCCGTTGCTGCCAGTATCGCTGCATACACAAGGCCCAGAACGCTGACCGCAGGCAAGAGCACGTTTACAAGTCCCTTTGTTACGCCGCCCACCTTACTCTGAAAGTCGCCGCCTCCGTACTGCGCAAATGATAGTTCTGGCATAAAAAGGGTAATGCCAATATAGGCAATTGCACCCAAAGCAATCCAAGATTGATTTTTTATCAAATACTACTCTTCCGTGTGAAGTGCTAAAATCCGTGAATAAGGTCCTAGTTCCATAAAAATATAGGGACCGGCACTTTTAGAGCTTTTCCCCGAACCAATCGGCGAAGACCGAACAAATTTTCCTTCTTTTCTTAGACTAACATCAACGCGGTAGTGAACCGTTTCGCCATCCGACCCCGTTGGCCTTAAGAAAATGTATTTTTCATCGGGCATGGCATCGACCTTAAGTCGAAACTCACCTTTATCTTCGTGGTAGAATGCTACTCCCGCCGGAAATTTTCGGCCGGTTTCTTTATCAATCCATTCAAGATCTAATTTTTTATTTTTTACTCTGTTTTCCATATTTAATTTTCCTCCCTAGAATCTAGTTTGTTGTTTGTTTTGTTCTGCTTTATGCTGATTTAAGGTTTAAAAGTTCTTCTCTCATTAAACTCAGCGCCTTAGCGTGGGTCACTTTTACGTCGTAAAGTTCCATACCCAGTGTTTGAGCAATATGTTTTAGCCCCATGCCTAGCCAATATTTTAAATATACGATGGCCCTCTCGTCGGCTGGCAAATTCATCGCTATTTGTTTAACCTCCAATTTTTCTTTGTCGTTCAACGGAAAACTCCATGTCTTCTGGTTTTCTATTTTCACGTGCAATTACCTTTCATCCTAAAAAGTGAATTCGCATAAATTTAAGTTCATTTTGTCGCTTGATTTCATCAATCTTGCGATCATCAACTTCACTGCTGAATAGTCTTTTCCAAAAACTATTCTTTAGTTCTTTTCCCATTGGAATTTTCGAGTTCTGATTTGTATCTTTAGGCGCATTCTTTTTCATCTTGTTCCGCCTCCTCTTTGCTATCGATTTCGTTTTCATTATAGGAAAGTATTTCCCTTGCTTCCCTCAATGCTTTCAAATTCTCTGCTTCGGGATCACTCCAGTAGTCTTCAAAATAAAAACATCCTGAGCAGTGCGAGTAGGTTCGCAACACTTCTAAATTCCCCCCGCAACGCGGGCATTTTTTTCTAATTGCCATAATTGGCCCCCTTCAAAAGGACGTCTTTGTTGCTGTCCTTTCACCAATTACTAATGCAAAAAACAGTGGGCTTTATGCCAGCCCGATAACATATTGGAATGAGAAACAAATTTGATTTGATGTAGATTTTGCCTAGGGATGCAAAGTTCGTTTTCGCGGAGTTCGAGTTCGCTATTAGACGAGCTTACCGTTCACAGAAAATAACCTGATACGATTTGGGATTTTGCAATGGGGATTCAATCCTCGCCCACTTGAAACTGCAATAAAATGTATCTATCAAACAGTTGGGGACTGGAACCAGTTTATCTAAACTTTTATTTCGACATTAGTAAAACGAGCTTGAATTCAATGTCCAACTAAATCAAGTGTATTATTATGATATTTTTTTCCACTAGTGTTTGTAAATCATATTAGATTATGAAGTACTCTAATTTAACCAATCGCCTTCTTGTTGTAAAATCTCATTTCTAGATACAATAAAAATTGTTTACCCTTAAGTCTTGGATTTAGAAATCCGAGACTTTTATCGAACCAATCTTAAGGGGAGCCATCTCATGTATCGCTTAACGGCTATCGCTATTCTATTGTTTGCTCAGTTCGTCCTTGCTCAAAACACCGCAGATCAGGTTGTGGTCTTTCCTGATAAGACCTACCGTGGCTCCTTCAAATCGGTCAATCAAGTTACCGAAACAATTAGCGTCACTTCAGACGCAATCAAAAATGACTTTATCATTAAGATGAAAAACGCCGACGGTCAGAATCACGAAAATGTCGTCTGCGCGGGCGGACTACTTCAAAAATGTTCCTGCGGTCTTAAGAACCTTGCTAATTTACTTTATCGCACTTTTTTCAGAGTTGAATATGCCGAAATCACTTGGAACGGTAAAAAGGTAGTTGATGCAAGTACGTTCAACAAAAATGTCGCCCTACTTTCAGTTTCGGTAAAACCAGAGTTAAATAACTCCCTGGTGATAAAATATAGGGGATTCTTTACTTCGTATTTCTCCCTTGGAATTTATCGTCCGTCTTCACCGAAAGACACTACCGCACCGACAATTTTGACTCAGTTGCGTAGCAATACGTTTACAAATCAAAAATCGGTATCAGTAGAAATTCAAGATATTTCAAATGTCACATCAACAGTTTCCATCAATGGGGCCGTAGTTAAATCGTCAACGGCAAAAAGTTTTACTTTCGATCTTGTCAACGGAAACAATAATATTGAAATCAAATCTCAAGATCAGTTTAACAATATAGCTTCGCCAGTGCTGATTTCAAATGTGGTCTTAGATCAAACGAACCCAAGTATTTCTCTGTCGTCGAACGATCCGGTTTATGTTAACTCACTACCGAAAACTTTAGCTGTCCAGTTCATATCAAACGAGCCTTTGAAATCGCTTCTCGTGAATTCAAATCAGGTATCGTTAGATGAGAGTGGTAAAATCGGTGTCTATAATCTAAACGTGTTGCAATCTGGCGCCAATAATGTCGCCGTTCAACCGACAGATCTTGCGGGAAATGTATCAAATCAAAATTTATCTCTTTCCGTAATATTGGATAACACTGCTCCTGTTATAACCTTTGGAATAGCCGAAGGAACGTTAACTAATCAAAGCTTGATCGTAGTTCCAGTGAAAATTACAGAGGCGAATGATGTCCATTCGATTATCAAAGTTAACGGTGTCGATGTGCTCAGGACAGGCGCAAAGGAATTCGATTTCGAAGCTAGCCTTTTATTAGAGGGTGAAAATCAAATTCAGGTTGAAAGTACCGATATTGCTGGGAATATCGCCATTTCTGAAATATTGAAAATACAAAGAGATACTGTTGTTCCAATTTTAACCATCACCTCTCCAACGCCGAATCAAATTTTGCAAGATATCCAATTTACATTGTCCGGTTCGTTTAGCGAAGCCGTAAGCACGCTAAAAATAAACAATAAAGATATAGTTTTGTCAGCAGATAAAAAATCATTTTCCATTCAGTACTTAACCCAATACGAAGGAGTCCAAGAGATTCAATTTCTAGCAGAAGACTTAGCCGGAAACATTTTAGAAAAATCAATATCGATAGAGATTCATTCGCCGCTTCTAGTACCTGAGTTAATTTCATTAACTCAGGTCGAAGACCAGGTTTTTATCCACGGTGCCCAGCAAGCCTCTCGACCTGGTTTAACGATCAAAGCCAGCGAAGGTTTTTTAAGCTTTAACACTGATGAATCCATCGTTAACCCAGACGGCAGTTTTTCATTAAAACTGACGCCATTCCAATCGGCGACAGTTTCAGTTGAAGACCCACGAGTGAATCAAACCTCGTCATTCGTTGTTCAGTTTAGCGGCATCACAAGACTTTCTGGTATTATTCGCGACATTAACGATGTGGCCATTCCAAATGTGACTGTCTCTCTATCTGGAACTACGTTTCAAACCGTTACTAACGGCCAAGGGGCATTTAGTTTTGAACTTAATATTTCCGGAGACCAAACTCTTAATTTTGATGGCTCAACGGTTCCGACTTCGTTCACTGGACCAAGTCGATACTTTTCAAAATCATCAATGTCTATAAACCTTGGTTATGCTCAGCAAAATATTTTAAACAGACCGATTTATCTAACTCCGACTCTTTTAGATGGAACGCAGACGCAAGTTGTCGCCAATCAACCTGCTAACGTTAGCAGTTCGCACGCTCCTGGCGTAGAACTGGCTGTTCCCTCTAATGCGAGTGTATTTCCGTCTGGTTCTGGTCAAGGCAGTATAAATATTATGACCATTCCTTCGGATAAAGTCACAGTGCCAGTTCCGGCCAGCGCAGTTCCAAATGCAGTGGTTTCTTTGGAACCTTCGGGTTTGAGATTTAATCAGCGTGTCGAGTTAACGCTGCCAAACTCGTATGAACTAAAACCGAACACGGATATGGTAATCTTTAGTATGAATTCCGCCAAAGGTGCTTGGGAAATTGATGGTATTGCCAAAGTTTCTAGCGACGGACAAAAAATCAAGACCCTTCCTAATCAAGGGATATCCCATTTTAGTATCGTTTATGCAGTTCCTTTGATGCCGACTTTGACTGGGTTAGTTGACAGTAACCTAAACGCCGTTGATAGCAGTAAAGATTCCTACGAAACAAGTTTGCAACTTCCCTCGTTTAAAATTGGAGACGAATCTTTTTCACCGCAACTAAAATATAAATCAATCTGGGCAAACCCTACTGCCTTTGTCTCTAATTATATCGAAATTCCAGAAAAGACGATTACATATTCTAAGTCGTCGGCCTCACAAACAAGCTCCTATAGCTCAGTTTACGTCGGGAAGACTTGCGATATTTTTCGTTGCTATTCTCGTTATGCAGATTTTTATACAAACACGTTTTATAATTCGAGTGTAAACCAGGTTTCTAGTTACGTGCCCAACGGAATTAAATCTCAATTTTTCATAAGCTCGATTAAATCCAGCGACATTGCAACAGGAAATATTTCTAGCGATCTATCGAAAGTAACGACTGAAATTTTCGACGATGGCGAGCGTAAAGGCCTGGTTTCAAAAATCGCCAATTTTTCTGATCTTAGTCAATTCTCTGCTTTACCAATGAGAAACATGGTATCTTATGCTGTTGAACTAAAAGACCCAAGCACGAACAAATACCTTGAATCGGGACTCTACCCATCACTCGCAAGATATCAAATTCAATTAAAAAACCTTACCATCAAAACAGTTCAAGATAGCGTTACAAACAAAGGCAGGTTTGACTCTAGTTATATTCCCATAGACCAAAGAAATATTCAGCAGAATACGACGACTACAAAAACCACGCTCGAGACCCAAGTATTAAGCGACTTCCTTCCTAAAGATGTCACTGCAAACGTCGTAGTTCAAAACAAAGTTGATTCCATATCTGGTCGAGGATGGAAAATTAATGGATACCAACAAATTCTGAATCCAGCTGCGCGAAATATTGTAATTGAAGAGGCCGATGGTTCGGTAAGTACTTATGAAATGAGTAATATTATTTCTACTGTTTATCAGCCAAACAACGCTTCTATAAAATTAGATCAGGCTTTAGATTTCTCTCAGTGGCCCAAAATAGTTACAAGTTACGTTTCTGATAACGGAAAGAGTTACCTAGGCGAAGTTGATTTGTCACAAGCGCAGCCATCTTCTATTTTAGGTCTATTTGAAATAGGCTCGGCTTCTGGGGCGCTCGGAAATCAGGGCACTTATATTTGTATCGAGTCTAATTACACCGGATCATTTTCTACCACTCGACATTCATACCTTTTTCAACCACAACTGTCTAATTTAAGAAGAATATCTAATGGTCGATGGATTGCTACAGATACCAGATCACATAGAGTGGTTGAAATCGGATCAATGCCTAAAGATATCGCCGGAAAGAAGGCAACAATCGAGGAAGTACTAAATTTAAATTTTGGTATTGAACGAATCGATGCAAACTTGGATGGCGTAAATCAAACCTGCCAATCGGTGTTTGGGGTCAGCTGTGGAATGCCAGTCGTCGATCAGGCAAATTTATCGTGTACTTTAGCCCTACCTAATGAATGCCCTCCGGGAGTCATTTGTAAGCCAAGTCCCCCTAAAAAATTTATAGCTAGCACAGGTGATGGTTATCTTTCTACCTATGAAGGCGACGATATTCAGGGTCTAGCGAACTCAGGGCCAAATGGGATAGGTCTAAATTCCCCGCAAGGAGTGGTGCTCGATAGTCTGAATAACATTTATATTGCAGATTTCGGAAACAATCGCATCAGAAAGATAGATGCCCAAACTTCTACGATATCAACTATAGCCGGAAATGGACAAAATTTAAATTTCCCGGAAAACCCAGGGTTAGGCACTAGTGTATCGATTTATCACCCGAAACAACTTTTACTCAATTCCCAAAACGAACTATATATTTCAACAGAGAAAGGATTGATTTTAAAACTTAAAACAAACGGACAAATTGAAAAAGTCGCTGGATTACCTGTTGAAGAGGGCGGTGTTTTTGCGAATCAAACAAACGCTCTTGTGATGGCTTTGAATAATCCAAACGGAATGGCCATCGATGAATCGAAAAATTACCTATATGTTGCTGATACTGGTTATCACCGTGTAGTTAGAATCGACCTAGTCAACCAACAAGCTGATGTTATCGCCGGTAATGGTAGCTGCAACTTGCAAGTTAGCGGGGATGGATTTGCAGCGACGAACGCTTCACTTTGTAGTCCGACTTTTTTACATCTTGATAATGACAAAAATCTGATTGTCCAAGAATCGGGACGAAAGGCAATACGTAAAATTCAGTTTACTGAAGATAATCAATCACAAGACCTTACCTTTATTGCTAGTAGCAAAGATTTGTCCGTATTGATTAAACACGCTGATGGATCTTGGAATCGAAAATTTCGTGATGGCTCAAGTGTAACATTTAGTTCTCTGGGACTTCAGGTGTCCTCTACGGATCGCCTTGGCAGACAAAATATTTTCAGTTATGACACTGAAAACAAGATTTCAAAAATTAGTTTTTTCACTGGACAAGAAATTAACTATTTCTACAGCGGTAGACTTTTAAATCGAATTCAAGATAGCTCAGGTCGATCCACCCAGTTTAGCTACACCGATGGAAAACTAACGAACGTTAGACTTCCCGATGGCGCCGAAAAACAATTTGAATACAATGAAAAGGGAATGCTTGTTTCTGAAGAGAATCAACTTGGCCAAAAACTCGCGATCGATTACCAATCAAGTAATCGCGTGAACAAAATAAAACTAGCAGATAACAAAGAAGTTCAATGGAATGATGCTGTTTCCAAAACTCTCACTACGGGATCTAATGACAGTAACTTACTTAAAGGAGTTGGGCTAGCAAGCAATCAAGGCAACTCTCAAATCACAGATAGTAATGGCGGCACTACGGTCCTAGTGCCTGACATTAATGGCTATACCTCTATTGCTTCAAATGCGATGGGGGCACAAACAACAATAAATAGGGACTTTGAAGGTTTACCTTTAGCGATTGTTCGGCCAACTGGCCACGCGACCCATTTTTCTTACGATCCACTAACTAGAGACGTGGCTTCAACGAGCGAATATTACAATTTAGATACCGACCCGGTAGTAAGAAAATTCACTTACAATTCATTCGGTCAAGTCTTGACCGAGACTCAATCCGTTAGAGGCGCAACAGATCAAACTACGGTAAAAGAATACTCAAGCGAGGGACTACTTTTAAAAATAACTTCTCCAGACGGAAGTAAAATCGAAATGACCTATGATACCAACGGTTTTATGAAAACTAGAACTGTGTTCCCTTCATTAGCAGCGGCCGGACTTACAACGACCTACATAAGAAATCAAAAGGGCTGGGTTATAAAACTTATTGGTCCAGATAGCAAAGAAGTTACATTCTCATATGATCTTTCAGGAAACGTAATCGAGAAAATCGAAAATATCTCGGCATCAACAACCGCAATAACGAAATTTGAATATGATATTTTCAATCGTCTGACTCAGGTAACCTCCCCTAAAAACGAAATCACCAAGTATTCGTATGATGAACTAGGAAATCTTCTTTCCGTTTTGGACCCAAAAAACAGGATGACTAGTTTTGAATATAACAGCCGAAATCAACTCATTAAGAAAACAGACGCTTTTGGCGCGATTGTCGAAATGAATTACGACGGCAACGGTAATATGACCTATATGAAGGACCCTAATGGTAATGTTAGGTCGATGCAGTACAACTTGGTGAATGACTTAACTCAGGTCACTTTACCTGACGACGTCATCACATACATTTACGATGTTCCAGGAGAAAAAGCGATATCGGCAAGCAATAAGAATTCTACTATTTCTTATTTTAGAAATTTAAAGGGCCAGAATTTAAACGAATCTATTTCCGGCGCTGGTGATCTGTCAAGCTACCCTGATTTTTACATATCATCAGAATACAATCGTCGTGATTTGCTATCAGAGCAGCAAACTCCTGTGGGAAATATTTCCTATGGCTACGATGAACTTAATCGCCTAACCAGCATGAACGCATTTTCAAAAAGCTACAGTTTTAAATATGATGGAGCTTCACGACTGAACGAAGTCATAAGAGGAAATATTAAAACTAGCTACGCCTATCAAGATCAGCAGCTTAGAAAAATTACTCATGCTAACTCTAGCGTGTCGCTAGCTGAGTATGAATACAGCTACGATTTACGAAACTATCCGACACAAAAAAGGTCTCTGGCTAGCGTTGTCGACTATGGTTACGATCAAAATGGCCAGCTAATTCAGGCAAGCGGCAGCACAGTCAGTGAGACTTACAGCTATGACAATATTGGAAATCGAATTTCTGATCAAAGTCGCACCTACGAATACGACGTCACGGGCCAGAGGTTAAATCAGGACTCGTTCTTTACGTATCAATATGACAATAACGGCAACTTAATAAATAAAATTTCAAGGGATGGTCTAAAAGAATCGCACCACTATGAGTATTCAAGTCTGAATCAGCTGATAAAGGTGCAGGTAATGAGTGGTTCAATCGGAGCACTTGCCACCATACGCGAGATTAGCTACGCTTATGATGTGCTAGGACGTCGAATGCAGAAAAGCGTAAAGGACTTCGTGAACTCTAAAGCTTACACCAGAAAATATGCATACAACGGCAGTAACATCGTTGCAGAGTATGATGGCGGTAATGCACTCCTAGCAAAGTACACGCATTCGCCATTATCGGCTGATGATTTGCTTGCGGCTGACATTTCCGGTCAAGGCGTGGCAGCTGGTATAAGCAATCAAAGCGGAGTTTTGTATTACTTAAAAGATCACCTGAACTCTGTCACTGAAATCGCTAACGAAGCTGGAAATGTAGTTCAAAAATTTGAATATTCTAGTTTTGGAGAGATTCAAAAGATTAAAGACGGCAGTGATAATGTGGTGTCATTCACTCAAGCTCCGGTAAAAACAAGTTTTACATACACAGGTAGAGAGTTTGAACCTGAGACTGGGCTTTATTATTATCGTGCGCGATACTATGAATCGAGTAATGGGCGATTCTTACAACAAGATCCTGATCCTGGAGTTTTGCGATTGCCCGAAACAATCAACAATCGATATTCTTATACTGCGAACAGTCCTTCCTTTAAATCCGACCCAAGTGGCAAGGTTTGGTGGGTCGTTGTTGTTGCTATTGTCTCTTTTGCTACGACGGCTTTCGAAAATAATCGTAATGGAGGAAACTTCCTCCAACAATACGTTAAGAATTTTGCGATTAGCGCGCTACTATATGGAATTGGTTATGGCATTGGAGAGCTTTTTGGCTTCCCAACTGCGTATCAAGGCGCGAGCGCAAGTCAAGTCGCTATAGACTCTGCTCGTTCAATTGGGATTAATGCCGGTATCGAAATTGGTGCGGCTAATGGCTATTGGAGCAGGGATACGGCTACCCTTGGGCTTTTAGGAATCGGATACGGCGATGCCTATTCGACGGATCAACTACAAAATGGAACTGATGCGGCTTTGGTTTTGGGTAATATTCTTACTGGCAATGGCCCTACCAGATATCCAATAGGTCCGGCAATAGGAGGATTCATTGCAGTGGATGCACAAATACCTAAGTTTTAAAGAATACACTGTGCTGTTTTATATTGCTTTTTTTGTATTACTTTCCTCGTGTGCAACGAATGGCGTTCGTATAGAGGAAGGCCATTACGAAGTTGGGCAACAGCGAATATTCGCAGCTTTTAATCCAGAATTCATTTATTTGAACAAAGTTTCTAAAGAGGAAATTATGGAAGATTTGGAGGTGGAGTTTAGAAAATATAAATATTTTAATTCGGATGGGTCCTCTATCTCTTCCAAGTATGTATTTAATGAACAATTCTCGATGTCTAACACTAGAAATAGATATTCCGAAAAACTTAAAATGCTGTATCTATTTTCTTGCATCGTATACTGCGAAACAGCATACGATACCGTCTGGATAAAACTATCCATTACTAAAGGAGAAAAGATAGTTTACGAAATTGAAAAAGAAGATACTATTACGTATCGTCAAAGCATATTTCTATTGCCTGGCGTTTTACTACTTCCATTTGAGAACTACCCGAAAAAAGTAATATTAAACCTACACAAACGTGTTTTGGAGCAATCTCTTTTAGATCAGGTAAAATGGCTCGAGTGAGAACCGCAACAGTCGAATGCAGAAAAGCGTAAAGGACTTCGTGAACTCTAAAGCTTACACCAGAAAATATGCATACAACGGCAGTAACATCGTTGCAGAGTATGATGGCGGTAATGCACTCCTAGCAAAGTACACGCATTCGCCATTATCGGCTGATGATTTGCTTGCGGCTGACATTTCCGGTCAAGGCGTGGCAGCTGGTATAAGCAATCAAAGCGGAGTTTTGTATTACTTAAAAGATCACCTGAACTCTGTCACTGAAATCGCTAACGAAGCTGGAAATGTAGTTCAAAAATTTGAATATTCTAGTTTTGGAGAGATTCAAAAGATTAAAGACGGCAGTGATAATGTGGTGTCATTCACTCAAGCTCCGGTAAAAACAAGTTTTACATACACAGGTAGAGAGTTTGAACCTGAGACTGGGCTTTATTATTATCGTGCGCGATACTATGAATCGAGTAATGGGCGATTCTTACAACAAGATCCTGATCCTGGAGTTTTGCGAAGACCGAGCAGTATAGTTAACAAATTTGTGTACGCAGATAATCGACCGACGTTACTCACTGATCCTAATGGAAAATTTCCACTTTTTGCAGCAATTGTCGTTGCTGGTGTTGTAGGTGGAATCTTTGGTGGGTACAATGCAACTAGAAACGGAATGAGCTTTTGGTCTGGATTTGCTTCGGGAGCTTTAATTGGTGTTGGCAGTGTTGTTGCTACCTGGGCCGGTGCGGCCTTGCTGACGTCAGCTGTGGGAGCTATGGGCTACACTGTTGGAGGAGGTTCTGCGCTCGGAATAGTTGCAGGCGCCGTTGGTGGAGGGCTTGGGAACATGGTTCTTTATGGCGGACTTCTTGGTGCTCGAGGTACCTCTTTGTTCATTGCCGGCCTAGCCGGGGCATTAAGTGGAGGAATTGCTGGCGCTTATGGCTCCAACTATGGCCAAGCAGGCGGAATAGTTGCTCCAGCAAATCAGGCCACAGCCATAGAAGCCGTAGATTCGTTCAACAGGACGATTACTCCGATTGACATTACTAATGACCCGACGAAATTTATTAACGATCTTTTTAGGCAAAATCCAGATGGTAGCTGGTCAAATGGCGCACCATCTATGGATGGATCACCGGTATATAGGCACTAGTATGGAAAAAATTTACTCGCCCAGTCTAGTATATAGTGGATACCTAAAGTTTATGTATTCAAAACTGCTTCAAAGAAATATTCTATTGCCCCTATTGGGTTTCTATATATTTATGGTTTCTTTGAATGTTTTAGGCAAATCCATTCTACTTTCAGTGGAAATGAAAGAAATTGTTTTTGCGCCATTAGACCTTTTAGTGTCCCAAATGGAATACGTAGGACTTTTTATTCCCATTCTGATAGGCCTCTATATCGTATTTGCTTCGGGTATGTGGTTTCAAAAATTCACTATTCGTCAAAATAAAATTGTAGACCTTTTTCCAAAAGAAAAAGAGTTTAGTTTGTCTGATATTGTGCGGATCGTACTTTTTTCTCCCAACCTAGGTCAAATTCATTTACAATCGGTATCTAATAAGTTAATGCACTCTGTATATTGGCATGGTAATAACGAAAAAGAATGGTTAGATTTTTTAAATATCCTTGTGTCACAAAGGCCATCAATAAAAAATAAGATTTATATAAATACTGGCAAATGGCGAGTCGGGAAAATAGAAATTTCAACGGTTGAAGATAGCTACTCTGAAATTTTAAAAATCTACCATAAATGAAATTAGAAAAAATTTATTCTCCTAAGAAAATTTATAAAAATTTTTACAGCTTTGCTAAAGAAAATTCTCTTGGGAAAAATCAAATTCTGGTAGCGACTATATTTATATTCTTTTTTACTGCTGTACTGGCGCGACAGTATCAAGCTCATAAAACCTTGCCTATAAGGCCTTTCACGGTAAAGTTTTGAAAAATTTCGTCTGGAGAAAAACATTTAGCATAGATCACTTGAAATTAACTAAGCACGGAAAGACCTGGCAGGTGAGAAACAAGGCCGCCAAATCTACCCTACTTTCCCGATCAACAAAACAGACTATTTAGAATTGTGAGTAAGCTAATTTAGATTACCAAAAATTTCAACAAACTGATCAGCTATCGAAAATAAGAAAATCTACCGATTGAAATTTTGTTTTCGGTAGAAATTTCAAACAGTTTATTCAAATACAAATAACCAGTGGCTAGCATTTTTTCCGAAACTATAGCCTCACACCAACCCTGACGAAAAAAATAAGCGTGACGATCAATATCTTTTTTGAAGTCCAAATACGGATAACATGTCGATTCAACAACATCCCCCGCGAGCCAATACAAGTTATCACTCCCAACAAATTTAAAATAAAAAGGAACATCACCCCGACTAAGTTGAATTTTTTCAGAATCAAGAATATTATCCGGAGGGTTGACTAACGAACTTTTATATTCTGATGTGTTTCTAACAATGACTCGAACGGGGTGGTCTTTCAAATCCAGATTCTCAAAAACGTTATCGATTTCTTTTTTCTTGCCCACCACGATACTAAACAAATCCAAATATCCATTTACCATTTCCTGCTTCTGTTCAAGAGTGTGCGCTGTTTTGTTATTTGCAAAAACACCAATACCAGCCAGTTCGTACCCAATATGTTTAAATGGCAAAAGCAGTGTCTCACTTGGCAAAATCAGCCGGGTAAACACGACTTCCGCATCGACGACTTGAAAATGACTTTCCGTTTTAATCAAGTTCTGCTTATGCAAGTCTCTGATTCCAAAAATATAACTGTAGGCGATGAGTACGCCAAATGCATAAAAATGTTCGTTAGTAACATCCCCAGGCCATTCAACTACTTCTTTTGATCTACCTCGCCATTTTCCAAGTATTTCAATATCGAGATTAAACAAATAGTGTGAAAGCGCTTTATAAGGATCGCGCGCTTTGATTTCAAAAATATTTTTAAGCGGACTTGTTTGTCCAAAGAACAACCATTCCCAGTAAACCGATCTGGGTTTATCATAATAAAAACAAGGCAAAGCGTCCGTGCCTCGCTGAACTCTTTTAACCTGCTGTCCGAAATTATGCGTATCTGCTAAAAACACGAGTCCTATCCTGCTGAACTGAGTCCAGCATTGTGACTTTCAGCTTCCGCTTCTAAAGCTTCTAGGTCGATATAAACAATTTCCATATACCCTCCCTTTATTGGGTTAATTCCCTTATTGGACGAACTCCGAAGCCATTTGATTTTCAAAATCAAATTCGATTTCAGAAAGTGCATCTTTTGGGATTATTTTTACTTTTAATTCGCGAGCCCGGTTTTTGACTGCCTCATCGTCGTACATTCCTGTGACAAGAAAGCTCTCAAACTTAAGACCATGCCTGTCGATTAGGTCCAGGCCATTTGATTTTGATTTTAAATCGTAGTCCATCAAGAACAGACGTGATGAAAAAATGTCATTTTCATTCTTTAGCAACCATTTATCAAGTTCAGTATCCGAGTATAAGTGAACAAGCTTTAGCATATCAACATCATCTTGGAGGATATGCTCCCACGTTTTATGAATAAGCTCATCGTCGTCTACAATTACTAACTCTTGGCCTGGAAACAATTTGATTCGGCTACCTTGGCTTAACATGTTCACGCGTTTTTCAGGAATTAAAGGAACCGTCAAAGTAATCGCCGTCCCAATACCTTCCTCTGACACAATTTCTACTCTGCCGTTTAGCGAATCCAAAATATTTTTAACATGAAAAAGTCCAAGGCCACTGCCGTTTGTCTTTCCAAAGGTGGCGCCCTCGCTCATTAACTTAGGAATTATGTCTTTAGGAATACCTTTGCCTGAATCTTTGATAAGGATCAAAATGTTTCCTTCATCCTTCGACAGACTTAATTGTATTTGGCCTTTATCTGAAATAGCTTCAATGGAGTTTGTAACTAAATTTAGCAATGCCAAGGTTATCTGAGTGCCTGATCCCGCCATTACTAATTTTGGCCCAACACGATTTACAAAATCTATTTCTATAGACGTCGTGAAATTCACGCTAAGCTCATTTCGTTTTTGTTCTACAATCTGGTTGATAATTTGAACTAGTTCGAATTCATCAACCTGCTTTGGTTCGCCAGTTGCGTTTGACTTGATTAATTTTTTTGAAACTGACGAGATTTGATCAACGATTTTCTTAAGAGCTTCTTTGTCCAATTCACTGTTTCCATTTGATTTATTTAGGCAAAGAGACAGTGCGCTTAGAGAGCCATTCAGGGCATGACTGACTTGTTTTGCCATTTCTATTTGGCCTTCTAAAAACTTTTTTTGAGAAACTTCAGATTCAAGTTCATTTATTCGTTGAAAAAGTCGCTCCAGCGAAGAATCAAGTTTTTTAAGTTCGTCAATTTTCACGTCCTCTAGTAAAAGCCCATTTTTTGCTGTATGGGACAAATTACTTTGCGCTTGAGTTAGCGTTTCAATTCGATTTTCAAGTGGTTTTGCAATTTTATTTGCTACTTTCGAAAGACTCTTTTTTAAGCTTAAAAATACCAAAATTAAAAATCCTGCAAATACTGAGATCAGGGCGAGCAACCGATATAGTGGGCTCATGAGATCAGTTTCGATTTCAAGTTTCATCACTTGACCGTTTGGTAAAACTTCTGAGTATGAGTCAAATGATGAAAATCCAAATTTTGTCAGAGGGCCAGCATGTGCCCAATGTCGCTCATTTAAAAAAAGATCTGCGCGAACGGGAAACTCTTGGGTTTTTGACCACGTATCAACAATTCGATTCAATTCGCCATCAAGATTGAAAGTATTTTGACTAGTCACCTGCGCAACTATTATTTCCTTTAAATGTGAAACGATAAATTGTTTTGATTGTTCTTTGGTGTGTATGCTCCACACTAAAGCGTATACTACAATCCCTGCGATGGCCGCCACTAAGCTTAGTGTAAGAATGGTTTTTACTTTCTGGTGAATCAGTTTTGATAGTTTCAATTTGACCTCATCAAAATCGTTTCAAAAGGCATCGTATGAAATCCAAGTGGATGGGCTGGAATCGTTTCTACTTTATCACTCCACAGTCCCGAAGCCGGAGTGCCAAAGTAAAGCGGGATATTTGTGTAATGCGCGAGAATCGATTTCTGTATATCTTGATACATTCTAGATCTTTTTTCCTGACTAAACTCTTTGGCAGCGCTAGCAATCATCTCATCAATTTTTGAATCATCGACATGAAAATAATTTGATTCGTATTTTCCTTTAAAATAGGTCAGAACTGAATAGCCGTCAGGATAATCTGTCCCTTTACGACTGACCGTAGCTTCGGCGGTTTTTGAAAACATTCGTGTGAGTTTTTCGCCGCGAGAAAATTCTGTCAGAACCACTTCGATTCTATCGGTTGTCCATTTTTCTTTAAGATACTCAGCCAGTTTCTTATCAAATTCAGATCCAGCCAAATAGTCCAGCACAAAGGAAACCTTTTTGCCGTCGTAGGGTTTATAGTTTTGCTCCAATATTGGTTTTTCGAAAATCGCCCCATAAAATCCATCTGGAATTAGACCAAATGCTGGAATCAACTTTTGATCTCCCAAAGTTTTTACAAGATGCTTTTGGTCGATTTTGTAATAAAGCTCTCGTCTAACTTCAAATGGTACAAATTTGGGATTTAGAATAACAAATGATTCATACGTTAACTCAGTCGGGCTTGATACCCAGCCCATTTTCTTAAGTTTCACCGTCGAATCGGCATCAACTTTGTCAGTGTCTAAAGAATCCGTCTGATCAGTCATCGCTAGGCTGATAGGACTCTCTTTCGTAGCAAAAAATGAGATTAAAAGCGGAGGACGCGCACTATCAATGCTGTCTTTGCGCCATTTCTCTAGCGTGTACTTTGAAATTTCAGTTTTTTTAAGTTTATAGGGTCCACTAAATCCACCTAGTACCGACAGATTAGGATTTGATTTAAAATCCTCTATGTCCAGGATAGCACAATCAACAACGGCCAGTTGTTTTAAAAATAGAGCCGATGGATGAGACAATGAAATTTGAACCTCAGATTCATTTTTTACTTTTACTCCGAATTTTTTTAGATCCCAGGATTTTTTAAACTCATCAGCACCGGAAATCACATCGATATCGGCAGCCATCGACGAGCCCAAATAAAATAGTCGAGCTAGACTCATTTGAACATGAGTAGCCGTGATTTTCTTTCCGTTAGAGAAATTTAAGTTTTTAAGCTTTACGGTATAGCTTAAATGATCATCGGATTCGCGCCAAGACTCAGCTAAATCCGTAAGCACATCTCCGTTCTGATTGTATCTAAATAGCCCCCGATGAAGCTGCATAGCGATCATCATAGAAAACGCGTCTTCCATTTTCTGAGGATCAATTTGTAAATTTACATCAGGCAAATGAATATTTAAATTCATGTTTTCCTTTCTCTCTTTAGTACAAGCTAACATCGCGATGGTTGTCGCCCCTAAAAGGACAATTTTAAAGTGCCGGGCGATCACTTAAAACTCCAATTTTTTTCGTGCTACTTAGCACCACTAATCCAATTCCAATACTTATAGCTACTGCTGCTCGAAGCAATGTTTCTGTTTCAATCGGTATAATTTTTGACCAGACTCCTACTAAAATTTCACCAACAGACAAAATGATAACCATGATTGCAAATCGAGCACTTGAAACGGCGCCGATAGCTGAAACCGGAGTGTCAGCCTGAATGTGCCCAGATATTCTATGCAAAATAACCCAGTAGGATATATCTTTTATAAACATAACAATAAGGGTTTCAACAGTTGGTCCCGCGATTTGACCCAGAAGTAAAAACGAGCCGCCAAGCACAAACCAAAACGGAATAGAGCTAAATTTCTTAGCGAATGACCTCTCCATAAACCCAGCAATCCAAACTGATAAACCATAGCTTGTAAGAAACAATGCATTCCAAACGGCGCTATCTCCGGCCACACGAGCAAAGAATGAAATCAAACCGCCAACAGAAACAGCAAGACCTATATCAAGTATCGCCGCCCGTTTGTTAAAAATGAAATGCTCTTTAAATTTTGTACTCCATGAAATGTTTCCCTGATTTGATTGATTTATTTTCTCTTCGTCTGGCATAAAATAAACTATCAGTCCGTTAACTAGAAACGTTGCCAAATCAATAAGGATTGCTACCTTAAGTGAAAGATACTGTATAAGTACTAAACCAATAAGCCCCGCAAACAGCGTGGCGCCCTGACTGGCTTTCATTTGCCAAATGGCGTGCTTGGCGTTGGAATCATAACTGCCGTCACTCAATAATTTTGATATTTTAACTCGGCTCCCGGTTTGAAAATTTACTAACACTGCTCGAAAGACACATAGGCCTAGAAATAATATGTAGTTCGTCTGAGTTTCATTCCATGTCCAAAGAAGTAAAAGAGATACAATACCGGCAAGGACTTCAAGAACAACCACTGTTTTCTTAGCACTAAACTGATCGGCTAAATGTCCCCACACGCCTAGAATAAAAACAGGTATAAAACGTTGTAGCCCCAGAATTAAACTTATCTGCCCAAGATCAAAACCCGCTTGAGGCATAAACGCCACGAGACAAAGATTAAATGCAAGGCTCCCCATCGAAGACAAAAACTGACCTAAATAAAAAAGAAATGCCTTATTAAACACTAGATAGACCTTTCAAAAATTTGATTTTCTGTAAGGCCAAGGTTTTTCTTCATTTCAAAATATCGTGTTTTTCCAATTCCTAGTAATGAGATTAGCTTTTTATTGTCGCCGTTTAAAATTTGTAATGCTCTCCTCAGATAGTTTTTCTCGACCCAGTTTATTCCTAAGTTAAATGTATCGGCGGAAATCTCGCTCTCAGACTTTGGAAATAGATCGTTCGGAATACCTACTTCACTAGGAGGCGACGGCTGACTTTGCAAGCTCAAATGGTCCGGCTTAATCCATGTTAACGAGTCACTTTTGGTATGGATACAGGCACGTTCAATCACATTATCAAGCTCGCGAATATTGCCGCGCCAAATGTGGTTATCTAATTTTTCTTTCGCGTCGGTGGTAAGCTTTGCTAGTGGATGATACTTTTTTATAAACGCCTCAGCCAAAACCGCAATGTCTTCTTTCTTTTCTCTAAGCGGCGTAGTGTAGAGCATGATCTTATTTAGACGATAAAATAGGTCTTCCCTAAATTTTCCTTCGTTGACCATTTTTTCTAAATTACGATTGGTCGCTGCGATTATCCTGACGTCAACGGCAATTTCTTTTTCTGATCCCACTGGAGTTATCACTTTTTCCTGCAACACCCTAAGCAAACGAACCTGCGCAGATAAACTCAGTTCGCCGATTTCATCTAAGAAAAGGTCGCCTTTGTTTGCCGCTAAAAACAAACCCTGATTGTTTTCCGTAGCGCCAGTGAAGGAGCCTTTTTTGTGTCCAAAGAGAGTGCTTTCAATAAGATTTTCAGGAATGGCGCCGCAGTTAACCGCAACGAAAGGCCTTTTAATATTTCCTTCTTGCAAATGAAAGGTTCTAGCAATCAACTCTTTTCCAGTGCCTGCTTCACCTTGAATCAAGACTGTCGCGTTTGTGCCCTTGTATTTAGCGATTTCAGATTTTAGTTTTAAGGTGGCTACTGAGTTTCCAAGAATCTGATAATGCGAAGATTCTTTGGCCGCCGCAACTTTTGCTAAGTCTGACGTTTCTTGTTTTATGGCCGACATTTTTAAGCAATTAGAGATCCTAAATTTTAAACTAGCGACTAGGTCTGGGGAGTTCTTAACGACATAATCGTCGGCTCCAGATTTCATCATGTTGACGATTACTGACGGATCGCTTTCACTAGTGAGGATAATAACCGGAAAGTCTTTACTTCGCTGTTTTACTGCCCTGAGGACATCTAAGCCAGACACCTCGGGCATGTTCAAATCAACGATCATTAAATCAGGACGAGCTTGCCCAAGAAGGCGAAAAGCCAATCCAGCCTCAGTAGCTGTGATTACCTTATACTCTTCAGCTAATGCATCCTTGAGCTGATCCAGGTGATTTTGGTCATCATCTAAAAGCAAAAGTGTTTTCATCTACGCCCCCTGACGTTAGATAACATAGCGAGAACAATGCCAAAATCCGAAGCCCGGAGCTAAAACATTGAATTTACTTTTAAATCGAATCTTATCGTAGAATTACGACATTTCTGTAGAAGGACCTAGAAGTTCGCAGAGGCGAACTCATCGTGAATTTTTTATAAGAAGTGTATTGAATCTAGCCAAAGTCACCATGCCATTTTCTTAATGTATTCGCACGGGCCGCTTGATTGTGATCCGGAGTACCGAGTCGTGAAAGCCCTAACCGCCACCGAGCCAGGACCTAATTTTTATATTGTGGAAAATTTAGTTTTACCAAAGTTTCGGCACGGTCTTTACTAAGCTTGTCGTTTTTATTTGCAGCCATAAATTGTTTTAATAGTTCACTAACGTCTTCATATAAATAATTTTCTCTTAGCTTTTCTATAGCTTGAGTAACCAATTGATAACCTTTCATTTGTGTAGGAAGGAATGTGTTTTCTTTGTAATCCATAGGACGAACAATTACTTTCGAAAAATAAGCAATTTTATCACTTTTAGAAACCTCTAGTTTTTCAACTATATCCATAAATGATCGTTCCGTATTAGAAAGATTTTTAACTGTTTCATCCAACGTTAGATTTATTTCAAACAACGTCGTGTCTGAATTACCAACAAGAATTTCTAAGATTTTAGACTTTAATCCGTCTGATCCCGGGGACTTTTTTTTAGAGGGCATGACATTCAATGCATGATACATTCCCAGCAGACGTCCAATTTTAGTTGCTGAAATACCGACAGCAAACCGATCATATTCGACTCTATCATCCTCGCCCAAATATTTCAATGTCCAGTCTTCATATTGTTCGACGACCTTCAATTGCTCGGCTTGGTTCGTTTCATTTGGAAGTGCAGCGACAGCTTTTTTTGAGGCCGATTGTTTTAATGAATTAGTGAGTTTCGCTGTCTCAGACGCGAAGGAAGTAAATGAGGTCGCCTGTTTGGGGGGAGTGAAAATCTTAATGTAGCGGATTTTTCTGTTTGGCGCCTCGACTTTAATTTTTATCACATCGTTCGATTTTGATGCGGGTGTCTCGGCGCCGCTGTTTAAACAAAGAATCGAAAACACAAAAACATATTTTAGATAGTGCATAATTAAATTCTATGTCTAAGGTCGAAAAAGACAAATTGAAAATGGAAACCAACCGCCAACAGGGTCAAAAGTCGGGATGACGAAATAGCGTTATTAGCTAAAAATACCATACAGCTAGCCCCATAATAGGAAAAGAGTCGTTGTTATTTTGTTTCCCAGTGTTACCTATGTTAGAATTGGTCATTAGGAATTAAACTAGACAGAGCCCTGCCGTTCGGAATCACTATCGGTCATTTGATATAGTAAGCCGTAGCCAAAGGTCCTAGGCCCACTACAAACATTTATTCATTTTCTTATAGCTGCAAACTACTTAGGGATTGCCTCTATATCTCTAATTTGCTTTTCAAAGAAACTCTTCATCGTCACATTAGTTTCTAATTCAATACAACGTTTAAAGGCCGCTTTAGCTAGCTGGCTATTGCCCAGTTTTCTGTAAATTGCACCTAAACATCCCCACGACCGTAAGTGATTGGGCGCCAACCGCACACATGTTTCAAGATGTGGAATTGCCTGCTGAGTTTGCTCATCGATCCAAAATAAGTGCGTACCTAACAGAAAATGAGCCTGCAAATGTTTTGGAGAACGGCGTAGAATACTTTTCAATTGTCTCTCGCCATTGTCATCATACCCCTTTTTCAACATATTTTTAGCGTCTATAAACTCTATATAATCTAAAACATCCCCATTGGAAGGATCGATCAACCTTGCTTCAGACAATACACTACGAATTTGCATCGACGGAGCATCTGTCTCGATCAGAATCTTTACAAACAACAAAATAAAACCTATATTTGTTTTTGAATCCGGATCTTCCAAGTAGAGCTTTCTTGCCAAACTCAGTGCTAAATCTAACCGACCTGATTCATATATTTCAGCCAGTGATTTACTTTGAGCAAACTTTTCATTCGAAGAGTTAGACATCACGGTTTTACAAAAAGGACAGACGCCCACGGATGGACCACTTAAAGCACCACAACCAGGACAAATAACTTCAAAACTCATTTAAACCTTCTTTCCACATTTGGCACAATATCGATCAGCAGCCGCCAAAGCTGATTGACAATTTAGACATGTTTTTTTCGCTTCTAATACTGGACTATCGTTTTTTTCCTTCTCCTTGGAATCTAATCCCATCAGTCCCTTTCCAAGCATCAAACCCATCATCATTTGAAGGGGATCATTTCCTGTTCCATCATTGGCTTGGCCAAGACTCACGGCTGCTTTATACAAAAGATATTCCTTTTGGGAGCCGATGATTTGAATGGCCGTTTTAGCCTCCATCGCGTCTAAAACCTCTTTAGAAGGAAGCGCCGACAGCACTTGGATTTTATTGACCAATAGACCGAATTCTTCAATTTCTTTGTTCAAGTTAATTTCAAGATCTTTAGAAAGAGCATTGTAGGAGGCGCCCAATTCGTCCAGTTTTTTAACTTTCTGAATTGACTCGGGCAAAAGTTCAACAATTTGACCCTGAATAAATTCTTCAATTTCCATAACCGAATAAGTAGATCGACTTCCCATGATTTTAGTAAAAAACGTCTTGGGATTATATATCGAAACGTTAAAATTCCCAAACGAGCGTATTGGTACAGCGCCATAATCTTTAAAATTTGCCATCACTGGTTGAGGCGTTCCCCACCGTCGGGCAGTAAAGGAATGATTCGAAACAAATATCAATTCACACTGCAAAGGACTCTCGAAACCGAATCGCCAATTCGCCAGCCGAGTCAGTATCGGCACGTTTTCTGTTTTAATCTGATGAGTGCCTCCGCCAAAAATATCGGCAAGCTGCCCTTGATAGATGAAAAGGGCCCATTGGGTCGGGCGAACGATCAGAGCGGTTCCATTGTACAAATCTACAGAACCAGCAACAGGAACTTTTGCGGCCAACAACCCTCCTGATGGGTCTTCGAATTGATAGATTCCTCTAAAAAATGTTGATTGAGTTGTCATCGAACTCCTATTTTAATTTTGAATACTCTTTGCAATTAGTTCATCGGAAAACCGAAGCGAGTTCAACTATATCTTTGTATTTTCTGGGTTAGGTGAATTACAATTAGATAGCAAAGATAAACAATTTTTTGCATTCGCTTTAGGTCAGTAGACCAATCGCGGTCAATTGTTTGCAACACAGGACGAAATACCTGTTCACTCGAGACAATGGTATGACTCTTGGAATTTAAAACAAAACTTACATCCTAGGGTCTACCAATTGGTCTTCAAAAAGAGTAATATCTATACAAATACAATGAAAGATAAAAAAATGCCTCTGATCATCGTCTTGTTTTTAGTTTTCAACTTTCCACAGACATCGCATACCGAAATGACAGACGCCGTGAATATTAAAAATGGTCTTTTAAATTTCGAAAAATCTGAAGCTGATAAAATTGAAAGACAGCGACAACTCATTTTAAATAGAAAACTAAGAGGCTGCGAAAACGTCAGCCTTGCGTTGGACTGTCTAAACACATTTGTAAAGACCATGATCTTTAAATCGATTTCTGAGATTGCTACAATTACTAGCATAAACAATGAATGCCTCAAAAGCGATCTCGCCAGCAAATCAATATCTTTAGGCTGGGGGTTGGTGAAATCAAATGAAAACTCGATACTGTCTCTTCAGAATGTGGATCTAACCAAATCTTGGCTCGCATCATATAAGCTAAAATACTCTGTGGATTTAAAATTTATAGAGAATGTCAGAGATAATTTGATTTCTGATCAAAAAAAAGCACACGAAAAGCTGATTGAAGCAATCGTTAAGAATGTTGAAGTTATATGGAAAAATGAAGATAAGGAACTTAAAAAGAAAGAACTGCATGCAAAAGGATTGGAACAGCTAAAAAAACTGAAGCCTATTCGTGATAGAAATTTTCAATTTCCGATTAAGCAGTAAAAAAATATACATAACTACTTTTGTTAATACAAACTTAACACAATTTGGAGCTACAATGATTAAAACTATTTTTCTTATACTTGTATTTTCTTTTTTCTATCACCCGGTTTTTGCTGAAAGTGGTCGGTATGTTTCTAATAAAGTTGATTGGGTGATATCGAATTCTAAAAAGTTTAAAGGCTACATGAAATTGGAAATGAATGGTGACAATTCATTTTCAGAAATGACCCTTGGTCAACTTTCATTGTTTCACATAGGTTTTACTTGCAAAGAAAAATACTTTCATGAAATTGAAAAAGATAGCCAAATAAAAAATAATGAAAATACGGTAACTACGATATTTAAGTGTTTAGATGCGCAGATAGATAATAAATCGATTAATCACCACGAAGATTTGAAGTCTGCTTGCCCGACGGACGTTGAAAGCCAAGACTCCGAAAAACATGCTGGTGAATACACCAAAGAAATTAATAAACTTTGCAGAACCTATTTCAAACGCTACAATTGACGTAGGGAAAAACAGCTAATATCAACCAGACTTCCTATTTTCTAATTTTTCCAGTATTGGAAAATAGCCACAAACTATCTTTGTCCCGAGCTGTGTGGCACAAAAAGGCGGCAGGACTTATGTGCCTGCCGCCGTAATAGCGCTAATCTATTCAAGATTCTTTCTTAATGTATCAAGATCTTTTATGGTTTCATTTAGTATTGTGTAGAACCCAAAAAGAACATCACCGTAATCTAACGGTAAAGAATGATCGGGATTTTGTGTCTCTAAAAAGTGACTGATAAATCTCAATTTGCACATGCTAACTTTAAGTTGATCGCAGACATCGACAGAATTGCTTGGTTCCATTCGTTACCTACCTTGTTAGCTTTCGACTGAAATTTGAAAGTGATGGATGGCCTTTTTGTATTTGCTTTAGGGCCATGATTCTCACCTCTCGGTGTACTTTCTCGCCGGCATAACCGGCACCAAATAAAATCATTAGCGCCACAAAAATTTCTTTAACTGATTCCATAGAACATTCCTTTCAGGATTTTTTAAAAACCCAGTGATGATTAAGTTTTGTTCTTGGACAACAGATTAAAATGGTCGGTACTGAGCGCGTGAGCTGAAGTGTATTTAAGTAGCCACGAGGTAGCCAAAAAGTAGCCAACTCGGGTGATGGGTCGTGATTTCGTGTGATGATACTGGAAAATTACTTTTTTTCGTCGAAGCTAAGTTATTGTTTTTATTCGTTTGTGAAATCGCGTAGATAAAAAAATACCTCGAAGCTTTTGGCCGCGAGGTTCTTGTAATTTGGCGGAGACGGTGAGATTTGAACTCACGGTAGTCTTTTGGACTACGAGCCTTTAGCAAAGGCTTGGTTTCAGCCACTCACCCACGTCTCCGTCTATATAAATTATCGAATTCAATAAACTTTTTTTGGTAAGTATCAGGATCTAAAATCTTGATATTATAGCTGTTTTCGAAAGTGCCATACCGATTCAGGTAAATCAAGGCATAATTTTTAGGAAAATATACGTGAAGGAACAAAACGTTTGATTTTAACGCGAAATAATATTATTCCCTTCACTTCTCTGTCGTGCGGTCGTAGCTCAGCTGGATAGAGTACCTGACTACGAATCAGGTGGTCGGAGGTTCGAATCCTCCCGTCCGCACCAATTTTTTTATTTCACCATTGATGAAATAAGTCCATATAACCTTGGTTTTTCCAATAAATCTTCGCATACTAAACCTAATGGCCACTATTTTTTCTCACGCGGTTGTTGGGTGCACCATGGTTGGATTGCTACCAGCCAAAATGCGTACTAAATCCGTTTACCTATTTGCAGGCGCTTCGGCGATGGTTCCTGATATTGATTATCTTGGTTTCATTAATAATATTCCCTATGCCAGCCTATGGGGTCACCGAGGCATGACCCACTCTTTACTATTTGCAGCTATCACGGGGTTGGTGATTGGGTTGCCGCTGGCGTCTTTGCAAAAGGCGCCGATAGTTCGTTTAAGTGTCTTCTTTTTCCTGACAACGATTTCGCATGGAATTATTGACGCCTGCACAACCGGTGGGCTGGGTGTCGCTTTCTATGCGCCCTACAACACTCTCCGTTATTTTTTCCCATGGCGGCCGATCGCCGTTTCCCCCATGGGAATGGGCTTTTTTTCTGAGCGTGGACTGGTTGTTTTGATCAGTGAACTGTATTGGATTCTTCTTCCCTGCCTAGGATTGTTGCTATTGCAGTTGGCATTAAATTGGAAACGCAAAACCGTAAGTTAATTTTATCCCACTTATAAATATTTTTAAGTACCAAAAATCCGCGTTTTTCCCTGCGGAAAAGAAATTCTTACATTTGCTTAATTTTGTAAAAAATTATTTGCGCTTAGGAATTATATCGTAGAGACTCGGCTGCACATCTAGGAGGGGTCCTTGAAAACATTATTAACGACACTATTATTCGCGGTTGCATTTTTTAATTTCAACCAAGCCTCGGCTCAAAATAACCAAGTCAAAGAATGGACTGTTTTAGTCTATCTAAATGCAGATAACGATCTTTACCGTTTTGGTTTTTTGAATATGGCTCAAATGGAAGCCATCGGTTCAACGGCAGGTATGAACGTAGTTGTTCAGTTTGATCCAGAACCAGCAGGTCAACCAACGACACGCTATTTTGTGACTAAAAGCCCAAATCCAGTTAACGGCAAAATTACCTCTCAGGTACTAGAGCAGTTGCCTGAAACAGATATGGGAAATCCAAAAACACTTTCTGATTTCTTGGTTTGGGGTGTTCAAAAATATCCAGCTAAAAAATACGCAGTTATCGTTTGGAATCATGGTAACGGCTGGCAAGGTGTTTCTTATGACGACAACCCACGGTCACATTTAACAATGCCTGAATTGCGTGGTGGTTTCGAAACCATGAACATGGCTATTGCACAACAACGAGGTGCTCGTAATCGCGGTCCTCAAATCGATTTAGTAAACTTCGATGCGTGTATCATGTCTGCTCTTGAAGTTGGTTACGAATTAAAAGACGTTGCTAAATTTATGGTTGGCTCACAATTCAATGAACCTGGTGAAGGTGAAAACTATACATTATTCCTAGCCCCAATGGCAGCTAAACCTGCGATCACGCCTCGTGAATTGGCTGAAGTTATGGTTTACCAATACAGTTTGAACTACAAAGGTCGCTCAGGCATTAACTACGCGGCGGTTGATTTATCTCGCATCAATAACTTTGTTGCTGGTTTCAACCAAACAGTCGGCGTAACAAGTGCATCTCCTAATAAAGCTAAAATTAAAAATGCATACGGAAGTGGAAGCTTTGACTTAGTAACTGGTTTAAATAACGCGCGTGCGGCAGCTGGTACTGATGCCAATGCGACAAATGCTTTGGATCAAATGATCGCAGCGTACGGTTATCCTAAAGAAGGTATCGAACGCGCGGTACCCAATATGCGCGAATCATTTGCATCGGCTGGTTTAACGGTTTCAAGATTTAAACCATCGCAAGTAAATTTCAAAACGTCAGTAAATGGTCAATGGCAACAAGCTCCAATGGTATTGGGCGCGAATGGTCAGTACGAATACAAATTCCAACGTCGTCCAGCTCAATACTACGTAGTATCTGCTGGTGGTACACGTGGACGTGAAGTCGCAGTACGTGATGCTTTAACCACTGTATTACGTGACGATGCAAATCCAATCGTCTTCCATAATCAATTTCCTGAAACAAGTCCGTTAATCGCCGACTCTTATACGCTACAAACTAAAGGTGCACATGGTATGACACTTTTCTCTTTGGCAGGTATGATGAGTGCTCGTAATCCCTCAACGGCGCGTTTTGGTACTGATATGTTATCTCAGTACAAAGAACTATTATTCGCTCGTAATGGCGCGCCTAACTGGACAGCGTTCTTCGGTCTATAGTTTATAGATACGCAGTAGCCACGGCACAGCTGGCTATTTTCTTCCTAACACATTTCTGATTCGACAAGCGATACCCTCAAGGGGTATCGCTTATTCCAACTAGTCATTTAG
Organism: uncultured Bdellovibrio sp.; assembly: GCA_963932905.1. Lineage (GTDB taxonomy): Bacteria > Bdellovibrionota > Bdellovibrionia > Bdellovibrionales > Bdellovibrionaceae > UBA2316. Next base: position 392,641 of record CAWVRN010000001.1, read on the forward strand.
GGGGAACGAATGAATAGAATTCAAATTCTTTTACTTTCACTTTTTACAGTCCTGACGGTTACGGCGGCTCCATTTAGATTTGATACTCGTAATCCACGAGTACTTCAAAATTGGAATACCTATGCAATTGTCGGCGACGCAGGCGTGCGTAACGGTACAACCGAAGCGCTAAGAAAAAATTTAGCAGCTAATCAGATGTATCAGTTAATCATGCCAGGTGATAATTTGTATATTCCAACAAGTAATTATCCGGCTGTTTGGGATATTTGGAAAAAAGAAGGATTTCAATTTCCATTAGTAGCCATCGGTAATCATAATAAAGGTTATGCTGAAGAAGTCGCTTATTTTGGAATGCCTGGCGAATACTATGCTGTGGAAAGTAAAGGCGCATTGTTCCTTGTTCTAAATTCAGATAACAAAAACAACTACGCAAAACAAATTGCCTGGGTCGATCAAGCATTGAGCCAATCGAATTACACTTTAAATTTTGTTATATATCATCACCCAAGCATCACTGTTTCAAACACTCACAACTGGGAAGAAAGAAAAGGATTCCAGGACGGCATGCGTGCGGTAATTAAAAAGCACGCGAAAAAGATTACGTCACTTATCGTCGGTCATGATCATTCTGCAGGATTGTTTGCATTGGATGAAGTGCCAATGATTTTAAGCGGTGCTAGTTGGGAAAGTCGAAACATCGAACTTCCTGTAAAAAAAGATCCATTGTTTGTTGCCACGGGTTTGTGGGCAACAACTCAAGGTGGATACTGGTGGGGCAAGTTGGATTACAACGCTCTTACCAAAGAGGTGTATGTGCACTTCAATCGTTTCGATAAACAACAAGATAAATGCACGTTCCGAATTTTACCTAAACCAATCGCGAAATCACAAAACTGCAAGTAGTAGAGTTCAAGACAAGGAGGGGCGTTAACCCCTCTTATGGCCCGAAGTTAAAACTAAGCTTTTACTGACTTCTTTTTCTTTTTAGATTTTGATTTTTTCTTTTCGCTTGCTACCGAGCGATCTTTCTTTTTGTCGGCAGTAACTACTTTTTTATTTTTAGTTTTTTTAGCTACTTTTTTGCCTTTTTTAACTGACTTGGATATGTGAGCTTTTTTACCACTTTTCTTTTTGGCTTCAGCCATGTTCGAGAAAGCAAAAGTGAAAACTAACATTACGGCTAGAACTATATTTTTTAACTGCATTGGGCCTCCTATAGACTAGCTATCGGTCTAAGTCCGTTGGACTTAAGTCATTTTTCACAGCTTCAAGGGACCTTATGACGATGGTCCAGGGTTTTGATTTGATTGCAGTTTTTTTCAAACGTGCGGTAAGCAAGGCGTTTAGGCATCTCAGATTGAGACAAAGTTATTCGATAATGGTGATTTTATCGCCGGTAGTTTCCACCAAATCCTGAAGATAGAACTGAGCGCGCGAATGACAGATCATGCGCCATTGTTCATGGAACGAAGTGTAGGTAAATACGGTGCGGTTCTTATTTGGATAAGTGACATCAACTTTGTAAATATCGCCCTTAAGTTCGCCCGCAAAACGTAGCTTTTCACTTTCGAAGTAGCAATAATTTTGATTTGAACTAATTGAACTAAAGGGCACTAGCATTCCTTCAACCAAGTAGGAATCCTTCAATTTCAAATTCGGTTTATAGATCGGCATTAGGGCATCATTAAAGTGAAATTTTAAATTCGCAACTGTTAATGGCCTCATTTCTTGAGGTGAAAATTTATTTGAATTTTTGGATTTTAAGAAATGAAGAATATTTTGGAATTCATCACAGTACGGTTTTATATCGTAAAATGAATAGGTATTATTATCGCGAGGGCATTCTGTGTATTGGTAATTATAGAAAAACTGATTGCACATTTTCTTCGAAGCCAGAGCCAGATGGAAATCCGCTTCATCATTGGTATCCGAATTTTCAATAGTTTTAATGGCCGAGTAAAATTCGGCTTTCTTGGTGATAACAAATTCAACGAGTTCGCGACTACATGCTGTTTTTGGCTTGGCAGGCTCAATCTTTTCTGGGTCTTTAGGACTTGCGTTAGTAGATGGTTTTGATTTGGTTGAAATATTTTTTAAACATTTTAAATCAAAATCATTGGTGTGAATTCTAAGCTCTGATCCATCAACGACCGAGAAGCATTTTATGCCTGGGTAGTTTGCATAAAATTCTTCACACTGAACTAGGGTGTCTGCAGTTCCTGCCGGTAAATTCAAAATTTTTTCGTACTCACGAGAATATTCTTCCGTGCACAAACCGCCAGAATTCACGGCTCGAGCCTTAGGAGAATCGGCTTGCGTGCAACCATTTAAAACCGAAACTATCACTGATAAAAATAGAACAAAACCAGACTTTTGAAGCATGTGTAGGTCGTCTTAGCCAGCTTGTGAATAATGGTCAAGACGGGCTCTGCAAATCGGCTTAGGAAAGCCAAAAAACGGCCTCCTTTCCTATATTTATTTCAAAGTAGGTGCTGGCCTTAAATGTAACTGCTTGCCGCAAAATTGGCAGAATCAACGATCCAGTTTTGGCCATTAGAGTTTTAGTGTCATCGGGCTGATCTTTTCCCATGGCATGTTGTTTGTTAATTATAATTCACAGAAGGGTCCGATTTAAGTTGGGCAAAAGAATATGATCAAATTTATTACAGTTGTTTTAGTTGCTTCCTCTAGCGTATTCGCAACCGGTTTAGCCACGGCGGCGGCCCCCCCTGCATTAGTTCCAATCGCTCCCACAGCAGTCACTCCAATTATTCGTGCGGGATTGCCTTTACCTAGTAGTCCAATCGTCAACACTGTAAAAAGCTATAAGGAATGGAAGAACGAAAAAGTCCAACTCGCTATCAAGAAAGTAACGATCACTAAGGCTCAGATTGAATATAGGAAACTGAACAAGCAATTTTTGCAAAAGAGCGAACCCGTAGCGGCTAAAGACCCAGAAACTGATCGCTTAGAGGCTTTGTTAAAAAACGATCTTTACGCGTTAGAAGTAGCTCAAGAATTAAGCGTTACTGACTATTTTGCTATATATTTAACAAAACAAGAAAATAAACCCGACGCCTATAAAGAGGCGGCAGCAAAAATGACCCCGGATGAGGTCGGCCAACTAATCAAAGCCTACGCAGACTCAATGTTTTCTTCTAGCGGAACGTCGGCGCCAGTAACCAAGGTTGGTCCTACGGCCATGGAAAAGTCCGAGCCAGCAAAATAATCCCATCAACCCTGTCAAAGCCTTGTCCTACAACCGATTTAGCCTTGTCGCTGCTTCGCAACACGTGCGGTCACACCCTACTCTTAGAAATCTTTAGTCCTTTACCTTGACAGCTTTTACAGGCAAACCATATTACTTAATATCGCAAATTTTTTAGGAGGCCTTAATGAGCAAAGAAATCGGTGTAAGACCATTACATGATCGTATTTTAGTAAAACGTGTAGCAGAAGAAGAAAAAACTGCGGGTGGATTATTTATCCCAGATACAGCTAAAGAAAAACCACAACGCGGACAAATCGTAGCGACTGGTAAAGGTCGTGTTACTGAAGACGGAAAAGTTCTTCCTCTAGAAGTTAAAACTGGCGACAAAATTTTATTCAGCAAATACGCAGGTACAGAACTTAAACTTGATGGTTCCGAGTACTTGATGATGCGCGAAGAAGATATCTTGGGAATTATTAACTAAGTCGCACGGTAAGTAAGTGCGCTAAAAAAATTATTAATTGAAAATAAATTGAGGAGACTACTATGAGTAAAGAATTACGTTTTGCGGAAGATGCTAGACATCTTATTTTAAAGGGTGTGAACACTCTTGCTAATGCGGTAAAAGTAACTTTGGGACCTAAAGGTCGCAACGTTGTTATCGAAAAATCGTTCGGTGCGCCTTTGATCACTAAAGACGGCGTGACTGTTGCTAAAGAAATCGATTTAGAAAACAAATTTGAAAATATGGGCGCGCAAATGGTTAAAGAAGTTGCTTCTAAAACCAATGACGAAGCTGGTGATGGAACAACGACTGCGACTGTACTAGCTCAAGCTATATACAGAGAAGGCGCTAAAATCGTTTCTGCTGGTCACAACCCTATGGCAGTTAAACGTGGTATCGATAAAGCTGTTCAAACTATCGTTGCTGAACTTAAAACATTGGCTAAAACTGTTAAGAGCTCAAACGAAGTAGCCCAAGTTGGTGCGATCTCTGCGAACAACGATAAAGAAATCGGTCAAATGTTGGCTGATGCAATGGAAAAAGTAACTAAAGAAGGCGTAATCACAATTGAAGAATCTAAAACAGCTAAAACAGAAGTGACAGTTGTTGAGGGTATGCAATTTGACCGTGGTTACCTATCTCCTTATTTCGTAACTAACTCTGAAAGAATGGAAGCTGTTCTTGAAAACACTTACGTTCTTATCTACGATAAAAAAATCTCTTCAATGAAAGACATGATTCCTTTGCTTGAGCCAGTGGCTAAACAAGGTCGTCAATTATTGATCATCGCTGAAGATGTTGACGGTGAAGCATTAGCAACTCTTGTTGTTAACCGTTTACGTGGCACTCTTCACATCTGTGCAGTTAAAGCTCCTGGCTTCGGCGACAGACGTAAAGCTATGTTAGAAGATATCGCGGTTTTAACTGGCGCGACTCTAATCTCTGAAGATATGGGCCGTAAATTAGAACAAGCTACTATCGCTGATCTTGGTGTGGCTAAACGCGTAGTTGTTGATAAAGACAACACAACAATCATCGATGGCGCTGGTAAAAAAGCTGAAATCAACGCACGTACAGCTCAAATCAAAGCTCAAATCGAAGAAACTACTTCTGATTACGACAAAGAAAAATTGAAAGAACGTCTTGCTAAAATCTCAGGCGGGGTAGCGGTAATTCACGTAGGAGCTCCATCTGAAGTTGAAATGAAAGAAAAGAAAGCTCGTGTTGAAGATGCATTGAACGCAACTCGCGCAGCTGTTGAAGAAGGTATCGTAGCGGGCGGCGGAACGGCTCTGTTACGTGCGTCTCAAAAAATTGATAAAACTAAATACTCTGAAGAAGAATCTTGGGGTGCTCAAATTATCAAACGTGCTTGCGAAGAGCCTTTACGTCAAATCGCGCACAATGCTGGTCTTGATGGTGCTATCGTTCTTGATAGAGTTCTTCAAAATAAATCAGCCGCTTTCGGTTACAATGCGTATTCTGATGAATACACTGACCTAATCAAAGAAGGCGTTATCGATCCAGTTAAAGTGGTTCGTTGCGCGCTAGAAAACGCAGCGTCTGTTGCTTCATTAATGTTAACTACTGAAACTATGATCGCTGAAGCTCCTAAAAAAGAAGCTCCTGCAATGCCAGGCGGCGGTGACCACGGTATGGGTGGCATGGGAGGTATGGGCGGCATGATGTAATCTTTTTGATTACATATATTTCGTTCGTCCTAAGAAAAGGTCGGCCACAAGCCGGCCTTTTTGTTTTTGTGGGTCTTTGCTGAGACTAGTGTGTTGCGGAAGATCCTGGGATGATATTTAGTTTCAGATATCCACGAGGTGGAACTTTTAAAAAGAGTATTCAATCCCAGCGAGTGTCGACATCAGTTTGTGACTTATGCTGTTGGTTGGGTCTGTGCGGCTGCCGGTAGTGGCATCGAAGTCGGAGCTGTAGGATTCAAACGACAATTCGAATACGTACGCTAGGTTTAATGTCTTCATGTATCTAACTATCATTCCAAAATCGTTGATTTGTATACCAGATGGGCTGGCTTCGGCTGAGTCTTTCAGAGTTTTAGATAAAAAATAATTGAAGTAGAGGCTTAGATCGATTGGATTTTCTTCTGACACTGCAAACGTTCCCTTGAATCCCAACAGTGTTCCGCCGTAGCTTAAACCAGAAAGACTGAGCGGATTTGATTTATCTGGCAAGGCTTGGAATGAGCCGATTCCAAGTGCTACCTGGAACTGAGGAGCTCTGGCTGAGCTATCTAGTTCGTAGTTATACTTCGCTTTGATTTGATACTGACTCAGACTCATGTTTAGGCTGCCGGGTTCTGAGCCTTCCATGGGGTTGTTCATTTTAAATGACGACTGTCTGATGAATAGTTCTAAATGGAATTCTGGATTCAACCATAGTTCCGCAGAACCTTTGATTGTTGGAGTCAACCACTGCGATACTGTTTTGTTTCCCGCGGTTAGGAAGTTTACGTTTTGTGAGTACTGTATCAAGCCACCCGAGATCGAGAATTTTCCATATTGCGGCGGTTTTCTTGGAACCCATTCGCCTTGGGGAACTGCTGTTGTACCGGGTTCTATAGGTGCTGTTGGAGCCGCTAAGGTAGGTTTGTCTAATTTGGAGAATTCTAATTTTGTATCTTTCTTCAAAATTTGAGCCTCACGTTCGAATTCTATTTTTCCGAAACTTAGAAACTCATCGACTTTTGTTAAAACTATTTTTCCTAGCACTATTTTTTCTGATGAAATGTAGACTTGGGTTTTTGGGTGTAGATTTAGTTTCGCAATATGGATTGCGAGTACTTCTTGATTTGGGACTACTCCGTGGGCCGCTCCTATATTGATTGTAACCTGGTCTTGAGTACGGCTTAGGATTATTCCATTGTATGGAATTCTAGCTTTTAAGCTGTGGAATAACGTTTCGTAGTGGCCTAAGATTTTTTCAGTTTCGAAAATATTTTCAATTTCTTTACTGTCCTGAATTACGATTCCGCTTTTGAATAGCAGACCCATTTTTAGCGTATAAGATTTTGGATTCTTTGTCAGACGGGACTCGATCACAAGGTCTGCATCCTTTTTTCCGACCGTCACGTCCCATTGATTTTCATTTTCGATGATATCTTTGATCTTAGCTTCAGCTTTAGATGCGTATATTAAATTTACGTTATCCGAGAAAGGTTCTAGATATACAGTTCTTATTTTTACCGCGGCATCTTCGTTATTTATGTACGCCGGAGTTTTTGCAAGTATTGAAAAACTGAACAACTGCGCTATTAAAAATGTAAACCAGAAACTCGACCAACGATGAAGTGAAATTGGGTTCATGACTTAATTTTCGTATGTATGCGATAAGTGGTCAATTCCGCAAGTCGTCTGGTCCTGCTTTTGTCCAGATTAAACAGAAAAATTAGGAATCGTGCCTGACCTAGTTCAAAATAAAAATATGGTTAGATATATCATTGCCGACGATGCTCCATTCATTCACGAGATTATAAAAAACGTAATGCCCGACACTGCTTTTGAACACGTAGGGTCAGCCTATAATGGTCTTGAGGCTATCGACCTAGTGAAGCGCACGCTACCAGATGTTGTGTTTCTAGATTTTGTAATGCCGACTAAATCGGGTGTGGAAGCCATCACTGAAATGAAACAAATTTGGCCAGATTTAAAGATTATTGGTGTATCGACTGTCGATAATAATGGGATCATTCAAATGGCTATGCGTAATGGAATGAGTGCGTTCATAGAAAAGCCATTTACTAAAGACACCCTATTCGAGGCGCTGGCATCTGTAGGTTACGTTGTGGATTCGCATCAAAAAATGAAAGAGTCAGTTTAAATAAATAGAGGGACAAGGATAAGCATATGATCGGAGATCTTTTCATTGTAATTCGGTATTTCGTAATTTCCATTATTATCGTGGGAGCATTGCAAGTTGAAATGAAAGGTAAAAGTCTAGAAGGACATGTGACCGATTGGTTCTACACATCGAATGTGCCTCAGCACATCAGAACAGCGGCTAAAGGTGGCGCGCTATTAATTGAAAATGGGGCTCACTCGACTAAACGTTTCTTTAAAGATATGTTTAGCAGCGCCTCGGGCTCTGTTGAGAAAGCCAGTCGCTAAATTTCAAATCAATCAGAGCGATTGAGACATCGCTCTGACCGTTTAAAGTTTTCAATTAGTTATTTTGGTACGCCGTTTGTTGGTGTAGAAGCTACGTGTAGCGGCGTTGCTTGGGCTGGTTGCTCCTTGTCTGCTTTAGTGTATGCACCTTCTGTTGAATTAAAAGTAGAGTCTGCTTGAGTGCAATCCGCTAATGCGAATGAGCTAGAAAATGCAATTACAAGTGATAGGATTAATGCTTTCATAAATGTCTCCTTATGAATTATCGTTCTGCTTTTTTATCATTGCGATACATGTGCCAGAGACATTCATTTTGAGACCGAAATTTCAACGTACTTTCAATGACTTAACTGCGCATCAAAATGAGACGCTGTCTAAAGTCTATACATGTGTAGGATTGAAATAGTCAAAATGAGATAATAGCTTTGAAAGAGATTATCTTTAAGGCTTATTATTCCTATTTTAAAATTGCTGAAAGGGCATCCATGTCTTTTTGAAACTGTGTGGTTAGGAATGTCTTCACCGCAATAACTGCAGGCAGTATTTTCTATGTTGTTCTCTGACAGGCATTCCGGGCATAGACGAAATTAGGTGTTTGTTGAGTTCTGAATATAAGTTTTGAAATTGGATATATAGCCATAGCTCAATGGTTCTACTGCTTGGAGTCTTGTTTCAAATCCCGCCAAGATTTTCCATCGCGGGCTTTCGGGTCAAGCTGAGTTTCCTGAACATTTTTATTGTGTTCGGATAATGATTCTGTAAAGCGTGTTGTTCCGTCATTTTGGCTTACGAAAAATAGGAATGGTGTTTGAGCTGGCTCAATCGCTGCCATTAGAGAGGCGCGGCCAGGATTTGAAATCGGTCCGGGAGGCAAGAAAGCAATGACGTAGGTATTGTATAAATTGTCTTTCGAAAGCAAATCATTACGAGTGATATTGTTTTCTAGTTTCTTGGATAAAATTGATTTTCCATACAGAGTAGTCGGATCGGTTTGCAACTTCATTTTCTTTTGGATGCGATTGTGGAAGACCGAGGAAATTAACGGTCTTTCTTTGGTATTTCCCGTTTCCTTTTCGATAATACTAGCAAGCACTAGTATCTGTTCGCTATTCAGATAGGAAATCTTATTTTGTTTTAGAACATCATCAAATGTTTTGCGAAACATTCTGACTTGCGCACGAATGATGTCTTTCAGTCCCATATACTTAGTGACTTGATACGTTTCTGGGTACAAATAACCTTCAAGGCTTAGTATGTCCGGCGATAAAATTAATTTTTCGGCATACAGTTCTTTAATAAATGCTTTATCAAAAACAAGTTTTAAAAACTCGTCTTTGGTGCCAACTTTATTTTTTTCAACAATTTCAGCGATTTCAAATAAATTGTAACCCTCTGGGACGGTAAAAGGGCGAAACATGCTTTTGCCAGATACTAGAACATTTAGAATTTCACTTGGGCGCATTTCCGTGTTCAGAGCGTATTCGCCGACTTTGATTTTAGAGCGCAATCCTACTAGACGAGCATAGACATTAAAAAATTGAGCATTCTTAATTAAATCTTGGGATTCTAGCTCGTTGGCTATTGTCATGAATGATTTTTGGGGTGTCACTTCGTAAACGACTTCTTTTTTATCGACTGACGCTTTTGAAAATACAAATGTCCAATACAAATAGCCGCCAAAAAAGACGACCGAAAAAACCAAAGAAAATAGGCCCAAGAAAAGTACACGTTTAGGTTTGCTCACTTATATCCTTACTTTTATATTTCTACTTAACTAAAGTTAAACCAGGTAAATTTTTAGTTTCGTCATAATCTGTAAAGTCTTCTAGACTGGCAATCGGAGTTGTACAGTATTGGATTGCATAGTGAGCTGATGGACGATCGTTACCTGATTTCCCCAAACCACCAAAAGGCAACTTAGAACTGGCACCATTTGTTGTGCGATTCCAATTTAACAAACCTACTTTAGCGTCGATCAAAGCTTGCTGGTATAAAGCTTTATTTTTAGTAAACAGGGCCATGACGAGACCGTATCCGGTAGCGTTGACGGTATCGATGGTTTCGTCAAAATCATCAACTGTGTAGATAGCGACGTTAGGACCAAAAATTTCGCTTTTTTGATAAATAGATTTCGGATCGAATTTTTTAACTAAATGAATAGAGGGCGTAACGTAGTGACCTTTAGTTTTTAAATCTAAAGCTTTACCCCGCATCATAGATTCACAATTTTCACGATTCGCAATTTCTTGGAAACGAATATATTTTTCTACCGCGGCTGCGTTGATCAAAGGTCCCATGAAAGGATTTTCTGACCAGTGGCCAATCGTAAGTTTTTTTGCTGATTGATAGAATCGTTCAATAAAACTATCGGCGATTTTCTTATGTACGAATATACGGCTGGTTCCAGAACAACGCTGACCCGAAGACAAATAAGCGCCAGTCAGTGTTTCGTAAATAGCTTTATCCATATCCGCATCGTCCCACACGACAGTTGAATTTTTGCCGCCCATTTCAAGCGCTAGAATTTTCCAGTAGTGAGTCATTGTTTCCTGTTTAATTTTTAAACCCACTTCGTAAGATCCGGTAAACAAGATACCGTCTACGTGTTCGTGTGATACTAAACGACGTCCCGATTCCCCGTCGCCTTGAACCATGTTGAATACGCCCGGGGGGAATTGAGCTTTTTCAAAAAGCTCTGCATATAACTGACCTACATAGGGAGTTTGCTCAGAGGGTTTGAATACAACTGTATTCCCTGCGTATAAGGCAGGAATGATATGACCGTTAGGCAGATGCGCTGGGAAATTGAAGGGTCCGATAACAGCCATCACTCCGCGAGATTTGTGGCGTATCACGCCGTCGACGTGTGGCAATGCTTGCGGAATAACTTCTTCTTGGATCAATTTACTTGAAAAATTAACGGTGATATCGATTTTGCTAACTAAGGCTTTAGCTTCTGTCGTTGAATCCCATAGAGGTTTTCCTGTGTCACGAGCGATAGCTTTGGCAAGCTCAGCTTCATGAGACATGAATAATTCTTTTAGTCGAAGTAAGTACTCTTTACGAGTTTCAATCGGCGTGTGAGCCCATTTTTTATAGGCCTTATGGGCGGATTCTACCGCGTGATCTACGTGATCGTGTCTGAAAGGAACCGTCATGACTAAGTCAGATAAGTCGGCAGGTGAAATATCTTTAAATTCACCATCATGTTTTTCAATTTTGACAAACTTACCGTTGATAAAGTCGCCTTTGTAACTCATCTGGACCTCGTTAATTATTTCTCAAAATCAAAAGGAGCTACAAACACCTCTTGATCAGTCTCTATCTCTAAAAGATCTCGTACTTTAGACGGAATAGCAATTTCGTCTGCCCTTTGGTCGCAGGCAACTACCATGGCACGAAAATTCGACCCGGGAGTCCCGATAAATTTACGAGTTTGGAATTTTGGATCTTTGAATTCAGTAATCCGAGCGAACTTACCATTTTTAATAGGAAGGATATCTTTAGTTTTGCAACCATAATGAGGACCACCATCAAAGGGATCTACTTCATCGAGGTATGTGAAGCCGATGCTTTCAAGTAAATGTTGCGCAGGCTTAGTTGCCTCGCCAACACGACCCAGAACTAAACGGGCTTTGGAATCTAGTAAGGCCAAATAGATATCGTCTTCGGGGAATAAGCTTTGGATAAACTCTTTATGGGTTTGGCTTAAAAGATCAGCCTCTTGGTACGGTAGTCCAGTAAAGCGACGACCAAGAGCTTCCCAAAACTCACTGCGGCCTTCTTCAGTTAGTGGCGGCGTCAGTTCGCATAGTACGCGGTCCTGAAAGCGGTCCATATTTAATCCCATAAAAAGAAATCGAGCCAAACTGATTTGTTTACCTAGTTTTTCGGGTCTGCGACGATAGGACCTGTCTATCAATAGGCCGCCAATTTCCGTGGGTCCGTCGGTATCTAGTTGAAATCGTAAAACTTGGTGGATAAACCCAGTTCCCAAATCTTCAGAGAAATGATTACGTTTTAGGATTTTAAAGAAATAGTGTGGAATTTCGTCGCTACCGTGCTTGGCTAGGATTAATGAACTGCCCATAACTTGCTGTTCTTCAATGTCTTCAAGTACAAACAAGTATTCGGATTTATGCTTAGGTAATTCGCCTGCAAATGACCGAATACTTGTTTCTACTTTTTGAGTCAGAACTTTTTTGTCGCCGGGCAGATTCAAAAGATTGAACTGCTTAGCAAGATCAACCAGCTGGTTGATATCTTTGGTGTCGACAGGTCGTACGATAAAACTCATAAACAAAACCTTTCTATAACTTTTGTATAAAACTGCGTGGCTTTTTCTAAATCTTCCACTAATACGTTTTCATTTGGTGTATGAATATTGTTTTCGCGCAAGCCGGGCCCAAAACACAAACAATCGACATTTAGTCTTGAAATCAGACTTGATTCATTCGTCGATGACAATGACGTTAAATTATTTGGCAAATTCATTTCGGACAAAATATCGCGACAGCCTTTAGCAAAAATAGACGTCTCTGATGAACTAAATGGCTTTTTATAATCTGTAATTCTAAATTGACTTTCATTTTTTACGCATGACTGGCGAAGGAAGTCCATCCATTTATCAAATGTATCTTGATTGATTGATGGCAAAATACGGCAGCTACCACTCATCAAAATATGATCTTCTAACGTACGAATCAGGCCGATATTTAAGGTCGGGTGATTCGGCGAATACGCGTTATCAGTATGATTTTTAAATTCTGACTCCAAAGATTTAATTGCATTGAAAATGTTTTTAATTTTTGAATTCACCGGGTTGCTTACTGGGGTGAAATCTAACTCTAAAAATGCATGACTAGGGACAGTGTTATAGTTATTTCCCCCATCGATTTCCATAATCGCAACGCTTTCGGGAATCATATCTAGGTAATTTAGCATTTTCACAATGGCGCTATCACCTAAGTGTGGGTGGGCAGAATGAGCCGATGTTCCGTGAAAAACTTTACTTTGTGTCGAGGTGCTTTCACGCAAGTTGTGTTCGGTGCGATATTGAATTTCATCGCGTGAAAACGGGATGATGATTTCAACACTTACAAAACCTTTGGCGGCATTCGCAAGGCTCAGATTTGTAGGCTCGCCAATCAGCGCGAATTTTGGATTCACTTTGTTTTTTCGAATTAGTTTTAGACAACCTGTCATTCCTGTTTCTTCGCCATAAGTGCCAACCAGAACTGGCGGTAATTTAAAATTTGGATTCTTGCTACCGATCGACGCCATAGCTCGAGCCTTACATAAGAAATCTAGTTTTACATCGGCCGAACCTAAACCATAAATTCTATTATCCACGATTGTAGCATCAAAAGGATTGTTGCCGGTAACGGACCATAAATGAAATGGTCCGGGATCCACAGTGTCCAAATGATTCTGTAAAAGCAGTTCCAAGCCAGGTCGTTCAGAATTGTGTCTAACAATAATATTCGCTTCTTCGCCTAATGCCGAAGATTCTATTTGTTCTTCCACATGAAGTCCAAGTGATCGACAAAACTGCGCTGCAAACTCGACCGCTTTTTTAGAGCCTTGAGTAGGAGTGCTATCTATAGAAATGAATTCCCGGCAAGCTTGGACAAATTCCATCGATGACAAAAGTTACACGCCTTCCAATAAGGTTTTTTCGATTACGTTTAACGCAATTTGAATATCTTCGTCTTTGATACACGCAGGAACTAGGAAACGCGCCCGCACGGGATCTTTGCCGCAAGGGAAACCAATGACACCATTAGCAAATAGTTTTTTCAAGAATACATCAGCTTGTTCTTTTTTGCCTTCAAATGGAGTGAACGCAAGCATTAGACCCATACCGCTAGCGTCTGAAATTTTGCCTTTGCAGGTCGTGTTACCCATCTTTTCAAATCCACTGATAAATTTATTATGAATTTGCATAATGCGACCCTCTTTTCCAAGGTAGCCTTCAGTCGTTAACATATCTAGCATTTCCATTCCAGTGTGCATAGAAACAGTTGATCCCGAAAATGTACCTGCGATCAAACCCGGTTTAGGGTTGTACTCTTCAGTGTAAAGAGTCGCGCCGATTTGCGCCGTTTTCGCGATCGTTACAAGGTCAACATATTTACCAATATCTAAAGTTTCAAAAGCGAATAATTCACCCGTACGACTGAACGTTTGAACTTCATCCGCCCAAACAGCGATGCCATTGGCCTTACAGAATTCTAATAGAGGAACAAAAAATTCACGGTTTGCGGGCATGTAGCCCCCCTCACCTAGCATCGGTTCAAAACCAAATACGCTGATGTTTTTGCCATGTTTTTCTACGTGTTCTTTTAATGCGCGAAGAGTTTTGTCGCCCGATTGAGGATCTTTTTTATCATAAAATGGGATTCGCAATACTTCGTTGTAATCTGGCAAACCTTGTTTGTAAGCCGGGTTGTCAGTGACTTCCGCCATCATTGTTGAACGACCAGCAAATGCATTTTTAAAACCAAGAATCATACGTGCCGGGGAATTTTTTTGGCGAGATAATTTTAAGGCATTTTCATTAGCCATTGTTCCGCAGGTTGAAAGCCAAGCGTATTTAAGATTGCTTTTTTTAGACGCTAGTTCGACCAATTTTTTTGTGAAGTTTACGTACTCTTTGTTCGGCTCTAAATTACCTTGAGTTACGACATCCATGATCGCGCCTTTAAGTGCCGCTTTGATCACGCGAGGGTGTGAATGGCCGAATAAATGAATTCCAATTCCATTGATCAAGTCTAATTTGATACTGCCGTCTTCTAATTCAACGTAGGGGCCGCGACCAGCTCCGCTGCCAACATAAGGGTAATGCAAAGGACGACCGCGAAATTGGCCAGCAGTGTCCATCCATTTCTTGCCGTTATCTTGAAATTCAGGCGACGAAGCTTTGATACCTGATACTTGCTGATTGTTTTTTTCAACTTCTGTAACAAGATCTTGGATAAGTTGATTAATTTTCTGATTAGTATTTAGTTGTTGTCCGATTAATGGCATAAAAAAATCCTTTGGTTACACCGTTTTCCCTGCGGAATTAGTATAAAATGAAATCTAATAAAGTTCACGCTTTTAACACCTGGGTCAAAGTCGGGCTGGGGAGCTAGTCAACAGTGTGAAAAGCAGATACATTCTTAAATTAAATGAAACTAGTTAGCGTATATAAAACCTATTTTATTGTTGTTTTACTTTTAACGGCCCTCGGTAGTGGTGCGCAAACGCATTTCGAAAAAGGATTGGCGGCCTATCAGGCGAAAAACTACGCGGAAGCGCAAACCAATTTAGCGGCGGCTTTAGAAGAAGCTCCAAATAATCTGGCAGTCCTAAACAACATGGCACTGACGCTATTTGAGTTAAATCAAAAGGGAAAAGCTCTCGCCTACTGGTTAAAAGCTCTTAAATTAGATCCTGGTTTTGAAGAGGCTCAAAAGGGTGCTACTTTTGTTCGTTCAAAGCTGGCCCCAAACGCGTTTTCGGTGAAAGACACAGATTTTGAAAGTCTGCGAAAGTCGCTGCTGACGGGGCTTTCATTGAATCTTTTGTTTGGACTAACCGCAATAACTTTTCTTGTCGCGGGTCTTCAATGGATTCGGCATTTAAGTCAGATTAAAAAAGCCGCACTGGAAGAAGCCGCCGCTCCGCCGGTCACCTTAGTGTCGATCGCATTTAGCACTTTTTTTGTTCTGTGCACAGTCTTGTTAGGCCTAAAAATGTGGGATCATTTGACCCCGCGTGCAATCGTTACCAAAGAAAAAATTGAACTTAAGATTGCGCCTGGAGCTGATCAAAGTAAGATTGTTGAGTTGAATGAAGGCACCGAAGTGGAAGTCGGTTTAGTTAAAGATGCCTGGGTTCAAGTGAAAATACCTGGAAATTATTCTGGTTGGGTTAACAAAGAAGAAATACAAATTATTTTGTAGAAAGCAAACATGAGTTTATCGATATTTTGGGAAAACATTTTTAAAAAAGATCGACAAGTTTGGACTGTCCAAGAGGCACTTAAAAAAAATATCGTTTTTAAAGATTTAGCACCACGAGAAATAAATCAAATTCAAAATATCACCCATTTGCGTAGCTACAAAGCTTCGGAAGCCATCTTTAAGCAAGGTGAAGTGGGTGTCGGAATGTATATCATTTCTAAAGGATCAGTCGATATTATCTATGATGATAATCGCATCACTACCCTGAAAGAGGATGATTTTTTCGGCGAGTTAGCCTTGGTGGAAGAGCGTGGGGAGCGAACAGCAACTGCCGTTGCTAAGGAAGATACGCAGTTGATTGGATTTTTTAAGCCGGATTTGATTCAAATCATGAATCAAACACCAGAAATCGGTGTTAAAATACTCTTTCGAATCGGCCAAGTCATTGGTACGCGTTTACACGAAACCACAGCTTTGGTGAAAACACAGCAAAGGAATTAGCTTGGACATTCTTAATCGAATACGACGAATCAAGCTTTTGTTTTTTTTGGTTTCACTTGTGTTCTTTTTATTTCTGATTTTTTGGGTAAAAAATTTACTGATTTCGTTGTTCCTGGCTTTAGTTGGATTTTTTCTTTTGAAACCATTTGTAGATTTTCTGGTGCGGCAGGGTTTGAGTCGATTGGTTTCGACGCTATTTCCATTTTTATTTTTCTCGTTAGTATTATTCGGTTTATCATTGGCAGTTTTTCCAGTTTTGGGGAACCAGATAGATGCGTTGAAAGCGGAACTTCCAAAATATGTCGAAGGGACGCAGAAGATCCTGCAGTCTTGGGAATCAGGGATTTTTTCTTTTCTGCCGGCGGATTCAAAGCAACGACTTGGCGTCGAGTTAAGTCAAAAAGTGCAACGATTTGCGCAATCAGTATTCACTGATTTGCCCGAAATATTGTCGAACTCACTGACCGTACTATTTTTAGCGCCGTTTTTGTGTTTTTTCATGTTATTGGACGGAAAAGAATTTTATCGCCGCATGATTTCAGCGGTGCCTAATGCGTACTTTGAACTTTCAATGTATTTGCAACATCAAATCATGGAACAAATGGGTGGTTTTATTCGTGCGCGATTGCTTGAATCTGTAATCGTGGGATTTGTGATTTGGGTAGGCCTAGGTATCATACAGTTTCCTTATGCATTAATATTGGCAGTTTTTGCGGCACTGATGAATTTAATTCCTTATTTGGGCCCGTTGATCGGCATTGTACCTGGGGTTTTGATCGCTTTGGTAAATCAAGAAACAAATGCAGTGACATCCTACATCGTATTTATTTATTTGGTGGCTCAGCTTTTGGACGCCTTAATCATCGTACCTATGGTGGTCGCCCGTATTGTTAATTTGCACCCAGTTACCGTTGTATTGGTTGTGATGGTGGGTTCGCAGACTATGGGGATTTTAGGGATGATTATTTCGATCCCTTTTGCGAGTGCTGTAAAGATTATTTATGCTTCGATTTATCAGCATATTACTGATGGAAAACCCCTAGCCTAAAAACCAGCTTGACAGAAAATAGACCCCCCTAATAAATTCACTTTATGCTACGCAAAATACTTTCCATTGCCCAAAAAGTCGCTTTATCAATAATTCCCATTTTTGCAGTAATTCTGATGGCTTCGTGCGCTTCAGATGAAAAGAAAACAGATTCGGCTGAGTCTACTTTTGCCGTCGCTCAAGAATACGAAAAAGATGAACGTTTCGAAGAAGCCATCAAAAAATATTCAGATGTAAAAAACAAATATCCATACTCTCAATTTGCAACAAAAGCAGAACTGGCGATTGCGGATGTTTATTATAAACAAGAATCTTACGGTGAAGCTCAAATTAATTATCAAACGTTCCGTGAACTACACCCAACTCATCCACAAATTGACTATGTAATTTTCCGCACGGGATTAAGTTTTTATCAGCAATTACCAGAAACGATCGATCGTGATTTATCTCTAGCAAACGACGCTATTACCGCGTTTGACGAAGTGATGAAGCGTTTTCCAAAATCAGAATTTGTAAATGAAGCGAAAGAGAAAAAAGAAACATCTCTTAAAAAACTGGCTGAAAAAGAAGATTACGTTGGTGATTTCTATTTCAAACGTAAAATTTATGATAGCGCTTTACTACGGTACGAATTTCTTGTGGCCAACTACCCTAAGTTAGGACTTGATGAGCGTGCATTAGCGCGTGCCTATTTTTCAGCGGTCAAAGTGAAGGATCGTGTTAAGACTAAGAAGTATCGTGATATGTTAAAAACACAATTCCCGGACTCTAAAGAATTAACGGCGTTAAAAGACGCAGAAAAAGAAGCTGGCGAGACAGACAGGGTGCAGGACTAGTTGTGATGGAATACTCGACAGAAGCTCTTTTCCAAGAAGCAAAACAAAATTTTATCGATGGTAATTACAAGATGGCGGAAACGATGCTGGCGCAGCTTTTGACTAAACCGCAACGTAATCCTGAAATTCATCAAATGCTGGGCACAATCTATTACGATCAAGGTAAATTCAACAAAGCGATTAAATCATTCCAACGAGCTTTAGAATTAGACCCTACTTACACCGACGCCAGCGTTGGTTTATCTATCATTCTGAACGATATCGGTCGCTATGATGAAGGTAAAAAAGTATTTAATGATGCTAAGAAATTATTAGAACTTAGATCCAATCGTCCTGATCCGTACATTGACGAAAAAATCGCGAACAAACATGAAGAGCTTGCGGATTTATATTCGCAGTACAAAAAATTCCCAGAGGCTTTGGAGCAATTATTAAAAGCTCAAAAACTGTCTTCACGTCGGGCCGAAATCACGATGAGAATGGCGGAAGTATACGTTCAAATGGGTAATGCTGATCGCGCGATCAAAGATCTTAAAAATCTAGTGATTGAATACCCGCAATTTATTCCTGCTAAAAATAAACTGGGCGTGATTCTATATAATGAGGGTCGCACTCGTGAAGCCGCGGACCAATGGGAAAGCGTTTTGATGAGAGATCCTCAGAACCCAGAAGCTATTAGATATTTAAAACAAATCGGCGCCTTAAGGGGCTCTAGCCACCCAAACTTGTGAGATGACTATGAAACTGAATAAAGATGACATGATTCCATTTCTAACTGCGAAAGAGATCGACGAGATCATCACGAAGTTAGCGAATAAAATTCAAGACGAATACTACGGCAAAGAATTGGTGATGATTTGCCCGCTTAAAGGTTCAGTTCATTTCATGGCTGACTTAATGAGAAAATTAGAATTAAAAATGACAGTAGATTTTGTTTATCTGACATCATCAGGTAAAGGATCTGTTGTAAAAATTCAAAAAGATATTTCTGAAAACATCGTGAATAAACACGTTCTGGTTGTAGAAGAAATTATCGATTCAGGTCGTAAACTTAGCTTCTTAAAAAATCGTTTGTTGAATGCAAACCCTGCGACTTTAAAAATCGCTTGTTTATTAGATAAACCAGCACGCAGAGAATTGCCAATCAAGCCAGATTTCGTAGGTAAAGTAATTGATGATCGTTACGTAGTTGGTTACGGAATGGATCAAGAAGAATTAGGTAGAAATTATTCTACTATTTATCACTTCAAAAACTAAAAATAGTATATAATTATTTTTTACTTTAAAAAGCCTCGGATAACACCGGGGCTTTTTTGTTTCTAAGATTAGCTACGATACAACGACATTAACAATGAATAAAACAACGACACAAACTACGTACAGGCGGATTAACTGCTTTTGCATGATTTTCCTTGGGGATTAAAGTTCTGACTGTAAAAATATCAGTCAGTAGATTGTTTGGTCAACGGTCACTGACAAAAGTCTGGTCTGTATCGATCGCCGAAATGTCTCATATCGAGAAGTTTTTCTTTTGCCCTCATGTTCTAGGAAAAAATGTTCGATAATAATCTTAAGCGCAATAATCTAAACGCCGTGGAGGATTTATGAAAACAGCTAGAAAAAATAAAGTGAAATTTTTGAAGAACCAAAAAGGTCAAGGTATGGTTGAGTATATCTTGTTACTTGTGGTCGTTGTTGGGTTAGTTTTTGCTTTCAAAGGCAGAATCACATCTAAATTCAACGAAGTTATGGGTAAAACTGAATCAAGCATGGACGGCGTAGTTAACTAGTTAGGTTGATGAATGACAATAGAATACGTTCTTCTACTTTTTTGTATGTTCATGATTGGCATTAAGTTTTTCTTTAGTGCGCCAATGGAAGCATTTCGTGACTACGGTCCGGTGCTTGGTGCGCGTGTTGAGAAACACTTAACGACTGGTCATGGCTTCAGAATGGAGAACGGTCAGGCGCTTCAATGGCAAAAAGCAAAATAGATTTTAAAAATAGAAAATCCAAAGGGCAGTTTGTCGTTGAAGCCGTGCTTTTATTGTCAGTGGGAGTAATGCTTTTGATGGGTCTAAAGAAATGGGCCGATGAAAAGCAAATTTTTGCTAACATGCTGACAAAACCATGGGCTAAAATATCAGGTATGATAGAGAACGGTGCTTGGGGTGATCCCGCATCGACTCGAGCCATGCATCCTCATAACCACCAAAAGGTGGCGACTCTTCAACAGGAACCGTAAAAAAGCCACTGATGGCTTAAGGGAACTGAAATGGCTTCGGCTAGGATTAACAGAAAAAATTCAAAAGGATTTTTGACCGTCGAATTTTCGGTGGCACTGTTAATTAGCGTTGCATTCAGTATTATGTTTTTTTGTATTGCATTTACTTTGTCGACAGCGTTTGTCGCCCAATATGTGGCGTTCTCAGTGGGAAGAATATACTCTGGTGGGCATGTCAGTGTCACCGAACAAGAAGCTTTAGCACGAAAGAAATTTACTAAAATGATGGCTGCGCCAGGAATGGGGAAGTTATTCTCCCAAGGTTGGTTTACGCTTGGTTATGACAACCCTGCTTTTCGCAGCGGTGTGGGTGGAGAAGTTTTCTCCGATTATACCAGCGCTAGTCCAGATGGGACCAGGTTAGCGGCGACAGGTGTGCGTTTAGTATTTGGAACAAAATTACTAAATTTAAAATTGGGACCCTTGGGCAGTACAAACCCGAATGATGAACCCATGAACGCCAAAGTGACCGGCTTGATGATTAGAAACCCTACACAGGAAGAATGTCAGAAGTTTTTTAATGTCGAAAATAGACATCGTGCTTTGATAGATATTGATGGACGATTTGGCCAATACGATACTCAGGCAGGCAGTAACCCGAAGTACTTTCCTATGGAGGATAACGGATGTTAAGAAGCCAGCTAAGAAATGAAAAAGGGATGGCAGCTCTTGAAGTCGTTGGTATCTTTGCAGTGATCATGATTCTATTCAATTTCAGTTTAGGTTTTTTCGGCGTTATACAAACAGGCATTTTAAAAAGCATGGCAGCTAGGAACTATGCCATGGAAACTTATCGTTTTCGTAGTAATTTGGATTTTTTTTGGCGTGAAGCTGCCAATCCAACCGATCTATCAAAATTTAGAAAATTTGGTAATCGATTCCATGGGATCACATCTGAATATTCAGTGGATTCGGATAAATGGGTCGCGACTGCACGTCCGATTTCATTTGTTAGTTCATTCGGTGGCACTGATCAAGACGGAAATGAATACAACCGCACTCCGCAAGCCGACAACAATGTGACTTTGCATAACACGACGATTTATCAGATACGGGATGATGGCAAACCTTTGTTAGACGATAAAGATAAGTATAAAGCTTACCCTGTATGGATTAAATCTACTTACGGTATCTGCATCAACTTTGACTGCTCAAAAACTAACTAGTCATTGCTCTGACTGTGCATAATTTATTCACTCAAAGACTTAGTTTACAGAAATCACACTTTCCTTTTTTCACCCGCCCCGATTGCTAGTTATCTATGTTTCATACTGAGACGTTTAGGAAAACTATCTAAACTTTCGACAATGAAAACAGTAAAATGAGTCTAGGTCTGTGGGGATTGTCGAAAAAATAGATAAGGAATACGTACTAAATACCGATAGATAATCGAATAGTTTGATTAAATTTTCGAGAGGTCACTACTATGGGAAACGAGTCAAAAAATCTTTGGATTTCCATCTTTGCTGGCGCCTTTGCTGCGTTCATGATTTACAGTTATGCGCAGGAGCAGCGCAAGGCTATCAAAGAACAACTGGGTGCGCGAAAAGTTGTAGTGGTCGCTAAAGAAGATATTCCAGAAATGACGACGATCTATGATTCGATGCTGGAAACAAAATCAGTTCCGGTAGATTTCGTTCCTGATGGTTTCTATTCTAACATGCAAGACATCGTAGGTAACGTATCGGCAGTTCCATTTAAAAAAGGCCAACCTGTTCTAAAAAATCATTTGTATTCACCTGGTGCAGACACCGGTATTGCCCTTCAAGTAGCGCCGTCGAAACGCGCAATTGCAATTCCAGTTGATGAAGTTCGTGGTGTTGCAAAACTAGTTCGTCCAGGTGACCGCATTGATATTTTTGTGGCGCTGGATATCGGTAAGGGTGCAGCTATGCGACGAGAAAGTTTTTTATTGATGCAAAACGTAGTAGTTCTTGCCACTGGTGTCTCAGTTCAGAACAACATCCCACGTCTAATTGAATACGATTCAACTGGAAAAAATGCGATACAAACCTCTCTTACCGGCGATACGAAATATGGTACCATAACGATTGAGGCTGAGATTAAAGAAGCTCAGGATTTGGTATATATTTTATCCACGTCGCCAGGAAATATTTATCTGACTCTTCGAAATCCAACAGATGGAACATTGAAGGCCAGATTACCAAGTTCAACTGCAGATTCAATTTTGGCCCGAGCTACCGAAGGTAACGCAGCAGCAGTACCGGCTCCCGCATCAGCACCAACTCCTTCTTTTGGGGGGAATGTGCCAGGCGGAAAACCAAACGGCGGCGGCGGACGGTAACAGGTTTAAGGGGGATTCAGATGGCGATGTTTAAAAATCTATTAGTGGTGTTTCTACTCCTTAGCTTCCAATTTTCATTGGCGCAAGATGCTGGTGGAGACGATAACGGGGCTGATGAAGCCAACACCGAAAATGAAGACAAATTGGCGGCAGACAAGACGGACACGGACAACGTAGTCACCGATGGAAACGAATTGAACGTTTCGTATCGTCAAGCTGAATATATAAATTTAACTTTTGGCATCGAAGAAGATAAAAAACTTCCTCCATTGCCTAAAAATGTTCGCTACGACGGGTCCTACAAGGGTTTCGTTAAGCTAGAGTTCAACAGAAAATTAAACTTATTTCGATTTAAGCCTATCAAAGAAGGTTTTGGTACGCTTGTTATCTATGACAAAAAGAACAATAAAAAAGTTGTCGAGTATCGCATCAGCGTTCGTAAGAATACTTTAGATAAAGTCGTTATCGAACTTAAAGGTATGCTGGCAGATATCGATGGTATCGCAATTAAGATCATCAATAATAAAGTTGTAATCGATGGTCAGGTATTAACTCCAAAAGATTTAATGCGTATTAAAAACGTAATTCGCCAGTTCGGTGACAAAGTAGATAGTATAGTCAGCGTTAATCCAATGGCTTACAGTAAGATCTGCCAATTCATCATGAGCGATATCAATAATCCAGAGATTGAATGTCGTGCTCGTCATGAAAAGATCATTCTTCAAGGACAAGTGGGCAGCGAACAAGAAAAAGTTCAGGCCGAAATCATTGCCAAAATTTATATGCCGCCAGTTTATGTAGATCCATCATGTTCTGACGGTTCTATCAAATGTCCTAAACCAATGAATGATGGCGTGATCAACATGATCAGTGTAAAAGAAGGCGCTCCGGCACCTCCTAAGAAACTCGTACAAATCAATATTCACTATGTTGAGTTGAAGAAGGACTACTCGAAATCATTCCGATTTGAGTGGGCCCCAAAAATTAGTGATGAGACTGGTATGAAGGCGTCTAGTGGTGACACCGGTGGAGGAATTGTTACCTCGTTGACGGCGGTGGTCAGTAACCTTTTGCCAAAATTGAATTCTGCAAAGACTCATGGACATGCGCGGGTACTTGAAAGTACGTCGTTTATGGTTCGTGATGGCGAAAAAGGTTCTATCTCACAAACGATTGATGAGCCGTATTCAGTTATTGGACAAAACGGAAACCAAGGTACAGCATTTACTCCGACCGGCCTGAAAGCCTCGGTTACCCCACAAATCAGTGGAGACAAGTCTGGCACCGTAGAAATGCGCCTTGAATTTCAGGTCAGTCAAAAAGTGGGCGTTGTTAACAGTAATCCGGTTGTTTCAAAAAACGAATTGAATACATTAGTTTTGGTTCGTGACCGTCAAAGTGCAGCAGTGGGTGGTCTAATTAAGAACTCTACGGATACGAACTATAATCGTGACCCGGCCACAGCGGCATTATTCAATGCTTTAGCAGCCAAGGGTACTGCGAGAAATCAAAATCAATTCGTAGTGTTTGTCACACCTAAGATCGTTACTTCGGCGAGCGCCGACAGTGAGAAGATCAAATCTAAATTTAAGATGCCATACTAACGTATGGCTCTTGAATCCTTGTCGTTCTAGTCGTTCAGCGAGTTATCTAAAATTGAGAATATTCCGAAAAAGCTACCAACGAGGAGTATAGCTTTGGCGTTGAATCCTAATTGTACTATGATTGGTGTTATTGGTGGTAAAGGTGGAGTCGGTAAGAGCGTGTTTGCCGCAAACTTTGCCGTAGCGTTGATGAATGAGCTTCGTACTCAGGTTCTGTTGATCGATGGCGATTCCAAATCTATTGGTGACCAAAATTTCCTTTTGGGACAAAAGCCAAATAAGACATTGAAAGAAATCACAAACATGGCGACAGGTCTATCTGCTACGCCATTGAATCAACTTGTCAACATGCACCCGTCTGGCTTGGCCTACTTAGGTGCGGTTCGTGGGCCTGAAGAAAAATTGGATGTTAACCCCGAAGGGTTAATGCGCCAAATTGAATTCTTCAGCAGGCAATTTAAATTTATCATTGTGGATTTAGGCAATGATATTGGTCCTTTGCAAAATGCTTTTTTATTAGAGGCAACTGCTTGTTTTATTATTACGACACCTGAAGTGTTAGTCGTAGCGCAAACTCAGCGTTTAGTGAATGACATGTTATCTGCAACATTTCCACGTGATATGTTCCAGTTAGTTATCAATAAAGTCAGCCCGTCAGGCATTTCTCCGCAAGATATCAGTAATTCTTTGCGCTTGCCTCCAATGGGATTAATTCCACATGACGAAGTGACAACTCTGGCTTCGATTCAAAAGCAAACTCCCTTCGTAATTTCACAACCAAAATCACCTCTGACGAACGCTTATTATGAAGTTGTTCGTCGTATTACGGGCGGACCTCTTCAACGTTTAAAAAATTTAGCAAAACCTAAACCTGCAGCGGCAACGACGGATGCTGGTGCCAATGGTTCAGTGGGCGGTTTGTCAGCCACTTCAATGCAGGGCTTAGATCCACAAGTGCAAATGCGTCTTCGTGTTCATTCAGAATTATTAAGATTGCCAGAGCTATCAAGAATGATGAAGGACTACACTCAAGATGAATCAAAACAGAATGAAATCAAAGACCGTGTAAAACGTGAAATTACGCAGATCGTAGATAAAGAATCTCCCGATATGGCGCGGGATAAGCGTCAGGTTTTGATTGAAGATGTACTAAAAGAATCTTTGGGATTAGGTCCACTGGAAGATCTTCTGGCGGATAAAGATATTTCCGAGATTATGATTAATGGTTATAGAAAAATATTTATCGAGAAAGGTGGTAAACTGACTTGGGCGAAGGAAATGCAATTTACTTCGAACGATCATTTACGCCGAATTATCGAACGCATCGTGACTCCCCTAGGTCGTCAGATCAATAACGCCAGTCCCATGGTGGATGCACGTTTGAAAGATGGAAGTCGTGTGAATGCGATTATTGAACCGTGTTCGATTGATGGTCCTGCCGTCACCATTCGTAAATTTAAAAAAGGTGGCGTGTCCCCTGACCGCTACGTGGAATATGGATCGATGACAAAAAATATGATCGAATTTTTACGTATTTCCGTAGAGAACGGAATGAATGTAGTTATTTCGGGCGGTACTGGTTCTGGTAAAACAACTCTATTAAATATGCTTTCTTCTTTTATTCCGACTAGTGATCGTATCGTAACTGTCGAGGACGCAGCCGAGCTGCAATTACAACAAGATCACGTAGTCCGCTTAGAGACTCGTCCTACATCGATGGAAGGTTCACACGCGATCAGTATTCGTGATTTGATTAAGAATGCCTTACGTATGCGTCCCGATCGAATTGTCGTCGGGGAATGTCGTGATGGAGCAGCCCTCGATATGCTACAAGCGATGAACACAGGTCACGATGGCTCGATGACAACAACGCATGCGAACAATGCTAAAGAATGCATTTCGCGTTTAGAAACTCTGTGTATGATGGCCGGAATGGATTTACCTGCTCGTGCGATTCGCGAACAGATTGCAAGTGCGGTTCACATCATCGTGCAGGTTTCACGTTTATCAGATGGTTCGCGTAAAATTATGTCGATCACTGAAGTTGATGGGATTCAAGGCGAAGCTGTGACACTAGCACCTATATTTGTTTTCAAAGAAACGGGTTATGATGCCAAGAAAAAAATCTTGGGCCAATTCCAGCCTACTGGTTACATTCCGAAGTTAATTCAAAAGCTAGCTGCGAAAAATGTTATTGTTCCAAAAGAGTTGTTCTTGGCTGAAGCTCCTAAGGCAGCGGCTCCAACAACTGGCCCATCGCCTACTGCACAACCACCGGTTAAAAAGATAGGATAAAGAACGAATGGATTTTTTGTTCAAACCAATTCCTTTTATTATACTCACCTCAATCGCTGTTGCGGTGACTATATATGGTTTGAGCGGAGTTCTGTTTCCTTTTTTTGAAAAGAAGTCGGCGTCCAATCGTGACTTAATTTTGAAGTACTATGAAATGATGGGTGTTCAGACGGATCCAAAGAAAGTAACCTATTTACTGTTCGGGTTAAGTTTTGGCCTTGGCGGTATATTTTTCTTCTTGTTTTGGCCTGATGTAATTGCTGGCTTGTTGTTCGGTGGATGCGTCGGTATTGCGGGATGGAATATGCCCGTATTACTAGTAAAATCAACGTACGAACGCCGCTGCGGAAAATTCGTTGAACAAATGGTAGATTCATTAACAATCATGGCGAATGGAATTAAGACGGGTTCGAATCCTGTTCAGTCTATGCAACGTGTGATCGACATCATGAATAATCCAATCAAGCAAGAATTTGAAAAAGTCGTTGGCGACACCCAGTTAGGTTCTAGTTTCGAAGAAGCCTTAAACAAGCTAGGCGAACGCATACCTAGACCGGACGTTCAGATGTTTGTCACAGCGATTAACATTTTAAAAGAAACTGGCGGTAATTTAGCGGAAACATTCGAGACTATAGTCTATGTTATTCGTGAACGTCAAAAAATCGAAAAGAAAATTGAAGCCATTACATCAAAAGGAGTCATGCAGGGAATTATCGTTATGGCGATCCCCTTTCTGATTTTTGTAATCTTCTTATTTATGGATCCTACGTTCATTCGACCAATGTACACTACGACAATGGGCTATATTTTGCTCTTTGTAATGCTAGTCCTGCAGGTAATTGGTGGTCTTTGGATCAAAAAAATTGTTACAATAAAAGTGTAGTATGTTTCGGGTAAAAAAAAGGATTTTTAGATTATGAAAAGCTTACTCATCCTCATTCTCCTAAGTTTTGTATCTTTGAATGTGCACGCTATCGTGGACATGAAAAATGCCAACTATTCTAATACCTGGATCGATTTTGAATTAGATGGTACTGGCTATGATTTAAAACTAGAAAGAACTTACAATAGTCGTACTTTGTTTAACGGAATTTTTGGATTCGGCTGGTGCACAAATTTTGAAACGAAGTTAGAAATTACCGCTGAGAGTAATTTAAAAGTTCGTGAGTGTGGTGCTGGTGCCGAAGTTCTATTTTCTCCACGTGAAGTTGGAAAACAAGAAGTAGAAAGAGTTGTGGATTTTATCATTGGTAAAATGAAAGCGGAGAAAGTTGCTGGTCGTACCGATGAATTCTATAAAAAGAAAAAAGAAGAATTGTTCGAATACGACGACGACCGCGCGGATTTAGCTAAACAATACGGCTGGCAAACAAAAGTCGTTGATGGCACAAAATTTATGGCCAACGGAAAAGAAGTAGAAAACATTATTTTCAAAACGACTTATTACGAGCGTACCCTACCCGATGGATCTAAGCAGCGGTTCAATCCACAAGGTCAACTGACTTACATGTACGATAAAAACGGTAACATGCTGAAGTTAGATTACGATAAAGCGGGTCTATTAAAAGAAGTCGCAGATACTAATGCTAGAAAACTAACTTTTAAGTATTATTCCGCTAACAAAAAAGTTCAGCAAATTTTTGGTCCAAACGGCTTAACGGCAGAGTATCAGTATGTAAATACGGATGATTTGTCGTATTCACGCGACGCTAAAAAATATGCTACGAAATACACTTACGATGATTTACACAATTTAACGAAAGTTGTATTCACAGATAATTCAGTGATCCAAATTAAGTATGACCAAAATAACGACTGGGTTATAGGTTTCACTGATCGTGATAAATGTAATGAAACGTACGGTTACGAAGTAGATAAAAAAGATCCCAAAGGTCATTTCTGGTCGACAGTTAAAAAAGTTTGCGGCAAAGAAACGGTGGCAAACAGCCGTTATGAATTCTGGCATAAACAAAAGGCAAATGGCGAGTATGTTTTATCGCGCGTGTTATCTAAAGAAAATGATAACGAAACAGATATTTCGTATCACGAAACATTCGGACGCCCAACTTCCATTCGTAAAAATGGTGATAAATTTTCCTATGAATATACACCAGATGGCTTGGTGAAAACCAAGAACACGGCTAATAATAAGCTGATTTTTGAATACAATAATTCTTTGAAAAAGCCTTCGAAAGTGACCGTAGAGGTATTGAACGACAAAGGGAAAAAGGTATCCACCAAGTTCACTATGTTTCAATATGATACAAAAGGTAATTTGAATTTTGCAGAAAACTCAGATGGCCAAAAGATCGAATTATCATACGACAATCGTGGTAGAATAACTAAGATCATCGATCAAGCTAAAAAGGTCGTAAAGCTTGAATACGAAGAGAAATACAACAAGCCGGTAGTAGTATCAAGACCGGGACTTGGATCGATTAAAGTAAGTTATAAACCAAATGGGGATATTAACAAAGTGGATAGTAAAGAAGGACCAAGCGTCGCGATGCAAGTTGCCAGTACGTTTAACACCTTGTTAGATATTATCGCCCCAGCCACTCAAGAATTATTTTTATAGGAGCAATCAGGATGAAATTTTTTATATCTATAATCATGGTTTTATTAATGCTTAATTTATTTGCGCAGGCGAAGGTTGTTGCTGATCCGCCGGGAGCGACAGCAAGTAAAATAGATGATTCAAAAACTAAAGACGATATTGCTGCAGGTGACAGTATGGAAGAAACGGCCGGCAAAGTTAAAAAGGGTAGCGAAGGAATAATTAAGCCGTGTCTTTATCGAGATGCTAAAGGACGATGCGTTCCGATGCCAAACACTACAATTGCGAGCAAAAAAGATACATGCATCAGGAGGGGTAAAGGTGGAAAAATTAACTGTAAACCAACAGTCGATCAAGAAACTAAACCCGTTGAGCAAACTAAATAGTCCCTAAACCTGAATTTTACCGGACACTAAATTATCAATGGTGTCCGCATGCTGGCGACGAAGAGCATTCTTGATCGCCATTTCACTGCGAGATGCAAATTCATTCATCAAATTTGAATAGGGAGTCTTGATCGTGGCTTTCACGGCACCGCCGGCAAACACGCGCGTGACGATAAAAGGATTCTTCTCACCCCAATCTTCGGTTTGGATATGAAAGCTAGTTCCTTTAACAACGATATCTGAATTAAAACCCTTTTGCATGCGACACCAATGTAATGGAAAATTGGGGGGTGGGCAATAGGTGAGACCAACTTTCTAAGCTAACTGCCTACGATGAATATACTAAATTGGGCAAGTTTTCGGCTTAGGCTTTGATGGTTTCCATAAAAACTGGCCAAAAAACATCACTTTTTCTAATACTTTTTCGTTTTGGACACTTTTGTCATTCGACGATCCTGATATGCCTCCAGTGAGGCAAACTTCTAATTCATTCCTTTCTTTTTGATTTAATGACTTACTCGCCAACCACCTTTTAACTTTTTCCAACCAACTTGTGCCGACTTTTTGGTCGTTGATTTCTTTTAACATTGAGAACAACGCTTCGGGGTCATCTTGAGATAAAGCCTGGATCAATTTAGGATTTGGCGAGCTAACTTTACTAAAAAATTTTAACGATTTAGCAAGCTCATCTTTTATTTGCTTTCTGCGGTCAGTTTTTAAACTGGTATTTAAATTTATAGTATCAAAGGCTTTGCTAAATGTACCTTTCATTTCACTTTCAAGTTCCGCAAGTTGTTTTGCAATCTTTCGAGCTTTAACGGCACTATTAAATGCACTCGCACCAGATATAGCAGCGGTGCCGAGTGCCAAGACGCATTCCGCATTTTCGATATCTTTGTTTACAAAATGCTCAATTGATTGAGCGGAGGTTAAATCGGTTCTTTGGCAATAGTTTTCATTTTGTATGTGATAGTTATTTCCAAAACAAGTCTCCATAACTGTCTTTGCAACTTGCAGCGAGGACATACTTCCTTTGGTGACTGCAGAAATAATTTGAAACCCCCGCAATCCTCTTTGAGAAACAATTCCTAGATTTGCTAAGCGTGCGACGGCTATTTCAGCACCTCCCACGATTAGCGTGACGCCTCCTACAATTAAACTATTTGCAGTGTTCGAGACTTCAGCGCCTTTTCCATACTTTGCTTCTAAGCTACAGGCAATGGGCTTAAACAAACTTGAATTTGGATCATTATACAAAAGTTTCTGTGCATTTCCCGCATCAAAAGTCGAAGTTTTGAAATTATGCTGATCATTGTATTGACCTTTTATAGAGGCAAGGTCCTTTTGGTCTGAAAAACTTTGATTGATTTCCCTTTCAATCACCTGCTTTTGGAAACTATAAGAACTATCTGAAAGGGCTTTTGCTTTCAGTTCTGTGAGATTAGGTTGCTTTCCAGTTTTTTGGGATTCTAAAAATGGATTTAAGATTTGTATCTTAAAATAGTTTTTAACATTTTCAGAAAATGAAAGAGGAAGTGAATTTTCAAGATTTTCAATCTCGAGTTGCAATTTAAAAACCTTCTCTTTTGTCGAGTTTTTTGGATCTACTGAATAGACTCTTGAAGCTTGCCCATAGCTTTTTAGCTCTAATGTTTTCTGAGCAATTTGTTGAGCCTTGCTTATCATATCATCTATAATTTTTTCTTGAGCGGACCTGGCCGATTCCCTTCTCTTTGCCTCAGATTTCTCTTCAACCACTTGAGCCTTTGTTTTTTTTAAATCACTTGCTAAGTTTGGAAACTCGGAAATCAACTCTTTATTTGATCGAATCATGTCATTTTCAGAAACTTTATTTTGTTTATTTAAAGATTGCCAAAAATCAACACGGCACTCATTTTGTTTTGCGTTTTCTTGAACAAGTGAATTAAAAAATAATATTTCTTTTGATTCGTTAGAGTTTCGAATTAATTCGGCAGTGAGTTTTGATTGGTTCGAGCAATTCATATTTTTACCTAAATATGCTTTAACTTCTTCAGGTTTTAGTATGGAAGCTTCTTCCGTTTTTTGATTTGAGCAATCATCAATCAGGCGGTGATACCAAAACTGATTTACCTGGCCTTTGAACAAATCAAAAGCCTCCAGGGACAGAGCTTGAAAGCTTGTTAGAGTGGCGAAAAGGAACAAAAAATAGTATTTAAGCACTATTGAATTTGTCGGCAAGAATTTGTTTGGAATAAATAGAAAATTTAAAAAATAGATTTGATTTTAATCAGGTCATCGAGCGTTCGACCATTGTCTAGCCTGGAATTTTTTACTACAATATTTCTAGTAAATTCCGAAAAAATCTTATGCCAAGGAAAATTGGTTACTTTACAATCTTAAGTTTTTTTATGATT
This sequence comes from uncultured Bdellovibrio sp., assembly GCA_963932905.1. Lineage (GTDB taxonomy): Bacteria > Bdellovibrionota > Bdellovibrionia > Bdellovibrionales > Bdellovibrionaceae > UBA2316. Next base: position 424,651 of record CAWVRN010000001.1, read on the forward strand.
TGTTTAGATGCCGAATCAGCAGATAACTATAAAGTAAATGCTGCTGAATCAACTTGCTATAATACAATCAGGGCCATTAAGCACGGAATTTTCAGAAACGAGCGGGATCATATTATTCGTCATGTTCCCTATAATGGTCATGGAATCATTCTGGATTCTAATTTAATGATAGCATTAAAGGAGAAAGGGTTTGAACACCTTGGCGAATCGTCATGGCACGGACAACTAAAGAAAATGGTTAAAACGGCTAGCAAGCAAAAAAAGCAAAAATCAAATGTTCCTAGTTTATCTGATCCATTTAGGTTTTGGGTAAGCTCAAAAATAGGGCAAGAAGTCCAAGACGTTGTTAGAAGAAAAAAAATCTCCTTTGAATTTCCAGAGTCCACAAGAATTCTTCCTATAAACGAACATACAAAAGCAGAATATGATCAAGTTTACAATAAACTGCGATCATTAAGTATTGGTGGCGATAAGGTACATGATAATGTGAATGATAGAGATATATTGACCGAGGTATTTTTTTCTAAAACAACGGATAACGTAACTCCTGTATTCGCGACTGCTGACAAGGGAATTATTAATCCACTATGTAAAACAATCCCCAATTGCGCAAGTGCGCTAAGACGAAATACCATGCGATCAGAATACCGCGACGGCTTTGATTTTACTATTCATGATGAATCAACTGGAATTTCCCGAACAGTTAGAATCTTGCCAATATATTTAGAAAAATGAGGATCGAACTAAATCAGCAAATTTGGTTTCTACTAATGCGAAACTGATCGGGATTTGATCTCTAAGCCAATTAGCCTGGACTCCGATAGGTAAGAGAAAGAAACTGACGGAAATAAACCAGTCTAACTTCTATACAGCTGGATCAACGTCTGAATCTGAGACTTCTTACTGTAGGTAGTTAAAACTACGAATATTTACTGTCTCGTCTCACTCTGATGCGTAAAAAATCTAGACTAAACTCGGCGCTAAACGTCGATTAAACTTATCTCAGACGGAGCGGTTATTGCTCTTGTATCTACTATCAGGGGAAACACTTTGAATAAAATTTTTTCGAAATATAGGTCGCTTTTTTTATCGGTTGGTTTACTTTTGGTATTTTTGACTTTATCGGATGCACAGGCTGGGGATAACAGATCACACTTCGATACAGAGAATAAAAAGTGCCAAGACATGCTAGGAGACTCTAAGTACGACAAGAACGGTAATATTATCCCAGATACTAAAGGTGACACAAAATATAAGTCTTGTGGTCTAGATCTAAAGCATGAGATGGAAGATCGTCGAGAGAAATGCGGTTCCGATACGGCTTGCAAAGTCGAGATTGGTAGGATTCTCGATAGCATTCAGGAGTCATATAAATTGGGTGAATCGCGATCAGATTCGGTAAGAAAAGAAACCTGTGAAAAATACTACAATGATGACCAGGACATTTACAAAGAGTGTTCCAAAGTACCAGCTAAGCAAGCTCGTTCCTGTGCTAAGTCTGTAAGCGAATCTGGTGGATTTATGAACAGTGAAGAGATGCAAATGGCCACTCCTATGTTAGGTATGGTGAGCGGAGCAGATACCCTGCTTGGAATATACTCTGCAATGAACGAACGGCCTGATTGCACTTTATCTAAAGAGGATTTCAAAGAAAGCGAGAATAAACTTCAAGATCAGAAAAAAGAATTGGAAGACAAAGTTAAAGAAAACATGAAAGAAGCAGAAGACGCTCAAACTGAATATGCCGAAAAACTAAAGGCCTGGGCGGAAGCTGAAGGAAAAATTGCAGATCGTTTAAATGAAATTCCTAATGAAAAAGCAGACAACCTTCATAAAATTGACAATGAAAAATTGAAAGCAAAAATGCAGGCGGATTCCAAATACAGCCAAATTTTGGATCAAATCGCGGATACTCGGAGAAAATATAACGACATGGTTTCAGCAAAGGCGGTGGCCTTATCTGAAAATTCTTCATTTGCAATTCATGACCGCTGTGCAATCATTGCAACTGGCGGAGATCCGGCGAAGCAATCTAGTGCCAGTGCGAAACCGTCCACAGCGGTTCAAGCCTCATTCGCTGGTGCTTTTGCGCAAGGAAAAACGCTGACTGCTAATATTCAAAAACGTTACGATAATTGTATCAATACTGAAACATTAAAACAAAAACGCATTGAAGGGACTTTTGTTAATGAGTTGGCGGCTATGAAAGCCAAGCTCACTAGCCTGGACCAGGCGCTCGGTCAAGTTAATGAAGAAAAACGTTTAGCTGATCAGGAAATAATCTACCAAATGCAGAACATAGAGAAAGCCTCAGCTGGTGAAGTTAAAAAGTTGGCAGCTGAATATCAACGTATACAAACAGACAAAACTAATGAGCAGACTCTTTTAAAACAGAAACTAGAACGGTTAAATTCGGAAACTAAAAAATATCAGCAACAAGTTGCTATATTAGCTATGAAGTTAAGCATGTATGCAGGTAAACGTCCGGCTAAATATAGTGATGAGAAATCAGTGAATGATATGCTTGTGCAGTGTGGAGAAAACTACAGAGTTCTACTTGAAAGTTTTCAAAACGAGTGCTGTAGCATTAGTAAAGATGGTAAAACTAGAAAATCTTTGTATGCTGGCCAAGGCGCGTCTGTTTGTCGAATGGAATATAGCGAATATGACCCTAAAAAAATAGAAGCAGCAAAAAAACCGGCTAAGAAAGTTAAATAGGCGGTCGGTAAAACCGCCCCTCTACCTTGGTCGCTAGACCAACCCCGGAAACCTACTCTCCAGCGATAAAATTTGCCATAATAGTAGTATCTTTTTAATTGGGAAATGTCCCCCTGGAGTACACTGTGACTTTGAATCCAACCGTGCGCAAACGCATCTTGATTATAGCTGGAGCTTCTAGTTTTATTGTTTTAATTGCGATTATTTTTTGGCTTAGTTCAATCAAAGCATCACTGCCGCAGATACTGCAAATAAAAGACTACAAACCGCTTCTTGTTAGCCCGGTGTTTGATAGAAAAAATAAAAAAATCGGTGAATTCTTTCGTGAACGCAGAACTTTGGTTCCTTATGAACGAATTCCAGAGAAAACCATTCAGGCATTCCTAGCGGCAGAAGACGATCAGTTCTTTTCACATTCTGGTATTAACTATCTAGCCATCATGCGTGCGATGCTGGCGAACATGCGCGCTGGTCGTAACGTACAAGGTGGATCTACGATCACGCAGCAGGTGGCGAAAACGTTTTTCTTGTCACGCGAAAAAACATTCGATCGTAAAATTCGTGAAGCCTTTTTAGCTTATCAGCTAGAAGACAATTTGAAAAAAGAAGAAATTCTATATTTGTACCTAAACCAAATTAATTTCGGTCACGGTTGTTACGGAATTGAAAATGCATCGCAAACTTATTTCAAAAAAACGGTCAGCGATTTGACTGTTGCAGAATCCGCGATCCTAGCCGGCCTGCCTCAGGCACCCAGTCGTTATTCACCAGTGTTAAATCCTCAAAAAGCTAAAGAACGTCAGCGATATGTATTAGGTCGTATGGCCACTGTGGGATTCATCACTCATGAAGAGGCCGAAAAGGCAGTCAAGCAGCCTGTAAAAGTATATGTCCGTGATGATTTCGAGGATGTGGCACCTTACTATCAAGAAACGATTCGCCAAATTCTATTTCAACAATTAGGCGAAGAAAAAGTTTTAGACCAGGGAATTAAAATATACACCTCTCTGGATCTGGAAAAACAAATTGCAGCCCAGGAATCTGTTCGTGCGGGTTTAAAGTCTTTGGATAAGCGCCAGGGTTTCCGCGGTCCACTGCAAAATTTGACAGATCCCGCCGCCATCACAGCTTTCCTAGAAAAAGAAAAGAAAGAACTGATTTTAGATACAACGCCGGAAAGAACAATCAACGTCGAAGGAAATTTTGACGAGATTCAAGCCAAGAGATCGGGCAAAAATACAAAAATTCCTTCCTATCTAACGCTAGCGAAAACCTACAAAGCTGTCGTCACGGAAGTTAACGATGCGGATGGTTTAACCTATGTTGAATTGCCTGAAATCAAAGGTGTTATCGACATGGACACAATGAAGTGGGCACGTAAACCAGATCCAAGTAAAAAATTTGATCAAGCGCAGATTAGTAAACCGTCAGATGCTTTGAAAAAAGGTGACGTTGTTTTAGTAAAACTAACTAACGAAAATGTTTTGATTTCGCGGTTAAAAAAACCGATGGATTTCACGTCATTTATTTCTGTTGAATTAGATCAAGAACCTGAAGTTGAGGGCGCCTTGATTTCTTTCGACCAAGAGACTCAAGAAATTCTAGCAATGGTGGGCGGCTACCAATTTATTCGAAATAAAAACGAATTTAATCGCACGGTCCAAGCTGTTCGTCAGACGGGATCTGCGTTCAAGGCGATCGTATACGCATCGGCGTTAGATAAACACTATGATCCATCGTCCGAACTAATGGACGCGCCGCTAGTTTACGAAGAATCAATCAAGGACCAAGAGGGTCAGGCGGACACTAAAGTGTGGAAACCAACGAATCATGGCAAATCATTCGGCGGTCAGTTAACATTCAGAAATGCGCTTGTTCAATCGTTAAATATCCCAGCGGTTAGATTGATTGAAGACGTTGGTGTGCCTTGGGCGATGGACTATTCAAAGCGTTTGGGCATTTTCAGTCCTTTGAATAGCGATTTTACTTTAGCGTTAGGATCGTCATCGTTAACTCTATATGAGATGACCAAAGTGTTTTCGCAATTTGGTCGTCTTGGAAAAAAAATCAGACCGTTATTAATTCGCTCAGTAGTTGATCAGGATAATAAAAAAATAATGGAGAATGTATCTCTAGATATTCGGTTCCAAAATGAACTAGATGCCTTGGATAAAGAATACTCTGAACGTCGAAAGAACTATCTTGCTAAAAAGAATGGCACAGGTTCTGTCGACCCCAACAACCCGAATGCGGTGGCTGAAGCAGAAACTCCGGACACCCAAAATGCAAAAACAAAAAAACCAGATGAATTCTTTTTCTTCGATGATGAAAATCAGCTAATACGTCCCCAAACAGCCTATGTTATGACAAGTTTATTGAAAGGCGTAGTTGAGGATGAAAATGGTACAGCCGCCAGAGCCCGATCATTAGGCCGCGAAGTAGCCGGTAAAACAGGTACTACTAACGGTTATGTTGACGCTTGGTTCGTGGGCTATACACCACAAATTGCAACGGGCGTTTGGGTTGGCTACGACAAGGAAAAGACAATCGGTAAAGGTGAAGTGGGCGGTCGCGCTGCTCTTCCGCTGTGGCTGGAATATATGAAATCGGCTCATGATAAATTGCCACAAACGTCGTTTCCAGTGCCAAGTGGAATCGTGTTCGCCAACATTGATGCCGACACAGGAAAGTTAGCCTCAGCAGCCTCAAAAAATGTGATAAAGCAAGCGTATATCGAAGGGACTGAGCCGACCTTGTCTGCCAACAAGGGCGATGAAACCGTGGATTTCTTAAAGCAAGAAGTCAACGAATAAGACTGGACGATATTCAGCGAATATCATAAACCTAAGTGATGAAAGAAATTCACATTTGGGGAATTAAACAAAACAATCTGAAAAATGTAGATATCAAAATTCCACTGGGCCAGATGACAGTTATCTGCGGCCCATCAGGTTCTGGTAAAAGTTCGCTTGCGTTTGAAACTTTGTTCGCTGAAGGCCAACGTCGTTTCATTGAAAGCATGTCTAATTATACCAAACAATTTTTAAACAAAGCGCCAAAGCCAGATATAGAAGGCGTCACAAATATTCCACCGGCAGTTTGTTTAGAGCAAAAAAATTCTGTGAAGTCGAGCCGCTCTAATGTCGGAACAACGACTGAACTTGTGGATTATTTGCGATTGTTGTACGAAAAATTGGGCGTGCCTTACTGCCCGAATCATCATATTCCAGCAGAAAAACATTCGATCACTGAGGCTACAAAGAAGATTTTGAAAGTCTTTGCTGGCAAACGTGGATATGTGATGGCGGAAGTAAAACAAAAAGACCGCGCTTTTGATGGTAAAGTTTTATTGGGCGAAATTTTAAAAGATGGTTATCAACGTCTTTGGATTCCAAGCAAAAATGAAATTGTTGAAATAACTGACCCTAAAATAGCAAAGAAAGCGGCACCAAAAGAGGATTTCTTTATTGTCGTGGATCGTGTGGCGTTCAATATCGCCGACGAGGGTCGTATCGCTGATTCTGTAGCACAGGCGTATGAAGCATTTGTTAGATATAACAATGGTACCACGGCTCGCGGCTGCGTAGTTAAAACTACTGACGATCAAACTCTTCGATTTTCAGAAGAATTGAAATGTCCCGAGTGTGACTATCAACCGCCGCCATTAAATTCACGTTTGTTTAGTTTCAATAGTCCACTTGGTGCATGCCCAACATGTAAAGGTTTTGGAAATATCTTAAGCCTAGATACAGCTAAAATTATTCCCAATCCTAAATTGTCTATAGCCGCGAACGCACTTCATCCATTCAGCATGCCTAGCGCGGCGGAAGATAAAAAAGACCTATTGTCCTTTTGTAAGAAATCTAAAATTCCGACAGATGTCGCTTGGGAAGAACTATCAAAAGCTCATCAAGATGTTATTTGGAATGGAAATGCTCAGTTTATGGGTGTTAAGGGGCTTTTTGATTATTTAGAAACTAAAAAATATAAAATGCACGTGCGCGTATTTATTTCTCGTTATCGCAGTCCCCAATTGTGCAATGAATGCAATGGATCACGTCTACGAAAAGACGTGAATACTATTTTATTTAGAAAAAGAAATATCAATGATTTAACTCAACAAACTATCGAAGACCTAAAAAAGTTTTTTGATGTACTTGAAATCAATACCAATGAAAGAAACATTGCTGGCGAAGTTTTCGATCAAATTAGATCACGTTTGGATTTCTTGATGCGAGTGGGAGTCGGGTACTTAACTTTAAATCGGGAAACTCGCACATTATCGGGCGGTGAATACCAGCGTTTAAATTTGGCGAACCAATTGGGAATGGGTTTAACTCAAACTCTGTATGTATTAGACGAGCCCACAGTAGGATTGCATCCTCGTGACAATGATCGATTAATTTCCATTCTAAAAGATTTACGAGATTTAGGTAATACCGTTGTTCTGGTGGAACATGATTACGACGTCATTAGAAATGCAGAGAACGTTATCGAGATGGGGCCAGGTTCTGGTTTTCGCGGCGGTGAAGTAATCTTCTCTGGTGCGCAGAAAGAATTTTTGAAAAGTACGAAATCAGTAACGGCGCCGTTTGTGAATCCTTTGGTAAGAAAGCCTATTGAAAAACCACGTCCTGTATCCAGTGATCTATACAAATATAAATTAAAAATGGAAGGCGCTACGGGACATAATTTAAAAGATTTAGATGTTGAAATTCCGCTTCATCGCATGGTGGTCGTGACCGGGGTTAGCGGATCTGGAAAATCAACGTTGATAGCAAAGACATTGTACCCGATGCTTGCGCGTGAATTGGATATCGAATTTTTAAAAGCAGAGCCGTGCAAAAAATTAAAAGGCGCTGAACTTATCCATAATGTTCTGTTAGTAGACCAATCGCCAATAGGCAAATCCGCACGAAGCTCACCTATCACATATATCAAAGCGTACGATATAATCAGAAACGTGATGGCTATGTTACCGGAATCTAAAGTTCGTGGGTATACTGCGGGAACATTTAGCTTGAACGTAGATGGTGGTCGATGCCCGGCCTGCAAAGGGACCGGTGTTGAAGAAATCGATATGCAGTTCATGGATAATGTTATCATCCCTTGCGATGTCTGTGACGGTAAAAAGTTCAGGAACGAAATTCTTGAAATTACCTACAAGGGAAAAAATATACATCAGATTCTAACCATGACGGTGGCAGAAGCTATGGATTTTTTTGTGGCTCATCCCCCAATTCGCAAAGCCCTATCTGTGTTGAAAGAAGTAGGCCTTGATTATCTGCAAATCGGTCAGCCTTCCAGCACACTTAGTGGCGGAGAATCACAGCGTTTGAAATTAGCCAAAGAATTGATCGAGGTAACTCATAAAGCAACTCTGTATATCTTGGATGAGCCGACAACAGGTCTACATTTCCGAGAGATTGAATTGCTAATTAAAGTCCTTAATCAACTGATCGAAGCTGGTGGAAGTGTTGTTATTATTGAACACAATTTGGAAGTTATCAGTGCCGCTGATTATGTCATCGATTTGGGCCCAGAAGCGGGAGTCAAAGGTGGCAATATCGTCGCCGTGGGCACGCCCAAGGATATAATGGCTGAACCACGCAGTTTAACTGGGTTGTATTTGAAAAAATACTATGGCTTAGAGTAATTTCATTCCTTGATAGACTTTCTATTGTAAAATCAGTAGATTGGGTGCTGTGAATAGCACCCTTATCCGCATCATAAAAGAAGTAAAGCAATACCGTTCTCAGCTGGCGATTATCGCTGTTACCGGTATTTTGTATTCAGCCGTTTATGCCCGTTTGGCTTTAATACTAAAAGATATCAACGACAGTTTCCAATCCGGAGATCAAAACAAAGTCGCCCAAGTTGGCTTGATTGCACTTGTCATGGCTGTCGTGGTTGCGGGTTGCCGCTATTTACATATTTTTACGATGAACGTAGTTGCAGAAATGATAACCAACAGCTATCGATTGCAACTTCAAAAAAAGTTCATGGATTTAAATTTAAAGTTTCATGGACAGTATGTTTCTGGTTCGGGTGGTTTATTGAGTCGAATCATAAATGATATCAAAGTTATTCAAGATGGACTCAGGATGATAGCGGATCTGTTCCGTGAACCTTTGCTGGCTGTTTTGCTATTAGGAAATTTGTTTTATCTAAATTGGCGCCTGACGATGGCGATATTAATTCTGCTTCCTATTATTTTAGTTTTCTTGAAACAGATATCACGAAGTTTGCGTAAATACGTATTGTTTGGCCAGGAAAACTTGGAACGCATCACATCAGTCATCAAGGAGTCGATTGATGGCGTACGTATCATCCAAAGTTTCAATTTAGAGAAAATCATGCAATCAAAATTGAAGGCTCAAACAGATGAATATCTTCAGATCCGCAAAAAAGTTCACTCACGCATCGAAATCATGGGCCCGGTCACAGAACTATTGGCAACGGCAATTATACTTGCGATATTTTTCTATTTCAGCGTGGAAGTCGCTAAAGGAAATACCACTACAGGTGCGGTTTTGGCTTACATCACATCGATGTTGATGATTAATCAGCCCATTAAAAAACTTCAAGAAAGTTATGTTCGTATTCAAGAAACTATTGTGGCTGCAGATCGTGTATACGAAATTTTAGATAACAATGAAGTCGTGATGGATCCTGTTCAGCCCAAACCGTTTCCTAAAGATTGGAAATCTATTCATTTCAAAAATGTCAGTTTTCAATATGGGCAAGAGAAAATCTTGGACAATATCGATTTCTCGATTCAACGCGGACAATCCATAGCATTAGTGGGCGAAAGTGGTAGTGGTAAATCTACGATTGTTAATTTGTTAGAAAGATTCTACGAGCCAAATCAAGGGCAGGTCTTATTTGATGACACAAATATTTTGGACTGTTCGTTGAAAGAACTACGTTCACAAATTGCGCTCGTTTCGCAGGATGTATTTTTGTTTAGTGATTCGGTAATCAGTAACATTCGTTCAGGCAATCCTGATGCTTCCGATGAAGTGATCTATGAAAAATCAAAGAGGGCTAATGCTCATGATTTTATTGGTCGTTTATCTGAAGGGTATCACAGTAAAGTGGGTGATCGTGGGTCGTTACTTTCTGGCGGCGAAAAACAAAGAATCAGCATGGCTCGCGCATTCGTAAAAGATGCTCCACTTTTAATATTAGATGAAGCGACTAGTGCCCTTGATTCTTCCAGTGAACGTGAAGTACAGGCTGGTATTGAAGCTCTAATGGAAAACCGCACGAGTTTAATTATTGCCCATCGTTTGTCCACTATCCAAAACTGCGATTGTATTTATGTCCTTCGCAAAGGAAAAATAGTGGAATCTGGAACGCATCAACAGCTTCTAGCTAAGAAGGGTGATTACTACCGATTCTATCAGATACAGAATCAAAATGAGACTGTCTCATTGTAAGACGGCTCTTTCGTATTCACTATGAGTCAAAAAAAGCTCAAGTGTAAATTTTTTTTTACCGCTAAGTAATATAGAGGCATTTGCTATATTAGAGGTCTCGTTTTTTTGTATTTGAAGCTTACAAGTTTACGGGTGTATGAAAAATTTTTTTGTTAAATTGATAACGCTAGTTTTGACAGTCAGCTACACCGCTGAGGCGTCTTTCTATGTTGTTAGGTCGGGTGATACATTGTCTACGATCGCACAAAAAAATATCGGTGAGCCGATTTATAGTCCTAATGGGTCCTTGGCTAAAATCAAAGCTTTAAATCCCCAAATCGAAAATCCGAATGTAATTCGCGTTGGTGATATCATAAATTTATCTGCTAAAACAGAAATTGCCGATAATCGGAGCCAAAGGATACCAGCGGATGAAGAGCAGAAAATCCAAAAGTCAGTTCCAGAAAAAATTGAAGATAAAATGTCATGCGAACCTGCGGTAACGATTCAATCTAATCCCTCGGAGGAAGTTCTACATAGTTTACATCTGCAAGTTCACACTGGCTTGACAACGTTTTCGGGAATCGATGTGGCAACCTTAGCAAATGCGAATGTTGTGTCCAAAAGTGATTTGTCGGCGCGGGCTTCCTGGAGACAGCATTGGACACCAAATTTTCATTCTGATTTTTTTGCGGAAGCAAGATCAGTGGGGTTGCAAAGTATTTCAGGTTCGAAATCTTTAGTGAGTGAAAATTTGAATTCGAATAAATTGGGACTTTCGATTGGTCACAAAGCAGGTGAACGACTGACTATAGACTATGGTCTAGAGTACGGAAGTGAGTTTTTTATTCGTGGAGCCAGTTCGACTTTGATCTCGGTGGAAAGCCAGCCCATTCCCCAGTTCTCGACCCAAATACAATATAAAATATATGAGTTAGGCTCAACAAGTCTAGTGGCCAATTTGGGCGGCTCGTATTTAGGAGAGGTTTCGACAGATAACTACACTGTTAAATCCGGAACTTCATATCAGGTTGGTATTAGTGTTGTGAAAAAGATGTCAGATCAGCGTACGTTTTCGGCTCAGTTAGCTTATTCCGATCGTAAGCAGGATACTTCATTGGTTTTAATACACGAAAAGAGTGTTTTTGGAACTGTCAGTTTTTCTATTCCACTTTTTGAAGGTGGAGGGAATTCAAAATGAAAAATATAATTTCATTTATTTTTTGCTTTCCTTTGCTGTTTTCCATTAGTTGTACTCAAAACGATTCAAAAGTTGATGACTCATTTCTTGGTGGAGTGGCACTGTCTACGTCACGATCCCTAATTTCGGCAAGTAAACGAAATGTGATCAGCGGTGGCTCGATTTTGGTATCCTTGTCGTTGATGGACCAATATGGAAATTCATTTCATGTTCCCAATAGCAAACCAAATGTCGTTTTTTTAGTTACAGGTGGGACTAGTTCAGGCACATTTGGTTCAGTTACTAATTTAGAGAATGGAACTTTCAATTCTACTTTCACTGCGACGACCGCGGGAACAGAATCGAAAATTGTAGCGACTGTAGATGGAGTTGTTGTCGGTTCAACGGTTAGTATTCAGGTTGTACCTGGAACCTATTCATTAGCGAATTCGTATGTTTCTGTTTCGTCATCAACGGTCAGTGCAGGTTCTGTTTCCACCGTAACTTTGCATATTCTTGATAGTGCAAATGGAGTGGTGACCGACGCAACAGGATTTCCAGTGGTGTTTACCTTATCGGGTGGCACCAGCTCCGGAACATTTTCAAGTGTTACCGATAACGGGAACGGAACATACACCGCGACGTTTACGGGAACGATAGCGGGTACTTCCGCCAATATCAGTGCAAGCATTTCAGGACAAAATATTACTAGCACATTGCCATCAATTTCTGTTTTTAATGGGCCAGCGTCTCAGGTGGTATTCTCTACTCAACCGGTAGGATCGGTTTTAGTGGGGACTTCATTGACAGCCCAGCCAGTTGTAACGATCAAAGATTTTTATGGAAATACAGTTACAACAGGAGCCGATGCAACTGCTAATGTGACTCTGGCGTTGACAGCCGGTACTGGAGCTTTAACAGGAACACTGGTCCGCGCAGCTGTGGGCGGTGTCGCCACCTTCACAGGAGTTGCCGCGAGCACGCAGGGTACGGGTAAAGTTATAACGGCTACCAAAGCTTCGACAGTTGGGTCCGGCGGAACGGCGGCATTGTCAGTGGCATCTAATAGTTTTTCTGTTTTCGCCAATTTCACAATGCTTGTGCCCTATACAGCAGGCACCGAATCTAGCTATGTATTAAGTGATAGCACGCGTATCAGTTTAGCTAGCGGCGTGGTTCGCCTTACTCCTGCGGATCAAACGGATAGCGCAAATAACACGGGCGCAACAAGTGGCGGCTTTAAAAGTGGGACATTTACCGCGACTCAGTGGGATAGTACTAACAGTTATTTACGTTTAAATAGTTCAAATAACCAATCAGAATTAGATAGTAGCTGGGCTCCGCAGTGGGGCAGCATACTGGCTTATTGGAAAATGGAAAATAATTGGAATGATTCTGTTGGAGCATTTAGTGGTACAGGCAACAATGGAGTCACCTTTTCTTCTTCATTGTACAAAGTGGGATCCTATTCTGGAAAGTTTGATACCGCTTCAACGGATGACTATGTAGTTATTGCAGATCCAGGAACGGGAAGTTTACTTGATTTTGGATTTAATGATGAAATTGCTATGTCGGTATGGTTAAAAAATGGGGTCGCGGGTAACGATACGACTTATCGATATATAGTAGGAAAAGGTCGAACAGCCGCGAACTCGACAGATCAAAATTGGGGTATTAGAACCTTTTCTTCAGCAGCTGGACTTTACGGAATTTCTTTTGTCTATAGAAATTCAACGGATACGGCTTGGCATCGCTGGGAATCTGGGTCTGTTATTCCGATAGCGGGATGGCATCATGTGGTCGTTTCTTTCAAATTTGGCACGGGCAGTTCTATGAAAGTTTATGTCGATGGAAATGCTATCGCGGGAGCATGGACTTTGGGAGCCGGTGACGAATCTCCTTTGCAGAATAATGCGTCAGTTTGGATTGGAAATTCTATGGATTTGACTTTGCAATATACAGGTCAGATGGACGAGCTCGTGCTGTGGAGAAAAGCACTAACACAAACGGAAGCCAAAGCGATTTACTCACGGCAGGTCACAAAATATTCTGGGCAATTTACATCTCGTGTACTAGATGCAATGAGTTCGCAGTCTTGGACCACGTTGACAGCGATTACGACACTTCCATTTTTCAAAGAAATTCTAGGTACATCGGGAAATGAAACTTCTTCAGAATATTCTTCGATAGTGGGATCTACCGGATCCACAAGTGATACGAATGCATTGTCTAACATCGTCGGTGTTTGGCATTTTGATGGCACAGAGGGGGCTATTACGGATGACGCTGTCGTCGTCGATTCTGCGACATCGGGAACTTCTGGCGCTGCCAAAGATGCGGATGCAACTAATACGATTCAGTATCAGACTGGAATTTTTGGTGAAGGGATTTCATTTGATGGCGTTAATGATTTTGTGACTGTTCCTAATACGGCACTGAAATACAATTTCACGGATCAGTCTTTTACTGTTTCAGCTTGGTTTAAAACAAGTACTACGACATTAAGTTTTTTAGTCGGTCACGAATCACTTATCAGCGGGTGGGGTATCGGTGTAACCGCTACGGGCGCATTGATTGCCGTAATTAAAAATTCATCCGCAACATCCGCAGCTGATTTTACGACATCGTCGACGTTCAATGATGGAAACTGGCACCATGTAGTGGGTGTATTCACGACATCGACTGCGACTCAGACCGGTAATTCAGTGGTATTGTATGTAGATGGTGCTTTAGCCTCTGGAGCGGCGGGTTTTATTTCCGGTACTGTTTATAATCCGCCAAGTACTTCTCACCCCTTAACATTTGCGGCTCGTGGTACGGGAACTACTTCACCTTTTAAAGGTAATTTAGATGAAGTGGCTATCTGGTCACGGGCTCTAAGCGCTGGTGAAGCCACTCAACTATTTCGTCGCGGATCCAACCGAGTGAAATATCAAATTCGGTCGTGTTCAGCCGCCGATTGTTCCGATCAAGAGAGTCTGACAGCGAACTATCGTGGTTGGAAAGGTCCAGATAATACCGGCGCAACTTATTTCTCAGAGTTATACAATACGACAAATAATATACAGTTCGGCGTTCCTTCAGCCAACGCGCCGTTGATGACGTTCAGTAATTTTGCAGGTTCGGGTTTAGCTGTGACGACGAATAGGTATTTTCAGTATCGACTTTATTTGGAAAGCAATGATCCAGGAAACCTATGTAATTATGGTTCCGGTGCTGTTCCATGTTCGCCAGAAGTAAAATCTATTACTATTGGACCCAACCATTTCGACACAACCATACAGTCAATTATTTCAAATGCGGGCCTCGGTGTGGCTTACCAGACGTTTACTGCAAGCGGTGTTACGGAAATACTTGGTTCGAATTCATGTAGTAGCGGTATTCGCTATGCCTTGAGTTCTGACGGAACTAATTTTTATTATTGGAATAACACTTCATGGGTGGCTTCATCGAGTTATTCGACTGCAAATGACATCGCTACATTGAACGCAAATATTGTGACCTTTTCGTCTTCGCCTGCGGGTTTGGGAACACTGCAAGTGAAAGCCTATCTGAAATCTAGTGGTACTTCGCCCTGCGAACTAGATAGTATTCAATTCACTGGAACAAGTTATTAAGTGTCTATTTGTTTGATGTTTTTAGTGTGAAATACGTCTCAGAATAGAACAAATAGGTATCCGTTTTAGTGATTAAGCTTATCTTTAAAAAAACCGATATTAGGGTATGAAAGATAATCGCCTTTTGTTGTTAGGCTTATTGGAAGTGATGGAAAACGCGGTTGCAGAAAATAACCGTGATGTTTTCTTCAATAAGTTTTACCAAATTAGAAATATGCGTGCCGAATCTGCATCACCTGAACTGGTGAATGCGTTTAAGCGTTTGCTTTTGAAAGCAATTGGTGAATTCAATAGGAATAATTCATATAATACGATAGTTTCATCGATCATTTCTTTAAGTTATGGATTAATTCCCACAGATAAACTGGATGCTGAATTGCTTAAAACTCTGAACGAGTGTGTCGATCTTCCAGATACACGTATTAAAGCTAACGCTTTAACAGCAGTATCAGAATTTGATCCATATTCGGAACTGTTCAAAGAACATATTAATTCCAAATTTAATCGTATTGCTGCTGAAGCTCTGATTGCCGAAGGTAAAAAGGGATTAAGTGCTAAAATTTTTGATAAACTAAAAGAATTTTTTAATTCGTCTAATCCGTTTTTTGTGGCATCCGGCATTTACGTCGTTGGCCAGTTGATGGATTTTTATCGCGATTCATTCTCTAGATCGAATAACATGTTCCAATCAGATTTTGATTTTTTTGTGAAAAAAATCGCTGTGTTTTCCAATCACCCACACGAAATGGTAAGAAAACGAGCTTTGCAAACAAAAAAATTAATCGATAATGATAAAAAATCAGCATAGCTGCCGATGAATATCAAATATTCAATTTTGACGAGCTAAATTCTAAGGTCAAATGTAACGGTGAGCGTGAAATCCAGTTTGTAGAACATAGACTTTCCTTTTATTTTCATTTATCTTAATAAGACTATGAATTGGATAGTTATAATGGACCAAAGTCTTTTTACTTGGATCAACTCAGGCATGACGAATGCGTTTTTCGACATGTTTTTTCCATTAATTACTGACCTTCATAAAACGAAATATTTTGGATTAATCGTTATTCCGCTATGCTGTTTTTTACTATACAAAAAGTATTCAAAAAAAGGATTTTTAATTTTCCTATTTTGTTTACTAAGCCTCGGAACCATCGATTTGGTTGGTAATCACGGTTTTAAAAAACCGTTTGAAAGGATGCGACCTTTTGAAAATTCAAATCATGTAACTATCCAAAGGTCACCCGCAGCCGGTTTTAGTTTTGTTTCTAATCATTCGGCAAATATGTTTGGATTCGCGCTGTTTATGGGATTTTTCCTTCCGGTATTTAGAAAATTGTTTTTTACGATAGCTTTTTTGGTCGCCTATAGCCGAGTCTACAATGGGGTACATTATCCGTCTGACGTCGTTGTCGGCGCATTGGTGGGTAGTATTATATCTTTTGTCTTTATTAAACTGTATTTGCGATTTTTTGATCGTAGTAAAAAAGAAGTTGCCACTGTATGAGAGCGTTAGTGACAGGTGGAAATGGTTTTTTGGGCGCTCATCTTATTGAGAAACTCTTAGTTGAAGGCTTAGAAGTTACAGCATTCATTCGTAAAAGCAGTCTCCTGACAGAACTGAAATCGCCTGAACGAGTAGAATTTGTCTATGGTGATATCACAGACAAAGTGTCGTTAATTGAAGCCTTTCGTTCTTCCAAGCCAGACGTTGTTTTTCATTTAGCTGGTTATATCGGCTATAAAAAATCTGAACGACCTATGATGGATGCAATTAATGTTCAAGGCACAAAAAACGTTGTCGACGCCATGAACGAGTGTAAGATTCCAAAATTAGTACACATGTCATCAGTAGTTGCAGTAGGGGCGGGATATCGTCCAACTGAAATTCTGGATGAAAATTCTAAATTTAATTTATCGCCTTTGAACCTAGGGTATTTTGAAACTAAACGAAAGGCAGAAGAGTTAGTTGTTCAGGCAACTAAAGACGGCGTGATTAAAAGCGTGATACTTAATCCATCGACCATTTACGGGCCGGCGGATGCAAAAAAGGGTAGTCGAAAGACGCAACTAAAAGTAGCTCAAGGTAAATTTAAATTTTACACATCAGGCGGAGTCAGTGTCGTAAGTGTTGAAGACGTAATCGAAGGTATCTTTCGCGGTTATAAATCGGGTCGCAATGGAGAACGCTATATTTTATCCGGTGAAAATATTCTGATCAAAGAATTATTTGAAAAGATAGCTGGATTTGCAGGAGTCCCTGCGCCGACCATCTATTTGCCAAACGTCGCATTGCATATGATTGGTAAAGCTGGTGATTTGTTAACTAGTTTAGGGAAGCCGGTTTCATTAAGTCAGGAAAACGCATGGACGGCGACTCTTTTCCATTGGTTCAAAAATGACAAAGCAAGAAACGAATTGGGAATGAATTTCAAACCTGCGGATTACAGTATCAAGCAAAGTGTAGATTGGATGCGAGAGAATAAGTTAATATGAAGTCGACAAAAATTATCCTTATCGCTTTTTCATTGATATTTTTTTTGTTTTTGGGTTTTGCGATCCGAGTTTATCTGCTGATCCCAGATCGCAAAGACTTGATGTCTTGCTTTACGACTAAGATGTACGAAGTAAAACTTTGTCCTGGCAGTAAAAACTATGTACCACTGAATCAGATTTCAAAAGTTTTGCAGAAAACAGTAATCTTGACAGAAGATTCGTCGTTTTACACACACAAAGGTTTTGACTGGGAATCCATTGAAAAATCGGCGAAGGAAAATTTAGACGGCGGTAAATACAAACGTGGCGGATCGACCATCAGTCAGCAGTTGGCAAAAAATTTATACTTAACTAAAGATAAAACGTTAATTCGTAAATTGACCGAAGCGTTCATTACTTTGCAAATCGAAAAGCATTTAACAAAAAACGAAATCCTCGAAAAATATTTAAACGTGGTAGAGTTCGGGAAAGATATCTATGGTGTTAAGGCAGCGGCTATGCACTATTTCAAGAAATCCCCGGCGCAATTGGATGTGGTGGAAAGTGCGTTCTTAGCGATGTTGCTGCCAAGTCCAAAAAAATATTCGCGATCGTTTTACACAAAGAAGCTGACCCCGTTTGTGTTTAATCGAATCCGACGCATCGTCAGTGATATGTATCAGTACAATCGTATTACTGAAGAACAATACATGGCAGCCAAATACAAACTCAGGACTTTCTACAGCACTCCCGATCAGATATCAGAGATTGATTCTATGGACGAGCAGGACAATGCTAACGCGCCAGTAGAAGAGGACGGCAGCGGCGATGATTCGGCGGATAACAGCGATCAATCAGATCCCGAATCGGACGGTTCACCCTCAGGTGATGTTCAATTCGATAACTAATTTAGGTAACTAGCTTTTTAGTGATTCTGTGAAGCGCTACTATAAAGAATATATAGGCTAGAACCAACAAATAAAGAAAGTGAAGGTATCCCCACCAATGCCAATCATCGTTCAAAAGCATTCGGCATAACTCAATCGTATGAGCCAAAGGGAAAAGATAAGTCGTAATTTGCAAAATCATTGGCATTTGGCTGATAGGAAAATATATTCCAGAGATCAAAGTCAGCGGAATCAGAAAGCCGCTGGTTGCATAGATAAATGAATCGTAGTTTTTTGCAATGGAAGTAATCGTCATGGCGATACCGGCAAAAATCCAACTATTCAAAGTTAATAGTAATACGACCAAAATAATTTGCCATTCAGAAACTAAGCCGAAAAAACTTCCAATAACAACAAGGCCCACAATCCCAAAAAATCCTTTAAACGTCGACCAGAGCAATTCGCCCGTCACGATTTCGTGCGAATCAAGACGCGTCAGCATCATGTGGTTGTATATTTTCTGAAACGTAAGCTTCGTATAGTTATTATAGGTGCTCTCAAAGAATGGAACCATCATTGACGTAGAGGCAAGTAAACCCGGGAAGAAAAAATCCACGTAACTTTGTCCATTGATTGTTTGAATATAAGAGCCAAGCCCATAGCCAATAGCGCCTAGATACATCAGCGGTTCCAAAATAACCCAGAAGAAACTCACCAGAAAAGTTTTCTTAAAGTGCAAAAAATTACGTAGCCATATATTTTTATAGCCTTCGCGAATTTTAGGTAATTTCAAATAAGCTAAATCAAACATCTCGTAAATTGTATCCTGCTAGTTTTAAAAAGACGTCGTTTAAAGTTGGCCTTCTAAGTGTTACTTTTTCACTTTTTATAATTTCAAGAAGTAAGCGCGAATTCTGATCTGGTTTGATAAAAACCAAAACCATGTTGTGGTACACTTGATATTCAAACTTATTTTCTTTTAGTCGATTGATGTAATAATTTAAATCGACGGAATTAGAATGAAATTCAACGACTTCTTCGCCGATATGATTTTTAATCAACGTCGCCGGATAGTCGATAGCTAATATTTTCCCATGATCGATAACTGCGACCCGGTCGCATAGCTCTTCGGCTTCTTCGATATAGTGGGTAGTCATCAAGATTGTGCCAGCCATTTCTTTCATTTGCTTAACAAAGTTCCATAACCACAAGCGTGATTGTGGATCCAAACCAGTCGTGGGCTCATCAAGGAACAGCAAATCAGGGCTGTGAATTAATGCCCGCGCGATACATAAACGTCGCTGAGTCCCGCCACTTAGTTGGCTGATTTGATGATTAGCAAATTCTTCTAATTTAAATAAACGTAGCAGATGGAAAATCTTCTCATTGACGGTCGAAGGTTCCATTTGTTGATAGCGAGCAAATAATTTCAAATTTTCTAAAAGTGTGAAATCTTCATCCAGCATGTTGTCCTGTGGGACAACACCGATTTTAGATTTAATTTCACGGAAGTTGGTTTTAACGTTCAGGCCCAGAATATACAATTCGCCTTCAGTTAACAGAGATTGGCAATACATCAGCTTCATCAGCGTCGATTTGCCAGCACCATTAGGCCCCAGCAGTCCAAAGCATTCGCCCTTTTTAATATCAAAGCTAACACCGTCTAACGCAACAAAGTCGGAATATTTCTTAACGACATTTTTAGCTTCGATAGCAGTATCTAAACTCATAAAACTCCAGAGGGTACCTCCTAACATTCTGGTACCCACCGCATCATATATGACACGATGGGTACCAGAATGTTAGGAGGTACCCTCTCTAGTTTCTAGTTATTTGAATTTAGATTCAAGACTATTCTTTGTCAGCTTTACCACGTTTGTGTGGGTCTAGTTCGCGGCAACGGATGCGAATGTGTTTCGGAGTGACTTCGATTAACTCGTCGTCCGTGATCCATTCCATTGCTTTTTCCAAAGTTACGGGACGAACTGGGACTAGGCGAATCGCCTCGTCAGAACCAGAGGCACGAACGTTTGTTAATTTTTTCTCGCGAGTGATGTTAACAACTAAGTTGTTTTCCTTAGCATGCTCACCAACGATCATACCTTCGTAAACTTGAGTTTGCGGAGTCACGATCATCACACCACGTTCTTGTAAATTCCAGATTGCATACGCCGTAGTCACACCACCGCGGTCAGAAATCATAGAACCATTTTTACGAGAAATAATATCACCTTTGTACGGTTCCCAGCCTTCAAATTGAGTATTCAATAAACCAGTACCGCGAGTGTCAGTTAAGAATTCAGAACGGTAACCGATCAAACCACGAGACGGGATTTTGAATTCAAGACGTGTACGACCAGATCCTTTTTGGACCATGTTCATCATCACACCTTTACGAGTTCCCATTTTCTCTGTCACAACGCCAACGTAAGCATCTTCAACGTCGATAACTGCAGACTCCATTGGTTCTAGTTTAGTAGCGCCATCTTGTTTGAAGATAACTTGAGGCTTTGATACGCAAAGTTCGTAACCTTCACGACGCATTTGTTCGATCAATACGCCAAGTTGTAATTCACCACGACCCACAACTTTGAATGAATCGGTGTTTTCAGTTTTTTCTACACGGATCGCAACGTTGTGAAGAAGTTCTTTTTCTAAACGCTCAAGGATTTTACGCGAGGTCACGCTCTTACCATCTTGACCCGCGAAAGGACCATTGTTTACAGAGAAGATCATTCCCACAGTCGGTTCTTCAACCGCGATACGTGGAAGTGGCTTAGGATCTGCCGCTGATGTAATGGTGTCACCAATAGTGAAATCTTCCATACCAGCAACGATCGCGATATCACCGGCACCGATTTCATTTACTGGAACCTGGCTATTTACGTGATAGCTGAATAAGGCAGATACTTTTAATTTCTTCTGACCTTTTTCTTGAACTACGACAACTTCGTCATTCACTTTGATTGTACCGGCACGAACACGGCCGATAGCTAAACGACCTACGTAATCATTGTATGAAATGTTTGATACCATAATTTGTAGAGAGTTACCTTCGTTGATTTTCGGAGGAGGAACTAGATTGATGATCGCATCGTATAGGCAGATTAAGTTATCTGTTTTAACGTTAGGATCCAGAGTTGCCATACCTTCACGCGCGATTGCGTAGACAGTGTGGAAATCACATTGTTCTTCAGTGGCGTCTAAGTCGATGAATAAATCGAATACTTCATTCAATACTTCTTGAATACGAGCATCGGAACGATCGATCTTGTTGATACAAACCATAACTTTAATATTTTGCTCAAGTGCTTTTTTCAAAACGAAACGAGTTTGTGGAAGTGGACCTTCAGATGCGTCGACAAGCAAGATAGCGCCGTCAACCATGTTCAAGATACGTTCAACTTCACCACCAAAGTCACTATGTCCCGGTGTATCTACGATGTTGATTTTGTAGTCTTTGTATTGGAAAGACGCGTTCTTCGCCGCGATCGTGATACCACGCTCTTTCTCTAGATCCATCGAATCCATCAAGCGTTCAGCCACTTGTTGGTTTTCACGGAATGTTCCGGCTTGCTTGATCAAGTGATCCACAAGAGTTGTTTTACCATGGTCGACGTGCGCGATAATGGCGATATTTCTAATATGTTTGTTGTCTATCATCTGTACTTCCTATTTGTCGTTTAAACGTTAAATAAAATTTTAAAAGGTACCTCCTAACATTCTGAAACCCACAGCGTCTAATGCGCTGGGTTTCAGAATGTTAGGAGGTACCTTTTTTTAACCGTGGCCGCCCATGAGGAATTTTTCTTCTTCGTGGCTTTTTAAAACTGTTTCGTTTTGGCTTTGGTTTGTCTTGCTAAATAAATTAGAAAAATAAATTTTAGATTCTGCCAAGATGCTTTCTGCATTTGGAGACTGAAATAGCTTTTTCCTAAATTGAGCGGAGTCAGGATACCCTGTTGAGAACCAAGCGGCAAACTTTCTTAATTGAATCTCTCTTAAGCGGTCACTACATCGCAGCGCATACATTTCGTTTAAGGTGTTTAACAAATTATAGAAGTCTTTGTCGATCTTTTCATCCCGACCTTGATACAGAGCCAAGGATTCTTTGAAGATGTAAGGATTTCTTAAAGCGCCGCGACCAATAAGGACTCCATCAAGATTGTATTTTTTCAGCCAGCCGACGGCGTCCTCAGCTGTTAAAACATCACCATTTCCTAACACTGGGATTTTTACTTTAGCTTTTACTTCGCCGATATAGTCCCAATTTGCTTTGCCTTCGTAGTTTTGTGAACGAGTGCGGCCGTGAATCGCCATCCAAGTGATGCCTTCATTGTAGGCGATGTGACCGACTTCATCGGCATTAAGGGTTTCATGATTCCAGCCGGTGCGAACTTTGATCGTTACGGGGATTTTAACGGCTTTTACTACCGCACTGAGGACTTTTTGCAACATAACCAAGTCTTTCAGCATGGCTGAGCCAGCCCCTTTTTTAGTTACCTTCGGAACGGGGCAACCGAAATTTAAATCGACGAAATCCACGCCTTTTTGTTCTACGACTTGGGCGGCACGGGCCAGAATTTCAGGATCATCACCAAAAAGTTGTAATCCGACAGGTCGCTGTTCTTCATCATAACCCATCATTTCGAAAGTTCGTTCATTGTGGTATTCAAGGCCATTAGCACTGATCAATTCGCTAACGACCACACTGCTATCAAGCTTACGAATAAATGTGCGGAAAGAATGGTCCGTGATACCCGCCATAGGAGCGATAACAAAGGGATTCAATTTCAGGTGATCAGTCAGTTTCATACGTCACTTTAGCTAATGGTGTTGGCCGAAGAAAGTAGTTAGTTCTTTTGTGCCCAGAAGACAATAAATATCCGTGATATCTACGGAATTTTCAGTGGAATTGGAGGCATCTAAGAACTTTTTACTGGGTAAATAATGAGCTAAATTACCTTATTCGAGCCAATGAACGCGGCCTTCGGTTTGGCGAGGGGCTTTGGGTGGATTGTGATCGGGGTAACCAAGGACAACTCCGCAAAGTAATTCCAGCTCTCCGGATTTAATTTTTGGATTTTCGTTTAACCTCAGGAATTCGATGACGTCGTCTTTGATTTCTAGCGGGGCTCCCATCGTGCAACAACCAAGTCCTTCAACCACGCAGGCCAGATTCAAGTTTTCAACCGCCATGTACACACTACCAATACTGGTCAGATATTTTTCGTCGGCTGAGTTATTTGAAAATACAAACAGCAAGACGGGTGCATCACCGAGGGTAAAGAAAAATCGTTCTGTGAAATCATACAACGACGGTTTCAATCTTTCTTTCAAAATATCTTTAATCCCGAGCCATGATTTTTGAGAGTGTTTTAAATATTGGTCACGCATTTGACCCTGAACAACGAAGAATTCCCAGTTTTGTCGATTTTTACCCGAAGGTGCTTGCATCGCACCGGCAAGAATTCGTTCAAGTACTTCTTTTGGTACAGGATCTTTTTTAAATTTACGAATGGATTTGCGGCTTTCTAAAAGTTGGTAAAAATCTTTTTTGTCTAGCATAGTCGGATCCTATAACCGCCATTGAAATCTGTAAATGTAAAAAATCTTCAATAGCTTTTGGTATTTTCATTGCCTTTGGCTTGGCTTGACAGTCTATAGGCTTAACCTATAGCAATTAAATTATCTTCATGGAGTTTCTAAATGAAAAAACAAAAAGCAGTCGTCAGGTGCGAGTGGGCGAACGGATCGGAAATGATGGCTAAGTATCATGACACCGAATGGGGTCTGCCGACTCATAGCGATCGTCAGCACTATGAATTTTTAGTACTGGAAGGTGCACAGGCTGGACTCAGTTGGGCCACTATTTTAAAACGACGCAAAGGTTACGCTAAAGCCTTTTCCAATTTTGATCCAAAGAAAGTAGCTAAATACACAAAAGCCAAAATCGATTCTTTACTAAAAGACGAGGGCATCATTCGTAATCGTTTGAAAGTAGAATCAGCAGTTCATAACGCTAAATTATTTTTAGCAATCCAAAAAGAATTCGGCAGCTTTGACAAATATGCATGGCAGTTTGTGGGTGGAAAACAAATCAATAGAAAACGTAAAGGTATGAGTGACCTTCAAGCGACATCTCCAGAATCTGATGCTTTTTCAAAAGATCTGAGAAAGCGTGGATTTAAATTTGTAGGCTCAACCGTGATTTACGCGCATATGCAAGCGGTAGGTATGGTCAACGATCACACCGTGAAATGCTTTCGTCATAAAGACTGCTAAAACAGATCCAATTTATTGCTGACAGCTGAAAACTAGATTGTTAATACTAGTCGAATGACGTCTACAATTGATCTTTGGATCGAATACATTTTACGCTTTTCTCATTTGGTGGCCGGTATTTCCTGGATCGGTAGTTCGTTTTATTTTATCTGGCTTGATAGCAGTTTTATGCCACCCGAAAAGCCACGTCATAATGTCGAAGGTGAAGTCTACATGGTTCATGGCGGCTTTTATTACCAAGTGGACAAACGAAAAATTTATCCTGGTGAAATTCCAAAAACACTTCATTGGTTCAAATGGGAAGCAACCCTAACCTGGATCACGGGATTTTTTCTTTTTGCTTTTTTGTATTACTTAAAAGGCGCGACTTTGCTGATTAATCCTGAAGCCCTGGCATTGACTCAGTGGCAAGCGATTGGTTTAAGTTTGGGTTTAATTATTGGCTCTTGGTTTGTTTATGATTTGATATGGAATGCAAATCTGATCAAAGTAAAAGCGATAAGTATTTTTCTTTCGCTGTGCTATTTCGTCGCTATGATTTACGGATTAACGCGAATATTCAGTGGGCGAGGCGCCTTCATATTGATGGGCGTAATCATGGGAAGCTTGATGTTGTTGAACGTATGGGTTCGAATTCTTCCTGGACAAGCCAAAATGCTTAAAGAAGCCTTGGCCGGACAAGTTCCCGATTATTCTGTCAGTTTGAAATCTAAAGTGCGATCTGTTCACAATACCTATTTTATTTTTCCTGTTTTGTTCATTATGCTGAGCAATCACTACCCGGGCATTTATGGTCATCAGTACAATTGGGTGCTGTTAATTATCCTCAGTGTGTCGGGCGCTTTGGTTCGTCATACAATGGTAACTAAAAACACGAAAGAGCGTTGGCTGCTGATTCCTGCCGCGATTGGACTGATGGCTCTTGTTTTCGTAAGTTCAATTCAAGTAAAATCAAGCTCCAATTCCTCCATGCCCGTGCCAGATAATATGGATTACGCCTACGTAAGAAACATAGTCGAGGCCCGTTGTCAAAGATGCCATAGCACACATAACACCGATGAAAATTTCAAAGTTCCCCCGAAAGATGTCGTTCTTGAAACCGAAGATCAGCTCAGAAAACACAAAGACTTAATTATCAAGCAAGTTGAAAACAAAGTCATGCCGCTGGCGAATTTGACGGGCATGACGGATAGTGAGCGTGAAATTTTGGTCAGTTGGATGAAGAAACAGTAGCTAGTAAACCAGCACGCGATGAATTCCTCCGTCTGGGAAAACTTTCACCTTAATCTGCTCTATCGTTTCTTGATTAGAAATTAAAAATTCTTTTTTATTTCCGGCAAATGCTTTTACCGTGGTTCTGGCAGCCAGTTCAACCCACTGTCCATTTTTCAAGCCCTCTAGGCTGATGGCAGACGGGTTGTTGTTCACGAAATATTTAAAATCTAAAACAACTCTTTTTATCACGGTCGGTTTACCAAGTTTTAAAACAAGTTCTTCGAAATGACCGGGTTTACGACTGCGGGCGGATTCAAATCCATCGAACATGTGAATCGGAGGAAACGGGGAAACAACTTGATCGGCCGGTCCGTAATGTTGGTTGCTGACGCTGACCAGACAACCTCCAAACGCAGCAGAGGCCAGATTGATCGGACGCTTTTTATCCATAAGTCGTTTTATATTTTTTTCGGTCTCTAGCGCCGAAGCGGCATAAGGAATAGTCAGTGGTTTATGAGATTTTGGAATAACTTCAGTAAACCGGGTAGCGGTGGCTTCTTCGAAGAGCTTATAATTTTTCGCCTCTTCCGAAGGAAGCTCAGAGTACAAACCTAAACGAGATAATCCCCCATCAGGAAATACATTCACTTTAATTTTTGAATACGGTTTTTCGCTGAGAGGACTGGTTTGTTTAATTTTCACGACACCGTGGCCAACTAGATTCTTCTTTGGGAGTATCAAATCCCAGTTTTTTGCCGCTTCATCGTAGCCGTATAACTCAATCGCTTCGACTTGATTTCCATCATGGTATTTGGTGGAAACTTGAATGTAACGAATAGGTCCCGCCTTCTTCATTTCAAATTCAAGTGTGTGACGATCGCTGGGATTGTGGCGTACGGATTCCCAACTATCCATCACTTTACCCTGAGCACAAAACAACTGCGGATCAAAGATGGGCTGAAACGAACTGAATAGGTTATCAGCTTGAGCAAATCGTTCATCCGTAACTGAGATTACTTTTGCACCCACTGCCAAATTGTATTGTGCTAATGGATCTACGGGTCCTGTTTCAACAATGGGATCTGGACGACACGGAATGAAGGCATCAAAAATAAGGGCTTTATAGCCTCGATTCACAATTTGTTCTTGCGAGAATTTTTTGGGATCAAATTCAGTGTGGAATTTATCAAAGGAAATTCCGCTCAGATTCAATGTTCTAATCAATTCTTGTGCAACTTCAGCGATAAACGGTACGGCACCGTTGTCGCCGTTAGCAAAAATAACAAAACCCAATCCTTGATCAGGTCCCGCATAGCAATGCATGAACAAGGCGCGGAAACCTTCGTTGGCACCTTGATGAATGACGATTTTGTTTTCGCCGGCTTCGGCAATAAATATTCCTAGACCCATGAGGGCCCCCATGAATTCAAAACTGCCTTTGTCACGACCATGCAGCATCAAAGCGGCCGTATCGTGTGAAATAGAACCGGAGCCTTCAAGATTCTGATACGCACGAGTCAAATGGACCAAGAATTGGGCCATATCAGCAGAAGAACCCAATCCACCTGCCGCAAACGCGGGAAATTGCAATCGGGTGCCTGGTACTTCTTTCTGCCCATCAAAATAGCCGCATGCATAGTTTTTGCCCGGAATATTTTTTAAATTAAACGTTAGGTTTTTAAGCCCCATTTCGGCAAAGAAGGGATATGAAATTTCTTGAATGGTTTTCTTTGTGATGGATTCAATTAAATGTTCTAGAACCAAAAATCCACCGCCAGAGTAACTGAATTTCTTGCCGGGCTCGTTAATCACTTTTACATCTTTGAGCAGATCTTGCCACACTGGCATTGGTTTTCCTAGCGGATGTCCTTGAACATAGTGACCACTTAATGCCGTGTGATTTAAAAGGTGCTCCAATTGAACCGCATCAGTGCTGAGCCTAAATGAAGAACCTGCTTTTGCAAGCAATGCATTTACGGAAGAATCTAAAGCGATATTATTTTTTTTGAAAAACTCTAAACAGTAGGCCGCGGCCAAAGGTTTACTTAATGAAGCGATTTCAAACATCGTATCGGCTTGCACATGACCTTCGCCTTTACGACGCTCACCAAAGCTTAATGTCTGAGTCGAATCAAACGCGTTAATAGAAACGCTAGCACCTACGATCTTGTATTTTTCTAATAAATCCGAAATTTTATTTCGCACGTGATCTAGAGGGTGTTCGATCATACGTTTGCGAGTGATTTCCCACAATGCCTCCCGAGCGGCACCGATTTCATCTTGAAATGATCTCTGTAGGCGCATTTTAAGAGCATTCAAAATTTCATCTGCTGATTTATCCTTAGCCGAAATTAAAAATTTAAATCCAAATTTCTTTAGATATTCGCTGCCTAGATTTAAAAGTTCTTGGCGTTTGGTTTCGTCTCCAGCTAAGACTTTTTGCTGTTCGGATGCGGCTTGTGAATCCAAGGTTTTTTTGGCTTCGCCTATATTTCCATGAAAATAAGCGGCGTCGATGATGTCTTGTTTCGAAAAGGATAATATAATTGTTTTTGCGTGCTTTGTGTTTAAAACAAAACCCTGAGCCATGGTTTTCGCAAATGCCAGCGATCCACAATGCTCGAAATAATAATTTAAACGCTCGATATAGGCATCTAGCTTGAATCGTCCCGGCATCAATTCTTGTGCTGTCGTCCAGGGGTTCTGTGAATCGCGGATTGATTTAATAGTAAAAGGCAAAAGTAACTCGGTTGCAAATTCGGGCGGCTTAGGATCTGTCATTAATTGCAGCATGAGTTTCATTGCGATCGGGTACCAACGGGCTGTTTCGGCCGTGTATTTTACCTGAACGATCTTATCTGGATTCGATAGGTCTTTGCGTATGAAGTGCATTTCTTCGTGAACAATTTTAATAAATTCAGCTTTATCAAATCGGCCATGGTAAAGTTCATGCCATACTTCCCAGCGGGAACGTTCAGCGGTCGCCAAATCATCCATCACTCGAACGGAAACTCCATTTACGTGCGCCGGCAGGGCCACACAGCCATTGCCGCTTAACCAATCTGTAAGGTACTGCAAGGATTGAAACACGTTGTAGCGAATTTCATCCGGGTGATTGTTAGCAATAAAATCAGATTCTTTGATGTCGGCCACGATCAACGAACGAACATAATTTTCATCGTTTTCTGATAGTCCTTCAATGTCAGCGCCGTGAATGAAATCCAAAATTTGTTTGTGATACTTGGGTTGCAGCAGCGACGTCACTAGTTCATCAAGTCCAGCACTGTTGCCAGCGCTATGTTGGCGCCATGCTTCGACCAGCGCTAAACCCAAGCGCACAAAATCAGGATGCGCGACCCAGAATCCTGATAGATCGCGTTTCATTTGTGTAACGACGTCTTTTATGAAGCCAAGTAAGGTCATTTGAAATGAAGGGGACTGCGGATCCGTATCGAGTGGCAAAATACCATACATGCCGCCGACTTTGATTCCGCCTCGCCCGCCAACTACTTTGGCAAGCAGGTGATGTGAGGCTTTGATGTATTTAATGACGATGTTAGGGTCCGCTTTGACCGGAATTCTGTAGTGTGAGTCTTCTTTGAAAATTCGTGCTGTGGAAGCCAAGAAATCATGCCAGCCCAGGGAAGCGCCGACAAAGTAAGGGTGAAGTGCGTCCATAATTTCGTTCACACGTAAGATGGCGCGGGGATTTTCAAGAACAATCATTAGACGAACAGTACCTAACTGATAACTAGGGAATTGCTGTTTTATTTTGCTTTCTGCCGTTGAAATCATTTTCGCCAGGTAAGCCGCTTCTTCTTCATTTTCCAGTTTGGGTACATAAAAGCACAGTGATTCTGGACGATTCCAATTTTTATACAAGTGCAAAGCGAAATCATACAGGTGCAACGGAATAGGATTTCTATCTTGAAATAAAAATGTACATGGCAATGCTAAACCAGGAAAACGTTTAATCGGCAAAGCCAAGTGACCTTTTTCTAGTTCGTAATTCTTTTCATCGCCGCTGACTTTTAGAGTGCCGTCAAAACACGCCGTCAAATTAACGGCCGCATCAATCAGATCGGCCCGCATTGGTGTTTTAGAATCTTCGTCATCGGCGCCCCATTTAGGATTGAACTTTTGAGTTTTCAATAACTCTTCGACAATTTTGGGCTCGTTTTTTATTTTACGATGATAGGAATTCATAGCGTTGATAGCTAATTTCGCGCTATCCGGAGGGCCAAACAGAGTTACGTGAGGTCCTTGCAGATACGGCGGGATTGCAGCCACCTGAGCACCCTTGGGGCCGAGGTAATGTTTGTCTTTTGCCCCAAGAACAATGCGACCTTGATGATCCTCTAAACCAATAATTGTTTTATAATCACTGTCGGTAATTTCACGTTCAAGCGATGTATTAAAATCCGAGCACGCTTTTACCCGTTCATCGATAAATTTTCTATCGATGCGACGCTGCTGAAGAACCTTTTTTAAATCGTCTTTTGTTTCTAGGTACAAATCAGAAAGAAATTTCAAGGCGGACGGAGTTTCTAATCCTCCGCCTTCGCCGACTTCCACCATTCCATTTACGGATTTAATTGCCGTCGCATTTTTTAATAAATGATCCGCTAGAGGAGCTGGGATGTAGTCGTGGTAATATTCGATTTCAAAAAAGGATTTCATAGTACTAGCTGCCTCGGTAGGTGCTGTAACCATATGGGCTTAACAATAAAGGCACGTGGTATTTTCTGTTTGTGTCTGTGATATTGAACGCAACGGGTACAGCTAAAAAAAACGGAGTTAGATTTTGCTTCTTAAAGTAGTTTTCAATTTCAAAAGTTAAACGGTATTGCGCGATTTCATAGGGGCAATCAAAATTGATTCGTCCATCACTATTAGTTTTATCTTGTTTTACTTGTGACCACTGATTTCCATTTAATTTTTCTAACGTCACAGTGACATCTTTAGCTGGCATGCCCAAATTGATGTCCAAAATATGAGTACTAATCATGTTACGATCCTTTGTTTTCTGATAATTTAGATTTATACGATAGTATCTGCGCAGCGATACTAATGGCAATTTCGGGCGGCGTGTTGTCACCGAAATCTAGCCCAATCGGGCAATGTAGTCGCTGAAGAGCCTCATCGGAAACCCCGAGCTTGCGCAGTTCACCTTTGATCTTTTCACCTTTAAGTTTTGAGCCTATAACGCCAAGAAATGAAAAACGTTGATGCTGCTTCAGGGCTTTCTCTAGAACGGGAACATCGGCTGCATGTCCTTGAGTCAGCGACATTAAATAAGTTCCGTCGGGTAATGCGTCTACATGATTTGCCAAATTGTCTGTTTGAATTTTTTTTATGTTGAATGAATCTGGCAATTTATCTACCCATTCTTTGCGGTTATCAAAAACTTGTAGCTGACATGACCACGTTTGCATGACTCGGCACAGTTCCTGCGAAACATGTCCTGCACCAAAGATCGCCACCGACCAATTACTAAAGAACTGCGTATCAAAAAATACGCTGACCTCACCACCGCAGGTCATTCCAATATCAGTCTGTAAATTATAAGTTCCCATTGAAGGAGCCGATTTCGCTTGCAGCATTTCAACAGCGCGTTTGATACAAAACCCTTCAATTTTGCCACCGCCTACGGTTCCAAATCGTAATCCCTCTTTGGTCACCAGCATCTTAGCACCGACTTCTTGAGGTGCACTACCTCGGACGTTTACCAGGGTTACGATCACGTGATCTGTATGACTGCGGGATACATCACTCAGATGTTCAAGCCAAACGGTCACGGCGTTAACTCTTTCATTTTCATATAAATCTGCTCTTGAGTGGCCGGGATTTTCAATTTCACAGGTTTATCTAGTTTGGCGACGGCATTTTTTGGTTTATAGTAACTGAGTGCATTTTTCACGGCCGACCAAACGGAAATCGCAAGTAAAAGTGGCGGCTCACCGACCGCTTTGCTGGCGCGAACGTTACGCACATTAATTTGATTATCAATGAGATGGCATTTAAATACGCGCGGGATATCTTGCACGCTGGGGATTTTATAAGTACTTGGTGTGTTCGACAGCAGTCGACCATTTTTATAGAATAAGTTTTCTGTAGTTACCCAGCCCATTCCTTGTACAAAGGCACCGGTTACTTGCCCATGATCGATGGCCTCATTAATTGGACGTCCTAGATCCATCAGGATTTCCGAGCGTAACACTTTTAATTCACCTGTGTAACGATCGATTGAAACTTCGCTGGCCGCTACGCCGTTAGTGAAATAGAAGAATGGGCTACCTTGACCAGTTTCCTTATTATAGAAAATTCCGGGGTATTTGAAATAACCCTGCTGAGTTAGCGATTGACGATTTAAGTAGGCTTCTAAAACGAGTTCACTAAACGCGATGGTTTCTTTCGGATTTGAATTATCGTACACTTGACCATTTTGAAATTCGATCGTTTGCCAATGTTGAACGGCTTCGATTTGAATTTCTGGAGCGGTACCGGCGCCGGCGGTGGGTTTACCACGCCACGCTTTTGGGCGCGCTAGCATGGCCTTGGCCACCTTGGCTAGTCGTTCGCGTATACCTTGTGCGGCCGTTAAAGCCGCTTGGCAGTTGATATCGCTACCACTAGAGGCTGCTGTTGCTGACGTATTTGGAATTTTCTCGGTAGATGTCGTCATTACTTTTACATCTTCAATAGGAATAGAAAAACATTCCGCAACGACCTGTGCGATTTTGATATTCACACCCTGGCCCATTTCGGTGGCGCCTGTAGACACCTGAACGGATCCGTCCATGTGCACATTCACAAGCGCACTACCTTGATTTAAAAAACGAGTTGTAAATGAAATGCCAAACTTTACTGCTGTTACGGACAAACCTCGATACGTCGAATGATGACTGGCATTGTGGTCGTCTATTTCTTTGCGCCACTGTTTGTATTGCGTTTGTTTTTCAATATCCGTAAATAGTTGCGGCAAAACACTATCTTCTATTTTTTGCCCATAAGGAGTCGTTTGGTCTTTTTGATATGTGTTTATTTTTCTGATTTCTAAAGAGTCTTTTTTCAGAAAAACAGCGATGTCTTCAATAATGGATTCGATAGTGGCAACACCTTTGGGGCCGCCGAATCCACGAAATGCTGTATTGGGAGCCGTGTGAGTTTTACAAACTTGTCCGGCCACTTTAAAATTAGGAATGAAGTAGGCGTTATCTAAATGAAGCATAGCGCGTTCCATAATGGCGGTCGATAGATCGGCGTAGGCGCCGCCGTCAGAAAATAACTCGGCTTTCAAAGCCGTGATTTTCCCTGAATTATCAAAACCCACTTCGTAGAAATTTTTAAATGGATTGCGTTTGCCTGTCATGATCATGTCATCATCTTTAGTCAAAATGATGCGTGCCGGGCGTTTTAGTTTCTGTGCCACAAGTGCCGCAAATACGGCAAAAGGGGCCGCTTGAGATTCTTTGCCTCCAAATGCGCCGCCCATACGCTTAACAACACATACAACTTGGTGATGTCGTAAACCTAAAGCCTCGGCGACTAGATGTTGAACTTCCGTAGGATGTTGAGACGAGGAATGAATTTCAATTTGATCGTCTTCTTTAGGGTAAGCAATGGATGCTTGAGATTCTAAATAGAAATGCTCTTGGCCCGCGATCTCGATGTCCCCTTTTAGTTTATTTGGCGCCGATTTCAATGCATCGTCGACATCACCTCGCTGAATTGTACGCAAAGGACCGATGAAAAATTTAGTATCGATCGCTTTTTGTAAATCAAGAGTGGGCTCTAGTTCTTCGATCTCTAGTTTGATTTTCGCTTTGGCCTCGTGAAAGATATCCCGTTTTGTTGAGGCTATTATGGCAATCGGTTCACCGACATACTGAACTTGGTCTTCCGCCAAGAAAACCTGATCGTGAAAAATTGAACCCCACAAATTGTGCTTTAAATCTTTGTGCGTATAAACACCCAATATTTCGGGCATGGCCAAGCACGCAGTGAAATCTAGTTTCTTAATTTTGCCATAAGCCACGGGACTATAAAACACGTCCACGAATACTTCGCCATGAACCAAGGGGCGGTCATCTATGTATTCGGCTTTTCCGACTACGTAACTTCGTCCTGAATCGTGATAGGCGGATTTACTCATTAGAAATTCTCCTGCACAAATCGATCGAATAAATCTAGGCAGATTTTCGAACGAAATTCAGATGATCCACGCAAATCGGAAATCGGGGTGATGCTGGCGGCAATCATTTGCTTTGCTTGATCAGCCAAAGCCGACGTCATTTCTTGTCCTTCCAGAACTTTTTCCACATCAAACAGACGTAGGGCCTTAGGACCAACGCCACCATAAGCAATTTTGGCTTTTTCGATTTTTTTGTTCTGAGTTTGGAAAACAAAACTTGAATTGACACATGAAATGTCTAAATCACGTCGCTGCGAGACTTTGAATAGCCCTATCTTACTTGATTGAGAGTTTGGAATTTTAAAACGAATACTTGTGATAAACTCATCATCTTTTAAATCAAAACTTTTGTAGCCTTTGATAAAATCAGTGAGTGGCACACTACGCAGACCTTTTGGGCTGAACAGTTCTACGACGGCATCTGCTGTTAACAAATAGGGTGTGGTATCTGCAATGGGTGACCCATTGGCTAAGTTACCCACAAGGGTGGCCGCATTTTTAATTTGAGGTGATGCGAAGATATTTAAAAACTCAGCAAACTTAGGGCTGCGACCTTCTAGAAACTTTTGAAGTGTTGTCAAATTTACCCGCGCGCCAACGATCACTTGATCAGCGTCTTGTTTCAGCGCGTACATTTCAGGAATTAAATGCAGACTCATTAAATTAATGCCGGGATTTTTACCCTTGTTAATTTGAACACCGATATCGGTCGCGCCAGAAAAGATACGAACTTTAGGATGTAATTTTTTGTATTCAGCCGCTTGAGTTAATGTAGTGGGCGCAAAAAATTCTTTCTCACCCACAGTAATTTTAATCGGTATTGTTTGGTTGGCCTCTAAATCTTTGGTCAGTTTTTCATAGTTATAACATGACTTTAATGGCGCGACTTTTTTGGTGTCTACGGCCATAGCCGCATTGATGATAGGCTGGTATCCAGTGCAACGGCAAAGATTGCCCGTTACATAGTTTTTAACTTTCTGTTCGGAAATGTTTTTCGTGTTTTCAAACATGCTCGATAAGGCCATGACGAAACCCGGTGTGCAGAATCCACACTGGCCGCCAAAATTTTTAACCATCGCATCTTGAACTTCGGACAATTGATTATTTTTTTCTAAACCTTCGACGCTAATTATATGCGACATATCCATTAAGAACGATGTGCTGATACACGAATTGATGGACATAAATTTATCGGCGTCAGTAGAATGACGTCGATACAGGATTGTGCAGGCACCACAGTCACCTTCGGCGCATACCACTTTGGTACCTGTTAGACCGACTTCGTATCGCAATAAGCTACTAAACGGCATAAACGCGCGTTCGCTGCTGATTTTGTGTACGGTTCCGTTAATCGTTAGTACAATATAGTCTCTGACTTGCATAAAATCCTTTTGTGGATAATTTCAGAAGAGATTTAGTAACTGATCTTATCGACTTTAGATGACCAAATTTGAAATACTTTAAGTGCCTCGTCGCGCAACATAGCTTCCATTGGTATTTTTCGTTTTTCAAGTGGCTTAGGAATTTCTTGATAAATAAAATCATCATCGAACTGAATTCCAGCCGCATCTGTTTTTGTATTAGCGAAATAAATTTTGTTGATTCGTGCCCAGTAGATAGCGGAAAGACACATGGGACATGGCTCGCAACTGGTGTAAATTTCGCACTCTTCTAGACTGAACGTATTTAATTTTTGGCAGGCTTGACGAATAGCTTCAACTTCCGCATGAGCTGTCGGGTCATTGTTTGTAGTTACTTTGTTCCAGCCTTCACCGACGATGACGTTATCTTTGACGATCACAGCACCAAATGGTCCCCCATTTAATGAAAGGACGTTGTTTTTCGACAACTCGATCGCACGTCTCATAAAGTTTAAGCGTAATTCATTTTTTTGTTTCATTTTAGTAGAGTTCATAATCTACTGATTTGCTCATCACATCGCTTTTTTTTCAAGAGAAATCGCGTTAAAACTCAAGCTGTTTCGTAAGCGGTCCTTGATCCGTTAAGGTTGGCCATTCCTGTATATGATTTGCAGCAAATTTTCATCTTTCTGCATATATTTATAGCCGTAAGAAGCAAGGTAGTTGCTGGCTTCCGCCTGCTCGGGGCTTAAATAAATTGCAAATCGTGATAGCTCGGGGAATGAAAACGGCTTTTTGGACCAACGGTGGCCGGTGGCGGATGGCCCCGCTTTGGATAAAAATAGAATTTCGGTTTTTAATCTGTCAATAGGGCAGGTATTTTCGCCAGATTTTGCAGTTTTTGCGTACGTCGATTTTTGAATCGCCTTTAATTTTTTCAATAGAAATTTTTGTTCATCTAACGGTAGATTGACGGTCGCGGGTTTGCCGTGATCGGGAGCAAAAACCGCGGTTTCGTCAGCTATACAATAACCAGCAATCCAAACCCATGATCCTGAGGCTAAACCGATAGATTTAGATTCCACTAATTTAGGATAACCTTTATGGAAGTGAAATTCTTTTTCCAGCGGTGCCAAATCCAATTTAGCTTTCTTCTTATTTTTGTGGCTGGAAAGAACGATAACTTGTTGAGCAGGATCTGCCAGTGCAATCAAACCTAAAAGAAAAAAACTAAGAACCAATTTTAACATTTCGTTTCCTATTTTTTTACAACGGCCGTCAAGTTTGACGCCGTACCTTGGGTGATCAAGATGTCATCTTCGATTCTTACGCCGCCCACGTTAAGCCATTTTTCAGCTTCGTTAAAGTTAATAAAGTCTTTAAATTTCTCGCGATTTGTCGCATCGTTAAGTAGAGTTTTAATAAAATAACAACCAGGTTCAACCGTGATGAGCATGTTTTCTTTTAGTGGGAAGTCTACGCGAATACGGGCTCCGCAGTAAAACTTTGGATTTACGTTTTCTTCATGCCCAGTATCGCGGACACGTAGACCCACCAAGTGTCCTACACCATGAGGATAAAATACGGCGATGGCTCCGGTATCTAAAATTGAATCCACAGAGCCTTTCATGACGTTCATTGAAACTAAACCTTCAGCAATTACTTTTGCGGTGATGCGATGAACTTGATTCCACTCCATACCAATTTTGCAATTTTCAATTGCTTGAGTTTGTGCTTTCAAAACTAAATCATATAAAGATTGCTGTTGTGAAGAGAATTTCCCTGAAGCGGCAAACACTCGAGTGATATCTACGCAATAGTCGTTGATCTGAGCACCGGCATCGATCAGAACCAATTCACCCTCTTGAACTTTTTTTACGGTCGGGATCGCATGTAGGACAGCCGCATTCGAGCCTGAACCTACGATGGTGTCGTACGGCATCCCGTGTGAACCATAACGTTGAATTTCGGCTTCGTATTCAATTTGAATTTCACGTTCGGTAACACCGGGTTTAATAAATGACTTAATTTTCTCATAACCCTTATTCGCAATATCGGCTAAGTCGCGTACGAGTTTAACTTCATCAGCGTCTTTAATACGTCGGCATTGATCGAATTTTTCTTTCAATGAAATTTTTAGCGACGTATTTGGTGTTAGCGAAATTTCAAACCACGCTGGAATTTGTCCCAGACCAATGATGTTTTTGAATTTATGCTGCTTTAAAAATGCGGGCAGAGTGCTGGCGTCTGAACCTTTAAATGTAAATGGTTGCATGCCTTCCCAGACGCTCTCATCGCGGGTTACAGGCTGGACAAAATCTTTCCAACCTAATTCCGGCGAGTAGAACACAACTCCATGACTACGGCGATAACCGGAAAGCCAATAATAAGAAGGGTGTGGAAGGAATGGGTACGTTTGATCTAAACCCCCGGGTTTCGTGTGAGGTTCACCGCAAAAGACCAGTACGCAATCTTCCGGAGTGAGCAGGCGTTTCCATTCTGGTTCTAGGCGTTCACGTCTGTGGGCAATTGTCTTTTCGCTAAAAATCATCATATATTGATTCTTTCCTAAACCGGTGTCGAAATCTAGATCTTAGTAGAGTATCCTTTTTATTCGGCATCGTCTAGAATGTTATTATGATT
This sequence comes from uncultured Bdellovibrio sp., assembly GCA_963932905.1. Classification (GTDB taxonomy): domain Bacteria; phylum Bdellovibrionota; class Bdellovibrionia; order Bdellovibrionales; family Bdellovibrionaceae; genus UBA2316. Next base: position 462,647 of record CAWVRN010000001.1, read on the forward strand.
CATGCCATATTTGTTTTAATTTTTGCATTTGCGATTGGTCAGTTAATCATTGTGAAGACGAACGATAAGTTTTCAACACGTCGGGATCCGGCGGCGATTAGACAGACTTACGATTTCACTAACTTAAAGGGAAATGCTTTAGATATAGCCTTGAAACAAAAAATGCTGGGCGACCTGGAAGTGGTTAAGACCGCTGATAATTTTGGGATCTCTTTTGGTCATTTTGCGTTTTCAACTTCAGACGGGCAAAAATTTTTGGGTTGTGAGTATTACGAAAAAGTAGTGGCTGTCTTTGAAGCGGAAGGGTCAGCAGTCAGCGGTCGAAAGTCCACGATGGAGATCTCGGGCCCTTGCAAATACTCTGAAAATTTGACGAAAATTCAAGCTGCCCTTATCCCTATCAAAAAAATTATGGGTGATACGCCTCAGGATGGCGAGATGACTTTTCAAGGGGACATTCCAGTTAACGTTAAATTTCAAAATTTAACGGATTCATGGCCGACGCAGTGGAATTTAGTGAATGTTCGAATGGAATCACCTCAATACGTTTTTATTATCGATCGTAACGAGATTTCCAAAATTATGGGACAGCCCTTGCTGATTTCTGTTCAATAAGATAATAATTTCACATGATTTTTCCTACGGTAACGCCACCTTACTGGGCGCCTGAAGGCCATTCGCAAACATTAGTGGCTCATTTAGCTGCGCCATTAATTGGGCCTAAAATTTCTTTTCATGACGAAAATAAAAAACTGATTTCCTGTTTAGAAGACGATGATAAATTGCTTATCAAATATCATCTGCGTGATCAAAAAAAATGGGTTTTGCTAGCTCATGGTTTGGCTGGGGATAGTGAATCGCAATACATCAAGCGAATGACTCGTTTAGCATTAGAGAAAAATATTTCGGTTTTACGTTTTAATCATCGTAACTGTGGTGAATCTGTGGGGTATGCTAACAAGACTTACCATGCTGGTCGTGGTGAAGATATTTACGCGGCCGCAAACTGGGTTCGTTCCAATTATCCTGGTAGTGAAATCATTGTTGTCGGTTTTTCATTAAGTGGAAATACAGTGCTCGACATGGCGATTCGTTTTGAAGATAAGATTGATATCAAGTGTACCATCGCCGTCAATGCACCGATTGATTTGACTCAAGCATCAATTAATATCGCACAAAAAGAAAACTTAGCTTACAATAAATACTTTGCTCGACTTTTGCATCTTTCCAACATGAATTTGGCGAAAAAACAAAAAGGTGGCTTGGGCGAGGTGATTCGAAATACGAAGGTTCCGCGATTTGCGGTTCTTGGTGATTTCGATCAGTTGTTTGTGGCGCCATTAAACGGTTTCAAGGATGCGTGGGATTACTACAAGCAATGTTCTACAATCGATCGCTTAGATGCGATCAAATCACCCGTAACCATACTGATGGCAAAGGATGATCCGATAGTTCCATTTCGAATGTATGAAGGTAAAAAATTTAATTCTAATTTTCAAGTTAGGATTGAAAAGACGGGTGGGCATTTGGGCTATCTCTCCCAATCGAAAACACCACTCGGCGATAATCGCTGGATGGATTGGTACCTGATTGAACAAATCGTCGAGACGTTTAAAAAATAACACCATCTGGTTTTAATTCATCTGCTAACTTCATTTCGGCTTCAGATTGAATCGGCCCAAGAAATACTAATTTCTTACGACGTCTCATTTCCGTAATCATCGATTCATCAACCAATGGTCGATTCAAATACGATATAGGAGCGATAAAAACATCACCGCGAATAGAAATAGCCGCCTCCAAACCCAATGTAGCAAAGGATTTCAGGCGAGTGACTTCGGGAATTGACGTTCCGTATACCCACATCGGTTTTAATTCCTTGATGGCTTTGATGACAATGTCGACGGGTGAATTAATGAGAATGCGGTCTTCCAATTTATTTTTTTCAACAAAACTAATGACGTCTTTATGAATGTCAGTCTCGTTCGACAAAATATTTAAAATATAGTGGTCAGTGGTGATGACTTGAAGGGCCTTTTCTAATGGCGTTATGTTTTCATAAAATTCATTTAGTTCTGCCAGTTTGTAACCGTGAACAAATTTGCCTTTGAATTTCTTTTTGTCGCGCGCCCAAGTCATGAATGCGTCCACATTAAAATTGTAATCTGAAATCAACACGCGATCGGCGGTCATATAAACATTGATCCATGTCAGGGTCGGTTTGCTGTCAGGTCGCACATGATCTTTAGAGAAAACACCCACAGTGATGGGGCGGTTGGTGGTCATGGCACTTGACAGGAAAGGATGCTCAAATGGTTTATAAGGCAACGAAAGGCCCCACATGCGAACGATCAAGCCAATTAAAAGCGCTATTACTACTGTACCTAAACTAATCAAAAATAACCGCATTTAGAATCCATATCCATAAGTTATTGAGTTTACTTGTTTTTATTTAAACAATATCAACCATTGTAGAAAATCAATGTACGTTAAAAAAAGACGTATTTAAGTTGAAAAACTTTAACTTTTCATTTAGTTTTCAGCTGCATACGCACTTTTATGAGTAGCTCTAACGAACAATAGCATTTTTAGCAAAGGATAATTGCTTGATCCGATTGAGTCGAAAAATGGAATACGCTTTGGTGGCCCTGAAGTACATGGCTGGGAAAATTCCCGGCGAATTAACTTCAGCTAAAGAGATTTCCGATAAATTTCGTACACCGTTTGATGTCACGGCTCGCGTGATGCAATCGTTGTCGCAAAAGGGTTTGTTAAAATCCGAGTACGGTCCATTGGGTGGCTACTCGATCGCTAAAGATTTAAACCGTGTTTCTTTCAATGATTTGCTAGAAATGATTGAAGGCCCAACACAAATCGTAAAATGCCTGCAAAAAGAAGAAGCCTGTGATGTGCAAGCTCATTGCAATATCGTATCGCCGGTCCAAGCGTTGAACCAAAAATTAATACAATTTTATTCCAGTCTAAAATTAAAAGACATCGTTGTGGGTCAAATTCCAGCAGCGAAATCAGTAGAAATGATGAATGAGGGTATAAGTGGAAAATAAGAAGTCAGCATCAGCTGGACCCTTGCAAGAGGATTACGCATACAAATACGGTTTTGAAACTGAAATCGAAGCCGATGCCGTTCAAAAAGGTTTGAACGAAGATATCATCCGTTTGATTTCTTCTAAAAAAGAAGAACCAAGCTGGATGCTAGATTACCGTTTGAAAGCGTTCGCGCATTGGAAAACATTGAAAGAGCCGAAATGGTCCGGTTTAAAATACTCTGCCATCGATTTCCAAGATATTTGCTATTATTCTGCACCAAAGAAAAAAGAGGGTCCTAAGTCACTAGATGAACTTGATCCTGAGTTAATCAAAACTTTTGAAAAATTAGGTATTCCGTTGGGAGAACAAAAGCGTATCTCTGGCGTAGCCGTAGACGTGGTGTTTGACTCGGTTTCGGTAGCAACGACTCATAAAGAAGAGCTAGATAAAGTTGGTGTTGTATTTTGCTCAATCAGCGAAGCCATTAAAACGCATCCAGATTTAGTTAAGAAATATTTGGGCTCGGTAGTTCCTATCACGGACAATTTCTATGCGGCATTGAACGCGGCTGTATTTACGGACGGTTCGTTCTGCTATATTCCTAAAGGTGTTCGTTGCCCAATGGATTTATCTACCTACTTTCGTATCAACGCGAAAGAAACAGGACAATTCGAAAGAACATTGCTTGTAGCGGATGAAGGTTCCTACGTGAATTATCTAGAAGGTTGCACGGCACCTCAACGTGATGAAAATCAATTGCACGCAGCGGTTGTCGAATTAATTGCGCTTGATAATGCGGAAATTAAATACTCAACAGTTCAGAACTGGTACACGGGCGATAAAGAAGGCCGCGGCGGTATCTACAATTTCGTAACCAAGCGCGGGAAATGTGCAGGCAAGAAATCTAAGATCTCGTGGACGCAAGTTGAATCAGGCTCTGCGATCACTTGGAAATATCCGTCAGTTATTTTGCAAGGTGATGAATCGGAAGGCTCTTTCTATTCTGTGGCCCTAACGCATGACTACATGCAGGCGGATACGGGCACGAAGATGATCCATATCGGCAAGAACACAAAGAGCACGATTATCTCGAAAGGTATTTCAGTAGATAAATCATCGAATGCCTATCGTGGCCTGGTGAAGATTATGCCGTCAGCGGAAAACGCTCGTAATTATTCGCAGTGTGATTCGATGTTGGTGGGTTCAAAATCATCAGCGCACACGTATCCATACATTGATGTAAAAAACAAAACAGCACATATCGAACACGAAGCGACTACATCTAGAATCAGCGAAGATCAAATTTTCTATCTTCAATCACGTGGTTTGAATATGGAGAAGTCCATTTCAATGCTGGTTAATGGATTCTGTAAAGACGTGTTCAAACAATTGCCACTAGAATTTTCAGTCGAGGCAGTGAAGTTAATTGAAATGAAATTGGAAAACTCAGTAGGGTAATGGAGAAAGAATGTTAGAAATTAAAAACCTAAAAGCCGAAGTTGACGGGAAAGAAATCCTAAAAGGTTTAAATTTAAAAGTGAACGCAGGTGAAGTGCACGCGATCATGGGACCAAATGGTTCTGGTAAAAGTTCACTCTCTAAAGTTATCGCGGGTCATCCGTCGTATTCAGTTACGGGTGGTGAAATCCTATACGATATTAATTTTCAGCCGAAAGATATCGCCGACATGGATCCAGACGAACGCGCTAAAGAAGGTATCTTTTTAGCGTTTCAATATCCAGTCGAAGTTCCTGGTGTGAGCAATTTCAATTTCTTAATGACATCGTTTAATTCGATTCTTGAGCACCAAGGGTCGGAGCCACTGACAGAAGCTGAATTCAAAAGTTACCTAGATAAAAAGATGAACATCATATCACTGCGCCCGGACTTCCTTGAGCGCGGAGTAAATTCAGGTTTTTCTGGAGGCGAGAAAAAGAAGAACGAAATTTTGCAAATGGCAGTATTAGCTCCGCGTCTTTCTATTCTAGATGAAACAGATTCGGGCTTAGATATCGATGCTTTGAAAGTGGTTTCTGAAGGTGTTAACAAAATTAAATCTAAAAACAACGCGATTGTTTTAATCACGCATTATCAACGTTTATTGGATTATATCAAACCAGATTTCATTCACGTGTTATATCAAGGACGCATCGTAAAAACGGGCGGACCAGAATTAGCACTGGAACTTGAGAAAAATGGTTACGACGGATTCTTGCAATGAATATTATAAATTCGTTTGATTCTTTTTTAATGGAAGCTCAAAAGTTCCCGCACGTCGCAGATTGGAACTCGAAGCAACGTCATAAGGAAGAATTAGTTAAATCAGGTCTGCCAACTCGCAAACAAGAGTCTTGGAGAAATACATCGCTTAAGTTCCTAAGTGAAAATGATTTCAAGCCAGCGAGTCATTCACCAACTCAACTGCCTGATGGTGTTCTTGCATTAGCTTCATCGAAAATGATCGATGGCTGCCATACGCTAGTTTTCTTAAATGGATTCTATATGTCAGGCCTTTCAAGATTTGACGTTAATACTGTTTTTATTAACGAAAATACAAAGAAAGACTCTTCATTTCAAGGTGACGTAGATAGTGTGTCTATTCATCACCTAAATGAAATTTACAACTTAAACCCAATTGATATTACAATTAAATCGGATTTAACTCAGCCTCTTCAGATTTTGAACTTAACCCATTTAATGGATGGCCTGCCATTGGCGATCTCTCCGAAAGTGAATGTGACCGTTAAATCTAACAAAGAGGCAAAAATTGTGCTTTCGCATGTAGGCGAACATCAAGCTCGGTATTTTACGAATGGTATGTTTACATTTGCCATAGAGAAAGAAGCCCGTGTTGAACTTGTAAACCATATAAATCAAAGTACGAATGCTTATCATTTTGATTTCGTAGGTATCACTGTGGAAACATCGGCAACTGTTCGGTATTTTGAATTGAATTTGAACGCGCAATTAACTCGTCACGAATTTGTTTTGGAATTAAACGGTGAACATATTCAGGCCGAGGTATTAGGCGCATCGTATTTAAAGCAAAATCAGCATTGCGATAGTCAAACTTACATCAATCATCACAAGGGTAGCTGCCATACGGAACAGGTCTATAAAGCACTTCTGGATGATGAATCACGTAGCGTATTTTCAGGAACTGTTTTCATCGCTGAAGGTATCGCGAAAACAGATTCAGCTCAATTAAATCAAAACCTATTGTTATCTGATAAAGTTGAGGTAAACAGCAAGCCGATCCTGAGAATATTTTCTGACGACGTAAAAGCGTCTCATGGTTCAACAATGGGTAAAATTCAAGAAGACGAAATATTCTACCTTCAATCGCGTTCAATCAGCCGTCCCAAAGCGATTGAATTGTTGGGGCAAGGTTTCTTAAACGAAATCGTTTTAAGAATGGGTTCTGATGTTTTGAAAAGACATTTTTCTAAAGAGTTACTAAATGAATTAGGAATGCAGAGAAAAGCAAAGTTAAAGGTAGTGAAATAGAATTATGCAGTTAAACGACATTAAACAGATAAAATCATTATTCCCGACCCTTCACCAAAAGGTGAATGGTCATGATTTGGTTTATCTGGACAGTGCTGCGACGACGATGAAACCAATATCGGTTATTGAACGTATCACTCGCTATTACCAAATGGATAATTCTAACGTACATCGAGGGGCACATTTTCTAAGCCAACGAGGAACGGATGAGTTTGAAAAAGCCCGACATACGGTAGCCGAGTTTATCAATGCAAAACTGGATTCAGAGGTTATTTTTACACGTGGTACGACAGAGTCGATAAATTTGGTTTCTTCTTCGTACGGTCGTCATTTTTTAAAAGAAGGTGACGAAGTTATCCTAACGATCATGGAACATCATGCGAATGTAGTTCCTTGGCATGTTCTCAAAACTGAAAAGGGTGTCGTATTAAAATACGTTTACCTAACTGAAGATGGCCAATTAGATCTTGAGCAGCTTAAAAAACTAGTGAGTGCAAAAACTAAATTAGTCACCGTCACCGGTTGTTCAAATACGTTAGGTACATTCACCGATCTAAAGGCGATCGTAGCGATCGCAAAGTCAGTTTCTGCTAAAGTTTTAGTGGATGCGGCTCAATTGGTTTCCCAGCATAAAATTGACGTGCAGGAGTTAGATTGCGATTTTCTGGTATTCTCGGGTCACAAGCTATTCGGTCCAACAGGTATTGGTGTGTTGTATGCCAAGCAAGAACTCTTAGAACAAATGCCTCCCTACCAAACTGGTGGATCGATGATTTTAGAGGTAACTGAGCAGGCAACGACCTTTCATAGACCGCCATTCAGATTCGAAGCAGGTACTCCGCACATTGAAGGCGTAGTGGGTTTGATGTCGGCGATCCAATTCTTTAACTCCATTGATAAAACTTGGCTGCGGTCGCATGAAGATAAAATACTAAGCGCGGCAACCAGTGAATTAGAAAAGCTAGGCGATGTGATTGTTTACGGAAGCAAAACAAATAAGGCTCCGGTTTTATCGTTTAACCTAAAAGGTGTTCATAATTCCGATGTCGCGGCTTTGATGGACCAGCAAGGTGTTGCGGTACGTTCGGGTCATCACTGTACTCAACCATTGATGAAGTATTTTAATACAGTGGGAACTGTTCGAGCTTCGTTTTCAATTTATAATGATTTGAATGATGTGGAAAAGTTTGTGGCCAGCGTGAAGAAGGCAAAGGATCTTTTATTATGAGTGAAAATTTTGATTTACTTGTACGTATTCAAGAAACACCAAATCCGAATGCGTGGAAATTCGTTTTGAATAAAACGGTACTTGATGAAGGCAAAGCGACCTACATCGAGCCTAAGGAAGCAGAAAACAATCTATTAGCGCGTAGTTTGTTTGAAATATCGGGTGTAAAACAAGTTCATTTTTTTCAGAATGTTGTGACGATTACTCACACATTTGATTCCGAACCGGATGAAATTCACAAAAATGTGACTTCTGTTCTGCAAACTCGCATGCCGGCCCATAATCCTAAGCAAACTAAAGTTGATGAAAAGAAGATGGCCAGAGCTAGTTTACCGCCGGAAGTTCAGAAAATTGAAACTATCTTGGATGAAACAATTCGCCCGGGATTGCAAGGTGATGGTGGTGACTTAGCTGTGATCAAATATGAAGATAACAAGCTATACGTTCATTACGAAGGCGCATGCGGTACATGTCCAAGTTCAACCTCAGGAACACTGATGGCTATCGAAGGAATTTTGCGTGAACAGTTCAATGAACAGATCGAAGTTATCCCTTTATAACGAACTATAATGGCCGTGAAATGGAACGGCCGTTCTACCGGCCTCATTGCGTATGGTCGGTCCTTGCAAGGAAATCTCCAATGCTTTTGCTTGTCAAAATTTTTGACGTTTGTGAATTTGTTACCGGAAACATCTATAAAAATACGATAAAAATGCAAAAAAGAAGAACTTATTGCAGAACTAGTTTAGATTAGACAGCGAATCTAAATCTCTATTTTTAAATAGGAGTTTATCATGTTTACTACAAATAAAACTTTTGCATCGGTTATTGGGTTTTTAATCTTGTCAGTATCTGCGCACGCTTCTAATGTTTCTATAGCGCAAGCAGGGAAACAGTGTTCAGGTGAAATTGCAATCCCTTCTATTAGTTGCATCAACCCGGACGGCGTTGATGAGGGACAAGAGTTGCATGATGTACGTCTCTATGTAATGGAATTTCAAGATTGCAAAAATGGTAATATCAGTTCACTAACAAAAAATATTTCAGGCTTCGTGTTCTCTGAAGAAGCTTCCGAGGCGACTACTACGGTAGCCTTCAGTGGTCAACGCATTCATTTTGATGATCGTGTTGATGATTTAACAGCTGAGCTACCAAGAACTGCAGTTATACAAACAGCAAAATCTAAGTTTCTTTTAGATATCACTGGTGAAGAAGTTCCTTTGTATGAAGGAGCCGATATAACTCATGATTACGCGTTCAACGGTACATTCAAAAAAGTAAACGCCCAAGGTGCTACCTTGAGCGCTGGTCGTATTCTTTGTACAGTAAGCCGCTAGAAACTTTTTAGTCTAGCGTTGAATTTTAGGCTCTTGAGATCTTAGGTCTTGAGGGCTTTCGCTGGAAAATTCTAACTTTTGAATTTTGTCAGCGTTAGAGGCCTCGAATTTTTGTTTCGCAATAAATTCTTGAGAATCTTCTGGACGACTTGAAATCAAAGCGACGTTGCTAACCGGCGTATCGCCGATGACTGTTCCAGCCGTCAACGTCACTAGTTTTTTTTCATTATTTGAATAGCCTTTAACTATTATGGATACTTCGACTGGTTCCTCAGCATAAACGCCTTCCAATTGACCTTCTATATCACCGTCAACAATGGATACGCCTTCTGGTAATAACCATTGGTATGTCACCACATTATTTGAAGACTTTAATAATGTGATATAGCCCGTGATTTCTGTTTCGTCATTTGGGTTGTCTGCAATGTCTGGTGCTTCTAATTGAACGTTCACAAAAGACAGTGATTTACCCATTTTCGCATTGAACAACAACGAAGTCAGTGTGGGACTTTGTTTACCAGAGGCCGATGATTGCATTAAGTAGTCTGCCGATGCATAGCCTAGACCGAACATGGCCGTAAAAACAAAAACGAATTGCAATATACGAGTTTTATACATTTTTAATTTTGTGGACATAAATCCCTCTGTGTTGATCCTGAAATTTTTTGAACTCGATAACGAGCAGTTTCACCTACCGCTGCCGAGCTTTTGCCATATGTATTTGCTTTAACATCTAGTAAATAGGTGCCAGCAGTCAGCTGACTCAGACCAAAACCTTCACTACCAGATTCAAGTGATCCGTAAGTGCGGGCGCTTTTCTTTACAATGTCTGAACTTTGTAAGCCTGATTCTTTTTCCTTGTAGTCGTCAAAGTAAGTATAGCCTTGTTTGTATAAATATAGATCTAGATCGACGTTATTAGATACCGTGCAACCTGAATCACCAGGACCACTTGGGTTTGCGGGACCAGTCGGATACGCCGCACACTGGAAGTATGTGATTTGGATCGTTGCATTTGCATCGATATCTTGTTGAGTTACTTCTAAGCGATAGAAGTCATTTGAGCGTAACTGGTTCGACATTTTGTAAATAGGGCATGTTGAACCATAGCATGTGGTTTTGTCTGCAACAGGGCTTAGTTCACGAGTCGCACATGAATTCAAAGCTACTTCAGAAAATGTATTATTGTATTCTGCAAATGTTTTTGATTGTTTTTCATTATTTAGAACCGCGGTCCAATATGTGGTATTGCCTGAATAGGAAGCCGTAATGATTTGATCTAAACGTGACGTTAACAAATGCATCGAGCGAAAAACTTTACTACTAGAATGAAATCCATTAACAGAATCTGTAAATACATTCCAGATTTCTTTGAACGGAATCCCTGCCCCATAAGGATAACTTGAAGATGCATTTTGCACGATTTTGAAAAGTGTACGAGTAATTGATAACTCGCGGAAATTACCTTCACCTGCTAAGGTTGATCTATCATAAAGAGTGCTTGTTCCGTCTTCACTTAATCGGAAGTATACGTTTTGTGTGCATGTTCCTGTTTCGGCAGAATCATTGCAGAATCCCGCAGTATCTAAATAGGTATTAATACCTTGGGCAGCAGCTTGAAAAAAGTTAGCAAAACCTTCACTCCACGCTAAACGTGGATCAATAACAGCGTCACCATTGTGGTATCCACCCGGAGAATCTGTTTTGCCATAAACGTCTTCAAGGAAATGACCATATTCGTGTAATACAACGCTTGTGTCAAAGTGATCAGTATCGGCTTGGCTAACGTTGCCGTCCTTGCCACCAAGTATAAATAGTTTTCTTTCACCCGGTTTATAGAATGATAACAAATTGTTTGGGTAACCAAAATATGCATAAGGATTAAATCCTGCTTTCCAATAGACCGTTACTTTTTCAGCAACGAAATTGGCATCATTAGTTTGCGTGCGGATATACTGGTTTGCTTTATAAATAGAGGCCAAAATATGAAAAGCGCCGCCTTCAATTTTAGCACTTTCTGACATGCGGGCTTTTGCTAACACGGATAAACCACCAATGTCACTGGTAGCAGCGGTAGCGCTTGTTTCGATAGAGTAGGGTTGATTCAAGTTCGTTTCTTCTAAAACGCTTAATTTAATTTTAGAATTGAAAGCACGCGACAGAACACGCACACGAACTGTACCAGTGTTTTTGCTCACTTGAAGTGAGAAATTACCGTTCTCATCTGTATTGCCGCATTGAATTTGATCACCATTACCATTTAAAACTTCAATTTCTGCGTAAGGAATTACGGCAGTGGCTGGATTGCCTGATAGTGCGTAAATCGTGCCCTGATTTGTAGCTGTTGTGGTGATCGGTCGATATTGGTAGCTAGCGTTTCCTGAAAGAGTCAATGCATCGGCGTAACTGCGAACATCTAGACAATTGGTCGTCTCGCTAGCTGTTGGTGTAGCTGACGAATCGTCACCACCGCCACCATTCGAACAAGAAATCAGCACAGAAATTGATCCCAGCAATAGTAGATTGAGCATGAATTTAGGCATGTTTTCTTATCGGACTATTGACTTAAGACCTAAGTACTTTGTTTGCTTTATTTTGAGATGATTATTAGGGATTTTGACTTGAGTTTAGATTTAATAACTACAATATAAGATATGAATCAAAATCTGTCGAAAAGGTACTCGATTTATCGGGAAATTTTATTAGAAACGAAGAATCGTTCTTTTTTAGGTATAGGCATTAATATCCTGTTTTCCTTATTGCTTCTTGTAACTGTGTATAGTCTTTTTGGGTTTCAAGCGAAATTTTTTGCGTTGGTGTCTTTAATTTTACTAGTGAGTCTAACTCGATGGATTCATTTGGCCAGTTTTGATTTAATAGGCTATCGACTTTGGCATCTGATTTTTAGTGTATTGATCGCATGCACGGGATCTTTGTGGTCAGCTCTAATTTATCTATCGGTAGATCAATATCATTCGGATATCAAGATTTTGACTTTGATCCATATGATATTTTCCGGAATGATGGCGACCGCATCCTATAGTCTAGCTCTTTCAAAACGTGATTATTATCTGTTTGGAACTCAACTGATGCTGGCACCGCTAATGTTTTTTATTCTGAACAATGAGTCAGAATTAAATAACGGATTTTTATTTGCAACGCTCATGCTATTTTTTATTCTAATTTCATTAGTTCGTAGAGATTATGCAAACCAGTGGTTTAACGTGCTTAATCAGAAGAATGAACTTCGCCTAATTATCAATTCCTTTCCTGGCGGAGTTTCACTCATCAAAGACAAAAAATATATCTATGTAAACGAGCTAGTTTCGCAATTTACGGGAATCCAGCCGAACTTATTCGTTAACGAACCTGTCGGCTTTGCACGCGCCGACGATGCATTTTCGTCGATATACGAACAGTTTGAAAAATCAAATTTGAAAAGCGTGATTCAGGAGGTATTTTTAACTATCGGCGGTACCTCTAAGTTATTCTTACTAATTTTGAAACGAATGGAAGAAGATGATTCGATTATCATCGCTATCACTCTGGATATTCATGAGCAGCGTCAAAACGAGATAGCACTGCAATCCGCCGCAAAAATGGCGGCCCTCGGAGAAATGTCCAGCAGCTTGGCTCATGAAATCAATAACCCATTGGCTGTTATTTCGGCGCAAGTAACTCAACTTTCAAGAATTATTGAAAGTACAACATTTCCAGAATCCGAGAAAAGCAAGTTTGATGTGGGCTTGCAAAGAATCTACAAAACAGTATTTAGAATCTCGGAAATAATTAAGGGATTGCGACAAATTGCCCGGAACGATACGTCAGATCCTAAACAGATTTCCAAAATACAAGATATCGTCAAAGAAACTATTTCATTATGTGAAACTAAATGTCGCAATTACGGGATCGAAATCAAATATAATATGGACAGCGAGGGGGCTTGGGTCAGTTGCCATCCGGCTCAGCTGTCCCAAGTAGTTCTGAACTTGTTAAATAACTCCATCTATGCCGTAGAAACATTGCCGGAAAAGTGGATTGAGATATCTTTAAAAAAATTCCAAGGTAGTTTCACCTTAAAAGTGAAAGATAGCGGAAATGGTATAGATAAAGCCGTTGTCGATAAGATTATGACACCGTTTTTTACGACTAAGCCGACGGGGAAAGGTACTGGATTAGGATTAAGCATTTCTAAATCCATTATCGAACAGCATGATGGCGAGTTCTACTATGATTCCAGTGAAAGGAACACGTCGTTTGTTATCAATCTTCCGCTGTCATCTGAACCCGATGGTAAAGCTACAGTTTAATTTGATTTTTCAAATATTCGGTAATTAAAAATACCGAGACTGAATTGCCACCAAGTGATTCTTTCCCTTGCGAAGTTACCCAAAGGTACTTTCCATCGGGAGAAATCGACAAACCGACCGGATAAGAATCAACGGGAACGCGACCGAGTACAGATAAGTCGGTTGATTTGGCTATAATAATTTCGCTGCCGTTGTTTGAAGTTAAGAATAGGTAATCAAATTTGGGATGAACTTTAAAACTGCGAACACCCAAGCCAACGAATTTCTTGTCATATTTAAAATCGGTGCCAGTGATGTCTATTTTTTCACCAACGTGGCCATTAAATAAATCAATCATGCTTTTGAAAGGAACTTTCACGATTGTTCCTGAAGAATTGCAGCCAATGAATATGTCTTTGCCGTCTTTAGAAAAATGAATGTCGCGAGGGCCGGGTTGTAGTCCCATCACTGTGCCCAAGAATTCGAATTTATTCTTTAGATCTTTTTTAAAGATGGAAATTCCGCCACCCTTCATGCGAGTTACAAACAGGTACTGACTATCGTGGCTGAATGCCAAGCCACGCACGCAAAATCCACAGTCCTTATCACGATTGGCTTTTAAGTTCTTCAAGGACTGCTTTTTTTCGACAACAAGTAGTTGATGTTCTTTGAATTCTTCCGGTTTACTGGAAGAGATATCATAAACACCGACGGTGTTGTCGCCCCAGTTTGAAATCGCAATCCATTTTTGGTCGGGTGACTTTTCAATGTATTTGGAAATAGGTCCCGTTCCCATGATACGAACAATTTTTCGATTTTTAATATCGACAACTGCAACGGCGGATGTCAGTTGTCCCAGTTCGTCATAGTTCTTTCGATAGTACGTCGTCCAAAGATATGTATTGTTATGTGTGACGATGCTTTCTACCGGTTTTCCAGTAAAGCCTTTAGCCATTTTGGTGTCTTGTTTATAGGTAAATGGTGGCTTTTTATCCGCAAGACTTGCTATGGCGTCTTTGTCAAATTGATGCTTAATCACGGCAACCTTTTCAGAACCATCACTTTTAAAAAATAATGTTTTTGCGCCTTCCAAAGACTGAACAAAAGCCATGTCGCCGGCATCTGAAAAAGAAACTGATTTCGGCGAAAATATATCTTGGTCATAGTGATCATTTTTTATTTCAATTTTGTTGTTGTAAGATTGCCAACGATTAATCAGGCTTAATTTCACAGGCGATTCTTCTGGTAATGATTGGCTAAAAATATCGACATTTTTTCGAAACTGATTTGTTTTTGCACCGCTATTGATGACTCGTAAGTTTTCTTTGGCTGCCGGCATAAATTGGGGGACTAGTTTGTGGGTTGGATCCAGTTTCAATGTGGTTTCCCAATTGGTGACTACCTTTTGCCATTCGCCCAACTTCCAGTAAGACCAGCCAATTTCGTAGTGGGCATCCCTGCATTTCGGATCTGCTTTTATTGCTTCGTTGTATAAATCGACCGCCTCTAGTGTGCGATTTCCGGCTTGGGCTGCGTAGCCCCTTTTTACTTTTTCGTCAGCGACTTTCTCTTCGCATTTTGGAATTTCAGCGGACCATGAAAATAAGGAAAGAAAAAGCAAATTAGCTAGAATGGACATAGAGTTTTTTCCGATTCAAATTCAAAAAAACGTTTCCATTTGGACAAGAATAGTTTTTCGTTCGTTTGAAAGTGCTTTTTCGCAAATTCGAGTTGGCGTGATATATTTTTGTTCATTCTAGAAATGGCAGACTTGGTATTAGACGGTTGGCGTGGTTGTTTTTCTAGTTTCAAATGTTTTTCTAAAAGTTTCACTTGTTCCGAGAGCTCTTGAACCATCGAACAATCTAATGTAAAC
Source organism: uncultured Bdellovibrio sp. (assembly GCA_963932905.1). Classification (GTDB taxonomy): domain Bacteria; phylum Bdellovibrionota; class Bdellovibrionia; order Bdellovibrionales; family Bdellovibrionaceae; genus UBA2316. The sequence goes on from CAWVRN010000001.1 coordinate 477,932, forward strand.
GCGTTGAAATTTTCTTTTTCTTGGATAACGATCTTTTTAAATTTCTCCAGCTGACTGAGCATTAGACCTTCTTTGCGATGGCTGACGGCGATCCAGTCTAGTGTATCAAATGAGTCGGGGAAAATAGGATAGATCTGCGATCGGTATTCGAACAAAAAAGAACTTTCGTAGATTTTCTTTTCTTCTTGGTTGCAAGTTAAAACCAAATTCGGATCGGGCTTAGCTAGAATTTTCTGACTTAGATATTCTAAGCGGCGATTCGGGAACTTATTTGGTAAAAGCTGTTTGAATTTGGTTTGATAGTTTTGGCTGATTTTTTCCATACTCTGTGATGAAAAATTACACACTAAATTATTACGGACGTAACCGTTTTCTATCTTTAAAAAATAGCCGGTCGAAAAGATCAAAATTGTTAAGAAAAGAGCTACGCGCATCACACCTTAAATTCGGCATTTTTCTATATATAAAAACTAGACCTAAGACCAAAGAAAGAAACCGTGTATTTTCCGATAAGTCTGTATGAAATTAAGCTTCAAGGATTTTGCAAGCATTTCTAATCTGTTTGCGGTGCCTATTCTTATTATTGATCCGGACTCAAAATCCGTTTCCTATTGCAATGAATACTTTGAAGAGTTGACCGGAAAAACAGTCGATCAAGTAAAGGGCGAAGATGTTTATGATTTATTCGTTCCTCAAAATCGTATAAAAATAGATGCTATTATTGATCTTGCTGTCGGCGACAAGAATTTTGTTCGTATTAGCGAGAAAGACCTAGAAATCAAACGCAGATCAGGTCGTAAATGCCCAGTCGATGTTTTTTGTAAAGTCGTTCAGTTAACAAGGGGCAAAGTGGTCGTTTTTTCGTTAATTGACCTTTCTGAGGTTAAGGAAAAGCAACAAGAACGTGAATTTTTAATTAATCAAAATTTGCGCTCAGCAAAGTTGGCAGATCTGGGACGTCTCGCTCAAGGTATCGCACACGAATTAAACAACCCTTTAAGCGTGATTATTGGAAATCTTGAAATGCTAAATCTTGCAAAAGCCAAGCAGGGCGTCACTTTCGAGATGGTCCAAAAAAGCCTAGCTTCGATGTCTAGGAATTCCAATCGCATGTCTTTGATCGTCAAAAAACTTTTGAATTTTTATAAAACAGAAGACGTTCATTTTAAAGAGGTCAATACCACCGAAATTATTCGCGAAGTTATCAGTGAAAATGAATATTTCATGAATTTCAATAGAATTAGTCTTTATTTGGACGTGACCGATGTGAAGATTGTGTGTGATCGTTTGTATATCAAACAAGTTCTAACCAACTTGATGAAAAATGCGATCGCGGCTATCGAAACTCAAAAGACATCTAGGATGATAACGGTAAAAGGTGAAGACGTTCTCGGCGAATACATTATTTCTGTGAATAACAATGGCGTTCCGATGTCTGACGAAATTAAAAATAAAATTTTTACACCATTTTTTACAACTAAAGATGTTGGTGAAGGTGTAGGACTGAGTCTGTATCTATCCGAAAAGATTATGAAGATTCATCATGGCAGTATTTCGTTCGAAAGTAACTATAAGTCAGGTACAACATTCTTTTTACATTTCCCGAAAAGCAACGCCAACCTTAGTAGTGAGCCTGAATCCAAAGTCCTGATCGTCAGTCAGGAAGCCACGTTCCGGTCGTTCCTTTTTAACAAGTTAGAGCAAGATCAATTTAAAATCATCGAGGCACAAAACCTGTCTGAATCGAAAAACCTATTTCACCATCCCCTATCGGCCATCGTGATTGACGGCAGCGATCCTGACCTATTTAAAAATACACTGTTAAATGATCTATTGAGTTTAAGTCCAGCGTTTCCGGTGATTCTGTTCTATCCGCCAGAATTTGATTTGAAATTGAAATTTTTAAAGACGAAGAATCTTTATTTTTATCCAAAGCCAATCAGAAAAGACGACTACGATGATATGATTCGGCTTATCCGTAAACGTCAAGGGCAAGGTAATAAAAGAGCGTCTTAGTTCTTACTTAGAAAATCGTTTACTGTTTTACACGCCAATCTAAATGGATCCATTTCTTTATCCACCGATTCTGTCGTTTTGTTTCCCGCGGTTGCCGATGTGGCACCGCCTCTCAGAGCCGGCCCCTGCTCGGGCTTCTTAGAACAGATATTGCTGGCCATTTTTTGGTTCGAATTTTTAATTACATACGTAACATCTCGAATCTTGGCGGTGACGGTTTTAATTTTGGAATCCCGTATTATGCCTACGGGAACAGATTTTTTGTTCGCTTTTTCTAACGCTTCGGTAATGTCCGTCAGATTTTCCGTGCGAACGCCATTTACTTTTATAATGATGTCATCGAATTGCAACACGCCATTTTTTTCCTCGGTATCGATATCTTTTAGTTGCACTCCGGCCTTGAAGTCCTTTGTTATCGCGTGAACCATTTCACGACTAATTTGTTCAGTGTCGGACATTCCATCGATAATGCTCATTTTTCCTTTACATTGAAAAACGATAGTGTGTCGTGGGTAAGTGGTAGTGACGGGAACAATGTTGTAATTGGTGTACGTGGTTTTGTTATTAAGTCGGTAAGAATTGGAATACGCATTTAGCGTTGTAGACGAGGTACTTTCATCAACAGGCTGACTCATCAAAGCGAACTCTGATCTTTTGGCGCAGTATTCAAGCGCACCCAGCTGAGAATATTCCATCGACGAAAAACTGCCCGTGAATTCATTTCCATTGAAAGAACTTAGATAAGCGCCTTTATTTTTTGTATCTTCGGTGATCGAGTTTCCATAGTAGCTGTCTTTCTCGCCATATTTCGTAGCGGTCATGCAAGAGATAGTTGAAATTGTTACTAAACTAATGAAAAGCCAATTATATAAATATGATTTCATCATGGTTTATTCTTTAACACCCAGAAATCGATTAGGCAAAAAAAATCCCGATTTTTTAGATCGGGATTTTTAGTTATTATTCTAATTAGATTCCTATGCGCTTTCGGCCGGATCGTTGGACTTAGCCTTCTTGATTTCTTCTTCTGTTTTGAAGACTAAACCTGGAGTACCTTTTGACGTAATCACGGTGTCGTCGATCAAAACCTCTTTTAAGTTAGTTTTTGAAGGAACGTCGAACATGATGTCTAACATCGCCGTTTCAAGTACTGCTCTTAGACCACGCGCGCCTGTACGGCGTTTGATGGCTGTCTGAGCAATGGCTTTAAGCGCTTTGTCAGTGAATTTTAAATCAATGCCTTCATAAGTGAATAGCTTTTGATATTGTTTCGTGATCGCGTTTTTTGGGCGAATCAAGATATCGATCAAAGCATCTTCAGATAATGGATCAAGGACTGCCATCACCGGCAGACGACCAATGAATTCAGGAATCATACCGAAACGAACTAAATCGTCTGGTTCAACACTTTGTAGAATGTTGACGGATTCATCTTTTTCTTTACCTGTTTTGATGTCAGCAGCAATACCCATTGTTCTGTTTGAAGTACGGCCTTCGATGATTTTTTCCAAACCTACGAATGCGCCACCGCAAATGAACAAGATATTAGAAGTATCTACTTGGATAAATTCTTGTTGAGGATGTTTACGACCACCTTTTGGAGGCAAGTTCGCTACCGTTCCTTCTAAGATTTTTAATAATGCTTGCTGAACGCCTTCGCCCGATACGTCACGAGTGATGGAAGGATTCTCTGATTTTCTAGAGATTTTATCGATTTCATCGATATAGATAACGCCTTTTTGTGCGCGTTCTACATCGTAATCAGCCGCTTGCAGTAAGTTTAATACTACGTTCTCGACGTCTTCACCGACATAACCGGCTTCAGTTAACGTTGTCGCATCCGCCATCGCGAATGGAACATTCAAGATTTTGGCGATTGTTTGTGCCAGCAATGTTTTACCAGAACCCGTTGGTCCGATTAACATGATATTCGATTTTTGAAGTTCGATATCGTTGCTTTTCTTGTTAGTACTGATGTTATTAATACGTTTATAGTGATTGTGTACCGCAACTGACAAAGACTTCTTCGCTTGTTGTTGGCCGATAACGAAATCATCTAAATGTGTTTTGATATCTAAAGGTTTTGGTACTTTGAAAACGCCTTTCGCAGACGTCTCGCGATCCTTTTCCTCGTCGATAATGTCATTACATAAATCGATACATTCATCACAAATGTAAACACCGGGGCCGGCGATCAGTTTTTTAACTTCCTTTTGGCCTTTTCCGCAAAAACTACAGCGTAAACTGCCTTGAGCTGTTGAAGATGACATTCGCTTATCCTTTGATTAATTTTCTTGGTTCTACAATGTGATCGACTAAACCAAATTCTTTTGCTTCTTGAGGGCTCATAAAATTATCACGCTCCATCGCTGCGAAAAGTTTATCGTAAGTTTGAGTCGTATGAGTTTGATAAATTTTAGTAAGCTTTTCTTTTGTTTTCACTAATTCACGTGCATGAATTTCGATATCAGTTACCTGACCACCTAATCCGCCACCACCCAAGTGAGGTTGATGGATCATGATACGTGTATTTGGCAAAGAGTAACGTTTTCCTTTAGCGCCCGCTGTTAGTAGCAGGGAACCCATACTGGCCGCCATACCCATACAGTAAGTCGCCACATCGCACTTTACAAATTGCATAATATCGTAAAGAGCTAATCCGCTGGATACACTTCCACCCGGCGAATTGATGTATAAATGAATATCTTTTTCTGGATTATCCACTTCCAAAAACAACATCTGTGCGATGATTGCATTGGCAACATCATCAGTTACGGCTGATCCAAGGATGATGATGCGATCTTTAAGTAGGCGTGAGTAGATGTCATACGAGCGCTCGCCTTTAGAAGTTTGCTCGATAACGTAAGGAATTAGTGCCACTGTGGTTCTCCTGAAAATGAATTACGTGTTCGTTCTCTTGAATCTTTATCGGCGGCTTTTAGAAGTACTTTATTTAAAAAGGCCTTGAAGAATCAATTAACTATGATACGACTAAAGGTCTAAATTCAACCAGCTTTGAACCACGGAGTCATAACATGACAATCGATTTAATTTCACAAGACCTTGATTCAGCCATCAGCTCAAAATCAAACACAGTTTTAGTTCTTTTCAGTAGTTTAGGTGACGATAAAGACAAAAAGCCAGTGTTGCATAATAAATCTGTTGCGAAACATCTTGAGACAAATCTAGAAGAGAAATCCATTACGGGTAAGTCCGGCGAAACAGTCCTATTCCGAGAATTTGCTCACGCATCTTGTCGTCATTTGTTGGTTGTTGGTCTAGGTTCTACCAAAGAATTAACTCACGAATCATTCCGCCAAGTCGCAGCGTCTATTTACGATGCCGTAAAAGCCTCTAAAGCAGAAGAAGCCTTTATCGATTTCGAATCATTACCTGCGAAAATGAAAAACGAAGATAATATACAGGCTACTGTAGAGGGTTTGCTTCTAACTTCGTATGAATTTAACGAACTAAAATCTAAAAAAGATAAAAAGCCGGCCTCTGATATGCTTTTCCACATGGTTTTAAAAGAATCTAAAAATGCCGGTTATAAAAAAGCCTTCTCTGAAGGTTTAGCGTTGGCAGACACTGTTAATTTTGCTCGTTTCCTTGGTGATATGCCGGGTAATTTGATGACGCCGGATATCTTAGCAAAGAAGGCCGTCGAAGCGGCGAAAAGCGTAAAAGTAAAAGCCACTGTTTGGGATAAGGCGCGTATTAAGAAAGAAAAAATGGGCGGTTTACTGGGTGTTTCAATGGGTTCCGATCAGGAACCTCGTTTTATCGTTCTTGAATACAATGGTGCTGCTAAAACTAAAAAACCGGTTGTCTTCGTAGGTAAAGGTTTAACTTTTGACTGCGGTGGTATCAGCATTAAGCCATCAGCAGCGATGGAAGAAATGAAATACGATATGTGCGGCGGTGCTAACGTGATCGCAACCGTGCTTGCCGTAGCGAAATTGAAGTTAAAAGTAAATGTTATGGGTATCGTACCAGCGACTGAAAACATGCCTGGACCATCGGCGACTAAACCAGGTGATATCCACACAGCTCGTAATGGAAAAACATTTGAAGTGAACAATACAGATGCCGAAGGTCGCTTGATCCTAAGTGATGCTCTTGTGTACGCCTGTGAGCAAAAACCAGAAATCGTAATTGATGCTGCGACTTTGACGGGCGCGATGGTTGTGGCTTTGGGTAATACCCACACAGGTTACTTTACTCGTAATGAAAAATTGAAAAAAACAATCGAAGAAGCCGCTAAAGCTTCTGGTGAATGGGTATGGAACATGCCTTTAACTGATTTCCATGTGCAAGATATGAAAGGTACATACGCCGATCTATCAAACATCTCTGCAGGTAAAGGTGCGGGGTCTGCCACGGCAGCCGCGTTCTTGGAACAATTCGTTGAAGAGGGCATTCCATGGGCTCACTTCGATATCGCGGGTACTGGCTGGTCAGTAGGCAATCGTCTAAAATATTGCCCTAAAAAAGGCGCTAGTGGCGCTATGATCAGAACGTTCGTGGAGATTGCTAGAAGTTTTGAAAGATAGTCTTTTATCTCAGCCTCTACGTTATTTTATATCTAAGAACAGAAAATCCTTTGGCATTGGATTGGCGCTTTTAATAGCCACCAATGCCTTAGACTCGGCCACACCTTTAGTTCTAAAGATCGCCATTGATACTATCTCTGCTGGAAATTTTGAACCAACGGAACTTCTAAAAACTGCCGCTCTATTTTTTGCTGTCATGTTTATGCTGGCAGCGACTCGATTTGGTTGGCGTATATTCTGGAGCGACTATCATACATCGGCGGCGGACGAACTTCGCAATCGCGTTTTTAATCATTATTCGCAAATGGGCCCTAGATTCTACACGAAAAATTCAGTGGGCGAGATGATGAGTTTAATCACGAACGATGTGCAATTTTTTAGAAACGGAATTGGACCTGGTTTGTTAATTCTGATCGACGGCATCAGTTTAATCATTCTTATAGTTCCGTCGATGATTTATCTTAGTCCAAGTTGGACCGCAAAATGTTTGGTCTTTATCGCGATCGTTCCATTTTTCATTCATGCGATTACTAAACGCATTGGTGCTTTGTCGAAAGAACAGCAAGCGATGCTAGCGCGATTAACCAGTTTCACTCAGGAATTAGTTTCCGGTGTTAAGATCGTGAAAATATTCTCGATGGAATCGCAGCGATCAGAGAAATACCAAGAACTCAGCAAAGAATATCTGGATAAATCAAATCAGCTAAACCGCGTGGATTCATTCTTTAATCCTTTGATGCAGATGGCGGTCGCGACCGGAACCATTATTTTACTATATATCGGCGGCGGTGAAGTGATTTCGGGCGTAGTGACGCTAGGAAGTTTCGTCGCGTTTCAGCGTTATATTAATAAAATCATCTGGCCATTTTCGGCCTTAGGCTATGGATTATCTCAAATGCAAAAAGGCCGAAGTGCGTTTGAGCGGATCAAAGCTCTGTTAGAAGAGCCGGTAGAATTCCCGGATCTTTTCAATCAGGCGAAGACAGCGCATGTTGCGTCCGTCGATTCGATAGAATTAAGAAACGTAGGATTTAAATACGGCGAAGTTGACGTCCTTAAAAATATAAATTTAAAAATAAACAAAGGTCAGTTTATTGGGATCACCGGCCCCGTCGGTGCGGGCAAATCAACACTTCTTCATTTGCTAGTCGACTACCTAGGAAACTATTCAGGCCAGATTTTACTTAACGGTAAAGATTATAACCAGTACGCAAAGTCAGAAATCTGGAAATCAGTTAAGATGGTTCCACAAGAGCCGTTCCTGTTTAGCTCTACGATTCGTAATAACGTAATTTTATCTTCAGCTAGCAATGAACAGCAGTTAAATTCGATCATTTCGATGGTGGATTTCGACAAGGACATGAAGACACTAGAGCGCGGCTTAGAGACTTTCGTGGGCGAGAAAGGTGTTCAGCTGTCGGGCGGGCAAAAGCAGCGCCTGACATTGGCTCGCGGCGTGTACGCGAAACCTGATGTGATTTTGCTGGATGACACCCTAAGTGCCCTGGATACCAAGACGGAAGCTAATGTTCGTGATCATTTGTTTAGATCTAGTAAAGATCAAATCAGAGTGATCGTGGCTAACAAGGTTCAGTCGTTGATGAACGCCGATCAAATCGTGGTTTTATCGGAGGGGCAAATTGAAGCCGTTGGGACGCATAAGGAACTACTAGAAAAATCCAAATTCTATCTAAATCAGTGGCGATTGCAGCAGATGAACGATGCGGGGAATACCCATGCATAGTTTTTCTGAAGATAAAGAAACTACTCGGTTGAACTACAAACAGCTTTTCAAAAAGCTAAGTCCTTTCTTGGCGCGACGAAAAGGCAGTTTGGTATGGGTTACGTTTCTAGTGTTGGCAGCGGCGCTCAGTGGCCGTGCGATTCCATTTTTTATTGGCTACACAATTGATAATGCCATCGTTAAAAAAGATTGGGATTTGCTGCTTTATTGCACCATCGGTTATGCGGTTCTTGAAATTTTAAATTCCGTCTTTGAATTCTTGCAAGTTTACGAATTTCAAAAACTAGGGAACAAGGTATTACTTGATATTCGATCGAAAATTCTATTTGTCGTACAGCGAATTCCGATGACTTATTTCAATAAGACTCCGGCAGGGCGAATCGTCACACGCGCAACAAATGATGTTTCACAAATTGGCGAAATATTCAGTGATGGCGTAGTTAAAGTATTTATTCAGCTTATCGTTTTGATTTCGATTGTTACTTCGATGATGTTGATATCGGTGAAACTAACAGTCATTTGTTTGATTTCGGCGCCACTATTTTTCTACTTGGGAATTAGAATTACCAATAAAATCAAAGAAACTCTACGCGTTTCCAAGATCGCGACGTCGGCCTTGAATTCATTCATTGCTGAAAGCTTGAATGGCATGAAGATCATTCAGATGTATCAATTGTCACGTTCAAAGATGGATCATTTTGAATTTCTATCCGGCGATTTGAAAAAGGTGTCGCTACAGTCGACTCGGAATTATGCGATGATGATGCCCATTTTGAATTTATTCAATGGTTTGATTCTAGCCAGCGCATTGTACTTTAGTGGGATTCTAGGTCAACAAGACGGAATTAAAGTCGGTCTTGTAATCACCTTCTTTCTGCATGCTTTAGATTTCGTTCATCCATTCCGTGATATTATCGAAAAGTATCAGTCGTTCCAAAACAGCTTAACCAGTGCTGAACGTGTGTTCACTTTGTTAGAAGAGCCTATCGAACCGGGTTATAGTTTGCCGCATGTTTCGCAGAAATTAGGAAACACAATTGAATTTAAAAACTTGAGTTTTAAATACCAAGATACGCAAACTACCGTTCTAAAAAATCTTTCGCTTACTATTAAAGATCGTCAGTCCGTAGGTGTGGTGGGAAGAACGGGTGCTGGGAAATCAACGTTGGTTCATTTATTGTTGAATTTGTACCCGCCGCCACCTAATGAATTATTCATTGGCGGGCACGCTATCGAAACGATCCCGCTGACTCAGCTACGTCACAAGATAAATTGCGTACAGCAAGATCTGTTTTTATTTAAGGGAACAATATTCGAGAATCTGACTTTAGGTTCCGCACGAATTCCAGAAGATCGCGTCTACCGAGTTGCTGCCGAAATTGGTTTGATGGATTACCTAGCGAAAACCCAGCGCACATTGGCTCACCCGGTAGAAGAATCGGGCGCTAATTTAAGTACCGGTGAAAAGCAGTTGATTTCGTTTGCACGTATTTTGATTTTTGATCCCGAGATAGTGATTTTGGATGAAGCGACGTCAAATATAGATTCACAGATGGAACAATTGCTGCAAACGGCGTCTAAGAAACTAATTCAAAATCGCACATCGATTGTGATTGCCCATCGCCTATCTACTATATTTAGCTGTGATCGAATTCTGGTATTAGAAAATGGCCGTGTGATTGAAGACGGATCTCCTCAAGAACTAGCGGCCAGAGATTCTGAGTTTAAAAAAATGCTAAACGATCAATCTTATAAAAATTTGTAGAATCCCATACAGGCATTCTGAACAGATGTTGGTTTCGTCTTGAAAAAACTCGCCAAGGCTTCAAAAAATCTAGCTTTAATTTTTGGATCTAATCCTCCGTCAGCATACGATTTTTTCAAAACGATGTGTAAGTAGCGACGAGACATGTTCGTCTCAAAGAATGATGAAGGAAATGGAAGTGATAAATTAACGGTGTGCTGATTAGATAACGATGCTGGTCCCATGCGATTAGTACCGATAAATGGTGCATAGAATGTGTTTTTGTAAGCACCGCTACTGGTGAAAATACGCTTTCCCGCTGCGGGTAATTCACGTGCTTCCATGTAGAAACCAAAACCTGCGCCGCCGTAAACTTCTAATATTGGGGCAAAGGCACGCTTTAGTGATTCAAAATCAAAAAACAAATCAAGCATCCAAGCCGATTTATCGTCCACACGAACACGAGAAATACCAAATCCAAATGACGTTCCTAAATAGAATCCAAAATTAGGCGAAATCCATCTTTTTAACGGCGTTTTCGAAATCACAAAGTCGTAAATGATTTTTCCTAATGTGGCTCCAGCACCGGCAACCACATAAGAATTCATGCCAAACGTGTTACTGCGAACGAATTGCTCGCTTTTTTGGTAGAACACGCCATTCAGTGAATTAACAAGACCTTGTATCATTTTATATGGTGGCTTGACCTTAAATCTCAAAAACATTTTTTCCATGCTGCCGGCAATTCCTGTTAGGAACGCGTGTTTTTTAGAAAGGAATGTTCTTAGTTCTGCTTCTGTTAGATTTTCAAGGCCCGAATTAATAGCTTCTACTGATTCTTTCGAGAACTGAAGTTTGTATTTTTTAAATTCGTTAATCAAGGCAAGGCGGCTTTTAGAACCACTGTCGTTGTCGTCTCTTTCAATAACGCCCCAGTTTACTTTGGGACCGAATGGGATAGTTAATGAAGTTAATTTTGTGCCTTTTTCGATATCAGGATTGGAGTTCGTTCTGATCATCTCCATCAGTTCGGCTTTTGAATATTTATCTAATAAACCGCCATCGAAATTTTTAGAATTGTAATTGAACATCAACTCTTCTTGTTGAGTTGACGGAAGGGGTTGATCCGATTGAATCAAAAAATTTGCGAAACTGACAGGCTCGTCGGCGGCCAGGGCAAGTGACGCTGTAAATGAGAATCCAACAATAAGTAGTAAAAGTTTTTTCAGCATAGTTTCCTGCGTCGTTAATATAACGAACTATGTAGAAAAGTGATGCTGTCTAAACTTTGAACATTACTTTTTACAATTTTTACTAAATGAAGCGGTGGAAGTGCCACTGCTTTGATTTGGCAATTTCTTGCAATTGGTATTCTGATTTATAAAGGCGATCTTCCCGATTGGCGGCGCTAACCGCAAGTCTTAAACGAGTCGAATACTCCAATAACTCAACGTCGCCTTCAGAATTTCCCACCGCTAAAAACGGAGGGTCTTTGTGCTTTTGCTTGTAGCCTTCGACTTTGCCCGCTCTATAAGTAATTACTCCATGTTTTTGATCGGTGACGATACCGTCTTTGACCAAAGTTTCCACACCGATAACATCGGTATTTTGCAGGCCCAAATAGCGAGCTCCCGGTTCAACGGCCCAGCTAATGGAAGCCGTGACAATTTTGATGGTTACGCCACTAGAACTAAGTAACTGGATCAGTTTTTTCTGATCATCAAAAACCGGAAATGGCTGAAGGCTTTTAAGTGCCTCATCTGACCATTTTCGAACTTGTTCCAACGTTTGGCCTTTGTAGATTTGAGCTAACCATAAATAAGCGTCACGAGGATCTGAATTTTTCTTTTTCAGCTCTAGATAATGTTCCCAAGGGTTTGGCGGCAATTCCACTAGACGATTGTCTATCGTGTAATGAAACAGATTTTCCCCTAAATCAGTGTCCCACAAAGTGCCGTCGGCATCGAAAAGCGCTACTAGAGGCGATTGATTTTTCTTGAGTTCTGCCAGGGTTTCATTTAACTGTTTCCAAAAAGTTTCGGGATAAGATTTGTATTTCATTAATTGAAACCCTAGCTTAATATAAGTACACTGTCCATAGTAAGAGAGAATCATGAGTTTTTACTGCCGAGTATTGCAAAAAGAAGATATTGAAGAGCTACTTGATTTCGAAACCAAAAAACTGATCGAAATTGAACAGAATGAAATGGAACGCGAGTTCATCAAGTGGAATTCCCGCTGGAGAAAAGAGTCTCTTGAGCATTATGCCCAACTAGGCTGGAGCTTTATAGCCCGTAATCCAGAAATCAAATCTTCGTTTTCCACTGAAGGGCAATTGGTAGGGTATTTTACAGCCCAGCCACTGTTATTCTTAGACGGTCAAACTCAGTCTCTATGGGTAGAACATTTGTCTTATTCTGCGCTTCAGGCACGTGACGAATTAGTTGAAATCGCGTATCGGTTGTCACGGGATAAGCATTTTCAACGGGTCTATTTTTTAAACAACCAGGGCGTAGTTAATTCTGTGAATGCCTTCAAGCCAGAGTCTTGGAATCCACAGATGATGTACGTAAAGACAACAAAATGAATCCACTAGGCCGCGACCAACGAAATCAAAATATTACTCGAATGAATCGCGAAATTTTTGATTTGCTAGTTATCGGTGGCGGTATCACAGGCGCGGGTGTAGCTCGTGATGCCAGTTCCAGAAATATGAAAGTCGCATTGGTTGAAGCCAGTGATTTCGCCTCAGGAACCTCGTCTCGTTCCAGTAAACTGATCCACGGCGGTATTCGCTATTTAGAAAATATGGAATTCAAATTGGTGTTTGAGGCGCTGTCAGAGCGTAGAACATTATTTGAAATAGCCCCGCATCTGGTTCATCCCATGCGTTTTATGATTCCGCTATTTAAAGATTCTCGGGTCACCTTTTTTAAAATGGGTCTCGGGATGTGGTTGTACGATATCCTTTCGTTATTCCAAGCTCCCGAAGTTCATAAAAAATTGGCAGCCAAAGAAACAATTTCGACTCAGTCCGAGCTGAAAGAAACTAATCTTGTCGGATCGTATATTTATTACGATGCTTATATGGATGATGACCGTTTGACGATTGAAACGATTCGATCCGCATCTAACTTTGGTGCCGCTATAGGGAATTATTTAAAAGTTCTAAGTATAACTAAATCGAAAGATCTTTATTTAGTCGATTTGGTCGACATGCTTGATCAAACTCAGATCCAAATTAAAACTAAGCAAATCGTTAGCTGTACGGGCCCTTGGACAGATATTTTCGGCAGCCAAATTGAAAAAGGCTGGAAGAAACGACTGCGCCCAACAAAAGGCATTCACTTAATTTTACATAGAAAAAAACTGCCTCTACATCAAGCCATTGTAATGGGAGCTGAAAAAAGTAATCGTATTATTTTTGGTATTCCACGTGGCGATTATATTATTGTGGGAACTACGGACACCGATTTTTCTGCTGATCCTGCAACGGTGAATTCTGATAAGGTCGATGTGGAATACCTGTTACAGGTTTTAAAATCTTATTTTCCAAATTCAAATGTAACAGTCAGTGATATTTTGTCTTCTTACTCGGGCGTTCGTCCTTTGGTAAAAGATGATTCGGATACACCAAATACAACCAGCCGTGAACACTTGATCTTTAAAGATCCGATGGGCATCGTTCACGTTACTGGCGGCAAATACACGACCTATCGTAAAATGGCACAAGATGCGGTTCAAACTTTGTTAAAAGAGTTACCTTATGAAAAACGAGTGGAGTTTAAACAATCACGCACTCTTGAACCAATAAATGATTTAGTTTCAGAAGTAAGTTATCGCGAATTTATTTCGCAAGATAGATCTGGTGAGGAAAAGAAACTGGCAGAACGATATGGTCCGGAAGCTCTTGTGATTCTTCGTCCTCAAGGAAATTACAGTTTGTTGCAAAGGGAAGTAGTTTTTCACATTGAGAACACAATGTGCCTAAGCATCCCTGATTTCTATATTCGCCGATCAAATTTATTCTTATACTACCGCGATCACGGCCTAAGTAAATTCGAAGAAATTTCGCAGGTTTTCAAAGATAAACTTGGCTACACCGATAAACAAATTGGAAATGATCTTGATTCTCTGCACGCTACCATCAAAAAAGAAATGGGCTGGAAAAATACCTGATCATCTTCGACGATAGTGTCTAAGCTATAAATGCTTTATGCAAACGCTTCAAAGCATCTTCAGCTGCAGAATCTTTCACTAAGAAACAGAAATTGTGTTTGCTGGCTCCAAGACAAATCATTCGTACGTTGATGTCAGGAATGGATTCGAAAATCTTTTTCGCTAAACCCGAAGTGTGAATGATATTGTTACCGATTAAGGACACCAAAGATAAATTATCTTCAATGTGAACTTCAGCAATGGCTTCTAGCTTTTTGAAAAGCTCCTTGTTCTGTAACGTAACCTCATCAAGAGTCATCGAAACCGAAATTTCAGATGTAGTAATGGCATCAACAGAAACTTTATGTTCATTGAAAATAGTAAATACTTGAAACAAGAAACCATGGGCCTGCAACATTTCTGGAGTTGAAAGTGTCACTAGTACTTGCTTGCGACGTAGAGCCATCGCGCGAATCAGAGGCTGATTTTCAACTTCTTTGCGTACCCAAGTGCCCCCTTTGTTTGCGTCAAAACTTGAACCCACGAAAACCGGGATATTCTTGCGTATCGCTGGAAGAAGGGTTGCTGGGTGCAGAACTTTAGCACCGAAGGTAGCTAGCTCGGACGCTTCTTTGAATGAAATTTCATCAATGACTTTGGCTTCTTTAACAAGGCGGGGATCTGTCGTTAGAATTCCTGTCACGTCCGTCCAAATTTCACAGGTAGTGGCGTTGATACCTTCGGCCAATATGGCAGCTGAAAAATCACTGCCGCCGCGACCTAATGTCGTGGTGTGGCCTTCCATTGTCGATCCGATAAAGCCTTGAGTCACACCGACATCATTACCTTTAACTACGGCTGAGAAAAATTCAGGACCGTGCTTGTTGATGTAGTCTTGATTCGGTTTTGCTTTCCCAAACATATCATCTGTCTTTAAAATTTCGCGGGCATCATACAAAATGGCCTTGCGGTTTTGGCCGGCCAGTTCATTAGTCATAGCCTGAGTGAATAGGACCGAAGACATACGCTCCCCTAGACTTTGCAACGCATCTAATGCTTTAAGGGATAAATCTTTTAAGTAGAATACGCCCTTGATAATTGACTCTAGTTCCTGAAATAAATTGGTCAGTTTCGCATGTCCCGCGGAATCCAGTTTTAGATCCTGAGCAATCACCAAATGGCGTTTGCGGATGTCTTCAATCAAAGTCTCTAATTGTGGCCATTCATGATTTAAAGCCTTATTTCCCAAGGCAATCAGGAGGTTCGTCGTGCCTGAAGTCGCTGAAACTACGACCAGATTGGCATTTTGGCTCAAGCTCACCTGAGCACTTCGCTTCATGCATTGGGCATCGCCCATTGAGGTTCCACCAAATTTAGATACTACGATAGTTTTCATGAATTCTCCGCGTGAACGTTCTCGAAGAGACGCTTATAACGGAATTTTTTTAAGTCGTGTATTTCCGAGTCTAATGATGCTAAGCGTTTTTTTGGTCGAGTTGGGCTGATCAAATTGCATAAATATCTGCATTGACTCTTATTTTATCGAAACCTACACTCTTTATATTACGTCAAAATATCGGTTTATTTCACCTTTTTGACTCTAACTTATAACGGAAAGCCGCAAACGGGAAGACTATGGGATTTTTAGATAAAGTTTCTGATTATTTTTCAAATGACATCGCTATCGATTTAGGAACAGCAAACACGTTAGTGTATGTGAAGGGACGCGGAATTATTCTTGATGAGCCGTCTGTAGTTGCCGTTCAAAAAAATTATCGCGGATTACAAAACAGAGTTCTAGCAGTCGGTAAAGAAGCTAAAGAAATGTTAGGTCGTACTCCAGGTTCGATCGTTGCCATTCGCCCTATCAAAGACGGAGTTATCGCTGACTTTGAAGTCACTCAGTCGATGCTTAAGTATTTCATCACAAAATCTATGGGCGAGAAAAAATCGTTCATGCGCCCACGTATCATTATCTGTGTTCCATACGGAATCACTCAGGTTGAAAAACGTGCGGTACGTGAAGCGGCTCAATCAGCTGGCGCTCGTGAAGTATACTTAATCGAAGAGCCAATGGCAGCTGCAATTGGCGCAGGTCTTCCCATCACCGAGCCAAGCGGCAACATGGTAGTTGATATGGGTGGTGGTACTACGGGTGTAGCGGTTATCTCTTTAGGTGGTATCGTATATTGTAAATCAATCAAAGTTGCGGGGGATAAATTTGACGAGGCCATCGTGAATTACATCCGTCGTCAGTTCAATTTGTTAATTGGCGAAAGAACAGCAGAAAAAATCAAAATCGAAATTGGAAATGCCTATCCATTCGAAGAAGAACGCACAATGGAAATCAAAGGTCGTGACTTAGTAGCGGGCGCTCCGAAAACTATCGAAGTAACCTCGTCTCAAGTGAACGATGCTTTAATGGATCCATTGTCTGAAGTTGTAGATGCTGTTCGTACCGCTCTTGAAAAAACTCCTCCAGAACTTGCATCAGATATCGTTGATAACGGTATCGTATTAACAGGCGGCGGAGCCCTACTTGCAAATCTAGATGTACTACTTCGTGAACGTACTGGCTTGCCAGTGTCTATTGCTGAAGATCCATTGAGCTGCGTAGTTCTTGGCTCTGGTAAAGTACTTGATAATTTAGATCTGCTTAGACAGCTTACGGTTGAGTAATAATGGAGAAGGTGGATCTTAAATTAAAAAACGATCCCTTTGACGTTAAATCGTTGGTCCGCCCTCTATCTTTGTTCTTTTTTTTTTCGTTGATGAACGAAACTAAATCGATTCATTACACGATCAAAACCATCGAAAAGTTGAAAAAATTAAAGCCTGGAACTGACATCGGTAAAATGATGATC
Organism: uncultured Bdellovibrio sp.; assembly: GCA_963932905.1. Lineage (GTDB taxonomy): Bacteria > Bdellovibrionota > Bdellovibrionia > Bdellovibrionales > Bdellovibrionaceae > UBA2316. The sequence continues at coordinate 495,011 of CAWVRN010000001.1, forward strand.
AAAATTGCGTCCGATCTTTTAACTAAAAGTAACAACACTGAAGTGTACATTACAAAAAATGTGGGCGAGTTTTGGATTCTTCCAATGGATTTAGAATTAGGTCCTTGGAAAGAATTCCATAAAAAAATTTCTAAGAAAGAATTGGTGTCATTGTTGTGGGGGCTTGTAATCAAAGTTCCCGAAGACGATATCACAGACGCTTTAGGTATCAGTCAAGGAACTCATAGATATAGGATTTCAAGCGCACTGAAACAGTTAGGTTCGAACACATTTTTATTAAAATAGTAAACAGGGGCCGTAAGTGGAGTTTATAAAACTTAAAAAGAATAAAAGCCGAGAGATGAGTGACTTTGTCGCGAATCATCTTCTTTTTGAGTACGCCCGCAATACATTGGATTCGGAGAGAAAAAAATCGGTTGAGAAGGCGTTAGAATCGGCACCGGAATTACAAAATGAATTTATTAAATTAATTAATGGTATTCAGTATTGTGAAAAATTAAGTGAAACATTAATAAACGATGCCGCTGTTAAACAGATTGAACTTCAGTCGTCGCAAGTGAACTTTATTGTCAATCGTTTGCGTTGGCATCAATGGCCGCTGGGATTTAGATGGTTGGTTGAAGCTGGTGTCGTAGCCTTGCTTTTAGTGATTGTCCTGAATGTGCTTCCACTAAACAGACTTATTCATTTAAACGACGGTTCTGACAGTCAAACGATCGTGGCTGAAGTAAACCGTAAAAAGAAACCGGATTTAGGCGAAACTCCAGAAGCCAATGTTGAGAAACCGGATTTCACGGATGAAGAAGTTAAGCAGCCAACGACAGTAGCCGCAAAAGATAAAACTCAGTCAGTCAAAACTAACGACCCTAAATTGGTAACACCATCGGTGGAAACGAAACCGGTCGCAGTCAAGCAACCAGAGCCACCGCCTGTTGCTATTCCAAAACCGATGACCCAACCAGTGGCCGCAGTGAGCTCTCCAGAGACAGAAAAACCGGCAAAATCTACGGGCTGGATTTATCGTGGACAGTTCCTAGTAACAAATGCTGAGGCCGTTTCGCCAAAAATTAAAGACAAAATTAAAGAACTCGGTGGACAAAAAGCCGGGGAAGTTGAAATTGGTTGGTTGAAAACGCCGAATGTATATTATTTCCATTTTACCGTTCCCGAGGCTAAGTTGGGCGAACTGGAAGCACTACTTAAAGATTACTCGACAGGAAAGATCGTAAAAGAAGCGCATCCCAGGGTAATGCCAGATGGAATTATTCGTATGCTTTTCACGGTTGAAGAGAAAGCGGCTGACGCCAAGGCTGCGGCCCCTGAAGACAAGTAACTAGAAAACAAATAACTATTTAAGGTTTTTCATCGGATGAGAAAAATAGTTTTAAAGCGTAAAAAATCGAAACGCTCGATCAGAACCATTATTATTTCATGGTTTTTGTTGCTTTCATTATTACCTTTAATTTTCGTGGCTTATTATTCAACCGTAAAATACGAACAAGCGATCGATAAAGAATTATTACAACGACTTTCTGTCAATTCACGCGAAATCGAAGTTATCCTAGCTGACTTTAAGTCGGGTCTACAAGTTCGTCGTGATCGTTATCTAAAAGATCCTTATTTGATTTACAACCTTTCTATAAGCGATCGTCAAACTCTGAACCAGCTTGGCTCTGAATATATTATGCAGGAGTTTTCTTCAGAACTTATTTTTTTCAATCGCGAAGCTCGACAGGTAGCGAAAGTGATTAAAAACGACAAGAATGAAGTTATCTCGGTTTCTAGCCGCGACGAAGCCACGTTCTTGTCGGACAAATATATTTCTGTTTTAAAAACTAGCAAAGATATACCAATCCTTGAATATGATAGGGATCGAATTTTACTGACGCTGTTGTCGCGTGTAAATAATCAAAGTAAAAAAACAATCGGATATATTCAGCAAAAAATTTATCTAGATAGTGCATTCATTTCACGTCTAAAAAATAGATTGAAATTGGAATTTGTTCTAGGCAAAGAAGACAGCACAATCATTTTGGCCAGTTTCAAAGCCGCTCAAGCATCGAACATTTTTAGCCGTATTCAATCGGTTGCTTATTCTAAAGATCCCATTGTTGAAGTTCCCATTAAAAATACTCCCTATGGTTTCTACGTTTCGTTTATGGAATGGGGACATTCACGATTTCTATTGTCATTAGGGGTTTCAAAATCAGATTCGCGTGAGGTTCTAAAAAATATCAATTTGGCTTATTTCAGCGTCGTTGGTGTCGTTATCATATTTCTAATTATTACCGTTATTATTACTAGTAAATGGATTTTGGCGCCGTTAAATAACCTGGTGGATGCACTTCATTCATTTGAAACTCAGGAACAAGCTGTCACCATTCCCGTAAAAAATGATACAGAAATTGGTTTGCTGACCGAAAGTTTCAATCAGATGAGTATCAACATCTCGCAAGCTAGGAATGATCTAAAGAAAAAGGTGCAGGAATTAGAAGCCGCCAATCGTGAGCTGAAGGAAACTCAAAAAAAGCTTGTTCATTCAGCCAAGATGATTTCCCTCGGCGAGCTTGTGGCGGGTGTAGCCCATGAATTGAATAATCCCATCAGTTTCATTTACAGTAATATGAGTTATTTGCGCGACTATTCATCAAAATTAATTGACCTGGTTCGCTTGGCCAGCGCGGAACCGGCCGCTTTGGAAAAGAAAAAATCCGAAGTCGAATTTGACTATATTGTGAAAGATTTACCGAAGTTAATTTCGTCTTGTGAAGAAGGTGCTCGACGGACTCGTGATATCGTTCTTGGCCTAAGAAATTTTTCTCGGATTGACGAATCTCAAATTAAGGAAGTGGATATCCGCGAAACAATCGACACTACATTAAATTTACTTCAGGGCGAGATAAAAAATCGTATTGAAATTAAAAAAGACTATGAGCCGATTCCGATGATTAAATGTTTTGCGAGTCAGTTAAGCCAAGTTTTTGTAAATTTGCTTTCGAATGCTATTCAAGCCATTTCCGGAAATGGTACCATTTGGATTCACGTCAATTTAATAAAAGGTAAAGAAAATTGGGTACAGATATCGATCCAAGATAGTGGTAGCGGTATTTCATCAGAGAACTTAGATAAGATTTTTGATCCTTTCTTCACGACTAAAGGTGTGGGGCAAGGTACTGGTTTGGGCTTAAGTATTACTTATGGAATTATTCAAAAGCACGGTGGTGATATTCAAGTTAAATCACAGCTAGATGTCGGTACAGAGTTTATTATACAGCTTCCGATAGAGCCTAAACTCAGTAAACAGTCCTAAGTCCTAAATTTATATATGTACTTAATTTTTCAATAGGGTAACCGATCTTCTATGTATGAATTTATCGTCGCTACTTGGCACGGCCATCATTAGTTTCGTTTTGTTTTTCGGCGTCCTAAAAGGGTCGAAGAATCCTGAAATATTTTTGAATGCCCACGCGTTAATGTTGGTGCTGGGTGGTACACTGGGCGTAACACTGCTTGCATTTCCCTTTAGAAAATTGAAAGAGATGCTAGATTTCCTGATCTACGGCCTATTCTTCAAAAAGAAAACTGAAGATTTATTTGTTGTGGCTGACTTAATTCGGATTGCCGAAGAATACCGAAAGGACCCACATGGATTTATCAATAACTATTCTGTGGCGAATCCGTTTCTAAAGGAAGCTCTTAAGTTATTATCTAAAAATGCACTTTCTTATGAAGATTTACTATTGATCGTTAAAAACCGTCGTGATTCGTTCAAAAAACGCTACCAAGAAGATCATAAAATGTTGCTGTCTATTTCCAAATTCCCGCCGGGATTGGGACTACTTGGTGCTTCGTCCGGTATGATCGAGATGATGATTGGTCTAAATTCCTCAGGTATGGATGGTATCGGTAATGCTATGGCCGTCGCGCTCGTTGCTACGTTCTGGGGTATCGCGATTGCGAACTTTGTATTTTTGCCACTTGCCGACTATGCCGCTCGAGTTGCGTCGGAAGATTTTTTCACTCGTAGCTTAGTTGTTCATGGTATTTCACTTATCAAGCAGGGGATGGCTCCGAAAATTATTGCAGAAACGCTGATCAGTCAGTTACCTATCAGAGATCAAGTATATTTAAGAAATATTTTCTTTAAATCGGCGGTGGTTGGATCAGGTTTGGCAAGCTATACGGCTCCGCCAAGTTCAGGTACTGGTGCTAAATCAGAAATTTCTGTAATCACACCGATGGCGCCGACTATTGGTGGCAAAAAAACAGATCAGGACAAAACAAACGTATTAGAGTTTCCAAAAACTGGCTCCGAGGAATAGTTTATGTCGGAACCGCGTAAGGACGAAGATTTTTACTCAGACAACGAACATGAGGAAAATCATATCGATGAAAAATGGCTAATTAGTTATTCCGATATGATGACGCTGCTGTTTGGTTTCTTCGTTATGATGTACGTACTTTCTACGTCCAACAAAGCAAAAATGGAAGAAGCTCTTCAGCAAATTTCCAAAGAAGGTTTTAATACCGAAAAAGTAGTACAAAAAGCAGATGATCCTAAGCCTGTAACTACCAATATGGAAAAAACGGCTCCAGCGGCCGATGACATTCTTATTGAACTTAAGAAAAAAGAAGAAAAAAAGAAAAAGGAAATGGAAGACAGCCTGATTCAAGCCAAGGCAGAAGTTGCGAAAAACGAAGAAGAACTAAAGCAAGCATTAGAAAAAATCAAAAAATTAGAAGAAAGCCAAGCGACTGTTTCAATCGATAAAACAGATCAAGAAAAGAAATTAAAAGAATACGAAGAAAAAATGAAGTTGCTAGAGAAAGCGGCTTTAGAAAAAGACGAAGAGTTGAAAAAAATTGCAATTGAGAAAGACGAAGAAATCAAACGACTTTCAGCGGCAAGCAGTGCCCAACAAAAGGATGCTAGTAAAGCCAAAGATGATGCTGACTTGTTAAAAAAATTGAAAAAGAACCTGATCGAATTAGAGAGTAATTTAAAATTAGCTGATGTGAAATCAAAAGAGTTGGCTAAAGAAAACGCAATGCTTAAGCAAAAAATTGATGATACGCCAAAAATTAAGGACGATGATCATTTTATGATGGTTTTCGTTCGCTGGGAAACAGAGAAGCATGATATCGATATGATTATCGAGGATCCCAAGGGTAACATATTTAACTATAAAAAAAGAACCTTAGCAAACGTGCCAGGCGAGTTTGTCGTTGATAGTACACAAGGTCCAGGAGTTGAATCTTGGGTAACAAATAAAACTATCGAAGGCACATACAAAGTTACGTTTAAATTCTATAACCAGTACGGTAATAAAAAAGATGCTGTAATTAAACCTTCAATTTTTAACAATTTAAAGGTAGAAAAATTACCAGATATAACGCTTAATTTTTCACAGAAGAAAGAAAAAACAGTACTGATTAAAGTTGCGAAAGATGGCCAGTTTACGGTAGTTCAATGATTTCTAAAATCCACCACATCTTCCTGATTCTATTTCTACTTCCAGCATTTTGTTATGCGGGCGTTGAAGTGTTTGAAAAAAAAGGAACTGGTGATGACTGGGTCAAATCCACATTTCCAAATAAAATATCGTTGACGTTTATGCCAATCGCTTCAAAACCGGGACGACGATTAACTTATAAAGGGACTATTACTTTTCCTAAAGATTTGGCTTCGGCTGAACAAGGCAGTGAAACTACGTCGGTTACCGTTGAAAGAAATGTACTTTATGTTCAGGTTTTATCTTTCGAAGAAAGAATCAAAATTAAATATGCTGACAAATCAGAAACAGAAATTAAATTGGTTACGACCGAACCTCGGTTTCGATTATATAGCGAAAAATGTAAAGAATTGCTGATCAATGTTCGCGTTGCACCTGTTGTGAAAACCGCAGTTATTCCACCATTTGCAATGGGCATCAGCTGCGACAAATATGAAGATAAACTCATCATGGTAGTGTCCATACCCGCGGACATCGAACCCGGTGAAGGTTCACTGGTCGAGGGTGGCGGCAAAGGTGAATCGTGGAAGTTTTATGAATTGCCTTCGACAGCACGTGATGATGGTGTCATCGGCGGGATTAAGTACAGGGTTAAGAACGTTGACGTGGCACTGTCGCTGCAAAATTTTCGACTAAAGAAAAAAGAAGAAGAGACAAAAAAAGAATTGGTCAGCAAAGATCCAAGTTATTTTCAAGATATGCATTTTGGAATCGGAACTAAGAGCTTGGCGTTCACAGCGGGTGAAATTAGTTCATCGACAAGTGGAATTTCGCTGGAAGCTGGAATTTTATCAAAGCCAATTTGGAAACAGTTTCAACTCGGTGTCTCTTATACAACCGCTTTAGTTTCCAATGACGAAAATAGTATTTCGTTCTCTGATTTTTCTGGAATCTTAGGCTATTCAATTCCATTTAAAAAATCTAAACTCATGCCATTTGGTTTTGCGAAGCTTGTTGATTTCTTACATAAATCTACGCAAACGCGATTGCAAGCGACTTTGGCCGGTGTTGGAGTTGATTATAGGTATGAACTTGCACGTGGTCAGATTTCACTCAATTTAGAGATGGGCATTTTTGCTGCTAAAGGAATATCATCACAGATGCGCTACGAGCTAGGCTACCAGTACTATATAAAAGAAAAATCGAAATTGGGTTTAGGTATTTATTACGATAATCAAGATTTCAAAGCCGTCAACACAGCAGGTGAAGGGCGTACTTTTAAAGAGGGAAATATCTTGTTGAAAGTCGTTCTGAACAGCCTCTAGCTTTATATTTGCAACTACAAGTCTCAAATTGAGAATGCCTTATTGCATTTAAGAAAATTTTAAAGTCGTCGAAAAGTTTATGGTAGACTAGAGGTGAGATGAAGACTCAAAAGCCGAAGAAAAACGACAATTTTGCTGCCTACTTACTAGGTTTGTTTTTCCTAGCTTCGTCGGCGTTGTTCGGCGTATTTGTAATTTCTGACGACCATGGTACTGTCGCAGGACAAACAGAAGGCCAGAGTGATTTTTCGTCGACTCGCAATATCACTGAACTTGATAAGGTAAATGATCATCTGAAGAGTGTTGCTGATAAAATGGAATATGAACGTTTGAAAACATTGGTTGCTAATTTGAAGGCTAGTCGCGATACGGGACCGTCGACTCCCATTGTTCAGAACAACGATGATCAGCCCATTGTTGAATTAGAGAATGATTTACGTGAAAAGCAAATGGCTCAACAATTAGGTCGAACGAATGAAATAAAACGCCCCGCCACTGATCCGCGATCATTGGTGTACAATTCGGTAATTGAAGATCGTCAGTTGGCTAAAGCCAAAGAGGAAGAACGTATACGCCAAGCTAAGGAATTCGTGGCAAAAGCCCGTAAAGAAGGTTGGATAGTTAATTTAGATTCAGACTTTAAAATCAAATCTTATCGTCACGTAGATGATATGCCGGACCAGAATCCTGAAAAGGATTATCGTGGTTTCCCGGTCGTTCCCAAGTAATCCAAGACTTAAATCTGACGTTTTGAAACACTTAATTTTGATTTAAATCAAATGTTGCTTATTTGCACCTATTCTTGCCGTTTTTCTTAGTCGTTGAGTCATCCAGCCCCAGTTGTCTTCATAAAATAAAAAGCATAGAATTTCGTACATAGGAGCAAAATATGAAAATGAGTATTCTATTTTTATTAGCGCTATCATTATTTATCACAAATTGTGGACCTAAGGCGTTCGTAAAAGGTCAGTACGATGATGTTCAAAGAGAAAATCTACTGAACGATCAATGGTCCGAAACTGACATGCAAAATGCAGTGAAAGATTTAGTTGCTAGTTTAGTTAGTCATCCCTCAATCGCAAATGCGAAAACACCCCCAGTGGTGATGGTGACTCAGCTACAAAATAAAACAAGCGAGCACATTGATACGCAAAGTATTATGGATATGTTCCGGGTCGAGTTAATGAATTCAGGCAAAGTAGAATTTATCGATAAAGAAGCTCGTCAAGATATCAAAGATGAATATGACTACCAAAATTCTGGCGTAGTTTCTGAGGAATCTAAAAAGGGACCTGGCGGCCAAATCGGTGCTGATTTTATTGTTAATGGTCGTATGGATTCGATCGTTCAAGAAGTAGGCAAAGATAAAACTGTTTATTACAAAATGACGATGAATTTGACGAACCTAAAAACATCTAAAATGGTTTGGTCAAACTACAAACAAATGAGAAAACAATTTAAAAAGAAATCTGTTGGTTTATAATTAACAGCTGTTCTAACCGGCAAGCAACTATATGAAAAAAATCAAATTCACTTTGAAATCTTCAGCAATAGTTGCTTGCTTGCTATTTACTGCTTGCGCTACTTATCAAAGTAAAGTTTTTAAAAGTCGACAACTAGTAGAATCTGGCCAAGTTTCTGAAGCCACCCAACAATTAAAAATATTAGCGGATCAAGAAAGTGACGATCAATTGATTTACACTTTAGATTATGCGACTTTGCTGCAGTACTCGGGTGATCTTAAACAAAGTAATAATTATTTTTTCAATGCTTTGAAACTAATAGATAAGTTTGATTATCAGTCTATAAGTCGCGTGACTGGGTCGTTGTTATTTAACGAAGAAATGGTTCAGTACAAGGGTGATACATTCGAAAAAATCTTCGTAAATGCCTATCTAGCATTGAATTTCTTGGAACTGAATGATTTGGATGCGGCACTAGTGGAAACTCGTAGAATTAACGAAAAATATCAAAAATATCGTCAGGAAGAAAAAAAGAATTTCGAAATGAATTCTTTTGCCACTTACTTGTCAGCCATGATTTGGGAAGCCGATGGAAAATATGATGATGCGTACATCGCCTACAAAGACGCGTATAAAATTGATAGAAATATTGGTTTGATTGATGATGATTTAATTCGTACGGCGAAAAAATCGCAGCGAATGGATGACTATAGAAAACTAAAAATGGACTTCCCAAATGTAAAAGAAGATCCAAGTTGGTATGATAAATCGATGGGTGAAGTGATAGTGATTTTCCAAAACGGTTGGGGGGCAAGGAAAGATTTTAATCCCCATAGCCCTCGATTTCCGATTTTAAGATCGGTTCCCGCGGAAAGTCGAAACGCCAGAATCAGTTTGGATCCAGTCGATAAAACAGGATCGCACTATCTAGGACAAACCGAATTCATATACAGCGTCGATGAAGCGGCGATCAAAACATTACTAGAAGACCAAGGTTCCCTTGCGGCGCGAAGAATAGGCGGAATCGTGGCGAAAGAAGTCGCTGCCGATCAGATTCGGCAAAAAAACGAACTCCTAGGTTTCGTAGCGGCCGTTGCCATGCACGCCTCTGATAGAGCGGATCTAAGGCAATGGTCGTTTTTACCAAAAGAATTCCAAATGGTAAGAATCCGCGTAAAACCGGGTAAATACAAAGTCAGACTGACCACGCAAAATCGTTACAGCGAAACTGCTGGTAACAGCATTCTAGAGAAAGAAATCGATATCCGCGCAGGAAAAACTCGCTTCATAAATTGGCGTCAATTCTAATTGGTCAAAATCTGCGTTCTTTTACAATCACCATAAATTAGTTTAGGGTGATTCCATTTTAATTCATTAATCAGGACTTTTTTCCAATATTTAGTATCAAAGTCTAATCCAGAAAACTTGAACCCAGACTTAACTATCTGCTTAATCAGCCGAACTAATAGCGTATTAGTTTAATTTTTATTTTTGGAGGCCCAATGAATAGCAGCACTAGTTGGCAGCAATGCAAACGAATCATCGCGATACTGATGACAATCACGTTGATCGCTGGTTGCGGAAAAGAAGCGGAAGACGATACCAGCTCGAGCTCTTCTACTTCATCAGGGAATAATCCTACTTTGGGAGTAGTGCAAGACGACGCTTTTTATGTACGAGTTTTTGACGAAGAGAAGTTTCCTTACTACATGAGTAAGCTGGGCGATTTCAATACGAAATGCGCAATTGCCTCCGGGTCATCAGCGCAAAATTTGGATTGCGTACTTGATATGAACGAATTAGATCTTTACTTCCATGGTGTTTCGTTTCAGTACAACGTTCCAAGTGGCATGTGCAGTTACTTTTCGCGATCCACGTACTGGTATTATAACTACGAGGTTGGCTATGGACCTAGTACCTTTGTTCGCAATGAAACTAAAGATGCCAGTGGTAATTTAGTAAGTAGCTCTTGTGTTATCGACGGTGTAACTCAAGCCGGCTGTTCCAATTCTGAGTCTTCTTATGGAACTGATGGTCCTTCCTGTATTTATAACTATACAGCATCTGGTGGTCCAAATTGCTGTATGGGTAGCTACACCAAAACTGTTAACACAACGACTCCGTCAGGCACCACATCGACTTCAGAAGTTTTAGGTTGGGGTGGTAATTACGCTGGGTGTATTGGTGGCGCCGGTAAAACAAATTGGACTGAACTTGACAAAGTGGGTAAGCCGGTCGGTGTAATTGAATATACCCCGTCAACAGGTCTCAACCAAAAATACGATGTCACCGGACCTCAGTTTAAATCGAATACTGGTTTAAACATTCCAATCGCAAATTTTTACACCGCAAGCAAACACACCCATGGTGCCTATGTCGGCTCTACGACATCGTCCTATCCATATATTGTCGACCCCATCGATGATAGGAGTGGAAGTCCTTTACCATCAGGTAACCCAGCCTACACGTGGACTTGTTATGACAGAAATCTAGAGATAGTTAATCGAATTCGGGTTTATATTCGTGAATGGAATACCAATAAAGAATTTGTTAAATACGGAACTACCAGCGGAGCCTCAGGAGATCCAGACATTTCGGGCTTTGAGGGAACCGAATGTGATTATACAAGTTCAATGGGTGGCCGATGTAATGACAGGACTGACTTAGACGATAATACTTTTACTAACTACAATTCAACCACGAAACCTTTGTTATTTCCTAACGAAGAATACTAATTCATAGAATTCTCTTCGTCCGAAGAGAATTCTATTTCGTAACTCCGCTACTCATGCTGATTTCCATATAGAAATCTCCCGCTTCCGATTTGAATGGCAGTATAATCGAACCCTGATCGTTCAAGTGTGAAACCGACAAATCTTTTGCGCGAACAATGGCGGGAATGGCTTTCTCGAAAGAATGGCCATTTTCATTCAAGACTCTCTTCGCATGACCGAAAATCATATTCAGGATTTCGCCGGCGCCATCTTCTAGATCCTTAGTGATTTCTTTGTAATCTTCGCTCAGCATTTTCGACATGATAAAGAGAAATACTTTTGAGGGAAAACAGATCGAGATATTTCCATTGAAGGCTTTGCTTGTGATCCCAATGACTCCTAAAATATCGATCGATGGTAATTTAGTATCTTTGGTTTTTAATAGTGGTTTATCGATTGTTACCGTCACCTGGCACTGAACATCTAGAGTTTTGATCGCACCTTCGATAAAGGGATTGATGAACGAGACATCGAGTTTAGATCCGCCACCTCCGGCTTTGGGCGCAGAACCCGCTCTCTGAGGAACTTCCGAGATGGACTCAACCAGTTTTAAAACATTATCCATTCCTTCAGACTTAATCAGAGTCGTCGTGGCTTTTAATCCGGTTAGTACATACATTTGAAATTTTGGTTTTTTTTGCGAGAGGGCGAGTTGGGTAAGAACTTTAAAACCCTTGTAACTGACATGTTGATCGTCAGTATTTAATACGATCGCCTCTAATTTTTCATTTTTTTCCATTTCGCTTTTAACGTCAGCGGCTATGGATTCCGCAAATTCTTGCGTTATTTCTTCTACCATGTCGTAAACGATCGACTTTTCATCCTTGTTCTTTGTAAACATAGATTCGCTCCATCAACATCAACTTTGTGTGCCTGCAGTGATAAGCTTTTCATGTTGTAGAATAGAATCAATTGAGAAATTAAAGGCTAGCCTTAGAGTGGGCAGAGTTTTTGACTAACTCCTCAAGAAATCTGGACAAAAAAAAGGACCCAGAGGGTCCTTTTATCGAAAACTTAAGTTTCATCTACCAGCCTAGTATTGAGCCAGGCTGCTTGGTTGCATTCTAGCTTAGCTAGGCTGACTAATTTGCATTCTAGCTTAGCTAGAATGTGGAAGCTGATTTAAGTTAGGATTGTGGGTTGGTAAATTGGGAGTTTCTTCTTCTTGTGAAGCACCTGATAGAACTGTCGCTTTTTCAGCTGCGATTTTTACAGTTGTATCTGGATTGTAGCGTGTCGCTGCGTTCACAATTCTGTTTTCTAGATTGTTTTTGATCTCTTCAGTAGCCAACTTTTCGATTAATTGTTGGTTCTGAGCTTGTTTCGTCATGTAATCTTGAGGAAACGCGCCTAGTTTTGCTAGGTAGCTAGAGATGCTGCCGTTTGCATTTTGGATAATTTCGCGAAGTGTGAAAAGTGGAGCATATTGAGCTGACTTTTTCTCTGCTTCGAAAATGATCTGAGTTAACGTTGCGGCTGTGATGTCGTTTTTAGATTTGTTATCAATAACCATCACTTCTTCATTTGTGCGGATCATTTTAGCGATATCATCTAAAGTAACATAACAACTTTGTTGTGTGTCGTATAACTTACGATTTTGGTATCTTTTGATGATCTTAACTTTTGAGTTTGGTTTAGATAACCCTAAAGTTGATGTAGTGCTCATTGGAGCCTGGGTAGAATCGTTTTGACTGATCATTTTGCCTCCCTTGGAAAAACCCCTTCAAATCAAATTGATAGGTAGGTTCGTATGACAAGGCGCAAACTAGCCGTGCCGCATAGGGCTGTCAAGCAATGTTGAAAAAAAAGTCACATATGCGCCGCAGAAATCTTTAATTAAGACCGGTTTTAAAGGGTTTTAGGTTAGAAAACTCGATCTTTTTTTAAATTATTTTAGTTCTGGGGCTTAAGTCTTACAGACGTTCATCCGAAATAGAGAGTGTCGCCTAACTATTATCGGAGTGTTTAGTGAAAACCAATGAAAATCAACAGCTTACAGGTTGGGATCTGGTAACATTGTTATCTTTGATCGTGTTAACTCTGGTTAGTTACGGCAGTTATTCAAGACATATTTTCAGTTCAGAAAATATTTCATCGGATCAAATCAAAGCCGAGATTTTGGCCTATCAAGCGGCCCAGATTTTTCTGTTAAGAAATGTCGAGAAAAAGACCTCACAGTCCAGAAACATCGCCTCGGAAAGTAGCTCTTCGGTCGTAACGTTGGGTGAAGACGCTAGTGGCAAGCCATATAAATTTCAAGTTGTTCAGGACGGTAGGGATAACTACCGCGTGCTTTTATCCAACGAAACCGAGTCCGCCAATGACGGTTTGAAATCAGACGTCGAGATAAAAATCGACCTGTCAAAATCCCCGGAAATTGAGCCAGCGACCTAGGTCCATTTTTTCCCATTTTATTCAAGCAATGTCTCACCAGCGCCGAAGTGTCTCATAGAGGTGCTACATGTTTAAGCGAATACTAGAGACAACAATTCTAAGCTTAGCAATTTTGATCTCTAGCTGTGCACATAAGGGAAGTTCATCGGATGGTTCCTACTACAAAGAGTCTTCTTATCGTGATGGTAATACGGCTCCCAAACAGTTTACACCGCCAGCGTTGTTAACAGAATCAGATAAAATGGATCCATTCTATGTGCGAACTCAAGCGGATTATCATTACTCATTAGGTGAAGCGTACTCTTTGGAAGGTCAAACTCAGAAGGCGGTTGAGTCATTTCAGACCGTGTTAGTTTACGATGCGAATTCATCCAGTGTGAGAACGCGTTTAGCGAAAGAGTATCTGAAACTTGGACAAATCAACAAATCGATCGAGCAAGTTAAATTTGTCATAGAAAAAAACGGTGATAACAAAGATGCACGATTATTATTGGCTGGTTTGTACACTACAATTCGTTCCTACCCACAAGCGATTGAACAATACGAATTTGTTTTAAATAAATACCCTGACTACTACGAAGCTAATATTTACTTAGCGGCAGTGTATTCGGAAACTCAGCAGTACGAAAAATCAGTGAAATTGTTTGAAAAAGTATTGGTTTTACCAGACTACGCAAACAAGCACCTGATTCACTATTACATTGGTAGAATCCGCGAGGAAGAAAATGCAGAGAAGAATTTTAAATTAGCGGAACAAAGCTATAAAAAATCAATGGAATTGAAACCAGAATTCGTGGACGCCGTGATAGCACTGGGTGCTTTGTATAAAAACCAAAAGCAAGATGCCAAAGCGATGGCTTTATATCAATCATTCCAAAAGACTAAAGGGCCTAATGTTAAAATTGCAGAAATATTGTCACAAATGTACATCGAGCAACAAAAATTCGATGAAGCGTTTGAACAATTAGAAGTGTTAGAAGCGCAAACGGACGATCCGTTGGCAATCAAAGTAAGAATGGCACTTATCCTGATCGAAAAGAAAATGTTCGATCGAGCGATTGGGAAATTGGAAGAGATTCTAAGAATTGCGCCAGAGTCTGATAAAATTCGTTTCTACTTAGCGGCGGTTTACGAAGAAACTAAGAAAGATGAAATGGCGGTTAACCATTATCTGAAAATTCAACCTTCAAGTCCTTTCTATGGCGAATCAATGGTTCACGCTGGCTATTTATTAAAAAATATAGGTCAGCTGGATAAAGCCGTAACCGTATTGGCCAAAGCCTACGAAAATAAAAAGGACTATCCACAAATCTATGCGATGTATGCCTCGTTGTTGGATGAAGCTAAGGACTATAAAAAAGCACTTGAAGTTTTAGGTGTTGGTTTAGAGAAATACCCAGACAATGCTCAATTACATTTTTACTATGGAACTATTTATGATCGTACGGGTGATAAAGAAAAAGTTATCGCAAATATGCAGAAGGTGATCGAACTAGATCCAAATCATTCGCAAGGTTTGAATTATTTAGCATTCACTTGGGCAGAAATGGATAAAAATATGGACGAAGCGGAAAAATTAGCTCGCAGGGCGGTTACGCTGGATCCAGAAGATGGTTACATATTAGATACGCTAGGATGGATTCTGTTCAAGCGTGGTAACAAAAAAGAAGCGTTGAAGTTTCTTGAAGCCGCTAGCAAATTTCAACCAACTGTGGGAATTATTGCGGAACATTTAGGTGATATTTACCGTGATCTTTCAATGGTTGAAAAAGCTAAATCGATGTATAAAAAGGCATTTGATTTAGAAATCGATAAAAAGAAAGCCAAAGAATTGGAGCAGAAAATTCTAGCGATCGAAAATCAAGCCGTTCCAGAGCGTACTCCGGCCAGTATAGGGAAATAGTCCCCGCTGCCGTTCAGTTTCAAAAATAACGAAACAATTTGTCTTATATATTAAGGATAGGTTGTTTCTTTTTTCTTGTTAAGATCGCAGATTGCTGAGTATTCTTTGAGCCATGATGAAATGGTTTTCAATATTGATTCTAGTGTTGCCTCTATTAAATATTAGCTGTGCAATGAAAATGAAAAAAGACGGTTCTGATTCTTTAGGCGGTGATGAGCTTAAAGGAACGCCGATGAGTTGGGAAACCAAAGCCGCAATTCGGGACATTCGAAAAAACAAAACCAATCAAGTAACTATCGATATGGTTGCGATTAAAAATCAAAAATTGCGGTTGGAAGCTTCAGCTACATTGGGTTATCAAGTTGGTTCATTAGTTATGAGTCCAAATGAATTTATCGCGGTGATTTATCCGCATAAGAAAATTTTTAAGGGCCCACTGAATGAACGCAGTTTGGCCAAGACATTTAATATTCCAATTCCGCCAACGGCTTTGTATGCTATTGCTTATGACGAGCCCATTCGTGGTTGGAAATGCCAGTTTGATGCGAACAAAGTTGTCAGTTTATGTGACGGCGGAGTTTCTAAAGTGGAATGGTTGAACAGGAAAGAAGGCTCCAAGCTGATTAAAATTTCGTCGGCGACAATTGAAATAACGTGGTTTTTCAAAGCGCCAGAGCCTAAAGAGTTAACTCCGGAATTATTTGTGGCTGAATTACCTAACGGTTATCAAGTTCAAGAACTTAAATAGTTTTCTAAGTTCGTTTTCTTTTCTTAAGAAAATTAAATAGAAATTTCAGAGTGGGCCAAAACACGATTGCCACCAACGCCCAGCCTGCAGTAACTCCAATTGAGGCTCCCGGCGTTCCTCCTAAATAAGCAATGCCCATCCCAATCACTGGCATTGGGAAAACGAACATAAAAAACAAGCTCAAAGCCGCCAATATTCCACATTGTATGTAGGGAATTGTCGCGGGGGTTGTTTTACGCCACCATTGAAATGCAAAGATGAGTGGAATCAGCATTCCGATAATCAATGTCGATATAAACTGAGCCGAAAAGACAGCTGCTGGAGTCCAAGTCATCATTATACTCTCGACCATATCGTTATTAGTTGTAAGCTAAATCGCATATGTTCATTCTAAAAACGATTTCAGTTACATAAGTCAAAGTTATACAAAAGATAAAAATCTCATTTAGACTCGACCAAGGGTTGGCTAAAATCAAATAATTGTGAAATTTCATTTATCAATTACTAACCTAAATCAAGTTTGGCATAATCTAAGTATAGAACCACTAGCAGCCATTTATCGAATGGTTGCCTGTTGTTCATTTGAATCCAGGGAGTGATTTATGAGCGACAATATCAATTTTAGTTCCATAGTTCAAAATTGGAAAAATACAAGCCAGACATCAAAGATGCATTGGTCAGGGACTCTGGACGAATACCTGAAAATGGTAAAACAAAATCCGAAAATTACTCGCAACGCCTTTCAACGTATGTACGACATGATCGTCGAATCGGGCAGCGAAAAATATATTGATTTCAAAAAAGAAGTTGTTCGCTATAAATTCTTCGACGATGCAGCTAACAACGGTAAAGATGCCGTCTTTGGATTAGATATCATGTTGATGAAACTAGTGAACGTGCTTAAAGCCGCAGCGCTAGGTTACGGAACGGAAAAGCGCGTCATCCTTCTTCATGGCCCGGTGGGATCTGCAAAATCAACAGTGTGCCGTATGCTGAAAAAAGGTTTAGAGGCCTACTCTAAAACTGATAAAGGTGCTCTTTACACATTTGAATGGATTGACGAAAAAGAAGAACTAGATGGTTTGCTAGGTAAAGGCGTTCGTGCGTTTCCGAGTCCAATGCATGAAGAGCCATTGTTATTGATCCCTGAAGAAATGCGCGCTCAATTGTGTGATGAAATTAATCGCGGACAAGATGGCGAATACCGCATGAAGATTGAAGGTGAGTTGTCACCGCCATCACGTTTCATTTTCAAAAGTCTAATGGATAGATACCAAGGCGATATCATGAAAGTATTCTCGCACGTTCGCGTACGCAGAATGTTCCTTTCAGAAGCGGATCGTATCGGTATAGGTACATTCCAGCCGAAAGATGAAAAGAATCAAGATTCAACTGAATTAACTGGCGATATCAACTACCGTAAAATTGCTGAATACGGATCTGATTCTGACCCGCGCGCGTTCAACTTTGACGGCGAATTCAATGTGGCGAATCGTGGGATGATCGAATTCGTCGAGGTTCTAAAACTTGACGTAGCTTTCTTGTATGACCTATTAGGTGCTTCGCAAGAGCATCGCGTGAAGCCTAAGAAGTTTGCTCAGACGTACATTGATGAGGTGATCATTGGTCACACGAATGAACCCGAGTATCGCCGTTTGCAAGATAACGAATTCATGGAAGCACTTCGTGATAGAACAGTGAAGATCGATATTCCGTATATTACTCGCTGGAAAGAAGAAATTAATATCTATAAAAAAGATTTTAATTCTCAGCGCCTAAGAGGAATTTCGATTGCGCCACATACTATTGAAATGGCCGCAATGTGGGCAATTCTAACTCGTTTAGAAAAGCCGAAGAAAGCTAACTTAACTCGTTTGCAGAAATTGAAACTATATAATGGTAAAACCCTTCCTAATTACACGGAAGATAACGTTAAAGAATTGCGCAAAGAAACGGTTCGCGAAGGTTTAGAGGGTATTTCACCTCGTTACATTCAAGATAAGTTATCAAACGCAATCGTAAATGCTCAACAGAACAACAAGGGTTCCGTGAATCCGTTCATGGTGCTGATTGAACTAGAGAATGGTTTAAAAAATCACTCTTTGATTTCAAATGAAGAGTTGAAGTCGGATTATCGTGAATTAATTGGTGTTGTTAAGCAAGAATACGAAGAAATTATTAAAGGCGAAGTTCAACGTGCGATCAGTGCGGATGAAAGTGCCCTTCAACGACTATGCGCTAACTACATCGATAACGTAAAAGCGTTCACTCAAAAAGAACGTGTACGCAATCAGTTCACGGGCATGGATGAAGAGGCCGACGAGCGTTTAATGAGATCTATCGAAGAAAAAATCGAAATTCCTGAATCTCGCAAAGACGATTTCCGTCGCGAGATCATGAATTACATCGGGGCCCTGTCACTTGAAGGCAAGAAGTTCAATTACAAAATGAATGAACGTCTTCATAAAGCTTTAGAACTGAAATTATTTGAAGATCAAAAAGATAGTATCAAGTTAACAAGCTTAGTGAGCTCGGTCGTTGATAAAGATACACAAGAAAAAATTGAAATTGTTAAATCTCGTCTAATCAAGGATTTTGGTTACGATGAAATCTCGGCGACAGATGTGTTACATTACGTAGCAAGTATCTTTGCACGAGGAGACGTAAAGAATAAGTAGGAAACATGTCAATTAAAGAAGATCATTCACGGTTTCGAGATATAGTTAAAGGTAAAGTTAAAGAGAACTTTAAGAAATATGTCTCGCAAGGTGAAATGATAGGGAAGCGAGAAGATGAATTCGTAAAGATTCCGCTGCCGTCTATTGACATTCCTAATTTCCGTTACGGCGCCAAACAACAGGGTGGCGTTGGTCAAGGTGAAGGTCAACAAGGTGAAGACGTCGGCGATCCTGGTCAGGGTCAGGGCGCTGCCGGCGATAAACCGGGTGAACATTTAGTCGAAGTCGAATTGTCCCTAGATGAATTAGCAGAAATCCTTGGCGAGAAATTGCAATTACCCAGGATCGAACCCAAGGGTAATAAAAACATCGACACAGTTAAGACTAAATACAACGGTCTTGCGCCAGTCGGACCCGAAGGTCTTCGTCAGTTTAAAAACACTTACAAGCAAGCGTTGAAGCGTATGATTTCAAGCGGTTACTACGATCCGAAAGATCCTAAGATCGTTCCGATTCGTCGTGATTTTAGATATAAAACTTTCAAGAAGATCGTTCAGCCTCAAACTAAAGCCGTTGTCATTTATATGATGGACGTTTCGGGTTCGATGGGTGACGAGCAAAAAGAAATCGTTCGCTTGGAAAGTTTTTGGATCAACACGTGGCTCAAAAAACATTACAAGGGCCTTGAAACCCGCTTCATTATTCACGATGCGGCCGCCAAGGAAGTGGACGAGAATACTTTTTTTAGAACCAGTGAATCGGGTGGTACGTTAATTAGCTCGGCTTATAAGTTGGCGCAGCAGATTATCGAGGAAGATTATCCACCAAATGAATGGAACATTTATCCATTTCATTTCAGTGACGGCGATAACTGGAGTGGTGAAGATACGCGATTGTGCATAAAACTAATCCGTGAATTTTTCATCCCGAACACAAACGTGTTTTGCTACGGCCAGGTAGAAAGTAAATATGGATCTGGTCAATTTTTAAAAGATTTACAGAAAGAATTTCCGGAAAGTGAACAGGTGCTTCTAAGTCAGATCGAAAACAGAGATAAGATTTTAGATTCAATTAAGGACTTTTTAGGAAAAGGAAAATAGATGGCTAACTTAACTCCCGAATTAGAAGCAGAAAGAAAGAAAATTTGCCAGATCGCTAAAGACGCGGGCCTGGACTGCTTTGAAACTATTTTTGAATTGATCACCTATGATCAAATCAATCAGTTCGCAGCTTTCGGAGGTTTTCCCGTAAGATATCCACACTGGAAGTTCGGGATGGAGTACGAGCACCTTTCAAAAAGTTACGAATACGGTTTATCTAAAATATACGAAATGGTTATCAACACCGATCCCTGTTATGCCTATCTAATGGAAGGCAATATGATGATGGATCAAAAATTGGTGATGGCACACGTTTACGGCCATTGCGATTTTTTTAAAAACAATGTTTGGTTTGGGAAAACAAATCGCAAAATGATGGACCAAATGGCGAACCATGCGACGCGCATTCGTCGTTACATAGATCGTTATGGTTTAGATCGCGTAGAAGAATTTATCGACACATGCTTAAGCTTAGAAAATTTAATCGATCGCTACAGCCCATACCAAGAGAAAAGCACAAAAGTAGAAGCTCCGGTGGAGGATGAAGGCCGCAATGTTGAGCCAGGTATGTTGCGCGTAAATCGTCCGTATATGCGCGATTTTATCAATCCACCTGAGTTCGTAAAAGAACAAAAAAAGAAACATGAAGAACAAGAACGTATGAAGCGCTCTAAATTTCCGGCTGAGCCAGAGAAAGATGTCCTGACGTTTTTGCTTAATTACGCTCCGCTAGAAGATTGGCAGCAAGATATTTTAAGTATCATTCGCGATGAAGCTTATTATTTCTCGCCGCAAGGTATGACTAAAACAATGAACGAAGGTTGGGCATCCTACTGGCATTCTAAATTGATGACGGAAAAAATTCTGCACGATTCAGAAATTATCGACTTTGCAGACCATCACTCGGGCACAATGGCGATGGCGCCGAATGGGTACAATCCCTACAAGGTGGGTATTGAATTATTCCGCGATATCGAAGATCGCTGGAACAAGGGTCAATTTGGTCGCGAGTGGGATCAATGTGATGACGTGAAAGAACGTAAACATTGGGATAAAAAGTTAGGCCTGGGTCGTCAAAAAATATTCGAAGTCAGAAAATTTTATAATGACGTAACGTTTATCGATGAATTCCTTACAGAAGATTTTTGCGTGCGAAACAAGCTATTCGTGTACAAGTTCAATAAGCGCACAAATAAATTTGAAGTCGACACTCGAGATTTTAAAGCCATTAAAGCAAAACTTCTGTTCCACATGACTAATTTCGGGCAACCGATTATTAGAATTGAAGACGCGAATTTCGAAAATCGAGGCGAATTACTTTTAACTCACCTACACGAAGGCATTGATTTACAACCGGATTTTATGAACGAGACTCTTAAAAACGTTCAAAAAATTTGGAGCCGACCGGTGAATTTGGTCACAGCGATGGAAGGCGAAGGTTTCCTTTACCGCTATGATGGAAAAGAGCTTCAGACCCATAAAATTCAGCCATTGCCTCAGCAGAAAGCTTAGTCTAGTCTTTGAGGTCTATGTCCAATACGCGCACAGTCTATTCCACTGACCCTAAAGACAAGGTTAATTGCCCAGAATGTAAAAGAAACTTTACAGACTGCAAGTGCATGAAGCAAGATTTGGTAGATACGTCCAAGATCACGGTCGTTCTTCGTTTAGAGAAGAACGGACGAGGTGGAAAAACAGTGACAATCATAGAAAAATTACCAAGAAACGAGACGTATTTGAAGGAGCTATGCCGGGAAATCAAGGCCAAATGCGCTTCTGGCGGGACTCACAGGCTGACGACGGATCAGGCGGTAATAGAGATACAGGGAGATAAACTGGAGATAGTTAAAAAAATTTTGACGCAAAAGTTGATTAAATTTAAGGGCTTTTAATGTAAAGTAAGCCAAAATTATTCCTTGTATAATTAAAGCTTTTGTATTTAAACACAGAGATAAACCTTAGGTAAACCAAATGACTTTAAAGAAAAAAGTATTGATAGTGGACGATTACGAAGAAAGCTGCGCGCTTTTGAGTGAGATTCTCGAAGAGAGTTACGAGTGCTTAGCAACTCAAGAGAGTTCAAAAACATTCGAGCTTCTTGAAACGTTCAAGCCAAACTTAGTAATCCTTGATTATAAAATGCCGGGACTTTTAGGTGTTGATGTATGTGCGCAAATTCGCGCCAAAGAAGACACAAAATATATTCCTGTTGTATTCGTTTCTGGTGCCGCGACAGTGGAAGAAAAAATTCGCGCGTTTGAAATGGGTGCAGACGATTTCGTTTCTAAGCCATTTCATGTGAAAGAATTATTATTGCGCGTGAAACGTTTAGTAGATCGTGAAAATGAAGCGGTCAGCGAATTGGCAGCTTCAAATTTGAAAATGAATTTACTTTCACGTCGAGTTTATCTTGATGGTGTTGAAGTTCAATTAACTCCTAAGCAATTCGATATCTTAAAGCTTCTTGTGGGCGCGAAAAACAATCTGGTATCTCGCGAGAAGTTTCTGGAAGAGATCTGGGGTGATACCGAAGTCACATCTCGAAACGTAGATAGTCAGATCAATTATCTAAAACGTAAAATTGAAACCTTTAAAGGTAAAATATCAGCGGTACCAAGTCTTGGTTACCGACTGGATGTTCAAGAGGGCTAATCGGCCATTTGACGGAGGGCCTCGGGGCCCTCTTCGTTGTTTCTTATCGAAATACTTTATCTATAAGGTCTGGGAAGAAAACTAAATAAGGCGTTTAGCACGGGGTGAGTCCATCCGACAAAACCTACTATAAATACGAGCGCAATGAAGCCTAAGGGAATTCCGATCAGGATAAAGGCTTTAGCTATGCCGTGATTTGAGGGCGGTTTGGGCCAGTCGGGTCGTATAAAACCCAGCGTGATTTTGCCGGTAGGGGTGAGTTCCAAATTCCAAAAGAAACCGGCGCAAACATAGATAATGCCCGATAAAATCATATTCCCGTACCAGCGTGGGTTGTAAACACCGTCGCGTAGGATGAGGTAGCCGTCGTAAAACCAACTAAACGAAAAAAATGAAAATACGATCGCTAAATAGATATTAAGAATAGTCTCTTTGCCTCGTAGTGTACGCAGGATGATCCCGATAGCGAGCGGTCCAACTAAAAATGTGAAGAGGGACATTCCAAATCCTGAAATAATGTCCCAGCTTTCATCATCCGTCCAATAACCCGCTAATGAAACAAACAAGCCAGATAGGACAAATGTGACAAGCTTCCATTTTAAAAAAAGAAAATCAAAATACCCGGCCCACTGCTGCTGTAATTTTTTTCGATTGCGTACGTAGAGGGCAATACCCACGATCAACACGCAGATCCAATTTATTAGATAGTTTCTCATGGTTGGATGGGTCAGGGGAATCCCGAGTTCTTCAGGTAAGTGTTTAATCAGCATCGCTAACTTTCCTTTTATTTTTATTGCGTACGCGAAGTTCTTTGAAAAATGTTTTTAATAACACCGAGCTTTCATCCTTTAGTAGTCCCGTGCGCCACTTGGGTTGATGGTTGAGTCGCTTATCATCAAAAACTTGATAGAGGCTGCAGCAGGCACCGGCTTTTGGGTCTTCAGTGGCAATGTATACGTTATGCAGCCGTGCTTGAATGATCGCTCCTGAACACATGAGGCAGGGCTCAAGCGTAATGTAAAGGTCACAATCCGTGAGTCTCCACGTTTTTAATTTTAAAGCGGCCTTTTGAATAACGATAAGCTCGGCATGCAAGATAGGGTTGTTCTTGGATTCCTTTAAGTTGTAACCACGAGCGACCACTTTATCATCTTTTACGATGATGGCGCCGACAGGCACTTCGCCTTTAATTTTGGCTTTATGGGCTTCTTTAAGGGCCAAGCCCATCCAATACGATGGGTCTTTGGCTCCTGAGGGTCGGGTTTTTAGGGTTTTGGGCATCGGTGCTCCTAGAAATATTGCATAGCATTAAAATCATATAAGTCAAAGTGTTTGCTAAAGGAAAGGGCTTTTGCTATTCCTCACGGTTTACTTACATGCATTTGAGAGGACGGTGATTTTTAATGCCATTTGTTAAACTTAGAGACGGTGAAAACTTTGAATCTGCTTTCAGAAAATTCAAAAAATCTTGTGAAAAAGCGGGTATCCTTTCAGAAGTAAAAAAACGCGAACATTTCGAAAAACCTAGCGTACGTTTGAAAAAGAAGTCTTTAGCTGCTCGTAAAAGAGCTCTTAAAAAAGCTAAAATGAGAGACTAGTCATCAGACTAAATAAACCAAAATAATGGGACAGCTAAGTTGAAAAACTTGGCTGTTTCTATTTTAATGATCCAAACAAAACGTTATATCCCAGGGGTTCCTAAATGGAAATTCGTGAAAAGTTAATGTCCGACATGAAAGACGCGATGAGAGCCAAAGACTCTGTAAAACTAGAAGCCATCCGTTTTTTGCAATCAGCAATCAAATACAAAGAAGTTGAAGTTCGTCCCAATGCTATAACAGCCGACGACGTACTTGGCGTAATTAAAAAATTAGTAAAACAAAGAAAAGAATCTATCGAGCAGTTCAAGGCAGCCTCTCGCCAAGATCTAGTCGACAAAGAAACTCTAGAATTGAAAGTTTTAGAAGCGTATTTGCCGGCGCAAATGACCGCCGATCAAATTGCCGCTATCGTAACTGAAGTTATTGCCAAAACAGGCGCTAAATCCATTAAAGAAATGGGCATGGTGATGAAAGAAGTTATGGCCAAAACCGCTGGAGCCGCGGATAACAAGACCGTGAGCGAAATTATTAAACAAAAGCTATCTGTTTAGATAGCTTTTGCTGTTCTTTTTGGGCAAATGCCTTAATCTATTAGTACACACTTAAGACAGAGACAGGCGACGATGAAGTTTTCTCAGGAATTTATTGATCAAGTTCAAGACGCTAATAATCTCGTCGATATTATTTCTCAATACACGCAGTTAAAACAGTCGGGATCGGGCTTGATGGGTCGCTGTCCCTTTCCAGATCACAAGGAAAAAACACCCAGCTTTTCTGTGTCGGAAGCCAAACAGGTTTATCACTGTTTTGGCTGTCAAAAGAGCGGAAATATTTTTACATTTTTAAATCAATATCAAGGTATGTCGTTCCCGCAATCGATGGAATACCTAGCCGATCGCGCCGGTATAGCCCTTCCGAAAGAGACTCAGGATTTTGACGACAAGAATGCTATTCGCAAAAAAGAAATTTTAAAATTAAACAAAACCGCACTGAATTTTTTCAATAAAAATTTAGAGACGGCAGGAAAAGATCACCCTGTTCGTCAGTACATGAATAAACGTGGACTGACAGATGACATTATCAAAATGTTCCGCCTAGGTTGGTCGCTTCCAGAATGGGAAACTCTGGCAAATCATCTAAAATCATCAGGGCATTCTTTGGATTTGGCTGAAGAGGCGCGTTTAGTGAAACGTAAATCTAAAGAATCGGGATTCTATGATATCTTCCGTGAACGTTTGATATTCCCTATCACAAACTCGATGGGCGACGTTTTGGCATTTGGTGGTCGTATCCTGGCTCAGGGCGAGCCTAAATATTTGAACTCGCCCGAAACTCAGGTTTTTCAAAAAGGGAAAATATTTTACGGCTTAGAACAAACGGCCCGTTATATTCGATCTCAAGATCAGATCATAATAGTCGAGGGCTACATGGATCTGATTTCCCTGTTTCAGAGTGGCATTCGCAATGCTGTGGCTACGATGGGGACGGCACTGACCTCGGATCATGGGCGTGTTATCAAGCGTCTGACTCGTAATGTAGTTGTACTATTTGACGGGGATCGTGCGGGTAAAGAAGCCGCAGAACGCAGCCTGTCGCTGCTTTTAGAGCAAGACCTATATCCCCGAGGTTTGATCCTGCCGGACAACATGGACCCGGATGACTTTGTCAAAAGCCGAGGCGTCGGCGAGTTGAACCAGTTAATTGACCGTTCGCCTGACCTAATGAATCTAATATTTATGGAATGGTTAGTGGGATTTGGCGGAGAGCCAAGCGAGAAAATCCAGATCGCAAACAAGCTAAAGAAGGTTTTGGACGTTATCCCAGATCCTCAGTATCGAAAGCTTTATGTTGAACAGCTGGCTCCCATGATGGGAGTTGATAAAAATTGGTTGCGTGAAACCGTGTTAGCGAAGCCGTCTTCAGGGACTGCTCATCCACATCAGCAACCAATTCAAGCGCCTATTAGGCAAATCAAGCAGGAACCAAAGGTAACGTCAAATTCGGTGCCAAATGTTTCGAATGATCAAGTGAACTTCCCAGTGAAATCCGCTTCGAAAGTAGAGAAGCATTTGCTTTCGTTAGTTATCAAATCTCGTGCCAATTTAGACTATTTTTTGGATCAGAATTTGGGTCAATACCTAGTGAATATCCCTATGAAAAATCTTTTCAAATTCATCGATCAACACTATAGACAAAACCCTGAAAAGTTTGATAGGTTGACTAGTCTGTTAATAACTCAAATCGATGAACCGAACATTTTGTTTTTTAAGACCCCACAAGAAATTTGGAAGGGACAAAAAAAACAAACTGAAAAAGTCGACAAAGGTGACACAGATTGGGAATCGGTAGACGCGAATGATGGCAGCATCAACGAAGCAGAATCCGATTCAGCGAGTGAGTTCGACGAACAAAAAAAATTAGAGCTAGAAGCTAAATTTTTTAAGGACGCCGTCAAGCGAGTCAAAGAGGACTTTTTGAAAGAGAGATTGAAAACGATCTCCCACGAGCTAAAGGTGAGCGCAACACCAGAGAAACTCGAAGAGATGATGGCGATTCAAAAATCGCTTAAAGATCTCAAGGACAGTAAGGAAACCGCGCAGAGCTAGAAACAGGGGAACGAGTGAAGTCAAACATACCCAATAAATCGAAAGAGCCAGTAAAAGTCCTTTCTCAAGCCGAACAAGAAGTAATCATCAAAGAAGAAATTCAGCGATTTTTAAAAATAGCTAAAGAGAAAAAAGCTCTTACGATCGAAGAGATCAACGAGATCCTTCCTCCAGAAATTTTATTACCAGTAGTTATCGATCAATTTATGCATGCTTTGGAAGCTCAAGGCGTAGTGATCACGGATCACTCTGAAATGGCAGCTAAAGAAGAAGGTGATTCTCCGTTCTTGTCAGATATCGACAAAGAGGAAGAAGAAGACGAAGACGCTGAAGAAAAAGCAGAAACTGAAGACGTTAAAGGTAATGACCCAGTTCGTTTATACCTACGCAAAATGGGAAGTGTTTCATTATTAACTCGCGAGGGTGAAGTTGAAATCGCTAGACGTATCGAGAAAGGGGAACGTGAAATCGTTCGTGCGATCTTGATGTCACCATTAGGAACTTGGGAAATTATCAACTTAGGTAAGCGCCTTGACGAAGGCCGTATCAAAGTTAAATCGATCTTCCGTGGTTTGGAAGACGAAGATACTCAATACGATGAAAAAGAATACATCGACAAGATTCATGAATTAATCGGAACGGTAACAGTTTACCAAAACGACACTCGTGCATTCTTTGAAGTTTTAAGACAAGAAAATACACCCAACGACAAACGAAATGCGACGATGTCGGAACTTCGTGTGTTGAACGAAAAATTGATGCAAAATTTTGAATCCATCAATTTCAATCGTAAAACAATCAATCGTATTGTGATCAAATTCAAAAACTTAGTGAATCGCGTTTCTACATTAAGAAAACGTATCAAAGACGGCGTAGAAAGAACAATGTCTAAAGATATCAACTCTCTTGTTGAGCGTTTGAAAGTGATTGAAGGAAACGAAAAAGAATTAACGAAAATGACTAAAGACACGGGTCTAAGCTACCACCGCTTTAGATCTTACGTTGTTCAAGCTCAGGAAGCTGATGCTCGTTTAAAACGTCTAGATTCTGAAACGGAAATGACTTTCCGTTGGATTCAAGAAACGTACACCGCTATCTGGAAAGGTGAGCGCGAGGCTGATGCAGCGAAGTCTGAACTTGTAGAAGCGAATTTACGTCTCGTAGTGTCTATTGCTAAGAAATACACAAACCGTGGGTTGCAATTCCTAGATCTAATTCAGGAAGGTAACATCGGTTTGATGAAAGCCGTTGATAAGTTCGAGTATCGTCGTGGTTACAAATTTTCGACTTACGCGACTTGGTGGATTCGACAGGCGATCACGCGCGCTATCGCGGATCAGGCCCGTACAATTCGTATTCCAGTACATATGATTGAAACTATTAATAAACTTGTTCGTACATCTCGCTATTTGATCCAAGAATTAGGTCGTGAGCCATTGCCAGAGGAAATCGCAGAAAAAATGGATATGCCTGTGGATAAAGTACGCAAAGTTCTTAAAATTGCTAAAGAGCCAATCAGCTTAGAAACACCAGTGGGTGAAGAAGAAGATTCGCACTTGGGCGACTTTATCGAAGACAAAAAGGTTATTAATCCAGCAGAAGCGATTGTGAATTTGAACTTGGCGGAACAAACTCGTCGTGTTCTATCCACGTTAACAGCGCGTGAAGAGAAAGTGTTACGTATGCGTTTCGGTATCGGTGAAGAGTCGGATCACACTTTGGAAGAAGTGGGCCAAGATTTCAACGTAACTCGTGAGCGTATTCGTCAGATTGAAGCCAAGGCACTTCGCAAGCTTCGTCACCCAAGCCGCTCTAACAAGCTTAAAGCTTTCGTTGACGGATAAATTAGTATCTTTTAAATTTTAATAGAACCTATCGCCAACTGGTAGGTTCTTGAATTCCCAAGGCGGGGGTGTAGCTTAGTTGGTTAAAGCAATCGGCTCATAACCGATGGATCCGGGGTTCAAGTCCCTGCGCCCCTACCAATTTTATCGTTACCTGAACTTCTGATCGAGGAGTTCTGGTTTTCTCCAGCAGCACATTTTAAATTCTCACCCGCAGCTTCGGCTGCCGAATCAGGGACCGTACCTGAGGATATCGCACGTCTTCTTTCATTCGCATTGGGAGCTGGGCGTTTTCGACGACCAAATGAAATAATGTTAGACTTATCATTTGAGTTTTCGCCTTGTGGCTCCACTTTAAGAGAAAAATCCCGATCTTCAGAGTTCGTCCAGAACGTAATTAAAAGCTCTGTTTGGGTCACAACGATCTCTTTTATAGTTCGTCGTAATAGTCGCTTACGCATGGCTGGCGTCGCCTTAGCCCAGCCCTGCATGCACCACCGGATTTGATTTTCTACGAATAGGGTTTGCTCTTTAAAGGCAAATGGGTCACTGGCTTTTGGATCAAGGGTTGATAAGTATTTCTCAAGGTCTTGCTTTTGTTTCGCAAGACGATTGAGTTCATCACTCGCCAGTTTCAGAGCATCTTCGCTTAATTGCATTCTAGATTGGTTTGTCCAAATCGAGGTAATGCGATTTTGAATGTCCTTAAGCTCTTTTTGTGTTCGATCAAATTCCGCAGCGCCGCCCTTTGTGTTTGCATCGGATTGTGATTTTAGAGTTTTTTCTAGATCATCAAAATATCCCTGAGTCATTAAAGCCGATCGCAATTCAGAAATCACTTTTTCTTCCAGTTCGTCCGCATTCAAGCGTGGTCTTACGACTTTTAAATCTTTTGGACGACGCGAATAATGATAATATCTATGAATGGTTCCGCTACTTCCATGACCGGCTTGGCCGACAAGTGGTATTCCTGTAATTCCACAAGTCAGTATGCTCGTCAGAAGAAAAATGCGTTTTTCAGTTTTGGACATTCGTGTGCGTTCTCTCAGTGAAGCTTCTTCAAGTAAACTTTGAGCATCGAAAAATATCTTTTCATCTAAAATCGCAGGCCATGCGGCAGGAACAATTTGATATTTTTGCCAAGGCTTCAAGTGGGACGGGTCTTCATCCTTATAGACTTTATTTACTTCTCGTTTTCCGATGTACGCGATGTTTTCAATCAATGAACCTAAGCTTTGATAATTCCAAATTGAATTTTGATTTTCTTTTTGTTTTGTGGAAGTTCGCTTAGGTCTAATTCCTAATTCGTTAAGCTTCGCTACCGCTTTCGCACGCGAGCCTTCATCCAAAAATATTTGAAATATTTTTTGAACGATTTGAACTTCGCTTTCATTTACCACAAGCAAACCTTTTTTGTCGGGATGTTTATCGTAACCCATCGGAGCTGGGCCACCATTCACAAGACCGCGTAGTGCCCGTGAATGGCAATTCACTGCCACACGTTCACTTGTTTGCTCTCTTTCAAACTGACCTAAAATAATAATGATATACACAAGCATGCGCCCAATCGGGGTGCTTGTATCAAACTGTTCTTTCATCGAAAGGTAACTTGCATGATGCTTTTCTAGTTCGTTAATAAGAGAGCAGAAATCCATCAAATTGCGTGAAAGTCGGGTTAAATCACTGACTAGAATTAAATTTATTTTCCCTTTGCGAACGTCAGACATTAGTTTTTGGTAAACAGGTCGATTCGTCGTTCCGGCGGATACGCCCTCTTCAACGTAAAACTCGACGATATTTCCCCAGTCAGCTTGTTGACGATTTTTATACTGCACAAACTCATTGATTCTATATTTTTGCGAATCTAGCGATCCCTCAAAAACATTTACCTGATCTTCCGTTGATACTCTTATGTAGGCCCCAATCTTAAGCGACTTCATCTAAAATCTCCTCTCGGATAACGGGACGACCTTTTCTCTGGCCAAGTAAAATAAGCTGACAGATAATTTCTTTCGCCTGGCTCATGCGAAGTTTTCCTTCCGGAGTTCTGTCATTTTCGAATCTTACTCTCACAATTAAATCCTTTGCCTTTGAAAAAGTGTCATCCGTTGTTGTTACAACTTTCAGACTCACTTAGAGCCTTTTCGTTTGGGTTTACTGAGCTCTGCACAATGATCTTTTAATTCTGTCAGCAGCTCTGATCTTTTTTTCTCGGGCCACTGATCTAAAATTCTCATGATCGATTGAATCAATACGCTTGGCGTTCTAAAACCGCTTTCATAGTGATTCACTGGCAAGTAACTCGATAACCCAAATACTTCGGCAAGTTGCTTTTGCGTAAGCCCCATTTTTTCTCGTATTTCACGAAATTCTTTAGGCTTCATGCCGATTCCTTACTTTCTTCAACATTATCTATGATAATGTTTTGATTCAAGCTCTTTTTAGCTTTTTTCGCAGTTGGCTGTGGACCTGCGTCTAAAAATTCTTGCAGTAATAGTTCACGAATTGAATCTGGGATAACGCCAGTTTCTTTAATACGCTTCATTTTCACCTCCATCGCCGTTATAGGATCAAAAAACAATACCCTCATATCATGGATTTCTTTCTCAGTGCAGCTAGAAACGAAACGCATAATGATATGTGACGCTAAATCTTGCTTCGTCGCTCGACCCGCATCAAATTTTTCGTCAATTCTATTTAACACCTCAACCAATGCTCTATCAGCTTCTTTAGAAATCGCAATTTTCGCCATATTTTCTTCATTTTTATTTTTTGTCTTTAGTTCCTTTTCTTCTTTATTCATAATTACACCTCCTATTTTTAATATTTTTTTTGTATTACCCACCCAGTCTCGTCCCCCGGTTCCTGTCCACCTCCAATCAACTCGTTGGGTGGGGGTGGACAGGAAAAATCGTAGATTTAGGGGGACGAGACTGGGTGGGTCGCATTTGTTTGATTTTGCTTTGTATTTTCATCAGGCTGCTTCCTGCTTTTTTGTATTTTTTAAAGAGACGGCAGTCTCTTTATCGTCTCGGGAAAACCTGAGCGGCTTGATTTCAAACTTCGTTAAAATCGTTAGCAAATTTTTAAACGTCATTTCTTGATCGTTAAAGCGTATATTTGTATTTAACCTCTCAGGATCAAATTCAGTTATATTAAATAGACCTGGGACTCGTTTTTTATCCGCAAACGCTCTACCGCTAAATGACTGCCTAACAACGGCCTCGGCTGAATCAGAGTCACAGGCAAACAACATAACACTCACTTTTGAATATCCCAGATAAGCCAATGCAATCTTAGCATAACGTGACCGTGATTTTGTGGTGCGCTCAATTTCTAGTGAACATCGAACAGAACCGCCGGCGCTTGATCTTAAATCAAAAACCACATCGGGAATTTTTGGAACTTGCTCGCCACCTAAAATCGAAAATGCATCAACTGGATTTCGCATAAGCTCATCTTCAAGCCAATACCTTGAAATTAGGTTTCGATTTTTGAGGGCCAAAATTATTCGAGCGGCGATGGCATCGTGTTCAATATAAATTGATTGCCGCGCCGGTCTTGCTGCATCACCAGAAACATTTCGGCCTTTAGGTGTTAGGATTAAAACTTTGTCACTCGCATTTGAACGACGGAAATGGCCGCATTCAACGAGCGAATTCCAATACCTAAATTTGTG
Source organism: uncultured Bdellovibrio sp. (assembly GCA_963932905.1). Taxonomy (GTDB): domain Bacteria; phylum Bdellovibrionota; class Bdellovibrionia; order Bdellovibrionales; family Bdellovibrionaceae; genus UBA2316. The sequence goes on from CAWVRN010000001.1 coordinate 527,231, forward strand.
AGCACGGCTCATTGGGCACATAAACTCAAAAAACAAGTCTTGTGTTAAAAAGCCCCACCGTGCGGCAAATTCACGTGCCTCTGACACAATATCATTTCGCCAATGCCTCATGGGGCCACCTTTTCTTGACCCGCGATAGGGACAAGAACAAAATTTCCGAGTTCAATTTGGCCATCAACTAAACCGGCCTCGCGCCATTCTAAAATATAATTGGAACTCAATTTATCTTTTAGGCTATCAGGAATTTTAAAGTCTGATCCAATATTCACCTGACGGATTCTAACTTGGCAGCTTGTTGTACCGACTAAAACGGTCCTTGCTCCTTCAGGGTTTCCGCACTTTGGTTTGCTGGCACATGATGCCAATAGACTCAATGAGATACACAAAATAAGTTTACTCATGAAGCCTTCCTATTTTGTTCAGTCAAAATATGGCTCATGACGTTTTCTGGAGTATTCTGCGCTATCACCAGCGCTTCTTTATCCGTCTCGATTTTTTTGGCTATGCTTACCGGTTCTGATTTTTTTATTTTCGGAATAACTGGTTTATCCAAATCAAAGGATTTTTTAAACTTTAGCCGAATTGGTAGACTTCCTTTTTCGTGCGGTAGAATTAGAACAGCTTCACCGATACCCATTGTTTGTTTAAAGATGTTAGGATGAAACTTGAATTCTTCAACATCACGCACCGATCCATCACCAGTCTTTTCTGAACCAAAAAGACTTTGCTTTTGCCGTTCGGTAACTTTTGATCCTTCGCAGGTGCCAATGACTTCTGAAAAATAGCTAGCCGACTCCGGCTCATTGGTTCGCATGAATACCTTTAAGTTGGAATTGGTCAGTATGGTATTCATGACGCCATCACCAAGGGCCTTCAAATCACCAAGGGCTTGATGGGCAAACACAATTCCGACATTGGCACTTCGCGATTTATTTAAAAGTGTTACAAACCCCGGCGTTAGGTACTCCGTAAAATCATCCAGATAAACTGAAAAGAATTTCTGGCCTTGGTATTTCCCAAGATGCCTTGAGCCCACAGCGCTTTGTAAACACTGAAGAATCATTTTCCCGGTGGCTTTACCAAGTGTTGGAATCTTTAGGGCCGGAAGTTGGCAGTATACGATTTCGCCGTTTTCAAGCGCCTGCTCAAGATTAATATCCGAGTTTTCGCTATTAAAAATACCAGCTGACTCACCAACAGTAAAACTTTGCAGCTGCGCAACTAAGCCGCTTGTTCTTTGTTCGCGCTCTTCGCGTGTTAGCTTTAGGAAATCTTTAGACCAGGATTGCAATCTTTCGTTTTTCGACTCTGCTGCTAGCTCTGATAATACCTTTTCATTCTTAAGACACTCAATGACCCGGTACGGAGTCGCTTTGATTTTCGACGCTTCTAAAATCATTAGACAATGCAGAAAAGCATCGTACTGAATGCTTTTAAAGTATTCGTTTTCAAAATTTAAGGCGTTAAATACGCGCTCGGCGACTTCTAAGACCGATCCACCAGATAGGGGATTGAATGTGTGACTGATGCCTACATTACAAATTGATAAAATCCGAATATCCTGTTCGCGGTCGTGTTTTTTTGCATAAGCGTAGAGTTTATCCAATAGATTTGAATCTGATTTACCATCTATCATCAAGAGTCCTCGGCCCTTTTTGATATCATCAATTGCCCAAGGCAGAATTACAGACTCTGTTTTGCCTGCGTTAGTTGTGCCGACAACTTGGGTATGCATTCGTCTAAAGGTTTGCTTTATAAAAACAGATTTACCTTTATCTGAAATCCCAGCATAAACGGCGTCTTCATTTTCCTTTGGTTTAATGACATCATTTTCGATATCTCTTTCTTCAAAAAGCGAAAGCCATTTTTTCTTTAGCTTAATGAAAGCAATTAGAATTACTGCTGTAATCAATAAGGCAATAGCTATGCGCCACTTAAAATAAAACATTACGATCTGGAATTTGTATTTTAGCCAAAGAACAAAAATCCCGAGCGTAACAACCAGTATTAAAAATCCTCTATCTGTCATGTCTGATCGATTATTTTCACTCATATTCATCACCTCCATCTTGTAGTTTTAAAGAACCACTTAAAACAGCGTCACATTCAGTGCCTGTTTTAAGTTCGATCCATTCACGTTCTGCTTTTAATTTTTCGCCGTAAGACTGCGCGCGGGCTTGAGCCGTTGCAGCGACCGCTCCAAGGAGTCCGTTTTCAATGCCGCCCTTGGATCGCCCAAGAACATCTGTTTCCATTGAGCCTTGAGCAAGACCGCCAACAAAGGTCGTAATAATTTGACCGGCCGTATTCTTGACTCCATCTGAAAAGACTCGACCGATGACACCTGGCTGACCGTCTTTACTTAAAGCACTGCCCGCGATCTTTCGAATTTTTCCACTGGGCAAAGATATCTGACTAAACCTAATCTGCGCTCGATCTGTGCCTTTTTGAAAGCTGGCCTCACCATAAAAACGAGTTCCCGCTGATAAACGCAATCCCGACTCAGTGACTGAATCTAGAATTAGCTCGGCTAACACGGGTACTGATTCCTGCGAAACAATAACGTTATCAATTAATCGAAGCGGGAGTCTTTCACCAGCGCGAAGTTGAGTTTTAGCATTCTGACCACTTCCAACGATCATCGATGTATTGTAGTTCACTTCATTTCCACCACGCGGAACCGAAAACGAATTGACCGGAGGCCCCCATAAATTTTGAGCTGAACTTGCTTGTGTGGATCTATCTGACGGAGAACTTGAGTCTTCGTTGGTCTTTGCTTTTTCAATTTTTTCTGTAAACTCAACAGGAACCTCTGTCGGTAAGATAAAAACAACAGAAATAAATAAAACTAAGCCGATGACTGCCATATTCCGAAAGGCCTTGAAATTAAGATCCTTTTTCTGACTGACTTCATTTTCTTTAATAAAAATTGATTTTATTTTTAAAAAGAAATTTTTTATCCCGCTAAAGATATTTTTTATTTTAGATATTACTTCCATAACGCAACCTCGGAAATAGATATTGAATTCGTTTTTGAACCTTTCAATTCGACGCGAATGGGTTTTCCTTTAACCAGATCAGATCGTGCAATGGATACACCGATTTTAAGAGGTTTATCCATTGTTAATTTTGTACTTGATAAAAAAAGGCTATTAACAGTTTTTGAATTGTCACCTTGAAATACCCATACGTCTTCTGGTTTAATTGTCACAAACTCGTTTGGTTTTAGTTTCAGCGACAAATCAAGTAGAACAAAGTCATATTGAGAAATACCAATTCGTTCAATTACTAAAATCAAACCGTTTGCATCGCTTGATTTTCCCGATTTCTGCCATCGTACTTGTGAATTTGCACCATCTCTGAATGACGACAGAATATATACAATATAGTCAGCCGAATCCTGGGTAAGAGTTTGGAGCCGAATATTGTATCGCTTTTTATCGGCCACCAGATATAAATTGGTTTTGGCACTTCCTCTAAGGGGCTTTATCGTCACAGCCTTATCAAGATATTCAATCTTGAATGCCGATTGATCACCAATGATTGCCGACTGAATGGTTTCCGGAAGCTGAATGATGGTTGCAATCCCAAGAGCCGTTCTCACTGTTAATATTTGATCGTCACTGTAAACAACTTTTCTTATGTGCGCCGACACACAAAGTGAAAAAACAGAAACTATGATAAATATAGAATACCTCATCGCGCAGCCTCTTCAGTTTCTTTTGATATATAAACGCCCCAAGGATTCACGATGGTGCGATCATCCGTGCCGAAGTGAAAAATGAGTTTCATTTCGGTTGCGGCTTTCAGATTATCAAACTCTGTAATACGATCAGCAAGAACCGTGACCTTTTTTTCTTTTAGATCAACAGTAATATTCTTTGGATAAACTCGCTGTTTCACTTTCTTTTCGCGAACAAATTTTTGCACTTCGAGCATTGATTTTTCAAAGGCTTGAACCAATGACGGAACGACAAAAAACTTTGCTTTACCGAGGGATTCATTAATTGTTTTTTCATCCCAAGAGTATCGATAACTGACATATTCCTTAACCGCAGATTCGATTTGAAGATCTGTGATTTTTGTTTCAACTTTTGCAACGGCGCCTGTGCTATCTAAAGCGATAACAAGCGGTCCTTGCTTCACAAGATAGAGCACAAGCAAAACTTGCAGGAACGTAATGGCAAGAAGGCCCCCGCAAAGATACTTAATATTAAAGTTTTCTGTGGCAAACTGCTGCATGGCTTTTGGGTAGAAACTCGTTTGTAGCGTGATTTTTTTATTTGTATTCATAATGACACCTCCTTCTAAGACCCTTTGGGTCTAAATGTTGATTGAATGTTTTGAAATTTCTGACTTGCATAAGATCTTGTATTTGAAATCATTTCGCGTGATACCTGATGAACAGTGGCAATTCGGGTCGGCAATGCCACGGCAGCTAGTGCCGCAGTAGTTCCAATTGTTTGCGCGGTAGCCTGAACACCTTCGCCGATGAGGGATCGCACAATCATTGGAGTAAAAAGCATTGCAATAGCAATGACAAAGTTCATCACGATCAAAGTTAAATATGATCCATCAGTTTGATAGATGTTTCCAAATGAGAGTGATGTGAGCATTGCCGACATAATCGCCCATATCACCTTCCATAGCGCCACTTCTATTAAGCCCTTATAAAGATTTGCTGTAATCCCTGCTGTTTTTGGAAAGACATAGCAGAGAATCATGAGCGGCGCGCAGACCGACAAAAGCACCCAATAAAAATAATAAAGCGCAACTGTGATGTAGCGTGCGAGCAGCAAAAGCAAAAAGCTTCCAAAGCTGAGTATGGCCATAAAAAGATCATCAAATTTCAGAAGCAACACGTTTTTTGCGACCGCATAGCTTCTGGATTTTTCTTCTGCCATTCGCATGAAGGTTTCAATTCCAGACATATTGTCAATTTTAAGAGCGAGCCCGTCACAAATATCTAGAATCAAATTTGAAACTTCTGGAAATGAAGCCAGCAGCAAAGCCGCAACGAACGATCTTTTTATAATGTCTGGATAATTTGAATCACCAGATTTTAAATACCCAAACACTACTGAAAATAAAACAGCCACCGGCAGCATGATATAAAATAAATTACTCAGGCCGTGATGAAGGTCTTTAACTAGTGATCCTAAAACTTCTAGATTTGGAGTCATTGGCCACCTCCGATTCTTGGCAGCCTTGTGTCCTTCGGAAGGCTGCCAAAGCCTCGGGATAGCCCCTGATAGTTTTCTTGGAAGTTTTGGGTCGCAAGTTTCTCTTTTCTAGTATCATAGGCCATATTTTGAGCCATGATTTTTAGCATTTGAGATTGCGTCCGCAGTAGCTGAGTCGAAACACCGATCAAAACCGCGAGTGCCTGATTCTGAAGTTTCCCGGCCCCTTGGGGACTAACCACTTGCGCATGAAACAAAATTTTATCTCGTTCGACATCAACTTGGTCGGCGTAGTCGTACAAATTTCTGTTCATTGAAATGACTTCAGCAACGCTTTGATCTTGCGATCGCATAAGGTCTTCATCCATGCCGCTTGGAACAACTCCATACACCGATTGAAGAGCCCTTAGAACGGCATCAGCATTATTCAAATTACCATAGACCCCAGGGTTAAAATTGGGATTAATAATTCGAATCAAGTCAATGCCGCTCCTGACTCCCGCGTTTATGTCGCGCATGAGATCTAAAGTGTCCTTTCCGTTTTCAAGGACGTTTTTTAAAGTAATGACGGTCTGAATGGCCTGAGCTAAGATTTGAGTCAGCACCACAACATCACCTCCGAAGAGGTCCGCTTTCGCGGATCTTGGGCCAATAAAAATTATCGCTGCAATTATCATCGCAGAAAATTTATTTTTCATGACGCGACCGATTTTGAGAAATTTTGGTAGGCCACTCCAAATGGCGCAAGTTCGCTAGCTTTTATTAAGGCATCTTCTAACGATAATCCATCCGACTTTAGCGATTCTAGAAACTGATTGTCGCGGGCATCTGATGTAGAAACCCAATATTCCAATGGTGATGGCTCGATACGAATAACTTGCCTTGATTCACCCTCCATCAAAAAGCCTTCACTAAATTGACCTTTGCGCTGCTCAAGACTTTGTATCAATCGCAGTTCCTGGGAATTTAATTTTAAAGCGTCGCGCAGAACAGCGGTGTCGCCCTTTTGAAGCATGACAAGTTTTGTAGCTGTATTATTTAAAATCGCTGGTCCCATTCCGCTTGCAATAATCTCTTCCACGCCTTGGGTAATAAAAGTGATTCCGCTGCCAGTTTTCCTAAAGGTACGGGCTGCATATTCCATAAAGGAACTGGCCGCAGGACTCTTCAATAGGTCCCATGCCTCATCGAGCAAGACTCGTTTTGGAATGGTCCGCTCGGCTTCCACTTGTTCCAAAATAAAATTAGTCAGAATCAAAATCATCACAGATTGTAAATCTGGATATTGCGATAGCCCCTTTAAATCAAAGGCAACGATTGGTCTATCCGCTTCAATTTTGCCAGCACCATCCAGCAACTTTCCATAAGGCGTTTTGCCGGTCCAAGGAAAAAGCATTTTACCAATGCGCTTCAAAGATTCGTCGTTATGGCTAAGACAATACTTAGACAAATCGGAAAGTTTTGGTGACCGCGCTTGATTTTCACCACGAACTGAATCAAATACTGCTGTAAGTGCTGCTTCTAACTGGACACGGTCAAATCTGGATAATTTCTCGCCGCTATCAACGACCATTTGCTCAATCACACTAACAAGACTTTTAATGCGCTCGCCAGTTGGCGGAGCTGATGGGTCGCGAAGTTCAAATGGGTTAATGATATATTCGCCGGTGAGATTAATTTCAAAATACTGACCGCCCAGAACTCGAGTCATTTTTTTGTAAGAGCCGCCGATGTCGATAATATACACCCTAGTGCCACGGGCTATTTGCTGAAGCATTAAAAAATTGTTGGCAAAACTTTTTCCAGATCCGCTTGAACCTGTAACTAAAGCGTTAAAATTACTAAGCCTGGCCGAATAGGAATTCATTGAATATAAAGTCCCTAGTCTTGTTTTTAAGAGGCATACTGGTTTTTCATCACCAGTGGCCGCGCCAAAGAGTGGGAAAAAATCGACCAGATTGTTTGTTTTCAACTTTTTAGATCTTACCAAATTCACCGGTGCCAGCGGCAAATCTGATTTAAATACTTTCCATGCGCCCACGGTCTCTTGAATTCCTTCAGATCCACTGAGCGTTTTAAATTTAGCTAAGACTTCTTTTGTGTGAAGATTAAGCTTTCGAGCACCGGCTGCTGAATTTTCTTCGCGAATAACAATCATAAGTTGGGCTTGAAAAATTCTTTGCCCAGTTTCAATAATCTCACGAATCAAATCAGTCGTTTGCGATAGGCGCGATTCACTTTCTAAATCTGAAACCCTATTTCCACTGTTTGCTGATAGGGAGTGTGCCATTCGCCGCTTTTGGTCAAGCCCCTTCATTTCCTTTGATTGGTCGGGGACGTTGAATGACAAAAATAGTTCATACTTAAAAGGTAAAGCCAAAAAGCCACTCATCATTCCCGCAAATGTCATTTCCGGAAGTGTCTTAAGCGTTAGAACTCTAGTTTTTTGACTATCAAGAGTAAAGTCTTCTTGATCCAGCACCAAATCCCCAAAAACAAGTTGTTCTCGCGGTGAATTTCCCTCTATTGCAATACTATTGCAATTTACTTTTGGCGCACCAATTGAGGAAGACCGTTTAGGGTTCAGATAGCGGTACAATAAATTAATAAAATCATCTTTAGTCAATTCAGACGCTAAAAAACCAAGTGATGAAAGAGATCCTTTTGCGCCCTCTAGGGACTGCGACAAGGTTTGCAGCTGATCTTCGTATCCTTTTTCAAATTCAACTGAGAACTTTTTTGTTTGCCCTAATGAAAATGAATTTGGTTTTTGCCTCTGGCTGGTCTTTATAAAAAAGAATAATCTTGGCCTAAATAATTCTCCATCTTCAGTTTGTTTTAATAAAACATTCGATCTCTTTTGATCGAGCGCGCAAAGAAACTTATTCTCTGTCGTTAATAGATCGACATGCCTTTTAATGACGCCGCCAACATCAGAATCATTGACCACCATAAACTGAGCTGTAACACCTTCTGGTAAGGAGTTAGCAAATGAACGCAGTCCGAATGCAAGTTGATTGATACGAGCTTCATCGAAGCACTCAATATCTAACGGCAATAACTCTAATCCTGACGAAAGCGATCCATCGCAAAGAATCGCATGTGATACAGGTTTTGATTCAATTTCCCAAAACGGCAGTTGTTCGCATAATGATGCCTGGTTCATAATTCACCCCCTTTGTTAAATTTTCGATATTGAAAATCTTGTGAGTTGGCCGAGAAAACAGTTGGCGAGATAAGATGCTCAAAATAATGTTGCAGAAACTGATCAGGTTTTCCTTTCTTAAAGAAAAACAAAATCAAAAAGAGTCCAAGACTTGTTCCAAAAACCATTGGAATCTTCATCGAGGTCGATCCAAAAATTAAATTTTGAACTGACAAATTTAAAAGCAAGATCAATACGTCTGACAGCTCCAGACCCAAAATTTTATTTTTTGTTTCTAGTGTTCTTGGGACCGATGAGGTCAATAGATTAAAATCACTCATTAGCGCACCGTCTGCGATATAAAATCAACAATCGCCTGTGCGCCAAAACCGATGATACTACCAAGAATCGCATACCACATATGCGTCTTGGCTTTTTCATTGCCGCTCATCAAACTAAAAGCCGCCCATGCAATTCCAATAATAGAAAGTGTCGGTAAAATAACTCGGGTCAATTTCGTCTGAATTCCCATTAATGAAGACTCAACACTTGCAAGTCCAAGCTCTGGAACGATCAATAATGCTGCCGTCAGCATAAAAATAAATAAATATGATTTTCTGTTCATAAATGTACCTCCTGTGTTAGTTGTTTTAAGATGCAAGGCTGTCCTCCAGTCCCTCTGATTTTTCCGGAAACAAGCAAAGGAAAATATTTTCTGGGATTAGCTGAATTCGTAGCGCAATAAAACTTCCAGCTAGTTTTCCTTCACCGATTCGATACCAGCTTGATTTCATTTCGCCTGTCGGTAATTGGTATTCTTCAAGACTGAGGACAACGTACTTGGTATCATCATTGTCATCAGGCAGTATGAAATATTGAGTATTTGGGTGTGTGAATAGTTTAAGGCGAAATTTTTTAGATCCTGCTTTTAAATACGCTACGCCAACGCTTTCACCTTCAATGACTTCACCTGATGAAGTCATTTCCCCAGTATAAACGCCATATTTTTCTGATTTACGAATAGGGATCACATTACTAAATGAAAAATCGCTAGATTTATTCATGCTGAAAACCTTTCCATTTCAAACATTTCAACGACATCCTCCGTCCAGCCACATTCTGAGCAGGTTAGATAGCCGTTTTGAAAATCGGTAAGACCAGAACATTCTGGACAGCATTCACCATCATCAGGAGCACCAGATTTTTTAAAGTTAAGGTAACGTCGCTTTAACGTCGGACTTGGTTTGCGACGCTCAATAAGTTCTCGTTCTGTGCGATAGATATCGCGCTTATCTTTTAAAGTTCTAGACATTAGAAATTCCTCCATTGGTTTTCTTCATGGGTTTTGCGAAATGGCTTTGACTCTAGTCGCTCCCAATCGCGTACGGTTAAATCAGCAGCTGAAAACGATTTTTTTAATCTTTCCCAAAAACTGATAGGTTCGGCTTTCTCAAGCGTAACAAGCGACAGATTCAATTCCGGCTGAGCTTGGCTACTTTTAAATTTTTCTCTTGCATTCATAGATGCACCTCCTTGGTAATTTGTTAGTGAGTTCGTTCAACTGCGAACGACCTTTCACCTTTATAAATTGCAAGTTGGAGACATCTCGGGCGTGGCACGACCGAATTGGGAGCAAGTGATTGATTTGAAAATGAATTTTGGAATTTTTGTAAGTGAACGAATTCATGCAAGGGTGGCGAATGGTCGCCACCCTTGGTTTTCAAGAAGTATTGAATTTTTAATGTGTTAGCTTAAAAAACAAAGACTGGCGGGGTTCCGCCATGGTGGAACTTAAAATTTGCCAGTTAGTAGGAATAACGTTGAATTTGATTTTAGTTAGCGAACAACTATAGGGATTTCAGCGATCTGGCTTTTTGGAATTAAATAGACTCCGTATTGAATGCAGGACGCACGAACGTCATCATTGTCGAAGTGGCCAGTCACAAGGCACCTGATCGCGGCCTCAGGCATATCCTGAAGCCATTTAAGACCGGTGTCTCCGTCTCCCAAGTCGTAATCAAAAAGTAAAGTGCAATTGTCGGGTTCACTATCGATTTCGTGCTTGATAGGTAATAGCTCGTTGCCATGGCTCATGAACTTAGTTTGCTTTAGTAACTGGGTATCATCGAACTTCAATTGCCATAAAGCGCGCCCGGACTCTTGGTCATCAAGTACATATATTTTTGAGTCAGAATTAAATTTAAGTCGTGGCAAATACCATTTCGCTCGGTCATTGACTGGTAGTCGTATTGTCAGAGTCGATCCTAAACCGAGGCTTGAATTAACTTCAATTGAACCACCCCACGCTGATAAGAATTCTTTCGCATGCCAAAGGCCGACACCAGTCCCATTTTTTTTGCCAAACGAAAAATCTTTATCGAAAATATTTGGTTGAATTTCTTTTGCAATCCCGCATCCAGTATCTGCAACAATAATTTCAACTTCAGCTCCCAAATCTCTGCACCTGATATTGATTCGGCCAGCATTGTTCATTGCCTCTATTGAATTTGTAACTAAGTTTCCTAAAATGGATCGCATCTCAACAGGAATATGAGTAGCCAAAGTCGATAAAATCATATCATCGATTTCAAAATGAAAATCAATTCCCTTTGGTACATATAAATCGAGCTCCCGTCGGGCCTGAACGAGAGTTCCATAAATGTCAGTTTTAGTTTGATCTGAAAGTTCCTCAGTTTTCGTATCGTCAAGTTTGGCAACTAAATCTTTTATTTGATTTATTGTAACCTGAAGCAAATCTTTATCTTTTGCCACACTAGACGGCAAGCGACCAGGAATTCGCATCAAAGCGGCCAGCGGAGTTCGTAAGTTATGTCGAACCTGGTGCGCTAGTTCGCTTTTAGCGACCTTTTTTTGTAGTTCGAGATCCCGATGAAACTGCTCGACCAATCGTTTTCTCATAAATCTGGTTTGGGGAATAGAAACCAGATTTAAAATTAACCAAATGAAAAATGCATAAGAAACAAATCTAAATCGTGAATACTCATAGATAATTGTATCGGCTGGTCCATCACTTAGTTCGTTTGAAATTGTAGTTGAATATTCATCTGATGAAAACGCTTTCCAAAAAGTCTTTTTGCCTTCAAGTTCTGCGCTTGGTGGCAAAATGAATGAGCGATCAGGTACCGTAGATTTGTACCTGATACTTATAAATTTCGAAAGTCTTGCTTCTTGCAGAATCAAAGAGGTTTCTCGAAAATCACCAACTTTAACGAAACGAGACAACAGCTTAGTATTATCCTCAGCGACTGATTGAATATACAACGTATTAGAAATCAATGCCAACCCGAAAAAAATCAATAGGACCAAAGCAGACACAACAATTTGCCGATTTTCAAAATCTTTAATTCTAGTCTCGGGAGTCATCGCAGTCATTGATCACCGCTTATTTTTGAGACTTTGTACTTTGATATTTTTAGCGGAGCAGATTTCAAAATTGGGATATCAAAATAGTTTAATTCTACTGATACAAGATCCGGTAAAAAAGATTTGTGCAATTCATCTACTGAGATAGTGCCGAGCAAAGGGCTGATTTTTGATATGAATTCTCTAGAAATCTGCCATGGCACGCTTGAAACGGATTCATTAGGTCCATTTTTATTTTTTAACCAACAAAAACTCGGAATCGACTCTAAAAATGATCGTCGCTGCGAAGTTTCCATTGATTCTGACAGTGCAAAGCCAAAAGATATTCTCTCGGCATCTGAAATCTGACAAACCAAACCAAATAGGCTATTTGGCGTTGCCATTTGAAAAAAACGGACTTCACAGTCTTTATTCATATCTAAAAAGCTATTGGGCGAAAGAATTTTAGATTTTACTTCACGAAGTGGTATCTCATTCTCTAGATGCTCATTTAAATAAAATCTTTCTAAGGCTTCAAATTTTGCGTGAGATTCAGGGCAATGACTTCCGCCAGAAACCGCTAGTCCGATGGAATCAACACTTTTTGAGACACAAATGATTCTCTCAATACATTCAGCCACTGATTTTTCAAAGGCAATTTCACGATTATCGTCAACGCCGCAACCCTCGATTTCAATTCCTTGCCAGGTAATCTTTGTGGAAAAATCAAATAATCCGGGTACAAGTTCGCCTGAACCTTTAAATTCTGTAAAGGTAGGTGCAAGCACGGATCGATTTAGATAAAGCCATGTGGCTAACGGAGTTTTATGCGCCATAATTGATTATTTGCATAGAGTTCAGATAATTCGATCTTCCATGGCTTTCTTACTAACGCTGCATAAGGCAGAGCCATCAATGGTACAACGGTTGGCCTAGTAAGAGCATCAAAATGCAGCTCCTTAAGTTTTTTGATTCGTTTTTCTTTGTCATCGGTAGCCATATAATGGGCTAGCCATTGCGCGCGATCATGTTTATTCAGACCCAGCACACCAGAATTGAGTGAATATGAAATAAGTCCTATGTCTTCCATAAAGCCAGTATCAGTGAATCCAATAAAAGCGTGCGGAGTGTCTTCAGGTTGAAGATCATTTTTGAAATCAGGAATATACCCAATCAAACTCGCATCCACTTGTGGTAAAAGTTCTTTGATAGGAGTTGCCCATTCCTCGAGAGTGCCTCGGCGGATAATTCCAAGTTGAATTTTTTGATTCGGTTCTGTTGTTTCGTTGTCTAATTCCATTTTAAAGCGATTTTGTTGCTCGGCATTTAGCCCACCCTCACTTAGGTTTGGAAAAAATTCAGACCGTTGCTCAACACCAGCAACTCCATTATATATTTTATTGAATGCGATTTGCATCTTTTTACCGATATAGCGTCGTTCTGCTGAACTAAATTCTTTTTCGCCTTTTTGGGTAAAAACTAAGACAAGCGTTCTAATTTTCATCGTCACTAGAAGGTCAGTATCTGAATTTTTTTGTGCAAAATTAATTACGTCCTCTGGCTTGGATGCATCTATTGTCGTAAGGTGATCTACAATCCCATTTGTAAAAGCAGCTAAACTATTAGTTCCAGATTTAAGATCCGTTGGAATAAAAAAGATTTTATTTGCAACATCGTCTGTTGCAAAATAATGATTTGGATTTTTTAGTAATTGAATTTTTCCATTTCCGTCGTCGCTATCAACTGAATAGGGGCCACTAGTTTCGCTATAATTTATGATTTTAAGCGATATAGGATCAGCACTTGATTTTGGAATGATCGCAAAATCAATCGCCCCGAGCATTGGTAACAAAAATGATTTTTTACCTTTCGCATTTAGGAAAACTGAATTGCCCTCTTGTCTGATCCCAGGACATTCTTCTTCGGTAGATTTAATCACAATTCCTGGGCAGACTATATCTCGAAAATTTCCATGTGTGTTACCCGAAAGGACTAAAAGCCGTTTAAGAGAAAAAACAACATCAGTAGCGGTAATACTTTTTCCTGAAATAGTTTTAAGACTGTCTCTAATAGTGAGTTTAAGTTCGTCACCAATCCATTCGACCTTTTCTGCTACGCCCGGCTCGACAGAGCCACTTGCTGAGATTTCAACAAGTGGCGAGTAAACATTTTCCAAAAATATATATTCATAATCAAAATTTATATTAGTTGGCTCGTAGGCTGTTGACTTGAGTCGCACTGGAAATGCGACTCTTAGAGTTTTATTTTGTTGTTGTACTTTCATAGAAACAGCTCCTCCGAGCATCAGTAAAATAGATAGGACAATAATAGTTTTTATTTTATTTATTGTCATAAAAATTTTACTTAGTTTTAGCTTCAGACGCAGACGCAGCCCCAGGACCACCGCCAAAGCAAACTGTAGTTGGATGCACACCACCCCTTTGAATTTGACCCTCAGCTTCAAGTAAACTCAAAATATCTTGATCAAAACTGACACACTGGTTTTCTGAAACACTCAGTGTTTTCGTTTCACCAAGTAGCTTAATCGCCCATGCGATTTGAGTAAGCTGAAGTGGAGTGAGTTTTTTTGCCTGGGCTTCATCAGCAAAGCTAGATGAGCCGATTCCCAACATTCCTGCAATCATGATTAATAACGTTTTTTTCATTCTTTTTCCCCCTGTAAAAGTTCACGTTTAAGTTCAATTCCATATTTTTTCATTTTTTCTCTGACAGTACTGCGACTGATATTCAGCAATCGTGAAGCTGCTGAAATCGATCCACTTTCTTCGATAGCTTTTAAAACTATATTTTTCTCATCTGCCATCTGTGTGAATTTTAAGGTTTCCAAATCCACTTTTTTTCTTGAAACTAAATTTGGATCTTTTCGATCTTTAAGTAATTCAATTTCAAGATGCGGCCCATTTGAAAGGTTTGTCAAAAATCGAATACCGTGTTCAAGTTCCCTAACATTGCCCGGCCAACTGAGTTTTTTAAGTTGATCAACAGATGATTCGAGCAGAATTAGTTCTCGGCCTTGTTCTAAGTTGGCTATTTTTAAAAAATGCTGCGCCAATATAGGAATATCTTCTGGGCGCTCGCGCAATGGTTTGATGTGAATTGGAAGCACGTTAAGCCTAAAGAACAAGTCTTCACGAAAAAGATTTCGCTCAATTAGATTTTCTAATGGTGCATTTGTCGCGGCAACAAGTCGAAAATCAACTTTTTTTGTTTCGTTAGAGCCTACAGGCATTATCGTTTTTTCTTGCAACACCCGAAGCAAACTTGCTTGCAAATGTTTTGGTAATTCACCGATCTCATCAAGAAATAGTGTCCCACCATTGGCGGCCTCAAAATATCCAGTTCGATCTTTCGCAGCACCAGTAAACGATCCTTTTTCATGGCCAAAGAGTTCACTCTCAAAGACACCGGCTGAAATGCTAGCAAGATTGACTGGGATGAATGGTTTATTTGCTCTTGAAGAGGCACTATGAATAGCTCTGGCAACTTTTTCTTTTCCGGTGCCCATTTCACCACGAATTAGAACTGTGTCATTAGATGGGCCAAATTTTAGAATAAGACGTGCAACCTCAGCCATAGCCTCGGATACTCCAATCATGCCAATTGATTCAATCAGCTTTTGATTGTCACTGTGACTAGAAATTGAAACAGGTTTCGTGCGTTTTTCAACTTCACGGCAAGCTCTGTGCAAAATACTTAACAATTTCGCCTCGCCTATATCCTTTTCAATAAAAAATACGGCACCAGACTCTAACGAGTCATTGTGCGCATCCACAGAGTCATCACCTGAGAGTCCAAGTACGGTAAGATTTGGATTATGTTCTTTTAATTTTTTAATTGTTTCTGGCCCTTTGACGTCGGGCATATGGTAGTCAATTAACGCAAGTGAAAATGGGATTAGTTTTTGCCTAACAATGGCAATGGCTTCATCGCCGCTTGAAACAGACTTCACGAAAAAGCCTTCGTCTTCAAGAAAAGAACCCATGGCTTTTCTAAAAACTGCATCGTCATCGACCAAAAGGATATTGTGCTTCATTCCGGCGCCCCCTCCGTAAATTCACATAAAACTACTATTACAAATACGGTGCCCAAACATTTTACAGATAATTAAGCATTAGACTTAATGTGATTGATCTGAATTTACGGAAGGCCAAAAATTGGGTAAAAAAATTGAAGAAAGTTCATGGTCAATATGCACCTGGTGTTGTTGAAACAAATTTTCCAATTACAGTTTATCCTAACAATATCTCTAAATCATAAACGGCGTAGTAGGTTGTACCGTTATCGAAAGAAACAATTCTTTCATTCTCTTCTTCAGTTGTAGCATGCTCAGACATCGCTATTTGCCAAGAAATAGGATTATTTGTTTTAAGTAATTCAACCGTATCAAATTTGCACCAAGCAACTTTGGTAGTTTCGGAATAACATTCCCGAACCATATCGGAAAAAGATTCTTCTAAATCGACGAATACTAATTCAGTTTCAAGAATATGTTTGATTATCCATTCTATTCAAAATTTTTCATTGCTGTGATTTTCAGAGACGTCTTTATTATTTTAATATGATGATGAGAATTATGTATTTGGTTCAGAAAATGAACCATTTTTCTAAATATTCAATTCATAAACTGATCTAACATTTTTCGATAGTGTTGATTTAAAGAGATTATCAATCATAAACTTTCTTCGTCACTAACTTTTAGTTCTAGCCCCGAAATCAAAACATCAAATGTTGACTTAGTATCATCACCGTCGATACTCAGCCAGATTGCGATTGCTTCAATTGGTTTCTGAAATTGAAAATCATAGGCAAATGGACCCGAATGTTTTACTTCAGCAAAAAATTCTTCATGAAATAAGTCTGATGCGGGATGTGTTCTGATTTTACCGACCTGCTGAGTGTTCTGCGTGACATTAAAAAAGTGAACGGAGTCAATACCAATTCCATCTTCAACTTGTTCATACAGATTCTTAACCCATTGAGCAGCAATCATTTTTTTGAAACCTGAAAGTTTCTTTTCGCCCGGAATTACAAACCCCAACCTTAAAGGATAATCGTCAAATCCCTTTTCACCTTGCAGAGAGGGATTTGTGATCTTCGGTAGGCCTTTAAATTCGCCGCGGATCTTAAAACCTACAAATTTAGTTTTCGATTTTAGAGGAAAGATGAGTGGACCAGCTGAATTTTTGACTTTAACATATAATCCACCGGGTGAGACTGCGGTTTCATTTTTAGGGACGCCAGAAAATTTTTCAGTTTTCCATTCTGTCAGATTATTTGTGGGAATTACGATAGCCGCAAATAAAAATGACTGGAAGCTCTTGGTCCAATTCATTCAAGCGTCCTTATCCACTCAATAAGGTTCATCTGCGGGTGTAGTAAAATATTTTTGTTTGAAGACAAACGCAAAAGATCCTCAACAGTGTCGATGTCGAAATTCTTTTCAATCTTTTCAATGCCACCAAATTTCTCGAGCGCGGATTCCAACTGCTGAGCGGTTTGAGCCGAGCTGTATTCAACTTGCGTCCAAACGTCTTTTTCTAACGGCTTGCTTCCTCCAAAAAAATAAAACCCGCCATCAAATGTCTCTCCAATTATGAATTTCTCGTTTCGCCATTTTTTCGTTAGATTGAGTCCATTGAGTAATTCAGAAGTCGGTATATGGGGCGAGTCTGCCCCCATAAAAGTCACATATTCATACTGATCTATAAGTTTATCGTAAACTGTGTGAAGTCGCTCTCCGAGGCTGCCTTCTCCTTGAAAAACCGTACCTAAATCCTTCCAGCGATTCGAATCAAGTCCTTGGAGCTCAGCTACCGCCCAGACTAGATCCAGTTGATCTTTCAGCTCGAATCTCACATGACATGCAAGTGCAGCAGTTGCATCGAGCGCTTGATTATAAAACTGAAGTGCTTTTGCTTTGCCGATACCTTGTGCAAGCCGCGTTTTCACTGGCGAGAATTCAGGTGTTTTAACGAAAATAGCAAGAACTCCTTTAGTCCTCATCGTGACCTGCCATTCCGAATCAGTTTGATCAACTCTGGAAGAGCTTGACGAAAAGTTAGGACAATATGGCGAGACGTCGTTTGTGACCATCCCCGCAAAGCATATTTCCTAGAGCTGGTCTTCAAACCATTTCCCACGCAATGAATAGGAATTCCTTTTTGATGGGCTTTCCAAATGAACAAATGGTCTTCACCGTAAGAAACGACTTCATCAAAACCACCTAAAGTCAAAAAAGTTCTTTTTGAAAGACAAAATCCCTGATCGCCAAATGGTAGGCGTAAAACTCGGGATCGAATCCATCCTCCGATTTCATTGAGAGACATTAACTTTGAACCATCGTTCAAAAACCTTAGATTAAAAAATAAAATTTGGCTTGAATATTTCACAATTGCCATCTTCAAATTCTTAATGCCAAGGGTTGATAATCTTGAGTCGCAGTGTAGAAAAAAGAGGCTTTCATTTTTTGCTTCTTTGGCACCCAGATTAAGTTGCTTAGCTCTGCCAGGGCTTGATTGAATCCAGCGACAAGTGGCGACAATTTTAAAACGGGAAACTTCGCTTTCACAATCAGATTTTGTATTGTTCTGAAAAACAAAAATAATTTCATCATCATGATCAAGAGAACGCAAATCAGGGAGAAGACTCTTCCAAGACTCGTCTTTATTTCCTACTGGAATGATCACTGAAATTTCCAAAATTATTCCTTTAGAAAGGCAAGAATTTGCCTTTGCTCATGAGACAAAACAGATTCCTTAGTCATCACTGCAAATTTTAATGCTGAATGACAACTGCATTCAGTGTGATTGCTTTCGTGCTCAACGACTTTCTTTAACAAGGACTGCACTCGGCTAATGTTTTTTCCATAAAGTTCAATGACTTTTTCTACCGATGCATGTTGGGAGGGATCATCAAGCCAACAATCGTAATCTGTAGCGACAGCGATTGTGCAATAGCAGATCTGTGCCTCTCGAGCTAAGAAGACTTCAGGAACATTGGTCATTCCCACTAGGTCGCATCCTGCTTGACGTAAAAATAGACTCTCCGCTCGAGTTCCAAGTCTTGGCCCCTCAACGCATGCGTAAGTTTTCGATTCATGAATGCGGATATCGGTCTGTCGAGAACAATCTTGAATTGTTTTAGACAAAGTCGCACAGCTCGGCTGCGCTGTCGATATATGGGCTACCAGACCTTGACCAAAAAAGCTTCCAATTCTACGACCTCTAGTCCAATCAAAGTACTGAGAGGGCATTGCAAGGTCTCCAGGATGGACCTCTTCTCTTAAGCTTCCAACGGCTGAAACACTTATGATTTGTCTGACACCGACCGTTTTTAGAGCCCATATATTTGCTCTGTAATTAATTTCGGAAGGTAAAATTTGATGATCACTGCCGTGTCTTGGTAAAAAGGCTATTTTAATTCCTGAAAGCTCTCCTATTAGAATATTGGCAGAAGGCGCACCAAATGGTGTTTCGATACTGCGACTCGAAACATTACTGATTCCATCAATTTTATAGAGTCCTGTGCCGCCAATAATTCCGATCATGATTTCTCCTTGAGCTGTGATTCGCCAAAAACAAAGGCTTCAATCGAAGCAAAAATGAAAACTGCAAGAATTTGTGCAGCGATGTACCCAGCAATGCTATGAGGGGCGATACCTGCAAAAGTATTTGTAAAAGATCTGGCAATAGTAACTGCCGGGTTTGCAAATGACGTTGAGGAAGTGAACCAATATGCACCCGTGATATAACTTGCAACACCAAGAGCAGTTTTAGAAGGGTTAAACTTCACAAAGCCGACAATAGTAAAGAGAAGCCCGATTGTTGCAATAAATTCGGAGGCCATTTGAGGCAAACCATTTCGTGCGTGAGTTGATAATTGAAAGATGGGAACTTCAAAAATGAAATGCACGATGATGATTCCAAGAAGACTTCCAATTACTTGAGCCGCGATGTAAGAAATCCACAACGGAGTTTTAAGATCGCCACGAATTTTAAAATAGGTGCTTACGGCAGGATTAAAATGCGCGCCTGAAATCGGCCCAAATATTGATATGAGAATAAAAAGACCGGCACCCGTAGCGATTGCGTTCGCCAACAACGCAATCGCAGCATTACCCGCAGCCAGCTTTTCGCCCATGATACCGGAACCAACCACTATAATAATTAAAAACATTGTGCCGATAAACTCTGAAATAACCCGACGCTTTTCCATATTGAATGTCCACCTAACAGCATGCGCCCGCGCCAGCTGGAGAGCTAGCAACAGGAGTGGGACCACAATCGAACAAGCCCATGTGATTTGATTTTTCGCCGACGACTTTAAAGTGATCTTTGTACCAAGTCTTAGAAATCATATCCGACGTGTTTCCGCATACGAGCATCGGCTTACCAGTTTGAAAGAGGTGGTGGTCATCTAGCATAAATGAATGTGGACGATCCGGAACGGTTCCCAAGTAATAGGCCACCTGTCCAAAGTCCTCGCACCGGTCTTCTAAATCTAACTTGAAAGCTCTGAAAGTAATTGAAGTAAATTCGATCATTCCGATTTTTTTTGTGATTTCCGGATCGTTCAATGAAATCTGGCTGCTTGAAATAACTCGAAAATCATTGCAGCCAATCTTCGCGAGAAGTCTTCGAAAATCTTCCTTGTAAAGTGCGCCACCAAGGCATTCCCCAAGAAGTGCCGGATCGGTCGCTAGATTTTGTGGAACTCTTCGGCTTGCAAAGACATCACTGAAATAGAGCTCGCCACCTGGCTTCAATACTCTAAAAATTTCCGAAAAAACCCGCGACTTGTTAGGTGACAGATTAGTCACACAATTTGAAACAACTAGATCTATTGAGTTTGACTTTACACCTGCTGTTTCAAGATCTTCGATGTATCCTTTTAAGAATTTAACGTTAGACTTTTGATATTTGAATTTCTCGCGGTGGTAATCGATATGTCTGTTGGCGACAGCTAACTGCTCGTCAGTCATATCAACACCGATAACCTGTCCGAGTTCTCCAACCAACTTAGACAGAATATAAACATCACGACCGGCACCACAACCTAGATCAAGAACAGTCCGACCTTGAAGCGAAGGTGGAAATGGGCTGCCACAGCCGTAAAATTTCTCGTTTACCTCGGGGTGAATTTCGGAAACAATCTTTCTAACCTCCATAGGCAGAGATTCGGCGGTACAGCACGCGGATGTCATTAGATCCGCGTTTGTTTTTAATACTTTCCCGTAATAATTTTTTACTGATTCTAAAGTTGAAAATTCATTGCTCATGTTTTTTCCTTTCAAAAAATATTCGCTATACCAATGCGCCACCACAAGAGCTTCCGGCTCCGGCAGTGCAGGCGTAACAGTGGTTTGCAAAAGTAATTGGTTTATTTTCTAGTTCATTAAATGAATTCAAGTCCCATACTGTTTTTCGTCCAGCGCCAAGAGGCAGTTCGAGCATTTGATTGAAGTCGCAATCAAATATTTCACCGTCCCAAGCTACCGACACAAGACTTCGGCACATGATTCCCTTAGCTGCTGTGGGATTAAAACTATTTGCCAGTAACTCCATATATTCTGAGAGTTTGCCCGAGCGTTCGAGGTCTTTAAGAAAGCGTTTAATAGGCATATTTGTGATGGTGTATAGTTCATTAAATTCGATATCAAACAACTCTTTCAGCTCAGCTTTATAATCCTGTTTTAATTTTTCCTGCGAGGGCGGCAAAAATGGACCCGTCGGATTGTAGACAAGATCCAGTTTCAGATTTGAATCTGTTTTTCCATATCCCAATTTATTGAAAAGCTTGAGCGCCTCGATACTTTTATCGAAAACACCTCGGCCACGTTGCTGTTCAACATTCTTTTTGGAATAACAAGGCAGCGAGGCCACAATATGAACTCCATTTTCTTTTAGAAAATAAGCGGTCTCTTCCTGACCTGGCTCGTAAAGAACCGTCAAATTACAGCGATCAATAACTTGTTTATTTAGCTTTCGGGCGGCAATAACTAAACGACGAAAATGTGGATTGAGTTCTGGTGCGCCACCCGTTAGATCAACCGTGTGAATCGTCTCCGAATTCTCGAGAAGATCAATAATTCGATCGACAGTAGCTGACTCCATATTTTCAGTTCGCTTAGGACCAGCTTCAACATGGCAATGATGGCAAGCCAAATTACACAGACGGCCAATATTTATTTGCAATATTTCAACAGGTGTCCGATTTAATTTTAGACCAGCTGTTGATAAAGATTCAGTAAATGTTTTCATCACAAGACTCCTCTTGAAGCCGCAAAGGCCAAAAAGGACCTTGCCAATGAAATTGCTATAACCATGCGTCTATCCTTACTCTACATTCGAGCACTCGTATTTGTGCTATATTTGATAAGTGAAGAATTAGATCAATTTCTTACAAAAAATCGTAAGAAAATTAAATGTAAGTACACTCACATGGGACAAGGAGCTGTCAAATGAAGTTAAACGAAGTCTATAATCTTATTGAGGCCGAAAGAGGTGGTCTTGCTGCGATTCATACCTCTTTCTCAGAATTCCCAGAAGGAATTATGGCCCATTACCAATTCTACAAATCAATCATGCTGCAAGATGGGCTACCGCTTGAAAGAGCAGACAGGGAGTATTTGGCTGTGGAAGTAAGCAAAGCCAATGCATGTCCGTACTGCATCGCACATCATGCCGAAGCATTAAAAAACACCAAGACTAAGGTCGATAAACACAGGTCCCAGGTGCTTGCGTCACTTGCCGATACGTTAACAAGGACGCCATGGAAAACTTCGGTTTTACATTCTGAGTTTTTGGGAAATGGTTTTTCGGAAGGTCAATGGCAACATGCTATTATGGTCGTCTCATACTTCAACTTTGTTAACCGTTGTGCTCACGCGAAAGGCTTAGAGATAGAGTCTGACTATGAATCAACCTGTTTGTAATGTATGGAAAACGATATCTCAAACTATAATTCATCATTCAATTAAAACTTTATGGGAATCAACGGGTACATCCTCGACATCATGGGTTACGATTATGCAGGGAATTGCTCGTTGTTTCATTTCCATAAAAACTAGATCACGAAAATTCACCCTTAACGACTTATCCAGTTTCGAAAATGGCTCATCCAACAAGATCAATTCGGGGTTTGACAAAACTGCCCTTAATACGCTGACTCGTGAACGTTGGCCACCAGACAATGTGGATGGCATACGATCAAAAAAATTAACCAGACCTGCATCTTTTAATGACTTTTCAATAATTAATTTTCGAGCCAATCGTTCTCGCGGTTCTTTCATGCCAAACAATAAATTTTCTCCAACACTAAAATGTGGAAACAGTAAATCATCTTGGTAAAGAATGCCGACTTTGCGCTTCGAAATTTCTAGCAGATCAATTCTTTTATCCTCCAGATAAAGCTCTCCAGACGCTTGAATTGTCGGAGCCAAGGACCCAACAATATAGCTAAGCAAGCTACTTTTTCCGCTACCACTGGCTCCCATCACAGCCAATACTTCACCAGGTTTTACTTCAAATGAGAGATTTTGAAAAAGTGATTTATCCTTTATGCTTATTGAAACATTGATAGCTCTAAATACCGACATTTAAACCTTCTCTTTCGCAAGTTTTCCGGAAACAAAAAATACAATGGCTGGAATTAAAATTTGTAGGATTCCGAAGACACCCATCCACTTTCTGTTTTCTCCACTAGCAGCAACGACCATTTGTGTCGTTAAAGTTTCAACTCGACCGCCTCCGATGAAAACAGTGGGTAAGTATTGAGCTATACTGACCGCAAATCCGACTGAAAACGCTGTAAGAATCCCACTCAGTAACATACGAACTCTAATAGTAAGAAAAAACTTTAAAACACTTTGCCCAAGGCTTAAAGAAGTGACTTTGTATCGTTCATCAAACTTCATAAATTGGCTTTTCAAAATAATAAACACATAAGGAAAAACCAAGAGCAAGTGAACATAAAACACTGCTACTAACGAGCTTGGTTTAAAGCTTGAGGATAGAAACACATCAAATCCAAATAATAAAGGAACGATAGGAAAAACTGGTACAAATAAAATAGGAATCATTAGCCAATCTTTAGTCGCCCTTCTGTCCCACTCAAGCCATATCAATCCCACACAAGTCGCCATCATACTTGATAAAAATGCCAAGATGACTGTTGTCGATATTTGAGAGAAAATACTTTTTATACCATAAACGAAATTTTCATATGTGAAACTCGAAGGAATGATATTAGGAAAAACCCATTCGTCTGCAACTGCCCATAAACCAAGAACCACTAAAGGTACAAATAGAAGAAAAAAATAAAATCCCAGAATAGTTTTCCGAAAACAAATAGACTCAGACCTAATTGGCCACCTTAAGCGAATCTTCAACGCAAAAGAGAAAACCTTGCCGATTAATTCCCAAATTAAAATGACTAAAACCAGCATAACTAAAATGTGTAAGCTTCCCAAAACACTTTTCATTTGGTTATCCACATCTGCACTCTGAAAAAACTCCCACAAAACAACGGAAAATGGTGGTGGATTTGTGGGAGCTAAAACCATTGCCAAATCAACAACACTGAGCGAATAAGCAATTACAATCCATATCGGATAGCGCAGTGACTGCAATAGCCTGGGCCATAGAACATAACTCCAATATGTAAAGTCAGTATGACCAAAGCTTTGTGAAACAATCAATTCTGGTTCATTTTTTTTATCAGTTATTGACGGCAGCAAAACAAAAACTAAAAATAGACTTTCCTTAAGCGCAAGCGTGAGTGAAAAACTCAATGCCCAAGGATCTCGATCCATTCCATAAAATGGAATATCAGAAAAAATTGACCAAACTCTTGAAAGAAGACCCGATGGTGAAATTAAAAAAAGAACGCCAGAAAAAAACGCCAAATGTGGAACAGATAGAAAAAAGGAAATAAATCGCTGAGGGTTGTGATTTCGAAAACTAAATATTGCATAGCCGACAAAAAAAGAAATTAAAACACCCACAACAGTGCTCACGACTCCTACTGAAAGAGATACAAGACTTGCCGCCTTTAAATAGGGTGTCCAGTAGGTTGCCAGCGCCTGGGGATCAGAAAATAAATGAATCACAGAGCCAGAGAAATAAAATAATGATGCAAACAATGGAAGAAAAAATATAATTAGCACTGATAACCGTGAAAAAGTCCGCATTAATCTTTCGTTCCAGTCCCGTACCGCTTAAGCCATTCATCTTGAAGATACTTGACCCAGCAAGCATGTGGTTCTGGGATAAGAGGCCCCTTTAAGACTTTTAACGGAAATTTAGAACGATCAGATTCACTGAGCTTTCCTATGTCGAGCACAGTCGGGTCGCCCCAGAGATCAATATCAGATTTGGAAATTTGAGCTTGGATTGAAATTAGGTGATTTATCCAAAGTAGCGCAGCGTCCTTATTCTTTGCATTAAAAGGAATCGACAAAAAGTGAACGTTTCCGATACCACCTTTCTTAAATGTTAGTGACTCAGAATTTTTTGGAATTTCCTTTTTCTTTACCAATGAATCCGACTCCATCGGATTAAAACTCAACGAATATAATATTTCTTTATCTAAAAGCATTTGATGCATTTTTTGTACTGAAAGTGGAAACGCAGTTCCCTTGCGCCATAATTGGGGGTGAAATTTATCCAAATAGGTCCATAGCGGCTTTGATAATTTTTCCATGTCGACATTATCACAGGATTTCTGAAACTCTTGATGTTTCTTAGATAAATCCATAAGTATTTGCTTCAAAAAAGTAACGCCATGAAATTGCGGAGGTTTGACATAAGTCATCTTACCTGGTGTCTTTTTAGCCAATTCTAGAAGTTCCAAAGCTGATGTCGGAAGTGATGAAGTACGGTCTTTATCCCAAATAAAAACAAATTGGGCTTTTCCCCATGGAATTTCAAATCCCTCGACGGGTACATTGAAATCAAACTTATAGTCGGGATCTTCAGAATTAATGTTTTTGTAATTTGCAACTTTGGTAGAAATTGGTCCGAAAAGCAGTCCTTGATTTTTTAGCGCCGCAAAGTTTTCACCATTGACCCAGAGAACATCGACAGAACCTTGACTTAGGTTTTTGGCGGATTTTTCTGCTGCAATTTTTTTTATGACCGGTTGGTAGTCTGACACCTTTACATGAATAACTTTGATCCCAGTTGATTTTTCAAATTCGGCGCTTTGATTTTGAATGTACTGGTTAATTTTCTCGTTACCTGCCCAGGCATTAAAGTAGACAACTTTTTCGGCAGCAAAAATATTTAAAGATAAAAAAATTAAAAAAAATAGAAAATGCATTTTACAACTCTCTTTTTGCTAAAATTAACCGTGCTATAACAGTGACAATCAGAATTAAAATCCAAACGCGGGCTAAGAATATAATATATTCCGGAAAAATGAGAAACAGCGTATAGGCAATTCCAGTTTCGCCACCTTCAGCGATCCCAGACGCTAGTCGAAGTCCGCGATTGTTTTGAGTTGGAATATTCATTTTATCTTGCAGATTACCTAATGACAAAGCTCCCGTGATACAAAGTACATAAAGCAAAAGTATAATGGACCACAAACTTTGTAATTCCGGAAATGCAAAGTTAAAGCCGATAATCATTGCGGAGTAGGCAGCCATATCAGATAAAATATCAAGTTGAGCACCAAAGTGACTACTTTGATTCGTTTTTCGAGCATAAATTCCATCGGTACCATCTAAAAGTCTTCCGAGCCACCAAACTGCAATAGCCGGCACGAACATTTCTCTTGCGACAAGGAAGGCTGCGATAATTCCAAATCCTAATCCCAAAAGGGTCACAGAATTTGGAGTCAATCCTAGCGCTTTATAAAGCCGAAGCAGTGGATCAACGAATTTTGGTAGTTTTGCGCGAAATGGTTCATCAATCATAATTAAATCCTACAGAAAACTAAATCATAACACCATCGGCGTGACAATAGAAACACCGACTCGCAGCGCGAGCAAATCAGCTTCTAGGTTCTTCGCCACGCATGGAACTTCCTTAAAATATTTAGAGCAAACTGCGGCGCGTTTTGTTTTTTCCAAACGCCTGCGGCGTATTTATTGGCCTCACTCAATGTGGGATAAATATGAATTGTCCCAAGTATTTTATTAAGTCCCAACCCATACTTCATAGCTGTTACGTATTCGGCAATGATGTCGCCTGCGTGATGACCGACAATTGTGACACCTAGAATTCGATCACTTCCAGGAACAGTGAGCACTTTGACAAATCCGTGGGCTTCGCTGTCAGCAATGGCCCGATCAAGGTCATCTATTCCGTACTTCGTCATCTCAAAATCAATATTTTTTTCTTTTGCTTCAATTTCGTTAAGTCCAACTCGTGCAACTTCAGGATCGGTGAATGTGCACCAAGGGATTACTCGGTAATCCACTTTGAAGGATTTAAAGGGACTGAACAGTGCATTCACTGCCACATACCAAGCTTGGTGAGCTGCTGTGTGAGTAAATTGATACGGTCCCGTGACATCGCCACAAACATAAATATTTGGAAAATTGGTTGTCCGTAAAAATTCATCCGCGATAACAGCTCCTCGTCCAGATATCTCAACACCAAGTTCTTCCAACCCAAATCCGGTCACGTTAGCGCGTCGACCCAACGCTAATAAAATTTGATCAAACTCAATGGCAACTTCTTTTCCAGCTGTTTCACAAATTAATCGCGTCAAGCCCGAGGTACTCTCAATTCGAAGGGCCTTGTGAGATGTTAAAACTTGTACGCCTTCATTTCGAAAAGAGTCTGTCACGACTTCAGACACATCGACATCTTCCCTAGCCATAATTCGATTCGACATTTCTACTAAAGTGACATGAGTTCCAAGCCGAGCAAAAGACTGCGCTAACTCACAGCCGATGGGGCCACCACCTAATACAACGAGTTTCTTAGGTTGCTCGCGAAGATTCCAAATATTGTCCGAAGTGAGCGGCCTAATTAATTCGAGGCCCGGGATCTTGGGAACAAGTGGTCGTGCGCCCGTCGCAACGACAATATTTTTTGTCGTCAATACTTTCCCATTCACCTTCACTTCATAGGGCGAGAGAATTTGCGCTTCACCCGTGATGCATTCGACGCCAAGACTTGAGTAACGTTCTATGGAATCATGTGGTTCGATTTCTTGAATTACTTTTTGAACTCGCTCCATAACTTTTGAAAACTGAAGCTTGGAGGCTATGGGCTCCAATCCAAATTCTCTGGATCGTCGAAAATAATTATATATTTTCGACGTCCGAATGAGGGCTTTACTTGGAACGCACCCTGTATTGAGGCAATCGCCGCCCATTTTGTGCTTTTCAATCAGAGCGACTTTGGCTTTCACCGCTGACGCAATATAAGCAGAGACAAGTCCGGCAGAACCGCCGCCAATTACAACCATGTTATATTCGAACTTTGATGGTTTTTTATATTTTCGAAGATGTTTTCGTGATTTGAAATATCCAATCAACCATTTCGAAAGAAGTGGCAAAATTCCAAGAAGTGAAAATGAAATCAAAAGACCGGGACTTAAAATTCCTTTAAGGCTATCAATTTTTGAGATTTCGGTTCCTGCATTAACATAGACAAACGTACCCGGTATCATCCCAATTTGACTAACTAAAATAAACCTCCACACAGAAAGTTGAGTCAGACCCATGACAAGGTTCACTAGAAAAAAGGGAAACGCTGGAATAAGTCTCAATGTGAATAAATAGAATGATCCTTCATTTTTTAACCCTTGATTGATCGCGCTCATTCGTTCCCGAAAACGACGTTCGGCAGATTGTCTAAACAGATATCGCGCGCCCAAGAATGAAAGTGTCGCCCCTAGTGTGGAGGCTACTGAGGCTATGATTGTACCATAAAACAGTCCGAATATTGCTCCAGATGCTAAAGTTAAGATCGTTGCACCCGGGATCGAAAGGGCCGTCACGATGACATACCCAAGACCAAAAATGAGGCTTACCAAAATAGGATGGTTTGAAAATTGAGCGTTCAAAAGCTCCTGATTCTTTTTTAGGCTAGCTAGCGTCAAATATGATCCGGCGCCAGTCGTAAAGTAAATAGTAACTAGCAACAGAATCAATGCTACTAAAAGGAATCTCATATTGATATGTCGCCGCATAAATTCTCCTCGAGATCTATTAGTGACAAAGGACCTTCAAAACTTACACTTTGCCCCGTATTTTTTAATATGTAAACATTTGGTCAGTGCGTATCAGTGAGTAGCTGGTGACTTAAAGTGTAAGAATTCGAGTCTAAATTTCACTTATCAGATCAGATGCCATTCATAGCCCGAACGAGGTATTAGTTATGATCAATTCAATAAAATCAGTATTTTTAGCAGGCACCTTTGCTCTTTTTGGGTGGAATCAAGCCATGGCCTTTGATCACAGTCATAGTGGTTGGAATGAAATCGTAAAGAGATCAGTAACCTGGACTCATTCAGCATCAGCGGTGAATTATAAAGATCTTAAGTTAAATTCTAAAGCCCTCGATCAATATCTTAAAGAACTTTCCAACGTTAAGAGTTCCGATTTTGAACGTTGGACTCGCGACCAACAGCTCGCATTTTTAATCAATGCGTACAATGCATGGACCGTAAAATTGATTCTAGAAAACTATCCAGTGAAATCAATCAAGGACATTGGTGGGATCTTTTCAAGTCCCTGGAAGCAGAAATTCTTTAAACTTTTCGATGCAGAAACCAGTCTTGATTGGATCGAGCATGAAAAAGTGAGGCCCACGTACAAAGAGCCCCGAATTCATTTTGCCCTTGTATGCGCTTCTATTGGATGCCCCGGACTTCGCGCTGAGGCCTTCGTAGCTGAGAAATTGAATCAACAACTTGATGATTCCACAAAGCAATTTTTAAATGATTCTTCAAGAAATCATTATGACCTAGCAAATAAAGAATTAGCCTTAAGCTCCATCTTCAAGTGGTATAAAGACGACTTTGTGAAAGCAAAAGGCTCTGTCCAAGCTTTTATTTTTCCTTATATGGAATCACTCAAAAGTGAGAATTTAAGTTCCGTTCAAAAGTTTTCCATCAAATATCTAGAATACAACTGGTCTTTAAATGAAAAGTAAAACCGTAGTTCTAGTTGGAAGTGGTCACGCTCATCTTGAAATATTAAAAGCACTGACGTTTAAAGAGATTGTAGATCACCGATTTATTCTCATATCGCCAAGTCGCCAGACCTACTATTCCGGCTTAATCCCGTGCCTCATTAAGGGAGAAATCGAAGAGAGAGGTTTAACAATCAATTCTGCGGATTTTGCAGAATCTAAAGGATTTAAATTTATTCAAGACGAAGTTCAATCGGTGGATCAAACAAACAAAGCATTGACATTGAAGTCAGGTGATAAAATAGATTTTGATTTGCTGTCGATCAACGTCGGTGGGACTCCGACTTTAATCCCATCAGATGCTCCTTTCAAAACAGTCTATTTGCGGCCATTCGATGAATTCATGCCGAAATGGAGGGAAGTTCAAAGAATTTGTAGTGCCTGCGTAAATCCTAGATTTGTCGTTGTGGGTGGTGGGGCTGCAGCCGTGGAAGTTGCGGCCAGCCTAAGAATACGACTTAATAAAAATCAGGCAAAAAATAGCGAAGTTCATATAGTATCTAAAGGCGCAAGGCTCTGCGAGAACTACTCCGAAAAAATTTCGGAACAAATCAAACAATCACTTTTAAAAAGAGGTATCAAAATTCATCTCAATGAACCAGTGAGCCAAATTCATCAAAAGACCATCATGTTACGTCAGAGTGGAGATTTACAGTTCGATTCCATTTTTATAGTCACACCCACGCAGCCATCCGAAATATTCTCTGGGAAAATGGATTCTAAACTGCGACTATCTCGATGTATCTTCGCAGCCGGAGATGGAACTGAAATGGCCGATTATCCAAATCTTCCTAGATCCGGGGTAATCGCCGTTCATCAAGGGCGTCATCTTGTCAAAAACATCAGAAATTCACTACTAGATTTAGAGCTGTTTGACTTCAAATTTAGAGTTAAGCACCTTAATATACTCATCACCGGAGAAAATTCAGCCCTCCTCGTGTGGGGAAATTTTAGCTTAGAAGGCAAGTGGCCACTTAGACTCAAAAATTGGATAGATCAGCGGTATATTTCGAGCTTTGAAAAGAATTAATAATGCGGCGATTGCCAGTGTTTCATCAATTATTTTAATACCAACTCTCCAGATTCGATTTTAGATATCATATCAGTGTAGCCACCAACGAACAGATCATTCACAAAGATAAGGGGCACTGTTCTGTGTCCGGTTTTCTCTTTGATTTTGTCAATTTCGGAAAACTTATTCGTAAGATCAATTTCATCAAAATCTAGTCCATTCTCTGCAAAATATGATTTCGCTCGGACACAATAGGGACAAAACTTTGTAGAATAGATTTTAATTTTTGATTTCATAGAATCTCCTGGGAGGATAGAAGTAATTCACTATTTTTTGCTTCACTTAAAATCGGAAAATTCAAGATTTAATGATGTTTCAGTAACGTGATTTAGATAGTTGCCATGCTTTATAAAAACAGGGGACTTTTCCGCAAAAACAGAATTATTAAAAGTCCCCAAAAATTTTTTGATGTAGAACTAAACTTTTACAAATCTACTTAAGTTCAGTATTAACTTCTGGCTGAGTTAAATGATTTATATAGTTTGATAAAGTCTTAATCGAAACAATCAGCATCACTTCCAAAATATTTTGCTGAGTAAAACCTGATTTTAGGAATTTCTCTTGATCTGCCAAAGTTAATCGTCCGCGCTCTTTAACAACCAGGCGTACAAAATCAACTAGCGCCTTATCTTTAGAATTCGCAATCTCTTTTCCTTCAGATAATGCAAGTAGAGTCTCTAAATTTGCACCTTTCATTTTTCCAATGGCCTTATGAGCTTTAATGCAAAATTCGCATTTATTTTCAACACTGACAGCCATCAATGCGACCTGCTGATCAGAAACTGAGAAACTAGTCTTTGATACAAGTTCATTAAGTTGCAAATAAGCTTCAATCGTCGTTGGCGCTTCAGCCATGTATTCAAACATCGTTGGCACAAATCCGAACGCAGCTTTAATCCCTGTTAAAAGTGGTCGACTTGCAGCTGGTGCTGATTCAAGTGTGTGTTTTATAAATAATCCCATTTTATTCTCCTTAGTTGTAATTATTGAGCAGCCTCAATAATTGTTTTCGTAACTTTATTTGTATGTGTGACGTGTGGACTATGACTACTATCAACAGTCATAATTTTAGATTTTGCCCGTTCAGCCATAAATTTCTGAACTTCTGGAAGCAGTGCTTTGTCTTTTTGTGTTAATAGGTACCAAGATTTAATTTGTGACCACGCTGGTTTACCCATCGGCTCAGCAAAAATAGATCCTGATATCGGACGTTGAGATGCAGCTAAAACCAAAGCTTTATGGTTTGAAGCTTCATTTATCAAAATCTCTCTATATTTTTCGTTTTTAATATAGATAGAACCAGTTTCATCTGGCTGTAGTGCTTCATTAATTGGAGCTAGTTCAAATTTATTGATTAATTGACCTAATTGTTCTGTTTCATCAGGAGCAAATGCAGCAATATAGACTAATGATTTTACATTTGATTTTCCAAAGGCCGCCTGAGTAATGACAGCCCCTCCATAGGAGTGCCCAACCAATACTACCTGTTTTTCTTTAGCAATAACCTTCTGAGTATTGTCTACATCTTCTTTAAGACTTACTAAGTTATTTTGAAGTGCGATAACTTTATAACCTTTTTTAATTAGCTGGGATGTGACTTTGTTCCAAGATGATCCATCTTCAAATGCACCATGGACTAACACCACCGTTGGCAGCTCAGTCGCATAAGTTAATGCAGACGTTAATAGTATATGTATCAGTATTATAATTTTTTTCACAGAAAACTCCTTTTTTGTTAATTGCCTATTAAAGACATGATATAGTAATTAAAATGCACTTAAAATGCTTTAAAAAGCTTTTTACATCCTTTAAAGGACAATATGGATGCACTATCTAAAATTTTAAACTTGCTTAATCTGGATGTAGATATTTATCATAACGCCAAAATTTGCGGTAACTGGCAAATCAATGAGAAACATTTGGGGCAAACTTGCTTTCATGTTGTGACATCAGATCGATGTCGATTAAACATCCCGCCAAAACTCACGACAGATCTTGTTTATGGGGATCTTATTATTTTTCCAAAAGAAATAAAGCACAGTATGCTACCCACAACTCGAGAAACAGCAAAACCAAAAATTTTTTCATTTAACAGCGAAAGTAAACTTAACAGCACTGGTTTACTCTGTGCTGATATACGCTTTGCACATCGTGGAAGTGAATCTATTTTAAATATTTTACCTGAGTATATCATATTTCGATACTCTGAAATTAAAGGTTGGATGCAGCCTATTTTAGAACTTATTATTTACGAAAATATGAAACAAAACTCTTTAGGACAAAAAGCAAAATTAAATAAACTCGCAGAATTAATTTTTTTAAACGCCCTTGGTGACTATATTTCTATTCCACAAAAAAAAGGGCACTTTATGAATGTTCTTTCTGATTCAAGTCTTTATCCCATTGTTTCTGCTGTAGTTGATAAACCTGAATTTAATTGGGATTTAGATTCAATGGCGGCCTGTGGCCATATTTCTAGATCATCGCTCCTGCAAAAGTTTCGAAAGATTGGAAACACTACACCTATGCAATTTTTATCTTGGTGGCGGCTGCAAAAGTCTTGGACTTTACTCAATTCGGGCACAAATGTTGACCAAGCTAGTTACTCGGTTGGTTATCAGTCGTTATCTGCATTTAATAAAGCTTTTAAGGATTTTTTTGGCCAAACACCTGGATCAGTAAAGAATGAAAAAAAAATGTTGTAAACTCCTAGTCGCTCGAAAACTTCATATTGAAATTGTGGACTAAAAGAACCTTTTCAGTATGCTCTTAATATGGAGCTATGGGACTGATTTTTACTACTCTCAAGACTCAATAGAGTCTTCTCGCCTAAAGCCAACTACTGGCCTGAATTTCCAGACTTTTTAGCATTTTGAATGATTTTATTTTCTAGGTCACGAACGTGTTCTGGGTCAGTTTTTGTTATATTTCGAAAATTTTGTCGCAATTGAATGGCGATCGCTTTTAATTGCTTGGAATAGGCCGAACAGTGCTTACACATGAAAAGATGCGCTCGAAGCTCAAGTTTTTGACTAAACTTGAGTTCTTGATCTGAGGACATAATATGAACGATCTCTTTACAGGATAACATTATTTTATTTCCACTTTTCTTTCGATGCATTCTCTCAAGCGATTTTTTGCTCGAAAAAGAAGGACACCTAGATTAGTGTTAGTTACGTCCAAAATCTTACAAATTTCAGGCATTTCTAAGTCTTCAACCTCTCGAAAGCAAAACGCTGCCCTTTGATTGACTGGTAAGTGCTCTATACAGTCTTGAATGACCTGTAGGCTTTGAATAGACTCGACGAAGCGGTCTGGTGCAATAGGTGGCTTAGCCCAAGAGCCATGTTGGCTAAACCGATCCGCCAATACCTCATCAATCGGATCATGATTGTCGTTTTTTCTGTTCTCGCGTTTAAATTCACGGGATTTATTAATTAGAATTCCGAACAGAAAGGTCTTTAATTGCGACCTTCCCTCAAATGTGTGGACCACTTCAAAAAAAGTAGCCCAAACCGATTGAACAAGATCATCTGCCTGCTGCGTCCTAAAACCAAGACTCAAGGCTCCCTTAAGCAACATTTCAGTGTATTGCTTAACAATACCTTCGATGGCTTCCCAATTTTGAGAGCGAAATGCGGCTAATATTTCAGGTGTTGTAGATAATCCCGGCGTTGTCATTTCGTACAATGTACACATATTAACATTATTTTGGCAAGTTTTTGAGTGAAAACAAAAATCTCCTAGATGCAATCGAGACGCGCTGTCTAGTTCTTACAAGATCTTTTAACATCTACGATGCATATGAGTCAGTAATCGCTAACTTTTTACTTAAATAGTTAACGCTCGAACGAACATAAATACGTCACTAATAGAAATTAATTTTAAAAATTAGTTTCTATTAGTGACGAAATATTTGAGACGGTCTTAATTACAAGTAACTGTAGCTAAAACATCAGGGCCAACCTGGTATCCAACATGATATCCGATTCCGATATTTAAAATGATTGGACCGACTTCATTCTCGGTTTGAGCCAATTGTGGAATTGAAAGTGTTTCGCCACCAGCCCATTGAGCATTCGAGTAATCTAGTTTGCTAGCTGCTTCCGATGTTGAGAAAATAAATACTCGAGAAGATGTTCTTAATGGTAACCGAGGTTTATCTTGATTCTGCTGAGAAAGTTCAATTGAAAAAAAATCTTTACCTATTTGCGTAACTAAAGTTAATGACTCAGTCTTATTGGGAAAATGTCTTACCTTCTTAATGATGGATTCCGCATGAGCAGTTTGACCATTTTCCTGATACGAAACTTCACAATTTTTAACATCGCTCAATTTAACATCAGAAGTTTGAAACAAATTTACATCAGCACTTGCGACAGGCAAGTAAGATGAAGAAATCACGAGACCAAGTAAGATAGTTCTTTTTAACATAAAAGCTCCTTTAGTATATTGAATCGAATTAATGATCGATTGCTTATAGTATAAGTGCATATTCGAACCGAAATATTACAGATTTATTTTTTATCTGCAGAATTTTTTTAAAATTATTATTTATCGACAGCTTTTTTGTAAATTTAAGACTGGTGAACTTCAGATTTGGCTTAGTTTACGGATGTAAAAATTACAGGTTATAACCTCTTTTTCAATAATTGATTTTCTAAATTGTTTTTTATAACTTCATTTTGAAACCAAATAATAAATCGAGTGTTGGAGCAGCTTTCATCAACCTCTAATTGGCCAACCGACTAATGTGAGTAAGTTCATTAAAAAAATTTTCGGTACAATATAAAACTAAGTAGTGACTAGAAGAAGCTGCCTGCCGAAAGTGTGGTTAAAAAATTAATGTTTTGTCGGACCAACAGGTCCAGTCTGCTACTTCATCCAAGGTGCCTCTTTTAACTCCGCTTATTAGCTGCGAAACAGAAATTATTCGAGCATCTAGACAGGAACCACAAGTACTAATCTCGCAATTTTGCTTTAAAATATTTTCGATAAGTGATTGAGTTGATTTTAAGTTGGTTTCTGAGTCTTGCTTCGCACACAGTACGCCATCGCCAAAAAAATAAACTTTAACTACTGCATTTTCAATTCTAGACAAAGAGTTTGCTAATCGCAGTCCATTATAACTTTTTTCGTTCAAGCCTTCATTGAAGATAAAAAGATACTTCATTTTTTTGATCCTTTGCTAAATTGATTGTTTTTGGATTTGTTTTCCACATTGCAGATTTGCGGGTACAGCTTCATCTATTTTTTTTGGTTTTGGTAACTTAAGATTGTCCATAATTTTAATAAAATCTTCTTTTTCTTTTTTATTTGAAATTCTTGAATTTAATCTTTTCTCATCGACAATTGTTGTATGAGTAAAACCATTGTAGTCGTGTCCAGGAAAAACTTTTGTATTATCTGGCAACGTATAGAGTTTGTTGTGAATACTATCAAATAATTCTGATGATGATCCATTTTGAAAATCCGTGCGCCCAGCAGACCTAATTAATAGAGTATCCCCTGTGAAAACTGACCCTGCACAGAAAAAACTTAAACTTTCGCTAGTATGACCAGGGGTTTCTAAAACTTTGATTGTGAATCGGCCAAACTTAATTTCCTGACCATCTATTAGTTCAAGATCAGCACAGCAAACACCAGCTTTTTTACTCACGCCAGATTTAGCACCAGTCTGTTTTTTAATTTTACTGCTTCCAGTGATATGATCCGCATGAAGATGTGTATCAAGAATATAGAGTAATTCTAAATTTAAGTCTTCAATGAGTCTCAAATCTCTATCGACAGTTTCCAGAACTGGATCAATCAGAACGGCCTCACGGGTTATTTTATCAGCTAATAAATATGTGTATGACGAAGATTCTTTTTCAAATAACTGATGAATCATAATTTCGTTTTGTTGATGATTTGTAAGATCAATATTTTTTTGAATCCAAGAATAATATCCTCCTTCTAGGGGTAGAGATGTCCTTCCAATTTCATTAAGTATAGTTGCTGCTCGGTCTGATCTGCCTCCGCCTTTACCACAGTAGGTTACAATCAGATTATTGGATTGGATGATGTCATGCTTTTTACTTAATTCTTCTACGGGAATATGAATTGCTCCATAAATATGTCCATTCTGAAATTCTTCTAAATTTCGAATATCAAGAACTGTGACATTGTTATTTATCATTAGCTGCAATAAAATTTCTGCTGAAATTGTTTTTAATTGGTTCATTATAATCCTATTTTTTTAAAGTTTCAGACATGCGTATTGAAACTACTACACCAGATAAAAATGTGATAAGCCCTACAAGGCCAATTGCAGCTCCAAGCCCAAAAAAATCTGCTACAATGCCTGAAATAATTGCGCCAATCGCATATCCAGAATCACGCCAAAATCGATACACACCCACAGATGAAGCCCTCCAACTTGGGTGAGCCACATCACCAATGGCAGCCAACAACGTTGGATATACCATGGCTGTTCCAACTCCTAACAGCACACCACCAATCGCATACCCAAAAATTGAATCAGAAAATAAAGTAAACATAATTCCTACAGCCTGAACCCACATACCCCAAGCAATAAGACCTTTACGTCCTAACGAATCAGAGAGATGTCCTGTCCAAAGCTGACTCAACCCCCATGTTGCGGGATAAATAGCTGCTAGCCAGCCAATTTTTTCGATACCCAGTCCGTGAGAATCATATAGGATCGGAAAAAGTCCCCAGGCCATGCCATCATTTAAGTTATTCACAAAGCCAGCTTGTGTGACGGATGATAAATTTTTATCATTAAATGTAGTTTTTAAAAAAATTTCTTTTTGAGTAAGATTTTTTTCTGAATGGTTTTGGTTAGGTGTTTGAAGTGATTCGTGACTAACATGATGTTTAGTTTCTTTCACCATAAATAAACTCATTAGCAAACCGAGTACAACGTAAACAATTCCTAGATAAAAAGGTTCTGGCCTCAAAGAATAATTACTTGCGATGTATCCTGTAGCAAGAGCTGAACTAGCCACAGCAAAATAGCCTGCAAATTCATTAAATCCCATGGCTAGTCCTCTTTTAGTTGGACCAACCAAATCAATTTTCATAATCACAGTGGTTGACCATGTTAATCCTTGGCTAATTCCTAGAAATAAATTTGCAACAAGTACCCAAGACCAACTGGGAGCCCACATTAATAAAAAAGGCACCGGAATAGCAAAAAGCCACCCCAGTATAAGAATGTTTTTCCGACCATAATGATCAGACCAACGACCTGCTAAATAATTGGTGATAGCTTTTGTGAAACCAAATACGACAATAAATGATAAAATGGCTGATTTGACTACAAGGTGAAATTCTTTTTCAGCAATCTGAGGTAAAATACTTCGTTCAAGTCCTATCATCGCACCAACAAAAGCATTCACGATAACTAATAGAGTAAATTGATACCAATTTTCTTTAAGTCCCAACTGTAAAATTTTTTTTGAATTCATTTTATACAACTTTCTTTGCTTCAAGAGGGAGCCCATGAGAAGCCCACTCATGAACGCCATCTTTGATGAATGAAGCTTTAAACCCCTTTTTTCGTAGCAATTCGACAGCCTCTTTTGCAAAAAAACAATAAGGTCCTCTGCAATAAGCCACTATCTCTGTTTTTTTAGAAAATTGGCGAAGCTCTGTATTCAATAGAGAGAGTGGAACAGAAATGGAATACGGTATGTGTGACGTATTGTATTCATCAATAGGACGTACATCTAAGAGAATTAAATCTCCAGCTTTAGCTTTCGCTAAGAGTTGTTTTCGATTTTGAATTTCAAATAGCAAAGACTCATTGAAAATTTCTGAAGTTATTTTTTGAATTTCATTAAAGTTATTCTCACTAAAAAGTCTTAGTTTGTAAACAAAATCAATAATTTCTTTATTTGGTATAAAATAATACACATATTTTCCATCACGTCTTGATTCAACTAAATGTGCAGCTTTAAGCTCTTTAAGTTGTGCGCTCGCATTTTTAATTCCTAAATCTGCTTCTTCCGCCAATTTTTCAACTGACTTTTCACCCTGACTAAGAAGATCTAAAATTTCAATTCTTTTAGGACTAGAAAGTGCTTTTGTTGCTCTTGCGATTTGTTCGTATATGGCATTTTTTATCTGTCTTTTCATGTCTAACATTCTAACGAATATTAGAACATAATGCAATAAATTTAAAAAAGCCGTGCAAATATTGGATATTACTATTGTAATTTTAAAACTAAGAGTAAAAGTTCAACTTTTTAAGTGAATATATGACTTCATGAACTTCATCTAAGGTTGTTGTTGTTCCCAATGAAAATCTAATCGCGCCAAGAGCAATTCTGGAATCGATATTCATAGCCTTTAAAACTGGTGAGATTGTATCATGACCAGAATGGCAGGCAGATCCAGTTGACGCTGCCAAATTTGGTAATTTAGATAAAATCTGATTTCCACTTCGATCGACAAAAGATATATTTAAGGTATTTGGTAGGCAGCGATGAATATGCCCATTTCTAACGATTTTATCTCCAAATTCCACTTTAAGCAATTCCCACATTTTATCTCTTAATTGTGATACTTCAGTCATGTTGTTTGATACTGTGTTAATTGCTAATTTAGCAGCTTCTCCCATCGCTATGCTGAGTAGTATATTTTCTGTTCCAGCTCGTTGTCCCATCTCATGACCAGCACCTTGTATTAGTGGATCTATGATCACATTTTTACGAATGAATAGAGCGCCAATGCCCTTAGGAGCATATAATTTGTGTCCTGCAATTGAAAGCAAATCAACCCCAAGTTTTTTAACATCAATTTTCACTTTTCCGACAGATTGAGCAGCATCAGTATGTAAATTAATTTTGGCGACTTTGGTAATTTCTGCTATTTCCTCAATTGACTGCAATGTCCCAACTTCATTATTTGAATGCATAATTGAAACCAAAATAGTGTCTTTACGAAGTGCATTTTGAACGTCCCTAGGATTTATAAGACCATAAGAATCCACAGGTAAATAGGTAATATCAGCTCCAAATTTTTTTAGATAATCACAAGGATTTTTTATCGCCGGATGCTCTATGGCTGAAGTAACAATATGTTTCCCTTTTTGCATATTAGCAAAAAAAATACCCTTGATAGCATGATTGTTTGATTCGCTACCACCACTGGTAAAATAAATTTCTTCCGGTGAGCAGTTGATAAGGTCTGCAACTTGCTGTCTTGAGTTTTCGAGTTGTGCTTTAAATGGTGAACCGGCCCAATGTTGACTAGATGGATTGCCTATTAGGACATCCAAATTTCTAGTTAGAGATTCTTTAACTTCCTGAGCTATTGGTGTACTTGCATTAAAATCGAAATAAAGGTTTTTCATTTCAATTATAGTATATTTAAATGAAAAGAAATACAAATAGCTTGGTTCTGATTGCGAAAAAATAGATTTTAAAAAAATTGCAGAGATCTTTGATGGGACTTGATAAATTCTCTTAGTTTATTACTTGCAACTTATTTGTGACGATCTAAATTCAATCTAGGTCTTCAACCAAAACTTCTACGTCATGAGTCCAGTAATAAGTGCTTCCATTGTCGAACGAGATAATATTACCTTCT
Organism: uncultured Bdellovibrio sp.; assembly: GCA_963932905.1. Classification (GTDB taxonomy): domain Bacteria; phylum Bdellovibrionota; class Bdellovibrionia; order Bdellovibrionales; family Bdellovibrionaceae; genus UBA2316. The sequence goes on from CAWVRN010000001.1 coordinate 567,764, forward strand.
GTTTCTTCTGCAGACTCGTATTCTGACTGAGCACATTCCCAAGAAATCGGATCTTGATCTTTCATCACGGTTATTGCGTTTAAGGTCATCCAGCCAACGGTGATAGTTTCACTTTCAAGAGTTGAACGAACAGACTCTTCAAAAGCTTCAGATAAATCTATAGGGGATAATTCTAATTGTAAGATTTCTTCAATGATCCAATCTAAGCCATACTCGCAGCCATTTTCAGTGACCCGCATGAGCTCATCACTATGACATTTATTGCAAACTCCATTTGGACATCCTTGATAGCAGGTGTAGCAAAATGGTTTTGATCGAATAAGGGCTAATTTTTCAAGTTTTGATTTTAATTCTGTGTTCATAAAATTTCTCCTGTTTTTATTTGTGAGCCGCTCTTGTTTCAGCGACCTCTACACCTACGGCTGAGAGGTCCGAGGAGTCAGGTGAAAGCAAAGTGCAGTCAAATTCTTAAGATCCGACCAAGCAAGGCGGCATGAGGTGTGATAATTTTGAAAAAATTGGCGCATCCTCAATGCGAAGGATCTGGCTCGAAGAATTTTATGAAACGTGCGCCAAATTTAAAGCAAACAGGAGATTTGAATACGAAATCTATCGGCTTGAATTTTTGGTCTTAGTTACAGGCCTACTTTGACTTAACTTTTACATGAGAGGACTCGTGGCTGAAAAATCTAGGACTACCCCAAGTAGATGAGCGTGAATCATAAATCGCTTTAGCTTGGGCTTTCCAAACCCAATTTTGAAATTGATCTAAATTTCCTGTTGCTGCGTATAACAATACAATCGCAGCTACCCACGCCATTAATTTATCTAAGTTCATATTTACCTCCACTTTTCAGAATGACCGATTTGTTTTCAAATCGATTGATAATTTTGACAATTGAATTTCGATTCCATTTTTGAGCACATCTAGGTCTTATTTTTTTCTCGTTTAAGCTGTCAGCGATGCGATTCGGATTAGTACCACTTTTCCATAGCTCATGAATCAGTTGGAGATTCACAAACTCTCTCGGATCGGGAATAACTTGGCCCTGAAAGAAACAGAAACCAAAATATGGTGCTGCATTTGTCTTGGCTGAATCTCGTATTGCAGTTGAAAAAGGTGCAGGAATACTAGATCTGATTCTAACGCCAGCCTTTACCAGAGCAGATCTTATAGTCGTTTTTGGCTTTCCAGTCTGCTTTGCTATATCTGATAAAGATAGCCCATTGCTGTAAAGGTCCACCAAATTTTCGAAAACTCTTTGCCTTTCGGCGCCAGAAAACGTAGTCTTTCTGTGGACTTGTGAAAGTTCAGGTAAGTAGTGATTCCCGCTACCATTTTTCTAGATATTGAAATCATTGATAAATTCCTAATGCCAAAATCAAGGTATTCGAACCATTCATGTCGGTTTGAGTTTTTGCTAATTGAAAACTTGAGTTTTTAAATACAATGGGTTACATTGTATTTATGGTCATTGTTTGGGATGAAAAGAAAGCCAAATCAAATTTAACGAAGCACGGTGTTAGTTTTGAGGAGGCGCAAACAGTTTTCTTTAAAGTTAAATCTTTTAGTAGTTGTTTATGCATATAAACATCACGATGAGATTCGAATAGTCTCTGCTCGAAAGGCCACAAAGAAGGAGGCTAAATTTTATGAAGAAAGAATATGATTTTTCTAAAGGAAAAGTACGCAAATCACCAATTGCTGATCCTAAGGCGACAAAAGTGCAAACAAGTATTCGCATGGACTTCGAAGTTATGGAATGGGCCCAAAAAGAAGCGGAAAAGCTGGGCGTTGGATATCAAACTTTTCTTAATATGAAACTAAAGGAAATAATGAATAAGCCCTCCATTGAGGAGCGTGTAGATCTTCTTGAAAAGAAAATTCTTAAGCGCGCTTAGAGATATGATCTGAGGTCAATTATGGCAAAGAAAGTTAGCAAGAAGGTCACAACAGTCCGTGAACATCCTATGCACGTTCCCGTTAGTGAAAAAAATCCAACAGGAATTACGATCAGAGATCAACATGAAAGGCGTTTAAAAGGGACTTATCTTGACTCAGGTGAAATAGAAGACGTTTTTAAAAATTATGATAAGAATAGTATAGTTTACCCGACTAAAAATAAACTGACTCAACCTAATAGTGACAAATACGACGATGCAATTGCAGTGTGGTGCGATTACTTCAACAAAAAATTTAATACCAACCCACCCTTGGAACCAAACGTAGTTAAAGCCTTATTTGCAAGTGAATCAGATTTCAAAGTGGATCCGAAAAACCCTAGCGCTACGGGCATAGCTCAGATTACACCCGAGACTCTAAAGGCCTTACAAGATCCTAATGGTGAGGTGAAGGAGTTCGTTTTTAAAAATATTAGGAAGAAAGATTTAAAAAATCCAGATGTTGCAATTCCTATGGCTATTAGATGGTTATCACGCAAAAAAAGATTAGCTGAAGGAAAACTGGGGCGAGCAGTAACTGCTGAAGAAATTATTTTAGAGTATAAAGGTCTTTTAAAAAGCAAAAGTGAATTTAAAGAAAAAGCTATTAAAAAATTCAGGAAAGAATATGGTAAGCTTACTGAAAAATAAATATTCGATTATTATTTTACTTTTTTTATCTCTGAATGGTTGCGTTACTTCACTATATTCTGCCGGTAAACCAAATGCACTTGGAACGGATATACAAGTCACTCCGGATAGAATCATCACAGAATGTGAGTTTATTACAGATTATGATGGCGACCGCAAAAGTCCCTATGGTTTCATGATACACATTTTAGACTTACAAAATACCGTGCTAACTGTCAGTAATGGGGTTGTCCTTGAAAAAGAAGATTGTTTAGAAAGGCAAACCACGGCAGATAAGATTATTAAAAATGCCCAGATCGTTACTGTGAGAGGTCGTGGAGATGCAGAAACTCCTATCATTAAGGAAGAGTTTAAGCACACCTTCAAAAAGCACGGAACTTATTTTAGTAACGGCCGTAGCCTCAATTTTCTAGCTATTTGGAATGATAAAGGGGAGTGTCATAGCGGATTTAAAGGGGAAGATGATCCATGTCCACATCATCCCTAGCTTACTTTTGAGTCAATACAATCGGGCAATTTCCTTTAAATTCGGTTTTTCTTTCTTCCACTGAACCTTGTAAACACGTCCTATGCTTAATTCGGTTGGTTCGATTACAATAGCGTCGGGCCTACCAATTTTTCCTATAAGCGAACCGGAGATCGACAGATTCTGGTTCAAACCATCTGCCGCTAAACGAGAGCGGCGACGAAACTCCAAATTATCGGCAGACGAATCGATATCGGCAGCCTTAGGTTGCGGATTCGATCCGTCACGTGCGTCAGCACTCAACCAAAACACAACCTTCATCTTATCCTTGGTCACGATAATTCTCTTGATGGCGCGTCTTAAAAGACGTTTCTTCGGGGTATTAGTCGCCTTTGACCATCCCTTAATTAGATCTTTTATATTCTCTTTAGCGAACTTCACTTGATCCTTAACCAATGTTTACCAGCAGGCCAGTGTATCGGAACTTGCTAGTGTAACTGGAAGCGCTAAAGTGTTTAGACAAGCGCAAGTTAAAGGTAATTCAAAGATTAACAAAGACACACAAGTAG
>CAWVRN010000002.1:0-344778 GCA_963932905.1 uncultured Bdellovibrio sp.
TCACAAGTGGTACACTATCAGGAAATCGCCTGGTACAAATCGCGGAAATTCGGCACTTTACTTCCTATAACTTGGAAGGCTTTGATAAATTGGCGTCTATTGATCCAGAAGGTAAATTTAGCGCTAAGCAAAGCTACCAATATCTAGTAGATGTAAATTCGAATATCTTTACTTTAAGACAAAAGAATTTATTGCGTGAAACTATTTCGATCGGATCTGATTTCTCTGAATCTGCGAAGTACGCGATTAAATATCAGAAAGAATTGTGCCCAAAAGGTCCACAAACAACTCGTCAACGTGTTGGCTACTTATTTCATGATGGTATTTGCGTAGTTTCAGATACAGAAACGGATCGAAGTTTGAAAATGTTAGAACAAATACTTTCTGGTCCCGTAAAAACGGCACTGGTTAATCGTCAAGGGCAACGTGTAGAAACAAACGTAGATTTTTTAAGCTGGTTTAGAAATCCAACTGTAGACTTAAAAACTATTGGACCAGCAGAGTTTGATTCATGCGGACGCGTTTCCAAACTAGGAGATAAAACTTTTGGTGGTATCTTTAAAGATAAAAACGCCGAAGATTTTATGTTGGAACCCGTTGCCGGTAGCCCATTTTGTTCGAGGCCTCTGGGTTTGATTTCGCCAGAGTTTTATTCTAATTCGGTAGAGCAGTAGGAAACAATCACGGTGGGAATTTTCCTGAAAACTCTTTCTTTAATATCACTGGTTATAGGCTCGGTTGCCTATGGTCAGGCACAGATGGAATCATCTATCTCTAACTTTGAACTGGATTCATGCAATTCAAAAGTGGGTAAGTGTATTTCTGTTCGTGCAGAAAAAGCTGAGAGTGGTTCAACGACGCCAAACATGCTTCTAAAAAACGTTTCAGTTACGATTAAGAATACGAAAACACAAAAACAAGACGTTTACCAAAAAGCGACAGGATTTTACGATATTAAAAACCAGCGCATTATCATTTCAGAATTCACCAAGAACAAAGTATTGAAAGAAACTGTATTTCTAATTGGTGAAATGAATGTGCGTAATATGGAGATGAAGTAATGAAAAAATGGATTTTTTTACTACTTGTTTTCTTGGCCGCCTGTGGCGGTAACCGTGAAACGGTTCAAGTTACGGAAACGCAATCACCGCGAACACCGACGGGTCCAACTAGTGAAGCCGGCGGAGCTGATGTCGGTGGAGGTAATGCAATCCAAGGTAGAATGATCGAAGAGTATCAGGTCGATGTTACAGAGATTCTTGAATACCAAGAAGGTATATTGCCCATTTTAAAAACTCTTCAGGTTCAATTTCCAGATTTGGCTGCGGATTTTTTGCATATCGCTCATGCGCGTAAATGGTATATCGTTCCAGTTGATTTAAAAACTTTAGATGCTTTGAAAATCGGCATTCCGTTAGAAATTCAAACTGAGCAAGTGGCTCTTCATACTCCAGAAAAGATCTTTATCGATCGTCGACGTTGGGAGGTCATGAGTTCAGCTTCAAAGGCGTATTTGATTCTGCACGAGATTATTATGGGTATTAAATGGATCGAGAAGCACGAAGGACTAGATCGTTGTTTAGCACGATCTAGGAAGATCTTGGTGTTGAACGAGTTTGTTGAGAACGAAAATTATAAAGACGAAATACGATCGTGTTACAAAACGTATCCGAAGTATTACGTGATTGCTACGAAATTTAAATTTACTCCGGACGATTACGAAAGCATTCGCGGTTTGGTGACTCGTTTAGGTAAAGATTTAGCGACGACCGATTGGGAAGAACTGAAGCTTTGGTTTAACTCGCGCGATTTTCGAAAATACGATTAGAATTCAAAAAAATCTATATTCATACAGCGTACCGTTTCTGAAGGAGACGGTGCAACTTCTGTAAGGATGTTCTGCACAAGTTGCGGTAGTTCCTGTCTAATTTTCTCAGCTAACGATTCTGAAAGCACCATTGGAACTGTCGCAAAGAAGTTTTTCTCTTCTGGCAGAGTCATATGTTGATAACTGCGCACACGCCAATTTAAATGATGTCGTGAAACCATTGGAGAGCCCGCAGTTAAATGAGTAATCGCCGGTCCCATTTTTAGTTTACCTTTATCGCGTCGGCAAAGATTTGTTTCCATCAGGAACTGTATGACTTTAATAATTTGATTTTTAGGAACATTCAGGCGTTGTGAGATTTCGTCTGCATCGTTGTAAGATTCGATATCTGATAAAAGGCGCGTGGCTTGGTAGATCCAGCTAGAATAGTAAATGCCTTTATCCGTTTCACTTAGTTCTATGTCCTTTTTAATTTTTGATTCAAGTTTGGCCGACTTTTCTTGAGATTTTTTGATCTGTCTTTCTAGTTTTGCTCGTAGCTTAAAACTGCCGGCCTTTTGAAATTCAACTAACAATAGAAAGTAGTCTGTTTCGTCTTCGTTCAAGCCGAGATAATCACAAAGGTCCGCTGCCATTTCTAAGCTCAGGTGTTTCTCCGCCTTAAAAACTTGGCTGACCATCGTAGTTGAGAGGCTCAAAGCTTGAGCTACCCTACGGTATTCCCCATAGCCTTGCTTTGGTTGTAAATCGACCCAGGCGTTGAAGTACTTTTTATAATCATTAAAAGTGAACACTGTGAAGGTCTTGGACATAGGTAAATATTACCGAGAGTTTACCATTTAGTAAATATCTTTGTTAACTATTTACAAATGGAATCTATAAGAACCAGCCGGGTTTCTGTAAATTCATTTATGCGAAGGACGCAAAAAAATAACCAAATAGAAAGGATAGAACAATGAGAACACAAATTTTAAAAGCACTAGTAGTCGTAGGTCTAGTAACCCAAATCGCTTGTGAGAATAGCAAATCGAAAGGCCTAGATACGGGTTCAAAAAAGCAAGTCTTCATCAATTCAGCAATGTCATCAGCTGATCTAATTGAAGCCGGCGAACAATTAATTACACCGACTCAGTTCATGGTGGCTGACAAAGTGTTTGATATGGCATTGGAACAAGATCCAAATAATTTTAAAGCATTATTCTACAAACAATTCTTGAAAAGTTTTATGGTTAACAAAGGCATCCTGACTCGCGTGAAACCGTTAATTGCAAAGCATGGCAATTTAAGCGAATACGAAAAATCAATAAAAGCAATGCCAGATACCCCGGCTTCGCGATTTTTACTTGATGGCAAAGAAGATATTTCTAAAATAAAAGACGTACAAACTTACCTTTCTGACTATCAATCAGCATTGAACGATTTCAGAAAATTTCTTATTGAAAATCAAGATAAGCAACTGTCTATCGAGATTAGCTCAGCGTATTTAGAAAATCTTTTTAAGGATACTGACTCGTATGAATGTGTGCCAGTATCTGCTTCGGGGCAAAATTTATATCAATATGAATGCGACGTAACTAATATTACCAAACGCAAATTAACAACACCTGATTTTATGGCAATTAGACAGTCATTGGCTGGCATGATCTTCTTTATGAATTTTTATACCGCTTATAGTTTTGAAGGCATTGAAATTTTGAAGACTTTAGATATCAAAGAAGGTGCAGCTCCAGCAGAAGTTTTAAACATAGTTAGCGAAAAATTGCCTGAATTCGGCAAATTACGTAGCCAAAATTTGTTGAAAGAAACTTTAAATTTAGGCTCTGATTTAGTATCGGCTGGTCGTTGGGCAGTTCAATATCAAAACCAACTATGCCCAAAAGGTACGGAAGTGAATCAACAACGTAAAGGTTACTTATTCCATAAAGGTATTTGTGTTAAAAATGCGGATGAAACGCTACGTGGCCTAGCAATGTTAGAACAAGTTATGAGCTCGACAATCAAAGTTAAACTAGGTGAGAAAAGCGAAGAATTCGAAATGGATTACCTGGCTTGGTATAAAAATCCAGTTCAAGATTTGCTAGCGCTAGCACCTAAATCATTCAACTCTTGCGGACAAGCAACGGCATTAAAGGACAACTCACTTGGCGGCGTGTTTGTAAATAATGACGCTGATAAACTATTAGTGCAAAGCAACTGTCCTTAATTCTAAATAAGAGAATGACTGCATAAATATAAAACCCAAGGCTTAAAAACCTTGGTTTTTTTTGCATCGGAAAGAGGGTACCTCCTAACATTCTGGTACCCGGCGCGTTAGACGCTGCGGGTACCAGAATGTTAGGAGGTACCCTCTTTTTTTAATGGCGTTGGGTTTGGGTTGTTTTTGGCCACAGGTCTTGCCATTGGGTTTCTGGCTGGTCGGACATGCCCAGTTGACCCAATGTTTGTTTTGAGACCATTACTTTTTCTAGAGCCGTTTCGCTTAATACTTTACCAGCGGCTTCAACAACTGAGTCAGCATCAATGCCGTGGAAGTGGTAAATCTCTTCAGGGCGGCCGCATTTTGAATGTTTGCGAACAGCACATGATTCCTGTTTTGTTCCCACGATTGAACCCAAATTGTCTAGCAAGCCTGGTTCACCGTCGTGAACTGATACTATTGGAACGCGATTCCCAGCAACCAGAACTAGGTCACTTGTGGACAGTTCACCTTTAGTGTTGATGTAAAGGTTTGAATTAATGCCTAGTTCGTTTTTCAAATAGTGGTAATTGTTTTCATGAGCTTGTTGCCCGCACAATAAATCAGAAGAAGTCACCATGATCACGTTTGCATAGATACCTTTAGACAACAACACTTCTGAAGCCTTGATAGCTTCAGTGCCCATTGCGCCCATCGCAAAAATGTTAACTACGTTTTCACCCGGGTTGTAGCCCGCGTAACCTTGGTAGTTAATTAAGTAGTACGCGCCTTTTAGCACTTCCTGACGGATAGTTTCCATCATATCAGTTTCAGCGATCGTTTCTACGTGGTCTTCAGCTGTTGCATTTTCAAGTGGGTATTCAGAACGGCACAAGCTGCCCTGAGTAACTTTGAAACGTGCTTGTTTTTTCAAGTACGTCACGAAATCTTTTTGTTCCACACCACGAGTAACACCGCGGATAAGAACGCCATTACGGCCTTCGTTGTCGTTAGTAACATGACGGCGAACAGATTCACAAAGAATCCAATCTAATTCTTGACAGAAGAATGGCTCCCACGTGATTTGATTTGGAATTTGGAAATCTGATTTCCATCCATGCTGCGCGCCTTCAGGAGATAACGTTACGCCGGATGGAGTCCCAACCAAGATGAAACTACTTTTCCAATAAAGATTGTAGAAGTACTGATCCATCGCACGTTTGATGAAGAAGTCATATACTGTCATCAAAGGCAATATTGGAATACCCAGAGTGTCGCGCATTCTGCCGAATGAACCCACGCAGCTCATAACGTTTCCTTCTGCGATTTCAAAACGTAAATAACGATCTGTAACTTCTTCACCGGGAACTAAATCAGGGAGTTTATTGTCTTTAACACCAAGTTCAGTTTCTACGTCAGTCACCACGGGCGCACCGAAAATTTTACCATCCATCGCTGGATTTAGATTTGTGCTGGTTCCTACGTCCGGTGCCATCGAAATCAATAACTCACCTGGAACTTTCCATGGTTTTTCAGCCGCCGTTAATGGTTTTTCTTTAGCATCCAGCGCAGTATTTGAAATACGAGTTAATTTTGCAGTTAACTGACCCAGCATCCACTGCGTATGAGGGTAGCTAGTCATTTTTGTATTTATCTCAAGCGACACGGGTAATGGACCATGAGCACCGATTTGTCTTTCAAACGAAGCTTGGTTTTTAGCTTTGAGTTCATGCTGAGCTATAATTTGTTTTAATAGTTCATCACCGCGATTTTTAAGGAATTTACCTTCCGCTGTATTTTCATCAAATCGAGCAAACAAAGTCGAACCAGTGATGCCTTGTTTTTTGCGTAACTCTTCAACTTCATCTTCGTTCGGTAGGGCACTGTGGTTACCAGGTGCCGCCGCCATTTTCAATCCCCAGCCTTTTAAAGTATGGGCAATAATGATAGTTGGCTTACGCGTGCTTTTTTTTGATGTCAGCATGGCTTCAGCTAACATATGCATATCGTGACCACCGAAGTCGCGAATAGCTTGGTAAAGATCTTCATCCGTTACAGAATCCAAAAATTTCTTCATTTGAGGATGCTCTTTAGAAATACCTTTCTTTAATGCTTTCATGTCTTTTACAAGAAGCAATGCCTGCAATTCGTAGTCTTCTAATTCTTCTTCGATGAATTTTTTAAATTGATCACCGCCAGGTTTAGCGAACATTTCTTTGCGTTTAGAACCGTGACGGACTTGGATTACTTCCCAGCCATTTGCTGCCATTGTTCTTTCGATACGATCTGCATCGGTTCCATCCATGATTTTCATGTTGGAAATCCGATGACCATCTAAAGATTGTCGATTGTAGTCTACGATCCAAGTCAGGTTACCAATTTCACGTTCTGCAAAATCTGGAACGGCTTCATACATGCTGCCTTCGCGGAATTCAGAATCGCCCGTTAACGCCCAGAAGTGAGCGTCAGGGACTTCGTAGTTGTGTTCGCGTGCGTATCTGTATGCAAGAGCCATGTAACCCGCTTGAACTGGTGGAATACCAACCGTACCCGACGGGAAGAAATTGTGATTGTCTGAATCGTAAGTCGAGTGATAAGATTGAAATACCGGTTCACCATTTTGAGAGTACTTACGTAGGCCCATCATTGCGGTGTTTGCCTCTTCAAGAGATAAACGAGAAAGATCTTTGTTTAAAAATAAATCCATCAAGTAGTTGTAGGAATGATCAGTGGGGGAGGCGTGCGGTTTGTTCGCAATGTGATCAAATCCTGTTTTAACAACTAAGTGCAAAGCGCCCATGATATGAAGTGCACTGGCAGAAGCTGATGCGTGACCACCAATTTTAGGATCGCCCTTGGCTTTGTCCGTGCGATGATTCGCTTGATAAATCATCTGAGTTGCTAAATAGTGCGCTCGGGTCGCAATCGTTTCTATGGTTTTTCTGTCTGGTAGTTTCATACTTTCACACCTTATTGAGTAGTTAGATAAGTGCTCAAAATGATTAAGCTTTAGATCATTAAATATATCGGAATATGTTTAAAGGAGCTTAGCGGAAAGGGCAAGTCAAAACTGAGTTTTTGTTCTATTACTGACTAGTCCCGTAAATCTTTTTAATCGCTTTTAACGGATCCTATTTAGAGCCAACCATTGTATCTCTTTGGCTGTGTAACAAATTAATTTTTCCGACCCTATCTTTGTTTTTAAAAAACCACTCATCGGCTTTTTCAAAAGTGAGTCCTAAATTTTATTCTACGATTCTAGAATAAAATCCCAGCGGATTTTTACAGTTCCATCTGGATCAATGATGCCTTTTGGCGGATTTGGAAACGGTGCTGCTGACCGGAATGACTCAATGGCGGCCTCATCTAAATCTTTAACACCAGAATCACTGACTAATTGAACATTCACAAGAACGCCTTGCTGGTTCAAAATGATAAGTAATTTCGTGGTACGATCTTGCTCGGAAGCAATTGTGCGACCTTGGCGGAACATTTTAGTCAGCTTGTCGCGTACCTTTGGTTCCCAGTGCTGTGATAGCTGTTTACGGATACGGTTGAAGTAGGTGTAGTATTTAAATTCTTTTGTGCTTAGAATGGTTTCAACCCCAATACTTTTATCTTTTAAATAATCTTGAGTTTGACTGGCTGTCGCTGCGCTTGACGGTGCACCGCTAGCCATTGTGGTGAAACTTTTTTCGCGAAAACTAGCTGACATATCAGACATTGGATTGAATTTTTCAGGACGATGAGTTTCATGTTGTTCTGATTTAGCTTGTTGTTGTTGTGCTACGGGTTTGTTTTCAGCTGATTTTTTTGCTTTTGTATTTTTAAACTCACCTTTGTCTTTTGCGACGGTCTGTTTCAACACTTTTTGATTATTTTTACTTAAATAGTAATCGTCATCGGGAGTTTCTTTATTAAGTGCATTGTCATCTTGATCCACGATCTGACGATTTTTTTCTAATTTGTCATCGGATTTTTTGTTTTTCTCTGGCGGATTGATATAAGAAACCTCAATCGTTTCCTTTTTCGGTTTTATTTCTGGAGTGAAATACACAGAAAAGTAAAACGCGATGTGGATAACTACGGAAATCAGTAAAAAGAGTGAAAAACGATGCATAATTCTACATCGGCAGAAATCTGGCCGAAATTTAGATGATTTTTTTTTACGCAACTCGATCAAAGTTGTGCAAAATGAGCTAGATCGGGAAATCGCGTATTTGACTGAATTCCGCATCACGTGCAGAATAAATTGATGAAGTTTGATGCGTGGGTTCTTTCGGATAAAGGACGAAGACGTGATTCCAATCAGGACTCTGTTTTAGTTAATCCCGAAGTGGGCTTATTTATAGTTGCGGACGGTATGGGCGGCCACTCTGGCGGAGAAGTGGCGTCGTCATTAGCCGTTTCTGCCGCAGAAGAAGTTTTCAAGGATCCAGAATCAAAAAACCGCGCGCCGCGCGAGATGATAGCTCGAGCGTATGAGCAAGCGTCTCATCAGATTTACGATAAAGCCGCTAAGGAAAACCCAGAATTGGCCGGAATGGGCACGACCATGGTCATGTGTTACATTCGTAAAAATCACATTTATATAGGTAATGTTGGCGATTCGCGATGTTATCTGTTTAAGAAGCCTCATTTGTGGCAAGTAACAGAAGACCACTCTTTAATTAATGAGCAAATTCGTGCAGGCGTATTGTCGGAACAGCAAGCGTCACAGTTGATTGGTCGTAACGTGATAACTCGAAGTGTGGGTTATGAGCGGGAAGTCGATCCTGATATTTTTGAGCGCGAAATTTTCTCGGGAGAAACATACTTACTGTGTTCAGACGGTTTATCAAGTTTGGTTGGCGATGCTAGAATTTCTGAAATCATGGAACAAAATGCGCCGGTAGATGCATTGAAAGCTTGTGTTGAAGAAGCACTGAAAAACGGCGGCGATGATAATGTCAGCGTCTTGATCCTTCACTTCGAATAGGGAATTCACTTGAGTAAGAAAAGTTTCACATTTTTTGTCATTTCAAATACGGACGGGCAAACCAACAAGTTTGTTTTGTCGGGTACGCGACTAAAAATGGTGGCACTGGTTGCATCGGTTGTGTTGCTGATTTTGCTTACGGGAATTATTGATTATTTTGGCCTTTTAGTTCAAGCCATTGAAAATAGAAAATTAAAAGCTGAAAATGCTCAGCTTTTAAAACAGTTCCAAATCGTAGAAACAAAAGTTAGCTCGCTTGAAAACAGTTTAGAACGGGTAAAGTCCTTCACGACAAAACTAAAACTAATCACGAATGTTGATGCCGAAGATCGTATTACTAAATTAACGATGGGTAACAAGCCATCCAATGCGCCTACCTACGAAGAAGAGTACGAGCCAATGGATCAACGGGCTACGAATCAAACACTGGTAGCGGAAGACAAGCTATTTGCTCCGGTGAAGGCAGAGAACGAAAAGCAAGGCGAATTAACTTTGCAACCGTCAGAAAAAGACTACGTTTCATTGGTAGTTAGAATTGATCGAGCTGTAAAAGAAACTCAGTTAAAAGAGCAAAGTGTTATCGAATTATGGGAAGGTCTATCGGAACGTCAAAGTTTGCTAAACGCGATTCCTAATATCAAGCCAGCCCGAGGGTGGTTAACTAGTAATTTCGGTTATCGCATGAATCCATTTACTGGAAAAAACACGATGCATGCGGGGCTAGACATCGCAGCTTCACCTGGTTCGCCGGTATATGCACCGGCAGACGGCATTGTAATCTTTGCGTCTTATGATGAAAGTTATGGTAAACTGGTCAGTATCGACCATGGTTATGGCGTAACAACACGTTTCGCACATAATTCACAAATCTATGTGCATGTTGGCCAGCGTGTGAATAAATGGGACGTTATTTCGGCAGTAGGTAATACAGGTCGATCGACAGGACCCCATCTACACTATGAAGTTCGCATCAATAGTATCCCAGTCGACCCGATCAATTTCGTACTAGACGAGTAGTCTAGCTGCTGAAGACGAGTAGTCTAGCTGCTGAAGACGAGTAGTCTAGTTGCGACAGACGAGTAGTCTAGCTGCTGAAGACGAGTAGTCTAGTTGCGACAGACGAGTAGTCTAGCCTATTCACCTATCATCAATGAAGAAACGCATTTAGTATCTACACCGTACGAATAAAATGGAACCGACAGTGCACGAGTTAGTGTTTTTGCATCCGGATTATACACCAATTTTTCAATTGAGTAATTCACTACCGTGGTCGCATTTGAAATAGCAGTGGCTACAAACAGCGCACGATCATCGGGGTTGTATACCATCGCGGAAATTCCATACAGCAAGTAACCTGCGGCGACGTATGTATTTGAATCGTAAATTTTAGTCGCATTCGTAATTGCGTTTGTCGTGTCGTTAAAATCATAAACATAAATTGAATTTAAATTCACGCTCAGTGAATTACCAGCATAGGCCACCATAATTTGGTTGTGTGAAGCGATATATTGAACAGCGACAGGATACGCATTAACATCGGGTGCTGTTTGTGCTCCTAAACAATCAGAAGCTGTCGTATACCCATTGGCTGATATAACGCCCCAACGATTATTAGAGGCCGCCGCATTCGTGAAAATAATCTTTCCACTTGGAGTCACCGCCACATTATTGATGTTAGCATTCGTGGTTCCGCACGTAGCACCCAAGGAATTACCAATATAAGGAGCACCCATGCGGATGCCTTGGCTAGTTAGTTTTTCGATACCGGTCGTTTTAGCTACTAAGTATCCACCATCTGATGTTTTTGTGATTCCTTTAAGGGCGGCACTTAGAGCTGTAGTATTGTTTGTAAAAATGGTGCGTATCGGATTGTTGGCCTTAGATACTTTTTCAATTCGTCGTCCTGATGTATTCTCGACCAAGATCATAACGTTCGTCGAATCTACATCAACGATGCTTACGGGTGAATCACCCGAGTTGGCAGGCAAACTAAAATAGTCAGCGATGCTCAGTTCCTTTTGTCCGCTTGTAAGACTCAATCTATATGTTTGATTTGATGAAGTCGTGGCCGTGAAAGTTGTATTCGTTCCGGAATAACATACGCCTGTTGATACATATAAATGTTTTGTAGCCGTCACAGCTATAGATTCGACAGAAGGCGCAACTTCCTTCTTTTTGTCGCTGCATCCGACTAAGAACAGCAAAAATAACAAAAAAATTTTACCGATAATCATGTCTACCTCGGTCAGCCTATCGGTAAACATATGTTTGATCTTTAAAAAATCTTTACAACGAGCGATTTTGAAACACAGGCAGGTCTAGGTCTGCCTGTTGAAACGAAATTAATCAATCACGTTCAATGAAGGAAGTTGGCATTTCAGTTCAATGCGCTTCTGATTCATCAGTTTGCCGTAGTCGTCTAGACTTAAGGCCTTAGATGCCGATTTGAATTTCATTTTATCAAATCGTTCTTGAATCAACGATTTCGTCTTTGAGTTAAATGTCTTACCACCGCGGCAGAATGAAATGATTTGATCGCTGGTGTCGTTCACATAGGGATCGATCATGTCACACATAAATTGAGCAGAACCCAAATAATCTCTTGAAGCTTTGTATTTCAAATAAGCTTCTTGAAGCTGCTGACACGCGATTTCGTACTGACGAGAACCTTTTGGTAACGTCTTGATGTTAATGTTTTCGAGACGGCTCATCGTGTTCAAGTCTTGCATCATCGCTTTGTCTTGGTCGGCCCAAGATTTTTTTGTATCGATTTTGCCTTGAGCTGTCTTAGTGATTTGGAAAGAGCCTTTTTGTAAAAGCTTAACGAAATCAGTAAAGCGGCTTAACGACGTACGATGCATTTCCATATTGTTATCTAACCAAGCGTAAACCGGAGATTTAGAAGTTTGTACACCAAAGATGGTATTTGAACGGAACAAGCTAGCTTTTAATTCCTGAGAACGTTGATCTAATTCACTGCGGATGTATACGGCGTCAGGACGAGCCATTTCACGTAATACTTTAATCACGCGGTCCATAGAACCTTTTTCTGACTTAAGCTTGTTGTATTGAGCATTCCAAACTTTGTACTCGTCGCTTTGAGATAGCGTCGTTTCGATCTCTTTAACTTCTTTGTTAACAATGTTGTCAGAGTACACGATGATTTCGTACATACGCTTCATCCACGTTTTTGTTTCTTCAGCACAGAGTGGAGTTGCTTTAGCCGCTTCAACGATATCGTCACCTAGAACTTTACCAACAAGAATACCAAGACGGTTTCTTGATTTAGTAAAAGCCAAGTACAATTCGTCAGATTCCGTTTGAATTTGTGGATCCACTGTACCTGTTCCTGAAATTGATGAGTCGCTAGTCGTATTTAGTTTGCTGGCTTCGATCGCTGTTTCAAGAATACGTAATACACTGGCAGGGAACGTCTCAGCGTCTTTACTTTTCTTAACTAATGACGAACCAACTAAACAGATGCGTTCTTTGTCCTCGCCAGCGCCTTTGATTTTGGCGTTGTAAAGGTTCATGTTGTATTTATCATCAGCGATTTTTGATTCAACTTCTGCAACGTACTTTTCTGTTTGGTATTTGTACTGCATGATTGAAGTGAGTGTTGACGACGAATTGTTGTAACGCGCACGGAACGATTCTATATTTTTAAACAAAGTATCTTTGATATCGTTTAGACGACCTTCTTCACCTAATTGCAAGAAGTCGATTTTTTGTCTTACCTTAACGAACTGACACGTATTTTGTAGAATCGCTTTTCTAACTTCTGGATTGTTTAGGTCCAAAGAATTCGCGCGAGCATATTGATCAAAACCTTTGATTGCTGTCGTTGCGTAAACACCGCCCATAAGAGCAACTTTAGTTGCAATACCAATTGCGGGATTTGCAGCCGCAAGGACTAGACCGATGGGAGCTAAGTTATTAAAGATATCATTAACTGCTAATAGGGCGCGGCCTAATGAAGATTTTGAAGGACCGCAATTTTTATTTAGAAGTTTGTTGTTTGATAAATTGTTGGCGATGTTAGTAACCCCAGAAACTGCATCTGTAATTACGCGTTCAACATCACGTGTACTTGCCGTAGCAGCCAAATTTGGATCTGCTTGGATTTGTTGAAGTTGAGTGACCAAGTTTCTGATTTTTTCGCTATCAGAATAAAAATCAGTGTACTGAGATTGCTGTTGTTGTTGGCATTCAGGATTTACACGCATGGAAGATGTTAAAGAATCTAGCGCGCGAAAAATAGAATCGTAAGGATTTGATTCAAATAGTGGGCAGTAAAATTCATTCGGAACTTGCGCTACTTGAATTGTATTTGTTGAGGTTGTTGACCCAAAAATTGGATTGAATGAAGATCCTGAGCCACCAATTGGAATTGTGCCTGGTAAGCTTGGGGTAGTTGGAATGCCTGGAATACTTGGTAGACTTGGTAAATTAGGATTGTTTGGATCACTTGGTAGTTGTGGATCGCCAGGCAGTGACGGCAATGGATTACCGGGATCTGTAGGGTTTGTTACGACAATTGGAAACAAGTTATCATCGGGTCCACCTGTGGATGGAGTTTTTTGTGCTTGCACAGAACTAACAATCAACAAATTCACCATCATGATAGATACAAGTTTTGACATATTAACTCTCAAAGTCCACCTCACCGTTGCGCCCCTAAGATCTTGAGCAGTCTGTCTTTTATCATTTTTGATGTGGGAACGCTTATGCTATTTCACCAAAAGAAAAAAATACAAAAACTGACAGAGCGTTTTTCGTTCCTGTCTTTTTTTCATTGTCTCATGATGAGAATTTCATTTTTAAGTCGCCGTTAGCGTCTTGGTAGCATTGAGTTTTGGCCGCAAATTTGTAGTATATAATTACAAGACACTTTGTCTGTTCTTGAGACAGTTCAAAGTGAAAGGTATAAATTGAAATTAGCAGTGGTAATTTTATTAGCGATATCAGTAAGTTACGGTCAGCTCCGCATGCCTCAAGGTGCATTTGACTCTTTGGAACGCTTATCACCACTCAATGATAAAAATTACTTTCACGTTATCGATAAGCACGCCAAGCACTTAGGTAAAATTAACAATCGGAACCGGACTGAAACTAAAAAATTGAAAAGTGTAAAGCTATTTAAATTTAAAAGCACTCTATCTTCGTATGCCTATGGACGCCGTTTCTATGTTCCTGCGCGAGTAAATATCAATGATTCATTTACTGAGGGGCTAAATAGATCGGTGCCGGCCTATATTCCTCCTTCGCAAAGCGAGGTCGAAGTAATGAAGTTCTTTGGAGATAAAATGATTCAGAATTGGCTATCTTCTGCTGCAGTTAAAAACTCTTCGTTTGGTAAAGCCGCTACATCTGTCGAGCAAGCTATGAAAGTTGAAGCGTCTATTTCGGGTGCTCCTACGGCGTCTGGTGAAAAGTCGATTGATCATAAGTTTTCATTTCAGTATCAGGCTTTGCAGTCTCAGGCTAAGGTGGATTACCACGGCTGGACGCAAGCACAATTCGTTCACGATTCACGTGTGGGTGTATCGGCTGTCGAAGTTTCTGAGAAAGTATTTAAGAACAAAGACCTGGTGTTCAATCATACTAAAAATTCGGTCGAGACACGCAGTTCAGTGGCTCTTCGCTGGAACTGGTAATCAGCAATCTCAATTAATTTGATGTCCCGATATCCGTGCGAAAGTGAATGCCTGGCCATTTTACTTTCTCAGCCAAACTATAGGCATTCTTAATCGCTTCGTCTTTAGTGGTGGCAATGCCGACGGCACCTAGAACGCGGCCACCGTGCGTTGTCCATTGATTATTTTCTTTCTTAACTCCAGAGGCGATCAAGTGTTGTGTGGTAGATTCAGTGACAGCATCATAGCCTTCAATGGGTAAACCTTTTTTAGGGCTGTCGGGGTAGCCAGGGCTGGCAAGTACCACGCAGCTAGCGAAGCTTCTATTGAGTTTCAATTCTCCTAAATTACCTTTAGCTAAATCTAGCAGAAATTCGCCGAGGTTTGATTCAACTAAAGGTAGAATACTTTGAGTTTCGGGATCGCCCATGCGTACGTTGTACTCAAGAACAGAGGGGTCATTGCCTTCAACCATGATTCCTAAGAAGATCACGCCTCGATAAACAGAATTACTTTTGCTTATTTCTGCCATGGTTGGTTCGATCACTTTCTTGCGAATGTTTTGATCTAGTTCTTTTGAAATTTCAAGTGGCGCCCATGTTCCCATACCACCCGTGTTAGGACCTTTTTGGCCATTGTAAAGCCGCTTATGATCTTGAGCAATGGGTAGGCTGACATAGTCTTTACCATTTGTGAAAAATAAATAACTTAATTCCCAGCCCGGCGTAAACTGCTCTAACGCCGCTTTTGAGCCTGCGGACCCCAATGTTTTTTTCTCGAAAATATTTTCAGCGGCGGTGAAGAGTTCGTCTGGCGTATCGCAGATGAAGACACCTTTTCCAGCAGCCAAACCGTCCGCTTTTAAAACATAAGGGGGGCTGAATTGCTGAACATGCTTCCTGACTTGGTCCACAGATTCCACAAGTACATATTTTGCTGTGGGGATATTTGCCTTGATCATAAATTCTTTGGCAAAAACTTTACTTCCTTCCAGCTGTGCCCAGTGCTGGCTGGGGCCGACTACGTTAAAACCTAGATTTCTTAAGCGATCGGAAACACCTGTTACTAAAGGATCTTCAGGGCCAATGAAGACAAAATCATAGCGATTCTCCGTGCAGAGTTTTTCGATAAATGCGGTATCGCCGAGTGATCTGTCTGTGAAACATAAGGCTTCTTTTGTCATTCCGTCATTACCGGGGAACACATGAATTTCAGAATTAGCGGTCGTGCGCTTAAGTGCTTTAACAAAAGCGTGTTCCCTGCCGCCTTGCCCTAATATTAGAATTTTCATGACGTCTCCTTTACTCGTAGGAAAATACAAACTAGTCTTTTTTGTATGGAAAAAATAGTATTTATATCAGGCAAAAGAACTCCGTTCGGAGCCTTCGGTGGTTCCTTAAAAGATGTGTCCGCAACCGACTTAACCGTCGCAGCGACTAAAGCAACCTTACTTCAAGCTGGATTATCTGCTGACAAAATAGATCATCTTGTGTTGGGTAACGTGGTTCAGTCTGGTGCTGATGCGGCTTATATTCCTCGTCATATCGCTTTAAAATCAGGAGTACCGATTCCTGTGCCTTCGTATTCTGTAAATCGTCTGTGTGGCAGTGGATTTCAATCGTGGGCTGAAGCTGCGAAAATGATTCTAACTGGTGAAGCCACTACGGTTCTGGCTGGTGGTGTAGAACAAATGTCTCAAATTCCTTATGTGGCTCGGAACGTTCGTTTTGGGGGCGTGCGCATGGGAAATTTTGAACTAGAAGATTACATGACCTCAGCATTGACAGATGCGTATTCGAAAACGCCAATGGCGATCACAGCCGAAAACTTGGGCGAGAAATATGGAATCACTCGCGAACAATCGGATCGTTACAGCATTCAATCACAACAACGATACGATCAAGCCCTTAAGAAAGGTTACTTTGCAGAAGAAATTGCGGCGGTGACTGTTGAAACTAAAAAAGGTGCTATTGTTGTCGATAAAGACGAGCACCCAAAACCAGATTCTACATTCGAAAAAATTTCTACGCTGAAAGCATTATTTAAAAAAGATGGCCTAGTAACTGCGGCGTCCGCTTCGGGTATTGTTGATGGTGCGGCGATGAGCTTGTTAACTAGCGAGTCAAAAGCAAAAGAATTAAATTTAAAACCAATGGCCCGTATTCTTTCGTGGGCGAGTGTTGGGTGTGAACCTACGATCATGGGTATTGGCCCAGTGATGGCGGCAAAGCAAGCGTTAGCAAAAGCAGGTTTGGCTTTGAATCAAATGGATCTGATCGAGGTGAATGAAGCGTTCGCGGCTCAATACTTGGCAGTAGAAAAGGAATTAGGATTGCCAAAGGAAAAAACAAATGTGAACGGCGGCGCGATTGCCGTAGGCCATCCATTGGGAGCCAGTGGAACGCGTATCATGAATCATTTGGTTTATGAATTACATCGTCGCAAAGCTCGCTATGCTTTGGGCAGCGCTTGTATTGGTGGCGGTCAGGGTATCGCAGTTATTATCGAAAGAATTTAATATTTTCAAAAGAGCCCCGCGCTCTTTTTTCCATAATAAGGGAGGGTTTTTTTGAGTGGTCAATTGAACGTCTACGATCTTATCGAGGGTCGTTCCCAAAACACTCAGAAGATTATCTCTTTCTATGAAGACTATGTCTTAATTCATCAAAAGAGTTTTGCTGAAATCACTCACGATGTGGTTGTGATGACAAAGAAATTGTCATCACAATTGGTTAAGAACGAAATCTTTTTTGTCTCGCTGCCAAACTCTTACGATTTCCTGGTAGTATTCTTAGCGTCTTTAAAGGCGGGAGTTATCCCGGCTCCGATCGTCAGTGCGGACTCTATGATGAAGTCTGAATACTATGACTATTTAGATCAACTTAAAGCATACACTCAAATTCAAAAGATCCTAGCCTTAGAAAATCATCGAACCGAATTGGTCCGCTCTGGTTTTGAAGTTATATCTATCGGCGAGACAGCCAATGGATCTAACCCTGAACAGTTTCTAAATAACCCTCAAAAACCGAAACTATTGCCATCTCATTTGCATGGGCAAATTGCGTTTATTCAATTTTCATCGGGTTCGACTTCAGATCCAAAAGGAGTCATGGTTTCACACAAAGCCTTGATCGAAAATATTACGATGATTCGCTTGTCTTTGGAGTTATCGGAGAATTCTGTTTTGGTATCATGGATTCCTTTCTTTCATGATATGGGTTTGGTGGGGAGTTTGCTGACTGCTATTTTAACTCCGTTTGAAACTCATATTCTTCGGCCGATTGATTTTGTGAAGTCACCGCTGAAGTTTTTGGAACTCTCTGCAAAATTGAAAGCTACTGTGTGGGTTGGGCCCGATTCGATGTATCGAATTCTTTCCAAGAATATGTTCCAGGAAAAACTAAATATTGACCTTTCAAGTTTGAAAGTCTGCTTATGTGGTTCTGAACCCGTGTTGTTAGATACATTTAATCAATTCAAAAGTTTGGCCGCGCCTTATGGATGGAATCCGCAAAGTTTTATTCCGGGCTATGGCCAAGCTGAAAACGTTTTGGGCATTTGCTTTGCTCCGATGCGCTCACATATAAAGACTCACGAAAAAAATAAACGTCAAATCGTTAGCTGCGGAAAACCATCACGTGATATTAAGGCTCAAATTTTAGATGAAAATCAGAAACTAGTAAAAGACGGAATTGAAGGTTTGATTTGGATTCAATCGCCTAGCCTGTGTTCAGGATACCTAGACAAAGATGATATGTTTAAAGCTAATTGTTTGGGTTCGTGGTTCTTCACTGGCGATATTGGTTTTATTAAAGACGAAGAACTTTATATTTCTGGTCGATATAAAGATCTGATTATTGTGGATTCGAAAAAATATTTTTCAGTAGATCTAGAACAACGGGTTTGGAATTTAATTGGACATGATAAACATGTGAAAAAAGTTGCAGTTGTTGGTAGAGGGCAAATCGGAGGGGATGAGTCCGTCACTGTGTGCGTCGAATGGTTAGATTTTTTACCTATCTTTAGTTTTCGCGTGCGTGAAGATTTTACGAACAAGATAATTCACAATTTGAAAAATCAATTTAAGATAGGTAAGAATGATATTATTTATACCGGAGTACGTTCGTTGCCTCGCACCACGAGTGGTAAACTTAAGCGTTATCTTATTCGAGACAGAGTCAGTAAAAAACAACTTAAATATAGTTTGTGGAATATTTTTTGGCGGTCCTGGTTTCTTGGGATGATGAAATAGTATGGAAAAAAAAATTGAAATTAGAAATAAAGTGGAAGCAATTTTCAAAGACCAATTTGGCGGCGAAACTATAGATTGGCAACGTTCATGGTCTGATTACAATTTTTCTTCTATACAGCTAGTGTATTTTCTAAAAGATTTGGAGGGTGCCTTTGGGGCTATTCCAATCGAAGAATTCTACGATCTGACTAATGGTGCTGAATTAGTGGATTATCTTTCTAAGCGGAAATAAAGGCTGCGTAAATATTTAAGCAGCCTTTAATAAGAACTATTTAACAACCGTGACTTTGATTGTTTTGCTCATTTTAGGACCGTATGAACGGTGAGCGCCGTCTGCAAACTGCAGCGTCAGTTTGTGTTCACCGGGAGGTAAAGTTACCTCAGTTTCAGTTTGGCCTTTTCCAAAATGTAAGTGAGTAGCATCATTTGGAATAGCATCGCCTTCTTTGAACGCGTCCATATCAATAAGAATATGGTGATGTCCCGTTGTTTTATCATTGGCATCTTCGCCCGCTGGACGAATTTTTAAACCCTTAACATCCATTTTAACTTTAAATGGGCTTTTCACTTTTTCACCGTCTTTAGGTGATACAAAATCGACTGTGTTGGCTAACGTGGTGATAGAAAATAGGAGGGCGATAAACAAATTTCTCATATATTCAGTCCTTTGAAGGTGTTTGATTGACCTGTTCACTCTACCTCTTAAAAACCTGACTTGTAAACATCACGTGGTCCTGCGTAAAAACTGCCGATCACCTCGGCCGTAACGCAACCGCAGTTCCTGCGGTCGTAATGATTTCACTATTTCTTATTAATAAAGGCTTCGGCCTTTTCATATTGATTTGGATCTATATAGATACGATCGATAACGCGGGTGCCTTCATATTTTTTAAAGATCTCGGTCGAGTTATTGATCGGTGATGGTTCAAACCATTTGTCATAAGAATCTACTACGAAAATATCGAGAGCTTTATCGGTCGTTGACCCAGAATGGTATTTCGACAAACGCGCGTGTGATGAGGCGTGAATTGTTGAGAAGCCTTCTTTTTCTAAATCTAGTTTTAATTTTTCAAACCGATTATTCTCGCCGATTGAGTGGAGTTCTAGCAAAACTTTAAACGGTTTTCGTTGTGAAATTCGTTGCGCCCATGGGTTTGGTGATAAACTTAAGTGTTCATACAACTTGTAATCGTTGTATTTCGTGTACTGCTGAATATCAGCCGGTAGTACGAAATCGCATTCAGGTGACATCAAATATCGATTCAGCATCTCTTCATAAATGATGCTTTTATGATGGAAGTAGACCATCAAATGCATATGATGGCGAGAAATCAAGAAATCATCGAAAGAATAAAGTGCCCGACGATTTAAAGAAAGAAATAATTTATTTTCTTTTACATGGAAAGTTAAATTTTGAATTAACCATTCGATATCGACTTTGCCATAGTTCGTTCCACAGAAATAACTGTCGCGTTCAAGATAGTCCATTCGATCGGCATCTAATTCAGAGCTTACGATCTGGCTTAAAATCGGTCTAAAGTTGATGACTCCGTCAGTAAAAAAATCATCTTTTTCAGGCAAGGATTTATCAATCAACAAAGCAACGTGGTACGGTGTGAATTCAAAATTAGTTTGAATTACTTCAGCAATATTTGAATCTAGCAAAAATTTAAGTGTGTAATCTTCGTGATTCGCTTGTCTATCAATGCCGTCATAAACTGAAAGCTTTAACTGCGAAAGCTTTGGCATCACTTGTTCTGTGGTGTGGCTTAGGGGCCCGTGACCCACATCATGTAGCATAGCTGCCAGTCGGCAGATCTGACGGAATTGATGTTTCTTAGATGGTTTTTTAAAAGGATAAACTTTGAAAATGGAATCAAATACCATTCCCGCAACGTGGCTCACACCAAGGGAATGCAGATAGCGATTGTGGGTGGCGCCCGGAAAACTGAATTCAGAAAAACCCAATTGTTTAATTGCGCGCAGACGTTGAAATTCTAAAGTATCTAAAATTTTAACTTCTGAATCAGAGAAGTACATTGAACCATGTAGAGGATCGCGAATTTCCATGGAAAATAGATACTGCTAAGCGAATCCATTATCAATCGGGGATCTTGAACGACGAAATCTTTTCAGTCGAAAATGCCGCCAAATCGAATTAAACGGTAATGTAGAACAAATTTACAGGACCCTGGTCCAGTTTATCTCATTATGACTCAAGTTATTTCAAAGTGTCCCGATATGAGATGTAAGCAATAATCACCCACTGGAATCATAAAGATTCCGCATCACTCAAGGATCGAGGGATGTATATAACTCATGGAGGAGGAATTTATGGGGTTACGTATTAATACAAATACGTCTTCGTTAAATGCTCAAAGGGTGCTTTGGGGAACGAAACTGGGACTAGACAAGAGCATGGAAAAACTTGCTTCTGGTTACAGAATCAACAGAGCAGGAGATGACGCCGCAGGTTTGGCGATCTCTGAGAACCTAAGAGCGCAAGTTAGAGGTCTTAAGCAGGCCACACGAAATGCCCAAGACGGTATCTCGTTAGTGCAAGTCGCGGAGGGCGCGATGAATGAAGTATCTTCGATACTAATTCGCTTAAGAGAGTTAGCGGTACAGGCCGCTTCAGACACGATCGGTCCGGTCGAGCGTCAATTCCTAAATGTGGAATATGATCAGCTAGTATCCGAGGTCGACAGGGTTGCCGAAGGTACAGAGTTCAATGGAACTCAACTTTTGGCCGGTGTTGGCTCTATCTTGGATTTCCAAGTTGGAACAAGAAATAATCCAGAAATTGACCGTATCTCTTTTGATGCTTCAAAAGCCGATGCAAATTCAGCCGCGTTAGGTATCAACTTAACAAGTGTGGCTGATAAAGCATCCGCACAGAATGCACTTTCGTCGATCGATACAGCGATTGTATCCGTATCAGCGATGCGCGCCGACTTCGGTGCGATTCAAAATCGACTACAGTCAACGATCAGCAATCTTCAAGTTAACGTAGAAAATATGTCTGCTGCGAACTCACGTATCAGAGATGTGGATGTAGCTGAAGAGACATCTGAAATGACTAGAAATAATATTTTATTACAAGCGGGTACTTCTGTTTTAGCGCAAGCTAATTCACAGTCCAATGTAGCACTAGGGCTCTTGAACAAATCATTCGGTGGCTAAGATTAATTCTTAGCTCTGTTCTGATCCAGGTTGTTCGATCTTGATTCTTTCAAGATCACCCTTCAAGAATTTAGTGGCCTTCATGATCTGATACTTGCTTTTTAGTTCTGTTTCCTGCGCGTGGAGCGCATTTGCGCTCCACATTTATTCGGATTTTAGATTTGTGTTCTATCAAGTCTATCGCTGTAAAATACAGACTATTTAAGTCTTTTACAGGATATTGAGAAATATAAATAATAGCACCTATTGCTATTTCTAATGTTAAGTTCACCTTACCTTCCGTTGTGTATCCATCGTCTTTGTTTTTTGAAATTTCTATCAATTAATTGTATCAAATAAAAATAGTTCCTTGAAATGCATTCCCAGAAGATTATAGTGCGTGAGTATTAATCCGGGGGGATCAGTGAAACGTTTTTCTCTATTTTTAATTTTTACATTAATCGTTGAAATTGCATTTTCGCAGCAATTGGCTTTAGGCCATGTTACTCAGTTTGACGTTGCAAGCGACGTTCTGCCTAAAATCAAACAAGCAACTAAAGCTGACGATGTATGGGCCGGAGTGACAGTAGATTTGAATTGGTTATTGGGCGGGATTAATTCTAAGTCATGTGCGAAATCTCAGAAATCGTATATTGGCTGCGTGATGGCGGTTCAAGCGTTCGCATCTGTACTAAAGAAAAATTTAGAAGTAGTCCCGGTTTCACAATTGAATGGTAAACAACCATTTTATCAAGTGGACCAATTAGCTTTGGTAGAAATGCCTCTACCTACAATTAAAACGGCAAAAGAAGCATTCGGCTATTTCGAAGAGGTGCGTAAAAAACTAAGCACACGTTTCTTTGCGGCATCAGCTACATTTGTCAAATCACCAAATTCAGATTTCGAGTTATTGTTAACAGAAATCAACAAACGCGGCGGTACCGACGTTAAGCCGGCTCTGCTAGTAATGGCGGCAACTAAATATTTTGAATCCGCTGTTGATCCGCATACGTCCATGAGACCGACGAAAGAAATGGAACAAGCCGCTAGCGAAAGTGGCGCTTCGTTTGTCGGTATTGGTATCGAGTTCGTAAAATTAGAGCAAGGTCTAATGGTTAAACGAGTATTGAAGGGATCTGGTGCAGGACTAGCTGGTGTTCAAGTTGGTGATATCGTAACCGCTGCAGACGGCAAGGCATTTACGGGGTTGTTGGATGACGACATAGTCGCGACCTTGCGTGGTGGGGAAAATACAACGGTTAAGTTAACGATCGACCGCAATCAAAAAGTACTGGATATAAACGTTGTTAGAAAAAAAGTAGTAAACCCAGTTGTCAGTTCTGAAAGTGTGAACTTCAATGGCAAGTCGATGGTTTACATTCGCTTAACAAACTTTATGTATTCAAATATCTGTGATGAATTTGCTGATGTGATTTCAGCTTGGGATAAGCAAAATATCGCAGGCTACGTGCTAGATCTTAGAAATAATCCAGGTGGAAATGTTCAGATTGCTGCGTGTGTTGGTGGCATGTTCCTAGGGAATAACAAAATAGTTTCCTATTTCGAGAGAAGAACATTTTTAGGCGTTCAGTATGATTCGTTGCCGACACAAGCGAAAGTAACAACGACAAAGCCACTCAGTGTTTTAATCAATGCGTATTCGGCAAGTGCATCGGAAATTGTTTCTGGGGCGATTCGTGATTACAATCGTGGGTACATTGTTGGTCAAACAAGTTTCGGAAAAGGATCTTACCAAGGCTGCGGACCAATGAGAGATCAACAAGAATTAACTATCTGTTCAACTCAAGGTTTGTTTTTGGCACCATCAGGTAACTCGAATCAAACGGTGGGGATCGCGCCTCATATTTCTGTTTATATGAATAAAGATGCTCAAGATTCAGAAACATACGCGATGAGAGAAGCGCAGATGTACCTTTTTCCATTGCCACCGAAAAAGATGCCAAAGCCTCCGGCGGGAAATTGGAACCAGTTAAAAGCGCCTACTCAATGTTTGGCTAAATTGAAATTGGAATTAGCTTATGATCAGGCGACCTCTGCATCTGCGTTCTACAAAGACTACCAATTGCTAAACGGCCTTGCGGCAGTTAATTGTTGGGGAGCTCAATAATTTTGGGTGTTGTTGAATCGTAGAATTATTTTATACGGAAGCCTAATAGTAATATTCGGGCTTCTTTTTTTTCTAATTAGAAATCCAGTCTTTTTTATCGAGAGTCCTCTCGATCCAAAACATTTGAAATCAGATCAGTATAATTTACGACATCATGTCGAAATTTTAGCGGCCGCAAAACCGGCACGCACTTTCAAAAATCCTGAAGCGTTAGAAACAGCCGCCGACTATATTTCGGGGAAAATTGAAGAGTACGGTTTAGTTTCTAAGAAAATGGGTTTCGTGGTGAATGATAAAACCTATTATAACGTGGTAACTCATTTGGGGCCTTCAGATGGCGAGGCCATCG
Organism: uncultured Bdellovibrio sp.; assembly: GCA_963932905.1. Classification (GTDB taxonomy): domain Bacteria; phylum Bdellovibrionota; class Bdellovibrionia; order Bdellovibrionales; family Bdellovibrionaceae; genus UBA2316. The sequence continues at coordinate 24,510 of CAWVRN010000002.1, forward strand.
TTATTGGCGCCCATTACGATGCATTTGATGAATTACCGGGTGCTGATGATAATGCGAGCGGGGTTGCCGGATTACTTGAACTGGCCCGCATGTTAGCGCCGATGAACGACAAGTTAAAGCGTCCAGTGATTCTAGTCGCCTATTCTTTAGAAGAGCCACCTAATTTCCGAACTGAAAATATGGGTAGCTTTGTTCATGCGCAGATGATGAAAAATCAAGGTCGCTCTATCAAATTGATGATCTCGTTAGAAATGATTGGATACTTTAAAGATGAATCAGGCTCGCAAGACTATCCAATTCCGGGTTTGAGTTTTTTATATTCAAGCACGGGGAATTTTATTTCGATTGTTGGCCGATACGAGGAATGGTCGATAATTCGAGACATTAAATCGCGTTTCATGAGCGCCACAGATTTGCCAGTGTATTCTGCTAACATATCGAAAAATATTCCAGGTGTGGATTACTCTGATCACGCTAACTATTGGGATCAGGGTTTCCCGGCTGTAATGATCACAGATACCGCGTTTATGAGAAACCCCAATTATCATGAAAAAACAGACACACCAGAGACTTTAAACTACAGATTGATGAGTGAAGTGGTGAACGGCGTCTATGCAGTTATCGTGGGACTCTAACATTTTCAAATGTCGTCGGGTTCGGCACCTCTTCGTTCTGATTTAACGAGTAGGCAAATATTTTTTCGATGCCTCGATTGCAATCTTCAATATGGGCGTCAAAAGTCGAAATATTTTCAAGGATATTGGCCGAGTTGGCATTGATAATATGCAGACTTTCGCGCAAAATCTCAGAAAATCGTTTCATACTATCTATCGAGTGTTTAAAATCTATATTTTGTGAAGTGATTCTGGCCGATTCAATGTAACCAATTTGACTGACGAGTTCGATACCATTGACTAATTTTCGGGTGTCCTTGTTAAGTGCGCTGAAATTTTCAATCAAGTGAAATGTTTCCGAGTGAGTAGATAGAAACTTCTGGGTTACAGATCTTACTAAAGAAATAAATATCGACGAAATCTTTGAAAGGTCTTCGATTTTTTTTTGACTTTCTATTGGGCTTTTAACTTTTAATGTTTCTTGGACGAAGAAGGCAACCATGTCAGTTAGGAATTTTAGGGTGCAAATTTGTTTGGTGAAAACATTGTTTGCATCGTCGATCTTCTTGGCATCAATAGCGAATTGGTTTAGATGTTCACTGACGTTCGAAACTAGGGTGTTAAAATTTTGGGCGATTACAGATAGCGATTTGCCTTGTTCGCCTACTTTGGATGAACACACTTGAATATTCAGTGACAGCAACTGGAAGTCGTAGAATTTTTCGCTAAGCGATTTCGTTTGAGTTGAGAAGACGGAATTCATCTGTTCCAGGTCCGTAATTTTCCTAAATATCTCTTCGGTATGTTTAGAAGCGTTTTTGGATTCTGTGCAGATAGATTTCAGCAGGTCGCTTTCCAAATTCTCGCACGGGGTATCTTGATTGGTTGCTTTTAGCGCAGCATCTCTGGCTACAATTTCTGCTTTTAATGCTTTTGTGGAAAACTCTTCATAGTTTTTAAAGCCGAGAGAATCCAATAGGGTAGATAAATAATATCTAGAGGCCTCGACACCTTCCGTGTTTTCGATTTCAACTAATTTTTTGTAAGCGTCTTCGATCGCAGTTTTGAACGGAGAAGTTGGTTTCATCCTGATTGATAGATATTGATTTCCAACGGGGAATACCACGGCTAAAACCCAATAATACGAACCGTCTTTTGCCATGTTTTTCACATAGGCAGCGATCGTTTCCCCAGTTTGAATTGTTTCCCATAATATTTTAAAAACGATCTTTGGCATGTCTGGATGACGAATGATATTGTGAGGTGCGCCAATCAGTTCGTCCCTGCTAAATCCGCTAATGCGAACGAACACGTCATTACCAAATTCAATTCTACCTTTCTGATCAGTAGTTGAAAAAAACAATTCATGGATATTGAAATTACGTTCTTGTCCATTGGGCACTCTATGTTTCATATATTAACAGTATCGCGTAGGCCGGCTGTACCCTATATGACGCCCGTCATGTTTAGCGAATTAAATAGATCACCTGTCTTATTCTAAGGCGGGTGTCTAATTGTGGTGCCAGTTATTGCGCAATGAAAGAGGCAACTATGGCCTAGGCATTGAATATATAAATAGTAAGTAGTAGGAGTCTCAAATGAAAACAATTATGTCTGGTCTTTTAACTGTGTGTTTACTGGCAATACCTTCCATTTCGAGTGCTGAGAAAATGACGGAAGAAATGGCAGCAGTGAAAGTCAGATTGTTTTTAGGATTACAACCCGGCGTGAGGTATGTTTATAAAGGGACTTTGAATCACCCTGCCTATTTAGTAAAAACAAAAGAAAATTCAATCGATATCGACAAGGGACCTATGACAACTGTGGAGGCTACAATTTCAATTGGTCCCACGGAGGATGGAAGTTATGTAACTCGTGGATTAGATATCTCAAAATCACTAGTTATTGAAACTGAATCGGATCCTATCATCCGTTATCAAAGAGTCGGCTCGGATAGAAGTGTAGTTGCTGAATCAACGGCACCTCTTCAATCTAGTTTTACGGTTGCGATTCCTAGAACTAAAAAATCTTTGAAAGAAACTGATCTAGAAGAAAATGAAAAGATGCTTAAGATTACTCAAACAGAAGAAAAAGTATCTGTGCTAATTTTCACAAAGAATGCAGATGGTACTATTGATATCGAAAGCAGTTCACGCGTGCGCCCTTGGGATAACTGGGGGCCAAAGGTAAGAGACGCAAATCAACACAACGACAATTTTAAAATCGTTAACGTTGCCCCAATTTCACCTCGATAATACAGAAAAACTCGACTAACGAATTGAATTTCACACCTAGGTCGAGTTTAAAAAAATCTCACAATAAGAAAAACTAGACTTAAGAACTTGAAAAGTGTTCCGAACTAATACGTATCAATTAAGAACAGAATGTTCTTTTAGCCAATGGATGGCAAATATCAAGGAGGATTATCGGTATGCAAGGAGGATGATATGGGTTTACGTATTAACACAAATGTGGCTGCCTTAAATGCGCAGAAAAATTTGTACATGACTGGTATTAATCAGAACCGGTCAATGGCAAGACTCGCTTCGGGTCAAAGAATCAATCAGGCCGCAGACGACGCTGCTGGTTTAGCAATCTCTGAAAATTTGAAAGCTCAAATTAGAGGACTACGCCAAGCTAACAGAAACGCGAATGACGGTATCTCACTGGTGCAAATCGCAGAGGGCAGTTTGAACGAAGTTTCAAACATGATTATCCGCCTTCGTGAGTTGGGCGTACAAGCCGCATCAGATACAATCGGCGACACGGAAAGAAAGTTTTTGGATGTTGAATACCAACAGCTAAAATCAGAGATTCAGCGTGTAACGGAATCAACACAGTACAATGGGTATGATCTACTCAACGGAACTGGTGGAGTTATTGATATCCAAGTCGGTGTAAATAACGATCCATTTAAAGATAGAATTTCATTCAATGCAGGTGCTGCGAATTCGACATTAGAAGCACTAGGTATTGTGGCGGAATCACTGGAAACTAAAGAAAGCGCGCAAGTCAGTTTATCAAGCTTAGATAATGCTTTGGTATCTGTGAATGCGATCCGAGCTAACTTCGGTGCCATGCAAAATCGCTTACAATCAACATCGAATAACTTGTTAGTGTACGATGAAAACATGTCGGCAGCTAATTCACGCATCAGAGATGCGGATGTAGCAGCTGAGAGTGCAGAGATGGTTAGAAATAGCATCTTGATGCAAGCAGGTACATCAGTACTAGGACAAGCTAATCAGATGAATCAGTTAGCATTGAAATTATTAGGCTAGTATACGTTGAATCCATCCTTTCTTTTTATATTGATATGGCTTTGCTGTGAGTTAGTGTTTGCTAACTCACCAAGTCCTTCAATACTTAAAATGGGAATGGTGCTCGAGCCCAATTCGCTGAATCCCGCGTTTCGCGCAACAGTTGAAGAGGGATTAGTTAACTCACTTATGGTTAGAAGCTTAGCTCACTTTAATTCAAAGAGTGAACTAGTGCCTCATTTAGCGATTTCGGCGCCCCAGTTTAAAAAAAATAAATTGGAGTTTGAAATTCGCCACGATGCTAGGTGGGACGACGAAACTCCAGTAACGTGTGCTGACTTTCAAACCGGACTTTTTTCTCAGAAAAAATTTCGAAGTTCTTCAATAGATCAGATAGAAAAAATAGAAAGTGCAATCGGCAATTCAAAGAAATGCAGTGTGCATTTCAGAAAGCGTAAACCAATTTATACTCTCTATTTACCCCCTCCCTTACCGACCCATATCGAAAAATCCAAGATCGAGGCTAGTGAAAACGAAATTGAGTACTTGAAAAAAACTCAATATGGCCTCGATCCAACTTTCAAAGGCCTGGCTAATGGTCCCTACAAAATCAGTGTTTATAAGCCGGGATACTATATCGAGTTAGAACGAAATCCCGTATTCTACGGCCACAAACCTTTTTACGATAAATTGCAAATCCGCTTTTACAACTCTTTACAGGGAATTATGAATGCCTTTTCGTCTCAAGAAATCGATATGATCTTAAGTGGATTGACGGCTGAGCGTGCAGAAGAAATTCAAAAGATCATTACTGAAAAGAAACTCAAAAACAAAATAGTCTCTAGGGCGTCGACCAAATTGATTCACCTAGAGTTTAATATGAAACGAAAATATATTAGCGATTTAAAAATACGTCAGGCGATGTCGCTACTAATTGATCCCAAAGAACTAGCAAAAATTGTGGGCGGTGACGGCGAGTTAACGGGTAGTCTGGCTCATCCGACGGATCCTAATTTTATGACCGAATACGCGCAACCTAAGTACAAACTAGATTTCAAAAAAGCGGTTCAGCTAATTAAAGAATCTGGATACGTGAAAGACCCGGTAGAACTTGTATTGACGTATAATTCTGAAAACTTGGATCGCGAGCGAGTCGCCGTCTATTTGCATAACAAATGGACCTCGGCCGGCCTGAAAGTTTTTTTGAAAAAGCAGCTCAAGCGCGTTCTTATCGGAGAGACAGTAAAGAAAGGTGATTTTGATGTGTCGGTATTCAGCTGGTCGCAGCCAAAACTTCAAATCAATCGCTCGTTTTTTAATCCTACAAATATTCCATCCGAAGCGAATCAATGGCAGGGCAGTAATTATGCTCGCTGGGAAAATAAGATTGCTGATGAAGCTATGGAAAAGGCAGATGAAGAATATGATATTAAGAAAATTAAAACTCAGCTGAAAAAATTCTATATTGAGTTTAATAAAGACTTGCCGTGGTTGCCACTATATTTTGAAAACAGAATAACGGTAGTTCCGGATAGCTTTATCCACTATACCGTATTTCCCGACTGGGAATCTGAGACCTACGAAGTAGAATCGTGGCGATAGAAAAGGCCCCTTAAGTAAGGAGCCTTTTCATTAGCATTTAAACTACGAAATAATTAGAACCCAAAGCCAAGAACAACATATGGTATTGTTGTTGAGTACGTCAGTGATTCAAAGCCACTAGAAAGAGTTGCGTTTTCTGTGTATTTTAGACTTCTCATCGCTACTTTTGTACCCATGTAGAAGCTGCTAGAAATAAAGTGTCTCCAACCTAAATCAATTTGGTAACCAGTGCCTTTTTTGTAGTCGCCATCAGTTGCGCTTAGAATGTAGCTTGCAATGATGTTAAAACCGCTGTCGCCAATGAAACCAATACTAGCGCCAAGTGCGTTGCTCGAAGTAGCGGGATCACTGCCAGACTTATCACTTCGTGTAGAATATAATGCACCAATATACAGACCTGAGCTCATCAGGTTACCTAAAGAAAGATCGTAAATGCTGACTGTAGACTCGCCAGTTCCTGTAACTCCGCTCGTTGTCGATTCTGCTTTTGAAGTTATATAACTGAAATCGATTCCTAACAACCAACCGCCGCCGCCACCTTTTGCAAAACTGCTTACTGGAACAAGGGATAAAGCTAAAAATAAAATCGCATAAAACTTTTTCATAAGTTACTCCTTAAAAAAGTATTGTTAATATTCCTTGAGATTATTTTATCCCTAGGTTTTTCTGAATTGAAGTCATTTCGTTTTGCTGGATTAATTTGGATGATAGGCTGGGTAAATTTCACCACTGTCGACAGTGTCCTGTGGTGATAAAGACGCATCATAATATATGGTCCAGTAGCTTAAAAGTACCACTGTTTAATTTTAAGATTTTGATTACTTAGAGCTGCTGATGAAACCAGAAGCTACTAGACATTGAAGCATTTCTTGAGCGGATGAAACCATATCTTCTAGTTCACCCATTTTTTCGGGACAGATATCCAGATTTTCTTTAGATGATTTGATCAGTTCATTCACTTCGCATTGCTTAGTCATAATCTCTGACAATAGTTTTTGCTCGCGAGCGATAAGGACTCTGGAAATTACGTAAATTAAGTCGGGGTGGGATTGATACAAAGTTTTACGGCGTGAACCTTTTCCGACTACTTGAATGACTTCAAAATCCAACAGGTCTTTGATGGCCAAACTGACCAGTGCCTTTGAAACTCTAAGACGTTTTACAATCGTCGTTGCATCAATAGGTTCTTTGGATAAAAAGATCGTGGTCCAGATCTGTCCATGAACCTTTTTGAATCCCCAATATTGAATGAAATCGCCGATCAAAGAACATAGGTCAGCCATCGGCTTGGGAACGCGATGGGCCTCGTGAACTAAAATTCCGTTATGATATCTGTGGGGCATATTGGTACTATAGCGTGTCGCTGCGTAAACTCAAATCCTTCGCACAAAAAAGGTAATTTTTTCTGCAAAAGGACAGGGTTATGGTCGTAACGTTGTCTCTGCACAGACCTTAGGGTTTCTTGATGTAATTATAGAACCCGATTAGGCCCAGCAATGTGGCCAAAACAAACATTACAAAGCTCATGGTGGGCATACCTAAGACAAAATCCCCATCGTGTTTACTAGCGTAAATATGGGACGCACTGAAAATTAAAGAGGCTGTGATGATCCCTAAAAACAAAAGATTGAACGAGGATTCAAACGACTTTTTAAGGTCGTGCAATTCAACGAATTGAAACTTGAAATGATGTTCCGGACTGTTCAATTTTTTGATCAAAAAGTGAAGCTGGCGGGGTAGACTATTGATAAAATTTTTCGACTCCCGAGCCATTTGCCCAAGGTCTGCTGCGATCTTTTCTGGGCTCATTTGATGCTGAATTAATTCACCAGCAAACTCGATCGAATATTGAAGGAAATCAAATTCTTTTAGAATCTTTCTCCCCATACCTTCAATAGAAACGATGGATTTAAAGAACATCATCAACTCAGATGGAACAACCAGTTTATTTTTTGAAGCGATACCGGCGGAGCTCATTAGAAGCTTGCCCAGATTAACGTTTTTCAAAGTTAATCCATAGTAAGGCGCGATCAATTCCCGTAGTTCTTTGGCAAATACATCGATATTCACTTGGTCGGTAAAAGGCGCTAAATCTACATATTCATAGGCCAAGCGATCGTAATCTTCCTTTGACAGGGCATAAAGCATATTAGCGATCGAACTTTGAGTTTTAGAATTAAGGCGGCCAACGACACCGAAATCGATTAAACCAATCGCGTTTCCTGAAAATACAAAGAAATTTCCGGCGTGCAAATCGCCATGGAATAGTCCATCAAAGAAAACCATTTTTAAATAGGCACGTAAGCCTTTCTTAATAATTTCATGGGAATCTACATTCGCCTGGTTCAAAGCGCCATCGTCGGAAAGGGGGATTCCCTTTAATTTTTCCATAACTAAAACGCGTTCGGTGGTTAGATCTTGATAAACTTTAGGAATAATAATGTCGGATTGAGACTGAAAATTTAAAGCAAACCGGCGAATATTATTCGTTTCAACGATAAAGTTAGTTTCTAGTTCCAGAGTTTTGAAATATTCATCGACAATCGCTTTTGGATTAAAAGCACGCGATTCTGGAATATACTTCGTTAGAAGATCGGCAATGAAATAAAGGACACCTAAATCATCATTGATAACATCAATGATGCCCGGACGTTGAATTTTAAGGACGACGTCTTCGCCTGTTTTTAATCGTGCTTGATGTACCTGTGCAATACTGGCTGACCCGATAGGATTGGGATCAATATTTTCAAATAAATCTAATTGAGCACCGATTTCGTGCTGTAAAACGCCTTGGATAGTTTCAAACGGTAAGGGCTGGACATTGCCATGTAGTTTAGAGAATTCAATGACGTAGTCTTCTGGAACCAAATCGGGACGAGTCGCAAGAAGCTGGCCTAGTTTAACAAATGTAGGTCCTAGTTCTTCAAACGACATGCGAATACGTTCTGCCGTCGAAAAATTTTCGTAATTCGACGACATGAAACGCTCGATTAAGTATTGTCCTAGGTTGATCTGCTCGGCAACTTTATAGAAACCGTGCTTAGCGAACACCCCTACGATGGTTCTTAACCTGGCCGCGTTTTTTAGAGTTTTTCCTAGAGGATTCAGCCTTTGCCCCAGACCCGCCACTGTTTTTCTCCTTATTTTTGAAGCTACGCTGTGAACCACGATCACGGTTATGGTCGCGATCACGATCCTTTTCTCGATCTCCACGCTGCGAATTTTCGCCTTCAAATTGTGGTTTTCTTCTATCACCACCACTATACGATTCATTGCGAGAACGTGATTGAATCGCTTGATCTAGTTTTTCTAATATCGAGCTACGTTTTGAAGTTTGAACTTTGTATTCAACACCGCCGCTAGAACTAAAACCAGAAGTCTTGTCGCCACCTTTTTTTACTTCATAAGGTGTTTCAAAAGGATTTTCAGATCGTTGGCTTTTGTTTTGGGATTGGTTTTGGCCTTGCGATTTGAAGTCTCGGTCAATTCGTATCTCTTCAACATCATCTTGCTTCGCTGCCTGATGAAATTGCGGACGATTTTTATTGGAATTTGGTTGTCCAAATCCAAGTTTATCTTTCTTTTTAAACATACGCTCTGCAAAAGAACCACCACGTTTTTTCTTGAACTTCTTGTTGCCACCACCGCTGCGAGCATTGGCTTGATTACGGTTTTGGTTTTCATTTTGTTGTTGAGGTTGCTGACGATTATTGGGATTGCGTCGTGAATCATGCTTGAGTTGATTCATGTTCTGCTGTTCGCGCTTAGCAACCAGTTCTAGAGGCATAAAGTTAATCTGACCAAGTTCAGAATCCGTAGCGACAACTTTAATCTTGATAGAATCACCGATGGTAAATCGCAATCCTGTCTTTTTGTTGTAAAGGCTTAGAGTTTTTTCATCAAACTCAAGACGCTGCGATGATAATTCATCGATCTTAACTAGTCCGTCGATTTCGTATTCACGTAGTAGAACAAAAACACCGAAACGAACGACCGAGCTGATCATGCCTTCGAATTCGTCGCCCAGGAATTTTTCCATGAAACGGGCTTTTTTGATCGAAGTGATTTGGCGTTCGGCTTTAGCGGCTTTTTGCTCGCAGCTGGATAACCAAGTTGCGGCCGTTGCTAAATCTTCCTCTTCCACCACGTTATATTTTTTGCCTTTTAGAATTTGGCTCTTAATCAAACGATGCACGATTAAATCAGGGTAGCGACGGATCGGCGAGGTAAAATGAGTGTAATTCTCAAAACCTAAACCAAAGTGACCGACGTTGTTTACTGAATATTTCGCTTGGTTCATAGAACGTAAAGTTAAGATATTCAGCACGTGAGCTTCTGGTTTGCCAGAGAATTCTTGCAAAGCGCGAGTTAGGCGTTTTTGCAATTTACCGTCATCCAGCTTAACTTTACCGCCAAAATTATGTAGATAGCGTTCTAGCATCTTGATGGCCGTTTCGTTAGGTGGCTCATGGATGCGATACATGGACGGGATTTGCGAGTTCGTTAAAAACTCGGCCACGGCCACGTTTGCTATCAACATTAACTCTTCAATCAAACGATGCGCGAATAAACGTTCAGAACGGATAACGTCGACGGGAACGCCGGATGCATCGATTTCTAGCGCTGTTTCGGGAATTTCTAAATCTAAAGATCCATCGCGGAAACGTTTGGCCATTAAAACTTTAGCTAGCTCGGCACACTTAAGGATATTGTCTTTAACATGTTCGAATTTTTCGATCGTTTGACCTTCGATAATTTCTTGAGCTTCACCGTATGTAACGCGTGCTTTGGATTCCATAACAGCTTCATAAAAACGGCTTTCTACTTTGGTACCGGCGAAATCAAAATACATTTCAGCGACCATACACAGCCTTGGTACGTGCGGATTCAGCGAGCATAGACCGTTACTCAATACTTCTGGTAACATGGGAATAACGAAATTAGGGAAATAGATACTATTTCCACGCAGGTAAGCTTCTTCATCGATCGCGGTTTCATTTTTCACATAGTGACTGACGTCGGCAATGGCTACAAGTAAACGAAAGCCTCGATCGGAACGTTCAACATAAACAGCGTCATCGAAATCTTTCGCTGTTTTGCCATCGATCGTAATCAAGTTTAAATCGCGGATGTCCTTACGACCTTTGAAATCTTTTTCGTTAGGTTCTGATTTAAACTTCTTAGCCTCTTTTAGAACTTCTTCAGGAAAATTCATCGTAATTTGCTGAGTCAGGGCTACGCGTTTGATATCATTCAAAGGATCTTCAATATCCCCGATGATTTCCACAACTTTTCCAATTAATTCTTTGCCTTTTTCAGGGTATTGAATAATTTGGGCAGCAACAAGATCGCCAGTTTGGCAATCCAAATTGTTTTTAGTTTCGATAACTAGATCGCTACCCCAGGAATTGGATTCATCTTTTAAGATGCCGTAGCTTTTCGTAATCTGTTTATATTTACCTACAACGGTAACCGTAGATCGTTTAATGATTTCGATGATTTCACCGCGGAATTTTTGTGATCCAGATTCTGGAAAAACATCGGCTAGGACATAGTCATTAGTCATCACCCCATCCATTGCGTGGCGGGGGATATATACATCTTGGTGCTCTTTGGAATCGGGAATCAGGAATCCAAATCCGTCAGGGTTGCGCTTAATAATTCCCTTCAGAAATTTCTTTTTAACCATGGACTAAGTTTGGGGTTCTGACTTTGCAAAGTCAAATAGGGAAATGAATGATGTCTATTTAAACAAAGCCCCAAAATTTTTCTATTTCCGAACTCGGATATTTCATCGTGAAAAGTCCGACAAAAAGCCCAAACGGAGAGAGTTCCTTGCCACCGAGGAACAGCAGATTTGGGAAAAAACTCTCAGTGCCCTCGCTGAACTACAAGATGAGAGTGGAATTGAGGTTTATGGGCTGGTGTTAGACAAAGACGGCCTTCACGTCGTGTTTTCGACACCGTATTTTAATGAAAATATTTTAGTTTTAGATTGGGAAATGCGTCTTAAGCGAGATATTCCGATTGAATTTGCTCGTCCTATACTATGCGAACCAGTAGGGACTCACGAACAAATGAAAGCACTTTTGATTGAAATCTATGGATCACAACTGAATATAGAAAGTAATCAATTACAATGGCGAAATCCGTTTAATAGCTTGAAACTTATATTCGATGGACACCGAAAGGCGCGATTGTTTAAAGATCCGTTACGTGTAGTTTTTCAACCCTCTTTAGTTTTCGAAATCGGTAAACATGGCTCACACTCTTCATTTTGTTGAGATTAACTGCATAAGAAAACGGCTAAACAGGGGCAAATGTACGCACCGCATCAGGGTGGATAAAATGCCCCATCATTCTTAAAATCAATGTCGAACGAGTTTGTTTTTTGAAATTTATGTTCAAAAAAAAATTAAAAAATTTTAATTCAATAATCTCTTCGAGATGCGCTGTCATCAGTACTTTGAGAGAAAAATTATTTCTTAAATATAATTTAATAAAATATTAAACGTCTGTTCAATTTCGTAGCACATTTTTGTGATGTTAATTGGACACGTTTTTTTTCGCTTAATGTTTTTAACTGCTCGAAATTGCTAAAACGTTTTTAGATTGATCTCAACTTCAAGACTTATTACCATTTATTTATTGAGATTAAAAAATGGTTAAATTAACCAAATAAACTAGCAGACATAATCTGCAAGGAAGGAATTAATATGAAAAAGATGACAATTTTGGTTGCTGTTGCTTTGTGTGCAACTTCAGCTTTTGCTTCTAAAGCTAGATTGAAAGCTCTTCAATCATCTCCACACTTACAAGACTCTCGCGACGTAATCAGCCGTGAGCCAGATCAAGCGCTTGTACACGGCGAATTCGTGTCGATCGAGACTGCATCTGTGACTCCAGGTACTAACGGTGCGAACAATGCGGCAGTAGCTCCAGCTACAACTCCGATCAACGCAGAAGGTGGTTTCGTTCGTAAATTGAGCGACACTTCAGCATTAGGTGCTTGGATCGGTGCTAAAAATGAAAATTTAGCTAATCAATCTTTGGCTCTTGCAGGAACTACTCAACAAGTTCAAAATCCTTTGAATCTATATTATGCAAATAAAATGGGTGATATGGCTTGGGGTCTTGGATTAAACTATTCAAACTTTGAAGATAAAACAGCTAAAACAAAAGCATCTTCTATGGGTTTGAACGCAAGTTTATCTAGCGCTGCTGGTTGGGAAGCTCAATTAGGTCTTGGTTTGACTGGTGAAGCTACTGTTTCTGACGCAAATAAATTCGAACAAAAATCTCCAATGTTCTTATCTGGTGGTTACTGGATGGATACAATGTTCCTATACGGTAAATACGCTATGGGTGGCGGAAAAGCTAAAGGTGTTGCTTCAGGCACAACTACAAAAGACCTTGAAGCTAGCCAAATTGAAATCGGTGTTGTTAACTCTCACAAAAAAGACGGCGCAGATTTCTTCTACGGAGTATCTTACTTAATGACTACGGCTAAAGATAAAGTAACTGGCGGTTCTAAAACTGAAGAATCTTCTCTTCCAGTTGTTATCGGTATCGAAGCTGATGCAACTTCATGGATGGTATTACGTGGATCTATCAAACAAAACGTATTGTTAGGCTCTTCAAAAACATCTACTGACACTGCGACATCTTCTGAAACAAGCTTAGTTGACAGCACAGTTGTTGGCGCTGGTGTAGGCTTAAAACTTGGCAAATTTATGGTTGACGGTTCATTAGCAGCAGCTAACGGCCAAAGCGGTAAATTCGGTTCTGACACTAATTTCTTGTCAGACGTAAGCTTAACTTACGCGTTCTAATTTTAGACGTATATAAGTTATCAACGAAAAGGGCTGATGAAAATCAGCCCTTTTTTTTGGTGCCAGGCTACTTTTCAGGAAGCAACGCTTCCGTAAAAGTAGCCTGGCACTTTTTATTTGTTTATCTTTGCGAGTATGTGAGCTTGTTTTAGATTGAAGTCCTTTAGAATTTCTAGACGTTTGTTCTTAACTTCAAAAATCTTTTCTGATGCAGATAGCATGTCTGGAGAGTTTTTTACTCCGCGTGCGTATTCCGATTGCGTTAGTTTATAATATTTTTCGGCTCGTACTATATTTTCTTCGGCATCGTGGACTTGGCTGTGTAGTAGTTTGAGTTCGGCTACTTCGTTTTCTACGTGAGCATGTGCTTGCTGCCTTTGATAATTAGCTAGTTTGCGGAAGGCCGCGGATTCTTTAGCCTGCGCTGCGGATTCTTTATTGGATTCAAAGCTATCTGATAAACTGATTGAGACTCTTAATCCCACATAGGATTCTTTTCTTTGCTCGGCATCCGAGGAATCCTCTTCAAGTTCATTGAATTGATTGTATCCCGCAACGGCGTCTACTTTAGGCCACCAAGTGCGATTTAGTTTCTTGCTGGAGAGCTGACTTAAATTAGACTGGATTTCATTTTCCTTTGCCAGAATATCGTGGTCTTCATGAGAATGCTTCACGTTGGCTTCAAAATCATGCTCATGGCCAATTTCCTTCGGCAGCAACAAAGTCGCCGATGAGTCGATATTGAGCATTACACGCAGTTCAGCCGTTTGAGTCCTGAGCTGAAGTCTTGCCGTCTCCAAATCTTGCTTTAAACTGACAGCTTTGATTTCAAATTCCATTTTGTCGGATTCAGTCGCAACGCCACTGCGAATACGCTTTAATGCCGACTCTGCATTCTGAGAATTAATTTTATTAACTGATTCAAGGAGCGCAATTTTTTCTTGAGTGTATAGGATTTCCCAAAAGAGAGTGCGTGCTTGCAATAACTCATCAGCCGTTGTTTTAACCAGTTGAACGGACTTCTTCTGGGAGTTTAGATCACGCATTTCAGATTCGATACTATCCTTGCCGCCGTTAAAAATATTTATCTTGGCTTCGACGCCGTAAGCGGGCTGAGTTTTTTGTGAGCCTGTTCCTTTCCTGAAACTTTCCTGACTTGCATGCAATTCAAGTTGAGGAAGGAACGATCTATTCAAAGATCCTTCTTTAATTTTGGCCGCTTCCACATCAAGACGATGCGCCTCTAGTTTGACGTTTCGGGATTCCAGTAATGACTTCAAGTTGTCGTAGTTCACCGAAACGTTGTCCGCGAATAGGGGGAGGGGTTTTAGAAACCCTGCCATAAAATAGAAAACCAGATATTTTGTTTTCATTTGCGGTCCTATTTTTTTAGTTCGATAGTAAATTCGATTTTGTCGCCATGATCTTCTTTTGCGTCTTTCACCTCTAACACCAAAGAATAGCGATGAGTGTTTTTTGGTTTACTGTTCACTTCGTAGTGAGAGAACTGGCCACTGGTAGAATCGGTAATACTATCCAATTTTAGTTTTTCAATTTTTTTACTCTTCGGAAGTTTCATTCCGGCCTTTAAAGTATAGGTTTTGGTGTCTTTGACTTTACCATCGACATCGTAGACGTAAATTTCCTGTTTGGAGTCTTTGTTGACGACTTCGATATTGATAGACTCGGTAGATTTTACTACACCGCCTTTTAACGGCTGGAATGAGCTTGGTCCGTCGTGGTCATGATCGTCATGGGCCAACGCTGTTGATGCGATAGTTGCAGAAAATAATGCGATTGTAAGTGCTTTGATAAATGTATTCATAAAATTCTCCTATTTTAAATTTCTTCTGTTTTATTATTGTCGTTAATATAGTGTTCTGCTGATTTTCTTCCGAAGCGAAAAAACAATGTGGGCGTCACGATGATGTCCAAAATTGTTGAGCTGATTAATCCCCCGACGATCACGACGGCCACCGGGTACAGTACTTCGCTACCGGCGTGTCCCTTGGCGAATACTAAAGGCAGCAAAGCCAATGATGCCACACACGCTGTCATCACAACCGGAACAAGACGTTCCTGTGAGCCACGAATAATCATTTCTTTGCTGAACGATTCATTTTCGTACTTCATCAGATGCAGATAGTGCGAAATCATCATGATGCCATTGCGTGAGGCCACTCCGCATAGTGTGATGAAGCCGACCAGACTGGCGACCGTGATTGTTTTGTCAGTTACATAGAGCAAAATAATGCCGCCAATAAACGCCAGTGGGATAGTAGCCATGATCTGCGCCATGATGGTGGTTGATCGAAAGTGGCTGAATAGAACCATCGCGATTCCTAGTATAGAAATCAGTCCAAACAAAGCAATTTTCTGAGTCGCAGTCTGCTGGCTTTCAAACTGCCCACCGTAAACAACATAGTAGCCTTCAGGTAAAACCACTTTTGATTTTACTTTATTTTGAATTTCTTCAACCAGGCTGCCTAGGTCACGCTTACTCACATTCGCGCTAATAACAATCCTTCGCTGACTGTTTTCGCGATTGATTTCATTTGGTCCCGTCGTTTCATAGACGTCGGCGACATCCTTTAGACGAACTTTTCGACCGTCGGGCATAATCTTTAAAACAGTTTCTTCCATCTTCTCCATGGAGCCACGCGAATTTTCATCAAATTGGAAGAATACATCGTATAGTCGAGTATCTTCAATCACTTGTGCGACGGTTTCACCATTAAAAGCAACCTCCAGAAGTTCAGTGACTTCCCCAGGGCTAAGTCCAAAAGCGGCTGCTTCTGGACGCAACACTTTAATTTTTATTTGTGGGATTAAGCCCTGCTGTTCGATTTTTAAATCGACCAAGCCTTGAGTATCTTTAATCGCCGTGTGTAGCTCGGCCGCTTTTTGTCGAAGCAAAGTTAAATCGGGACCAAATATTTTGATCGCAATCGCTGCGCTGACGCCGGAAAGCATGTGATCTATCAAATGAGATATGGGTTGTCCCACATTCACACCAACTCCTGGTATTTGAGTCTTCAAATTATTTCTGATTTCTTCAAGTACGACATCTCGAGGGCGTCCGTTAGGATTGAAATCAACATCGATTTCACTGACATTTACGCCCATGGCATGCTCATCAAGTTCTGCGCGGCCTGTGCGTCGAGACGCTGACTTAATTTCTTTTGTTTCTAATATTAGTTTTTCGGCTTTTTTTCCCAGTTTGTTTGATTCAGCTAAACTAATCCCTGGTTTAGCAATGATTGAAATCATCGCTGTGCCTTCATTAAACTGTGGTAAAAAGTCACGACCCATAAATGGTACTAAGCCGACAGCGAATATGAGTAACCCAGCACTTCCAGCTAGTACTATATTGGAGTGATTTAAAGACCAATTTAAAATGCGGCGATCTAGATTTTTTAAAGCGATGACTAGTTTAGTATCCCGATGTTCTTTTGGTTTTCCTTTTAAAAAATAAGAACACAACACTGGAGTCAATGTCAGTGAAACTACCAATGATGAAATCAGCGCTGTTAAGTAAGCGACACCCAAAGGAGTGAATAGACGGCCCTCTAACCCAGTTAAGTTAAATAGTGGAAAGAAAACCATCGCGATGATGACAGTGGCCAGTACGATCGAGTTTCTGATTTCGCTAGATGCCTCGAACACGACTTTCAAAGCCGATTTGGGATTTGAACTTAGACTATTTTCTCGCAATCTACGGAACACATTCTCGACATCCACAATCGAATCATCTACGAGTTCACCGATAGCGATAGCCAATCCACCTAGTGTCATCGTGTTTACTGTAAGACCAAAAAAATTAAATACGATTGCGGTTACCAGGAATGAAACAGGGATGGCTGTCAAGGTTATGACTGACATTCTTAGGTTGGCCAGAAAAACAAACAAAACGATAAATACTAAGATGGTACCAAATTTTAATTTACCTTGAATCCCATTTATTGACGCTTCGATAAAATTTGATTGTTTGAAAACATCTGTATGAATCACAACACCTTTTGGCAAAGATGGGCTGACGTCTGTAATTGCTTTTTCCACCGCTTTGGTAATTGAGATGGTGTCTGCCCCAGGTTGTTTCTGAATCGTTAGCACGACCGAAGGGTTTCCATTGAAACTACCGTCGCCGCGTTTTAGTCGAGGAGCTTCAACGACTTCGGCTATGTCGCTGACGCGGATGGGTTTTCCAAAGTGCATTCCGATCAATGATTGTTTGATATCGTCAATGTCTTCCACAATACCGATATTTCTGACTAGAAATTCTTGTCCTGATTTTTCTAAAAATCCACCTGTGGTGTTTTGACTGATTTGCGAAAGAACTTTATTTAGCTGTTCCATCGTCAATTGATAGCGATTCATTTTTTCTGCGGAAACTAAAACTTGGTATTGTTTTAATCCACCGCCAATCGCGATGACCTGAGATACACCTTGGATCGTCATTAAACGAGGACGAACAACCCACTCGGCTAAATTACGCAGTTCCATGGGGCTAATTTGATTTGAGTCTGTCGTTAGTGCGATCTGTTGAATTTGTCCCATCAAAGATCCAATGGGGCCCATGATGGGCGTGATGTCTTTTGGTAGTCGTTCTTTGGATAGATTCAACTTTTCCTGAACGAGTTGACGGCTTCGATAAATATCGGTGCCCCATTCGAATTCTACGTAAATCGCGGATAATCCAATTCCTGACTGCGAACGAATTCGTTCCACACCTGGGATGCCGTTCAAATAGCTTTCAATCGGTAATGTCACTCGAGTTTCCACTTCTTCAGGTGCCATACCATGCGATTCCGTGACGATCGTTACCGTAGGTTTAGTGATGTCGGGAAAGACATCAATTGGTAAATTTTTAAGAGTGATTGAACCATACACAATCAGTAATGCCGTCATAGCAATCACCAACAAACGATGGTTCAATGCAAATCTAATAATAGAGTTAAGCACAGTGTCCCCTTATAGAGCTAAAGTAGTAAGTATTTGAATGCTTCTAATTGTTAAGAAATAACAATTAAGCTCGAGGAGGTTGAAAAGGTCCGTCTAAGGTTGGAGATTTCTTTGCGGAAAATAAAGTATCTTCATGAACAACAGAAGTTACTTCTAATAAAATAAAACGATCACTTTTGGCTAACGCTGTTATTGGATTGCAACCATTCATACGGTGCTGTGGACACGCACACTCGCTACCGCAATCAGATTTCTTACTATGTGACTCTTCATCGCTATGTTGGTGGCTAACAGAATTTGATTCAGAGGAATGACCGCATGAATGAGCATGATACGGTTTAAAAAATAACGCCAAAATCATAAAACAAAGTGAAAGTATAAATAAAGTTTTAAACTGGTTTTGGCGCATTTATATCTAAAGGTTAGGTTTTAAAGTCTCAAAAGTCAATTTGGTCGCACCTATATGAGACGTTTACCAAAGTTTTCCTTCAATCGACAAATAAACTAGAGTTTGATTCTCTGTCCCCGGATTTGGACCTATCGTAGACGGCAATGCTAAACCCGGCACGATTTGCCATTCACCAATGTCGATTCCGTAGCGAATACTAGGGCTTACAATGAATTGTGACCCCCATTCCGTTTGGTTCTTGCCAGTCGTAGTTTCTTTTTGGGATGAGGCAAATTCTAACATGAAGTTGAAACTGTCTGTTAACAGGTACACATTGCTTAAATTCCAGAAAAATCGATTGTTATCGGCGGTATCGCCACTAGCGATTTTCGCTTTGGGAGTGTGCGAGGCACCAACATTCCAGTGCTGAACCCACTTTTCGGAAATTTTAACAGAGGTAACTAAGGAGGCTTCGTAACTACTTACACCGGCTCCTAAACCGTCCTCGAATTTACCAGTGGTTGTTACATAACTTAAACGACCCGTAGTTGTGAATTTTTCGTTGCCGTAAATTTCATAACGATAGTTAAGTTTAATATCGCCGAGTCCTGTTTTATCTGTGGATTCGACGTGGCTATAAGGAAGTTCATACGAAAACTGGTGATCGCGTGATAAAATCGGAAGTTCGTTAATGAAAACGTAATTCCAATCTTTTGTTTTATTAGATTTTTGGTATACGTTGATGAATTGAACAACGCCCGGATCTTGATTGTAGGCTTCTTCAACTAGAAATGAGTTGTCTTCAACTGGTTCTGCTAGTGATAGAAATGAAAAACACGAAATAAGAACTAAAATTTTAGTAAAATTCATATGATGGCTCCCCTTAAGTAAAAACTGTAACGTTTATAACTTTGTTTGAGTAGCCAAGATTTCTTGAATCTAATCTTTAGGCTTACGTACGGAGCTCATCATGATCCCCAGTAAACCCAGCGTGAAAAAAGCGGCGATGATGGGATCGTGGGGATTCATTTTGTAAAATCCGAATCCCCCTATTAGACAAAGGGCTGTAAGAAGTAAGATTTTGAATCTTTTAATTGCCACTATTTTCCTACTTCAGATTTTTTAAGTTCTGTTTTTCCAGTGTAGTCCGGTGGAATAAAGTCGGGAGTATGTGGATATCTAAAACTTTTGTATGCTTGCAAAGAGGGTGATCCCGCATCGTGATACGATTGATCCCAGAGGTGAGCGAGCGCTACTGCTGAACGAGCCATATGAAGAACGATTAGGTCTTTAAATTTTTTAAAGCCCACTTCGGCAGGGCTGCGTTCTGCAGGAGTTTTAATGTCCATTCCCTTATCGCTTTTAATTTCAGATTTTTTCAATACCGGATCTAGCTTTAAGACTTTTTCGATATCTTTAGCAGCTAGTGTATTTAAGTGCTGCATGATTTCGATCGTTGTTCCACTTGTTAATTTCGCGTCTTTAATTGTCTTGGCTTTATCCGCGATTAACTTTTGCATATCCGGACCAAAGTAAGCGACGGTTTGTTCTTCATAGTAAGAATGAATTCCGCCATGCTGAGCTTTCCAGCCGTCATGATCGGATGTAGCGTGAAATGGCTGAGAGGCATCGCCGACGTAATGTCCCATGATACCCATATATTGGATCATGCTAAAGACTGCTTGGTTGTAGGGAAGTTTGTCGTCTTGTTCTTCTTTATAATTTTTCGGAGTTACAATATTTGAAAATGAAGGTTTTAATTCAGTGATTAAACGGAAAAATTGATCTGCCCGCCACCACAAGGAACCCATTTCTTTAGGAATAGAAAAGATTTTGTTCCCGTTGTTTTTAAAAAGATTTTCTGTGCCCGTGTATTTTTCCATAATGGATTTGTAGTCTTTAGGCAGGGTCGAAGCATCCATTCCAATAATTTCAGGATCTATGTAGTGTGTGGGATTGCCAACTTCGCCGACATCGGGTCCCAGCGATTTCCAGTAAATGTCAGGAATGTTGCAAAGGTGACCCATGCTATGCATACGAAATCTTAAAAACGGACGAAGTGCATCGTCTTTTACTAAGTGAGTAGCCGCGATACAAATCTCATGATGTCCGCGGTTTCCCCAAGAGAAGGCTTTTTCAGAAAAAAAAGATGTTATTAAAACAAGAACACCGATTTTAGAAATTGTAGAAATATGCATGAATACCTCGATCCTTGATTTATGATATCAAGGATCGAAAAATTCAAGCAGTAATCACCATTGAAATCCTTGCTCATAACAGAATCCTGACGAACGCGCGGTGAAAGCTTGCTCAGAAACGATATGCAAATCGCCTTATAGTAATAAAGAAATCTATCGTTTACCTAAATAAGCCGGAGCCTGGCTACGACCAAAAAAGCCAGCCAGCAATACGATAGTCAACACGTAGGGAAGAATTTGAATCCACTGAACTGGAATTATAAATCCATTGATAGGTACACCTTGCAGGCGAATCTGAAGAGCATCAAAAATTCCAAATACTAAACAACCGACAAGTGTAGGCACCGGCTTCCATTTACCAAGAATCAAGGCACTCAAGGCAATGAAACCACGACCACCAGTCATCAAAGGTGAATAGGCCGACGATAAAAATAAAGATAAACTAGCGCCGCCCAAGGCCGCTAGTCCGCCGCACAGGAAAACACTGATCCATCTGACTTTTTCAACAGAAACTCCGCAAGCGGTTAATCCATCAGGATATTCGCCAGCGAACTGAATCCAATAACCCCAGCGGGTTTTGGAAATCAGAAAATAAATTCCAATCACAACAGCAAAGGCAAACGCAGTTACTTCGTAAGATAATCGAAGTTCAATAGGAATAGGCGGCGTTGAGCCCGTAGAATTAAAAATAAATTTAGTCAGAAACGGAATCAAACCCATCATTAAAAAATTAAAACCAGTTCCCGCAACGATCGCGTCTGTTTTTAACCGAACTACTAGCAAACTAAATAGTAAGCTAGCGAAAGCACCGCACATGAAGGCCATTAAAAAACCAAGGTAGGATGAGTGCGTAATATGTGCGAATACGGCGCCAGAGAATGCTCCGGCCAACATAAATCCTTCAAGGCCAATTTGTACTACACCCGATTTTTCACTTAGCAAACCCGCTTGGGCCGCAAAAATTAGCGGAGTTGAAACTCGTAGGGCACTGAGAACAAAACCTAAAGAAAAAATATCGATTTCGCCCATGTTACATATTTCCTGAAGAGTTTATTTTTTTCTTTTTAAAGAAACCAAAATTCACGCCGTATTTATTTAAGTAATACTGAAGACCGACGCCAAATAAAACCATAGCTTGAATAATTTTAGAGAAATCTTTCGTGATCGTTTCAGTTTCAATATCTAGATCGCTGGCACCTTTATGAAACAAGGACATGATAAATGCATTGGCAATAATTCCAAGGGGATGATTGTTTGACATAAGTGCCACCGCTATCCCCATAAACCCAAATTCAGGCGAGAATCCAATTTTGTATTGCCCGCTGTAGCCAATAACTTCATTCATTCCTGCACCGCTAGCCAAAACGCCAGATAAGACTAAACTAATCACGACAAATTTCTTAGATGAAATAGAAGCGCGCTCCGCCGCTGATGGGTTTTCGCCCACGGCAATCATTTCGTATCCCAATACGGATTTAGTGAAAAAGAAATACATTCCGACCGCAGTTAGAATGGCGATAATAAAGAATAGGTTGACCGGCGATTCTGGTAATAGCTTATTTAAAAAATCAAACGAATTTGTCCTGAACGCATCGCTAATTACAGCGCTTTCCGGATTTTGCGAATCAGGGTTTTGTAGCTTTTGCGAAATAAAATAACTAGAAATACCTGCCGATACAAAGTTCAGCATCATAGTGACGATGACTTCATGGCTGCCGCGATAGGCTTTCAACAGGCCGGGGATCGCGCCCCAAATTGCACCCGATAAAATGCCAACCAATAATATCATCAATAAACTGCCAGGAAATGTAATGCCTGGGTACGAAGTCGCAAATACAACCATACAGAGTGCACTAAAATTCAATTGCCCTTCGGCACCGATATTAAACAATCCTGATTTGAATGCGGTGGACACCGATAAACCCGTGAAAATCAGCGAGGTCATGTAAAACAAAGTTAAACCGAAATCATATTTACTGCCAAAACTGCTGCGTATTAGGATTTCCAAGATATGAAGAGGATTTTCGCCTGCCAGTAAGACAATCATCAGGGCGCAGAATAAGCCGAATAGGAATCCAAAGAATGACTTCATTGCACGACTCCAAGCATACTACGGCCAATTTCTTTTTCGCTGAAGTTAGCTCGAATTTGTTCGCCCATGATTTTTCCATTACGTACAACTAAAATACGATCAGATAGTTTTAATAATTCATCAAGCTCGCTAGAGATCAGTAAGACGCCTTTGCCTTTTTCTTGGGCTTGAATCAGTTGTTCGTGAATCAATTCAATAGCACCTATATCAACCCCGCGTGTCGGGTGAGCCGCGATGATAATTTCAGGATCGTGAAACAGTTCACGTGCGACGACGATCTTTTGCTGGTTACCACCAGAGAAAGCGTTGAAGTCTAGATTGATGTTGTTGGGTTCAACTTTAAATTTGTCGAACATCGATTGAGTCAGCGTTTTAATTTTGGCCCAATCTAACGCGCCTTTAGAAAACCACTTCGATTTTCTTTGATAACCTAAGATGAAATTTTGAAATGCTTTTAATTCTGGAAGTACACCCAACTTCAAACGATCTTCAGGAAAAATCCCGATGGGTAATTCACGGGTACCGTACGCGCCCAGTGTCTGAGCATCTTTACCCAAAATCGTGGCTTTGCCGGTATAATCATATTTTTTAGAATTCAAAATAAACGGAATCAGTTTTTCTTGACCGTGTCCTTCGATACCTGCGATTCCTAGGATTTCACCACGGTGAAGTGTCAAATTTAAATGAAAATCTTTGTTTTCGTCCTTGAACTGTACGTTATCTAGTTTCAATAATTCTTCTTCGCCCGTGAATTTTTCAAACGCGCGCTTTTCAAACGAAACGGGTTTGCCCACCATTCGTGATGCCATTTCTTTTTCATCTAGTTCGCTTGCGGGATAAGTCCCAACCATTTGGCCTTTGCGGAAAATAGTGATGGTGTCAGCGATACGTTTTACTTCTTTTAATTTATGAGTGATCAGAATGACGGTCTTGCCTTGGTTTTTTAGTTCCAGCAATTGATTCAATAGCTCGTCAATTTCATGCGGAGTAAGTACCGCCGTCGGTTCATCGAAAATCAAAATCTGATTATCCAGACAAAGCAGTTTTAAAATTTCAATTTTCTGCTGAATCCCAACACCTAGGTCGCGAACTAATGTATCCCAAGGGATATCAAACTTATATAGTTTTGCCGTAGCTTTGATCTTTTCGATTTTATCTTTTTTAAAATAGGGCTCTAAGGCTTTTTGGTTCGGATCCACAAGAAGGACATTTTCTAAAGCCGTGTGGGCTGGGCTTAGCATGAAATGCTGATGAACCATACCGATTTTGTATTTCATAGCATCGATTGGGGAACTAAAACGAACTTCTTTGGAATTTACTTTTATTAATCCCGCATCGGCAGAATAAATCCCGAATAGGATCTTCATGATAGTAGACTTGCCAGCGCCGTTCTCGCCAATGATGGCATGAATGGTGTTACGTTGAATGCCGAAGGAAATATCTCGATTGGCCCATACGTTGCCAAAGCGTTTACCTACGTTCGAGAATTCAATTTCTGGACCAGAGTTAATTTCCATTAGAACTTTCTAGAGTTTGTTTTAAGTCTACGTAAACAAACTCTAAGCTGAATTCAAAATCAGATTACTTTTTTTTCATCAAATAAAAATCAGGAACAACGATTTTACCAGAAACGATATCGGCTTTGATGGCATCCAATTTTTTAACATCGTCTTTTGTGACGAGCTTTTCATTGTATTTATCCATAGCGTAATCTATGCCTTTGTCTTTCAAACCATAGCGAACCGTGCCCGACGTGAATTTGCCATCTTTTAAATCTTTGATCGTTGCATACACGCCTTGATCTACGCGTTTAAGCATGGATGTTAAGATAAATCCTGGTTTCATCCAGTTTTGATTGCTGTCAACACCAATAGCGAGTTTCTTTTTCTCTTCAGCGGCATCGAATACGCCGGAATTAGACGCACCGGCGGCTACGAAAATAATATCGGCACCTTGTTGATATTGGTTCAGTGCTAGCTCTTTCGCTTTAGCGGGATTGTTCCAAGAATCAGCGGTGATACCGATGTAGTTTTCAAGAACAGTGAACGACTTATCGAAATGTTTAACACCCGCTTCGTAACCCACAGCAAATCGACGAATTAAAGGAATATCCATTCCACCGATATAGCCCACTTTTTTAGTTTTAGATTTCATGGCCGCAAGGTAGCCAACAAGGAATGAACCTTGGTGTTCTTCAAACATTAACGAACGAACATTGCTAGCAGACACTTCACCGTCAACTATCACAAATTTTGTGTCTGGATTTTGAGCTGCCACTTTTTTAACCGCGTCTTGCTGAGCAAACCCGATTCCAATGACTAGGTCGAATTTCTTCTTTGCGAACTGGCGATGTAAATTTTCGATAGAATTTACGTCGGTGGCCTCGACATATTTCAATTCGATCCCTAATTCTTTTTCAGCAAGGGTGGCACCTTGGTAAGCAGCCGAGTTAAATGACTTATCTTCTTTACCACCTTTGTCTAGAACTAGACCTATTTTTAACTTCTCGGCAGTTTGCCCCAACAGGGCGAAAAAGAACAACGCTAGGGTGCATTTTATAAACATTTGATTTTCCAAGGTTATTGGGTTTTTACCCAGGGTTTCTAAGATTTATATTTAAAACTTTAGACTGGGTCAAAGTATTAATTGAACTATTATCTGGCAAATTAGTTTAAAAAGATGTAAACCTAATATAGCGTTTATTTATATTTGGAGGTTAAGATGAACGAAACTCTACTGCTCTCTGGAGGCTACAATAGGCCCAACCTCGCAACTGGACCTGCTTATAGTACTCCGTCGTCTGGCGGCCTCATGCAGCCATTCGAAAAACAAAGCGAAATCCCTTATGAAATTATTCATGTCAAAGAAGGGGATGTTATCTTTAGGGAAGGCGAACCAACTCGTGGACTGTTCTATGTTCAGTCTGGGTGTATCAAGATGTATGTTAACCGTAGTCAGGCACGTGGTCGTACCACAACTCCTGAATATGTGACTAAGCTTGTGGGACCTGGCGAATACTTTGGATACAAATCACTAGTTAAAGGTGGACCTACTTTAGCGACAGCTAAAGCAATCAAAACATCGACGGTTTGGTTGTACTCTAAAGAAATGGTGCTGTCGGCACTGCAGGATTCAAGTCCTTTGTTTAAAGTACTTTTGAATCAATCCGTTGCGGATTTAGAAGCTTACGAAATGACAAGTCAGCTTCACTATCTAGCTTCGGTGCAAGAAAGAATTGCGCATCAGTTAGTATTGTTGAGCGATAAATTTGGCGTGCAAACTCCAAATGGCGTATCAATCAATTTAAAACTGACTCGTAATGAATTCGCGCAGTTAGCTAGCACAATCAATGAATCACTGTCTCGTCATTTGACCGAATTCAAAACCGAAGGTTTGATCGATCTAAACGGGAAAGAAATCATCATCAAGAACCGCGAGGGCTTGATGGCGAAATCGGGTAACTATAAATAGCGATTCATGAGTAAAAAGTTCCAGCTCGGTGGTCATCCATTACCCATGGGAATTTTCTCTATAGAAATCGGAAACTATACTGTATAGGTAGTTTCCATGGGAATGACCATAGAGCCAATTGGCGTTTTGGAATCGTGTTATTTAGATAAGTTTGGTACCCCCCGACAGCCGGGATTGGTGCCGACTTCGTTTGGTCGCATCCGTATTTTTCCCGAATGGCAACCGGCAGATTCTCTGCAAGGGTTAGAAGAATTTTCCCATATCTGGGTGCTATTTCATTTTCATCAAAATCAAGTTTCTAGTTTCAAAGCCAAGGTTCATCCTCCTCGTATGGGTGGGCAAAAGATAGGGGTTTTCGCAACAAGGTCGCCTCATCGTCCAAATCCAATTGGTTTATCGCTAGTAAAATTGGACCGTATTCAAGATGGGTATATCTATATATCTGGGATTGATATTGTCGATGGAACGCCCGTGTTTGATGTGAAGCCCTATTTAAGCTACGTGGAATCTATACCAGATGCGGTTTCTGGGTGGGTTCAAAAGAAAGTGGACGGGGATATTGAAGTGGCTTTCCCAGAGGCTTTTGAAAAAAAAATGGCGACTATTCAAAAGAAGCATCCGCAGTTTCGCGAACTTGTGGTCAGCACGTTGAAATTAGACCCACGACCGACAGTCTACAAAGGCTATGAAGCTGAAAAAAACTCTCCGTATCGTCAAAAGCATGCTGTAAGAATTATCCAGTACGATATTCATTTTGAATTTATTTCCAAGGATCAAATTCAAGTTATCGATATAGTTGACCTTTAATTAATACACTGGAATTTCACCAAGAATAATTTTCTAGCCTATTGCGTATTTTTGTCGCACATTTTATAGTGTGCGTTATAAACGTCTAAGGGGTCATATGTCATTAGAAACATCGAAACACGAATCAAGAACATCGGCTCAACCTAAAGAAACTCTACGTAAAGTTCCTACGTTAAGTTTGAAAGACTACACTCACGGTAGTGAAGAGCAAAAAAACCAATTCATTCTTGGTTTGTTTAACGGAATCAAAGACTACGGTTTCATCATTCTAAAGGACCACCCAGTACGCGCTGAACTTATTAATCGCGCTTATGAAATTCTAGAGGCGTTTTACAAATTACCTACTGAAGCAAAAAAGAAATATATATCTCCCGCTGGTGGCGGACAAAAAGGTTACACTCCGTTTGGTAAAGAACACGCTAAAGACGCATCGGTAATGGATTTAAAAGAATTCTACCATGTTGGTCGTGAAACGGCTGACGAGAAAAATATTTGGCCAACGGAAATGCCCGAATTCAAATTGATTTTCTCGCAGTTATACAATGATCTAGAAAAAGCGGGCATGATCATGATGGAAGCTTTGACTGGTCCACTTCAAGTTGAGAAAGATTTTTTCACTAAAAAGGTGACTGGCGGAGTTTCTATTCTAAGACTTCTTCATTACCCACCAATTCCTGAAGGTGTTGATCCACGTTGTTTACGTGCGGCTCCACACGAAGATATTAATTTTATCACTTTACTTCCAGCGGCCACTGCTTCTGGTTTGCAATTAAAAGATAGAAATGGCGAATGGTTAGATGTTGTTTCTGAGAACAATACTTTGATCGTTGATGCTGGCGATATGTTAGCTCGTATGACGAACGATGTGATTCCATCAACAACTCACCAAGTTGTAAACACAGAAGAGGGTCGTGTGAAGAGCCGCTATTCAATGCCATTCTTCATGCACCCACGTCCAGAAGCTAGTCTTGCGTGCTTGCCATCGTGCCGTGGTGATAAAGAAAAATATCCACCGATCACAGCGGGCGAGTTTTTAACTCAGCGATTGATCGAAATCGGTTTGTTACCGAAACAATAGTAATTGTTCTTTAAGGGTTGGCGTTTCGCCGGGGGCTATTTGAAGAAATTTTTTGTATTAATATTTTTATTCCAAAGTGTTTCTTCTCTAGCTCAAGTGGCGGCTAATACCGATTTGCCTGAAGTAAAACTGCGCATGATTTATATGAATCGTGATTCATTTATTAAACCGTGTGCAGCGAATCCGTCACCGTGTGGTTTGACTCCGGCGGAATTAAAACAAGCTACTGATCTATTGGCGGCTTCGCCGATGTTTCAAGGCCTTGAATTTACGAGTTCGTCATGGATGCCTCAGTTGCCAACGACGCCGGGAACTGGCCGACAAACTCCATTGTATACATCTGAAAAAATGATGGGTGCAAAAATCATGGTGAACAGCGCGCGGTTGTTAAATGCGCCGTTTAAACCCGTGGCTCCGTTTGAATTGTATGTAGAATCAATGCTGGGTTATATGTTTTTTCAGCCGTCTCAGAAACTAGCACCAACTGCGGCGTTGGCGAAAAAGTTTTCTTTGTTCTGGGGGCAGCTATTTAAATCCTATGGTTTAGATCAACTCAAAGAAGATCGTATTGAACTTTTGGTTTTCAAAAACAAAGAAGTTCGTGTGATGTTACTAGATTCGTATCAAGCTCATTTTCTAAATCCCTACATTTTGAAAAATTTGAAATGTGATGCTGGTTCCGCAGCTAATTTATTGACGAGCTATTCAAATTTAGGTTGGACGCAGTACAAACCGAGCACAACGGGTTCTAAAGCTAGTGGTCGTATGCAGGTCACTTATGAATGTGCGTCTTCATCGGCCAGACAAGCGATGGCTGCTGAGTTAACATTTGAAACTGAGTTCCTTGGCGCCGATAAAAAACAATGGAACAACGCTAACTTTCTTGTGAAGGTGGGCGCCTCTCGTCGTGGTGGAGCCGTTCGTAGATGAGATTTTATCTAATCATCACTATCGTTGCCGTTTCTATGTACTTGCTGCTTAGACCAAGTGGTTCGCCATCGACGACGGATTCGACGAGTGCCTCGGTCTCGGAATCGACAGCGTCAGTGGAAGCTGCCGAGCCTTCTTCGGCAGCGGCCTCATCCATGGTGAGCCAGCCAGCTATATCTGTACCGGCCGTTCCTGCGGATGCTGATAGCGGTGTCATCGGCCGAAGCAACATAGCTTTGATGTTGAATAAACTGAGTGAGTGCACAGAAATCAAAAATACTGTTCCGTCGGGTCCTGTGGAACCCGTGTTGTCTTCGGTGTTGGATTCAGTTCAAGCGGAATTGGGCGAACCGGTCATTCGATCTGAAGACTGGAATACGACGGAAATCAACACGGCCGATGGTGGCAAACGGGTTATTAAAATTGAAACTGTATACGAAGATGATGATATCATTAAACGTCTTAAATACTATCAAGTGACAGGCGATGCGCTCGTTCCGTTAGAACTAACATCGGAACAATCCGTTAATCCATCGGAAACGTTTTTAGCCTCTTTAGAAAAAGAAGGCGAAGTCAGCAGCCGTGAGCGCAGTGAACGTGTATTTTTTCAAAACGGAGAGGAAGTTACGTACACTGAACGTAACGGCAAATTACTGAATACTGAAATCATTCGCGCGGGTAAATCCTTAAAGTGTAATGATTACGGCATGTCTTCGTTTAAGTGTCAGTGTTTTTAATCTTGCGCTTCTAATTTTTTTATATTTTCTTGGGTTTGTTTTAATAGTTTTTGGTTCTCTTGTTCAATTTTGACCAGATTTTCTTTATCTCTTTTTGACAAGTCGGATCGTTTGTGGAGATCTTTGTAAGTCTTGCGGCTGTCTTTTGCGAACTGGACGACGAGTTTCATTTCCTCTATGACCTTACGGTTGAGCTTTTCGGTGTCGGATTCTTTTTTTGATTTGATAGCACCGAGAGATTGGATTGCGATGAATAATATTAAAATACATTTTGCCATGTCTTCGAGCTTATCAAAGAGTTGGCCGTAACTTGATGTAAGTGATTTGGATTTAGAATTCGAAATTTGATTTGGCCGAAAGCGAAAAAAGGCGCCGGACAAAATCCAGCGCCTTGAAATAGAAACTAGCTAATTCTGAAAACGAACCAAAGATTCTTGTAGGGCTACGATGCGAACTTTAGATTGCTCTAATAGTTCACGGTCAGCCTTAACAACCTCTTCATCGGCGTTGGCTAAGAATTTTTCGTTGCTAAGTTTGCCGCTTAGGATGCTGATATCTTTTTGCAGTTTTTCAACCAGCTTTTGGATACGTTTCACTTCTTCTTCGATGTCTACAATGCCTTCCAGTGGAATGATCACTTTGGCTGCTAGACCTGCCTGTGCGATCGAATTTACAGCGCATTTTGACATGTTTCCTTCGGCACCGATTTGGGTCACTTCAACGCGGGCCAGTGTTTCGATCACTGTTTTGTTTTCGCCCACGATTTTTTGTGCGCGTTCTTCATCGATACCGATTCTGATTTTTAATTTCTCGGCAGGAGAAATTCTGTTTTCACCTCGGATATTGCGAATCGCTGAAATGATGTCTTTGATGAAATCCACTTCTTGCGAAACGGCTTCGGAACCGAATTCTAATAATGCCCGATCAGAACGAATGTTTGGATACGCATCCGTGATACACGCTGTATTTCTGATAGGAAGCTTTTGGTAAATTTCTTCCGTGATGAACGGGCAGAATGGGTGAAGCAAGCGGATGAAACGATTCATCACTTGCGCCATCACCAACTGAGTCGCCTTGCGCTCATTTTGACGATCGCTGGTTAGAATTGGTTTCGAGAATTCGATGTACCAATCACAGAATTCATTCCAAATGAATTGGTATAAAGCCGTTGCAGCGTCGGAGAAACGTTCTTGTTCTAACGCCTCTTCGATATTTTTTTCTAACACACCCAGTTTAGTCAGGATCCATTGATCAAATAAACTCATGTAGGCTTTTTGTGGAAGCGCTTTTTCTTTTTCCGCAGGAACTTCGAAATCTTTTAAGTGAGTCAGCGCATAGCGGGACGCATTCCAGATTTTATTCATGAAATTGCGGTAGCCTTCTAAACGTTGTTCCGAGAATTTCAAATCACGGCCCGAGAACAAGTGAGCTAAAAATGAAAAACGAAGTGCATCGGCACCGTGTTTTTCAATCATCTCTACAGGATCAACAGAATTACCAAGGCTCTTCGACATTTTCTGTCCATTGGCATCGCGAACTAATCCGTGGATATACACTGTACGGAACGGAACATCGCGCTTGAATTCAAGGCCCATCATAATCATGCGGGCTACCCAGAAGAAAATAATATCATGACCGGTAACTAAATAATTAGTAGGGTAGAATGTTTTCTGTGTTTCTGTATCATTCGGCCAGCCCATCGTTGAAAACGGCCATAGAGCAGAACTGAACCAAGTATCTAAAACGTCTTCATCCTGAGTGATATTTTTTTGTCCGCACTTTTCACACGCATGAGGCGCTGTTTCAGCCACAGTGATAGTGCCGCAATCCGCGCAGTTCCACGCCGGAATACGATGTCCCCACCAAAGCTGGCGAGAAATACACCAGTCTTCGATAATGTTCATCCAGTGAAGATAAACTTTTGTCCAACTTTCTGGCTCGAAACGGATGGTGCCGCTTTCAACTACGCGTTTCGCCGGCGTAGCTAAGTTTTCTGTTTTAACGAACCATTGCTCTGACAAGAATGGCTCAACAACGGCGCCGGAACGCGAGCAGTGACCAACAGAATGAACATGTGGTTCTTCTTTTTCCATCAAACCAAGTTCTTTTAATTTTTCTACAACTTGTTTGCGGGCTTCTTGAACTTTAAGGCCTTTGTATGGGCCTGCGTTTTCATTAAGCTCCGTTTTTTTATCCAAGATGTTGATGAATTCTAATTTATGTTTAACACCGATTTTGTAATCGTTGAAATCGTGCGCCGGAGTGATCTTCACAACGCCAGAACCGAATTCTTTATCCACATACGTGTCGGCAATTACAGGAATCGCGCGATTGATGATCGGGATGATTACCTTTTTGCCAACAAGATGTTTATAGCGTTCATCATCAGGGTGAACACAAACAGCCGAATCGCCCAGCATAGTTTCTGGACGAGTCGTAGCGATCACAACGAAATCTGAAGTGCCTTGGATTTGGTACTTGATATGGTACATCGTACCTTTGATTTGTTTGTGTTCAACTTCAAGGTCTGAAATTGCGGTTTCTAAAGGACCGCTCCAGTTAACCAGGCGTTTGCCTTTATAGATCCAGCCTTTTTTGTAAAGGTGAACGAAAACTTTGTTAACGGCTTTGGAAACGTTGTCATCCAAAGTGAACGTTGCTCGTTCCCAATCACACGAATCACCTAGGCGACGCATTTGATTGTAAATGCGATCGCCGTAGAGTTTTTTCCATTCCCAAATTTTTTCCACGAATTTTTCGCGGCCTAATTGATGACGAGTAACATTTGTTTTCTTTAATTCTTTTTCAACAACCGTTTGAGTCGCGATACCGGCGTGATCAGTGCCCGGCAACCACATAACGTTGAAACCTTGCATCCGTTTCCAACGAACTAATAAATCCTGAATCGTGTGATCAAGCGCATGACCCATGTGCAAGAACCCAGTGACATTCGGCGGAGGCAAAATAATGCTAAACGGAGGCTTGTGAGATTGATCAACAGATTTAAAATAACCGCTACTTTCCCACCAAGTGTATATTTTAGTTTCAACTTCATTTGGGTGATAACGATCCGACAATTCATTTTGAGTATTTTGTGAATTCATAGGCTTGTAGGGTATCATAAGTAGCCGGCATCATTCAACTTATAGGAGGCTAGGGCTGGGTCTGACCGGACGCACAACATTTGTAGTATAGCTCGATATTGCCCTGAGAGAGACTGTCATAAAAAACACTCTGACTTGTGTATTGAGTTTTTGCTACATGGGCTTGCTCCGACATAGAGGGGCTTAAAATCACTTTACGAGACGGATGAACAGTTACCGGCAAGACTAGATCAGAATATTCCGTTAGCTTTTGCGTGAGCAGTTGGTAGGTCCAATGGGATAGATATGTTTTTACATATTTAGCATTAAAGAAATCCTGTATAAATAGTGTTTTCTGACTGTCAGAGTAAGATCCGATTCTGATTTCCGTTTGGTTCAAAACGGTTTTGTAAGGCGAATCCTCATAGAACTCTAGATCGAAGTCAGAAAATGTCTTAATAGCTGCCTCGAAGGTGATCAAATGATCGATATGCCAACCAATGCCCAAAGGAGAATAGATCTTTACTGCCTTAGGGATTTCATTTTTTAGACGTCTTAGTTCGTCGATCAGTTGCTTGATAGTTTGAGCTTCTTCGGAAATATTTTGAAACAAAACATCTGAACTGCCTCTACGAATTGGTGCGTCTTCAAATCCGAGAAGTCGCTGAGTACACCCTAAAATTCGAGTCGCTTTGAAATCTTCGTTGATTCTGTCGCGATTGCCCTCAGAAAAAACAGTGACGATTTCGACATCATCCCCTTGATCCACGCACTGTTGAATCCGACCCGCGCAGGAAAAAATAGCATCATCTAAATGTGGTGATAAGAAAACTACTCGTCCCATAGTGCCGCTCCGACACCGTAGCCAAGTGTCACAATAAGACTTTTACCGGGAACAAGGTGATTCTGTTCGTAGATTTGCCTGGCTGTTAAAACAGCATCATTCATAAATTCTATGTCCGCGTTGGTAATTCCGGCAAAAAGATTTTTTAGATTGCCCTCTAAACCCTCATAGGTCGATGGTTCGGCGTTTAGCTGATGATCCATTTTTAAAGGCAGTGCTAGGCCAATTTTTTTAGGTGAGGACTGGCCCAGTAGTTTTGAAAATTGGTTTCTAATTTTGATTTTACTGTCTGTATTTGAAATATTTTGCGGAGATGTCGAACACCTGATTGGAAATTGATTTAGGTCTCTTTGCCATACCTGTTTTCCTTTAGGTGTATAGCATTTAATAGTTGTTTGACCCCAATCAATAGTGACATCGTAGGCATAAAGGCAAGTAAGGTCTTCGATTAACTTGATATCAAAGGGCAGATCTGTGTTTGCCAACTTTTTGAAAATCAATTGCGCTTTGCCACCGGCCAAGTAAAGGGTTTTAAAATTCTTTGCGTGAACTAAAGCGCTCTGGTCGGATTCATACAGTACAGTTGCAGTTCCGCGATACAATTTGCTTAAAAACTCAAACAACGCCAAATCTAAATAGTCTTCGGCCACCTTGAACAATGATCCCTGTGAGGTTTGACCATGCCAAATTTCAAGAGGTCGCAATTTTGGATGCTCATAGAGCCTCATGTTAAATCCTTGGTTTCTACCACTGGCTTCCAAGTGGGGCAGTACTGTTTTGATAAATATCTGTAGTAAAATTTTTCCAATTCATAGCCTGCTTTGCAAAGATACAGACCTATTAGAAATAACATGTAGTAGCTGATTTCAGAAATAGGACGATTGAGAATTAGTTTTTTCTGTAATCGGCGCCTTCCGAAATTTTGATGCGTTTTAACCGTTTCAGGAAAAAAATAATTTAAACGTTCAATTTCCAATTTCATTCTTTGGTACTTTCTATACATTCCCTGCAATGTTTCAGGTGGGCGATACCATATTGCAGTTTGAGTGCAGAAAATACTTTCTGGTCCGTAGCGTTTTAACAAATCACGTGAAATAAAAATATCGTCACAGCGTATTCCGGCTTCTAAATTAAGAAAATTGTCATTGTCTTCGGCGTTCCAAATCAAAGATGTCTTTTCGGGAATGGACCAATTGCGAATGGCAAACAGCTGACCATTAAGATACTGCCGACGGTTTTGATAACCATTGTTTAAATTGTAAAGATAAAGTGCGCGAGCCAGAGGTGATTTGCGCTTTGGTTGCAAAGGGTATTTTTCCGAGTAGGCCACTTGCAAATTATTATTTTCTATCATGCTTTTGCAGATTTCAGTAATGCAATCTTTTTCAATGATTAAATCAGCATCGCTAAAAATCAAAAATGAAGCCTCCGGTTTCATTTTTTTTAAAAAACGTTGAGCTTCAACCAGTCCACCAGTGGTATGCCACACATTGATAAACGGAACTGTATTTAGAAAAACTTCAGAGTCATCGGAATTATCATTCAGTAATGCATGAACTTCAAATTGAATTCCTAGTTGAGTTGTTGCAAAGTCGACCGATTCTTTTAAACTGGCAATTAAAACCGGTAGGTTTTTGGATTCATTCTTGGCTGTGATTCCAATTGGAATGATCATATTAATGCCTCGATCAGTTCGGCACTTTTTCGTGAGCCGTCTATTTGATAGCTTCGTGCTACGCGGTTGATATTTGTTTCAATTTCACGGCTGTTTAATATCTGTTTGATTCTTTCTTTAATTTGGATGGTGCTAAGTTTTCTGATATCCTCGACCAAGCCAATTCCTGATTTATTTACATAGTGACCTTGATGAAATTGATCATTGCACATAGGAGTTACCCATAGTTTTGTTTGGAAATAAATTGATTCCATAACCGAGTTGGCGCCTCCGTGGGTGATAAACAATGTGCTTTTAGGCAAAATTTCTAGTTGAGGAGCGTACCTATAGAGCGTGACATGATCAGGCTTTTGCAGTTTTTCTATTAAGTCACCCACCGAAAGAATCAAACGCCAATTCTCGCCTTGAGTTGCCGTCATTAGTTTTTCAAAAATTTCTGGCCAGTAAAAAATCTGACTTCCAAAAGAGGCGTATATGGTTAGTTCTTCATTGTTTTCTATGACGACCGTTTCATCTCCTCGGTTTTTTATTGGTAACGAGGGACCCACCATATGAACGTCGCTTCCTCTTTCACCAACAAACTCTGGCGTACAAAAGGCAATCGTTAAATATTTTGACAGAGCATCACAGCCTTTAAAATCAACTTTCACATCAAAAGTTTGAAAGAGTTTGTCTCGTTGGATTCTTATTTCCTGTAAGGTGTCGAGTAAATCACTTGTTACATCACCTTCTAGGACTGGATTTAAAGAGTTAGACATCGAAACCCATGGAATACCACTTAACTCGGCGGCGATCACAGACGTGTAAGCCAACGGGTCAATGACCAAAACATCTGGCCTGACTAATTTTAGCCAGTCCAATTGTCTGGTCACGTCTTCTTTGGAAACATTCAAAAGTAAGCTCTGTATCCACTTTTTCATGGCAATTTTGTTGTTTACTAAATCGACCAGCTCTTTACCTCTCATGGGTTGTTCTGGTGCTTTTTTAGATACTAAAGAGAGATCAAATTCCAAACCTGCTTTTTCAATTTGTTCAGAAATATTCCCGATAGATGCAAACGAAACTCTATTTCCATTTTTTTGTAGAGCTTGCGCGGGGCCAATGTAAGGATTGATGTGCCCCTTTTCAGGAAGCACTAAAAAAATTATTTTTTTCATAAAAAACGTCTCCTCCAGATAAGGGTTGCCAGAAGTCTAAATTCAAGTCCCACGTCGTAATCAGAAAGGTTCTCACTGGTTCGTTTAGTCCAACTCGTAACGGTGTCGGGGTCGACAATGTCGGTTAGGGTTTCGCCATATTTTTTCCAGTATTCGACAAAATAGCGATGAATAGTCGCCTGGGCTTTCAAATTTTTTGTCAGTGCAGATTTAGGTCGTTGAGCCAGTTCGGGGCTGACCGCGGTCGAAGCGACTTGGCGTAAATGGAATTTTTCGGGCCCTTCGATAGGTTTAAGTAGTTGAGCTGCGTGTAAAACATTGATGTCAGCAAATGGAACTCGGGCTTCCAGTGAATGGGCCATTGTGTGAGTGTCGCCGTTATGTAGGAGTCGGCGTAGCCAGAAATCAACGATAATTTTAGACATCGCAAATCGCTGATCGGGTAGGGTTTTCCAATTGTAGCCACTTTCAATCGAATAAGATCTATAAAAATCACTAAAATCCGCCACAGCATTAACTTTTCGCAGAGGAACATGTCCAAAAAACTGAATCACATTTTGCACTGACGCCACCATGTTTTTGCCCAGCAAAAATGGATATCCAAAGTGGGTTTCGTCAGCGGCGTCACCGACTAAGACGGCCTTCACATGTTGGGCTGCCGCGAGTGCAAGTGCGTGCTGCGAAACTTCTTGTTCCCAGGCAGAGATCAAATCGTTTTTTTCGAGAGTTTTTATAAGCAATTCAGGATAGTCGGTTGCTGTTACTTTCACGTCATGTAATTCGTGTCCTAATTGCTGACTGGCGCTGACTGCAAAATCATAGTCTTCACTTTTAACTATCAATGCTTTTTTATAGTCCTCTTCTTTATTGTCTTCATATCTTATCGTCCACGTTTTTAGTTTTTTGTCCGACAAACTGGCGATGAGTGTAGAGTCCAATCCTCCTGATAGGAAAAGTCCGACCTCGCTATCGGCATGAAGTGTTTTATTTACAGCATCCTTCAGTAACGTTTTCCAGTCAGAGGCGTCCACTGAATCAGATGGATTGAAGTGATAGGAAAAATATTTTTCAATTGATAGAGATCCATTTGAAACAGTCAGTGTGTGCCCAGGCAGAAGTACTTCCACGTTTTTGAATGGAGTTGATACCGATCCCGTAAAATACGGAGCTATCAGATATTCGCAAAGATAGTCTTCATTAATTTTGAATTCCATCAGTTTACTTTGGACCAATACCGAGGCTTCGGAGGCACAAGTAAATAGTGTTTTATTGGAATAGTAGAAAAATGGTTTTACGCCTAACGGGTCACGTGCCGCAAAACCGCGTTCATTTTTATTATCCCAAATAAAGAAGGAAAACATTCCATTGAATTTTTTAACACAATCTGGTCCCCATTTTTCATAGGCAGCCAGGACTACTTCAGAATCTGATCGCGTTTTAAAATCATAAGAGGCTTCTAGTTCTTTTCTTAATTCTTGGTAGTTGTAAATTTCGCCATTATAAATCAGTGTCAGTTGTCCGTTGTGATTCTGCGTAGGCAAGCTAAGATTTCTTAGATCGAGCATAGATAATCGGTTCTGACCCAAAACACAATGATCAAAAACTTTATGTCCGCTGCCGTCCGGACCGCGGTGTAATTGCATCCGTAGCATGTTTTCGACGATATGTTTATCGTTAGGCAACAATCCTTTTTTTCTTACGATGGCTGCTATGGCGCACATAACGACCTCCGTAGTATATCCAAGCTTTGATTGTAGGAATCAAAACCAAAGCGTTTATCGGGAAAATAGCTTGGTTTTTTCTTTTCAGAACCGATCTGCCATTTCAGGTGTGCCCAATTCCTCAGTGGCTCTTTGTTTAAAAACGGGCCGTTCTCATTCGCCCAAAGCAAAAGTGGCCAATTCGCCAGCGGCGTAATTAACTCAACATTGAAGTGTTCAAAACATTGCTTTGTCAGAAAAAACAAGTCGCAAAATTCTGATCCAGCAAATGATTGATCTGCCCCGTCTCCGGAATATATTTGAGTCACTCCAAGTTTAGAAATTTCACGAGCGAGTATCCATTTTGATACTGGGTGGAGATTATAAATTGGACATTCTACTTTTTCTAAAAAACTCGGAAGCGATTGAATGAATTCTAGATAGTCAGTTTCTATTTGAATATATTCGATAGAATGGTAGTTGCAGAATTTTTGAACCTGCTGCGATTCACAGTATCCATCAATGTTAGTTTGCAAATAATAGGCGTTAACATGAAATCCTTTATCTCGTGCGTAAAGAGCTAATACCTGTGAATCTAAGCCACCACTGATGGCTAAATTGATCGAATGGCAAGTCATCCTATTAAAATGTAAATCGAGCAAGTTTAAAAAACTTGAGCTGATGTGTGGGTGGGGCCAAGTGATATTAGATATTTTTTCTATGCCTTGAACGGGGGTCATTGGCCAAGTGTCTTTTCCTTGCCTATAAAGGGAAATGAAATCGAAATTCCACTGCCAAGTCGGTTTTTCTCTGATCAACGTTTTCAGCGACGAGCTTGTTTGCAGATTGCTTTTGTCCTGATAGATAAAATCAGTTTTAAAAAGTCCGAAGTTTAAATTTGACTGCATATATTTAATATCGTTTCTCTTTGAGATTTGATTTCTTGTGGTGACATCTGTTGCTGCGTACTGAGTGTAGATTGACCCCCTTTGCACAGATAGCACGAATTTATTGGCTCGCTGGATTCCAGATGTTGCTTAATTAAAATAGCTAGCGCACTTTCGTTATGTGCATGCAGATCAATCCCGTCCTCTTTGAACGTTTGAGGATTCGCAGCCATACGCTGGATATACTGTGGTCGTGTGCAACTATAGAATCTGCCGTCTTTCACGCTGTTGCATCGGTGGTGGATCCAACACCCTTGAAAAGTTTTTTTTGCTTCTTCGTAAGTGGCTTTTTCTGAGCGATTTAAATTTACAAATTTATCTTGTGTTTTCCAGCTCACTGAAATTCCGTGGTCGGTTGCTTTTTGGCGAATCCATTTTAGTAAATCTTTTGATAGTGGCGGAGATGGGTAAATTGAAACTGTTAGCATTTCAAATTCGTTCCAGGCCTCGTCAGCGAGTTTAGTCAGGAGGTGGCCGTTGGTTGTAACGCTAATTTTTTTCGAAATTCCAGTTTTTTTTGCAATTTTTAGAAGTCGCGGCAGCTCTGGATGCAAAAGCGGTTCTCCGCCAACAATTTTTAAAAATGAAGGCTCAACTACTTTTCCCACTTGAATTAAGTCTTTTTCGAATTGGTCTGGATCGACTTGCCAAAACTTTAACATTGGGGAAAAGGAGCAACACTGGGCACATCTTAAATTGCAGTGGTCCACAATGTGATATTCAAGAGCACGAGTCTGAACACGTCCATTTACTATTTTATAATCCATAATAGGCTCCTTCAATTTCAATCAGTAAATCTGAACGGCAAATTTCTGCAGAAACAAACTCGATAGATTTTCCTAGTTTTTCTTCTAAATCCGATTTTATTTTCGTTTCGATAGCTGGGTCCCGCATGTAAACTCGCCATGACATTTGGTTTTTTAAAATAGGTTTTTTAAGTGTTTGTTGAGCCTTGTTTATAACTTCATCAATATTTTCGATAGTGCATTTAATTTGTCCATCTAGGTCACCCAGAAACATTGTTTTATGGCCGCGAATACTAGCAGTGCCTGAAAGAAAAAACATGGAATCAATTACAGCGGCACGTGCAAAGGAAGGCGACGTGGGACCGTATTCATTCGGGTAATCGTAGGCTTCGATCTGTAGACGATTGGAAATGGGCATTGGTTTGGTTTTACCAAAGAGAAACCGAAACTGAATTGATGAGCCTTGGCTTCCTACCGCACTGGCGGCTGGAAAGGAATTTTGGTCTATATTCAGTCGGTTGTAGGCGTTTTTTCTACCAGCGCAGAAGTGTTGGTAGTTCTCAATTCCCTCAGTGAACCGATTGATTTCTGGAATATAGTTCCAGATTCTTATTATTTCTGAAAAACCCATGCTCAAAGCGCTGCGCCAAGCTTCCAGGTACACGGATTCAGTAACGTCTTGAATTTTAGAGGATTCGATAGATTTTGAAAAGTTAATTTCAAGTCCAAATTTAGTAGTGCGAGTGTTTAGAGTTTGTTCCATTAAATTCCCCTCTCGGTCAATGCATACATATAGGGTGAACGGTAAGCTACATCGGTAAGTTTAATTTTTGTTTTTTTAATAAGTCCACTTGAGATAATATATTTTCTAAAATTTCTTTTATCGATCGAAGTATTCAGAATGCCTTCATACAGTTGCTGAACCTGAGTGAGAGTAAAGTTTTCAGGCAAAACCTTCAGTGCAATATTATTTTTGTATAAGTTTTCGATTAACCATTTCCGAGAAAATTCTACGATGTCGACGTGATCAAAAGCCAGATCCAATTTTTTTTGGTGTAAAGAGATCCACTTGGCTTCTTTCGCATCTGTTCCCGCAGATAGTTTGAAATCGGTGGATTTAACCATTGCAAAAAACGCGACAGTTATTACTCGTTCTCGCGGATCACGATCGATGGCGCTAAATGCCTTTAGCTGGGTCAGGTGAGATGTTCTTAAAGATGTCTCTTCAAAAAGTTCGCGTTCCGCAGCTTCTTCTAATGTTTCATTGTTTCGAACAAATCCACCTGGCAGCGCCCAGCGATTCCGATAGGGAGCGATACCTCGTTTAACAACTAAAACAGAAGGAGCATTGTTCGCGATACCAAAAACAACTATGTCGACAGTCAGGGCCGGTCGGTCATATTTGTAAGTAAATTCCATGAGCACCTCTATTACTGACTTAGTGTATAACAAACACTAAGTATTTTCAATGCCCAGTTTTTATCGGTACTAAGTGGTTGAAATAACTCAATGTAAAAATTTTCAGGTTGGCTTATTTTCAGGCATTTTTGTCTGCGTCCTTGAAAAAACCGCCCATGAGACTGGGTGTTAAACACTTGATTTCATTGGTATTCGTTTTCTAGAGGTGCTACTCCAGTCTGGCATTACTTTGGCAATATGAATTCAATATTCATTTTCCGTTGAATGCTTAACACTTATTCTGTCGAAACTTTTGACGGTTCGACGTTGATAGGAAATTTTATGACTAAAACATTTAGTAGAATTACAAGTTTGTCAGCAGCGCTTGTGGTGGCAATTGCGTTGTCCGCGTGTGATGTTCGAAACGAACTGAAAGACATGCACAAAAGCACAGGCAACATGGAAAAAAATACGGAAAAGATGGTGGAAATCACAGACCGTATGGAAAAAATGACCGGCAACATGGGTGGCGACGTTAAAGTTATGAAGAACGAAACCGGCGAAGTGAATGGCAGCGTTACGGAATTCAACGGCAAGCTCGACAAACTTCAAGACGTCATTGATAGCATGGAAACGCGTGTTGGTACTGGTATCGAAGAAGTCTACGACGGTCTTCGCCAAGGGGATTCGTCTAATTTACGTCGCTTGGCTCTTCAGGGTGTGCTGAAAGCACGTGCCCACGAGAAGAAATTATTGGAAGCGGCTCAATACTTGGCTGGTTATGAATTCTATTTCTGGCGCGCGTTCGGTATGGATAAAGATCTAAAACGCCGTGATGAGCTAGTATTTGGTGCGACTCAACAATTCTTCAAAGACATTTACGAATTCTATAATTACAAAGCTGCCGTGTTTCCTTTGGCTGATCCTGATCTGGGCGATAGTTTCAATCGTGAAGCTTCGTTCAACGCGATCGCAGCGGCTTTGCACATGGACAACCCAAAACAAAAAGAAAACATCAAATTGATGGCTGCTCAAGGTATCAAAGTTGAAGAACTTACGTTCTTGAAATTGATCAAAACAGGTCTGTCAATGAAGCCTGACATTGAAAGCGGTAAACTCAAGCTTGATGAAATTCCATTGCAGTACAAAGAAGTTCTGATCAATGAAGAAGTGGCAATTAAATTATTGCAAGCTCGTTGGAATTTCTTGTCGGTGGCAGCACTTGATAAAAGCTTTCACTTTAAACAAGCCGGCGTATTTAAATATGTTCGTTCGGCTTGGAATTTAGCAACGACTTGGAAATTAGATTTTTCAAAATTAAACACGATTCAAATTGCAGATCTACATTTCTATTTAAAAGAAGCTAAGTCGGCTCGTGAATTTCTAAATTCAATCGGTGTGCAAACGAAACCTGATTTCTTGTTAGTGGCATTCATCAAACGTATGAAACCAGTGGGCCTTGATCAATTATCTGAAGAAAGCCTGGCTAAAGCTCAAGAAAGCTTAGCGATCTTAGAAACGTTAAAACAGTAATCCTATGAAACCAGCGATGTTGTTTCTATTGGAACAACATCGTAAAGCCGATCAACACGAATACGACACTTGTCTTAATCAACGTAATAACGAAAATAT
Organism: uncultured Bdellovibrio sp.; assembly: GCA_963932905.1. Classification (GTDB taxonomy): domain Bacteria; phylum Bdellovibrionota; class Bdellovibrionia; order Bdellovibrionales; family Bdellovibrionaceae; genus UBA2316. The sequence goes on from CAWVRN010000002.1 coordinate 67,663, forward strand.
CTTTGTAGCACTGCTTGTGAGTTATGCCCGTGATGGCCAACAATGTGATGACGGCACCGTTATGGGGAAGTGTATCCATACCACCCGAAGCCATCGAAGCCACGCGGTGAAGCAGCTCTGCGCTGGTCCCGTGTTCTTGTGCCCAGCGCAAGTATTCCGCACCGAAAGAATCCAAAGCGATACTTAATCCGCCCGACGCGGATCCCGTTACACCCGACAAAACATTCACCGTAATGGCTTCAGATAATAAAGGACTGCCACCGCGACCGATGCTCATCATCGATTCCGCAATTGTCTTAAAGCCCGGTAATACTTTAACCACGTTACCAAAGCCCACTTCTGAAGCCGTATTCATGATTGCTAGTAAGGATCCTGTCGCTCCTAAGCTGATAGCGTTTGCTAATTTTCCAGAAAGTTTTTTTGGGTTCAGCAAGGTAGCTAGCAATACGCCAACAGACAACGCGATGATGAGCGCCCAGTTGTTCATCGTACCTTTTAAAGTATTTAAATCCATTTTGTACGGAGGCTCACCGGCCCACGAAGAAATATCCCATCCAGGAAACACAACTTTTTGCAGCAACAAAGTGACCGCAAGAACGCTGATCAACGGAATAGCCGCTACCATTGGCGAAGGCAGAGTCGTTTTTTGTTCCGTCGATTCGGCCTCTAGAACACCATAACCTTCGCCGGCGGCCTGCAGTTTTCGGCGACGATATTCCAGAAACAGCATACCACTGACAAAAATAATTATACCGCCGACCGTTCCAAAAATAGGAGCCGCATATAAATCAGTATTGAAGAATTTCATGGGAATTGAATTTTGAATTTGCGGAGTTCCTGGCAATGCATCCATCGTAAACGTGAACGCACCTAGGGCAATGGTTGGAGGCAGCAAACGTTTAGGAATATTCGCGCTTTTAAATAACGAAGCACCGAAGGGATAAACAGCAAATGCGACAACAAATAAACTGACACCACCGTACGTTAAGACCGCGCATGATAGAACAATCGCTAAAATACTATGCTTAGTTCCTAATTTTTGAGTGATGGCCTGTGCAATGGATTCCGCAGCGCCTGATTGTTCCATCACTTTACCGAAAACAGCGCCTAATAAGAAAAAGGGAAAGTAAACTTTTACGTAGCCAGCCAGCTGAGGCAAAAACAATTCAGTGAATGTCGGTAGAGGAGATAGTCCTGAAAACGCAGCCGCCAGTAACGCAAATATCGGCGCGAAGAAAATGACCGAGAAGCCTCGGTACGCCATATACATTAATAACCCTAAACTGATTAGAATCCCTAAACTTGCCAGCATAGTCACCTCGTGAAAAAGGTTCTATACTGGTTTAATTAATTTCGCTAGGGACTTTTTCTTTATCAAAGATTAATTCAAACGGCGCCAGGTCAGGTTCAAGCTCTGTATTCAAATTTAATTTACCTAGCTTTTCCTTATCGATCACGATGCGTTTAATTTTATCTTCCGGGAATGGGAAATCGATTTTTGGATTGTCCTTCAAAGCCGTTTTCATAAATGACGACCAAACAGGAACGGCTCCAGACCCCCCCGTTAAACCCGTCACTTCATTTTGATCATAGCCAACCCAAACAAGTGTCGTTTTCATCGGCGTCATTCCGATAAACCAAGTGTCTTTGTAATCGTTTGTTGTTCCCGTTTTACCGGCGATCGGGATATCAAATCCTGCCGAGGCCAGAATTTTAGCCGTCCCCGATATAGGACCTTGTTTCATGACTCCAAGAAGGATCGAAGTTAAAACTTCGTCAAAAACAGGTTCCGGTGTTGGTTTGTATTCATAAACTAACTGGCCTTTAAAATCATAAACACGTTTGATGAAACTTAATTCTACTTTTTTACCTACGTTCGCTAACGTTGTATAAATTTGTAAGGCTTCGATCGGGTACATTTCAAATGCGCCAAGTACCAGTGACGGGAAAGGTTTCAAGTCGGAATAGGCACCTAGTTTTTTCGCATTTACAATAATATCATCAAGACCTACGCTTTTTCCTAACAGAGCCGTCGATGCATTCAATGAATTTTTCAATGCGTAATACAAAGGAACCGGTCCAAAAAATTTCTTCGCGTAGTTTTCTGGTGACCATTTCTTTTTATTCATCACCCATACAAATGGTTCATCCTTGATTGGTGTGAGTGGGGTAAAAGGGCGGTAACTGCCGAATAGTTTGCCTAACCCGGTGGCTTCGACAAACCCTTCTTCGGTTTTAATTTTTTCCAGCGCCGTAAGGTATACAATCGGCTTAAAGATCGATCCCACCTGACGATGGCCATCGATAGCGCGATTGAACTGAGTCATGCGGAAACTACGTCCACCCACTAGAACATCGACAATACCCGTTCGTTGATCAGTGGAAATGACAACGCCCTCTAGTGATTTACCGGCTGCTTTTTTTTCGGCAATTTTTTTATTTTCTTTTTCTAAATTGGCCAGGTGTGCTTGCAAAGATTCTTGAGCTTTTTGCTGAAGATCTAAATTCAATCCCGTTTGAATACGTGTTCCATCTGCTGGCAGGTTGAGTTTCTTCATTTGTTTGCGAACGGCATCCAAATAAAACGGTGCGGTCTCTGACGCTTGAGCCGGGCGCTTTTTAGGCATTGGTTTTTTTGCGGCTTCGTCGAATTCAGCGTCAGAAATTAATTTTAACTCTTTCATTTTCGTTAAAACTAAATTTCTGCGAGCCATGGCTTTGTCGACTTTAGTGAAGGGATTGTAAACCCCTGGTCCATTTAGGACAGCAGCTAGTAATGCGCATTCGTCCAAACTTAGATCAGATATTTTTTTATCGAAATAAAACTGACTGGCTGATCCAAAACCAATAATTTGGAACGGTCCGTTTTGTCCCATGTAAATGACGTTCATGTAGGTTTCAAGAATTTCGTCCTTCGTCATTTTCTTTTCGATCAATACAGATAAAATAAACTCTTCAGCTTTCCTTCGAATGGATCGCTCGTTCGTTAGGAAATAATTCTTCACCAGCTGCTGCGTGATTGTGCTGCCACCTTGAGGTTTTTTCCCTTTTAAAAGAGGCGCCAAAACACCGCGAACCGTGCCTTTGATGCTGTAGCCTTTGTGTTCTAAGAAATTAGCATCTTCGATCGCCATGATGGCGTTCGGGCAATTGGTCGGCATGTCTTTGATTTCGATCATTTCCTGCATGATCGGTTCTGAGTTTAAATACTGAGCTAAGATCTCGGGATCCAATTCTACATTTTCTTGAGATTCCGGATGGCCATTGATGCGAATATCGACGATGCGCTGATCGGGACCCAAGAAAACTTGAAATACTTGGATTTCTGACTCGGCGACTTCAAGATTCGTCGTCGTTTGCTTCTTGGCGAACAGTAAACAGTTCGCATATTCGAAGTCTATTTCTGGCACCATGGCCTTGCATTCTGCTTGGTTTTGGCCCCAAAAGAAGTCGCCGTAAATGATGCGCTGACCATTTTGGCGCAGGCGGAAATTTTGCCGGCTGAAATATTGAGCCAAAGACTCTTTGGGAATGACGTATCCCTTTTTTAATGCAATTGGTGCTGCATAGAAGATCGTTGGGTTTAAGAACTTCTTAGTTTTTAGTCGTTCTTCAAGATCCTTCTCATAGTTGGTGAACGCCTGTGCCGAGTAGATGATCGACAGCGTCAGAGTGATTGTAAAAGCTAATAAAATAGTCTTTAATCGACTTCGAATTAAGGGCATATATATGAAACTAACAAATCAGCAGCTCGAAGTCATCGTCAATAAAGTCATGAAAGCATGGAAAGATAATCATGTGATCGAATTTAAAGAAGATGAAAAAAAGGTTCTAAACCGTATGCTTGAAAGCCTAAAGCAAGACTTCCAAAAAGAATTGGATTTAGAACGTGAAGTCAATGCCATGTTGGATAAACTAGAAGCGTCTAACTCAGGTGAATTCCAGCGTTACAAAATGTACCCACTACTTAAACAAAAGTTAGCGAAAGAGAAAAAGGTAATTCTATGATTTTATCAGAAGAACGCCAATCGCACTGGGCCCACTTGCTGACAGATAGTATCTGGAACGACGACATGGTGGATTACACCGACGAAGACCAAGCATTGCGTTTGGCTAAAGTCGCCATCAAGGAATTTGTAAATGAAGACAGCGCTATTGATAAACGTGCTCGGGAAAAAGTCGCGTCACTAAAACGCGGTGTTATTGAAGGTTCTCCTGAGTGGGATGTTATGTATAAGAAATATTACGAAGAGGAAAAAAAGAAAAATGGCTAAGGCAAAAAAAACAGCTCCAAAGAAAACTCCAGCGAAAGCCAAAGCAACGGCAAAAGCTAAACCGGCGGTGAAAGCGAAGCCAAAGGCGGCGCAAACGAAGCAAGCGAAGCCAAAGGCGGCGCAAACGAAACCTGCGCCGAAATCGGCAGCAAAGAAAACGGCTAAGCCTGGAGCCAAGGCTAAGGTTTCGACTAAAGCCAAAACAACTACAAAAACTCCGGCTAAAAAAGCAATGCCAAAAAAAGCGGCGCCTAAAGCTCCCGCAAAACCAGCTGCGAAAACAACACTAGCTCGTGCAGCGACTACACCGACGGATAAAAAAACAGAAAGCTATTTCAAATCGTACTTAAAACCTTTGGATGATCGTATCGTGGTGCTTGTTGGAGCTAACGAACGTGTAACTTCCGGGGGATTAATTATCCCGGACACGGTAACGGACGTATCTGGAAATTTTCAAGGAAAAGTCATGGCGATTGGTCGTGGTCATATGAATAAAAAAGGCCGCGTGCAACCGTTGGACGTTGCTCTAGGCGATAAGGTTGTATTCTCGCAATTTGCGGGAAGCCAAATTGATGTAGATGGAAACAATATCATGATCATTCGTGAATCTGACGTTCTAGGAATTGTAAAATAGGAATTATATGAAAATACTTTTATTTTTAATCACAGCAGCTCAACTTGTACTCGCAAATCAAATCGACTGGAACGGTGGCTATCGTTTTGAATATCTATCAATCGATCGCCCAAGTTTAGCAACGCCTTATCAACGCAAAGAATATGGAATGCATTTTCTATATTTGTCTCCGCGCTTGATTGTTTCTGACGGTATCCAAGTTGTAACACGTTTCGATGTTATGGGTGATGGCGGTTCAAGTTACAATTCCTACCTAGGCACAGTTTGGGGACAAGGTAACACAGATGCGGCAAGACCCAGTTCCAAATCAAATACGATGGGTCGCAACTCGACAAGTTCGATGATCCGCGCTTCACAAATGTATTTCAATTTGAGCCAAGAAAATGCGTCGTTGATCGTTGGTCGCGCCCCATTTGATTTCGGTATCGGTATGAGCTACAGCGTGGGCAACGGTTTGTTTGATCACTGGAATAGCAATCGCGATCAAGTGTCCTACAAAATGTTAGTCGACAACATGGTATTAATGCCGTTTATCTCTAGACACTATGATGATGGGTATGCGCAAGGCAGCCTGGTGCAAGACGAAGGTTTCCTTGTTCTGTACGATAACAAACAAACAGGTAACCAAATCGGCGTGATGTTAGAGCGTCGTAAAGCTAGCTTAGCTTCAAATGATATCCCAGTAGGTAATACAACAACTAATCCCAGCGCAATTGGCGATGCGGTTCAAGGTGATATGAGCGTCCAAAAAACGAATTTCATCCTTGGTAAAGATTGGGATTCATTCAGTTTCCGTTTAGAAGCTGGATTTAATTCTGGCGATCTTGGTATCGTTAAGAACGGACAAAATGTAAAATCAACTGGTTATGGTATCGCATCTGAATGGAATTTCAAAAATGCATCTAGCTGGAACTATACAATCAAAACGGGTGTTGCCAGCGGCGACAATCCAGACACTACAGATTACGAGGGCTTTCAATTTGATCGTAACTATGACGTTGCATTCATGATGTTCAATCATCGTTTGGGAACTTACGATGTATTAAGGTCGGCAGTGATTCGTGACACTGTTAATTTGAATGTTGGCAACAGCCCAGATGACGAAGCGATCAGCAATGCATTTTACTTTGCTCCTGTTGTGAAGTATCGCTGGAATGATAAATTAGATTTGAATCAAACATTTGCATGGGCTCAGTTAATGGTGAGTCCGTTTGCTGGTGGTAAAGGATCTAAAGAATTGGGTTTTGAGTATGATATTGAGTTGAACTACAAAATTCGCGAAAAAGTTATGTGGTCAAATCAGTTAGGTTTCTTATTCCCAGGCGCTGCGTTTAAATCCGAAACTGTTCCTGGTTCAGAAAATAATTTCACGTTCGGTTTCGCGACTAAAATCGGTCTACAATTCTAATTTAGTCTGTCCCAGAAAATCCAAAACCCAAATCCGTCATGGATTTGGGGGAGGACTAAATCAATTAATAAATCTTATAAATATTATTGGCCGCGAGATCCTCTAGATCCCGATCCGGACGACAATACTTGGCGAACCAGAGCTGCCGCTCCAGAGTTACTGACGGAGCCACTTGAGACATTTCCGCGCATTCCACGAGCCGCGTTTGTAACTCCGGTTAATGAAGAATCCAAAGAATTAACACCCATTTCAAGAATTCTTGGGTTGTTGATAAATTCCTTTAAGATCGCGGCTCTGAAGCTATCCATTTCGCGAGAAATTTCGCGTGATGAATCGCTGTCGATTAAACCATTACGACGTGCGAAGCTTAAGCTGTCGCTAGTAGTAGAGTATAGTTCGGTGTTAAGCGTTCTTAGTAAACCGAAGTTTTCTAGGAAGCTTGCAAGTGATGCTTGAGCTTTGGGATAATCCTGAGCTTTTGCGTAGTCGTTTCTTGCCGTTAAGCTTTCTAAAGCATCACGTTTTTGTTCTTCTAAAGACTCTTTGTATAGAGCGGAAACTGCTTTACGAGTATCGCTGTAAGAACCGTCGATATCGCGTAACAATGACTTAATTAAGTCTTTAGCCGAATTTCTATCTTCGCGTGCTTGTCGTTTTTCGCTTAAAAGATCAGAATTGATATCTTCTAGTTCAAGACGTTGCTCAAAAGCGGACGTGCCTTCGACTGATTTGATATCAAATTTATGGGTTAACATTTCTTTAATACCGTCGCGGATTTCTTCGTTGAAAAATGTTTCAGCATCGCCGTCAGTGACAAAGCGTTCTTTTTTGTTACCGTCTTTGTCTTTTTTAACTTTTTTCTTGTCTGCTTTTAGAAGTCTTACGAATTCTTTTGCTTTACATTCGGTTTCAAGGCGACCTTCGCTTAGGTGTTTGCAGCGTTGGTGAACTTTAGCTTTTAAAAAAATATAGCCTTTAGAAACTTCCTCTTTGTCATCATCGTCATCATTAGACGCAGTTTTGCTGCCTTTTTTACGAGTGATGTCTTTAGGAATTAATTCTTCTCTAATTTTAGTTTTAATTTTATCGATGTTTTGGCCTTCTGCTGCCGGGAAAATTTCAATCCGAGCTTCTTTACCGCACTCACCTTTGCAATCGCTGCCTTCTGGTTTTTCAGAATAGATAGCGCGTGTTTCGCCGTTAGCCATGATAATAGATACTTTATAATCGTGTCCATCTACATGCACTGTGTAGTCTTCGAACGCGGGCGGAGATGATGCGCGACCAGTTGATTCTGGGCCGTTGCCGCGAGATTTAACTGTAGCCGAAGCTGTTGCCACCGCGGGAGCCGTTAAGGGCTGTGGAGATGACACTGTAGCTGAGGCAGGAGTCACAGTCTGAGTTGTAGACGTTGAGCCGGATTCTTGAGTTTGAGTGGGAGGCGTTTTTTTAGCGGCCTCTTCTGCGCGAGCCGCTTCGGCTGCTGCAGCAGTGTCAGTCGGAGTCACCGTAGCGCCTTCTTTTGCGCGACCTGCTTTAATCGCATCAGCTTTAGCTTTTAAGTTAGCTTCCGCTTCTGCAGATGGTTTAGTAGGCGAGGCAAGGGTTGCCGACAAATTGGTGTGACCTTCGAGTTTGTTATCTGTGCCTGACACTGAAAATCCCAGTGCCGCGAATAGTGTTCCGTACAGGAACCACTGTTTAGTTTGCGTTTTCATAAATATCCTCCATTATAGCGAGCCATCCCGGCCCTAATTTTTCTTTATCCAACTAAAGAAATTGCAAGCCGATGACCAAAAGGCCGTCGTGCTAACCCGTGGGGAATTAGGCCTAACTCGTTGAAATTGATAAATTATTTGAAGATTTTTTTGAGCGTATCAGTATGAAACGCTGTCAAACATTTGGTGTCTCAGCCTGAGAAAATAAAAATTACCGAGGATTTTCAATAGCTTGACTTAAAAGGTACAAACTAAGTATGAGTCATAAAATGCCTCTGTTTAAATACGAAAAGAATCCCACCATTCCAGCTCATTTACTGGCTCGCGATTTACCCATCACAGAAACAGATTGGCTGAATCCTCAGTGGCAGATGCAGAACTCTTTAAGGGGGTTGGCAGATTATCAGCGCTATTTCGATTTGGTTGAAGATGAATCTAGCGTGTTTCAAGAATCTTCAGATCTATTTAATATCCGGTGTACACCATACTATGCGGCCCTTGCGCAAAATAAACCTCATCATCCTATTCGTAAAATCTTGATGCCAAATCGGAAAGAATTAACATCGGCTAATCAAGAAATGTTAGATCCTTTGGGCGAAAAGAAAAATCAAAAATCTAAACGCTTAATTCATCGCTATTCAGATCGTGTGTTGTTATTGATCACCGATTTCTGCAGTGTCTATTGCCGCTACTGCACGCGCAAACACTTTACTGGCCAAGACCAGGCGCTAGCCAAGAAAGAAGAACTAGATGAAGCTTTAGCCTACATCAAGGCTCATCCCGGAATCAAAGAAGTGATTCTATCAGGTGGTGATCCGTTAACATTATCAGATGCGGTGCTTGATCGAGTGCTTTTTGAAATCAGAAAAATCGAACACGTAGAAATTATCCGCATCGGATCGCGTATGCCGGTAGTGTGTCCTCAAAGAATCACCGAAGACTTATGCAAAATATTTAAGAAATATAAACCGGTGTATTTCATGAACCATTTCAACCATCCAAAAGAAATCACAGAACTTGCGGCTGAAAAGCTAGAGATGATTGTGGATCACGGTGTGCCGTCGTTCAACCAGATGGTTTTGTTAAACGGCGTGAACAATCACGAAGCGATCGTACAAGCGTTATCACGAAGAATGCTCTACTTACGAGTCAAGCCGTACTACATGTTCCAATGTGATCCTTCGCGAGGCACGGATTACTTAAGAACTAGCATCACGAATTCACTGAAGATCCAAAAAAATCTGTGGGGTCATCTGTCCGGCCTAGCGATGCCAAACCTAGCCATCGACATCCCCGACGGCGGCGGCAAAACGTACTACACCCCAAACTTTGAAGTCGCCCGCACGGAAAACACAATTCACTACAAGGGTTGGGACGGCGTAGAAGGCAAATACATAAGCCCCCCCGAGAGCGACATCATAACCCCCATCGACGCCGAAGACTACTTCCCCGAATGGCAATCCATCCAAAACAAAGGTACCTCCTAACATTCTGGTACCCACAGCGTTAAACGCTGTTGATTTCAGAAGGTCATGAGCTGGATTTTTTGATGCGGCGGGTACCAGAATGTTAGGAGGTACCCCCGTTAGTCTGTTCGGTTTTTGTATTCGGATAGAGCTTCGGGGTTTGCGAGGGCCTCTACGTTTTTTACGGGTTCGCCGTGGACGGTTTGTCGTACGGCTAGTTCCACGATCTTGCCGCTTTTGGTGCGTGGGATGTTTTGGACTTGTAGGACTTTGGCGGGTACGTGTCTTGGGGTTGTGTTTTTCTTGATTTGGTTTTTTATCTTTTCGATCAAGGCAGAATCTAAAGATAAACCGTCTCGTAGTTTTACGAAAAGTACTACACGCACGTCGTTGTTCCAGTTTTCGCCGATCACGACAGATTCCACTACTTCATCAAGCATTTCCACTTGTTTGTAGATTTCTGCTGTTCCGATGCGGACGCCACCTGGATTTAGTGTCGCGTCTGAGCGGCCGTAGATGATGAATCCGCCATTCACGGTTTTTTCCACGTAATCGCCGTGGCACCATATGTTTTCGAATTTTTCAAAGTAAGCTTTCTTGAATTTTTCGCGAGTGGGATCATTCCAGAAATAAATTGGTTTCGATGGGAAGGATTGTTTGCAAACCAGTTCGCCTTTTTCGCCCACCAACGGTTTCTTGTCATCATCCCAAATATCGACATCAAACGCTAACCCGGCTGCTGAAATTTCACCGCGAACAACAGGCGTCCATGGATTTGATAAAACAAAGCATGCGATGATATCTGTCCCGCCAGAGATTGATCCTAGTTGAACTTTCGGGTTGATGTGTTCATACACGTAATCAAAACCCTCTTCATTCAAAGGGCTTCCTGTCGAGAATACCGAGCGCATTGAGCTTAAGTTAAAATCTTTGCCCGGAGTCAATTTCGCTTTATTGCATGAATCGATAAATTTTGCCGACGTTCCAAACTGTGTACATTTGTATTTTTCTAAGAATTGGAACAGGCTAGAGGCATCTTTGTAAAACGGAGCTCCTTCATAAAGCAGGATGTTTGCGCCCGAAGCAATTCCCGTTACCAGCCAGTTCCACATCATCCAACCGCATGTCGTGAAGTAGAAGAATTGATCGTTCGGTTTGATATCGCCATGAAGTTGATGTTCCTTCATATGTTGGAATAAAGTTCCTCCGTGGCCATGAGTAATACATTTAGGTACGCCCGTCGTTCCCGAAGAGAATAAAATAAATAACGGATGATTAAACTCCGTTTTTGCAAACTTCAGCGGAGCCGCTTGTTCGCGACCTAATACCAGCTCTAACGATTCCGTAGTGCTTAGGCTGTGTCCCGTATGAGAATTTTTATCGTCAGCTAAAGCTGCTAGCGGTTTATCAAAGCTCATCACAATCGTGTTCGTCACAGTCGGAAGCGATTTTAAAATCTCAGCTGTTTTTTCTTTCAGATCTAATTTCTTACCGTTGTAAATATAGAAATCGGCCGTGATAAAAATCTTAGGATCGATTTGGCTCATGCGATCTAATACGCCTTGAACGCCAAAATCAGGTGAACAGCTGGACCAGATAGCACCCAGTGAAGTCACAGCTGTCATCATCACAATGGTAGCGGGATGATTCGGGACCATCGCGGCAACGCGGTCGCCTTTTTTAACACCCATTTTTTCTAACGCTTGCTGAGCTTTAGAAACTAACAAGATATATTCAGAGTACGTGATGCTGAATTCAACTTGATCTTCCGCTTTGAAAATTAAAAACGGCGCGGTTTTCGCCTGTGCCGAAGTGCCGCGATTTTTTTCTGCCAATTTAACTAAGTTTTCGGCATAGTTCACCCAAGATTCTGGAAACCATTTTGAATTTAAAAAATCTTGGGGCTTTTCTAAAGCAACACCTTTGCGTTCGCCCACAATACCAAAGAAGTCCCAAAGTTCCGTCCAGAATGTTTGAGAATTTTCGTTCGTCCATTTCCACAATGAATTGTAATTTTCAAAACGGACGCCGTGTTTTTTCTCTAGGTTTGTTTTTAAGCGAAACATCGCTGTTGATTCAAAGCCAGCTTTCGTTGGTTCCCAGAGTACTTTCTTCATTTGCAGTCCTACTTTTTAATATAAACTTTTAAATCCACGCGGCGATTTTTAGCTCGGCCGGCATCAGTTTTATTCGTAGCGATTGGACGGGCTTCCCCGAAACCAATGGCCGTGATCTGATTATCGCGAATATCCAAATTATCAAGCAAATTGTTCTTAATCGTTTTAGCCCGACGCTCACTTAGGTTTTGATTGTAGTCGTCAGAACCCATTGAATCCGTGTGGCCTTCGATAATCAATGATTTGATGTTTAAATCAAATAGCGTTGAAATGATTTTTTCGATCTCTTTCTTAGAATTCTTAGTCAGTGTGTCGCGGTCAAAATCAAACTCTAAGTTTTTCAAACGAATCAATTTATCTGGTTTAGGGATTTCTTTGACTTTAACAGTCGCTTTAGCAGAGCGCCCCACGCTATCCACAACTTCGACAGTTACGTTCTGTGATTCTAATGGCGCTTTAAACAAACCATTCTGACTGATTGTTCCTGATCCATCAATCACGCCATAACGGAACGGAGCCTTGCCACCAACTGCGCGGAACTGAATCGTTTGGCCTTCAAATAAATCGGCATGCTGAGGACGGATACCTAAATCACCCGCAAATTCACTGGGCGCTTTGTACGTTACAAGTGCCGTTGTCGTTTGTCCTAAAGAATCTTTAAATTCAATTTCGCTGGCGCCCGGTTTTTCAGGTGATAAGAAATCGCAGTACTTACCGATGAATTGTCCGTCGCCGCTTAAGATTTCGCACTGATACGGCGCTTTTCCACCGATGAATTCAAAACTGACTTGCTCCCCAACCACAACTGTAGAGTCTTCTGGAGTTACACGAAATCCAGTCGGGGATACACGCGGTTGAGCTTTGCGAGCCACCGGTGCCGGAGTCGATGCTTCCGAGCTAGCCGGTTTCCAGTACCATACAAGACCCGCGAACACGCGCCAAGCGGGAGCTAATGAATCGACGCCTGGTTCGATCGTTGCGCCCCAATCAAAATTGGTATTTTTCCACCAACGATGTTTTAGACCTAACAATAAATCTAAAGACGAAGCATCGTCTGCACGCTCGTAAGGTTTTTTCTCTAAAGGATAGCTGAAGATAGTTTCAAATACCCAGCGACTTGTTTCTGTGAATTCATTTGAATACCCATAGGACATCGTCAACTGATCATCTAAAGGAAACATGCGTTGAGTCGGTGGGCGTTCGCTAGGTTCGCGAACACGAACACCGGCGTTGATACCGTGAACGGCTTTGTCATTTCTGTGAGTGAATGCTAATTCAAAATTGAAAATCGGTTTCGGACTAACGCCCGTATAGGGACTGTCGACTAAAGATGGAATATCCACCGAAGCCACCATCGCCCATGACGGAATTTCCGCATCACCGAAGGAATACTTTACGCCAGGACGTAAAGAGTGAACCCCTTTGTCGATATTAATTTTAATACCTTCTTTAGTTTCTGAATTGAAGTACCACAAGAATGGCGCTTGCAAAAACGCCGATAGATTTTTAGTAAATCCATAACCGATAGAAAAATCATATTCGGCTAATTCATTCGCGTAGGACATTTTCGTTTGTGTGTTGATATCTTTAAATACCAACAAGTGGTCTTTAGCGAAATTCAAATACTGAGATAGAACTAAGTAATCACCATACAGCGGACGCGATGAATGGACGGTAATAAAATCAAGACCATCTGAATTAGGAACAAACGTTTGCATATCTCCTAAAACATTAGGAAATGCGTGTGTCGAAATTAGAAGTGGCAACAAGATAATCTTAAAAATCCATTTCTTCATATCAGATCCTTTTTTGCGGGTAAAAGTTCGTGCTCAGTCTACGTTGAAATCCATAACGAAAGCAAATGGTTAAATCATTTTAATGGGTACGGTTTTATGAAAAAAATTATTCATCTGTGGCGCGCAATTCGCAATAGACAGTAGGGTGAATTCTAGTTACTTTGCGATACAGAATATGGAAAAAAATCAGCCCAGTTTGCGGCCAAGCTTAATACTGAAAATAGCGGAAATAGTTTCGACATGGTTTTACGTGGGCAAAATTCGCTTTGCTCCGGGAACGTGGGGGACTTTGGCAACTGTTCCCTTTGTTGTCGCATTCCAATCATTTGGATCTATCTTATATATGGTCTGCGCATTCCTCATTCTGCTTGCGGGAATTGTTTTTTCCGATCTCTATGAAAAATCTAAAGGCGATCATGACCTGTCTGAAATTGTCATTGATGAAGTCGCGGGCTATTTGATCGCGATGACGATGCTGCCGATGACTTGGCAGGCGCTGACGGCCGGGTTCATCATTTTTAGATTCTTCGACATTTTAAAGCCGTTTCCGATTAGTTGGTTAGATCGAAAAATAAACGGTGGGCTGGGCGTAATGGTAGATGATGTGGCTGCTGGCGTAGTTACAAATGCCATTCTTCAGTTTTTGTACGCAAATACAGCTTGGTTGGGTGTTCAGCTCATTCAAATCAACACCTGAGGGCCGATTGACCGATTTGTGGGCTAGTTTTTTATGCCTCAAAGCAACAAAGAGATTTTTTTATGGACACATTTACATATAAATTACACACTCTATTTAAGCAACTACGCCGTACCAAATCGGTGATTGGTTTTGCTGAAAGCTGCACCGGTGGCAAGCTTTCAGCAAAACTGACAGAGAACCCCGGAGTCTCTGACATCTTTATGGGATCGGTAGTTTGTTATGCCAATTCGGCGAAGGAAGATATTCTAGGCGTTCTTCGCGATTCAATTGAAAAAGAAGGCGCGGTCAGCGAGACCGTGGCTTTACAAATGGCCAAAGGCGCTCAACGAGTTCTTAAAACAACTTGGGCGGCTGCTATTACAGGTATAGCTGGCCCGGACGGAGGAACGAAAACTAAACCTGTCGGCACCGTATGTTTTGGAATCGTAGGACCGAGCGTTGAATACACGGAAAGAAAGTTGTTTACAGGCTCAAGGGTTCAGATACAAGAACAGTCAGCGGAGCACGCATTAGAACTGTTAAATAAGCATCTAGAGCGGGTTTAGCGGACGCTTTAGAGTGCTAGTAAAGATCGCTAGAACACAACTTTAAACTTAATTTTGGTATTAACTTAAATAACTAAATAAAAAACTCAAGCGGAGTTAAGGAAAGGCAAGAACATGGCTACAAATACAGAAAAAGACACAAAAGCTCAGGGCGAAAAACTAAAAGCATTAGAGCTAGCAGTTTCTTCAATCGAAAAGCAATTCGGCAAAGGTTCAATCATGAGATTGAACGTAAATGAACCTCTACATAAAGATGTAGAAGCTATCAGTACAGGCGCATTAAGCCTAGATATCGCTCTTGGTATCGGCGGTCTTCCTAAAGGTCGTATCGTAGAAGTGTACGGACCGGAATCATCGGGTAAAACCACAATCGCATTATCAACTATCGCTCAAGCTCAGAAAAAAGGCGGCGTGGTTGCCTTTATCGATGCGGAGCATGCATTAGACGTAAATTACGCTCGTAGATTGGGCGTAAACACGGAAGATCTTTTAATCTCTCAACCAGACACAGGTGAACAAGCTCTTGAAATCGCTGAAACACTAGTGCGTTCTGGCGCGATCGACGTGATCGTAATCGACTCCGTAGCGGCACTTGTGCCTCGCGCGGAAATCGAAGGTGAAATGGGTGATAGTCACATGGGTCTACAAGCTCGTTTGATGTCACAGGCTCTTAGAAAGTTAACTGCGGCGATTAGCCGTTCCAATACATTGATGATCTTCATCAACCAAATCCGTATGAAAATCGGTGTTATGTTCGGTAACCCGGAAACAACAACGGGTGGTAACGCTCTAAAATTCTACGCGTCGGTTCGTATGGATGTACGCCGTGTGGGTGCGATCAAAGACGGTGAAGAAGTGACGGGAAATAGAACGGCCGTTAAGATTGTGAAAAACAAAATGGCGGCTCCGTTTACTAAAACTGAATTCGATCTAATGTACAATGAAGGTATTTCTGCAGAAGGTGATATCTTGGATCTAGCGGTAACAGCGAACTTGGTTGAAAAATCAGGCGCATGGTTCAGCTACAAAGGCGAGCGTATGGGACAAGGTCGCGATCAAGCGAAATCGTTCTTGAAAGCTAATCCACAAATTCAAGCTACATTACGCACACAAATTCTTTCTATGAAAGGTATCGGTCAATTACTAGTTGATGCTGACACAAAAGCAGCGGCAACCGTTGAAGAAGCAGAAGAAACTCCGGAAGTTGAAATCACAACAGCGGATAAAGAGGCTGCTAAAGATGCAAAAAACAAAAAGAAAGCAAAACACTAATTAAGATTCCTTAATGG
Organism: uncultured Bdellovibrio sp.; assembly: GCA_963932905.1. Lineage (GTDB taxonomy): Bacteria > Bdellovibrionota > Bdellovibrionia > Bdellovibrionales > Bdellovibrionaceae > UBA2316. The sequence goes on from CAWVRN010000002.1 coordinate 83,610, forward strand.
TGATGCATAAAATGTTTTAATTAAAAGAGGAACCGCGGTTCCTCTTTTTTTATGGTTAAAACTCACTGGACCTAAATAGAGACGAGACCACAGATTGATGCCCTGACCATTTTTTTAGTAGTAGGCTAGAATGATAGAAAATGGAAAAGTCACTACTACATCATCACCCTTATTTTGATCGTCATGAGAAGCAATTTAACAATTCTGTTTGGGATTTGGTTCGCAAAGCCAATGACGAGAAAAAAACAAAAGTCGCATTTTATCAATCGTTGAACTACATCAACAGCGATTCACATTACAATGAATCACTTTTGGAGTCTAAATCGCTGCGGGTGATGCAAGGGGGACGTCCTGTTGATATCATCTGGGATGATAGCAAAATATTTTTTGAAACAACGTTACTGAATTACAAAGATGGAACGGAACTCGCTTCCTTGCGTAAGCTCAGTGAGTTTAGTTTTTTTGATTTAAAATTGGTTCAGCTAAAAATTCGTAATGATAAAATTATTCTTAAATATGAAGATCAGTGGGAAGCTATGGACCCGTACAAGTTTTTCGATATAATGGAAGATTTGTGTAATTTTGGCGACTTTTTAGAATCCTACATGGTTAAGAAATTCAAATTTGAGAGTCCTAATCAAGCGGCTCGTACGCCAGAGTCGGATAAGCGAATCGATGCTGCATGGTCATTATTTCAGCAGCTCAGCTTAGAAACGAAAGAGTACCTAAACGATTTCGAGAAAAAGCGATACCGCGACACGTGCGTTGAGGTTTTTTGGAATTATCTGCAAAAAATAGATTATATTTTTTCGCCGCGTGGCTATCTAAAACTTGAACTTAAAAGTGCATACACCGATTTAAACCCAAATACCGGTTTTGAAACCATGTACGCGAAAATTTTCACTAATTTTAAAAAAATTAGCGAAATTACTAAAGAGAACTTTCAATCTAGTTTCTACAAAGAGCCGTCGTTTATGCCAGCACGTCGGGTGGCCTATGTCGAGCGAACTAAACTGCATTTCGATGACTATTTAAAAAATGCATTTCAGTATCGCAACAAACAGGACTACATTTTGGCCTCGTTGTATTTAAACACTGCGATTTATTCCTTTTTAAATCGTTATTTTTGTGAGCCGGAGCTTGCGACTTATTTAAGAAATTTATTAGTCAGGGCTTCTGGTGTCAGCTGGAAAACGGCGTCTGAACGTCTGTACACGGGATTAGAAAAATACTTGATCAATCAGAACTTAATTTATCATGAAGCCGTCAATTTCGAGAGTGCGCTGAATATTGTTATCGGCTGGTTTAAAAGGATTTCACGCTGATGGTAAATTTTGAATCATTTAAAAAAAGTGTCTATAAAGTTTTGACTCCGGAATCGACGGGCAGTGGTTTTCAATTGCAGGGAGTCGATTTAGTCATCACGAATTATCATGTGATCGAAGGCCTACGTGACGTCGCCTTGGAATCCTATGATAACCGTCGAGTGAAAGCCAAAGTTCTGCTGGCTAATCCTAGAAAAGATATCGCGTTGCTGAAATTAGAGCGTCCTTTGTCTGAAGGTGGATTAGACTCAAATCCAGCTGTTATGGTTTTAGATCGCGACAGTGTGGTGGCGATTGGTTATCCACTAGGAATGAACTGTACGTTCACTCAAGGTATTGTATCGAATTCGCAGCATCGTATTCAGGATTTAGCTTATATCCAAGTGGATGCAGCTATTAATCCTGGTAACAGCGGTGGCCCATTGTTAAATCAAAACGGGCAAGTCGTTGGAATTAATTCTAGAAAAATTCAGGAAGCAGAAAATATTGGTTTTTCAATCCCAATTAAGTTTGCGTTTGAAGATTTGGAAAAGTGGAAAACACTGAATGGCACCGAATACACAGTGCTATGTACATCTTGTGAAAACCCACTGCTAACACCAAGCGAGCATTGTCCTCACTGCGGTTTTCAAGTGGATTCCGAGAAGTATTTTAGAACTGTTGAAATTGATCGCATGGCGATTCAAGTGGAGTCTTTGATTGCACACTCTGGCCATGATCCTATCACGCTACGTTCTGGCAAAAGTTATTGGGAACTAGTCAGTGGCAACGATGTCGTTCGAATGTTTTTTTATTCTCAGGACTATTTCTATGCGGCAAGCCCACTGGTTCAGTTACCTAAACAGAATATTGAACGTGTGATGAAATTCATCAACTCTGAACATCAGTTTCCATTCTATCTGGGTATCGACAAGACTAAAATTTTTTATTCGTTTAGAAAACACTCTTCAGATTTGGTTCTTGAGGGGCATTTCAATTTAATAAAAGCTCAGTTCAAACGCTACATCGAGGAAGTGAAAGCTCTAGAAGATCTGTTGATCAAAGAATATGACTGTACCCCGTTTGAGAGCCTTCAGGCGAAGATTTCATCTTAGGTATTTTTCTCTTGTGAACAAAGAAATGACCATTGAGAAGAAGGTTTAAAACTTTAAGACACGAACTGCGCCAAGCTTCCCGCAATGACAAAAGAAATCAAAAAATAAAAAGAAGCTTCATCACCATATCCTATTTAGCTAGTAAGTTAGCGATGTCTTTTTCAATATCCTTAGGTTCTGTGTTTGGCGCGTATCTTTGAACTACGTTGCCATTTTTATCGACTAGGAATTTTGTAAAGTTCCATTTAATCATTTCAGTACCCAGGATACCCGGTGCTTTTTCTTTCAGGAAACGATAAACAGGCGATGCGTTGTCGCCATTCACATCTACCTTGGCCATAACTGGGAACGTCACATCGTACGTCATTTTACAGAATGTTTGAATATCATCATTCGTGCCAGGTTCTTGAAAGCCAAATTGGTTGCAAGGGAAGCCTACAATCGTAAAATTTTTGTCTTTAAACTTTTTGTAAAGTTCTTCTAGGCCCGCGTACTGGGGCGTAAAGCCACATTTACTAGCAACATTTACGACCAAAACGACATTACCTTTAAAAGTTGATAAGGGAACGTCGGCATTTTTCTCGTTTTTCACACTGAAATCATAGAATGAACTCATAATAAAGACTCCTGAACTAATCGTTGGTTGCCTATTAAGGGTAACGATTCAGATAACCTTAAGCAAGTCGATGTCACTTGGATTTTGGCACTGAGTCTTTAAATGAAGGTTTTCAAAACAGAGACTTTATTTTAAAGTAAGTCATATGAAAAAAATTGCAGTTTTATATGCGGGTTGTGGTCATAAAGATGGTGCCGAGGTGACAGAGGTCGTTAGCCTTTTAGCTAACCTGGATAAGGCGGGTGCTAAGGTAACATGTTTTTCATTGGATAAAAATGTACCAGTGACAAATCATCTAACTCAGACAACCAGTAAGACAGAGACTCGAAATATGCTAGCCGAAGCCGCGCGCATTAGTCGCGGGCAAATTCAAGAATTGAACTCGCTGGTAGTTAGCGATTTTGATGCGTTGGTCATCGGTGGTGGTTTTGGCGTTGCCTTACATTTCTGTACCTGGGCTGAAAGGGGAATGGCCTGCACGGTGGAACCCGATGTTGATCGTGTGATTAAAGAATTTCATAGCGAGCAAAAACCAATTGGGGCTGTTTGCATTTCTCCTATACTGTTGGCTAAATGTCTTGCCGGCAAAGGAATCACTATTACTTTGGGGCCAAAATCGGATAAATTTAATGAATTAAAGCGTTGGGATGTCGAAGTTGTAGAATGCCCGGTTGAAGATTTCATTACAGATCGTGATAACAAGATCATCACGTCGCCAGCATTCATGCATGATACCACATTCGGACCTGTTTTTACTGGTATCAGTCGCATGGTAAAAGAGTTAGTAGAAATGGCTTAAGCGTAAGGAAAATTATGAGTTCAATTAAAGTAGCATTAATTTTTGGTGGCACATCTAACGAAAGATTAGTTTCCGTAGCGTCAGCACAAAACGTAGTTAATTATTTTCAAAATCCTGATATTTATTTTATCAATCCGCAAGGGCAGTGGTTCACTGTAACAAAAGATGAATTATTAAATCATAAGAATCCATTCGTGCAGGAGTTTCAACCCAAGTCGGCGATGGTGGCGAATGATTTAACAGGAACATTAAGTTTGCTGAAAGGAAAAGTCAGTTTCCTAGCGCTGCATGGAACCGCTGGCGAAGATGGTACTTACCAAGACTTTTTTGAGAAACATCAACTGGCCTACACGGGATCTGGCGCTAAAGCCAGTCGCCTTTGCTTTAACAAAGCGAGAACAAAAGAAGCGGCTCGTGCTCAGAAAATGTCATTAGCCAGTGAATTGTTAGTGCATTTTGACTCCGTGGAATCGGTTAATAAATTGAAGAAATTTTTTGCTGATAAAAAGAAGGTTGTTTTAAAACCAAATGCGAACGGGTCTAGCTTTGGATTATTTATTGTTTCCAGTGAATCTGAACTAGAAAATGCGATTAACCAAATCACAAAATCAAACGAACACGAATATATCTGTGAAGAGTTTATCACGGGCCGCGAGATGACGGTCGGTGTTTGGGAAAAACAAGATGGAATGGTGCCGTTAGCCCCAAGTGAAGTGCTTTTAGAGGCCGGTGCTAGCTTTGATTACCAAGGTAAGTACCTAGGTCGAGGTAGCAAAGAAATCACACCCGCTGATCTTAATTCAGTTCAGAAAAAAGCGTGTCAAGATCTAGCGTTACAGGCTCATAAAGGCTTTGGTTGTTTGGGTTATTCGCGCACGGATATGATCTTAACCGCCAACGGTCCGGTGTTTATTGAAACGAATACGTTACCGGGAATGACGAAGGCTTCATTTATCCCGCAGCAATTAGCAGCTGATAATATTCCATTTCAAACCTTTATTGATGAGTTACTTAAGTCGGGTCTTTCTAGGTATCAGAAAGTCTAGAAAAACTTCGGCATTGGTTTTGCTTTAACTAGTTTCAACACTTGAGTTGTCTGAATTTTAGGAATCATAAAATTCTTCGACAGCATAAAATGGATTTTACAAAGTGGGGAAGCAGTGGAAGCAAAGAAGTTAAGATATTTCGAAAATATTAATCACCCGGTTCATTCCGAGTTTATTAAATCACAAAATCATTGTGTGCTCTGTGATACAGAACTAGAGATCAATCACGTTGCCAGTGATGATTCTAAGACGATCAAAGAAGAGGCGTTCTGTCCTCAATGCACTTTGAAAACTAGAAACAAAATTTACCTGCTTAATTAGAATTGCTCGCGTAAGCCAATTGCTGTCCTCGCGTCCTCTGGTTCTGTTCTTGTAAAAAATGGTCTGTAGACAGACTAAGGACCGCTATTTTCTTGAGCACGCTGAACGACATAATTTTGACAATACTGTCAGGATTTGAACTTTCCATAAGTTTAGTCAGTATCGTAAGTCTGGATATCAATTCAATGTCGCTTGTACGGTTTTAAAAAATCATCAATAATTAATCAATGCTAGTTTCATTTCTTGATAGCGTGAAATATGTTGGGCATCTTGTTCCGATTTCTTTCTTGCGAATATTTTTAGGTTATTACTATTTGCAATCAGCGATGATGAAATACACGTCTGATTTTCTAAATAAGCCGAAAATTGCAGAAACTATTTCTGAGTTTCTACCATTGAGCCAAGCTCCGGAGTGGTACAAAGTTATTGTGACGGCCCAAATGATTCCGCAATGGCAAATTCTTGCATTTTTAATAACTGGCTTTGAATTCGCAATCGCAATTTCGTATTTAATTGGCTACGTTGTTAGACCGGTCGCAGTGCTTGGTGTTTTGCTTTCTTTGAATATGATTTTCATCATGGGACCGGCATACGAGGATTTGAATAAAACGTTTTTAGCTTTACATTTTGTAATGGCATGGATCGGGGCGGGACGCTGCTTAGGTATCGATTACTATTTTTATAAACGTCGCCGTGGATTGTGGTGGTAGATGCAGCATTTTATAATTTTCATATTTAGTATTTTCTTTGTATTAGTGCTGAGCTTTTTCAATCGCAAAACGGTAGTAGATGAAGCGCAAAAGACTTTGCGTGTGTATGGTTATTCCTCGTTTACCTCTAAACTGGGGCCTGGTTTTGAGCTAAAAAAGAAGTTTGAATCGATTTGTAATTGCAAAGTAGAATTCGTTGAGGCCGCAGATTCGGGTGTATTGTTGCAAAGAATTAAATTGGAAGGTGCAACTTTAGGGGCCGATTTAGTTATCGGTTTGGATCAGTATGATTTGCAAAAAGCGTTATCTGAAATCAATTGGCGTAAACTAGATTTCTCGCAATTAGATATCGACGAAATTATCAGACCCGCACTGTCTAATAGTTATTTTGTTCCCTTTGACTGGGGGGTTATTGCTTTTGTGGGTCGTAAAGAAGATCCACTCCCCGCACCGAAATCGCTGAAAGATTTAACAAAGTCGATCTATAAAAATAAAATTGCATTGATGGATCCAAGAACGTCGTCTCCGGGCATGCAGTTTTTAAGCTGGGTATACGATTCAATGGGCAAAGATGAAGGCGAAAAATATTTAGAGCAAATAATGAATCAAGCTCATAGTTTTTCTCCGTCTTGGTCAACTGCGTACGGTTTTTTCTCGAAACGGCAAGTCAGCTATGTTCTGTCGTATTTAACGTCGCCTCTGTACCATCAATTAATAGAGCATAATAATTCTATCGAAGCTTTTACATTTACCGAAAAACATCCTATTCAATTTGAATTTGCTGGTATACCTTTGGACTGCAAAGAATGCAGTTTGGCCGAAGAATTTATAAATTTGATGCTATCAGATGAGGGACAGAAAATAATCATGAATAAAAACTTCATGTTTCCAGTCATTAAATCCGCTCTAGTGGGGACTCCGTTTGAACCTCTGGCGAAATTTAATCATTTAGCACAGTTCAAAATCCCGTCGGTCTCTGATGTCGATTTTTTAATAAAATCGTGGACGTCAATACGACGGGGCGAAAAAAATGCAAAATAGAAATCCTATAAAGACCTTTTCGCAAGGTGTGCTGACCTTTTTTTTGCTGTGTCCTTTTTTGGTTCTATTCTTTCATTTTCAGATATCCACACGTTGGGATTGGAATGAGTTCTGGTGGGCCCTTAGAAATTCAATCTGGCAAGGGTTGTGGTCAGCTTTGTTATCAACGTGCGGTGGTATGGCTTTGGCTTCTGGGCTGATCTTTTGCGAGAATCGTTTTTCTCGCTGGGTAAACTTCAATGTCTTTTTCTTGTTACCAAATTTTTTACCAAACCTGTTTATTTTAATTGGCCTGATGAGCTTAATAGATCCATTTCCTATGGGTTCTATTGGGGTTGTGATCGTACATGCCTTTATTAATTTTGGATTATGTGGAGTTATCCTTAAAGAAGTTATCAAAACTAAACTTTCAAAATTATCAGATGTGGCATTTATTTTGGGCGCTGGTCGTTTACATTTCTATTCAAAAGTGTTGTGGCCATTGATTCGTAAAGACATTCTGCAAGTTTTCTTTTTGGTGTTCGTGACGGCGTTTAGTAGTTTTGCCATTCCCCTGGTTGTCGGCGGCGGCAAAGGTATCAATCTTGAAATTCTTATTTTTGAAAAAATGAAAATATACAATGATTGGAGTACCGCCGTATTGATTTCGGGTATTCAGTCGTTGTTGTTATTTGCCTTTTCTTTGATGAATTTCAATGCCAACACGGTAGTCGATGTGAATCCACATTTGCAAAGTCGATTTCTGGAATCACGATTAAGTTTTTATGTGTTTTCATTTCTATATTTGGTATTTTTCTATTCGTATTTCAGTGGAGTTTGGGAAGGCATCAGTAGTTGGGTCGATTTTGAATTGTATGCAGAAGAAATCGTAACTGGTGTTTTTGGAACTCTGGCTATCTCGATCGGTGTAGGTTGCGCGATCTTTGCGTTACTGATGTTGATCACGCGATTGCATCAAACCAACTGGTTTCACCGCTTCCTAAACGGTTACATTGCGCCTAGCACGGCGCTAGTGGGTTTTGCATTTATGGTGGTTGGACCTAATACATCGTCGTTTGTTTTGCTAAAAATCGTTCTTGGTTTGGCTTTAAGTTATGTGATCTATCTTTATAAAATGGGATACGGAAATTATTTGATTGAGCTTGGCCGTTATAAGGAGAAGGCGGAACTGCTAGGTGCTAGCGAGAATCAGATTTTTTGGAAAATTTTATTTCCGCTAACTTATAAACGTATGTTTTTATATTCGGGCATAGCTGCTTTCTGGGCGACGGGAGATTACGGAATTTCCAAAATGATCGCTAACCGCGATATTTCGCTCGCTTTGTTGTCGGAAACATTTTTAAGTCATTATCGAATTGGATTCTCTTCTTTGCTGTCGTTTATTTTGTTAGTATTGGGTCTTTTGGTTTTCTTAGCTTTTCGTGGAGTGCAAATTGTCATTAGTCGAAAAATTAATTATTGAATATTCCGATTTCTCTGTTCGCATTGAAAAATGGGAATTGCTAGATTCTGGTGTGAATGTTTTATGGGGCCCTTCGGGATCTGGCAAAACTAGCGTATTCCGAGGGTTGCTGGGTTTAGAAAACGTAAAAGAATGCAAATGGAATTTCGGCGGCGAAGACTTAGGGCGACTTTCGCCAGGTCAAAAAAATATCGGCGTCGTATTTCAAACTTATGATCTGTTTCCTCATATGACAGCCTATGAAAATATCCAGTTTGCGGCTGAAGCTAGAAAGGTCGATGAAGGCACATTCCAACGTCAAGTGGATGGAATAGCTAAGAAACTTAGAATCGAACACTTGCTAAATAAAAAAGCTCCATTACTGTCGGGCGGCGAACAACAACGAGTTGCGATGGCCCGCGCAGTCGTAGGTAAACCTCGAATGTTATTCTTAGACGAGCCGTTCTCGGCCCTAGATGAAGAGTTAAAACAGGAAAGCCGCGAACTTGTGCGCGACTTTATCAAAGAACAGAACATCCCTGTTCTGCTTATCACTCACGATAAGCGCGACGTCGACGTCCTAGGCGACAAAGTTTTTGAAATCAAAAACGGACAACTCATTTAGGTGCCAGGCTATTTTTCTGGCAACGGTGCGTCCGGAAAAGTAGCCTGGCACCTTTTGGAAAATAGGGTGGCGCTTTTGGTTTGAGTGGTGTAGATCCGGTGGAATGAGCGAAAAGATCAAAATTCGATTTACGGTTTCTTACGATGGAACAGACTACTGCGGCTGGCAGAAACAGAATCATGGTCATGTTAAAAGTGTCGCTTTTGTTTTAGAGCAAGCTCTGTCATCTATTCTTAACGAGAAAATTTCTTTGTTCGCTAGCGGTCGCACTGATGCGGGTGTGCATGCTTTGAATCAGGTTTGCCATTTTGAAACGACCAAGCCGTTGAAGTTTTTCTATAACTTGGATTTCGCTTGGTCTGTAAACTCCAAGTTGCCTCCAAGTATAGTGGTGAAAGATGCCTGGCATGCGCCGGCGGAATTTCACTCCACAATTTCACCCGAATATAAAACCTATCGTTACATAGTACGTAATAGTAATCGTCCTTCGCCTATGTTGCATCGATATGCACACTGGGTTCGTAACCCTATCGATATTGATTACTTAAATAGCTTAAGTGCCTTCCTTATAGGCAAGCATGACTTCAAAAGTTTTCAATCTATTGGCAGTGATGTACCCCATACAGTGCGTACGATTTACAAAGCTGGTTGGGTCCAAACGAAAGAAGGAACCTTTGAGTTTAGAATCACTGGCAGTGGCTTCCTTAAACAGATGGTTCGCAACATTGTGGGCACCCAATTGCAACTAGAAAGAACCAAGGAAAAACCTGAAAAATTCAAAGAAATCATAGAGTTAAAAGACCGATCAAAAGCGGGGGCGCCGGCTCCTCCACAGGGACTTTACCTGTGGAAAGTTTATTATCCTTTGGAGCTTGACAATAAGTGCCGCAAACTTTACAAAGACAAACTCATGGTCAAGGATTAGCCCCGTTGTAAAAAACATAATTCTAAACCTCAATGATACAACTGATTAATGATGCAACTTAATTAGGCGTTAAAGAAAGATACTGGAGCAAGTAAATGAAACAAACAAAAACTTTCATGGCAAAGTCTGAAGAAGTACAGCGCGCATGGCACTTGATCGATGCTGCTGACCAAAAAGTAGGCCGTGTAGCAACTCACATTGCTAACCTTCTACGTGGAAAGCACAAAACTATTTTCACTCCTCATGCGGACACTGGTGACTTTGTTGTCGTAATCAATACTGACAAAATGGTTCTAACTGGTTCTAAATGGGATTCTAAAAAATTCTACCGTCACTCTCGCTTTTTCGGTTCTATGAAAACGAAAACAGCGGCGCAGATCAAAGAAGAAGATTCTACTTTCATCATGCACGAAGCCGTTCGCGGGATGTTACCAACAAACAAAATGTCTAGACACTTGATCTTGAAAATGAAAGCGTACACTGGCGCTACTCATGATCACGCTGCTCAAAAACCTACAGCTTACCAAGTGAAATAAGAGGATATAGATAATGGCAACTATGGAAAAATTATTTTATGCAACTGGAAGAAGAAAAACGAGCACAGCGCGCGTTTTCCTTAAACCTGGTAAAGGCACTGTTACTGTAAACGGCGATAAACTAGACGAATACATGACACGTCTTCAATCTCGAATGGTTGTTATGCAACCGTTCGATTTATTATTACAATCTGGAAAGTTTGATGCAAAAATCACTGTAACTGGTGGTGGTGAAGCAGGACAAGCCGGTGCTATCCGTCTTGGAATCTCACGTGCTCTTCAAGCGTTTAATCCTGAATTCAGAGCGACTTTGAAAAAAGCTGGCTATCTTACTCGTGACCCTAGAATGGTTGAGCGTAAGAAATACGGTAAATCAGGTGCTCGTAAACGTTACCAATACTCAAAACGTTAATCCGTTTTGTTCTATATGGAACGAAAAAAGGAACCCACTTTTGGGTTCCTTTTTTTTTGCCTTATTCACTTTGGGGTCGGTTAAAGATATTTACGATTTAAGACGATTTTCTAAACATCGTTGAAATCATACCATCTGATACGACCTCGCGATGTTTTATAGTATTTCGTTTATATTCAACTAGTGTTTCAAGTACTGTAGTTTGCAGGTCTTCGATAGAGAACGGCTTGATTAGTTGAGGTAGGTAATCTGTTTCTGCACCGGAGATTGCAACTAGTGGAACGTTTCGTTTTGAGCATTCTGACTGCAACGTTTTAAATGCGACGATCTTATTTCTATAATCGCCTAAAACGATATCGCAGTTTTGCCAGTTCATGTCTTTCAAATTGTAAAACGTCGCCACTTCATAATTTTTGGTTTCCATCATTTCTTTTAACAAATCAGCTACGTCTTTATCGTCTTCGAAAATTGCTACTTTTAAACCCATATCGTTATCTCCCTTACCTACGATAAAAGATCGGCGCATTTGTCAATATTATGACTCAATTAATCTTGAGATAATTCGCACCATCTTGGAACACGGAAGTTGCCTTCGTTTGTTCGGCTCATAGTGAGACAAATTAAAGTCTAAATTTTGAAAACACGCCGTCCTATATTATTCTAGACCTTAGTGGGGTGTGATTTGAAACCGAATACTATCGCGAAAGTTATTTTGCTTTCGTTTTCCAGCGTAATTTTAGTTGGAACTTTTCAAAACTGCGCGCAGGCAACTGGATCGGCGGCATTTACGCCATCGACATCTGGTTCTAGCGTTGATCTAAACCCTACCTCTAACTCAATGGATAAAGTCGACAACGTTGATTTAAGTACTGCTGATTATATTGATATTTCGTTACGTTCTTTGTACGCGGAGAATGAAATTCAGAGAAAATCATCACGTGATTCACAAAATTTAAAAATTAATCTATCTAACGGTGAAATGCGCTACGTGGATGTTGAAGGTAGGGTAGTGAATCCCACTCGCCTGTGCCTGAATCGACAGGAGCTTGAAGAATTTAAAGCTATTTTACAAAGCGTGCGTGTTTGTCAGCCTAACGTGACTTCGAACCGTGAAGATATAGTGTGTACTCAGATTTATAAATATCCGTTTGCTTCTGTTGAATACGCAAGTGGTAGCAAAGTTAAGTTAGGCGAAGTCGCGGGTTGTACGCGCAGTCCAGATTTATGTGACGAACACAAAGATGTATTTAATGGCTTTGTGGCTTATTTAAGAAATCATTTAGATAATCGTAAGTGTCTATAAGGGTATAAGTTGTTGAAACCTAGATTGGGTTTCATAAGACAATTAGAAAGATTCCGCCAATATTGGGTTTATCTTTTGCTAAAATATTAAACAAACTCACTTGGGAATTTCGGAAATTCCGTGCAGGACTTTTTCTAGTGTTTCCGAGGCGACCCAAATGTCGGCCGCTCCGAATTTTTTTTTCTCCTCTTCGCAGCGAGGACGTAAACTTTCATGCAGCTTTGAACAGTCATTTCCAAAATGAGTTCTTATCAGATACTCGCATTGGTTTGTGTTAGGATTTTTTTTTCTAGCGACAATTAAAGACTTATGGTCTGTCTGCATGGACGAAGAACTGTTCTTGCATAACCATTTTTGATCACCAGTGGACGGTTTACCATCAAACAAAAATCCATAGCAAAAGTCGATTCCTATCGGAAGACCTTCGTTTCGGTTCAGTATCTTGTCTATCTGATTCAAGAGTTCTTTTTTAGATACAATCTGACTAGAATTTAGTTTTGGACAATCCGTGTGGGTATTTTCGACAGTTTCGTTGAACTGCGGAGTTCTGAATTCATTGCACTGAAAGTCATCTAAAGATTTATTTTCTAGATGTGCATTCAAATCGGCACTTCCTGTAAAAGAATTTTTGTCCGACGCATAACTGTGGCAGCGAGGTGCCACCAGGTTATTATAGGCAGTAGCTAGAGATAGACTTTCTGGATGTTTTTCTAAAAAGTGACTGAGGTTTCTGGTTTTATCCACACCCATAAATTTTCTATTTGGTTCAGTAAGCTTCCAAGACATGTACCCAGTTTTGTTTTTTATTTTAGACGTCGCAAGGTCCCTGCTGAGATCAAAAATGAAGGCTTCGAACTCGGTGATTCCCAATCGGTGAATTGATGAACATTGATCACGGCTGACATTCTGGCTAGAATCCACATCGGGAAAATACATCTGATCACTGGAATCTATATAAGTATCTTTAACGGCACAGACTTTTTTCAATTGTCCGATATGCTTGATAAGACCGCAGGGAGTTAGGCACGTCAGACCGTTGGCTATAGCGGAGTTCATAGTGACAGTTGGGCTCGCGAGATTTTTTGCGCCCCATTTCGCTAACTTCGCATTCAGGAGCTGAGTGCCAGTGAATGCCCAACAATAGTCGGTATTTTGCTGATTGAAGTTGTGTATTTTTTCTAAAGAACCACCAGGTAAACGTAAATCAACCGAACTACAATGCTCATCAGAGCCCCAGGCAACTAAATGAGGAAGAAGTAAAACGTAGATGATGGTAGTTAGAACTAATAGTCTACAATTGAACGGAATCAACGACATTTTTAGTAGTTTAATTCAAACCAACTCAATTCACAAATATTGAGAAAACGACAAGGCTTTAGGCCGAGCCCGGCTGCGCTTTTTGTTAGACGTGTCAACTTATACGACAGATGAGATTTTGATTGAAGAATAAGGTTCAGAAAAAAAGGCCCAAGTAATGCAGAGTTCACCGAGGGAAATATTTTTAGAAAGCTAAAATATACTTAAAAAAGGAGATTTCTATGAAGGCCATATTTTCGATCATTTTGTTATCTAGTGTGCTTACTCAAGCAAGTCCCGATCAAAAAACAAATTTGAAAGATATTAAGTTGATGTGGACACAGTCTTTTGTTTTGGAAGGATGTAGTATTGAACTTCCTCAAAACTGTGTTTCGACTAAAGGGGTTAGTGTAAATCCAGTTGTGGCCGACTATGTACAGAAGCACAGTGAAGAACTTTCGCCCGTTTTAGCCGAATTGAAGCGATTGGACCTTGCCCAAAAAAACTCTATCACGGATCTTAACCGCACTGGTGATAGTCAAAAGTATCTAGATGACAGCCGTAAGATCCAAGAAGCCCACAGATCAAAAATTAAACCTTATTTAAACGTAATTCCGCAGTTTTATTACAGTCAAATTGCGTTTGAAAGCTACTTTTATGAATATCCCGATTTCGTAATGAGCAAAAATTCGCTTTTTGATTGCAGTGACACTCGCAAATTTTGCATCGTTGAAGATGAGAACAAGCAGCTTCATTTGCGAACCTTTGTCCAATTCAAAGGTAACGCTAATAATGGTTATAAACCCCAGTTGATGGTCGCGGAAGATATAGCTATGTCGTGTACTATTCTTGATAATAGCGTTTATGTGGCAGGACTTAAAATCTATGATCGTCAAAAAATTCAATGTGGGTTAGCTGCAAACCGAGGCCAGCTAAACTTTATTGTTGCTAAGTAGTGTTTTTCGTCGGTCTTCGAATTGAAATTTAGCAAGTATTTGAGCTGAGGGATAGTCGGAGTGCCGATTTCAGCGGGTCAAGGTAGATTTGACCGTAGCCCGCACAGAGCAGCAGGTGATAAGTATTATGCCTACACAGCAACTTATCTGACACGGTTGGAAGTAGAAAGCCTGTCTAAGGCTTCAAATGTGAAAATATAAGTCCTAACTTTGTGCTGTTGCCTCATTAGAATTTGCAATGTGACAAGGCATTAGTCTTTTTCGATAGATGTTCTCATTAGTGATTTAACATGATTTTTTCGTTGGCTACCCCCGACAAGAGACTTGAGCTGATCATGCAAGCTGGAGTCATTAACAAGTGCGCCCAACGTGCCTTCACCACGATCAATTTTTCCTAGGATACTATTTAGCTTATCGATGGAAGCCTTCATTTGGACTGATGGTGATTTGCCGTCCGAGAAATCAGAAACGATTTTCAATGATTTTTCACTGATGATTTTGAAATCACGGCTGGCCTGGCTCATGTTCGCCACCATTGTACCAATATGGTTCTCATGGTTTAGCGTCTTAGTCAGTTTGTAGACTTCATTAATAATATCAAAAATCTTTTCTGTTTCTTTTCCGCGTTCAGAGATCACGTTCAGAATATCCGTTGATTTTGCGATCGGTAGAGTAGCACCATCTTGAACGGCTTCCGAGCGTGGGTCACCGGGAATGATATAGATAAATTTATCACCCAGGGCGCCTTGTGTACGGATTTCTACTTCCGATCCCTTGAATACACGTTGTAGGTATTCATTTTCGATTTTCATATTTACGCGTAGTAAGTTTTTCTCTTTGACGAAATCAATCGATTCAATATTACCAATTACAACTCCTGACAACGACACAACGCTACCGCGAGCTAAACCTTGTACGTTTTCAAAATCAGCATAGAGATGAGTAAAATTTGAAAACAGAGCTTTGTTTGCACCCAACATAAAGATACTGGCCATTGTTATAACTATACCCAACACCAGGAAAATGCCGACTTTGATTTGGTTTTTTAAAGTGGTTTCCATTTTTAGCCTTCTCCATCAATAAATTTTTTAACAATTCCGCTTTTATCGTGTTGAATTTCATTCAGAGAACCTTCAAACGCGATTTTGCCATCTAATATGAATGACATTTTATCACACACCGCAAATGCCGTCGGCATATCGTGTGTAACCAGGATAGACGTGATGCCAGTGGCCTTCAGTTTTAGAATATGCTCTTGAATTTTGCGTGTATTATAAGGATCTAATCCTGCCGTCGGCTCGTCATAAAGAATCCATTTTGGTTGCATCATCAGCGCGCGTGCTAGGCCTACGCGTTTTTGCATACCTCCGGATAAGTTGGCTGGGTATAAAGTTTCTGCTTTAGGCAAGCCGAATTCACCCAGTTGATCTGAAATCATTTTTTTTATCTCGGCTTCTGTTTTATTTGTATGTTCACGTAGCGGGTAGGCCAGGTTTTCATACACCGTCATCGAATCAAAAAGAGCGCCGCCCTGAAATACATAGGCTACCTTCTTGCGAATTTCGACAAGGTCATTTTCTTTGTAACGAGTGATTTCTTCACCATCGATCAAGATTTCACCGCTGTCAGGTTTTTCTAAACCGATTAGACTGCGCAAGATAACACTCTTACCAACTCCCGAGCCGCCAATTAGGCCCATGCATTCGCCTTTCTTCACAGAAAAGGTAATGCCTTTGTGGACTTCTTTTGAACCAAACGATTTTCGAAAATTTTTAACTTCGATCATGTTAGTCTTTCCACGATCCAGAACAATTTAGATAAAAAGAAGTTTCCAACAAGTACCAGTATAGACGATACAACAACGGCTTTCGTTGTCGCCATGCCAACTTCTTTTGTTCCATTTTTAACGGTTAAACCGAAGTAGCAAGAAGGGATAGCGATACAAAGTGCAAACACGAAGCTTTTTAAGAAACCAGAGAAATAATCCATCAGCGTAACTGTTTGGATAATTTTTAAAACATAGAAATTAGGATCTAATTTTAATTCAGAATAACCAACTAGTAAGGCACCAAAATTACTGACTACATTCGCAATAGCCACAAGCAGCGGTAGTGATATGAATGTGGCAATGACCCGTGGGATAACTATCGTTTTTAATGGCGACGTTCCCAGTGCGCGAATGGCATCGATTTGCTGAGTAACGACCATACTGCCAATTTCCGAAGCGAAGCCGGCGCCCACGCGGGCAGCCACCATCAAGGATGTAAACACAGGACCCATTTCGCGTAGAACGATAAGTGATACAAGCTTAGGCACATACATCTTGCCACCAAATTTTTCTAGTCCTAGACCAAACTGAAGTGACATAACCATGCCAGTACTGATTGCGGTCACAACGATCAATGGCAACGAGCGGTTGCCAACTTGAAAAACCTGTTCCATTACCAGTTTCCAGTAGATCTTCCCTTTAATCGTATCACGTATAAGTTGCAGAGTAAGAACGCCGATTCCGCCAAAAAATTTCAGAATTTCAATGATGAACAGATATAATGGGGTAGATGCGATTAATGCGTGGATCATGGTGCCCTAAAGTTTTCAGTGAACCGTTTGAATTCTGCGCTTTCGCTATCAAAACGTTCAGCCATTCCACCGTAGATTAGATTGTAACTGCATGCATTTTTTTTGAATGAAACCACGTTCAATTTTACTTTGACTCCGTCGATCAGACCTTCGCCGATAGTTATTCTAGCCGTACGCTGATTGTAGGGAACTTCCTCGCGACTTTTTATTTCTAGTTTTTCCAAACCAGACAATGCATCCTGTTCCAACTGATCGAGTGAAGGATCTTGGTTGGGAGAGCAATCAGAAATGTATGAAATTACGTTGTTTGTTTTGCTAGAAATCCACGCCTTGTCACCTGTCTTAGATTTCAAATCTGAAAACGGGCTAGAGGGTGCTTTAAATTCAAGATTCTTAGCTGGTTGAGGATCTTTGGAAACCCCAATAGTGATGCATGAATTAAGCAAAAAGATAAAAGGAAATAATAGAAAAATGCGGTGGGTGGTTTTCATACAGGGTTCTTTTCGGTAGCTCTAGTTAAATTTTAAATGTCAAAAAGTAAAACTCGACCGTCAGTAATCTGTCAGTCCAGGATTACCAATTTCGATTAATTCTTTATGGGATATTTTTTCCTATACCTTTGATGTGAAGTCCAGTGGCATTCAATGTGCATTTTAAGATTTTAACTAGAAAACTAAGCGGGCAGTGTAAATGAGAAAAAATAAAAAAATGTTTTATATTATTGTTACTTTTTTATTTTCAAGTATTGCATTTTCAGATCAAAATTTAACTCCCGTAAACTCGCGTATTTCCTACCAAGACGAAACGATCCATTTGGAATTCTCAGGACGTAAGGACTGGGATTATAACGTAGAAAAGAAAGAAAAAAAGGGTGGCAGCGCCGTTGAAATCACTTTGGATTCATTGGACCAAAAGAGTTTGGCCGATATCAAAAACTTCAAAGCAGACTGGGTTAAAAAAGTAATCATCGATGCGAATGGACCAGATGGTAAAACTAAGATCACTTTAGATTTAGCGACTGATTTAGATGTATTTGATTATCTGATGGAATCACCGTCACGTTTAGTAGTGGATTTGTTTCCAAATTCTAAAAAAGCAAAATCGACTAAAGACAATAAAGATGCGGAAAAACCAGTTGCTGGTGAGAAAGCCAAAGATAAACAGCCAGCTAAACAAGCAGCGGCTAAAGAAACTAAAGCAGGAACTCGAAATCCGGCAACAGCTGATTTTTTAGAAATTGAAAAGTCGGGGTTGATGTCAATTTCAGATAAGAAATCGTTTGAAAACAAATTGGCTGGAATTTTTGATGGAGCGGATCCGTTCTATGATCGCTTTTCATTAAAAGATTATGAAATCAAAGATGCGTCGATTATTAAAAGTAAAGAAAACTACTATATCCCGTTTCCTAATCATATTTTGCCAGTGGCCGACTGGGCACGTATCAAAAATGCAGAAACATTATTTGAAATCATGCCGAACGATGAAAAGGACAACAAACACGCACGTCTATTGCAAACACTTTTCAAAAATGAACGCGATCAAGTTTTCCTAAAAACGTATGATTGGTTCATGGAAAAATATCCTGCGTCTGAATATAAAGATATCGTTCAGAACATGAGCATCCAAGTTCATTTACGTTTGTGGCAGAACGAAAAAAATACGAATCATTATGATCTAGCCATGCAAAAAATGAAAGATGTTGTTCAGAAAACTCCGGAACATGCGATGGCTGAAAAGTATTCTTTAATGCTTGGAGTTTTAGCCTATGAAAAGAAAGACTATTTTAATTCTCTTCGTTCATTTCAGAACCACACTAAAAACGCTTTGTGGAATAAAAAGGGTTCGTTTTCTAATGATTTAGCTCAGCTAGGTATGGCTTTAAGTTTTCAGAATATGAATCAGTTTGAAGAGGCCGTTAAAGTTTACGATGAACTTCAAAAGAATTCTATTTTTGAAGAAATGAAGGCTGAAGCTGCGTATCGTAAGGGCGATGTAAAGCTAGCCGAACGCAATTATGATAAAGCCGTTCAAATGTACACTGAGGCAATAACTAAGGTTCCGGGATTCCAAAACAATTTTCCAAATGCATATTACAACAAAGCCCAGTCATTGTTTCTGCAAGATAAATACAGGGACAGTTTAGATGCCTATCGCGAATTTATTAAAAAGTTTCCGCAGGATAAATTAACTCCATTCGCAATGACTCGCGTTGGTGAGTTACTTGACATAATGGGCGCTGACAAAAATAAAGTGTTAGGCGCTTATCTAGAAACCTATTTCCGTAATGGCGACAATCCATCGGCGATTGTAGCTAGACTTAGAATTTTGTCCTCTAAAATGAAAGGCATGAAGCCGAAAGAAGTGGCTTCTACCGTAAATGAAATTCTTGAGTTAGCTAAAAAATCAGATTTGCCGGGTATTGATTCATTTTCGAAAGTTTTAATTTCTGAAGGCTATGGCGATCGTCAAGATTATGATGAAGCTTTAAAACTGTTAATTGATCACTATCGCAAAAATCCTACAACGGTCGATAGAGAACTATTTACGAAACGTATTTTTTCAAACATCTATTCGAAAATCGCAAAACAGGTTAAGGAAAATAATTACTTAGATGCGCTTAAAATATACACAGAGCATTACGATACGTGGTTAAAAAATTCGAATCGTTTGGATATCAAGTACCAGATAGGTAAAGCTTATGAGCAAGGCGGCGTATATAAGCCGGCGATTAACTACTACACTGAAGTGTTAAACAAATTCCTAGCTGTTAAAGGCACGGAAACGGGCAAGGCTCTGTTAATCAAAGAAGACATGCCTTCGGAATCTGAATTGTATTTACGTTTGGCAAATGCAGAAAGCCAAAACAAGAACTATTCTAAAGCTTTGGATTACTTAAAGTTGATCAAGGCGACAGATACATTAACAGAAAAAGAGCAAATTGAAAGAATCGTCCTTGCGTCTGATTTAAATGATAGAAAGGGTGATGTCGATCGTGCGATTCTATACTTAACTGAACTTTTGAAATATTGGAAAGGTCAACCGGAACATGTCGCTGAACCATACTTTATTCTAAGTCAGTACGAGCAAAAGAAAGGCATGAAGAAAGAAGCGATCGAATCACTTAAGCGTGTAGACACACTGATGACTGACACTGGTCTTGTCGATAAAAATCTTCATAAGAAAAGTTTAGAACAAATTGCAAAAATTTATGATTCTGAAAACGACTTCGCCCAAGCGATTATTTGGTACGATAAATTGTTAACTCAATATGAACCAACGACACCGTTAGCTTCAGTTAGATTCCGTTTAGGAAAACTATATTTCGACCGTGGTCAGTTGCAAAAAGCACAAGATGTCTGGGGCCAGTTTAAAGGCCAAGAATCCGAGTCATGGAAGAAAATGGCTCAGGAGCAAGTTAGTTCAAACGAATGGAAATCAGACTACAAAAAATATTTAGATCGCATACCTGCTATGGAAAAGAATTAAGGAGATGATAATGAATACAGTTGATCTTTTTGGCATGAAATACAAATCAGAAACCTACTTAAGCTTGCAAAAGCTAGTTCAGTCTATTTTGCCGATTGAATCTAATATCAATATTCATGGATCGCAAGGAACCGGAAAATCAACATGGGCCCAAGTTATTTTGGAAAAGTCGGGTTTGGCAGAGGCTTACTGTAAAATTGATGTAAAAGAAATCGAGGAAGAAAAGTTTAAAGCGGAATTGGAGTCGTCTAAACATAGACACATTCTTTTAGAAAACGTAGACTATCTTCATAAAGAAAATCAAGCAGTGTTGGCTCAGTATATCCAAACTCGTTCGCTGCAAGTAAAACCAGTAGTAATTACAACGTCTAAACGCAGTTTGAGTGATTTGGCTCGTGAGGGCCTACTAAGACAGGATCTGTATTATAAGTTGTCAGTATTTACTATCGGATTACCTGATTTAAAGCAGGTAAAAGAAGACATTAGAACTTTTGCTGAATACTATTTGAGAGTTTTTTCTATTAACTATAAGCGCCCCCAGTTGAGTCTATCTAACGAAGCTCTAGTGCGACTAGAGTCCTTTTTCTGGGTAGGTAATATATTAGAGCTGGAAAACGTTGTAGAGCGAGCCGTGTTGTTGTGTGAAGGCGAAGTTATCAGTGACAAGCATATCCGTTTTGATGAGTTCCAAAAGTACAACTCATTAGATTTAAGTTTGGGTATGTCGTTATCCGAAGTTGAGCGTCGTTTGATTCTGCAAACTTTAGAGCACACACAGAACAACCGCACGAAAGCCGCTCATATTCTTGGTATTAGCATCCGAACTCTTAGAAATAAGATTAACGAATATAGAGAGGCAGGCTTAATATGAGTCTATTTGATAAAACAACCTCCGCGTTGCAGACGTCATTAAACATGCGTCAGTTGCGCCACAATATCACGTCATCGAATATCGCCAATGCGGAAACTCCGGGGTACAAAGCACAGAAACTAGATTTCGAAGAAGCACTAGCACGATCAATCGACTTGGATGGTCTCCGCGGCATGAGCACAACGGATGAAAATCATTATGCCGTTGGTGGAAAAACGGCCTCTGTCAGACCTGATATCTATGCAAACCCTGAGGGTGCGGTGAATAACGATGGTAACTCGGTGGATTTAGAGAAAGAAATGTCGGCGTTGTCAGAGAATGCGATTTTGTACAAAACGGCTCTACAACTAATTAACAAAAAAATGGCCGCGCTGAAATATGCAGCTTCGGAAGGTAGATAGACATGTCTGATTATATTTCCGGGATGAGAATTTCAAGTAGTGGTATGACGGCTCAAAGAGCTAGACTAAATGCCATATCTAGTAATATTGCCAACATCAATACGACGCAAACCCCTGAGGGTGGCCCGTATCGTCGCAAGGACGTGGTCTTTGAAGCCATGCCAGATGCGCGAAACTTCGGGGAAATTTTGACTTCATCGAACCCAAAATCGAATATGCAACGCGTGCAAGTGACTGATGTTGTCTCGGATTTGAAGGCGCCATTGATGAAATATGATCCCGATCATCCAGACGCAAATCCAGAAGGATATGTTGCTTATCCAAACATCAATTTGATGGAAGAAATGACCAACATGATACAGGCGACGCGGGCTTATGAAGCCAACGTTTCGGCACTTCAGGCTTCAAAGGATATGGCCATGAGTGCGCTTGAATTGGGCCGCTAGACAGGGTTTTAGCTGTCTCAGGTTAAGACATACGTCTTAGACTAGTTTGAAAATAGGTACTTTGTGCCTAGCTAAAGTTACGGTAAAATAATTTTAAGGGCTTAAAGAATTTGAGCCTGGGAGAAAGACACCATGGACGGATTTAACATTAAGAATTCGAATCAGTTTCTGAATAATTCGAATTACCTTGATCAGCGGTCAATGAAAGTGACCCCTCCAGCTTCCGAAAAAATTTCTGGAATGAACGGCTCTGGAACAATCGGCTCCATCGGCCCAACTCAATCCAGTGAACCGGGGAAATCGTTTGCAGCCACACTGAACGAAGCCATCAAAGGTGTAAATGAGTTACAAAAATCAAGTGACAAAGCCGCGCAAGATTTAGCGACAGGTAGAACAGATAACGTAGCAGAAGTAATGTTATCGGCAGAGAAAGCGGATGTCGCATTGAGAGTTATGGTGCAAGTAAGAAATAAAATTATCGATGCCTATAACGAAATCATGAAAATGCAAGTTTAGTTTAACGGTTGAAGGATTAGAGGGGACGTAGAGTGAGTAAATTATTCGCTGGTTTGATTATACAATTTAGAGAGTTCTTCAAGAACTTGGGGCCAACCAAACGATTCTCTGTAGTGATCGTTGGTTTGATCGCTGCCTTGTCGTTTGTGTCCATCATTTTCATGTTGTCTGGAAATGAATACGTTCCGTTGCTAACGAACGTGCCGTCGGATCAAATGCCGATGATCGTTCAAAAATTAACTCAGAAAAATATCCCGTTTCAATTGAAAGAGGAAGGCAAGACAATTTCCATTCCGAAAGAATTATTGCATTCGACGCAAATGACTTTGATGTCAGAAATTGGTTCTACAAAAATGGGATCAATTGGTCTTGAGATTTTTGATAAACAGGAATTTGGAGTGAATTCGTACGCACAAAAAATTAATTATCAACGTGCCTTACAAGGCGAGTTGATCCGTGCGATCAATACATTAACTGCCGTAAAACAATCTAAAGTAATTCTGGCTTTGCCAAATAAGAAAACATTTTTAGAAGAAGGTGGTAAACCGTCCGCTTCTGTTGTCGTTGAATTACATCAAGGAAAAGAATTGTCAGCAGAGCAAATTCGTGGTGTTCGTTATTTGGTAGCTAATGCCATCGAGGGTATGGATCCAGAAAGCGTAGCGGTACTTGATGAACGCGGTAAAATGTTAACTCAGCATACCGATGGGACAACAGCGGGCTCATCAGAAATTTTAGATCTTAAAAATAAAATTGAGCGTGAATATGAAGGCCGCATCGAGAGTATCTTGTCTAAAGTAGTAGGACAGACGCGTGTGGTTGCGAAAGTAGAAGCGCAATTAAACAATAAAGTTGTTTCTAGTGTTGAAGAAATTGTGGATCCAGAGAAAACGGCGATTCGTGCCCAGCAAAGTGAAGAAGAATCACTGGATGGTGCCCGTACAAACCCAGCCGGAGTACCCGGCTCGCGTAGTAACTTACCAGGTGCTGAAGACGCCGGTCAGGTTGGTTTCAAGCAAGATGTTAAAAAAGAAATTAAGACTACTAATTTTGAAGTGCCTAAAACGGTTCGAAATGTAAAAGAGGCCGCAGGCAATTTAGAGAAAATTTCAGTAGCAGTCGTAGTCGATGGTCTTTTCCAAACAGTCAAGAATGATCAAGGTGTGGAAGAAACTAAGTGGATGCCCCGTTCAGCCGAAGAATTGAAAAAGTATGAAGATATCGTTAAAAACGCAGTCGGATTCAATGCGGCCCGCGGTGACTCTGTTAAAATTGAAAACATTCAATTTCAACCAGAGGATTTCTCAGAAGCTGAAAAATTATTAACTAATTTAGAACGTCGTAAACTTCTACAAGCTCTATTCAAATGGGCATTATTAGCTTTCTCGTTAGCGTTACTATTCATTCTGATCGTAAGACCATTCATGCAGTGGATTACAGATTCATTCCAAGATTCAGTAGATGAAATGCTACCGCGCACGATTGAGGAACTGGAAGAATTGCAATCGGTGGATAATACTTTACCGGGTATGTCAGGCGCCTTGCCGGTCTTACAAGAGTCAATTGATCCAGACAAAGCGGAATCTGAGTTACTTAAAGATCGCATCATGACGTTAATGCAGAAAGATCAAGAAAAAGCAGCCAATGCATTTGGTATGTGGCTAGTTAGAAAGGATGAGAATCGGTGAAAGTAGTTAAAGCGGAAAATATAGACTTTGATATTCTTAAGGGGTTTGATAAAGCCGCCATTCTGCTTAATTATTTAGGCAAGGACGCGGTTAAAATTCTTCTTGGCAGAATGGAAGACGCGGATATCCGTAAATTAATTAACGTGATGAACAAGTTTCGCGTAGTTCCTGTTCACGTGACTAAAAAAGTTTTGGAAGAATTTTATGAAATGATCAGCGAGACAGATGACTATATCTTCTCGGATCAAATTTCTAGTAAAGATAGCATTGTCGACGCGGTCGGTGAAGATCGTGCCCGCGGTATTCTGGGTGGTTTAAATATCGGTTCAGCGAACGCGCGTTCATTAGAATCATTAGAGATGGTCGATGCGAAGTCCTTGGCGAACTTCCTGGTGAATGAGCATCCGCAAACAGTTGCCGTTATCTTGGCGCACTTAGAGCCAGAGAAAAAAGGTGAGGTTCTAAAGCGTTTGCCTGATACTTTGCAAGCTGAAGTGGTTCTGCGTATGGCCAACTTAGAGCACGTAGATCCTGAGCTAATTGTTGAAATTGATAAAGTTTTGAAAAACCAATTGGCTAATACTGCCAGTGTCGAGCAGTCAACATTGGGCGGTGTTCAGCCAGTGGCCGAAATGCTCAACGTTATGGACAAAAACACAGAAACCTCGATCATGTCCCGTTTGGAAGAAAAAGACCCATTGCTGGCCGAAGAGATCCGCAAGTTGATGTTCGTATTTGATGACATTATTAAAATCGATGATCGCGGTATTCAGTCACTTCTTAAGGAAGTACCGAATGATAAACTTCTTCTGGCTCTTAAAACGGCGAACGAAGATATCAAAGCAAAAGTATTCAAAAATATTTCTGCCCGTGCTGCCGACATGTTACGTGAAGATTTAAATAACATGGGACCATCACGTCTATCCGATGTTGAAGGTGCTCAACAAGAAATCGTCAACGTGGCTCGTCGCCTAGAGGCTGAAGGTAAGATCCTAATTGCTAGAGGTGGTTCAGAAGATGCCATGGTATAGTCGTTCAATTTTAAAAGAAGAAAGAGCACGCGAGGTCGTAGTTGAATACACTCCGACCCAATTCAATTTAGGCACGCCAGTTCAGGCTCTTGATTACCTAGATGAAATCAAAAAGGGATCTGACTTTGTTATGAATCCCGTGATCCGCGAACAGACGGGTATTGAAGAAATTCAGCGCGAAGACTTAGATTCTAAGGCTGAAGAGTTAGCTATTCATAAACTAAAAGACATTCAGGCATCTGCTTATAAAGAAGGTTACGATTTAGGTTTAGATGAAGGCACTAAGCGTGCGTATCAGGAAAAAACTAAAGAAATCACAGCCAAGCTGCAGGAATTAGATCGTTTGTTAGTAAACGTAAATACGTTAAAAACGGATTTAGAAGTACAAAATGAAAGCCATCTGATTCAACTTGTCTACCACATGGCTTCGCGTATTTCTATGCGACAGATTGAAATGGATAACAAAATCGTGATCGATATTATGAAGCAAGCGATGAGTTTGGCTCAGGATGAAGAAAACATTACGGTTCACGTGTCGGATCGTCAGCTTGAATTCATTGAAGATATTAAAAAGAATTCGCATTCTAGAGAGTTTGAATTTTTGAAAAAAGTTAAACTAGAAGGAAATCCCGATATCCAACCAGGCGGTTGTATTGTTGAAACAAATTATGGTGAAGTGGATTCACGGATTGAACAACGATTACAAAAACTTTGGGAACATGTCGGTGAAGCACTTCCTAAAGTTAAAACCCCTATAGAATACGAGTAAACTATGGACGTGGGATCAAAGATCAACATTGAGAAATACAACCAGATTATTTCTAACATCCATTTATCAAAAGATAGTGGCAAGGTTAAGGAAGTTGTTGGTCTATTGATTAAAGGTTATCTACCAGGTGCCGCAGTCGGTGCCGTGGTAGAAGTATTCCCTAATGGGCTAGAAAAATCGTTTTTAGCCGAAATCGTTGGTTTTAAAGATAAAGATGTATTGATGATGCCACTGAATGAAATGCGTGGTGTAGGTTTAGGATCAAAAATTATTCTAGCAAAACAGACAGCGGCCGTGCGAGTCGGTGAAGAGCTGATTGGACGAGTCGTAAATGGTTTAGGTCAGCCAATTGACGGCAAACCTGATATCGAAGACTTCGAAGAACGTCCTTTATACGCTGAAGTGGTTAACCCACTCGAGCGTGAACCAATTCGTTCACCCATTGATTTGGGTGTGCGGGCAATTAATTCTTGTTTAACCGTAGGCCTGGGGCAACGTGTGGCTATTATGGCTGGTTCAGGGGTGGGTAAATCAGTCTTGCTGGGCATGATGGCCAGAAACACGAATGCGGACGTTAACGTCATAGCGCTTATTGGTGAGCGTGGTCGTGAGGTTCGTGAATTTATTGAAAACGATTTAGGCCCCGAAGGCATGAAAAAATCTGTTGTCGTATGCGTGACAAGTGATCAAAGTCCTTTGCTGCGTATGCGCGGCGCTTATGTTGCCACCGCTATCGCGGAGTATTTCTGTAATAAGGGGCAAAATGTACTTTTGATGATGGATTCTGTAACTCGTTTTGCTATGGCCCAGCGTGAAATTGGATTAAGCGCGGGTGAGCCACCATCCTCGCGTGGTTATACTCCTTCAGTATTTGCACAACTGCCAAAGTTATTAGAACGCGCCGGGAATTTTGAAAATAAAGGTAGCATCACTGGGTTGTATACCACGTTAGTAGAAGGCGACGATATGAATGATCCCATCGGAGATTCCGTTCGTTCGATTGTGGATGGCCATATTGTGCTGTCACGCGCATTGGCGCAGCGTGGGCATTTCCCATCAATTGATGTATTACAATCAGCAAGTCGGGTGATGAAAGCAGTATCAAAACCTGAACACCAAAAGTTAGCCCAGAAGCTTCGTGAAAATTTAGCGATTTATAAAGAAGCCGAAGATCTAATTAATATCGGTGCCTATAAACCAGGTGCAAATCCCAAAATCGACAAAGCCGTTAAATTAATTGATGGAATAAATGATTTCTTAAGGCAGAGGGTAGAGGATGGAACAAGCTTTTCTCAGACGCAGAAAATGCTTCAACAACTATTTGTCGGGAACTAAGCCATATGAAAAAATATGCCGCTTTGGTCTGTTTAATTCTATTGCCTGTTTTGGGAAAGGCTCAAACTCTTCCGGGTAACGTTGCCTATACACCGGAGCAAATCGTAAACGAAAAAGCGAATAAAGTTAATGAGCAGAATCAAATGGGTTCTGGCCCAAACGCCGACTATAGTATATTTAATAATTCTCAATCTTCGCATGGAGTGAATTTCTCGTCAGTTGGTAAAAGTCAGCAGGTGGGACTTGATTTGCATTCTGAAGCAGAAAACTTGCAGGGGCAGGTTATCACAGAACAAAAAGATGCCGGTATATCGGATCCGAAGGGGTGTAGCGATCGTGGGGCATTAAGCGAATATCACAACAACATATGCACTGCTTCGGATACGTTGCAGGTTATGGGTATCGAGGCCTTAGAATCGCAAAGTGTATTTCAAGAGTCGGCAACACAAGCATACCAAACAATGGAAGATACCTCTGCATTTCCTTTAGATGGATCAAATCTTGGAACATTCGCCGCGGATACGCATGGCCTGCCTACAAATACGAATGTGCTTTACTCAAGTAATAAACCTTCGATCGAAAGCTTTAATACACTCTACAAATCGTTGGATTCAACGGCGCAGTACAAGGGATTAAAATACAACACAAAAAATGATTACTTCTATTTAGAAGGAAAAAAATATTCAACGTCCGTATTGTATTCTAAGGATGCAATGCTAAAAGCTGGAATCAACAAATCACTTACAAATTTCGCGTACGCGATGCTGAATAAAAAATCGATTTCGGCGCAAAATAAAATTACTGCAATTCTGAAGGGTAGAAAACTTTACGACGGAAAAAAATGGAGTATTATTGGTGTTTCTTCAGATCCCAGTGCTTCGCTGGTAGATGATTCTTCAACCCGGCCAGTGATGACTAGTCCTGAAAGACCTTCCCAGATTCGATCTGGAGTTGTTGATCTTTCGTCTAGTCTGGTCGAGGACAAGACGCTTTATAAAGACATAAATGGCGTATCGGTAGGACTTTCCTCTGATGACATTTTCAAAATGATCAGCAGAAAGTACAGAGAAAAAGATAAATTAGGTTTTTTTCACAACTCTCCAAAAAAATAATATAAACTAAAAGTATATGAAATTTAACTTCCGCATGCAGAAGGTCCTTGAACACCGCAAGGTTCAAGAGGATCTTGCTAAAACTGACTTTCAATCTGCGCTGATGCGGTTGAATGAAGAAGTCGAAAAACTTCAATTCATGATTGATCAAAAAAAGAAAGCCCGTGTGAAAAGTTTTGAAATAGAAACGGGTACGCTTGTTCCAAATGCCTTGCAGAACGGGATTCTGGAAGAATCTTCTCGTTTTCAAAAACTTCAGGACGTACGCATTGAAAAACAAAAGGAAGTCATTGCCGCTTGGGAAAAAGAAGTCGAGTCCAAACGAGAAATTTTGAAATCGAAGGCGATAGATTATAAAATAATAGAGAAGTTCAAAGATAAAAAGAAACAGCAGTTTATCGATGAAAACAACAAAAAAGAGCAAAAAGAAAATGATGAAATTTCGATTTTGCGATTTGCGAGCAGGAATAAAAAATGAGAGTACATGAACGTTATCTAGATCAGATGCTCAAAAAATCCGGTGAAGGCGATTCGCTTAACTTCAACAGAAAGAAAGCGCAGTTTCCTTTGAAAGAGCAGCCAGCTCCGCAAATGAAAAGAAAATTCAAACCGTCTGTGACTCGCAGAAAAAATAGTTTTTCACCTACGGCTATTGTTTTCACAATGTTGGGCATCGGTGTTGCCTATTTTGGTTACGAAAATATCGAATCTATTGAGAAATGGATGAATTCAGTCAATATCACGTTCACGACATCAGCAATGGCCGAAGGCAAAGTGTCAGAAAAGCCAGCCGTAGCCGATAAAGCCAAATCGGAAAAGACTGCGACGGAGGCCAAAGGCGAAGCTGCGCCTGCCAATGAAACTAAGTCCGCTGATAATTCAGGAATTGATTTTGATTTCGTAAGAGACTTCAAAGATAGAAAGAAAGCCTTAGATCAAAAAGAAGAAGAATTAAAAGCTTGGGAAGCGGAAATTCAAACTCAGAAGTCAGAGCTAGATACTAAGATCGCTGAAATTCAAAAAATCAGAAAAGATATTTCAGCACAGCTTGAAGAGCGAGTAAAAGCCGATCAAGCGAAGATCGATACTTTGGTTCAGGTGTATAGCCAAATGAAGCCTTCTCAAGCTGCGAAAGTATTCGAAGCCTTGGACGAAGATTTAGCGGTTGATATTTTAACGAAAATGAAAAAGAAAAGCGCGGCTGATATTCTTAACTTGCTGAAAGCAGATAAGGCGCAGGTTTTGTCTGAAAAATTTGCGGGTTACACAAGAAAACCAGCATCGGCTAAAGATACAAATACAAACAATCAAACTAAACCAGAGGGGGCGCCTGTTGAAACAGCCAAACCCTAACGGAAGGAGGACTATTGAACGTTCAACCGGTTTCGTTCATGCCGAAGCCAGACGCGAAAGCGCCGAGCAGCATGAATACACAAGAAAACCGTGTCGACGAAAAAGGATTCAGCAAAGAGCTTGAACGTAGAGTGGATGCCCCAGGGACCAAAAAGCCGGCGGATAAAAATTCCGATAGGCAGCTAAAGACTCCAGGGGAGAAATCAGAAAAGAAAGAAGTGGTTGCTAAAGACACTTCGGTAGAACAAAACACAGCCGATAAAAGAGTTGTGGAAAAGAAAGTAAAAAAAGATTCAGACGATAAATCTGAATCCGGTGACGGCAAACTGACAAAAAAGGCGGATACTAAAGAAGAACGCCTTAAAAAATTCATGGACTCGTTAGAGAGTGAATTTCAAATACCTCCGACTCGAATAGTGGAGGCATTCAGTGAGCTCAGCCCCGAAGAACTTTCGCTACCGGCTGATGAATCCATCGACCGTGTTGTTGGTAAGTTAAATCTAGATGAAGAATCAACTGCCAAGGTTAAAGACCTTTATGGCGATCTGGTTCAGGATCTAGAAACTATCGACACCAAGCAGACTGAATCTAAATTCGGAATGGCACCAAGTGTGGCCGCGCTAGGGCTGACTCGCGAGCGTTTTGACAAAGTCAAAAATCAGCGTGAAGCCTTGCAGAAATCTTTGGATCAAATGAACCAAAGTTTTTGGCAGCCACAAGTGAATCCACAAATCACGACGCCAATTCAAGGTGATCTAATTGCTAAAGCGCAATTGGCCTCGAAAGGGCGAAATGGTTTAGATTCTTATCGTGATATTTCTACAGAAAACACGTTGCCTAGTGTGATGGCGGGGCTGACTCCAGGCGAATTAGCGATGGATCAGAATCGTGAGTTTATATATGATCCGCGCACAGGCGACATGTATAAAATAGATCCCAATGTGATGGCCTCTAATAATGAAGGTGATCAGTCATTCAGCGCCAAAGACGCTGCGATGATGGGCGTCGCAGCCGCTCTCGGAATTTCAAAAATGAAATCAGATGCCGGTAATTTAGATGGTACGTCCCCAATGGGTCCGGGTTATGGTATGGAAGCATCAAAAGCTGCAATGCCAATGAACCCTAAGCCAAATCAGCTAGCCAATCTTGAATCTCTAAGTAGTGCACCGACTGATGTTTCTTCTGCGATGCTAGCTAAATTAGCTAACTCGTCGAATTCATCGGGTAGTGGATCCTCTGACTTTTTCAGCAAAGGCGGCGGCGGTTCTGAATCTCATAACACTCAGGTTTCTGGAAAGAAAACTGACGGCGATGACATGAAGACCATGCTAGCGGCATCATTAGGTGTGGGAGCCGGTAATGATTTGAAAGAGTCATCGCTAAATTCTGCGCCAATCATGGTGCCAGGAACAAACGCTCAGGTGACTCAAGAAGCCACTGATCGCAATGTCCAGAACGTTATGCAACAAGCTCAATACTTGGTGAAAGCGGGCGGCGGCGAGATGAAGGTAAGAATGACTCCTGAAGGCCTTGGCGAAATTCAACTCAGTGTTGAGTTAAAAGATGGAAAGGTTCAGTTGCATATGGCTGCTGAAAATAAAGAGACCAAGAAAATGTTAGAATCCAGTCTTTCAGATTTAAGAGAGAGTCTTTCTCAACAAAAGATTTCTTTAGAGTCGGTCAAAATTGATACGGTTGCACGCACGAACACAGAAAATCATGCGAACAGTAATAACAGCAATCAATTTGGACAGAATCAAAATCAGGAAAACCGCGATACGCGACAGTTCTGGAATCAGTTTCAAGATCAATTCGGTGGTGGACGTCCTGGACGTGAATCCCTAATGGATGGATTAAAAGTCAAAGGATATGCCGCGAAGAAATCAGAAACAATAGCTCCGGCAACGGAAACTAGTTCAGCTGGTCGTTCGAATGGAAAATCTTCAAGTCTAAATTTAGTCGCATAATTCGAAGGCAAGAGAAATAAAATTCTCTTGCCTCTACTTACGACTGAAAATGTATCGGTCTAGTCTCATTTTTAACTATTCAGGGATAGAATAAAGAAAGGAGTACCTATGACAGTAATGAATACGAAATTGGGTGTTAATCAATTTGGTGCCACTCAGACCAAAGCAACTTCTTCAAATGCTTCGCAGGCACAACTAACGGACGCTGATTTAAAAAAATTAGGCGGGGACAACGTTGGTGATGTTCTAAATAAAGTTGCGGATCCAAATTGGGTCGATCCTTCTAAGAAAATGCGTACTGTCGGTAATGATAAATTAGATAAAGATGCGTTCTTTAAACTAATGTTGGCGCAAATGAAGAATCAAGATCCGACGAATCCTTTAAAGTCACACGAGATGGCCGCACAGTTAGCCAGCTTCTCGTCACTCGAGCAAATGCAAAATATGAATACAACATTAACTGATCTGAAGAATGGTCAGAAGCCAACTGAACAGTTTCAGGTGTTGAATTTATTGGGTAAAGGCGTTGCTGGGGATTCGTCTAAAATTCTTCGTAATCCTGGTGATAAGTCTCATGAATTTGTTTTCAATTTACCAATGAAAGCGAAAGAAGCGGACATCCGCGTTCGTAATGCTGATGGTGAAGTTGTGAAAACATATAAATTAACAGGGTTGAAAGAAGGCGAGAATCGTCTTCCTTGGAATGGCCAAGATGAAAAAGGAAACGCGGTACCTGCTGGTGAATATCAATTCTTCATCGAAGCGAAAAATGATCAAGGACAGAAGATGGCCATCAAAACAGAATTCGAAGGTCAGATTACCGGCGTGAACTATGCTCCGGAAGGACCAGTGTTGTTAATTGGAAATCAAGCGATCCGTCTACGTGATGTTAAGAAAATCGTTGATCCTCAGCTGATGAATGCTCCAAGTAAAGCTAACGAAATAAATCCAGAACTTCAAGCGATGCCAGCGGCTCCGCAACCAGGCGCAGTTCCGGGTGCTCCTCAGCTTCCTCCAGGAATGCCGGGGCTTCCCGCAATGCCAGGTTTATCTATGACTCCGCCAGTAGGCGCCGGTGGGGCTTCCACGGTACCACCGCAACCGCAAGCACCAGCGGACGGCAAAGGATCAACTCAAGCATCGGCGAATAGCAAAGCCGCTCAACCTAAAAAAGAAGTTCAGGGCGCACCGCCGGCACCCCAACGAAGCAAGCTTTTAGATCAAGTAGGCTTATCGAGTGAGATGATGGGTAAGATAGCTAAAGAAACTTCAATGTAGGAATTTAAATGAACCACTGGAAACCATGTAGCAGTTGTAAGAAAGAAATCGGATTTAATACGAAATATTACGAGTGCAGTGTTTCCACATGTACGGGTTCGCGAACTGGATATGTTTTTTGTTCTGTTCCATGCTGGGAACGTCACCTTCCTGGCGCTAAACATCGCGATGCCGCTGCCATAGAAAAAAAATCTCCTACCCAGGCCGAATTTGAAAAGTCACAAGAGACCGTGGCCCCAGTTGGTGGTCAACGGCGAATTATTGCTTCATCAGCACCATTGTCCTCTACCGCCGCCACCAAGAAAGACGAAAATGAAATCTTAGTCGTTGTTTCTAAAGTAAAAGCTTATATCAAATCGCAAGCCGACATGAATGTTTCTGACGAGATAATGGACATTCTTTCTCATCGAATCCGTTATTTCTGCGACCAGGCGATTAAACACGCTCAAGCTGACGGAAGAAAAACGGTTCAAGACAAAGATATGAAAGTTAGCTGAAATCTGTTATTTCTCATAAAATAATTATTTTTTTTAGTGTTCAATAGTCTGCCTTTATACTATTCCTATCATTTACTTTTTATCGCGTTGGAGTTGCTTTGGAATTACTGAGTGCCATTTTATCTGAGAAAAGTGATTTAGGGCCACAAGGGCGTGCCAAATGGTTATCGCGTTTGCTGTTCTGGTTCCAGCGTTCGCGTTCTTCTGATGAAAAGGAAATCAATTGGGAAAAGATCTACACCACTCGTTTAAAGTTTATCATTGTTCAGCTCAGAGCCAATCCTGAATGGCGGGATAATGTCGAGTCTAATTTACGGCATGTCTTGATTGATCTGCTGACGTCACATCAATTGTCTAGCGCAGGGTTGCCGGACGAAACTAGTTTTTTTCAAGATTTTTTTCATCGTGTTCAAGACAAGATTCTTCCGGATGGACTTTTCCAAAATGACCTAGCGTCCATACTTAAGCATACTTTTGATTCCGAGAATGAAATAGTGATTATTGATGCCATCGACGAGGAAACTATTAGTGAGTTCATTGTCGAAGTATTTCGAGATAAGTCAGACCACAAGTTAATGAGGTCAGCCTTGATTCAGTCGTTAATACGAACCAGTATCCAACTAGCCAATAGCTCTTTGTTGTTGTCGAATAAGTTGTTTAAGCGCGGATTTTCAAATTGGGAAAATGCAGAACGTATTTCAAAAAGTATTTTGTTTGATTTTGCCAACGCAGGTGAATCGATAAATGTTGTTCAATTGTGTGAATCTATTAATGAACTAGAAAAAGTCACCAACATTATCCAGAGCAATTTGGGTAAGATGGGTGTTGAGATTGAGGTCGTCTATACACTTCAAATACAACTTAAACGTATAAAGCGTTTAAAATTATTAACTAACTTTTTAGACGAAAAACTTTCAACGGCATTGGCTAGTCGACTATTTTTCTCTGAATTGGTGAAGGATGTCTACGAAAGCCGCGGCATCAAAGGATTTCTGGTTACCAATCTAGAGTTACTAGCAAAACGTGTAGTGCAGGGTAACTCAGCCGTGGGTGAACACTATATCGCAAAAACCTGGGATGATGTCAGGGCTATGTTTCTGTCGGCTTTGGGTGGAGGTATGGTTACCTCAATGACCGTATTCATCAAACATGTACTTTCGCTTATAGGCCTAACCGGATTTTTAAAAGGCGCCGCGGATGCCGTGAACTATTCTTGCAGTTTCTTGGCGATTCAACTAGCGGGTTTCACGTTAGCAACTAAACAGCCTTCGACAACGGCCGCGTTCTTGGCCAAAACGTTAGAGACCTCGACTCGCGAAAGTGTCCTTTCTATATTTTATATTTTGCGTGCTCAAATTGTTGCCGTTATCGGTAATGTTTCTGCTGTGGTTCCAATTTGTTTTTTTCTTTCATTGGGATTCCAAAAAATGGGACATCCCATGATGAGTTTAGAAGAGGCTCGTTCGGTGTTTGCTTCTACCCACTTGCTGGGGCCAACAGTTGTATTTGCCTGCTTCACCGGGGTGTTGCTGTTCCTATCCAGTCTAGTTGCAGGCTGGTTTGAAAATTTTTGTATCGTCACTAGCTTGCCAACACGTATTCGTCACAACAGTAAATTATCCGCTTTAATAGGAAAAAAAGCGGCGTTGAATTTTTCTGAATTTATCAAAGAAAATAGTAACGCATTGGCGGCTAATATTTCTCTAGGTTTATTACTTGGTTTAGTTCCTCAATTGCTAAAGTTTCTAAGCATACCGCTAGAAGCCCGTCACGTAACTCTGGCCTCGGGCGCTTTTGCATCGTCATTACCCATTATGCTAGATCAAACCGAATATTCTGTTTTTGAATTTGCAAATGCAATAAGCGGGCTCGTGTTGATCGGTTTTTGTAATTTGATTGTCAGCTTCTCACTGTCCTTAACACTGGCTCTGGCAGCGTCTGAAGGGTCACGTGGTTCAGTGATGAAATTATTAAGATGGACAGGAAAGACGGTGATTCGTCGGCCGTATATGCTGATTTATCCGGAAAGAAGAAAGAAAAAGAGCTAGGCTAAAAACCCAGCTCTTTCGAATGAATTATTTTTGAACGATGTTTCTTAAACCTGAAGAACCATTCGCGCCATAAACTGCTTTAGCAATTCCCGCGCATTGAGCTGCGACCGCCGCGATAGATTGGGCTCCGATTTTACCAAACACTATTTGTCCCACAGTGAAGTCTGGATCGTCATCTAAATGGCAATCAGCTACGACTGGGTATTGATTTACATCTAATTTTGGATTTTTAATTGCTGCAGAGCCGTTGTTTTTGTAGGCCGCCGTAGCGATTAGTTTACATTGGTTCATCGCTTCTAAGAAGTCAGACGTCGCGATTTGACCAACAGCAATTTGTCCTGCCGTGAAATCAGGGTCATCGTCAATTTCGCACGTCGCCTCTACGAAGTAAGTTGGTTTTTGTATTACCGTGGCATTTGAAATTCCAAACGAGTACTGAGTCGAACCACTTGATTTGGCGATTGCCTCACAATCCGCTAAAATGGCACGAATTGAACTGCCCTTCAGCGTACCACCACTCATTTGCCCTGGTGTAAAATCAGGGTCGTCATCGATTTCACATTTTGCTGACATAATCACACGGTTATTTACAGGAGGTGGTGGGTAGTTAGGCTCATTGGGTGGGTAGGTTTCATTTAAAGAGTCGTTTAGGTTTCTTTCTGCCGCTGTCAGGCGTCTTTTAATTTGCTGCAATTTGCGAGTGATGTCTTGGACACTTCCGCCGCGGCCTAAATCAGAAATGGTACGAGTTAGCTCTTGTCGAGCCGCTGAAACTTGTTCTGTACCTTTTTGAACAAGAAAGTCGTCAGCCGCCATCGCGCTGAAAGCGACTAGGTAGCTGGATAAAATAAGTGATTTTTTCATTGGTTCCCCCATAATTTGGGTTCGAAATGACTCCGAACCGCATTCGGTTTGGAGAGTTTGCAAGTGGCAGACCAATCAAATTTCGTCGGCAAATTCAAATTGCCCCCGCACGATGCGCCGTACTTGAACATGAATGAAATTATGAAATCTGGTCAATGAGTTGTTGATATGAAATCGACGAAAAAATACTTAGCAGTTTCTAAAAGTAGGGGATTACCTTTAGAAACTGCACCTAAAGCCAGTGAAATTTTGCCACCAGTTGGCCCTATTTTAAGTTTTAGACTAGATTTTAAAGATAATTCTTGCTGGACTTGAAAAGCAGTCTCCAAATCTGTGATGATGAATGTATGGACGTAAAGAAAATGAATACTTTAGACACCGCAATAAAGGGGACAGGCTTCCCTGCCGGTGGTATTTCTCAAGGTACTCAGGTTCCGTCTACAGGACCTTCGTTCAAAGATACGTTGAATGGATTGTCCACTGTTGACTTGAAGAAAGTGGCTAATGATGCCGGTCTAGGCGAGAAGGGAATTAAGTTCTCGAATCACGCGATCGAGCGCATGCAGTCTAGGGGAATTTCATTTAAGGCGGACGATATGACCAAATTAAATGAAGCCGTAGATCGCGCCGCAAGTAAAGGCAGCAAAGATTCACTGATCTTGATGAATGATTCAGCTTTGATCGTGAGTGTGAAAAACAGAACCGTTGTCACAGTGATGGATAAAACCGCACTGAAAGAAAATGTGTTCACGAATATCGACAGCACGATTGTGATGTAGGTCTTCGGACAAAGTAAGTACTAAACCTTAAATTCTCGAATAGAATTTAGGGATGTAAAAAACAGGGCTGGTCCTCTTTGAGGGGGCCCTCCAAAACTCCCAGAGCCGTTTGCTCAGGGAAATTAATTTGGTCCAAGCAGGATGCTTGGGTCATACGAACATGACATGGAGGTCATAATGGGTATTCTATCGTCTCTCTACACAGGCGTATCCGGTTTAACAGCACAAGGTGAAGCGTTAGGGGTAATTGGTGATAACATCGCCAACGCCAACACTATCGGTTTCAAAGCCTCTCGTGCAGAATTTCAAGATATCATTTCTAAGAACTTAAAAGGTATCTTAGGTGGTAACCAGATCGGTCGCGGGGTTAAAATCGGCGCGGTAAATCCAATCTTGGTACAAGGTAACGTGGATGCGACTGAAAAAGTAAC
The DNA here is from genome assembly GCA_963932905.1 of uncultured Bdellovibrio sp. Classification (GTDB taxonomy): domain Bacteria; phylum Bdellovibrionota; class Bdellovibrionia; order Bdellovibrionales; family Bdellovibrionaceae; genus UBA2316. Next base: position 121,511 of record CAWVRN010000002.1, read on the forward strand.
TGACTTAGCAATTTCTGGCGACGGTTACTATAAAGTAAAAGGTAGCGATGGCGAATCATTCACTCGTGATGGTTCATTCCACTTTGATAGAGAAGGTTACCTAGTTACAAACGATAATCAAAAAGTTCAAGGTTTCATGACGGATGAAAAAGGTAACATCCTAAATAAAATGGCTGATATCAAATTCCCTCGTGCATTGATCCCTGCAAAAGGATCGACAGAACTGAAGCTAGATCTGAATTTAGATTCACGTGTTGAGCCTACTAAAAAATTCAACATTGACGATCCTTACTCAACATCACACTACTCAACGGGTGTAGAGATGTACGACTCACAAGGTAACAAACATTTAGTTCAGTTCTTCTTTAATAAAGTGGCTGATCGTAAGTGGGAATATAAAGGTCTTTGTGATGGTAAAGAAGTTACCGGTGGTGAAGAAGGAAAAATGGCTCAAGTTGTTGCGGGTACATTAGACTTCACAGTAGATGGAAAATTAGAAAAACAGGAAGTAACAGATTCATCATTCAACTTCATGGGTGGAGCTTTACAAAATCAAAAAATTAAAATGAATTTCGGTGACGATATCGCAAGTGGCGGTAAAGGTTTAGATGGAACTAAACAATACGGTAAAGGTTCAGATCTAATCTCATGGCACCAAGACGGTGCGGGCGCAGGTACAATCACTGGTTTATCGTTCAATGACGAAGGTGTGTTGACGGCGGTTTATTCGAATGGTCAAGCGGCTGACTTAGCTCAGATTGCTTTAGCAAAATTCGAAAATCCGGAAGCGTTATTCAAAGTCGGTAACAATCGTTTGAAAGAATCTAGAGATTCTGGTGGTCCATCAATGGGTGCGCCAGGCGCAGCGGGTCGCGGTAAAATTTACGCGAAATCGTTAGAGCGCTCAACGGTCGACTTAGCGACAGAGTTCGTAAACATGATTCAAAATCAACGTGGTTTCCAAGCCAATGCGAAGACAATCACGACAACAGATGAATTACTAAACGAAATCATCCAGTTGAAAAGATAAACACTGAATTAGCTTAATAAAATAAAAAACCCAGTTTTTTATATCAATACCCAGCCCCGCGATGAAGTAGAGAGCATCGTGGGGCATTTTTATTTTCTGTGTTTAAGAACCAGAAATTATTTTTTGTAATTGTAAAACCTGATTTTTTAATGACAAAGCCTCATTTGCTAAGGCCTGTGCTGACGCCGCCGATTCTTCGGCAGAACCCGCGTTCATTTGCGTGGCTTGATCTAGCTGATTCATCGCTTCTGTAATCTGTCCTAGTCCAACCGATTGTTCTTGGCTGGCCCCAGAAATTTCAGAATTGAGTGCGGCCATCCTTTTAATTGAAGATACAATATTTCCTAAAACCTGTTCGCTTCGTTTTGCTGCGGCTGAACTATTTACTACCTTTTCAGTGTTTTCGTTAATCAAAGAGGATATATTTTTAGCTTGCTCAGAACTTCGTTGAGCAAGTGAGCGTACGGCCTCGGCAACTACCGCGAAACCACGCCCTTGTTCGCCTGCTCTGGCAGCCTCGACGGCAGCATTTAGGGCTAATAAATTTGTCTGAAACGCGACATCATCTATCACCGAAACAATAGCTTGTATTTTTTCTGAACTACTAGCCATCTCGTTAATAGCAGAAATTAATTGCATAATTTGTTGTTCCCCGTTTTCTGCGTTTTTCTGACTTTCTAGTGAGAGTTGCGATGCCGACGCCGAGTTTGATGCATTTATTTTTACCATGCTTGAAAGTTCCTCTAGCGATGCCACTGTTTCTTCCAATGAGGCGGCTGCTTCAGTGGACGCGGTCGCAATGACGTCGCTTGAAGTTTTTAGTTGCGTAGAGGCAGAGCCAACATCTTCGGCACTTTGATTGAGAGAATTTATCGTCTTGTAAATTGGGCGTGTGATCCCGGTGATGATGAAGTTAACTAGGACAAAAATTCCCAGCAGTAAACCAGCACTAATGGCAGCCAAAACAACACCCTCGGAATAGGCTCGCGTGTAAACTAGATGTACTTTTTCAAGTAGTGCATCATTTTCGTTTGCAATCAAATCAGCAATGGCGTCGATGGACTTTGTAATCGTATTAAAAAAGTCAGTTGTATTTAATCCAAAATTACCTTGATTGGATAACCTAATGACCGACACAGCAGTTTGTTTCACAGAACGCCATTCTGTCGATGTATTAAATTCTGCGATTCCTTTTTTTGTAATATCTAAGAATATCGTCGAGGGAGAATTTAAATGGGCAGATACACCCCCAATATAGTCAGTGATTTTCTCAACCTGGCTATCAGTTAAACTTTTGTTGCTAGCTATGATTCCAGTCAATGTGGCACGCAGCTGACCGGCTTCTTCTTTGGATGTCTCTAAAACAAGTAAAGATCGAGATCGGGACAAAAGCCCATCAGTGTCTTCAATGTTAACAAGTTCTTTTTCTAGCGAAATACAGGCAGCGATCGCTGACGTAAAAAATTTAAATGTATCGGCAGGTAGTGTGGTTTGCGATTCCACCTGAGTGCGGATAGACGGCAGTTTTCCAAGAAATTCGCTAATTATATCCACAGTCGCCGATTTGGGATTCAAGGAACCAATTACTTTTTCAAATTCTGAAATTTTTTCTGATGTTTTTGCCTTTTGCTTAGATAAAACTTCGGCAGAAATTCCTTTGTTTAAAAAGCCTACCGAAATTCCTCGCTCTTTTTGCAGTTCATGAATCAACTTAGAAGACGCATAAAAAATACTGGAGTTATTTGAGATATTGTTGGCAATCTTAATTCTTTTGTAATTTTCATTTAGCTGTAGGCTTACCATTGCTAGGTAAGCTAGAACTGGAATAATTGACGCAACGGATATTTTTGCTCTAAGACTAAAGTTCATTTGGTTCCCCTTACACATACTATCGTCGCAATTTTTTACGACTTCACGAAGTTGTTAAGATTTCTTGAAACAGTTTGAATTCGTATCGAATTGACACGGAAATGCCTATTATTGTTACAAAGCATTTCACTGGACTTAAGTAGTTTTCGTTAATAACTTTTCTTTTGGGGGTTTTATGAAAACTATGTGGTTACTGTGTTCGATGATGATGGTTTTAGTTTCTTGTAAGGAAATTTCCGGAACTTTGACTGTTAGCCAAGATTTTTCGGCTAATGTGAACAAGAAATGTGGTTGGAATCCGTTTGGGTCTTGTAATCCTAATAAAAAACTTCAAGTACCTGCAGGTTCTTACGAAGCGGTTGTAGATTTTGGTTCTAAAACTGAAATCAAAATTGCGATGAAGGCTAATGCGTACAAAGAAAATATCTTTCTTTCTCGTCCGAAAAATTTTGAATTCCCGGCCAACGGTGATTTCGTTTTATCGGCGGCTCAAGTAAAACAATCATTTGATGTCAAAGGTAGAGTGCAAACGACGGTTTGGAATTCAGCTCCACAACGTGGAAATGAAAGTTGCACTTATACTCTTCCCGTGTGGGTGTGTTCTGCGGACGGCGACGGTCGTCCATACTGCCATTATGAAAATCAATCTGTTTGGGGTTATCGTATAGTTGAGTACTACAATCGCAATACAACTCGCGATATGTGGGCTGATTTGATGGAAGGCCAGCGATCTTTGGCTCGATTCACTGGCGCGAAAACGGATTCAGAAAAAATTTATACTTACACTAGCATCTGTCGCTAGTTTCCTGTCTGGGGTATCTTTTATAAGCAGCGAACTTGTCTGCTAGTGGATACCTCAATCAACGTGTATCCAGCGCAATTATAACCGTATGCACCACATGTCACGACTTGATTGTTGTAGTAGAACTGACCGTTACATTGCATCGAAACAACTCCCGTAGAGTTTGAGCAAAACGAATAGTCTACTTGTTGACCTGTTGTAGAAGAGTAGCACAAGTTTCCATTTAAATAGTAACCGTTAGTACCTGTCGTACATGCTGTCGTGTTTGTTGAACAGTACGTTGTTGCTACCGCTTGTCCAGTGGACGATTGGATACAGTTTGATCCACTCCAGTAGTAACCAGTATTAGTCGTTGTTGTTGTCGAACAGTATGTAGTTGCTACGGCTTGTCCAGTAGATGAAGAGTAACAGTAGTTTCCATTCCAGTAATATCCGGTTGATGTTCCCGAACAAGTAGATGAACAGTACGTGCTAGCAACCACGGTATTTGATGGAGAGGCATAACATTGATTGCCGCTCCAGTAGTATCCAGTCGTCGTGGTTGTACTGTTGTTTGAGTTGCTCTTATTACAGCTTGTAGTTAACAGTAGTAGACTTAAAAAACCGAAGTAGAATATTTTTTTCATTTGAACCTCACGACTGTCATTAGAGCAATACGAGGACCTAAATCTCTAAAACGACCTAAGTATCTTGAATAAGTGTCAAAAATGTAATCATGGAAAAACTGTGGAAATTGTAAAACCTGTCATACTCACCAAAATGAGACAAAAATGGGCGCACACCCTTAAACTAGCATTTAATAAAAGTGTCTCATTCTGAAACGTAAACTTGATTCGCTGTCGTTTAAAATCTGACGAGTGAGTGATGCCTTGTCGTCGAAAACGCTTTGGTAAGGCCCTCATCAGGCCGTCATTATGCACATAAAAATAGGTGGGGGCATCTATTCGGTCAAGAAACTCAAGACATTGCATCGGAAATGGATAGAGTTCGAGGAGATAACTTATGAGTATCAAGGTTCACAAAACATCTTTGAGTTTTGGATTGGCGATTGGAATCGTTATTGGCGGTGTATTCATGTCGTTAATGCTGCATAAACGAGGCGAACCAGTATCCTTAAGCAAGAAAATCGCAGACTCAGAGGATGTAAATCTAAGTGGGAACATAAAGGAATCTGAACCTACGACGGTATATGAAGATATCGACATTAAACAGGATGCTCGCATAACTAAAATGAAGTGGGATATTGAAAATGCTAAAGATTTGTTGAATTCCGATACCCTGAACTGGGCTCAAAAACTACCCCAACCAAAGACAATTCAAGAAGAGTATTTCCAATTGTATATGCTAATTGCATTCGAAAAGAAAAACTTGGATGTCCTTGCGGTGGCTTCAAAAAATAAAGTATTGTTGGAAGACGCGAAAACGAACAGTTCTCTTAAAGACTATATAGGGCAATGTTTAAAGTCTCCTAGCATTGAACAAGAGAAAGCCGTCAAGGATTTCGTCGTTCATTTCGACGGCATGATCAGTAACTGATTCGTATATAAATAGTTGAAACGTCTTCCAGAAAAAATCTCGATCTGTTTATTAGAATCTATGAACAGCTGGATAGCTATTTTGAAAAGTAAATTCGGCCTTGAATAGTTGTATCCAAGGCCGGTAGAAAAATTAGCCTAAAAGGTGCTTAACGCCATCGCGTTCTTCAGTTAGTTCTTTTAGTGTGAATTCCATTTTTTCTTTAGAGAAAGAGTCGATTTCCAAACCTTTAACGATTTTGTAGTCGCCGTTTTCACATGTGCACGGGAAACCGTAAACGATACCTTCAGGGATACCGTATGAACCGTCCGATGGAACGCCCATAGTTGCCCATTTGCCGTTTGTTCCTAAACACCAGTCACGCATGTGATCAATAGCCGCATTCGCTGCCGACGCCGCCGAGGACAAACCACGAGCTTCGATGATCGCAGCACCACGTTTACCCACAGTTGGGATGAACGTTTCTTTATACCAAGTTTCATCATTAACAGCCGCTTTCATTGCTTTACCGTTAACTTCTGCGAAACGATAGTCAGGATACATGGTCGGAGAGTGGTTACCCCATACAACCATTTTTTGAATATCACCAACGGCTGTTTTAGTTTTAGTTGCTAATTGAGAAAGTGCACGATTGTGGTCAAGTCTCATCATCGCAGTGAAGTTTCTAGGATTTAATTTAGGAGCCGACTTCATCGCAATGTAGGCATTCGTGTTTGCTGGGTTACCCACAACAAGAACTTTTACATTTTTGTTAGCAACGTCATTTAATGCTTTACCTTGTGCCGTAAAGATTTGTGCATTGGCTTCAAGTAAATCTTTTCTCTCCATACCTTTTGAACGCGGACGAGCGCCAACAAGTAACGCGATCTCAGCATCTTTGAACGCTACTTTTGGATCATCAGAACCAATGATTTCTTTCAATAAAGGGAAAGCGCAGTCATCAAGTTCCATCATCACGCCTTTAAGCGCTTGCATAGCAGGTGTAACTTCTAGAAGTTGTAAAATTACCGGTTGATCTTTACCAAGCATTTCGCCCGAAGCGATTCTGTAAAGTAAGCTATAGCCGATTTGTCCAGCAGCCCCGGTTACTGCTACTCTCACGGGAGTTTTCGTAGTTGCCATTGTGGTCTCCTTAAATAAGTAAAAAAAGTATAGTTTACGCTAAATTCTAAGTCTATATTTTAAAGCGTTTTTAGATCTACGACGAAGCGGTACTTCACGTCCGACGCGACTGTGCGGGTGTAAGCTTCATTGATCTTGTCTGCCGAAATTAATTCGATGTCTGAGAAGACTTTTTTCTTCGCACAAAAGTCTAGCATCTCTTGAGTTTCCTTGATGCCCCCAATCAGAGAACCGGTCAGAACTTTGCGTCCACCAATTAATCCGAAAGCGTTTAAGCTATTAGGATCCGGAGACACGCCCACTAGGACCATCGTCGCACCTAATTTCAGACTGTTTAAGTATGGGGTGAAATCATGCTGTGCGGAAACAGTATCGATAATCAAATCCAAAGTCCCCGCCATTGAAGCAAAAACTTTAGGATCTTTCGTCACTTTGAAATGCTTAGCGCCAAGTCGTTTTGCGTCAGATTCTTTGTTCGGAGAGGTGCTGAACACAGTCACTTCCGCGCCCATAGCTTTAGCTAATTTAACGGCCATGTGGCCTAAACCACCAAGTCCTACAACTCCCACTTTCTTACCTTTGCCTGCTTTGTAGCGCTTCAATGGAGAATAAGTTGTGATCCCTGCACAAAGAAGTGGCGCAACTTTATCTAACGGAAGTCCTTTCTTCACTTTTAAAACATATTGGTCTTTCACTGTGATGTGAGATGCGTAACCACCGTACGTTGGTGTTTTGCCATCAAGTTCAGTGCTATTGTATGTGAATACGGTTTTTTTCTCGCAGAATTGTTCTTCATTGTTTTTACATGGGTTACACTTTCCACAAGAATCCACAAAGCAGCCCACACCAACAGGTTCGCCAACTTTGAATCGTTTAACTTTTTTTCCAACTTTAATTACGTGACCGACAATTTCATGTCCAGGTACGCACGGGTAGGCAGCGGGTCCCCACTCTGATCGTACCGTGTGGATGTCAGAATGGCAGATTCCGCAGTAGTCGATTTTAATCATGACGTCGTTAGCGCCGGGTTCGCGTCGTTCAATAGTGTGAGGTTTAATAGTTCCGCTTTTATCAAAAGCAGCCATACATTTTGATTCCATTTTTGATCTCCTGATATGTGAATTGAGTAGAAGTAAATCTACACATGTCCGTCGAAATAGCACAATGGGAAAATAGTTTAGTTGCTATTGCGCTGGACCACTGGCAGGCTTTGGTTAATGAGGCATTCGAATTTTAGAATTTATATTCTGATCATCGTGTTTCTAGCAGTGAAAATTGCTCTATCGTAGGCTGCATGAAAAACAATGCATGGATTCCAAACCGGGTGGGATCGCATAGGTCGCAGGAAAAACGTTGACCTACTTTAAAAGACGACCAACCATTTTTTTATCCATTTAAACGTGTATTTTTAAGAAGGCTTCGGGTGCCCCAAAGCCTATTATAGTCTATAGATTTTCTTCTAAGAAGCTTTTTACGGAATCAGGACCAGGACAGCCGTTGCCATGTAAATTTGCCGCGAAAACTAGAGTATCGTTCTCAAGAGTTAATTTTCCTTCGCGATCGTGAATAAATTTAACTTTTTTGATTTTGTCACGGAAAGCATCTTTTGACATTTGATCGGTGCAAACTTTTTTCAAGCCTTCTTCAAAATTTTGTAAAAACCACTCCCTGATGTTGTTGCCGTTATTCAGGAACATGTTTTCAAAACTATCAGTTAGAAGTCCTTGTTCTACCGTCGCCCAATCAAATTCAATATTAACTGTACCTCCGGCGATAGCTGAAATTTTCGTATGGTAATTGATGAAGTCTGCATTTTCTTTGTGTTGTTGGATGTAGCGTTTTTGTTGTAGATTTAATTTTTTAGTCTCTTGAGCGCCTGACATAAAATCTCCTTGCTATAATGTTTTATATATTTTGAGTGGGGATATACCGACACGCAAATTGTTTTTGATATGGAACTACATAGATTCAATGTGGTTCTTTATACCAAAGAAAAATGAAAAATCTCGACTATGGAAGGGCTAGCATTCTGCAACCGGTTATTGCCTAGGAAGCCATCAGATAAGTTTGATTTTAAGTTCTTTAAAGCCGGTCTCGGGATCAAATTCTCGATCAAACCGAATGCCAGAATAGCTGGCGACAACGACCTCACCGGTTGTAAAGATCTGATTACCATCGCTCAGGTGGCCGCCGTAAACGCGTGCCTCCTTATCAGCGATTGATATATGAATGTGCACGCCTTCGGTGGAAAGCAATCCAGAGAGGGTTAAAATTTCATGCGGTTCATTTGATTCATAAAAGGAATCAGAACTGGCTTTTCTCAATTTAGTAGTGCTTAAACTGCCCACACCACTAACAATGGAACCAGCGTGTATTTGATGGTTCTTGCAAAAACTGATCAGCGATTGGCGAAGATCTTCGCCAGGAGATAATTTCACAAAATAAAAGGAGCAACTATCGCTGGAAATATTAGCCATATTTGCTCCTTCAGAGATCAGATAAAGCGATTAAGCTTCACCTTTTTGAGATTCGATTTCTTTTCTAACTTCATCCATATCCAATTTTTTTACTTGGGTAGTGATGTCCGCAAGACCCTCTTCTGGCAACATACCTGGCTCTAGGAATACCAGAGTTTGCTCTTTAAAAATTCCTACCGTAGGGATGCTTTGGATACCAAATGAAGCCGCGATTTCTGGTTCCTCATCCGTATTCACTTTAGCAAAAATCATATCCGTGTTTTTGGACGCGAATTCTTCGAAAATTGGAGCAAACTGTTTGCACGGTCCACACCAAGGAGCCCAGAAATCGATCATGACGATTTTGTTTCCATTAATTGTGTTTTCAAAATTCGTCTTATCTAGTTTCAAAATATTGTCAGCCATGGGGCCTCCGTTAGTTTACTCTAGCCATCAGGTCAGAGATTTGTTTCGTAAATTTTCCTGGATCAGGTAATTCAGATCCTTCATTTAACAATGCTTGGTTGTACAGAATTTCTGACCAAGTTTTTTGATCTTCTACAGGTTTAGAAAGCATCGTTTCAAACAATGGGTGTTTCAAGTTCAATTCTAAAATACGCTTTACCTTAGGTGCTTGAATATCACCACCCATGCGGCTCATGATGCGTTCCATGTTTGCTGAAGGGTCATTCGCCGAATTCACCAGAACCGCCGCCGACGTGCTTAGACGATCAGACACTACGATATCTTTGATGTTTTCAGAAAGACTAGTTTTCATTGTTTCGATCAAAGGCATAAAGCGTTCTTTAAGCGACTTGTTTTCTTCTTCTTTTTTCTTTTTGTCTTCTTCTGAATCCAAATTCAAATCATCGCGAGTGATGGATTGAAGTTTTTTATCTTTGTATGTTGGTAGCGCTGACATAACCCATTCATCCACTGGATCTACGCACAATAGAACTTCTAAACCTTTCTCGTTTAGTTTTTCCATATATGGCGTATTTCTAACTTGTGATAAGCTTTCTCCTGTAATGAAGAAAATTTCTTTTTGATCTGGCTTCATGCGTGCAATGTATTCATCCAGTGTAGTGAATGAATCTTGAGTCGAGCTATTGAACAAGATTAAATCTTGTAGTTTTTCTTTGGCTGACATGTCCATCGCGACGCCTTCTTTTAACGTCGAACCGAATTCTTTCCAGAAACTATCGTATTCTTTGCGCGAGTTAGTTAGTAAATCTTTTAATGTGGCGTAAATTTTGTTCGTGACATTTTTCTTGATCAACTGAACCTGACGATCTTGCTGTAAGATTTCGCGAGATACGTTCAATGATAAGTCGGCGCTGTCCACAAGACCTTTAACGAAACGTAAATGCGAAGGGATTAAGTCTTTGCAATCGTTCATGATAAACACGCGTTTAACGTACAAATTTAAACCGTAGTCTGTGTCGCGCGAATGGAAATTCATTGGACGCTTAGCTGGGATGTACAATAATGAGTTAAACTCCATCGTACCTTCGGCCTTGTAGTGTACTGTTTTAAGAGGTTCATTCCAGTCGTGTGATAAATGGTGATAGAACTCAGTGTATTCTTCCGGTTTGATTTCACTTGGTGTACGCAGCCATAAAGCTTTCATTGAATTCAAAGTTTGATCTTCTTCTTTATCCTGATTCTTAGTTTTCATTAGAATAGGGTAAGAAATAAAATCAGAGTATTTTTTAACTAGTGAACGTAAAGTCCACTCATCAGTAAAATCACTAACGTTATCTTCCGCTTCGAATTTTTTAAGGTGAAGAGTGATTGTAGTCCCTGTGCCTTCTGGACGAGGAACTTCATCGATCGTGTAGGTGCCATCACCGCTAGATTCCCAAACGACACCGTTATTTTCGCCGGCCTTTTGAGTGTGTAATGTTACTTTTTCAGCCACCATGAATGAGGAATAGAAACCAACACCAAATTGGCCGATTAATTCTGGGCGGTCTTTTAATTCTTGAGAAATTTTTTGATAAGTTTGAGTGCCTGAACGAGCAATGGTTCCGATATACTCGACTACCTCGTCTTTAGACATACCAATACCCGAATCTTGAATTTTAAGGGTATTGTTTTCTTTGTTGGGAACTAAACGGATTTGATAGGTGTGATCGTTTTTAGCTAGTTCAGGCTTGGTTAAAGCTTCGAATCTTAATTTATCTAAAGCATCCGATGCGTTTGAGACAAGTTCTCTAAGGAAAATCTCTTTATGTGAATATAACGAGTGGATCATTAGATCCAAAAGTTTCTTGATTTCCGCGTTAAAGCTTTGAGTTTGTTTCATGTTCAGCGACTCCTTAAGGATAAAAATTATTTACCCTTAATATGAGTCGCTGATGGAACCTGTCAACCACGACGGCTTAATATTGAATTTTTCGGCGTTACTGCGTCGTCGACGTGCTAGGCGCACGCCTTCCTCCTAGTGCCTTGATAAATTCAATATTAAGCCGTCGTACTACCTAAACTTCCATTTGCGGGCCGGCGCCGTAAGGGCGTAAGCCTTTCTTTTTGATCTTTTCTACCAGTGTGGTGCGGTTTAAACGCAATAGAGCGGCTGCTTGGTTACGATTCCAGCCCGTTTTCTCTAATGCCTTCAGAATTAGGCTGTTTTCAAAGGCATCAACGGCCGAATTGAAATCCAAGCCGTTATCTGGGATGTCTTCAAATTGGAATTCTTCCTTCTTTTCGACCTTAACTTGATATTTCGCAGGCAAATCAGACATTTCGATCGTGCCTTCGGTTTTCAAGATCGTTAGGCGTTCAACCAAGTTCTCTAGTTCGCGGATGTTTCCTGGCCATGGATACTGAATTAGACTATCTAAAGCCGCTTCGCTAAAACCAGTGATCCGTTTCGTTTTAAATTTGTTAAACTGAGTTAAAAAGTGTGTCAGTAACAATGGGATATCGGCCTTACGCTCTTGCAAAGCCGGTAGCTGCACAGGGATCACATTCAAGCGATAGTACAAGTCCTCGCGGAACTGACCTTCTTCAACGGCTTGTTCTAAGTTGATGTTGGTCGCTGCAATCACGCGAACGTTTACATTAACAGTTTTGACTCCGCCCACTGGCTCGAACGACTTTTCTTGAAGGGCGCGAAGGATCTTAACTTGTAGGCTTGGATCCAGGTCTCCGATTTCGTCTAAAAACAGTGTTCCTCCGTCAGCCATTTCGAATCTTCCTAAACGATTACTTATAGCACCAGTGAAGGCGCCTTTTACATGACCGAATAGTTCGCTTTCTAATAATTCAGCCGGGATAGCGCCGCAGTTAATTGCGATGAATGGACCCGAAGCACGTGATGAATTGAAATGAATCGCTTTAGCAATCAATTCTTTACCCGTGCCGCTTTGGCCCGTAACTAGAACCGTGGCTTCTGAATCAGCTACTTTTTCTACCAGACTGAGTACGCCTTGGATGCTTTCACTGCGGCCGATGATTTGATCGAATTTGTATTTTTTATTTACTACTGTTTTAAGTAGCTTGTTTTCAACTTGAAGCTTCTTGTGCTCTAGCGCTTTATCCACAAGTCCCAGAAGCTCATCCACATTTACTGGTTTCGTCATAAAGTGGTAAGCCCCTCGCTGAGTTGCCGAGATTGCGGTTTCGATGGTCGCAAAACCTGTAAGGATAATCACTTCGATGGCCGGGTTCATGCGCTTTAAGATATCCATGAAATCCAAACCGTTTCCGTCAGGTAAACTCATATCGACGATAGCTAAATCGAATTGATTTTCACCTTGGGTAAACATTTTGGCTTCTTGTAAAGTTCCTGAGGTAACGACATCTAAGTTTCTTTTAGAGATCGCTCTTGATAAGACGGTTCTTAGTTGCGAGTCGTCTTCTAGAATCAAAACTTTTGGATTCTTCATTAACCTTCCTTCCTGGTAGGTTGTTGTATTTGTCGCTCCGCCAATCATTGGCTTCTGTCCCCTATGGGAAGAGAACGTCGTGACATAACTATATGTTATTAAAATTTGACAGTACTGTCAAAAAATCAACTCTGTTTTTTTAAAAAAACGCTAAAATCTTGACTAGCGTTGAGTTTCCGAGCGGGCCTTGGACCAGTTAACTTTCCGACGATCTAGACCAAGACACAGTTTTAGCCGCGTGTATTAACTAATAAATTGTTTACAATTTCAGCGCATTTTTTGATCGCCGCTTCTATCGACTTTAAATCCGCATACATTGGATCAGAACTTTGCGTGTCCATAATCAATAGCTGAGTATAGGACAACAATCCCCCCAACGGATTATTAATTTCATGAGCAATACTGCTAGAAAGTATCCCTAACTCTGCTTTAGGTGCTAATTCTAATAATTCTTGTTCTAACTGCATTTTCTGAGTGATGTTGCGATAGTAGTGAATTGCATATTTCTTGCCATCTAAACCAACGGACTGGCCAGCAACTTCAAAGTGTTCTTTGTTCTGAGTTATCTCAAATTTAGAACCCATTTGACAGCCTTCACACGGAATTGCGCGACCAAATAAAAACTGGTGGCACTTTTGTGGTGCTTGGAAATTATCTAAATTTGTTTGTACGATATTATATTCAGCATCAACCAAGATGATCGCATCCTTAATCGCGTTGAATAAGGTTTTCCAGTAATTGTGAATTTTCTCAAGTTTGTTTCTGTTCTCAAATCGTTCGGTTGCTAAACTTACGGCTTCCGTCACGCGTGCTAAGAATTCGGACTCTTCCTTAGTGAATGGCTTCTGCAAAGAGCGCATGAAAAATACAGATCCAATTTCGCTATTTTGTTTGTGAACGCGGAATCGCAAGTACTGGTATTGCAGCTGTGATTCAAGTTCTTTAACGAACAAATCGTCCGTCGGAGAAAAACAAATTTTAATCCACTGGATTTCAAAAGTTCTAAGAAGTTCTTCGTTTAGATTCTTTTCGAGCTCTTCCAAGTTTTGCGATTGGTAGACTGTAGTCAATGCCTTACGGAAGGATTCGATACGCAGATTCGTGAAGAACAATTTTCGACGAGATTCGACTAGGAACTTGGTACGCTTTTCAATTTTCTCATCTAGACTGGCACGCAGTTTAACTAATTTTTGATTCTGTTCTTCGAAAAGTGCTTTGTAGCTTTCGAACTGCTTTTCTTGATACGATTTTTCTAGTGATAGGTTTAAAAATTGTTCAATGTTTTTGTCGTTGTACGAAGTGAAGATTTTGCTAAAAGAATACTTCCACTGCAAATCTAGAAGTGACTTTTTCGAAAAATCGGCAGGGACGACGGCTACAATTTGTAAATGCGGGTTGTTTTGCTTCCATTTTGTATACAAATCAAAGAAACGTTTTTCCAATACGGCCGTTAAATTAATTCCGAGGACGTCAATTAGCGACCGATCAAACTGGTAATTAGCTTCGTACAAATCATTTACGATCACAGCCCCAATTTCACTCAGGTGCTTTGGCCAGGGACCAACCAGCAAAAATTTGTGAATTATAGCTGACATGCCGAGATCAGCTCCTTGTGGGTGTGAATCGTATAGTCTGGAATTTCAAAATGATCTTGAGCCACGTCTTCCGCATGCTCACCGTGCTGGTAGTAACAGGTTTTAGCACCGATTTGCTTAGCCATCCGGATTTCTTGAGAAAGACGGTTGCCAATAGACAAAAGCTGCTCGGGCAGAATCCCGGAGTCCTCCACAATTTTTTCAAAAGCCGCGCGTTTTGTTGGGTAGGCACCCTCGGCAACAACCAAAATATTTTCTTTCTTTATAAAACGTTCGATTTTTAGCTGAGCCAGTTTCTTGTGTTGTGCGCTAACGACACCAGCTGTAACTACGAAAACTTCATATTTTGCGCCTAAGGTCTTTAGGTTATCTTCCGCTCCAGGCATCAGTGCTAGATTGGGGGGAAGGTCGGGCTCGTAAAACAGACGATTCAAGTTAGCCACTACTAGTGACGCTTCTGAAGGCACCCTGAGGGGAAATGTTGTAACAAGATTTTTAAAAAACTCTTTGTGTGACTTTGTTTTCACATATTCTTTTCGCGAAATATCAAAATCTTCAAAAGCATTTTTATAACCTTCAGTTAACAAATAGCTGTGGATTTTTCGACACGCAAATGGAATTAACTCGTTTGTTGTGTCGATCAAAGTGTCGTCTAGGTCAAAGGCGATGGCCTTATAATTCATTTAAAAAATCCCAGTTTTATTTTGTGCAGAAAAGGCAACAGTTCCAATTGTATTATTCATGAAAAGTGGCTAGTCCTCAATGTTTTTCTAGTAGGTGATTTTGCCTGAAATGGTAGGCGCGATAAATATCGCTGGATTATCGAGCAAACAGTGATATTTTAGGTTCATGACAGAAAAAGATGATTCAAAAAACAAGGAAGTCTCATTTACGGCCATCATTTTAGCGGCAGGTAAGGGAACTAGGATGAATTCAGCTCTACCAAAGGTTTTGCACCCGGTCGCGGGAAAGCCAATGATTTCAAGAGTGATAGCTTCATGTAAAAAAGCAGGCATTACCGATATTCGCGTTGTTGTTGGCCATGGTTCTTCATTGGTGAAGACCGTTCTTGAGCCTGAAGGTGTTACCTTCTTTGAACAGAAAAATCAGTTAGGAACAGCTGACGCCGTTCGCTCGGCGCAGCCTGAAACGATCGAAGGCAATATCATTATCTTGAACGGCGATCACCCTATGATCGAGCCGCAAGATATTGAAGGTTTCATTCGTGATTTCAAAGATCAAAAATTAGATATTGGCTTGGTAACTACTATTTTAAAAGAACCGGGTGATTTCGGCCGTGTTGTTAGAAATGGCGGGGAATTATACGCGATCGTGGAAGCAAAAGACGCATCGGCAGAAGCTAAAAAAATCAAAGAAGTGAATACGGGTATTTATTTAACTCGCGCAGCAATTTTAAATTTGCTGTTACCTGAAGTTAAAAATGAAAATCAGAAAAAAGAATTTTATTTAACAGATATCATTTCACTAGGCATCGAAGAACGTAAGAAAATCAAAACGATTTCGGGTGCTAAAAATGTTTCAATGGGTGTGAACAATCAAATTGAGTTAGCAAAAGCAACGAAACTGGTTTTCAAATCACATATGAAAAAGCTGCTAGAAAGCGGCGTGATGATCATCGACCCAAGAAATACATACATCGAAGAAACGGTAGAGATCGGGCCGGGAACAATTATTTATCCTGGTAGTTACTTAAAGGGGAAAACAAAAATCGGAAAGTTCTGCATGATTGAAACCAACACATTCATTGTAGATACTACGATCGAGGACAGTGTACAGGTTCGTGCTGGTAGTTATTTAGAATCGTCTATTATCCGTTCGAAATGTAATATCGGGCCCTACGCTCGGGTTCGTCCCGATAGCGAATTGTTAGAAGAAGTTCATATTGGCAATTTTGTAGAAGTTAAAAAATCTAAACTTGGTAAAGGAACAAAAGCCGCGCATTTAGCCTATATTGGTGATGCCGAGATAGGTGAACACACCAACATCGGCTGCGGAACCATTTTCGTAAATTATTTACCAAATAAATCAAAACATAAAACAAAAGTGGGCGACAATTGTTTCATCGGTAGCGATGTCCAATTAATTGCTCCTCTTGAAGTTGGCTCAGGAGCCACAGTGGGTGCCGGTTCCGTAATTACCAAGAATGTGCCCGCTAATGCACTGGCTGTGACGCGGGCTCCGCAAATCATAAAAGAAAATTACAGGCCAAAACCGTAGAGAAAGGTAGGAGTTATGTGTGGAATAGTTGGGTATTTAGGCCCTTTGAATCCTAAAGACGTGATTATGCAGGGTTTGAAAAAGTTAGAGTATCGTGGATACGACAGCGCCGGTTTAGCTATCATTCAGGATGGTCATACTAAGCTCATCAGAGCTATGGGTAAATTGCAGGCTTTGGATGATAAAATTAAAAATGAAACTTGGACTGGAAATGTGGGCATTGGCCACACTCGCTGGGCGACCCATGGTGTTCCGTCAGAGCGTAATGCGCATCCTCACAAAGCGCGTGGTATTACTTTGGTTCATAACGGTATTATTGAAAATTATCATGAAATCAAAGAACAACTTCTGGCTCGAGGCGCACAAATCGCATCGGACACTGATTCAGAATTGGTGGCGCACTTAATTGCCGAAGAGTTTGAAAAGGTAAAAGATTTAAAATCAGCGGTGGAACGTGTGTTGCCTCAGTTGAAAGGTGCTTTCTCGATTGTGGTTCTTTGCGAACAAAGTCCTAATGAATTGATCGCATTTAAAGATGGTCCACCGTTAGTGGTTGGCCTTGGCAAAGGTGAAAACTTTGTTGCCAGTGACGTTCAAGCATTAATCAAATACACAAACGAATTTATTTATTTAAATGATCGTGAAATCGTAAAACTTCAGCCGAATAAAGTTCAGTTGTTTTCGTCTCATGGTGTAGCTATCGATCGTAAATCGGTCACATTAAATTGGAATGCCGAGCTTACAGAAAAACAAGGTTTTGCGCACTTCATGCTTAAAGAAATTCATGAACAACCTAGAACCGTGGCGGCTGCAGTTAACAATCATCTGGTTGAAAATTCGGTACGCCTCAACCGCATTGGTTTTAAAGATGCTAACTACTTTGAAAATCGGGAAACTCTTGATGTCGAGAAAGACTGGCAGAATACACAAAGGGTTCTTCAAGGCGTTGAGCGTGTTTTTATTATCGCCTGTGGAACTAGTTTCTACGCAGGTAACGTAGCGAAATATTTCTTAGAGAAAATTGCACAGATTCCAGTTGAAATCGATATCGCGAGTGAATTCCGTTATCGCGATCCTGTAATTCCCAAAAATACGTTAGTGATGACAATTTCTCAAAGTGGTGAAACTGCAGATACTTTAGCAGCGATTCGTTTAGCGAAAGAAAAAGGTGCTTTGACGCTATCTCTATGTAACGTGAAAAACTCGTCAATCGATCGCGTGGCTGATGGTCACTTATACATGAATGCGGGGCCAGAGATCGGTGTTGCCAGTACGAAAGCGTTTACAGCAACGTTAGCGATCCTAAACGTATTTGCGTTGGGTTTCGGTAAAATTAGAAACACATTACCGGTAAATGAAGAGCAAGAATTGGTGGCTAGCCTTCGCGCTCTGCCAAGTAAAATGGAAGTTGTATTGTCCTACGACAAATACTTCCATGCATCGGCAAACACTTTAAAAGACTTCAAAGGCTTCTTATTCATGGGTCGTGGTACAAGCTATCCAATCGCAATGGAAGGCGCGCTAAAGCTTAAAGAGCTAGCCTATTTCCATGCGGAAGGTTATGCTGCGGGCGAAATGAAACACGGTCCTATCGCACTTATTGATGAGCGTATGGCGATCGTAATGGTGGCGCCTCGAGATAATTATTTTGAAAAAACGGTCAGTAATATCGAAGAAGTCAAAGCTCGTGGTGGCCACATTATATCTTTAGGTTCTGGTGATGATCAGGCGTTAAAGCGTATCAGTAATCAATATCTACCCATCCCAGTTTCCGACTGGTTAACTAATCCAATCCTATTCGTAGTGCCGTTGCAATTGATGGCCTACCATTTGTCTTCAGCGCTGGGCTACGACGTGGATCAACCACGTAATCTGGCTAAATCGGTGACAGTGGAATAAGAATATTTAGTTCGTAGCTAGGTAGTGAAAGTAAGCTTTCGTTTTTTCTACATACTCAACGGTTTCGTTGCCACGAGCGTGTCCCCATTTTGTATTTTTATAATATTCATTTTCAGCCAGCTTAGGAAGAATTGTCTTAAGCTGGTTCCAGTGATACGGATTTTTTCCGAACGATTCAGATAAAACAAACGCATCTTGTAGGTGCCCAATTCCGATATTGTAGGCCGCCAGCGCCAAGATCACGCGATCATTATAAGAAATTTCTTTTGGAAAAAATTGAATCAGTTTTTTTAAATAACGAGCGCCACCTAAAATATTTTCCTCAGGATCATGGATGTCTTCAATTCCTAAATATTCGGCCGTGGATTGTGTGATCTGCATTAAGCCTTTAACGCCCGTAAAACTACGCGCCGTTGGGTCCCAGTGCGATTCCTGATAGCAAACCGCCGCAATTAATTGCCATGGCAATCCGTATTTGATGCCAGCGCGCTTAAAATACGTGATGTACTCGGGCAATCTAGATTTAGTACGTAGTTTGAAGATTTCAATATCAGATTGAGTTAACTCCTCAGAGTAAATTCGATATTGTTCGTAAATTTTTTGAACGCGCCCTTCGCGTGAAGCTTTTTGAAACCAGCTGCGCATCAACGGATTTAGGAAATCTTGGTCTTCTGCAATCATCCAGTTCAAAGAAAAATTGTCTTTTAATTTGAATTTAAATTCCAAACTGCTGAAGTCTTTTAAATGGAAAACACCTTCGTTACTATTTGTGATCAGGCAATCGGCGTGGCTTTCAGCAATTTCCGAAAAAGCGCGCGCGGTTGAACCATTTAGCCAAACTTGAATGCGTGCATTCGGAACGCTCTTCACAAGCTCCTGGTGGGATACAACGTTCTTATTGCGATCGAAGGAAATGATATCAAGGCCATTTAAGTCTGTTTCTGACTGAGCCTCTACGCGTTTGCGACAGAATACAGATAAGGATGCCGATTCATAATCCGGACCGATCACTTCCGAATGGCTTTCCGCAAAAGCGCGTGGGAAGCGGCCAGCAGCAATATGGCCTTCGCCGCGTTTGTAAGCGGCAATCAAATCGTCTTCATTGCGGTAGGCTTTGAATTCTACTTTTTTGCCATAAGATTTAGCAAAGTCGGAGATCAGATCGTGGTCGATACCTTGGCTGATTTGTTTGGTTTTAGAAGAATAAGAAAGGGGATGCCTTAAAATAAGAACTTTAAGCGCAGGTAATTCCTGCAGCTTAAGAGCTTGTCGATCTGAATAATATCTTGGACCTTCACAATGAATTAAGCAAAGCAGAGGTAGAACCAAGAGTGTCCGAAAAAAAGGCATAGGGTCGCTTGTTAATCCAGAGACTCTAAGGGTTCAAGTCAGATGACGTTATTTGTTTCACCAGCTCCAAATAAAGACAGGCTTAACGTGCGCGTCAAAAAAAATTACATGATATCGTAACATTTTTTCAATACTCTCTTCCTGTTTTCGAGGGGAAAAAATGTCAGAGTTTTCATATTTTCAAACAAGGGGATGGATCGAAGTCGTTGTCGGATCCATGTATAGCGGTAAAACTGAAGAACTTATTCGTCGTGTGCGCCGAGCTCAATTTGCCAAACTTCAGGTTCAAGTTTTCAAGCCGGTCATCGACAATCGTTACCGAGCCAAAGAAGTTACGTCTCATAATCAAAACACCGTCGATGCAATGCCTTTGAATAACATCGAAGAAATCTGGGATCATTTGAATCCAAAAACTCGCGTCGTCGGAATTGATGAAGGTCAGTTCTTTAGCGCCGAGATTGTAAATATTGTTCAAGATCTTGCCGATCGCGGTCTGCGTGTGATTATCGCGGGACTTGACACAGACTGGAAAGGTCAACCATTTGAACCAATGCCTACACTGATGGCCATTGCAGAGAATGTGACCAAGCAACACGCTGTTTGCATGCGTTGTGGAGCTCCAGCAAGTCGTACTCAAAAAATCGCTGGTGGAAATTCGCAGATCGAAGTGGGTGCAACGGAATCTTACGAAGCTCGTTGCCGTGAGCACTTTGTTCCACGAGTAGATTCACGTCATGAAGATAAGTCTGAGCAAATGACTGAAGCCAACCCTTAACTCTAAGGGTTGCACCAATCACAAACGGAGTAGATTCTGTTATCTAACGTGTTGTAGTAGACCTGTGTCTTTTTATAAGGGGCTGTGCAGGTCGGGTTAAACTTGTAACCTTGATTATCGGTCCGGCAGTAAAAATCAGGATTGCAGCGGTGATCAACCGACGAGAACAATCCATCATACGCGTAACCACGCGATTCGCAGGCCTCAGCTTCAGATGTTTCACCATGGCAGGCCATAATTTTTCCAGCCGCCGTGGTTTTAATGAAAACGCGGATTTTGTTTTTTTGGTTTTCTGGGTTCCATAAAAAATTCATTGAACTAGAACTGTTATGAATGAGCTTAATTTCTGCCAAGTATTTATTTAAAGTGACGTACTCCGGGTCAACTGTCCAAGGTGTTGGCCATGCGGCCGATGAAGCGATCCGAACAGGCACATGGGGATTGGCTCCTTCGGGCGCACGGCTCACTAAACTTCCATTTTTAAAGCTGCTAGGAACATTCAATATTTTCAATTCGACTCTGGTTATTGCAATCTTATTGTCAAAAACGTAACCACTTGTGATCACACCACTAGAGCCACCTGCAAGGATATAACTCAAATTCACATTTGAAACGCTATTGATCGCTGTCGTTACAGTGTTTTGCCCCTGACCTAAAATAGTCGGGCAGATTGCTGGATCATTCATCGCTTGCCGTAGTGATTTTACTAAAAGGCGCATACTTAATTCTGAGGTACTTTGCGCCTTTAGTTTGTTCCCTACTTGTAATATGTCGATTATACTAAACGACAGCATTGCGAAAACTGCCGACAGCGTAAGAGCTATCGCTAAGGCGGATCCGCGATTATTAGTTACAGCGAATACAGACATAGTAATCTATCCAATCATAAATAGGGGCTTCACATTTTTTTCCGCAACTATAGTTGCGAAACCAGCGATGTGGTGATTCGCCTACTTTTTGTGTCGTTGAGCCAGCAGGGCAGGTCGTAGCACCCGTGACCTGGTTGGGAACGTCACTATAGAAAAACCCGTGACCCATGGGCTCAGCACGAGCCACTTGATAGCTGCCTCCAATAATACAGTTCACATTGGTCAGACATTTTCCCGTTCCGGCATCGTATTGGCTGCCATTTAACGTACACGCTTGTTCACCTGTAAGTTCTGACAAGCAGTAACGGATAATATTGCCGCCATCGACAAGCACGGGAAGTTCTAAAACCCGCTTACGTTGAGCGCGATCACTATTATTAGGTACGGTGACTTCAGTTTCGATTTCTATTTGCGCGATTTTTTTTGTTAGGGCTTGTGCGTTGTAATTATAACTCGTGGCTGGGGAACCAGGCTTGGTTCCCATCGTTAGTTTCTCGATACGAAGATTATTATTTATAACGAGTCCAACCTTGATGGGTGTCGACGAAAAAATGCCAAAGCCTTGGTAGCCATTTAATTCCAAGTCGGTTTGAGCGGCCGTAAGAGGTTTCGTTACAAAAGATGATTTGCAAGCAGCTTGGGTGTAAATCCAATCAGATAGCGAAGATACTACTTCAATACTTTCTGTACCGGCCTTTTGAGCGATGGTACTGGATTTGGCAACCATAGAAACGTAGCCGATACCGATAGCGACCACCGCAGCGATACCGATTGCAATTAAAGTTTCAACTAATGTCATACCTTTATTATTCAATAGCACCTCATGCAGCTGTAATATTCTTCTGTGTAGCCATCTTGAATATCGGCTTCAGAAACTTTAGTTGGTATCACACCTGGTGGGCAGGATTGAGCACCAGTAACAGGGTTGATGGCTTTGGCTATATCACCTTGCAAGATAAATTTATTGCAAGGCGCAGAACCCATCGACCCCGAACACGTATACTGAATAAAATAACCTGAATTTTCGCAAAAGCCTACGGGAGTGCAGGTTCCTAACGCTTCGTCGAAGTGGCCACCTTGAATGCGACAGGATTCGCGTAAAGAAATTTCCGGTATGCAGCCATAGATTCGGCTTCCCACGGTTTCTACTAATGTTTCAAAAAAAACTTCACGAGTTGGGCGATAGGTGAACGTGCCATTGACATTCGCTGCTTGCACATCCAGTTTCAATCTGATTTGCAAAGCCCTTCGAACTGTTTGACTAGCATCGAGTTTTAAAAACTGATCGCCTTGTGAAACTGATGTTAATTTGCGAAGGCGAGCCTGAAGACCATCAGCGGGAGCGATTCTTAAATCACGTGAAAGTTGTACTCCATTTTGTAAACTGTTTGAACCGGAAACATTGAATGTTCCTGGTCCTGCGTATTTCCAATCCGTACCATCAGTATTTACGGGAATTGAAATATTGACTCCATTCCAAACGCCTGCGGTAGCCTCTTCCGGAAGATCTACTCCATAAAACGTTCGTGTGCACGAACTGGCAGGGTTATAGTTGGCGTTGAATCCTGCGATATTAAAAGTCTTTGAACTTCGCAGCCAAGTGCTAAGGGCAGAAACGTAATCAGAGGCCCCGACTTCGGCCTCTGTGAGCCGACGTAAATTAATGAAGCCAGTTAACATAGATGAAGCAATGAGTGTAATAAAGGACACCAGTCCAATGGCAATAATTATTTCAACCAAAGTAAAGCCTTTCTCATTTCGTTTCATATCTGAGTTCTAGTTTGACTTAGAAAAATGGTTTTGTATAGTTGATAGATATATGAGCGACCGAAAGAATTATTATCTTTTTGCGGGTTTGATTATTGTCGTTGTTGTCATTTTTATTTCCCGTAATAAACCGTCTCAAATTGAAATTCCTAACGGGAATGTACCTACTATTCAGAAACCAGATAAAGTCAATTCATCGAATGAAACACCAGTGGTTGCTAAAGCTATTGAGCCGGTTCAACGAGCGGCTCAAATGCAAGCTATTCAGCAAAAAGCATCTGCTAACGAACAGCTAAAAAAACAGGTAGAGGATAAAAACATAGCCATTAAAAAGAGCTTTGGAGAAGAGGCGTTTCTTCAATATACCACTAGTTCGAAATATAATTTTCTACCTAAAGATTTAGATGATGGAATGGCCGGTATTGTGGGAAGAGCCGGTACACCTAAAGAGTTTGTCGCTATTGTTGCTCGTCGGGGAGAAACATCTGAAAAAGAAATCAGAGAGTTTTTACCGGAGTTGTCGAAACAATTTCCAGAAATTTCGCCAGAAATGGTGAGCTCGCAAGTCATCAGGTCTCCGATGCCGACAGAGAAAGATTCAAATTTGAAAGAAGGTATGTGGATGGTTTTGCGACACAAAGATTTACAATTGTATATTTTTAGAGCGAACCGCATCGATGGTAAGGGCAGCTATATGATTGTAAGCCAAGGCAATACGATAGCTAACCCCGCACTAGTTCAAGATTTGCAAGATACAATTAGGTCGCTAAAAGCTGTTCCAGCTAAATGACAAAGAGGCGCTTCCTACTTTCTTTCTTATTCTCTTTCAACGGAATGATGTATGAACTTATGTTGTCACAGAATCTGAGTGCCGCCTTAGGTGGGACTTTGTTCAGGTATTTTATTACGGTAGGCTTATTTACACTTTGTTTAGGGGTGTCTTCCCTAGGTTTTGACTACTTTCCTGAAAAATTCAAATCGATTTCTTATTTATTCAAAATTAATATAGGATTTATTTGTGGCCTTTTCGTTTTGCCATTCTACTTTTGCTTCCTTGAGTGGCTATTAAACAGAGATACATTTTCCTATGCGGTATTCCAGTATCTTTATCATGTTCCTCTAATTGTCATAGCTCTTGTTACTGGTTTTGAAATTCCTTATCTTTTTCACGGACAAGCTGACGATAGAAAATCACAGATATTAGCTTTCGATTATGGTGGTATGTTTGTGGCCTGCCTTGCATTCCCATTGCTGTTTATTGAAAATTTAGGATTATTTGGTTCATACGCCGTAGTTTTATGTTTGCAGATACTAACGGTGTGGCTGCTTAAGGCGGTTGTATGAAAATTTATTTTGGTTTCATCGCCTTGTTGTTATCGTTTTGTAGCTTGAGCTATCAATTTTTGATGGTGAAAATGATTGTTCCGTTCGTGCAAAACGAAGTTCTTTGCCAATCTGTTACTTTGGGATTTTTTCTTTTGGCTATGGGGCTAGGTAGTTATGTAGCACCCAATTTATACAAATCAGGAGGACTCTTCGGCCGCTTAGTAAAAGTTGAAATTTGTATCAGTTTAGTGGCGCTGTTTATGAGTTTTATGGTTTATGCGCTTCAACTTACAATTCAACTTTACGTTAGTGAGCGATCGGGATTTGGGCCTTTGGGTAAGACACTCGTGTTTCAATTCTTCACGGTGCTGTTAGGTTTCTTAACAGGATTGGAAACGCCCTATTTGTTTTATTCGGCCAAAAGTAAAAGTGTGGATGTAAGTTTTAATTTTTTACTGGCGTTTAATTATCTAGGTGCCGTGATAAGCGCATTTACAACGAGTTTTGTTTTTAGTCGTCTTTTCTCTCCGTCGGCAGCTTTGATATTCATTGCTTTGATTAATATCTGCGTAGGTGTATTAATGGTCTTCACCGAATTTAAAGCTTGGCGACATCGTATTCTATCTGTTGTCACATTTGCTGCGCTAGTGCCGTTTTCTTCTTTGGCACTTCATAGTAATCTGCTTCTAGAGCAGATGTTTCTTAAGGCGTTCTATTACGATTTTAAGTTAGAGAGTTTTTCATTATTTGATTTCGAACAGCATTTAAAATTTTCTCAGGATCTACAGAACGTGCAGCGGATATACACTCCTTATCAAATTATCGATATTTTGCCGGCACAGACTCGATTTGCAGAGTATCTAAATAGTGAATGGTCGCTGTACTTGGATCATCAACCACAATTTACAAAGGATTCGTCGTCTTTGTATCACGAAACTATGGTGTTTGGCGCGGTGAATTTGAATAAAACAAAACCTGCTAGTATTCTTATTCTGGGTGGTGGGGATGGATTGGTGGCGCGTGAATTACTTAAGTTTAATTTCGTGAGGACTATAGAACTGGTGGAGCTTGATGAGGTTATGCTCAACTTAGCTAATTCAGATTCAAGGTTTACGGATTTAAACCATTATTCGTTATCTGACCCCAGAGTTTCGGTTATAATCGATGATGCTTACAAATACATAAAACTGAGTAAAAAAAAGTATGACGCCGTTTTTATAGATTTCCCTTTTCCAGTTAATTTTGAATTAAGCCGTTTATATAGTAAAGAGTTCTATCAACAAGTGGAAAGACTATTAGTCGAAGATGGTTTTATTGCTTTGGATTTGCCTTTGAAATATCGAACAGAAGCTGCGGATGCTCCTCAAATGGCAATTTCACGTACTGTCTATCAATCGGGATTTAAAAATATGCTTTTGTTTGGCCCGTTGAATCCATTTCTTTTCGCAAACAAAAAGGACCAAGCGCTAGAGTTTGACTATGAGGAAATTAAAAAAGACGTTTCAGCAAGAACGTTAATGAATTTGATCCCAGCTAACGAGTTTGATTTGGACCACGTGAAAAAAGATGGACCTATCAACAGTATATATAAGCCAATGGTGTTCCGATGAAGATTTTTATTTTGATCCTTTTCTTCATATCCTGTTCCTATTCGGTACCGGTACACGAGTTCTTTAAGAAAGGAAATGTCGCCTACTATCAAATTAATTCGACAAATATTTTCGATTATTTTAGGCGCAAATTAAAATGGCCTTCAAACGGTCATGCAGAATTATTTGAATCGTGTCGTAAGCAATATACTCATTTTGGTTTAGATTTAAATAGCGATGTAAAAGTAACTTTGTTTCAAATTAAATTGGGACTCGATACGACAAAAACTCAAAACCTAGACTATTACTGTTTAGTTAATGCGTCCATCGCAAAACAGTTCGAGAAAATTGAAGGTAAGAAGAGGATTAAATTACAAGCGGGTTTGTATTACCATTTGAAATGGAATATTTTAGATTCGAAACTGTCCGTGTTTGTAGTCGAAAAATCCTTACCTGCGTCGTCTGCTAGCGCTTCATTGCCAAGTGGATTCTCGTTTCTATCGTTGTACTTGTCGAATCTGGAAACTGGAAAAAAGATCTATTTTATGAAAACGACAGATAGGCGCAAAGCTACAACTATTCATCCTTTGCTGGATATAAAATACCCCGTTCTTTTAGATGAACAAAATGGCGAATATGAATTCGCACTCATCGAAACCAATCCTCAGTTTTTTGAAGAGAAAACTAGAGGTGTATTTAAAGAATTCAGCCATATATTTGGCATAATTCCCGATCGCATGGCGTGGCGAGGCGGACCGATAGCGGTGATGCCATGACCAGTATTCAAGAAACTAGTCCTCCTAGACTTTATTTGTTGGATTGGGTTCGTCTTATTTTTTTGAGTCTAATTTTTTTATATGATGCCTACGCGGCGGTCTGGCCAGGGGAAGTTCAGTGGCCCTTCGGTAAAGCCTTTACGTGGGATTGGTCGTATAACTTTTTTGCTAGCTTTTCGTTCGCGGGTTTTGTGGTGTTAGCCGCATTTGCATTTTTGGCCGGTTATAAAAAGGGCAAAGTTCAGTTTTTTAACTTACTCGTTTTGTTGTTTGTAGGAGTCATCGCAGTCAGTTTTTGGGAAGGTGGATTGAAGTGGGAATCTTTAGGTAATGAATGGGATATTTATCATTATCTTTTGATCAATGCGTTTTGTATTTACTTGATCAGTTGGAAGCCAAAATTAAAATGGATATTAGGTCTTGTTGGAATTTCGTTGTTCCTTTTGCCTTGGAAAAACTACGCCGCTGATTTTAATTTTTCTATACCTATCCAGAGAATTTTTACAGGCATTTGCTTGCAGGACGGTCGAGGTGGATGGCACCTGTTTCCTTGGATCGGTCTTTCTTGGGTGATGTATCTTTTTGGTGACATCACGGCTCGACGACCATTTGTTCAGATCCGTGAGCTGGTGTTATGGGTGCCTGTTCTGGCTTTTTGTTTTTGGAATTGGGGAGCTTATAGTCATCCGCCATTGAGCCTTGGATTCTATTGCTACGTGTTCGGTCAGTCTAATTTGAATTTTTGGATTCACATGTTACCTATTATGTTTTTATTTCGAGTTTCTACGGCTTCGTTTGTTCAAAAAATATTTATAAATTACCCGGTTTTACAATGGCCTTCACATTTGTATATGAGTAAAAAACTGGGGCTTGCGTTTCTCACGCACATCGTTGTTTGCTCGGTTTTTGCTGAGTTCGAAGCGTTTTTTCAAACGTCTTCGCTACGGCTAGAGATATATTTTATTGTTATCCTTCCCTTGATTGAAGGATTTACACGGTTGCTAGACATGCTTATGGTAAGGATAAGAGCTAAGATGGCTTGAAATATTTACTGTACGTTTTCTTTTCGTTTTCAATAAAATCTACAAATTCAAAATCGCTAGACAAGTGATTTCATTCCCGTCATTTATTTTCATGGAAAAAACAGAGGATTTGAGTTATCACACTATCCCTATGGGGAGCTTACATGGCAAATAGAGCAATATTAAGGGGTTTGGCTAGTTCTACTAAGAATTTAACAATAGCTCTTATTTTTTCATCTCAGTCACTTTGGGCGCAAGCGCCTGCAACGTCGTCGACAACTTTGCCCTCTAACGGAACTACGTCTACTACTTTAGCGACAAAGCCTGAAGAGAAAGACAAAAAATTAAGTGGTTCAGTTAAGGTCACAACATTAGGTCGCGGGATTCAAGATAAGAACTTGAAATCAAGAGTTGGGTGGACATTCGTAGAAGCGGGTGTTGATACTGAGTATACAGACTGGTTGGCATTCAATATCGGTGTTGTCGGCGTATTCGGTGAAGGCGCGGGACAAAACTATCTTTCTGATGAAGGCGGCGGTTCAAGCGCTCTGTTATTAGATTATGCTGGTGTTAACATTAAGCCAATTCAACAAATCAATTTAAAAGCAGGTGTGATCGGTTACCAAATCAATCCACTTTACACAACTATGTCTCCAGGGACTAGTTTGGGTGCTGAACAAAAATTTGAATTAGCGACTCCATCAGAAACTTTTAAATTCACTCTACAAGGTAACGAAGCCGTTCCTTCAGTGGGTGTTTCTAAAGGTTTAGTTGAAGACGATAAAAATCCATTCTTCTTAGCTGGTTCAGTTATCGGCGAAGTGAATGTGAAACCAATCGGGACTAAATTAAAATTAGCGGGCACACAGTTCAGATTCGGTAACTTACCAAAAAGCCAAGCAGCAAGTTCATTAACTGCGGGTAACTCGGTAAACGCAGTAGCTGGCGTGGGCGATGAAATGCAATACGTAATCAGTTTCGCTGGTACTGAAGTAGCTGCGGTTCTTGAAACGGATTGGACTTCAAAAGTAAAAACAACGGCTAAAGCTGTGGCGATCAAAAATGATCGTATTACTGAAGCGAATACGGGCCGTATGGGTCGTTTCGATTTAAGAATGGTTTTTGGCAATATCGCTTTAAAACCATCGGTAACTGTTTTCGAAGTGCAAGCAGATACAACTCCAGCAGGGTACACAATCTTGTCTAATCGATATAACAATCGTAAAGGTCAAGTGGCTGGTCTAAGCCTAGAGTTAGTTAAGCAGAAGGTCATTTTCTTCGGTAACTACACTAAGGCAGAAGAAATTGTGGATAGTCCGTTTTTATCAGATAGAGAAATTTATAATATTGGGGTGGAGGTTAACTATGATCTTTTCTAGAAATAAGGTGAAAAGCCTATTAGGTGTTTTCTTAAGCGCAGGTTTGTTAATCTCTTGTAGTGAGAACAATGAACCGCAAGTCAAAGGTGCAAACAATTCTACGTTCTACGTAGATGCTTTAACAGCGAAGTTTGCTACTGTTGGTGAGCCAAATGCTCAAGGTAAACAAAGCAAAAAATTGATTTCGTTTGAAGCGTGTTTAAAAGACAACGCGCAAACTAATTCAGTTAGTAACTTGAAATTTGATATCGTTGCTGGTGAAGCCGCTGCGACGAAAGTTTCTGACTACCGTGGTTGCCTAGTTTGGTACGAATTAGTGGATTTTGATCCAGATGCAGAAGTTAAAAACATCTTCATGTCTCGTGACGTAAAAGCAACGGAATCCCATTCAGGAACTGAAAAACTAGTTTTCTGGGTTAATCCACATAAAGATACGTTTGAATTTAATCGTCATGGTACTGCTGGAGCGGCTATGCAATCAGCTCCAATTAGCTACAAATTAAGTCGTGATGTTAAAACTAGCTCGTTAGCTGGTTATGACTATGACATCTACGTTAAAATCAATGAAGACGTGAACAGCTTGTTAAGCCCAATTCGTCGTCAAGCAGAGATCACATCTTTGCGTTTAGATTTCCGTAATATCGATTACACAAACATCGAAGTTGATTCAAAAATGAATTTAACTTTCCCATATACATATAAGACAAGCTTAGCGATGGACCTAATCCGTCAAGATCTTGGAAATATCACGGCTGAGAAAATCAAACGTGGTAACTTTATGTTCAACTTAGTGTTCTTAAAAGATATGGCTAAAGTTGATAAACCATCAGCATCTGATGTAGTAGCTGCGGTTCAATGGTCGGCTCGTCCACGGGGCGATGCAGGTTTAATTGAAGTTCCTATCAGCGTTAAGTTTAGCAACATTGCAGCGTTATCAAGCCGTATGAACGTTTTATTAACGATCACATCTTTAGATACGCCAGCTTTGTTTGCTGATCAAAGCTATGATGGTATCGTTAACGGTATTTCAGCCAATGACAACTTGGATATCTCTTTGATTCCAAATGAAAATAGCGCTCGTGATTTGTTAGAAAAATACGAAGCTGAAAAAGCGCAGAAGCCAGTTCGTAACTTAACTGCTAAACAAGTTCTTGAATCTGAAGGTTTCGAAGCAGTTTCAAGTGCGGCTGTTAAATTTTCTTCCAGCAAAGGTTTCTTTTCGAAACCAACGGAATCGACTGTTGATTTAGCTAAAGTGGTTGAAAACTTGGGCGAGAACCAACAATTAACTGACGTGGAAGAAAAAGCAGTTTGTGCGGCTTTCTTTTTGGGTAAAATGCAAGGTAATGAAAAAGCGTACAAAGATTGCTTAAACAGTCCAAATCGCGTGTTGAATGCGGAAATTCGCGAATTTGCGAATTCGGTGGATGGTAAACCTTCAAACATTTCTTTCGGTAGAACTGAAAATTTAAAAATCAGCGCTGCGTTTGAATTAGCTCAAGGTTCCTCAAAAACATCTGGTTACAATCTGGATGCTAATATCGGTGGAAATATCGATGCTGGTGCAACAGCTGGTATCGGTGCACTGATCCCTGTTCCTAAAGCTCCGGTTAAAACGGACGTTGGTATCGGTGTTAAACTTGGTTTAGGTGGCAAAGCATACACAGCTAAAGCATTAGAGAAATCTGAAAAAGGCACGAAAGCTGTTAGTATCTCTTCTACTGAGGCGGTTTCTTCGCAGCCAATCGCGGTTACTTTGGATCTAACGACAACTAAGTGTTTACTTGTTGTTGCTAACCAAAACTATGTCGCGAGTACTAAAGCTGGAGCAATGCCTAAAGCAAAATACTTATGCTCTAAGAACGCGTTAAAAGGTCAACGTACTGAATACTTCTTCTTGTTGAATCATCAACGTGTAGATGGAAACAGCGCTGTGACAGATATGCATTCGGCCGTAGTTAATCCTTTAAGAATGTTAGTTCGTGGTCAACGACCATACGAATTCTTAAAAGGAATTTTAACTAGCGAAAAATTCAGCTACAAATTATTAGTTGGAATGAACGCTGATCAAGTTACTGAAGACCCAACTAACTTTGTAACTCAAGAAGCTCCAATGATGCTTTCTTCGACACGCAAAGTAGTTCTTAAATAGGGGTACCTCCTAACATTCTGGTACCCGGCGCGTTGAAAAATGTGTTTAAGCAGCGGATTGTTTGCGTGATGAAGATTCTTGGGCGATAGCTCCATGGACTTCGATTGGTAAATCTAGGCCTCGGATTTTTTGTAGGCCTAGATTTGTAAATTTAGATCTGTGTTTTGAGTTCACTTTGTTTAGGAAGTGCGAACTGACCACCAGCCCTACTTGATTGTCTTTACATAACCCTTCTAATCGAGACGTAACATTCACCGGATCGCCGATGATGGTATACTGAAGCTTATCTTTAGAGCCAATAGATCCTAAGATTACGGTCCCTTCGTGAAGACCAATGCCTAATTGAATTTTAGGAAGGTTCTTCTTTCTAAGTTTGATATTCGTTTGATTCAATTTGATGTGCATGTCGAAAGCGGCTTTCAGCATGTTTTCGTATACCTTTGGTGAGCCTTCTTCAATCGCATACGCCAAGATCCCATCACCGATGAATTTATCGACTACGATACCGTTTTCAACAAAGACTTCGATCATGTCAGAGAAATAGATGTTAAGCATATCTACAACGTCTTGAGGTTTTAGCTGCGAAGATAATGTTGTGAAGTTTCTGATGTCAGCCATCATAATAGCGACTTTTTTGGAATCGCCAGAATAAGCATACGCTGGTTCATCTTTATCTAATATATCTTGCGCGACAGAGTCAGAAACAAAGGAAGAGAAACCTTTTAATAGGCGACCTTTTTTTACTAGAGTATCAGATAGGCGATTCATTAAATTAAATACGACCGAGAAAAATCCTGAATTCATCGTATTTGAGCGAAACATGAAATTTTGCGATTGGATCGATTGCAAGTGGCATTCAACTTCACGTGATAGAATCAAATTTTTATAAAAGTCGAAATAGAAGATAATCATCTGCCAAACAATCACCACGCCCGTTAAATAGAAGAATTTTTCTTTTTGTTCAGCCATGATTTGCTCTGGGTTTTCCCAGCCAGTTTGGCGGATGAACATCAACGAGAAGTAGCTGCCAAAGAACAAGACAATACCAATCACAGGAATAATTTTGTTTTTTTGTTCAATGACCCAAAGATGGAAAAGGGTTTGATTAGAAGCAACAGATTCTCTAAATACGCGCTTACGAGTAATAAATAATAGTTCCGTTTCAATCCATTGCCATGTGGTAACCAAAATCATTGACATGCATATCCACAGAAACATTTTAATAGAATCCGCATTAGGACTGATGTCGGAAAGATGTTTGTCGTATATAGAAGAATTTAAATAGAAGTTGGCAAAATGGATGGCAAGGAAGGCGACAGGAAGAAGGTTCACCGTCAACGATTTCGACAAGAACGTTTTCGGCCATTTTTTAATCGCGTAGAAGAATCCAAACAAAGTCAGCGTCTGAATCAGAACAACCGTGACCGCAAACTGAGTAGCCACGCGGCATCCAAATAGAAAGCCATGTTCCTGCATGATCGGGCAAATGTTTACGCCAAAGTAGGACAGCACTGGAATCAGTGCTAGGTGCGAGCAGATGAAGAAGACAAAGCTGATGAGGGTGAACTTCTGAATTCGCATGCCCATACTATCGGTAGACTTTGGTAAAGCATTACGGGTTTCTGATGAAAATTCGCTGTGATTAAAGAGTCACACGAAGATTGGGTTTAGTGACTCATGAAATCTTTAAATTTACGAAGGAAGTGACTCTTTTTGAGTCACATTTTCGGAATTCAACGTGGCTGATGCGTTGATACCAAGGGTCTCATCGACCGGAAGATTCAACCACTGCGCGAAAGCAACGCGGGCATTTTGGATTTGTAGATCCTTTTTTGCCTTCTTATCTGCCTTTTTACCCACCATGCCTTCGATCGGAGGAAGCAAGCCAAAATTGATGTTGGTCGGTTGAAAGTGTTTAGCGCGAGTTTCATCCGTGATAGCTTCTAAAATAGAACCCATGGCGGAGGCTCGCGGAGGATACGAAACTTCCCGGCCATTAATTTTATCATCCAAGAACTTGGCAACCAGAGCGCCCGTGCACGTTGATTCAAAATAGCCTTCAACGCCCGTGATTTGACCAGCGAAGAACAACCAAGGGTCTTTGCGACTAGAAAGATCCTTGTTCAATAATGACGGCGTATTGATGAACAGATTGCGATGAATACTGCCTAGTTTTAAGAACTCAGCATTTTCAAGACCTGGAATTGTTCGGAAAATACGGACTTGTTCACCGTAAGTCATGCGCGTTTGAAAACCGACCATGTTAAACGCCGTACCTTCTTTATTATCCTGTCTTAGCTGAACAATTGCATATTCGTCGCGGCCTGTTTTTGGATTTGCTAAGCCGACTGGTTTCATCGGGCCAAATCGAGGTGTTTGTAGTCCGCGTTCAACCATGGTTTCGATCGGCATACACCCTTCGAAGTAACTGGTTTTCTCGAATTCTTTCGGTTCCACTTTTTTTGCTGCTTCGATTTCACGGACGAAATTCCAATACTGTTCTTTATTGAACGGGCAGTTGATGTAATCGGGAGTGCCTTTATCATAGCGATCGGCTTTCCAACAGATATCCATGTTGATGGAATCAACATCTATGATCGGCGCGATTGCATCGAAGAAGTACAAGAAGTTTCCGCCGAAGTGCTCTTGCATAGATGCTGCCAATGAAGGTGCTGTTAAGGGACCCGTAGCGATCACCAGTGGACGAGGTAACTGATCAAGGCTGTTGATCATCTCGTCGTACACTTTGATATTCGGATTTGATTTTACTAATTGATCCATGTTCGCAGAAAAACGTTCGCGATCGACGCTTAATGCTTGGCCAGCGGGAACGGCGTTAGATTTTGCAGTTTTTAAAACGAACGAATTTAATTTTTCCGCTTCCCATTTTAATTGGTGAGGCGCACTTCCTTCAGACTGTGAACCGAATGAGTTTGAACATACAATTTCTGCTAAATTCGGTGATTTATGTGCTTCCGAAAAATGTTTAGGCTTCATTTCGTAAAGATGTACAAAATACCCACGTGATGCCAGCTGTAATGCACACTCAGACCCGGCTAAACCGCCACCTACAACATAAATTTCTTTTTTACTTGAAGCCGTCATAAATTCTTTATAACCTCGCGGGAAATGGACGAAATAGACTATAAGACCAAATTTAAAGTCAGTAGCCAGGTTCTACAGAGCTTGTTTGAGAATGGCAAGAGCCCATTGTCAGAGCATTTCTTACGTTGGAAATTATGGTCACGATGGAAAGAGTTGATGGGCGACGGTATCGCAGAAAACTCAGAACCAGTGGGATATCACCAGAAAAAGCTCTACATTTTTGTAAAAAATTCAAGCGTCATGCACCACATGTATTTCCTAAAGAAAAACATGATCAAAAAAATCGCCAAAGAATTTCATCCTACATTCGTGAATGAGATCATTTTCACATTAGATAAACGAAGCGTTCCGCGCGAAAGCATCCAGTCGGATACCTTGAAAGAAAACATCGATAAAATCTTGCAGCGAGACGCCGAGGACTAAGAAGTGCCAGGCTACTTTTCCGGACGCGCTGCTTACGTAAAAGTAGCCTGGCACCGGTTAGAAGTCGCCGAATTTGTCTTTTATTTTTTTGATTAGGCGAGCTTCCATTTGGCGGACGGCTTCGCGGGTGATTCCGTATTTTTCGCCGATTTCTTGCAGAGTGAGTGGTTCTTCGTTTAGTAAACGTTCGTGAAGAATGATTTTCTCGCGCTCTGATAGGCCGGGCTCTAGTTCGGATACTTTGCTTTGCAATAGTTTGATCATTTCTTCGCGAGCGAAGCTGTCTTCCATCGATTCGGTCGAGGATTGCTGAAAGGCGCCTAGTGATGGCGAATCTTCGTCGCCGACTGGGCGATCCAAGCTGACGTCGCGGCCGCTTAAACGTTGA
Source organism: uncultured Bdellovibrio sp. (assembly GCA_963932905.1). Taxonomy (GTDB): domain Bacteria; phylum Bdellovibrionota; class Bdellovibrionia; order Bdellovibrionales; family Bdellovibrionaceae; genus UBA2316. The sequence continues at coordinate 156,872 of CAWVRN010000002.1, forward strand.
GCCATGATTTTGATTTCGTCTTCTGGAATACCTAAACGTTCTGATAGTTCGTGCAGGTTTTGCTCGTTCGACAACGCTTCTAGATTATTTTTTTCTTTTTGTAACTGATAGAAAAGTTTTCTTTGGTTTTGAGTCGTTCCGATCCTAACCATGGAATACTGGCGCATCAAATATTCTTGGATGTAACCACGAATCCACCAAACCGCATAAGTGATCAAGCGTGCGCCTTTGTAGGGATTGTACTCGCGTACGGCGTGCATTAAACCCACGTTGCCTTCCTGGATTAAATCAATCAGCTTGGCGCCGAACTTTGAATACTCGGCTGCGATCTTAACTACGAAACGCAGATTACTACGCACCAATAATTGAGCGGCTTCGGGATCTTTTGTTTCAAAATACTTTTCTGAAATTTCTTTTTCTTTTTCACGCGTCAGAAGCGGGTATTTTCTGATTTCATTTAAATACAGAACTAACGGATCTGATGTTTTCGGCAGATGGCTAGAGGCGATGGCCACCGCTTTTTCCGATACATTAACTACGGGTTCATCGGCTTGAGGCTCTTCGGTATCAAATTCGAAATCGTCATCGTGTGATTCATGATACGCAGCTTCGGCTTTTTCGGCGGCGATATCTAAAGGAGACAATTCTTCGTCAGACTCCGTAACAATTTCGACAGGTGCCGATTTTTTAGAAACGTCTTTGAATTTGAGTTTACTGTCGTCGACGATTTCTGCTGTGACAGCTTTTGATTTAATTTTGGGCGTGACCACTTTCTTAGTCGGTTTCTGAGCCGACCCTTTCGCAGAAGTAGTCGCCTTAGAAACCACCTTTTTTTTGGCCGGTTTCTTTGTGTCTGTCATAATGGTCTAGCCTATGTGCTTCTTTAACATTTTTTGGAGGCTATCTTGAATCGTCCCTTTAAGGGGAGTCAACAAAAACGGCAGATCTATGTTAATTGTAATCTGACTACCAGTACCGGCTTCTTTAACTTTGAAGTCGCCTTTAAACTGAGAACCCTTTAGGTCGCAGGAATAAGCCGGATCATTGAACTTGCACTCTACTTTAGGATCGTATTTTTTGATTTCATCTGTCTTTTCGAAAAAGTCTTTTAGCTTAGAGTAGGTATCTGTCACGCCGTGGCTAGTAGGGTAGTCGATGGATATTTTTGGCATTACGAATCTCCTTTTCCAAATAAGGGTACGACTTCGATACTAGAATAAAGCTGGGAAAAAGAACAACGTTTTGACCTCAGCACTGACCTGTGTCAGTATTTAGTTTCGTTTCATAATCAAGGAACCTTCATGGAAAAATCATCAAAATTTGTATTAGAGAAAAAACGAACTCATTATTGTGGCTTATTAAATAAAAGCCTTGATGGGAAAAAGGTAACCGTCATGGGTTGGGTTTCGAACCGACGCGACCACGGCAGCCTAGTATTTATTGATCTTCGTGACCGCGAAGGTTTAGTGCAAGTCGTACTTGATCCTAAAAAAGCAGAAACAGCGCAAGCGAAAGATCTTCGTGGCGAATATGTTTTAGCTGTTGAAGGCATCGTGAAAGTGCGTCCTGAAGGTATGCGCAATTCAAAATTAAAAACAGGTGAAATCGAAATCGAAGCGTTGAATTGTGAAATATTAAATGAAGCAGCGGTTCCTCCATTTCAAATCGATGATACGAATGTGAATGAAATGTTACGACTAAAGTACAGGTACTTGGATTTACGTTCACCAACGTTACAGAATAATTTGTTCACTCGCCATAAAGTCGCGCAGCTAGTACGTCGCTATCTTTCAGATAATGGTTTTATCGAAGTTGAAACTCCGATTTTGTATAAATCAACACCAGAAGGCGCACGTGACTATTTAGTTCCGTCACGTGTGAATTTGGGTCATTTCTATGCGCTTCCTCAGTCGCCACAAACATTGAAGCAATTATTAATGATTTCAGGATTTGATCGCTATTTCCAACTAGCTCGTTGTTTCCGCGATGAAGATCTGCGTGCGGATCGTCAGCCAGAATTTTCACAAATCGATATCGAGATGTCATTCATCGACGTGGAAGATATTATCGATATGAATGAAAGAATGGTTCAATACATTTGGAAAGAAATCAAAGGGATCGATATTCCAAAAATCCCTCGTATGAGTTTCCAAGAAGCTATGGATCGTTACGGTTCAGACAAGCCAGACATCAGTTTCGGTATGGAAATTAAAGATCTTTCAAAGGTTGTGGGTACTACTTCTGGCTTCAAAGTCTTCGACGAAGTGATTGCCCGCGGCGGTATTGTTCGCGGTATCTCGGTTCCAAAAGGCGGCAGTTATACTCGCGGTCAATTTGATAAATTGACAGAGATCGCAAAGCGCGCGGGTGCTAAGGGTCTTGTGTGGATTAAATCTGAAGAAAGTGGCGAACTTTCAACGCCAATTTCAAAATTCTTATCTAAAGAAATTCTAGAAGGTATTTTCAAAGCGACGGGTTCACAAAAAGGTGATGCGTGTTTGATCGTGGCGGATGATTATGATCCAGCGTGTGCGACATTGAGTACTTTACGTTTGCATCTTGGTCGCGAATTGAATTTACTGGACCGTTCGAAATATCACTTCCTATGGGTTGTAGATTTCCCTCTGCTTGAGTACTCTCCAGATGAAAAACGCTGGGTAGCCCGTCACCATCCATTCACTTCACCTAAAGATGAATCGTATGATGACTTGATCAACAACAACGAGAAAAACTTCGGGAAAATGTTAGCGAAAGCTTACGACTTAGTTTGTAATGGTTACGAATTAGGTGGTGGTAGCATCCGTATCTATCGTAACGAAATTCAGCAAGCTATGTTCCGCGTATTAGGTATGTCAGAAGAAGATACGAAAACTAAATTTGGCTACTTTTTGGATGCTTTGAAATACGGAACGCCTCCGCATGGTGGTATTGCCTGGGGTATGGATCGTCTGATCATGTTATTGTGTGGCACTGATGCTATCCGTGACGTTATTGCATTCCCTAAAACTGCGAAAGCCACTGACTTGATGTCAGAAGCACCAACACCAGTAAATCGTGATCAGTTAAACGAAGTGGGCGTCCGCTTATCTCCGCAAGCTGAGAAGTTTATCGAAGACGCTAAGAAACAAAATTAATTGGATACAACTCCTAAGCCCTTCCTCGAAATCGAGGAGGGGCTTTTTTTTTCCTACTCACGATCAAAGTCTAGTAATTCTGCCCAAGCCTTTAGCTTTTTCGACCTCTGACCGAACTAAGAAATGCCAAGTGTTTCAGGATGAGACATTTCACGAAAGTGATTAAAGGTAAATTTCACAGGAGGTGAAATATGGAAAAGTTAAGTTCGATCCTACCAAAAAGCCCACGCACTCAAAACGTTGATAATTCTAGAGCGCAACCGGCACGCCCCGGAGCTCCGCTATTAGGTCGCCCAGCGGGTAAAGTAACTCAAAAAGTAGTATTTGATGATATGGAACCGGGACCAGTGGCAGCCAAAGCATCAGTGCCGGATTTGTCATTCGCCGAAAAATTTTCTGTAATTACTCCAGAAGATAGAGTCAGCATCAGCAGCATTGGCGCTGAAGATGAGGGCCCTGAAGCAAAACTTGCGGGATACACTCGTAAGGGCGAAATGCAAAAAGTGAAAATAGCTGAAGACGTCAGTCGAAAATTTGCGGACCTGAAATCGATAGCCGATAAAGAGGCTCCAGGAAGTGAACAGGCGATGACTAAATCTATTGATGCAACGGAAGTCGCGGCCTCTTAAGCTATCCATCGATCTAAAAGAAAGCCGGATGTTTCAAGGGATGTAATTTGATACGCACCTTTGAATAATCGTTTTCCATTGGTTTCTTTGGATAGCACCAATATTCCATCTAAACTCAAAAATATAAGCTTGCGAATGGCTTCAAGGCTCCATTGTGGTGCACCCATTTGTATCAGCATTTCCAATCGGATCAGCGCTTGCTGAGGATCACTGGCGTGTAAAGAGCCAAACGATCCGTCATGCCCTGTTGACAATGCCATTAGAAAATCTTTTGCCTCTGATCCCCTGATCTCGCCCATAATAATTCTATCTGGCCTAAGTCGAAGGGATGACTTCACCAGGTCCGTCTGTGTTATGTCAATCAGCTGTGACCTATGCGTGCGAGTCAGCAGCTTGATACTGCATGAATTTACCGAGGTGATTTCCGGAGTATCTTCAATCACTATCGATCGACAATTTGGATCGGTTAGATCCAATAAGGCGTTGATTACTGAAGTTTTGCCACACCCTGTAGGGCCAATTATTAAAAATCGCTTTCGCTGTTCAATCAGGCGTTTTAGTAAAACAATATCGCTATCTGTACACCAACCTTCGCTTCGTAGTTTTTCCAATGTCCATTGGTAATCGGGATGACGACGGATACTGATGATAGAATTTTTATGAGTCAGGCATTCATCGACCATACAAATTCGGAATTGCGACATAGTGCGATCCAGTACCGGTGACTCCTTGTCGATGACACCATCGATCTGCAATAGAAGCTTGCTTAGAAATAGTTGGTAGGTGAAATCACAATAGAACCGGTCGTCAACGCGTGATAAGCACCCGCTTTTCTCTATCCAGATATCTTTCCGACTGTTAATCATGATTTCTGTTATTGTATCGTCGGTAAGGAGAGGATCGATTGGCCCAAAACCAAGAAATTCGTTTTTTAGCCGAGCTTGATCTTTTGGCGATAGGTCCACCAAATGCGGTTCTATCCAGGCTGATAGATCTGAATCTGGCCGAAATTCTGATGGTAGTCCCTCGAAATTAAACTCTTTCAAAGACTGACTTTTTATCGATTCTACAACAGCATAAATTTTCTTTTCTAAAATTGCCATTTATAACCTCTGTATATGGCGAGGTTTGGTAATCAAATTTATATCTGTTTCGCGGGTCATGACTTCGGGTTTTACGAAGATGACCAGTTCGGTGCGCTTTTCTTTGAAATCGCGACTGGAAAAAAGTGGTCCCAGTATCGGTAGTTGGGACAGCAATGGCAGCCCTGAATAGCTGTTGCCATCAACTTCCTTAAGAAGTCCTGATAATGCAATGATCTTGGTTTCTGGTAAGTCAAAAAAACTAGAAACCTTATTTGTCGTAATACCAGGAACGCCATCAACGCTTAAACTGGAATCAATTGAAGAAACTTCCGTTTGTAGTGAAACACTGATTCGGCCCAGATAATCCGCTTTAGGCTTAACTTTTAGGTAGACTCCATATTTTTTCCAAACGATATCACTTGAGTATCTAGATACAGTTTTAATAGGGATTTCTCCACCAGCCCAGAAGTCGGCTTCTTTGCCACTTTTGCAGAGAATATTTGGACTGGCTAGCAGGCGGCCTTTACCCGCCGTTTCCATCATATGCAGTTCTGCTTCAAATGATTTAATTTGATTGGTAGGCAGTATTTCCGATTTAAGTGGCGAGCCTAATTCTATTCCGTATCGCTGAATAAATGCGCGATCTATTTCAGCTACGGTGATTTGGACTTTGATGATGGGTTCTAAAATCAATGATGTAGTGTCTTTAGAAACAGGTATGCCGAATTTTTTTAAAAGTGTTCGGTAAGTTTGGATATGCGGATCTTTTGGATTCAGTTTAAGTTCCGGTTCGCTTTCAAAATTAATTCGTTGATCTGCGAGCCCGCGATTTCTAAATTGTGAGATAAAATAGGCTTTAACTTCTGGAATTAATTCCGGTGCAATTTTCGCTTTGAAAACGTATTCATCGTTATTCCCCATATGGTCCGCTATGTAGAGCCAGTCTTTTAAGCGAAACAGATGTCCGGCAATTTCAACTCGCGATTGATTTACGTTCAGCTTTAAACCTAAGCGATTTTTTAAAATTCCCGATAGTTTATTATAGAGGTCCATTTCGTTAGGCTTTATCACTTGAACAAGATAAAGAGAGTTTTTATTTTTCAAGTAACTAGTGCCTGTTTCAATTGCTGTAACCTTGAGTTGATTGCCAATGGCGCTAACTCGAATGATGCTTTTTTTTTCGATCCAGACTTGGTTGCCTTGAATGGGTATTTGAGTGCTGTCCCCAAGGGGAATGATCAGGTCTTTGCATAGACCGGGCAGGACAAAAAGAACGCTGAGTAAAAAGAATTTTATCATGGCCAGCGCCGATGCAAAAAAGGAAAATCAGCCTATGTTTAATAGACCGAATTGATTTCCATAAATCGGATTAGTTGTGCATTAATGGGAAATAGAATGCCACTTGAACGCCATTTTCAACATTGCGAATATTTAGTGACGTGCCATGCATTTTTAGCAGCTTGTCGCAAATGCTTAGGCCAAGACCCAATCCGACCGAATGATTCATTATATTTTCATCCATGAAAAAAGGTTGAAAAATTTTTTTCAAAGCGGCTTCCGGAATATTTTCACCACGATTAATAATTTTAAATTCATAGAAATTACCAATTTTGGAACCTTTAACTTCAACCGTCGCACTTTCTGTAGAAAATTTAAAAGCGTTATTTAATATTCTGTTTAGAATTTGTTCAAATAGTCGTTTGTCAGCTTTAAATTCTAAAGGATCGATCGTTTCTGCCAGCACAAGATTTTTTTTAGTTTTAAGCGCTTGATTATCGGCATTCACTAAGTTTTCTATTGAGTTTAATATGATAGCTTGTGGGTCCAGGTGCAGCTGATTTAATTCAGCGCGAACCAAAATCAACACATCTTCGATAATTTGTTTTAATTTATTGGAACTTTTAATCGTGCGATCAACATACAGTTTTTGTTCTTCAGATAAGGGACTCTCATTCAACAAAGACAAAAAATTGATAATTGAAGTCAGCGGAGTCTTAAGTTCATGGTTAATTAGAATCATGAATTTAGATTTTGCATCGTCCAATGTTTTCAATTCATTGTAGGCCACTTCCAATTGTTTGGTTCTGATAGCTAGTTCCCGGCCTACAGTGAAACGTTCGACAGCGCGGTCGACGGTGTTTGATAATTCCACTGGGTCCCAAGGTTTAGTGATATATTGATAGATTTGACCCTTGTTGATAGCTTGGATAACAGACTCTAAATCTGTAAAACCTGTTATCAGAATACGTATCATTTCGGGATACTGACCAATAACTTTCTCTAAGACTTCAATTCCCGTCATTTCGGGCATTCTTTGGTCAGTTAATATCAGACTTATTTCGTTGCCATGCTGCTGAATAACCTCAAGCGCTTGTTTGCCTGAAGCCGCCTTTAATATATTGTATTTCTTGCGAAATATACGTTCTAAAGCCTCTAAATTGTCGTTTTCATCGTCGACACAGAGGATGGTGGGTTTTGTTTGTGTGCTAGTCAGCGCCATTCTTTAAAATGCTACCTGAATTCGTAATATTTCTTAAGTCTAGTTTTTCAAGAATTAAGTCCAGCGAATAAAAATGAGTCAAGTTTTCTTCTTATTAGGACGATATCCTGAAGGTGATACAAGAAATTAAGGAGAAACTATGAGATTCTCGATACTACTGATTGTTGGTGCAATCTTAACTACGATGCATGCCCAGGCGCAATTTCACGGTTATGGGCTTTATGGCGGATTGCAAGGTTGCGGCTATGATGTTTCTCAAGGTGATGAAGCCAGCAGTTATAAAGATGAGATAGCTGAATTGAAAAAACAAATTGCGGAGTGGAATAAAGAGCTTTCGGCAAGCAAGCGTGAATTGTCGAAAGAACAAACGAATCTTCGCAAATATGATGCTTCATTAAGAAGTAATTTCCAACCAGAAGCCTATTCATTTATTAAAGCTCACTTTGACGGCCAAAATCGTTGTTTGGATTACAAGGGTCACGTGGCTCCGGTTAAGACAGATGCTAAGGTTGATGTTCAAGGCGCACAGACCGGAACTGTGGGAAAAGATGCATGTTGTGCAGCGCCTCCGACCGAAACGGTTGAAAAACCAGGCACGCCATCTAAAACAGTAGGGCCAAAATCTACTATGATGGTTATTATGGAAAGATCTCGTATGCCAGCGTCCAGCAAAGATGATGACGAAGAGACAGCCGAATTGGTGGTTGAGCCAGAACAGTTGAACAAAGAATGGGGCGCAGTTTGCGATAAAGCAAACAATCCGAAAGGTCGTTTAGCTGCATCTATCTGCCAAAGAAAATATTTAACAGGCGGATCGAAATTCAACTTAGCTGATTGCCAAGCTTCTGTTTTAAATTATCCAAAATCTTTCCGTACTGTAGAGAATCTTAAAAAAGATATCGAAGCTAAAAAAGAAGCAATCAAAGCCGCAAAAGCTCAAATTCCTGAAATGCAAAAATCAATGCGTGAAGAAATCATGGAAGCTCGCCGTGCACGTATCGAAGAAATCCGCGAAGGTGGAATTTGCGTCGAGTGTTTAGGTTCAGTCAGCGGTGGTGCTGGTGGACAAATCGAAGGTCGCGAACCTAACTGGGGCGGCGTGATCGGTAACTCACTAGTAGCATTGATGGCTTATTCATCGACAAAAAGTTTCTACGGAAACATGCAAGATAGAAATGCTCAATTGGGTTTCCCAACTCAAATGCCAATGGGTTCACCATTTATGGCAGCACTTCCTGGTATTATGGGCGCATTGGGTGCGGGACTTGGGCAAGGCTCATTCGGTTGCGCGGGCATGGCCGGCGGAATCGGTGGTATGGGCGGAGTTATGGGACCATACGCAGCTCTGGGTGGTATGGGACAAATTGGCGGCGCATTCGGTTTACCAGCGTGGGCACTGGGTGGCGCACTGGGCGGCGGTATGTACAATGCCGGCGCGGCTCCATGGGGATTGAATGGTCCATGGGGATTGAATTCAGCTGGTTTAGGTATGTATCCTCAGTTGATGGCAGCCGGTGGTTTAGGTTTCGGACTTCCAGGAATGTCGGGAGCCATGGGTGGAATTGATCCAATGGCACTTGCGATGTTAGGTCAAGGTGGCCTTGGCGGCTTAGGCGGTCTAGGAGCACTTGGTGGAATGGGTGGTTTAGGTGGACAAGGATTAATGAATCCCTACGCAGCACTTGGCGGAATGCCTTATGGTTTGGTCGGTGGCGCTGGAATTCCAGGAGTCATGGGACTTGGTGGCTTGGGTGGTTTAGGCGGTGGCCTAGGTGGACTTGGAGGACTGGGTGGTTTAGCCGGTTTAGGTGGACTGGGCGGTTTAGGCGCAGGAGGCTTAGGCGGTCTGGGAGGACTGGGAGGTCTCGGTGGTTTAGGCGGCCTTGGCGGCTTAGACGGCGGACTGGGCGGACTTGGTGTTGGTGGTCTACAAATGCAGCAGCAAATGATGCAAATGCAACTGCAACAGCAACAGCAAGTGATGCAACAACAAATGCGTTACTATGAAAATGCGATGCAAAAGCAACGTGCGGTTTCAGGTCTTCAAGCTGAGCTAATGGGTGTGATTCAAAGAATTCAATCTGTTCAGTACGGAATTAATTCAGGTGGTGGATCTAGTTATCTTGGTGGAAGCTATTCTTTAGGTGGCGGCGTAAGTGGCGGCCTTGGTGGTTTGCCAGGCGGCGTGGGATCGATAGCATCTCCGCCACCATTACCTACCCGATAAAATTAACATTAATTATTTTGTACCATTAGAATCAGCAGTTGCAGAGACTGCTGATTTTTTTTTGGCCTTGGTTAACGCGCCGTTGTTTCCTGAAAATCCAGTGCTGTCTGCAGTAATCGATCTAGCCTGTGGTTTACTGTTAACTCTGTTGAGCTGAGCCAAAACTATATTCATATCATCAATTGTTTCTGCTGCTAAATTACGTTGTTGGGAATTCTTTTTACCAAAACCTTCCATATTTAAACCGCCTTCAGTTTTAGCGTAAACAGAAACGCTGATAACTAGCACGCAGATAAAAGTTATGGTTTTCATAAATACCTCGTTTGTTACAATCCTATAGTTCAATATTGGCGCCACTGAACGGCCAGAAAAGAGTTTCAATTTGATAATTCTTCTAAGTGTGATACATGAAATGTATCATTTCTAAACGTGAAAAAGGGGACGTCAAGAGTACGCCTAAAATCGTCACTCGCTGAACTTATGAACGACAATATCACTTCGGTAACAGCTTTATACGATAGTCATGTTCACTGGCTAATGACCGGGGAAAAGAAGAGTTATTTTGACGTTCAAAATTTTAAAACGTTATCGGCTATTCCTGTTAATTCTTTTGAACCGAAGAATTTTCGTGGCGATTGGATATTTGGCTTTGGCTGGGATGACTCGCAAATAACAAATTCAATTCCTTCTTTGGAATTAGATCGCCTGAATTCTGTATCTCCCATTTGTTTTATTAAAAAAGATGCCCATAGTTGTTTGCTTAATTCTACTGCGCTTAAAATTATATTACCTTTGATTGAAAATATACCGGCACTGGCGCCTTTTATCGAACGTGACGAAAATTTTAAACCCACGGGAATTTTGAAAGAGAGCGCATTTTATTCTATCTATTCCCACCTCCCTCCACTTTCGGATTCTGAAATACGACGTTGTTTGCTAGAAGCTCAAGATTATTTTTTAAAAAAGGGATTCACACATATTCGTGACATGACCTGTTCCTTGGCTCAGTGGCAGGTTCTGAAAGAAATGCAAAAGTCAGGTGAACTAAAACTTTTCGCCGAAATTAATTTTAATGCCGAAACGCGGGGACATGCCTTGCAAACCATTCTGCCTTTTATTTTAAGTGAGGTGAAGGGCAGCTATCCTAATCTAAAAATCAAAGGAATTAAGATTTTCTCTGATGGTTCGTTAGGTTCCAATACGGCGTGGTTGATTGAAAACTATAACGGGTCTAATAAGAACGGCTATAATCTGTGGCCTAATGAAGATATATCTGAAGTCATGAAACAATGCTGGCAAAACAATTTGGAATTTAGCGCACATACGTTGGGTGACAAAGCCGTGGACAATATTGTGGACATCGCCCGTAGCTTGTATTCACAAAAAATCCGCGGTTATTTAAATTTGGAACATGTGCAATTGGTTGATCCTGAAACGATCGTGAAAATGAAATCACTTTTTGTTCGTTGCCATATGCAGCCATCTCACTGGCTAAGCGATAAAAAATTTCTTAAAGATAAACTAAGTCCAAAAACATTGAAAAATTTATTTGCGTGGGAAGCTTTACGGCGCGCCAAAGTCCCAATTAGTTTTGGATCAGATTCACCAATCGAAGAAGCCGACGTTGAACTTACTTACGCAGCGTTAGAAGACTCAAAGACCGCTGGTGTAGATGAACTCAATGCACCGTTCTTTGATTTTTACACCTACCCGAACGCTACGGGCCAATGGGCACAGACCAAAACCTTTTTCGATTCCTACAGACCAATCAAGGTAGAGTTACCACAAGATCATACTTCGAACTAGCGTACAAAGCAGCCAACGAAATCAAAATACCTGAAATAATATAGTACTTGTTTCGGCCAATGAAAGCTAGTGTGGCCGAACCCGGTTGCTTGGCATTCTGGACGCAATCCTTTGAAAAGTAAATTTTGATGGGGTCTGATAACCCAGTATTGTCTTTGGTGATGTTATCGCAGCTGCCTTCGATCCATGGTTCCAGTTTTAAAGGTGTTTTCTTAAGTGTTTGTGTCGTCGCGGTTATTTCTTTTGTGGCAAATTGATTGGAAATAAAAATAAACTGATGAGCCTGTCCTGATGAAAAGAAGTAAGGAGATTGCCTAATATCAATCTTATTGCCATCAACCAAAACGTAGTCGTATTTCAACAAATCTGAATTTATTTCTTTTAACGAAACTCTTGATAAACTGCAGTTTCCATCAAAAAAAGGTTCGGACGTTTTTAAATAGTCGTCGTTGGCGTAAAGGTGACACATAGACTTGGCACCGGTAGCATTTTGCTTAAAAAATTCAAATAGTAGCAACCGGTTGCTAGAACTAAAAACATATCCTTTTTGAAGGTCTTTAACTTCATTGTCTAATATTTTTTCTGATGTCTGTTGCTTGGACCAAAACTCAGACTTAGATAAAAGATAGGTTTGATCGACACTACGATCTTCAAATAAATTTAGGTAGTAGTCCGCGATTGAAATGCCGTCCTCGCTGTAAACATTTGATTGAAAATCGTTTTGATCGTTGCCTTGATTAATCCAAATATTCGGCGCAGAAAACGAACATACTGACAGCAGAAGGATAGAAATATAAATACCTATCATGATCGACTCCTAATTTTGGTAAATAATCCGGATTCCCGGTTTAGAACTATGTTCTGATTCGATCGCTTTAGCTTTCGGATTTTGAACAGCCGCAAAAAAGGGATCGTCGTTTCCGGAAAGTAAATGAGCTTTGGTTTCTTTTACTAAAACAGCAAAGGTAGTTTCATCTGCCGTGGATTTGATTATTTTAGCACGTGAAAACAGTAATTTTGTTTTCTCGCCTTGAATCGTGGCGTAAATATCGGCAACGCCATAGGATCCAATAACGGCGGAAATCGAATCTGCATTTAATAACTTTATCGGGATCAGGACATAACCAGACGGAATAATTGTGTCTATTTGAAATTTATTGTCATTTGCTTCGGCATTGTGGGCGCTTAGTTTGGAAAAACCCACCACCATAAAACCGACTAGGAAAAACAGAATAAGTCTGTTTTTCTGATCTAAACTGTTTAGTAGTTTTGCTATTTTACTTTTGAAATTCATAATCCCCCCGATCGACCTGTGGCTATAAAGGCCAAGAATGCCAAAATCATTGCAAAAATCAGTACAACCAAAGATTCAAAAAGGAAGTCACTATTCTTCATTCGATCGACACTCATAAATCATAGCTAATGATCAGATCATTCTCTGATGTTTTTACTAATGTGGCTGAACAGCTAAAGTCCTCTGAAAGACGATCTATAGCCAGTGTTTGAATCCAACTTTTGGGTTGGATGCTGCTTTTAATGGAAATTGCAAACCGTTGTCGTGTTTCAATCTTCGGATGCGGATCGTAGGGCGGGAATATAATATTCATTCGTTTTGTAAGTTGCAGTTTGGGATCAACCTTATAACTGGCTAAACTTTGGTGAGTTAAGACGCTTTTAATTTTTTTATTTTCGGAATAGAGCGATCGTTGAATCGATCCGAACGTTTGAACAGATCGAAGACGATTCATGGTATTGAATACATCAATGATCCTATTTTGTAGACGTTCCATTTTTTCACGTAGGTCTAGAAGTGTTCGATAGGCTTTTGCTATCGGTGGAAGCCATATCATGGGAAGCAAAATCATTTGTGCTTGATAAAGCGCCGTTGCGGCTGCCCCAAACATTTGGATCGTGTTCATTTCATTTTTAAGTCCAGAGAAATAGAAATGATATTCAGTTTGGCAGACGGTCTTCATTTTGTGAATATGTCGAGTTTTCAGCAAACTAAATGTAACAAGGCCAAGACTAATCAATACAAGAGGCAGCAGCAGAGACGTTGCGATCAGGGCATATCCTTTAGAGTTGTTCAGTGTCATTGCCATTTTCCTGGCTGCAGGGATGACGAAAGTTTAATATCTTTGATACCGTGGCTAAGCCCAATGATCGGCAAGCTATAGTCGAAATTCAAATGCACCGTTTTCTCACGAAGTGAGTTTTCAGTATATAGTTGATTTACTTTCACAAATTTGAGTGAGTCGACCTTACGTTTAAGTTGAATCCAGCATTCACGACGGTTTGAGTTTAGTTCACAAAACGAAAAATCGTTTAAATAGAATCCGGCCAGGGCGTAGTTGCATCCAAGATAGCTGGTCCAAAAAATGAAATAGAGGCCAGAAAAAAGAGAGGTCATAGTAATCAAAAATTCCTTCACTTTGATCCTTCCCAGAAATTATTAAAATCTTTAGACTCGAAATGAGATTTTCTGATTTCACCCTTTTGTGGGCGTTCGGGTGCATGGGAACCTAAAGATTCTGCCACTTGCGTAAAATGAAATCGCATGTTTTGACTGATCACTTTGACGATGCCGATGGCGCCGACGGCGACAATAGAAACAATGATCAGGTACTCGACTAATCCTTGCCCATTGGAATGTCTATTGAGGTAATTTTTTCGCTGTTTAAATGTGGTTTTCATGCTGCCTCCGCGCAGGGAAGCAGGCAATTTAAGAACTAGAGTGTATTAGAATTTAGAAATAAAAGGCGAACGAGGTTCGGACTATTTTTTCTTTTTAGCGTCTTTTTTATCTTCAACCGCTTGTTTTTTGTCGGCCTGTTTTTTTAATTTACGTTGAGTGATGATTTTATCCAAAATTTCGTAGCCTTCTTTTTGTAAATCATTTTCAAAAATAAAACGATAAAAGCCTTCGATTTCAGGACTTTGGCGGAATTTTTTTAGTGATGTAGGGACATTTTCAGATTGAACGAAATCGATGCTGCTGCCGTCTTTAGATAGTTTTACTTTTTCAGACATAGTTCCACCTTGTTTTTTCGATGTGTTCGATTCTGTGGCATCCTCTTAATTTGACATAAAGCGGTAGCCGATGACCTGAAAACTAATCAATTCTGTATAGAGGGTCAATAAATAATTTAAATAATTCAACAGTATAGGGTAAAACAACACTATTCAAGGACAGGAGAGAGCATGATTCTTTTAGATGGACGTAAAGTTGCCGACGACCTGCGAGCTAAACTGACCTTAGACGTAAGCGAATTCGCCAAAAAATATAACCGCAAGCCCTGTCTAAAAGTGATTATAGTTGGCAATGACCCCGCCAGCCACGTTTACGTTAAAAGTAAGCATGTCGCCTGCCAAAAAGTAGGAATGCTATCTGAGATCGTTAACTTAGACGCCTCAGTTAGCCAGGCCAATCTTGAAAACGAGATTCAAAAATTAAACACAGATCCTAATGTCGACGGTATTCTGGTTCAGTTACCGGTGCCTAAGCACATTGATTTAACTTCTGTTTTGAAAACTATCGACCCTTTGAAAGATGCGGATGGCCTGACGTTCTTATCAGCCGGCTATTTGTGGTCGGATTTCGAACATGTTCAGCCATGCACTCCGAGTGGAGTCATAAAAATTTTGGACTATTACAAGATTCCGATCAAAGGTAAACGAGCCGTCGTTATAGGTCGTAGTCAGATTGTAGGTAAACCCATGGCGGCACTGTTATTAAAGAAAAATGCGACGGTAACCATTGCCCACAGTCATACGGAAAATTTGAAGCAAGTCATTCAAGAGTCTGAAATCGTTGTTGTCGCAGCTGGAAAGATGGGTTTCTTCGGAGCTGAATATTTCAATAAAAATCAAGTCGTTGTTGATGTCGGTATTCACAAAGACGAGAATGGCAAATTAGGCGGCGATGTAAAATTTGACGAAGTGTCGAAGATTGTAAAAGCGATAACCCCCGTGCCGGGCGGTGTTGGGCCAATGACGATCGCTTGTCTTTTGGAAAATACAATTCAGTTAGCAAAAATGAGAATGCGATAGGTTTATTTAGATGTTCAATAAGTTCACTATTGCTATGAGTGTGGTGCTGGGTTTAGGTCAATCGACCATATCCTTTGGCGATCCATTAACATCATTGGTTTTAAGGCCTACTCAGTCCATCGTTATCGATACGTCTAAAAAATTTCAAAATACTAAATTAGGCGGTTTTTCCGGATTGTATCTGAAAGGCAATCAACTATTTGCAGTGACGGATGATCGCGGTCGATTTGGTGAACCACGCCTTTATCGTTTTGATATTTCAGAAACGAAGACAAAGTCTGCACTATTCGAGTTGAAACTGCAGGAGAAAATTTCTTTAATCAAAAAGACCAAGAAACTGCCGGTTTATGATCTAGAAGCAGTGTCTGGATATGGCGGTGGTTGGCTGGTCAGTTCGGAGGGTGACCTGAACGCTAAACCTAAGATCGCGCCCGAAATAATGTTCGTAAAAAACAAAGTGATTCAAAATAAATTAGAATTGCCTAGCGAATTTCTTCCTAAATTTGAAGGAAAACAGATTGCCGGCTTCTATAACAATAAAGCTTTTGAAGGCCTTTATTTCGACGAGCCTAAAAAGCGACTCTACCTGGTGTCGGAAAGTGGCCTTGTTCAGAACAAAGATGGCGATCAGGTTTTTTACATTTTGGAATTCGCTGAAAACGGCGGGAAATTTGTTTTTCAAAAAAAATCAAGATTGGATTTTACGGAATTAATCGGCCCTAACTTTGTATATAATGGCGCCAGTGATTTTGTAAAAGTCGCCGATAACACGTTTCTTTTGTTGTCGCGATCGGTACAAGCCGCACTAAGCCTGCAGTATACAAATATCGTTTGGTTGATTAAGCGCAAATCTGAAAATGATCCGTGGGAAGTAAAAGGTAAATATATTTTAAATCCCGATGGCGATAGTGATGATCTAAATCAAAACTATGAAGGTTTGGTCATCTATGAGTCTGACGGTAAGAAGTATTTGATCATGGTCAGTGATGACAACTTTAATAAATTCGAGAAAACTGTGTTTAGTTTTTTTGAGCTTGAGGTTAAATGATTACGTTAAACGTAAAGAAAAATATCGATCCTAAGGTTTTACTTCGTCATCCGTGGATGACGAAAGCCTTGTTTGACAAGCCTAGCGAGTCTGTTAATCCGAATGAAATTGTTGAAGTGCGTGATGCTCAAAATCAGTTTGTTTCCAGAGGCTATGCGAATTCGCTGTCACTTTTCTATTATCGTGCTTTGACGTTTGATTCGCGCGAAAAGTTAGAGGATAAATTTGGGTTTTTAAGTTCACGATTGTATGAGCTTTTTATTCAAAGATTATCATTGGGATATCAGAAAAGTTTTCGTTTGTGTTTTAGCGAAAATGATTTTTTACCAGGGCTAGTTATTGACCGATTCCTGTCCGAGAAAAATGGGAAGCAGTATCAAGTATTTGTTGTTCAAGTAACTACGGCGGGAATGAATAGCTATCTTTCAGATCCTCTTAAATTATTTAAGTCTTTAGTTGAAAAACTGAATCAGGAAAAGCTAATTTTAATTCCTTGGGAGCAATCGATTTTAGTTCTTCGCAATGACATCAAAATCCGTGAAAAAGAAGGATTGCCGTTTGGTCCGGCGCAAATTCTGAATAACCTGGCTCAATTAGACCTTTCAGTGATGCCTGTTTCTATTGATCACTGGTTTTTGAAGTCAGAAATGAAAATTCAGTCGGACTTGATGGGCGGGCAAAAGACAGGTTTCTTTCTGGATCAAAATTACAATTTATTTCGAGTCGCTGAAGTTTTCACTGAGTACGTAAAATTCTTTAAGCCTTCCAAAGTTCGCATCATGGACATCTGTTGTCATTTGGGCCAGTGGACGGCGTATCTAGGGCTTGTATTAAAACAAATGGGCGTCGACGCTGAATTTGTTTTGGTGGATATATCTAAAGATGCTTTAACGAATGCCAAGGCAACAATGGACGGATACGGTATCCAGGCTCAAGTCCAAGCAGTTGATGTGATGGATGATGTGTTTACGATTGATGAAAAGACATTTGATTTAATCATTGTCGATCCGCCGGCGTTTGCAAAAAGCAAGGAACATATTCCGGCGGCAAAATCAGCCTACCAGAAATTAAATTTGAAAGCATACAAAGGCATTAAGAAATACGGTTATGTCGTTTCTTGTTCGTGTTCGGGAGCTATTGCCTTAGAAGACCTTAAAGATTCAGTGAATCGCGCACAGATTAAGGCATTCCGTACCTCTAAAATCGTCGCACAAGGTGGACATGCACCTGATCATCCTCATTTGTGCAGTTTTCCAGAGGGTTTTTATTTGAAAATGTTTATGTCACAAGTAACGAACTAGTTACCGGTGCAGTCAACGGTAGCAGGATTAATTTTTTCTACGTCTGTTGTCGTTGGATTATACGACGGGTGATTCTTAATCTTATCAATGCGATCCTGAGTCAGAGGGTGAGTATTTAGAAAGCTAGCTAATTTAGAGGCGTCGGGATTGATTTTCTGGATCATATCGAAGAAATCGTTGGACGTGTACAAACCTTTAAATCGCTTGATTGTGTAATCAATTGCTCGGTCGTCGGATGCAGATTCTTGGCCTTGGCTAAATCGTCTATCTATAACTGCTTGGTTGATAGAAAAGAACGAATTCGAATCTGCACCCACATTGATGAAGAACAACCCTAACGAAATGGCAATGGCCCGGCCCATACTTTTTAAATGGTCTCGATTAAGTATGTGACCAATTTCATGTCCCAAGATGAAGTAAAGTGAGTTCAATGTCAGCGTTTCGTTTAGAAGACCTTTGAATACAATGATTTTTTTCCCTGGCAGCGCAATCGCATTGACGGTTGGATCGCAAGACAAAAAGACCTCAGGTTTATAGACGGGATCAATTGAGTTACGCTTGAAAATATCATCGGCCAAGGATTGCCCAAACGGCCATGGTTTTTGGCCCATTTTCATATCTAGAAAAGAAAAGAGTTTAGTTTCGTATTTTGCCGGAATAGATGTCGCCGCTGTTTCACCGGCTATACCCAAGGCAACCAGTAGCAAGAAGTACAATCCAAAAAATCCTACTACCAAAATTAAGGCATTTAACCAAGGGTGTCTTTCAGTTTTATAGTTTATTTCTTCGGACTCTTCAGACGGAATATATTTCATTAAGCTAGTACGTCACTAGTTTTGTGTTTTTTAACGGCTGTTCCGTAGGCGAAAACTTCGATACCGATGGCGTCTAATGCAGACGATTCTAAACGAACTTCCAGAATTTCATCAGCGCCCCAACGACTAGCACTTTCTTTCATACGCAGTATAGATTCGCGACGACCGCGATCCATCAATGATTCGTAGCTGTTTAGGCGACCACCGAAGAGATTTTTAATGGAAGCTATGAAATTTTTGAAATAATCGCTGGCGATGACAACGCTACCGGTAACAAGGGTAGCATCGGAGTACAGCGACAAATCACGAATCTTTTCGGATCGAGTTGCAATTCGTGAATACTGTTTCTGACGTTCTAAAATACTTTTATAGTGTTTTTTTTCGCGGTTGCTACCGAAAAAGAATCCGACAACCAATAAAATAACGAATATACCTAATTGAAATAATGCTTCCACTATTCAACCTTTACGGCTGTTCCGTAGGCAAATACTTCCGCAGCGCCGGGCGCCACATCGCTGGTAGCATAACGAATTCCGATTATGGCATTGGCACCCAATTTTGTTGCTTGGGCTACCATTCTTTCAGTCGCTTCATCGCGAGTTTCTTCCATCAATTCAGTATAGCCTTTTAGTTCGCCGCCAATGATATTTTTAAGACCAGCGAATAAATCTCGGCCGAAATGTTTAGATCTGACTGTGGAACCCGTAACGATACCGAAATGAGCAATAATCTTCTTTTCTGGCACTGCTTCGATAGTGGTTAGAATCATGGTCTATCCTTTAATTTGGTTTAGAGCTGGCTTGAGTCGTTTGAGCTACTTGTTGAGCCGTATGTTGGCTTGCCTGCAATTGTTGTTGCTGTTGCAAGTACTGGTTTACCTTTGCCACGTATTCTTTCAGACTTGTGTTTTCTTGTTTTAGAAGATTGATCTGAGTCATACCTTGTTGCAAGTGATTGTAATAATCTTGTGATTCCAAGTGTTTTTTATCGTAGCCCATTTTCAGTTCTACGATTTTGTTTTCGGCCACCGTCATTAAATTTTTCATATTTTCGTTTTGCTTATGACTAGCTTCTTCGATTTCGTTCAATGCATTTTGCATTTCTTCGATTTGAACATTTAAAGCCGTGATTTGACGGTCTTTATCTAGCATTTTTTGGTTTAGTTCTTCAATCGTGGCGCTGATCTGTTCTTTTTCGGAAAACCATGAATCACGATCCATTTGGTACTGATTTTTTGTCTTAGCTAATTCGAGGCTAAGCTCTTCTTTTAAAGCATCATTCAGTTCAAGGTCTTTTAGGCTGCTTTTGATTTTTTCTTGAAGTTGTAAATTGTATTTACGTTCTTCATTTTGAATTTGTTGAGCACGAGTTTTAAGGCCTTGCATTTCAAGTTGTAAATGAAGTGCGATTTCATTTGATTTAACTAGATCAGCATTCAGCTTGGTATTGATGTTACGTTCCGCTTGTAGCTGTTCCGTAATCATGCGCAATTGGCTATTGTGTTCAGACTTAGATACTTGCAAATTTTCAAGTGAAGCGATTTTATTTCTGAATTCGTCTTGAGTATCCAGCAGATCACTATGGAATTTTTTAATCTGTGTCTGCATTTTTTCAAACTTGTTAGTTTGCGGAAGTGAAATGTCATCACGGTGTGATAGTTCATTCAATTTATTGCAAATCTCATCAAATAACTTTTCGTGTTCTGGCGTAGTATTGTTCATAGAGCCTAAGGCTAGCAAGCCAGCATAAAGTCCGTCAAACGGGTACCCTATAAGGTCTAGCTTTTCATATCGAATATTAAGAAGAATTGTTTCACTGGAACAATAAATTTAGTTGTCTATTTTTGTGACATTCGCTATCTACATTTGGAAAATGTTTTGGAGTTTTGCCGTGGATGTTGATCGTCCTTCTACTTGGAAGAAGTTTAGTTCAGATGAAGTTTGTCATAGCTGTGTGGCTAGTTGTTGTACTATGCCGGTGGAAGTGACTTTGTCGGATTTGATTCGATTGAATTTAGTTTCTGAGGATGAAGTTCAGAATATGGGGATTCGCAAAATCGCAAAAAAACTGATTCGAGAGAAATGGGTTTCTACCTATCGTGAAGGGACTGGGCTGTTTATGTTAACTCAGAAGGCGAATCGGGATTGTGTGTTTTTGGATTCGCGCACTCGTCGTTGTACGAACTATCATCTGCGACCTGATGTGTGTCGGCAGTTTCCAAGTATTGGGCCTCGACCTGGGTTTTGTCCGTACATTAAAAATGTCTAATTATTCTTTTGTGATTTTGTTGTCTTCCATCGAAGCGATTTTTTCCATCGTTTTCGTTTGGATTTCTTGTAGTTGAACTTTCACTTGATCTGCTAGTTCTTCTAAATGCTTAAATTCGTCTCCAGCGCGCAATTTCAGGTGAGCGGGCCGGCCCGCTAACGTATCATCTAGGAAACGTTCGAACGCATACAGGGGCCCAGCTATTCGATGCGAGATCGTTTTTCCCACCGCAAATAAAATCGCGCAAAACCCAACCGAAATTATCAAGAATGTGATTACGAATGGCGATATAAATTTGTTAATCAGAAATTGATTGCCGCCAACAAGTTCAGAAATTGATACGCGTAAGTATGTGTAAGAGAACACTAAACTGATAACCGTTAGACCTATACCGACACCCAACAGGACGAAACAATATTTTAATTGGAACGACGGGTTCACCCAGTATTTTCGGCGCGAATTGTGTTCTGGCCATAGGATTTCACCCTCTTTAATAATGGCGGAAACAATCATCGCATAGCCAACCCATTGAACGGCATCAGCAATGTTGAATGCCGGACTTGAAAGTGAAGGGGTACCTAAAACGATAAAGTCGACGACATAACCCCAAATAATTCGGTCCGCAACATTTCCTAAAATGCCACCAATCAAAATGGATAGACCTGTTCTGAGAACCAATGATTTTATGGGAAGTAAGTACTGGATGATGACATAAATACATAATAAAAATGCGCCGCCCGTTGATAAGGATACGATACGCAATACTTGCGGCAGCTCGGAAAATAATCCCAGCATTGCGCCATGATTGTGATGTAAAACAAAATTCAAGTAGCCATACGAATGTACGCCTTCTAAACCATTGGCCCACAGTTTTGTAAAGCGATCCAAAACCCAACATACAACAAGAGGAAAAAGTACAATCACCCATTCGATTCGTTTCATAAACGTCAGTATGAATTCAAAAAAAAAATCAGTAAATAAAGATAAACTTTTTGCTTAAAGACTAGAGGGAGGTCTACAATTATTGAATGACAATAAATAAAATATCTAAGACCTTAGTCGTGACCGGCGTGTTATGCTTTACAGTTGCGAATTTCGCGATGGCAAGTGAGAACGCAAATGAAATTAAAAAAAATGTAGAAAAAGTCGTTAATCAAAGCAAAGTTCCTAAAGGGGATTTAAGTCTGATGATTTCTTATATCAACAATCAGAAAAGTGAAGTTATCTACGAATTAAATTCTTCCGAGAAAAAAATTCCCGCATCGATTAGTAAACTGACAACAGCGGCGGCCGTGTTAGATCAGTTTCCTCCTGGATACAAATTCAAAACTGTTTTAGGATTGGATCCTGATAAAATTTCGGGCGATACTTATTCTGGCGATCTATATCTAAAAGGTGGCGGTGATCCTTCATTTGTTTCCGAGAACATGTGGTTTTTAGTGAATCAGTTTGAACGTAGCCAAATTAAAAAAATCAAAGGCTCAATTATCGTAGATGATTTACTTTTTGATAGTGTTCGTTTTGATGAAAGCCGCCAGGAAAACCGTGTAGATCGAGCTTATGATGCACCAGTGGGCGCTATGTCGTTCAACTGGAATTCGATCAACATTTTTGTGCGTCCAGATACCAGCGGCAAAAGACCAAAAGTATTTTTAGATCCTGATGTTGGTATGTTCACGGTAGAAAACAAAGCCACGCAAAATGAGGGCGATAAAGCAGAAATTTATGTGGAACGTAAAGGAACCCAAGTTATCGTCAGCGGCACTATTGGCAAAAAGAGCAAAGAGTTCGTAGCATATAAAAATGTAGAAGATCCAGCTGACTGGAGTGGACGAAATCTAAAGTTATTCTTAAAACAACGTGGTATCTTGGTCGATGGTGAGGTGAAGCCTGGGGTAATGCCAAAATCGATGAAGATTGTTTCTGAATATGAAAGCAAACCAATTGAAGCTGTCCTTGCCGACATGAACAAGTTCTCAAATAACTACGTGGCTGAAATGTTAACCAAGAATCTTAGTATTTCTGGCGAGGCCGACATTGGAACTTTGAAAAAGGGCATGGTTAAAATTAACGATTATCTGGCTCGTATTAAATTACCTAAAGATCAATATTATATGGTGAACCCTTCGGGTTTAACTCGTGAAAATAAAATGAGTGCAAAAGCGATGACTCATTTACTGGAAACTATTCACAAAGATTTTAAAGTTTTCCCTGAGTTGTTGGTTTCCTTACCAATCGCGGGTGTAGATGGAACTTTGAAAAAACGTATGAAGGGCGAAGCCGCGGAACGTTGGGTTCGCGCGAAAACAGGATTTTTGACCGGCGTTGTAAGTCTAGCTGGCTATGCCGGACGTGCCGATGGTCGTGTTTATCAGTTCACTTTTATATTTAATGGCAGTGCAGACGAGGCCAGAATTAGAAACTTTTTTGATAAAATACTGAATACCTTGATAGACTAAACAAATGAAATATTTGTTTTTATATCTGTTTTTTTTGAGCGCTGGAATTACTGTTTCCGCGTCTGCAAATTCTGAGGATACTCCTGTTACTCATGATGAAATTTTAGGTGCCTCGAATCCTTTTGGAGCCCGTGAGTGGCGCAACCCTGATTTTGAATCGCAAGGTAACTATATTGGTGCCAGTAAAAATGCATTTAAGGTCCCTAAAGGAATGGAAGAACGGGTAGAGTTCTGGAAAAAAGTCTACACTGAGTATACGTCAGAGCAGGGAGTTATTCATAACACCGAAAACATCGGCGAGATTTATAAAAAAGTCGACTTTGCCGATATCGTTAGCAATAAAGACCTAACTCGTTATCAAATTGAAAAAGAAAAGCAGAAGCGTGTTGATAATTTAAAGAAAATTATTTTATTAGAGAAGCCAAGTCTGAAAATGGATGACCTTCGTTTTCAGTTAGGGCAGAAGGATCGCGTAGAAACAGCTATTTTCCTATCCGGTCGCTACATCGAGGATTTCGAAGATATTTTCCGCCAGAATCAATTACCAATACAACTCACTCGGCTTGTATTTGTGGAAAGCTCATTTAACGTGTTAGCGCGCTCGAAAGTAGGTGCCAGTGGATTGTGGCAAATTATGCCATCCAATGCGCGTCCTTATCGCATGATGGGACCACTGGTAGATAAACGAAACCATCCAATCGAAGCGACCAAGTTGGCAGCGAAGCTTTTAAAAAATAATTATGGCATGCTGGAAGACTGGCCTCTGGCCGTAACCGGCTACAATCACGGTCCTACGGGTGTTATGAAAATGACGAAGAAGTATAAAACGCGCGATTTAGCGGAACTGATTGAAAATGTTAATTCAAGGAAAAGTTTTGGTTTTGCCTCTAGAAATTTCTATGCTAGTTTTCTTGCGATCTTAGAAGTCGAAAGTAATGCGCCTAAGTATTTCAAAAATATCAAATGGTCGAAACGCATTCCTGGTGAGCCTTTAAAAATGAAGCATCCTTTGCCGTTTGAAATGCTGACTCGTTGGTTTGATAATGATTTGTTGAAATTGCAAATTTATAACCCCCATTTAAGTCGCAAATTGATTTCTAAATCAGATCCGGTTCCACATGGGACTTGGTTATTGATTCCAGAAAAATCATATCTGACGGCATTGTCAGATATGGCGCGTATCAAACGAAGAGTCGCGAGTTTAGAGAAGAACTAGTTTTTAGATAAGCAGTAATTAAGAGCGACATTTCTGTTATGAGGAAATGTCATTTCATCTGTGATGCTTTTGCAACGAGAACGTTTAACATTGATGTTTTCAATGCACGTCCATAGCGCGCGATCGCGATTTTCAGAGTAGTAAAGTTTTTTTGCAGTTCCTATGCATTCGTCCATTTTCATTTTAAAAATATTATCATTGATGCAGCCAGCAATCAGTGAATCCGATGATGTTGTATGTTCTAGAACACGAGCTAAATTAAGGCATAGGTCGACAGATTTTTTAGCACGGCCTTGATTGAAGCAATTGATTTTCTCTGCGTCACGATCTGCCGGTGATTCCAGTTTATTGGATGCGCTTAAACACATGCGATAGTTATCGCGAGGATTGGCTGCCAGAGAAAGTAGAGGTAGTAGTATGAACAAAATTATGTTTTTCATATTCACAGCAACCGGAGTATAGCACGAAATTGGGAAAAAGTCTCAAATTTCACGTAGAAAATGATTGTAAACAAAGATGACGGTGTAGCGAGCATTAAAACGCTTTTAAAATGTGTTTTAAGGAAAGTGACACTTTCGGGCTTTTCGAGCTATTGAAACCGTGAAAGCATTTTCTTAGAAATTTCGTCTTTTTTGATAAAAGTGATTCCAAAACCAACGCCTTTTTTCCAAACAACTTGGCCAAAAAGGTTGCGGGTTTTGTTTAAAGATTTAAGAGGTAGGATAATTCGAATGCAGTCTCCTTCTTGTGGAACGTAATCACCTTTTGTTAATTCCAAAAAGCAACCTGACGTTGAAAGGTTTTTCATCGTACCTTTCATGGTCTCCATCCGGCCAAAAACCTCTATGTTTGCCATTTCATTGGTAGTGAATCTTCTCGCAACTTCTTGCATACGTCCCCTCGACATATTAAGTATATCGTACTTTTTCGGTTCTATATGAAGGCCGTTTCTAGATTTCTTTTCTATAGGAAATTATGTCATTTGAAACAGATCTGCGTCTAAATTCGAGAGTCTCTTACCATAAACGTCTGTTTGAGTTGTATCAAATCGAGACTTAGTGGGACGTTTTTATTTGCGATGATAAACTTTAAAATCCATGCCGACATTGCCGTCGAAAGAACGTTTTAGAACTTCTTCGCGGAATTGGGTCTTGTCAAATTCAGGAAAGAACGTATCGCCGTCATAGTTTTTGCTGAGTTCTGTGAGAACGATCTTGTTTGCTAGTGGGATAAACAACTTATAAATTTCAGCACCGCCAATGACACAGACCTCATCGGGCCAGCCGGCTTTGATCAGCTCTTGTGCTTTGGCTGTGGATTGATCGACGCTGGATACAAACTGAACTCGGTCCTGTGCCTGCGACGGAGCCGATCGCGAAATAACAATATGAAATCGGTTCGGCAGCACTTTAGGAAGCGAGTCGAATGTTTTTCGACCCATAATCATAACTTTGTTTTTCGTATATGTTTTGAAAAACTCTAGATCTTCCGGCAGGTGCCAGATCAATTTGTTATTGTTTCCAATCGTGCGATTTTTTGCCATCGCGGCTACAAGAGACAAAATCATACGCTGATTTCTGCTTTGATCGTAGGATGTGATTCGTATCCGATAACTTGAATATCTTCGTATTTGAAATCATCGATGTTTTTAACGTCAGGATTTAAAACCAGTTTTGGTAGAGGCAAAGGCGAGCGTGTTAATTGCAGTTTTGCTTGCTCGACATGATTTAAATATAAATGGGCGTCACCCAATGTATGAACAAATTCACCCACACCTAGTCCGCAAACTTGCGCCACCATATGCACTAACAATGCATAACTAGCAATATTGAAGGGAACACCTAAAAAGATATCAGCACTACGTTGGTATAACTGACAAGATAGCTTTCCATTGCTTACATAAAATTGAAAGAAGGCATGACAAGGTGGAAGTGCCATTTTGCTGACTTCACCAGGATTGAACGCGATCACAAGATGACGACGTGAATTAGGGTCTTTTTTGATCGAATCGATCACTTGCTGAAGCTGATCGATGGTTTGGCCATCGGCTGTTTTCCATCTGCGCCATTGTTCGCCGTAAACGGGGCCAAGATCGCCATTTTCATCCGCCCATTCATCCCAAATGCTAACTTTGTTATCACGCAGGTATTTGATATTTGTGTCGCCTTTAACAAACCATAGCAGTTCGTGAAAGATAGATCGTGTATGTAGTTTTTTTGTCGTAACTAGAGGAAATCCGTTTTCCAAGTTGTAGCGCGCTTGATGACCGAACACGCTTAATGTGCCCGTTCCCGTGCGATCTGATTTCTTTTCTCCGTGCTCTAGAACATGACTTAAAAGGTCTAGGTATTGCTTCATTTCCAGCCTCCTTAGCTCAACATATAGACTCGATTGGGGAGTTTCAAAATCTTTTTAAAATTGATGAAAGGCGATGTAAATTTCCAGTTGTCTTTAACGCGTTTAAAAATTAATTTAAGGGAGACATATTTAGGAGAAAGCACATGGAAAAACTACCTCCATCAGAAATTAAAGCTAAAAACCCGGAACAGACATTCAAAGAAATGATCCCGTTTCTGTTTTATGCCGCCATCCCATTGGCTATAACGATTATATTAGCCCTAACATTCGGCCCCCCATACTAAGCGCAACCGAGTGCCTTTAAAACGGGCTAACTCTTCGTTCGGGGACGCTAGTTTCCGCGGCCTCGATTTAGCCCCTTTTAAAGACACTCTAGAGCTGTTTTCAAAAGTTATTTTAATACTAAAAAAATAAAAAAAGGCTGCCAGGGGCAGCCTAATTATTTGAACTGGCCCCTTAGCCTGCGGCTAAGGCCAGGTAAAATATCGCCAAATCAAGTGAATTTAAAACGTGCTCTCTAAAATCCAGAAAGATCCAACACGCTCGCTTTTTTGAGGGATCGAAACTCGAATGTATTACGAGTTAATTCGGATAATAATTTTTTTTTGAAAAACTGTTTCAAGACAGCGCTTTAAAATTTCAGCTAAACAACTGTCTTTCCAATAGAATTTGGCTTCTTAGCCGCAAGCTAAGGAGCCAGTTCTTAAATTATTGGAAGTTTTGTACTTGGCCGATGTAAGGTAGGTTTCTGTATTGGCCTTCGTAATCTAGGCCGTAACCTACTACGAATTCGTTGCTGATTTTAAAACCAACGTGATCTAGCTGACATGGGACTTTTAGCGCTTCTGGTTTTTCTAGAAGAGTTACTGTCGTTAGGCTTGCTGGTTTACGAGATAGGATTGAGTTTTTTAGGTAGTTCATCGTTAAACCTGTGTCTACGATGTCTTCGACTAGCAGTACGTGGCGGTTTTCAACCGGTTTGTTTAAATCTAGAGTTACTTTGATTTCACCTGATGATGAAGTGCCGTGATAGCTAGAAACACCGTAGAATTCACAGGCTAAATCAGTGTCGATGTTACGAATTAAATCAGAGTAAAACATGAACGAGCCTTTTAGTACGCAAACAGCGACAACGTCTTTGTTTTGGAATTTCTTAGTTAACTCTTTACCTAGCTCTTGTACGCGTTGTTGAATTTTTTCTGCAGAGATAAACGGCTTGATTTGTAATTCCATGTTTTTTCCTTATTCCTTAAAAGCTGATGTCAGCATTCTAGTTAAAAATCGGTGTAAAGTTCAACCTTAAAGTGGACCAACGAGGCTAACTCAGGCTTAAAAACTACACGAAAGAGTTATTCATAACTTCACCGAAACCACCACCGCCAGGAACGATGTAGTCTTTGGCGTTTAACCCTTTTTCTTCGTTCCAAAGTGCTCCGGGTTCGCTTGCTAACGCTTTTGAACTAGAAAGTCCTCGATCTAAACGAATAGCCACAACTAGGACATCCGGGTGTGTTTCTGTGATTTTCTTCAAATATTCGGGGGTCACAATTAAATGCATTGCAATAAAACGAACCGGCCTACCTGGCACGTTGTGTTTGTAATGATTAATAGTCGACATAATCGTATTGCCGGTAGCGCCCATTGGATCAGGGATTAGAACAAAGCTGTTCTCGATTCCGCCGCCAATTTTAAATCCATCCAGTTCTGTTTTAGTCACTTGGCTGTTGGAATTGATCGCACGAGCCGCAAAGATATGATCCTGGCGAATATTTTCAGGCTTCAAAAACAAATGAAGTTTTTCGTAGCAGATGTGGGACGGGTAGGTACCGGCGCGAGCTAGGTTTATACAAACGGCCTTAGCTTCCGGAGTGATCTGCTGAGTTTTTAGCAAAACCTCTGGGTGGTCTTTGTGCATTCGAGTCGCCACTGAGATGTCTTGCACAGGAAAGAAATTATTTACGACTTCTGCTAAAAGCTGTGAATACAAGTAATCAACATAGCGGTTGATTTCAGGTTGGAATGTCGTTGGCTGACACAATTTAGCTAGTAGACCAAGAAGATAGGGGTGATCAAAAAAGTGAACGTTTTTTCCGTAATGATGTTTCATTACGAGGTCTTTTACCAAAGGTTGTGCACAAGTCTCTATTTATTTTCGATAGTGTAAAAAAATACTGAGAAAGTTTTTCCGCCAAGAAAATTTTGCGACTTAAAAATCTCAAACGGGCTAATGGCCGTTAGGTATTCCTGCTGCGAGGTCATGGGGAATTTTGAAAGTATTTCAGCCATGTAGTAGGTCTGCATGCGGTCTGAATCGACATCGATCTCGCCACCGCCGATATAATCCAAATTTTGGTAGCTTTTGGCGCCGCTGTCCTGGCCGCCCACTTGGAATCGCTTAATAACTTTTACTTCTAACTGCAAACGGCCATTCGGTGAGTCTTTGACGGTTACGGTGTGGGTAATCCCTACGTCACTATCGACACCCGAGCTTTTAAGTCCCTGAAACCATTCGGTCGGTTTGTCTTTTTCGATCGTTTTAGATAGCTCAGTGTAGGCATTAAAGTCATCGCGGTAGGACAACACTCGAGTCATAGGAATGTTCATCACGCCTTGAGCAAAATCTGTGCTGTTCATTTGGCCGTTAGCGCGTGCTTCTTGGGCCAGAATATCAAGGCCCTTTTGGGAGACTTCGGCAAAGTAAATTTTTAGTTCGTATTTACGAGTCGCAGTTTCGTCTTTAGCGGCTACCGGGTCCTTTTTAAACAGCTGATTTTCTAAATGCTGACGAATCTCTTCCGGAGTTTGATGTTTGATATCTTTGCCACTATCTGCTGCGGCGGCTGCCGTAGAAGGTTGGGGCGCAGTGTTTGGAGGCGTTTGCGAAGCATTGGAATTTGAATCTTCTTTTACGCCCCCAGTGACTTCAACTTGAGTAGATTCCTCATTGACGTATTGACGTTGAGAGAGACTAAATTTTTTGGAGTCTTTAGAGGCCGTACTGTGGACGCCGCGACTGGTTTTGAAAAAGTAAAATGTGCCGGCGAACAAGGCTAAAATAACAAAAAAGAATACAGCCGTGGCGTTTTTAAGGATTTTGCCCACCAGTGTATCTGCTGGCGGTTTAAACGCAGCCATCTCAATTCCGCATTTGGCGCAGAATGGATCTTTGGGCTGTTCAAAATGGCATTTCGGACATCGGACTAACATATCTACAGGATAAGAGAATAGCCATTGACGCACAATTAAAAAATTCTTACTTTCGGCCCATGCTTCATATACCGGTCCTTTCGAATGAAATAGTCACTGCTTTTGAACCTTTTGTAGATCAATCTGAGATCGTTTATTTAGATGGTACCTTCGGGCGTGGTGGCCATTATAAGCTACTTCTGGAAAAGAATCCCAACCTTAAAACCTTTGCTTTTGACCAGGACCCAGATGCCCACACGTATGCTCACGAACATTTTGCGGATTTAATTCAATCAAAAAGATTGAATTTGTACCAAGATAACTTTTTGAATTTTGATAAACACTATTCCGGTGGTATCGACTTCGCACTTTTAGATTTAGGTGTCAGTTCACCACAGTTAGACCGCCCCGAGCGCGGTTTTAGCTTCTATCATGATGGCCCACTGGATATGCGCATGAATAATTTAGAAGGCGAAACGGCAGCTGATCTTGTGAATAGCATGAGCGAAAATGATCTAGTGGTCTTGTTCAAGACTTTCGGAGAGATCCACAATCCATTTCGTGTGGTTCGCGCCATTGTTGAAGATAGAAAAGCGACTCCCTTCACAACGACAAAACAGTTAGCTGGTTTGATTGAACGAGTGGATGGATGGCGCAAGAAAGGATTCCATCCGGCGACTCAGTATTTCATGGCATTGCGACTGAAAGTAAATCGTGAATTAGAAGTTGTCGATCAAGTTTTGCCAAAACTGATGGAGAAAATGAACAAGAATGGTCGCTTGGCTGTTATCACGTTTCATTCGTTAGAAGATCGTATTGTCAAAAATCTATTTCGTATTTATCCAGAACTTGGCGATCCATTACGCCGTAAAGTGACTCACCCAACACGCGAG
This sequence comes from uncultured Bdellovibrio sp., assembly GCA_963932905.1. Taxonomy (GTDB): domain Bacteria; phylum Bdellovibrionota; class Bdellovibrionia; order Bdellovibrionales; family Bdellovibrionaceae; genus UBA2316. Next base: position 187,847 of record CAWVRN010000002.1, read on the forward strand.
GAAGAATTAGCAAATCCTCGTAGTCGCAGTGCCAAGCTGCGTGTGTTTGTACGTACGTAGCTAAGCCTGGACCCGATAATAGTCGCGTCCAGAGGTCTGGCGGCTATTGTCTTAGGTTTTCCCTTTTTTACCACAATAATGTTTAATTAAGGGAAAGAGGTCATGGATGAACTCGGTTTTCTATAAGCGCAATCGTAAAGATATTAATCCCTTTTTAAGTATCATGATATTGGTGGGCACATTGTTTCTAATTGCCTTCTTGCACATGGAAGAGCGCCGTTTGGGATATCAGATTTACTATTTAGCCCAGCAAAATAAAAAAATAGAAATCGAGAGAAAGATTAAAGAAATCGATTTAGCAAAGCTAGCGATTCCTTCGCAGATTATGTCGTTCGCGAAGCACAAGCTAACTCTGCGTAACCCAGAGTTAAATCAAATAATTCATTTAGCGTCACCAACACCACAAGCAGATATAAAAGGGAAGTCGTTCGATTGAAAGCTAGAATCATCATAATATTTTTATTCTTTTCGACAGTTTGGTTACTTGTGCTTTCGCGCGCATTTTATATTCAAGTTTGGCCCAATGAAAAATTGGCTCAGCTACAAGAAAGAAAGTACCAAACTAGAATCAAGTTGAATTCTCAACGTGGCAGCTTTTTAGATAAAGACAAACGTGAAATTGCGATGTCGCAGATTTCGTATTCCATCTACGCGGATCCGAAGTTAATTAAATCACCTAAAACCACAGCCCGCCAACTAAGTAAGATTTTGGGCGTTAGTTACGAATCTATTTTTCCTAAAATCAAAGACAAAAATCGACGTTTTGTCTGGTTGCAACGCTTTATCGATGATAACAAATTCGCTAGAGTAAAAGCGGCCGATCTTGAAGGCATTTCGTCTGTCCAAGAATGGAAGCGTGTTTATCCGTTTGAAAATCTATATAAAGGAATCATTGGGATAGTGGGGCAAGAAGGCAATGGACTTGAGGGCCTTGAATTGCGCTATGATAAAGCGATTGCGGGTGATAGCGAAAAAATCAATGTTAAGCGAGATGCTCGCGGACGCCCACTGAACATCGACGGGATGATCGTAACAGAAAATCAAATGGGTAATGATTTGGTAATGACAATTGATACCGATTTACAGTTCTATTTTGAAACTCAGCTGCGCGAAACAATGCAAACGTTCGAAGGTGAAGGGGCAATTGGAATTGTAATGGATGCGGCAACGTCAGAAATTCGGGCGATGGTATCGTTAACTAACAATAGTCGACATGATTTAGTTCTAAAACAAAAAGCAATTACGGATGTGTTTGAACCTGGCTCTACATTGAAGCCATTTGTGATGGCCTTGGGATTAGAAGAAAACTTAATTCAAGCTAACTCTAAAATATTCTGTGAATATGGAAAAATGAAAGTAGCCGATCGATGGATTAAAGAATCGGATTCGCATCATCAGTTTGCTTATCTGAGTCCGTCTGAAATTTTAGCGTTTTCATCCAATATCGGTATCGCTAAAGTTGGGTTTCAGTTAGGAACTGAAAAATTACGCGATGGTTTACTAAAATTTGGTTTTGGGCAAAAAACAATGGTCGATTTCCCAGGGGAATCAAAAGGTGTCCTACATGAAACGCCATGGAATTCGCATTTATTGGCGAATATTTCTTTCGGTCAAGGTATCTCTGTAAATGCGTTACAACTGACAAACTCGTTTGCGGCCTTGGTGAACGGCGGTTTGTTGAATAAGCCCACCTTACTTAAAGGACGTAGAAATACAGAAACTCTGGAATATACAGAGATGGAAAAAGCGCCGGCGACGCGAGTGATTTCGAAAAAGACTTCGGATTTGCTGAAAGTTATGTTGTCATCGGTAACTCACGAAGGTGGAACGGGCGTGAATGCGCGAGTTCCCGGCTTCTTAATTGGTGGAAAAACGGGAACCGCACAGAAGGCAAGCTCGAAGTTCCGTGGTTATGAACCTAATGCCTACCTTTCTAGTTTTATAGGATTTATTCCCGTGCATGAACCTAAATATGTAATCTACGCGATGGTCGATACACCAAAGAAATCTTTTTATGGTTCGCAGGTAGCGGCGCCTGTGTTTGCTAAGGTCGCCTCTTTTCTTGCCCGTAAAGATGGAATGGTCCCAAATTTAATTTCGGATAAAAATCTGGTGGCTGGTTTTGACAAAATTAAAAACCAAAAAACAAAAACTAAATCGGCGATTGACGGACTTAATTCTGCACCTAAAATTTTGTCGCTCCGAGATGTTTTAAAATCTCCACATGCTACAGACGATTTGGAATTCTCGGGACGGGGATCAAAAGTGGAATTAACAGAATCTGAAGACACGGTTACGGGGACGAAGAAAATAAAAGTGATTTTAAGAAATTAATTGGCCTCGGCGGGAGCTCTTGTATTTTGGATCCAGTGGTAACCGCGGCAGCCCAGCTTGCCAGGTTGTGAGAAGCATGTCGAAAATTCGCCCAACATAAAATCGCTGCTTGGATTTAATTTAGCCGTAATTTCCGGATTGGCAATAAATGCGACTCCTTTTGAAGATAGCTGGAAATAGTTGTTTCGACCCCAGCAATAGAGTTCATCGCTAGTAGATTCTGCGCAAGTATGGAATTTGCCGACTTTTACTTTTTTAAATTTCAAATTTTTCGAAACTAGGGTTGGTTTCAAAGTTGGTTCTTGGTGACCAAGTCCAATTTGTCCAAAATCATTTTTTCCCCAACATTTAACTTGATCGTCCATGGTTATACCGCAGGAATGGAAGTCCCCTAGTGATATCTGTTTATAGCGAGTCTCAGGATCAATGTTTTGTATTGTGCCTTGGTAATGAGCTTGTCCAGTTCCCAGTTGGCCGAAATCGCTACGCCCCCAGCAGCGTAATGTGTCGTCTTCTTTTATTCCGCATACATGGTAGGCACCAGAAGAAATAGATTTAAATTTTGTAGTTGGATCAACTGTCAGTGGCACTTTAGATGATTTAATGTGAGCTAATCCCAGCTGAACAAAATCACCCCGTCCCCAGCACTTTGCTAATCCATCCACGCTAATTCCGCATGTGTGATACAGGCCAACACTGATCGATTTGTACTGATTGTTGGGATCAACAGTCGTCGGCGTGGCCACGTTTTGTTGAGTTGGGTCGCCTATCTGGCCGTAGCTATTGTCGCCCCAGCATTTAAGTGCGCGCCAGTCCCGGTCATCTTTTTTTACAATCGTGATCCCGCAGCTGTGGAATAAGCCAATCTGCAAGGATTCCCATTTTGGAAATGTATTGATTTCCAGCATTTGAACATAGTCTTTGCTGGTAGCGGCTCCCAGTTGATGAAAGCGATTGTCGCCCCAACAAAACGTTTTTCTATCAGATGTTTGAAGGCAACCCTGATTTCCGATGGCTGTCATTTCAATGATATTCTCGAAAGGCATTTCAAAATTTTTAAACAGGTCCAATTTGCTCTTCGCAATTTCTGAATTCGATACAAGTATTGCATTGTTTTTCGTTTTATTTTTTGGCATCTCATAGCCAACGAAATAAATCATTAACAATAGGATTACCGCAAATGCGCCGTATATCCATTTCAAATCTTTTTTAGTTTCGAGCTCTTTAAATTCGCTTAGGTCTTGAACTTTAAAATTGATTGCCTTTAGCGATGTTGTTGTGCGCGAGTTTGATGTTTTACCATCAGCCTGACTGGCAACGATAACCGAATGGCCGGTCGAAGAATCGCTATCGGGATGATACGAGTATTCAGAAAAGTCATCCGAGTTTAGCTTTAGCTGACTAAATTTGAGAAGTTTATCCTGGGACTTTTCAAACGAGTGATAAAATGTATTTTTCAAATAGTCGCTAAAGATATGTTTGTTAAACTCTGGAAAATGAATGTTTAAAAAAGTACTAACTGCATTGGATAACTCTTGGCCTGATTGGTAGCGTTCATTTTTATCTGTCGAAAGGCAGCGATTTACAATTTGGACAAGCTCCTGATATTTTTCGTCGACGTGCAATCCTAAATCAGGAACAAAACCTTGTTTGATTTTATTTAAAGTTTCAATTTCTGTTTCAGAAGCGAAAAGGCGTCGATTAGCAATCAGTTCCCAAGTTATCACACCCAACGAGAAAATGTCGGTTCTGTAATCCATGGTTTCGCCCTTAACTTGTTCGGGACTCATGTAGCCAAACTTACCTTTTAGAGTTCCAGAACTTGTTGATTCTGATTTTCCGGTGGATTTAGCGATACCGAAGTCGATCACCTTAACTTCGCCATTGTAGCTGACCATAATGTTTTGCGGACTGACATCACGATGAATGATATTTAACGGCTGACCAGTATAAATGTCTCTTGCACTGTGAGCATAGTCTAAACCGCTGGCGACTTCTTTGATAATGTAGGCGATAAATTCTATAGGCAATTTTCTATTTTCGTTCCCTAGTGCCTGAATAATTTGCTTCAAATTTTTACCGTGAACAAATTCCATCACTATATAAAATTGATTGATCTTATCTACGCCAAAATCGAAAATGTTTACGATGTTAGAATGATTTAATTGCGAAGCAACCTTGGCTTCCTCTTTGAACATGGCAATGAAGTCGTCATTTTCAGAATACGCTTGTAGAATTTTTTTGATGGCAAAAAATTTGTGGACACCCTCGGCACCTGAGCCAATAGCCAAATGGATTTCGGCCATACCACCGGCGGCCATCTGTTCTAATAGTGTGTATTTACCCAATTTCTGAAACTTCATTTCAGTATATAAAATCGGTTTTTACGTAAAATAAAACAGGGAACTTTAGTCCAGAACCTGATCGATGAACTGGCCGAATTGAGTCAACACTCCGGGCGGAATTTCATGGCCCCCGTTAAAGAAATGTGTCTTCGTCTTTAGTCCAGCTTCCTTTAAAAAGGTATCTAACGCACGCGATCCTGCAATCGGTAGTACAGGATCAGACTGCCCGTGACTTATGAATGCATTTTTACCTTTCAAATTTTCTGGGGGCTGGGCTTTTAGATAGGCTTTGTTGATCAAATTTGTCGATAACAACCCTAATGAGCTGAAGTTTTGAGGAAACGTAAAAAATAAATCCTGAGCCAGCATACCGCCTTGGCTAAACCCAGCAATGAGAGTTTTTTTGGGATTTAGATCTTTCATTGCTAACCATTTCTGGAATTCGCTGCGCAATTTTTCAATGCCTTTAGGAACTTCAACCGATGTATCCAGCGCAGAACCGGCCTCTTGATAGCGATCAATAGGAATTGGCCACCATGCTCTTCCGACCCAATGGGCACCAAGGGGTATGCTTAATGGGCCATTAGGAAAAAACCAATTACATTTCACCTTTGTTTGAATCATTTTCGATAAAGGGTATAAATCCTGTGCATCAGCTCCATAGCCATGAAACAGAATAACGTTTGCATATTTGTCATCTTCGAATATTTCTACAGCGTCTTTATCAAATAGATTCATGGTGGACATCTTAACACTAAAACGTTTACTGTATAAAGATGAAATTTTCTGAATTCACTGATTTTTTTCCTCCTAATTCGGTCGTTTTCCCTAAAAAATCGCGCTCTTTAGCTCGTACTGGCAAAATTAGCCAGCTGGTGGATTCGTCAAATAAAGTCGTTAAATCGAGTGTGTTTTTCGCCATCAAGGGAAATGCGAGTGATGGACACAAATATATTGCCGATGCTGTCAAAAAAGGCGCAGCGCTTGTTGTCCTTGAAGATAAATCGTTTACTCAAGATGTAAAAACGGTTCCGTACATTTTAGTTAGCGATAGTCGACGTTATTACGAGAAAATGTGCTCGTTATTTTTTGGACGTCAAGACGAAGCGATGTTCAATGTCGGTATCACTGGAACGAATGGTAAAACTTCGACCACCTATATTATTGAATATTTATTGCAGGGGCACGGGATAAAAACGGGAGTTATCGGAACCGTTAACCACCGAGTTGGAAAAAAAGTATGGCCTACAAGTCATACGACACCTGACCCATGGACAGTACATAGTCGTTATAAAGATTTCCGCAAGCAAGGCGCTCGCGCCACGGCGGTTGAAATCACCAGCCATGGTATTGATCAGAAACGTATGCATTCCGTTAATTTCGACATCTGTATTTTTACAAATCTAACCCAAGATCATCTGGATTATCACGGTACCATGGAGAATTATTTTTCGGTAAAAGAGAAACTTTTTACTGAATTACTGGCGCAATCAAGCAAACTAGAAAAATTTGCACTGATCAACGGTGATGACTCTTATGGTAAGAAATTGAAAACACATTCGACTGTGACGAAACATTTTTTTGGAAAAAATAAAACGTTTCCCATTTGGTTCGAGGTAAAAGAAAAATATTTCGAATTCCAAAAATTAGAAATTGGTTATTTTGATCAACGCTTTCAAATGAAGTTTCCGCTGCTGGGTGATCATAATATTTACAATTTCATTTCTACATTGTTCGTCTGTGATTATCTGAAAATACCAATGCCTTTGGTTATTAAGAAGATGGAATCATTTGCTGGTATTCCCGGTCGACTTCAGAGAGTTCGTGAAGTAAAAAACAAAAATGTATTTGTTGATTTTGCCCATACGCCAGACGCGATTGCCAAAACTATTGAAACCGTTCGCGAACTTCGTTCAGAATTAAAAATGGCAAATAAAATCATCACCGTATTTGGATGTGGTGGTGATCGCGATAGTACAAAACGTCCGATCATGGGCCGAATTGCTGAAGAAAGATCAGATGTGGTGATCGTGACATCAGATAATCCAAGAACCGAAGACCCCAACGCCATCATCGAGCAAATCAAAGCTGGATTTAAAAATCAAAACGATAAAGTATTTGAACCCAATCGATCGCTTGCGATTCAAAAAGCCATGCAGGTTTCTAAACCAGGGGATATCGTTTTAATCCTGGGTAAAGGACACGAAAACTACCAAATTATTGGCGATAAGAAGCGTCCGTTTGACGACTACAAAGAGGTTATAAAGTATGCAAAGTGAATCGTTAAAACTAGATGATGTTTTAAAATGGACGGGCGGAAAGCTAGTCCATAAAGCGAAAGATACATTCGATTTTATCGGCACGGATTCTAGAGCAGACTTAAAAGAAAAACTTTTCATTCCCTTGCGCGGTGACGCGTTTGACGGTCATCAATTTATTAAAACGGCAATTGAAAAGCAGTGTAGCGGAGTCATCTTTGATTTGAAGTCTAAAGATCCCGTGGCATTTGATAAGACTGCAGTCACGCTGATTCAAGTCGCCGACACACTAAAAGCTTTGCAAGATATCTCTCACGGCTATCGCAAAAAATTAAATAAGACGATCGTGGCCATTACAGGTTCTGCTGGAAAAACAACGGCTAAGGAATTCACATCACAAATTTTTAATACATATAAAAAGTCATATGCGAATGTAGGTTCATTTAACAATCATTGGGGCGTACCATTTTCGTTACTGAATATGCGTTCCACTGATGAATACGGCATCATTGAAATGGGAATGAATAACTATGGTGAAATTCAGCGATTGGTTGAAATCGCCGATCCGGACGTTGTCGTTTGTACTATGGTTGGCCTAGCTCACTTTGAACATTTTGGGTCACAAGAAAATATTGCTAAGGCAAAAAACGAGATCTATCAGTTTTCACGGCCAGATGCGCTGCGAATTTTTAATATTGATGATGTGAATGTTAAAAAGATGATGGGCACGTTTTTGAAAAATCATCCTGGAAAAAAAATATTGCAGTTCTCGCATAACAACGCGAATGCCGATGTTTATTTAACTTTGAAAAAAGTGTCTTCAGAAGGATTGTCTATCGAGGGACTGATCGCGGGGCAAACGGGTAAAGCACTGGTTCCCGTATTTGGTAAACACAACGTCACGAATGTACTAACGGCAGCGACATTGTCTTTGGCCATTGGAATGAAGCCGGAAATGATTTGGGCAGCGCTGGGCAAACTAAAAACAAACTGGGGACGTAATCAATTGTTAAAAGCGGATGTGGGAGCTCAGGTTATTTTCGATGGCTACAACGCAAATCCAGATTCTATGCAAAGCTTGATTGAAAATGTCAGCGAGACACCGGTCACCGGCAAACGTGTTCTAGTCTTAGGTGAAATGCTGGAGCTGGGTGAAACTAAAGCTCAGTTTCATTTTGAATTGGCTAAAAAAATTAAGGCGAAGAATTACGATCAAGTTGTATTTTATGGGCCCTCATGGAAACAATTCAAAGACGCGTTTGATACAGCGAGTGCAAAACCACAAGTTTGGGCGACTGAAAAAATGGATGAATCTATAATTAATGAAATTAAAAGGGATCTGAAGCCAGGTGACCTAGTGGCAATCAAAGGGTCACGAGGCATGAAGACCGAGAAAGTTGTTTCTCTGCTAGTTAAGGCTTTCTCGCACGAAAAGATTTAAATAAAACTTAACCAAGAATTCGACTTTAAATTCAGATCCATTGAACGTCCAAATGACTTCGTCAAATGGGCGAACTTGGATTTGTAATTTCTGATCATCAAAAATCTTAGAATTAACTTTTGATTCAATTGCATGAACCGAGCTAATCAACTGTGATCCGATGAAATTAAAACGAATTTCGATAACACCTGGCTCTTTCATTGTGAATATCATTTTGTAACCATTACGGAACAACATGAAATCAGAATGAGTTTGAGCAATCGTATAGATTTTTATTTTGCTTTGAGGTGTTGGTTTTAGCTCGTTATACATCTGAGTCGCTTCAGTGAACTGAGCTTTTAAATCGTAAAGTAAATCTAAAGTGGATTTAACGATTAGGCGCTGTTTTTTATATTCTGGATTAGAATCAACAATGCCTGATTCTAAAATTTTGTTTTCGGATTCGATGAGTTCCTTAATCCATTCCATTTGATTCATCCATGCCCCCAATGGTTACTAAGTCCTTATTAGGATAAGGGCTTAGCTCGTTGGTTTGCAACATAAAAGATACAGTAGGGAGGGCTCTTAGAAAAAAGAGCCGACTTGAAAGCTGGTCGTAGCAGATGAATTAGAAGTGTATGAACCGGCCAGAGGGTTATAGATACCGATAATTGCCGTTAGTGGCATTTGATACGCAATATTTAAATCAAAACGGAATTCAAAACCCATGTTCCAGAAACTTTGGTTCGTAGAAACACTTTTGAATACGTTATCTGTTTTATGGTAAGCACGACCGTCCAAGAAGACGCCATCTGAAATAATTGCGCCATGCAAACGACGTAAAAAGATCGGGTGGGTTGAATTACCACGATTGATTTCGCGCATTGGGAAGCGATATTCAAACTTAGGATTGATCATTGTCTCACCCACAAATTGCCCTTGCAGGTAGCCGCGCATTAGGAAATACGGAACAATGGGGTCTTGTTGCAACAATAATGAATTAGTGGCCATTCCTAAAATGGGGCTAATTTTATCGCTTGAATAAAGAGCATCTAACTTGAAGTAAATGACGTGATTTTCAATAAGCAAATCTGGCCAGTATTGAGATGTCCCTAACAAGAACTGTGTTTGTTGAACTTTTTCGCCGCTTTTTAAATACTGATTCATTCCAACATAATAATTCTGCCCCGAAAACGGTGTCGAAAGTGCGTTGGTGCGCTCTAGATCTGCATAGTTAAACATGAAGCCTGCGCCTTCACGGCTATACTGAGTCGTCGAAGTTCGTGTATCGATCTGTTTCGCGCTGATTTGTAAAGTGGCGTTCTTGCTCATATGCCAAATGTTAGGCTGAACGAAAACGGAACGAGTTGAATAGGTGGCTGCGTTGGAAGCGAAAACGAAATATGTGGTGTATTCGTTGTAAACAAATCCAAATTTATGCTTATAAACCTGGTTTAAGTATGTTCCATCAACAGCTGTTTTTCCCGTTGCGGAATCGAAAATTAAATCTAACGAATACGTATGTTTTTTTAGCGGATCGAATCCACTTGTTTGAGCTTGCAAAAGGAAACGACTGTCGCTGCTAGATGTGGCAACAAAGGGAATCCAGTAACGTGGCCAAAGATAGGAATAGGGTGAATAATCACGTACGGGATAGTTTCCTTTTGGTTCTTGTGCCATAGGAGTTTTTGTTTTGTCAGGAAACTGATTCGCATAGATACGGCTGATTTTAGGCAGCTCCCCCGGTGTTTTAGTCAAATCTGTTTGGCTAGAAAAATGAACTTGTGGACCTTTTGATGTTTGCTTTGTGTAGTAAATATCTTTTGTCAGCGGATCCAGAGCGTAAGAAAAAGATCCCGTATAAATATGTGTAACGGCTTGAGCCGTGTTGTCTTTCAAATTGTTGATGTATACGTTGCGGATACCATTTTTTGTCGACGAGAAATATAAATTGCCACCAATGATTGTCGGGTAGCGAGCCTCTGAGAAATCGGTCAGTATCGGTTTCATAGAGCCGGAAGAAATATCATACGATACTAAATATTCTTCTGTTGTTGGTTTTCTTAACGAAAAAATGATCGTATTCGCATCGACATAGCTTGGATTGGAAATACGTTCTTGCAGTGGCGCTGACCAAAGAATTTTTACTTTTTTTGTTTTCAAATCCAAAATCGCTAAACGAGTTTTTAACGCATCTAATTTTACAAATACGACGTTTTCGCCGTCGGGTGACGGTGAGGCTTCTCGTGCGCGTTCACCAGATGTCAGGCGCTCTGTTTTCTTTGTAGTAAAATCGAACATGAATAAATCAGAAAATGATTCGGCCGGGCTATAGGAATCGATCTTGTCGTAGATGATTTTGTATGTCTTCGGAAGCCACGAGATGCGTTGAATGTTGCCCGCGATAGGACCGTCGGTATGCTGGTCTTCATCGCCCTCTTCGTAAATATCGTCAATTTGGTTAGCATTTTCGATTTGGCTTGGATCTAGAACCACGAAGTTATTGTTTTTATTTTTTTCGATGATTTTAACTTCTTTAACATCGCGATTTGAAACGGCTAAGTAAGCGAGATATTTACCATCTGAACTGATAGCCGGGCTAGATGAGTATTTTGATTTTGGATCCATCGGCTGAGCGATGGATTCTGGTAATTGCTTGATGACATCAATCTGTTTCAATATTTTTTCTTCAGTGATGAAAAGAGTATCTTCGAAGAATTTTTCATAATCGCTGCCTAGATAGTCTTCGGCGGGAGTATTGATAAAAAACGGGACGCGGCCAGCTTGGCGATCGTGCAGTTGCTTTACAATCGTAGGCGTTTCTTCCGCGGCCATTTGAGCCCAAATAATAGAGCCAAATAGGTACGGGCGATTGCCCTCGGGCCATGTATGCAAGAATTCATTGATTTCGAAAATCTTAAAATCGCTCAAGGTGTCGCTGAGAACAAAAGATCTTAGCAATGATTCTTGGTAATTGGATCGAAGGCGGCCACCATTTGAAAGCTGTGTTTCAAGATAAACTGAAACACCTTCTTTCCACCAACGTGGCATCAATCCATTTGGGGAAATAATGGAGCCAAAAACAGGACGTAAGTAACGATAAAAACTGCGGGCACCCTCGAAGGTTAAAATATGAGCATATTCGTGCGCTAAAAGCTCGAAAGCCCAGTCGCCGTAGTCAGCTAGACTTTCACTTGTATTCGGTAACACTGGATAGATCATGATATGAGGATACGGAATGCGAGTTGCATACCCATTGGTCAAGTCGGTTTTGTCATTGATGACCACGGTTGTTTTTGTCGGTTTTTGCGAGAAATATGGGTCTAGTGCCTTGTAAGCGCGCTCTAAACTACCGGCGATGAAAAAGCCGGTGTCCATTTTTTTTTCGTCTACAACGACGTAAAAATGCGGAGTTTCGATTGTTTTAAAGCGTATCCTAGGTGGAACTTCAAAACTATGGGCTAAAACAACAAGAAAAAGAAGAGATAAAAATATTTTTGACATTCTTTAAGGGTAATACCTAAAGCGTTGCAACATCAAACTCGTTTGACTTTTAGAAGCCATGCAATAGATTTTATACTGTTATAAAAATGCACGTCGTGAAGAAAGTCGTGGATACACGTCAAGAAATAACAGGAGAATTGAAATGACAACAATGAAAAATGTAACAAAATTAATCTGTATCTTAGCTATCGCAGTCGCTTTCGTTAACTGCCGTGGTAAAGAAGAAAAACCGTCTGATGCGACTCCAACTGAATCAACTGGTCCAACTGCAGAAAATTCAGCCGTCGATTCAACGGCGATGTCGTTTGATCCGTCTGGTTCTGATAGCGGTAAAATCGATGGTCTAAAAACAGTATTTTTTGACTACGATAAATCAACCCTATCTGGCGAAGCAAAAAAAGTAATTGCTGGTAATGTTGAGTGGATGAAAAAAAATACAAACGCTAAAGTTCAAATCGAAGGTCACTGCGATAACCGCGGTTCAATCGAATACAACGTAGCTTTGGGTGAGCGTCGTGCCAATGCCGTTCGTGATTACATGGCTAGCCTTGGTATTTCTGGAAACCGTTTAGCAACCATCAGCTACGGGGAAGAAAAACCTCTAGTGTCATCAGAAAACGAATCAGCTTGGAAGAAAAACAGAAGAGCTAACTTCGTTCCTTCATCAATGTAATGTAGGTAATGATTAAAAAATTATTCTTATTTTTAATCAGTGTTGTTAGTTTATTAACCATCGGATGCCAAACCGTTGAGCCTCCTCTTGAGGAATGGGTTTTGGCTAGAGCGGCTTACGAAGCCGCTCGTTCCGTTCAGGCTGCCAAATACTCGCCTGGGTTTTGGCATCAGGCCGAAGAGTCTTACAAAAAAGCACGCATTTTGTACAAAGAAGAAAGTTACGAAGAAGCTAAGCTTGAATTCGTAGCTGCCCGAAAAGCCGCTGAAAAAGCGGAAAATTCCGCCCGATTAAAACGTCAGCAAAGTGGAGAGGTATTATGAAAAAGTTAGTAGCCGGTCTTTTGTTAGCAGCCATGATGACGGGTTGTTTGAAAACTCGCACCGATGTTAAAGAGACAGAAACTAAACAAGTAATGGCTCAGCAAGTAACAACTTTGCAGCGTACAAACGCGGACACAGCAAATCGTATTGCTGAATTAGAACAAGAGATTCGCGAAATGAACGGAAAAGTTGAAGTCCTGGAAAACAAGCTCAGCAAGCAAAATCCTGAAAATGATAAACAAATAAAAAATATGAACGAGCAAGTAGGCGAAGCGAATAAAAAGCTAGCAATTTACCAAGAAGAATTATTAAAACAGGAAAAAACGATTCAACAACTGACTCACGAAGTTGAAACAATGAAAGCGGAAGCCGCGGCCGCGAACAAACCGGCAGAAAAAGAAGTTGAAAAGAAAACGCCACTTCAGTTAGCAGACGAACACTTCAAGCAAAACGACTGGAAAAAAGCCATCATTCAATATCAAAAATACAGAGACGAAAACCCTAAAGGCAAAAAGTTAGCTGAAAGTACCTACCGCATCGCCTACGCGTTTGGTGAGCTGGGAATGAAAGAAGAAGCTAAAACGTTTTACGAAGAAGTTATTGCAAAGTTTCCAGCTTCCGTAGAGGCTAAAAAAGCCAAAGCAAAGATCAAAGCATTTAAGAAATAATTTTAAAAACCAGGCTCCTATGCCACATCTAGTTTTTTAAGCAGGACTTGTTGGGGGCCGTGTTAGCCCAGAAACGCGCTATTTTCCGCAGTGTATTTCATTTTTTGTCACTGTCTCATTTTGATATAAGAAACTGTCTCTGGCTGAAGCGTTCCAGGCGCCAAATCGAAGGTAAATTGGCACGTTCAGTGCTCTTCTTATTCTTAAGAGGAGTTTATGTTTTTCAAGGAATACAAACTAGAAATATTAATAGGATCATCATTAGCACTAGCTTCAGTGTATATGTTCCATCAATTGATGACTATTAAGCCTAGACATGTAAGTCCAGGGGATAAAATTTCTTTTGAAATGATTCGCCCTCAAAAAGATATCGTAAATGAATTTACTTTAGATGGTCGTGAGATCGATTCACGATTTGAAAATCCTTTTGTTAAGAAGGACCTGGGTAAACATGCTGATAAAAAGAATGTAAAGCCTAACATGGTTCCTATTCAGAAAAAAGCAACCGACAAGAAGAAAGAAGCAGCTAAAACTGAACCTAAGAAAACGGGCATCCAAGTTAACGTGGTGGCTCGGGATCAAAAAGCTCGTATGAAATCGGATGTTAATTACGATGACAGTGTCGGTGGTGTTAACTATCAAACGACTGCAACTGGTAATAACAATAGAGATGAACAAAAGAAAGACACGGAAAAGAACTCAAAGCGCAGCCTGTCTGAATTTGCAGATCTTTTAACGGATCCAAAAACCGAGCGTATTGCTCAGCTTGTGATGGCCATCCAAAATGGTGAAGTAAATCAAAGTGAACTTTATGATTTCATGGGAAAAATGATGAATTCAGACAAACCTAAAGTTCAATCGGTAGGTATTTACATTGCTTATTACGTACCTACCTATGAATCATTCAGTTTGGTAACAAGTAACCAAGACAAGATGACTGGTGAAGTAAAAACGTACTCGGATCAATTCTTGAATTCGTTTAATCAAGCGGCTAAGCTGCCCGTGTTAGCGCAGGCTTTACAGTCAAGCGACATTAAAGTTGTTGTCAAAGCTGGAGAGGTTATTATTTTAGGATTGCAAAATATCAAAAATGGCCAAACGATAGATTATGGAGCTCGTAGTAACAGAGGAACGAATGAAATTAAATCGTCTAGCTTTTTGGATTACTTCTTACCAATCGCTGAAAGTCTTAAATCAAGTCAAAATCAAACTATCGCAAGTCTTGGCTCGGCTCTGTCTCAACAACTTTCATCAATCGCTAATACGCCTTAATTTCAAAAACTTAAATTTGCACAACGTAAAGATTCTTATGTTGTTGCTACTTTTTACGCCGTCTACTTTTGCGTCCTTAAAACTACCAAACGGGCTAGATTCGGAAAAAAGAAAATCAATGATGAAGACAATAGGTTTTGTTGGTACGACAAAATATGTATCTAACGGATATATGCTGGGCGGCTTCGATGGTTTCGAAATTTCTTCTCAGTTAGAATCTGTAGCTTTTTCTAGTGTAAATTCGTTAAGTGCGACTGCTATTGATCAACAGAATCAAATACTGACCCGATTTGGTGTTGCTAAAGGTTTTTATCACGACATCGAAATTTCGTTTCAATTTATTCCATTTTTTCTACAAACAGAAATGTCAGGTTACAGCGGATCTTTGAAATATACATTTTATGAAGATCAGGGTATGCCTTTGACGATTGATGTTTTAGTTCACGGTGGCGGAATTAATTTTGGCAATTTATTGGGTGTTCAAAGTACAGGTATGGATTTCGTTATAAATTATTTCATGAAGTATTGGTCATTCTATGGTGGCTTTGGCCAATCACGAATTATCGGATCGTTCATTGGTGGTAATAATGGTTTAACTGAAGATCATATGACTGCGACCGAAGATCTGGCTCAAAACCGTGTGTTAGCTGGTTTGTCATATGATTTTCAGAATTTTCAAATGGGATTGCAGGTTGAGCGATTCTACGAAGGCACCGCAATTTTGAAAATCGGTAAACGATTCTAATTGTATTTCAATTTGAGACCTCTAAATCTGGTACGTCAACATGCTCCCCTGGTGGGATTTCTATTTTTAAAAATAAGAAACAACTTATTTAGGCGGTTGCTGAGCTTTTGAGTCTTTGCTAGTTCTTTGTTTTTCTAGGAAGTCATCGCAAAAACTTTTGTATGAGAATTTGTCTGGTATTTTAGGGAAATTTAAACTTTCGGCTCGTGCTTTTGCCTTTAATTCTTGGGATCCGAAATCGGATGGTTTCACCCCTTGGGTGATGAAAGACACGTTGGCATTGGCTAGCGTTCGTCGCGCTTGATATTCGACATTTTCAAGACGTTCAATTTCCTTTTCTAGTTCGGCACGTTCTTCGTACACCGAGATTTTTTCGTTTTCCGGTTTAACTAGAAGTAGAGGAATACACATAGTAGTGATTTTTGGTTTTTCTTTTTTTAGTTCGAAATTTAAAACGCCTTCAATTTTTTTCAATCGATCTTTAACGAGTTCTATATTTTCGGCCACTTGCTTTTTTATAGCTAAATAAGTTTCTTGGCGCTTCAGTCTGTTTTCTTTGGAATTGCGATAGTTATCAGGATTCGCATTTTCCGCAAATAGAATACGAGATAATAAAAAAGTAAAAATAACACATAGTTTGATCATATCTTTTATTTTGCCCCATAAATCTTTTGAATTAAAGCTTTATCACCAGCACTTAAAGATGTAGCCAAGCCCATTGCCGCACCCATAGCTTCATACCCAGGACGAGGTTTCATGATGATTTTTCCATTTACGCTGTAGGCTGCATTCCAATAATGCATAATTGACAAGAAATCATATGGTCCGCTGTTATCCATAGCCCCCAAGGAAAGTTTGTCATAAGAGTAGGCCATCTGCCCGGCATTTTGAGCGAAAACTTCGATATAGGTATCACGATCGGGCCGTTGATGTTCATGCATTAAACCAAAGACGTGTCCTAGTTCGTGTAAAAGTGAAACGGAATTCCAGCACCAAACGGCGGCAAAATTAAATACACGCTCGCCGCCATTGGCCCCAGCGCCAAGGTCAGTCCAGCAACGATCGGCCATTTTCGTATTGGTTACAAATAGGTAATTTGATTCGAATAAACTTTTAGCGCGACATCTGATTTTGGCAACATCGCCCCAAGCTTCGCAGGCTTTCCAAAATAAATTTCGCTGTTCTTCCGTGATATTCGAGTGAAATTTGACGGGCACAACACCGTTCTTCCATACTTTTGATGAATAGGCTTGAAAACCAGAAGCGGCTTTTTCGGAAACTTGTGAGGCCATATCGATGCGATAGTCGCCATAATCGACGAAACTTTTTGTGTCGTCTTCTTTTTCTGTCGGTATGCCCGGAGGGTAACTAACTCCTTTTTGGCACGCAAGGATTCCAATGAAAACAGCAAATGCAAGGATCTGTTTTAGGTAATTCATTTCTTAATATTACCACGAGCGCCTAGAGCCGTCTGCGCGTCCAAAGTAGTGAACGCGAAAAAAAAAATGAGCGAGACCAATGAAGAGAACATGGTACGCATCAATATTTTGAGGTTATTCGAAGCTAGCTTTTTTCGATTTTAGACACAATCGATGTAGTTGATTTTCCATCGATAAACATTAACGAGAGCACTTGTCCCCCGTAGCCTTGAACGAATTCGCCGCCAACGATCTGGTTGATCTTCCAATCGCCACCTTTAACAAGAACGTCCGGGTGAACCATCTTGATCAAGTTTTCAGGAGTGTCTTCTGTAAAGATAACTGTAGCGTCAACAGACTCTAGCGCGGCTAAAATTTCAGATCGGTCGTTTTCGCTTTGAATGGGACGAGTTGGCCCTTTAAGGCGTTTCACAGACGCATCAGCATTGATTCCTACGATTAGGAAATCACCTTTAGATTTTGCTTCTTTTAAATATTTAACGTGACCGATATGAAGTAAATCAAAACAGCCGTTGGTGAACACAATTTTTTTGTTTTTTCTAACGGCGTTTAGTTTTTCTAGGAGAGCATTAGTGTCGGAGTAGAATTGGCCCACGGTTTTTACCTGTTTATTTTCTGCGAACTAAAGGTAAATCCAAAAATTCACCCAGGAAATCACGATCGAATGCCCATGATACCAACGGAACAATGAACCCACCAGTTACCATGATCAAGATACTTCTTAAGGCAATTTTAGTTAGCGCAAAGAAATCAACCTTGTCGCCGCGAACTTGGATTTTTTGATCATAAGCCCATTCACCCGGCGTGTAGCCAAGGAATGACCGAAAGGTAACATAGTAAATGAAACCAACGCTGCAGAATAAAAGAAACAATGAAATGTACACAGAACCCTGATCATCTGGGTTTCTGATATTTTGTAGCAAATCGATTTTTGTGATGGCAAGCAATGCAACCAAGAATAACAAGCTAGAGGCTACTACCAGCATTAAATCTAAAACCATCGCCGTAAATAATGGGCCAGAGGCTTTGTAAACCGCTTCGGTTTTAGACGTAATAACTTTGGTAACTTGATTTTTTGGAATTTCAAACTGTTGAGAGGCTTTCTGTTTCGACGTTTCGATATTTTTCAAAATCTCGTCCACGATATCGTGAGTTTGGCCTTGAGCCAATGAAGCGCGTGTTTGATAGCTGTCTAAATCCGAAGTATCGACGGTTACAGGTTTCGATTTCTTGTTTGGTAGTGGAGTTGAAAACATCGCCGCAGCCGATTGGCCAGCAACAGACTTGGTCTGTTTAGACGTCTGATTCGTTGAAGCTTTGTTTTCAACCAAAGGCGCCGCTTTTTCATTCAGTGGTTTTTGGTTTCTGTGAAAACCTAGACCATCGGTAATTGGTTTGAATTCAAATTCTTCGAAGGGATCTACTTCATTGTGCATCATGCCTCCATAAGATCAAATTCATACTTTAGGATGGACAGTCCAGTAAGGCAAGCCGTTTCGACCCTTAAAACCTGAGTTCCCAGAGTGACAGGACTTAAGCCAAGGTTCTGTAAGCCATTGATTTCATTGGTGGAAAATCCACCCTCGCTGCCAATGACCAATCCTATGTTTTTGATCGGTTTGTGTTTTGCTTCGTCCTTGAACTTGGCTATCGCCTGTTTCGCATTTAGGGCTGATTCCCCTTCATAAAAGAATAGACACTGATCGATCGCCAACTGGTTAATTTTCTGCGAGAAGTCTTTCCAGGCGAAGGGTTTTTCAAGACGCATCAGTTCGCCGCGGCCGGATTGTTGAGTCGCGGACACGATGATTTTCTGCCAGCGTTCCAGTTTATGGGCGAAATCCTTTTCTTGCATGCTTTTTACAAATGAATAGTCAGAATAGAACGGGTGGATGGAATGAACACCCATTTCCACAGCTTTTTCCATAACAGATTCTAGCGTCGAGAATTTTGGCATCGACATGAACATGTGAATATGAGGATGTTTTAGTTCGGGAATTTTTCTAACTTCGACAACAGTTACGGACGCGCGTTTTTTTTCGACGTTATCCACATGAACTAAAAAGCCTTGTCCGGTCGAATTGATTAATTCAAAATGCTGATCTTTGCCGACTCGACAGACGTCAAAGATATGATGAAACAAATCTTTATCGATAACGAGCTGTTCACCAACTTGAAGATTGATGTCAAGCCAGTATCTACGCATGAGTAACCCAGTAGCCTATCCAGTCGTCTTTTTCTAGGCGCATTTCAATTTTTAAATTTTGGTCTTCGATAAAGTCAGAAAGGAATTCAGCTTCATGTTCTTTCAGAATTCCAGTAAGAATCATAGAACCATTGGCTTTCATACACTTCACAAGGCTTGATTTTATTTTTAAGAGAACACCATCGATGATGTTCGCTACAACCAGATCATAATTTTCACGTATCTCTTCTATGGGAGTTCCAGAAACGTCAAACTGAGTTGTATTATTTTTAGTAACGTTTTCGCCCGCAACGCGAATGGCTTCTGGATCCACTTCTAAACCCTTAACGCTGGCAAAACCTTGATGACGAGCCAAAATACCAAGAATCCCCGTGCCTGTGCCGACATCAAGTAACGTGTGCGTGTTTAGGTTAGATTGCTGTTTTCCGTATTTCACTATTAAGTAAGAAGCCATCTGAGTCGTCGCGTGGGTGCCAGTGCCGAATGCCATTCCGGGATCGATGAATATAGGAACCGGGCAATCGGCAGGTACAGGTTCCCAGCTAGGGACAACCCAGTATTTATCTACCAGCTTGAATGCTTTGAAACCCTTCTTCCATTCCTCTAACCAGTCTTTGGTTTCTTCTTCCGTAATTTCCCAGTCTACATTCGGAGCCATATCAGTTAAACCGTCAAAGAAATTGCATCCTGGGCGTTCATTGAAAAATACATCGACTGAAAAGTTTTTTTGGTACAAAACTTTTGGATCATAAACCAAACTCGGTTGGACAAAATTTAGTGCCTCTGAAACGCCTAAAGCGCCGCAATCAAAGCAGTGTTTAGTTATCGTAGATTCATTTTCTGAGGTAATATTTTTAAGCTTGATCTTGATATACGTATTGGCTGCAGTAGTTGTCATGGGCGTAAGAACTAGCAGGTTACTCTGACGTGGTCAAAAACGTTTTTCTTTAGTGCTGTTAACTATTTACAGATTACAGGGTTGGGGGCGAGAAAGGGTGTAAAAAGCGTTTAGTTAGTTTCTAATGAATCGCCGATCATGAACCATGGGTTATCTAGCATAGGAAGCTCTTCACGTGAGAATGTCTTTACTTCGCGGGCAACGGCAATTTTTCCATAGACAGCGATAATTTTGAGTTGGCCAACTGGGGCCTGGATTTCACCCATGACTTGTGAGCCAGAAGCGTCTCTCAGAGTGACTTTACGGGTAACCGTGTAGACTTGATTTTTCTTAAGTTTGGCACCGTCGCCATTCTTGATGTAGAAGTCTTTATAAACAGGATCTGTATCAGATAACGGGATGTTTCTGCGTACTTCAAATATTGAAATTTCATCGGCCGAAGCTAAAGAGTGCATTCCTAGTAAGGCCAGAACTAAAATCCATTTCATACTAACCCTATCGGAGTCTCATTTTTAGACTTCACAGAACATAGGACTAGATTTCAAAGTAGGTTGTTATGGAAAACACGACCTTTGTGGCTACTCTTCGTTTGAATTGGTGAAAGATCAGTCATAGGTCGTATTGAAATTTGAATTTAATTTAATACTATGAATTTGAGCCAATAATATTCAACCTGGAGACGAAATGATCGAACTTAATAATTTGAAAACTATTTTAAAAATACTGGGCGTAACGTCACTTGCGATAGGTTTTGCTGCATGTAAATCTGGTGATAATGGATCTGGTAGTGGATCTAGTTTGGAAATTCCTCAAATGGCCGGGCCTGTTTCGGGCGGCACAGGTACGGCGGTTATACCTCAAGCGACAGGAACGGCTATTACCGGAAGTACAACACCAGCCAATTCCCAAGCGGCTGCGTTTAAGAGTTTAGTAAAATCATTTTTAGATTTTAGCAAAGTGACAGATCAGTTTTCGTGTTTTGCAAAAACTCTTGTTAACAACGGTGTGGTTCAAGGAGATGGCACAAGCGTTGTGTTTTATGATGATCAAGATTCTTCGGCTTACAAAGCCAAATTTAGTGTCACTGCTAACGGAACCGAGCTTGTGAATTATAAAATGTACCTGTGTTCAAGTGGTGCTTCGACGAACAGTTTTTACGTCACGGCTGCGAAATCGGGGAACAATATTTCTTTCACTATGAAATACAAATATTCAACATCCGTTGAAGGCTCAATGACTGTAACAGGACAAGTGAATGGTGGCGACTGGTTAAACAAGGTGGTTGAAATGCAAAATGTCGCTTCCAACAACATTTATAAATTTCAAATGACCCAGACATCGTCAACAATGACTTTAAAATCAGCCTCTGATGCGGCTTCGGGAACAGACTATTTGATGTATGGGAAGTTTGGAGTGTCGGGAAGCGGTGCCGATAGCTATGCGATGACAGAAGGCACAGCGAAGTATTATATTAACGGCACGGGTTCTGAGCTTGTATCTCATTGGAATTCCACGGGTGCAAATGCTTCAACAAGCGCCTACGCTGCCGATGTTTCAGCGGCCAGTTATTACTCTTTACCTTTGAGTTTTTCTGGCGCTATCGGTGGCGATGAAATTTGGGATTGTTCAAATGGATCTACACAAACGGTTTCTTCGTCATCCTTAAGCGCTTCGGTCAAATCCCAACTAGAGGCTTGTAGCAGCAACTAGAACTTAGCTGCTGCAAGAAATTAATCTTTGAATAGTTTATTAAAATCGCGATTTTGCTTATGAGTCGCTTTGAACGACCGCTTGCCCACATGCTTACCTGGAGCGGGTTTGGCCAGTTTTGGCTTAGCATTCAATTTAGGTTTTGCGTCAGCGGGTAAGTCTTTGATGAATACTTTTTTAAGATCAGTTTCGTCAAGGTAAGTCAGTTCACCGCGCTCAAGGTGGCCCAGTTTCAATTGGCCGATAGCGATACGTTGAAGTTTTAAAACGTCGTAACCAATTTTTTCAAACATGTAACGGATCTGACGATTTTTACCTTCGTTGATAACAATCTTGATCCAATTGTACTGTTTGGAGCCTTCTTTGCGGCTGATTTTTTCGATATGGATAGCGCGCACGCGGCCACCAGGGATAGACACGCCCATTTTCAGCCGGTTTAAATGCTTTTCATCAGGTTGGCCATCGATTTTCACCAAATAGGTTTTAGTGATATCATTCTTTGGTTGCATTACCTTGTTAGCGAATTCACCGTCGTTTGTGAATAGCAGTAAACCTTCAGAATCCCAGTCTAGACGTCCCACAGGGAACACGCGTTGAGAAATATCGCCAAGGTAATGAGCAACCGTTGGGCGACCTAGTTCGTCTTCCATCGTAGTCAAAATGCCTTTTGGTTTGTGAAGCATTAAGTAGATTTTTTCAGTGACTGGCTTGATAGGCTTACGGTCAACAGTGATGCGGTCTTCTTTAGGATTTACTTTGATACCTAACTCGAATACCTTTTTGCCGTTAACTAGGACGCGGCCGTCAGCGATGATACCATCGGCGGCCCTGCGGGAACAAATACCAGAATCAGCTAAAAACTTGTTGAGTCTTACAGTTCCCGAGTTGTCGGAGTTTTTAGATGTGGTTTTATTTGATTTGTCTGCCATGGTTCGCCGCTCTTTGCTGGATCGTTTTGTGTCGTCACAAGTAAGTGACGGACTTTTCTTATCAAGTCCTCTAGGCGTTTGTCACCTACATACACGTTTTCAAGAGCGGATTCGGATTGAGAGAGTAAAATAGTAATATAATTCTGCCAAGATTCTGAATTTTTTTCCCAGAAACCAAGGGTAATGTCCTCTAGCTTCTTAACGATATCGCCATAGAACGGATCTGTGCTTCTCGACACAAAGAACTGTTCTATGCGCTTAACCGGCCAGAATAGCTTTGGAATATCATGCAGTTTGGCGCTTTGGATGTCCTGCGATTTCTGGAACATGTATCCGCGAGTCAGGGCGCCCGAAATAAGGCCATTTTTGATCGTAAACTGCATCAAGTGATGGGGGCTGACTTCCAGAGTGTGAACAAACTGAGAATCAATCTCCATCGATGAATCAAACGAGATTTTAAGCTGAGTGCGAAGAGGCTCTAGAACACCATTGCGGATCGTGAATTTGCGGTCTAACTGAAGAACGTCGATGCCGCTGCCATCTTTTAAAATAAACGCGAACCACTTTTTCTGTTCCGTGAAAATTTTGAATTTTACTTCTTTCATGTAACGGGCCCGAATGTATCGAGTCAGAATTTCTTCAACGGCCTTAGGAGATTCCACTTCGATAATTTGGATTTGATCAGGGAAAGTAATTTTTGTTAGATCAAAGTGGTTTTGATAAAAATCGTTAAAGTTTTTTAATAAAATTTGTATTTCGTGGCTTAGATGCCCTCGATTTGAGTACCAGTGCGAGTATTCAAGACATTGGTAAAAGAATTCGCTAATTAAACCATCAGATAATTCTTCTTCAGGCGAATGAAAGGCTTTTAAGTAGTTGTACAAAGCCAAACGCGTTGGAGACGTGTGTGGATTTATTTCGGTTAAAAACTTGATTAAATAGGCAACTTTCAACATAAGAATAAAATAGGAATTTTTTAGTGATTAGTCTAGCATTATCTTCTATATTCTCGGTTAGAAACCATCTTGGGAGGGTTTGTGAAAAAAGAGCTGAATTACACTTTCTTTGATATCAACACGGGCATGCCGGCGAAACAGAGCGTTTTTGTCACTGCCAATCAGCCTCCTCCGGCCAACTGGAATTTTGCCCAAGATCAGGAAAAGATAGCCATGACCAGCGTTCCGACACCAGAAATTTCTGGAAATCAGAATGAATTGGCTGATGTGAAAATGGAAATCATGGAAATTCAAAAAGCCTCAAAGCTGCGCACTGACCGATATAATTTGTCATTGCAGCGCCTAGAAGCCCAGCAAAACCAAATGGCTAATGATATTTCGGAAAAATTTGCTTTGCTTTTACAGAAATTGAACGAGCAAAAAAAGTACGATCAAAAAGTTCAAGACATCGTTGATCGCCACAACAATTTGTTAAAAGGCTACGAAGTTCGTTTAAATCAAATGCAGAAATTGTTAATGCAAAAAGAACAAGATTACGTTGAAGCCGTAACGTCTCTTAAAGAACTAAAAGCTGAAATTGGACGCTTGAAGCGTTTATAAAAAAATGAAACAGCTGGGATTGCTTTTCCTTTTGGGTTTGTTGCTGGTTGGATGTACGACAGGACAAATTATCGAAAAAAAAGAGTATGCGCCCGTAGTTGAAGCTTTAAAAAATGATAATCGTAAACTGGCATTGAATCGCTTTCCCAACAAAGAACAAAGTCATTTTATCCCGCTATTAGAAAAAGTGTACCTACAGTTGATTGATGATGCCGACGTAATCACTAAAGACTCAAAAGAGACTCCCGAATTTACGCAGCTGCTGCGCGAATCACGTGAAATTGAACGCAACGAAAAATTATCGGTGTCGAACGAAATCAACCAGCTGTTTTTTATCAAAACGGATGAAGGATACTATCCGGCTAATCACGAAATTTTTTGGATGCACTATTTGTTAGGGCTGACATTTATTAAAAGAAATCAAATTGCGAGTGCGCGAGTAGAAGCTAAGCGTATTTCTGAATTGTTCGCTCGCGTTGATATGAGCGGTAAACCATTTTACGACAATGCGGGAATTCGAATTCTTTCAGCGTCATTGTGGGCCATGTGTGGTGAAAAAGAAAATGCCATCGTAGATCTTCGCAAAGCCGAAGCTATGGGCGGTTTTGTAGGCGCCAATCAATACGAAACAAAACCGATCAATTGGAATCTACTATTCAAAGGCACTGGGTTTACACCGAACAGTGATTCAAGTTCGTTTTCAGACAAAATTAGTGGTTTCAAGGCGATTCAATTTAAAACTGAAATTCCTGTACAAAATGTTCCTGAACAAAAGACAGAGAGTTCACGGATTGTTTTTTCTTCCAAGTCTTGGCACACGGAAAACTTAGTCCGCAATGAATCATTCAAAGAAACCATTCAGAAATCAAAATACATGTCGCGTATGTTTAAGAGTGAGCTTGAATATCAATCGTTGAACTTGCTTACCAGCGTTGCGACGGGTGTAGTTTTAGCGACGGGAATAACGGTTGGTGTGGCTATCGTTGGTGGCGGTATATATTTATTGGCTCAGTCGGGTGCCTCTGGAAGTGCCGGTGAGGGTATTCTGCAAATCATGGGTATTGGAATTATTGCAGGTACCGAAATTTATAATTCAGGCATGAGGTTTTACGATTCAACTCAGAATAAAATTCAATCAGAACGTAAAGAATTCCAAGATGTAAGCCGGTTCTATCGTTACGTTCGTTTTGTTCCTGATTATTTTGTGTTGGATATAGACTCATCCGCAAAAACACCTACATTCTTGAAAAACGAAAATTCTGCTGGTCGTATTAATCTTCAATTTGAACCCTAAGGTCGTCGATACGTTTAAAGAATTTTTCTTTGCTTTCAAATTCAGTTAGGGTTTTTGCTTTGATCCAATTCCCGTGCGAATCAAAGAATAGAATTGTCGGTAGACCAACGATACTATACTTTTTCTTCAGTTCATTAAGCGAAGTTGAATCTTTTGTCGCATCCATTTTAAGAAGAACGATATTTTTTGTGCGTTCTCTGAATTCTGCCGATGAAAACACTTTTTCTTCTAGTTCCCAGCAGGCTGCGCACCAATCAGCAAAGAAGTCGACGATCACTATTTTCTTATCTAATTTAGCCTGATCTAGCGCGGCGTCAGAAAATGGAGTCCATAGTTTATCTTTATTGAACTTAACTTCTTGGAATTCAGTGCCAGGACCTGATTTCCCATCAAGACCCGTGATGCCCATTACAAAAAATGCAAAACCTAAAATCAAGACAGCTTGCATGAAACCTTTGCGAACTAAATCACGTTTTCTGTTCGTCGGCTTTAGGAAAGCACCATATAAACTTGCAAGGACCACAAGTCCCACTCCCAACACGCTTTGGAAAACGCGCAGAGGAACTAATAGTTCGAAGTAGTAAAAGAATCCTACTAGCATCAATGTACCCAGGATAACTTTCGTGGTTTCCATCCATGGGCCTGAACGTGGTAACTTGCGCATTAGTTCCGTTGAAGATCCTAGGATAATGAAAATCAAACCCATGCCCATCGCGTAGGTAAATAGTAGAAAAAAACCAAATACAGAGTTTTGTTGGGTTGAGACATAAGTCAAAATAGAAACTAGCACTGGTCCCACGCATGGACTTGCTACGATGCCAGCGAATAAACCAGAAAGATACGCGCCTAGGTATCCCTTTTTCTGAGGACCTTGACCAAATCGTTGTGTGATAAATCTTGGCATTTGCAAATCGAAAGCGCCGTACATCGAAAGAGCCATCAAGAAAAACAGGCCGCAGATGAATGTCAACACATAGGGATTCGACAGAATTGAGCCAAATAACATTCCTGATTTAGCTGCTATTAGTCCCAAAACAGAATAGGTTGTGGCGATACCCAGTACGTAAACAACACTGATCAAAAAGTTTGTTAATCGCGTTCGTTTTTCGGAATGATTATTTAAAATAGCTAACGTGATTGGGATCATTGGGAAAATACACGGGGTAAAACTAGTTACGATACCGGCCAAGAAGGCTAGGATCAAGGCAAGCCATAAACTTTGCCCTAAAAAGTAACTAAATCCTTCAGCAGAAAATAGCGACATATCTTTTGGCATATTAGCCAGTGTGGGCTTTTCTTTTCCGACAAATGTGACAGGTAGAGAAACATCTTTGCTTTTTGGGAACAAACAAAACGCATCCGAGCATGCCTGATATGTTAATTCGAAAACTAGCTTTCCGTTGTCATCGACAAACCGGTCCGGCGTTTCTAGAAGTATAGACATGGCCGAATTGCCTTCAACACCTGTGCGATCTTTTTTAGAAAATTTATCGAACCATTTTTTTAATGGATTCAGAGAAATTGATTTTACGATGATTCCCGATGGTTCTAGAACTGTAATTTTAAATTGATCTTCATAAGCATGAAAACCTTTAGGCAATTGCAAATTCAGCTGAACAGAATATTCGTTCTTAGGTTTGATTTCCGACGGACTTGACGCCACCTGAATGCTGAGAGGATCTTTTGCATTTTCTTGTGCGTGCGAAGTATTCATGCCCCAAAGGCCAGTTGTCAGCGCAATAAATGCTAGTAGTGTGGTTGTCAGTCGAGTGTTATGCATTTCATATCCTATCGGTCTTTGGATAGTATAACTTAGTTCTGAAGAAAGGTTGAGAATCTTTTCAGACCTAGGTCCGGAAAAATCAAACTTTGTGCCCTGGTCTCAATATTTTACGGCGAGTGCCGATTATTTACTCGAGGTAAAATATGGGATTTGTAGGTGTTATAGTCGTTTTCGCCATGGTGTTCGGTGGTTTCATTTTAGCCGGTGGACATTTAAGCGTTATCATTAGTGCAGCCCCACTTGAATTGATGATCATCGGGGGAGCCGCTCTGGGCGCGTATATTATCGCTAACCCTCTAAAAATTATCAAAGCGGGATTCAAGCTTGGTATACACGCGATGACGGCAAAAGGTCCTCAAAAAAGTGACTACTTAGAGCTTTTGCAATTGTTGTTTCAGATCTTTCAAGTGTTCCGTAAAGAGGGACCTCAAGGGATCGAGAAACATATTGAAGATCCAACCAAGAGTGAAATTTTTAAGGCGTATCCAAATTTTATGAAGAATCATCACGCCGTACATTTTCTGTGCGACACGATGAAGATCACACTATCTGCTGAATTATCTCCATATGACGTAGATGATTTACTAGATGGCGATATCAAAGCGATCCACGCCGAAGAACATATGGCTCAGCATGCAGTGCAAGCCGTAGCCGACGGGTTCCCGGGACTAGGGATCGTTGCCGCCGTTCTTGGTATCGTTAAAACCATGGGACATTTAACTGAAGGTACCGAAGTTATCGGTCGCCTTATCGGTAATGCCCTTGTTGGAACGATGTTAGGGGTTTTCGGTGCCTACGGTATGATCGGTCCAGTTGCATCTAAGATGGCTGCTGATATCGAAGCGGAAGGTCGTTATTTAGGATGTATTAAAGCAGCTATGATTAGCTTACAGCGAGGCGCCCCTCCCTTAGTGTGCGTAGAGTTTGCTCGTCGTGGAATCATGCCTGAAGAAAGACCAACATTCGAAGAAATGGACAAGGCAACAAAAGACATTAAGAAAGCGGCCTAATCAATAGGTCAGTTAGAAATAGAGTCGCACTGATGCGACTCTGAGTAGTAAACGAAGGAACCAATGGCTAAAGAAAAACCAATGATCGTTATCAAAAAAGTCATCGTGACCGGAGCCGGTCACCATGGTGGTTCGTGGAAAGTGGCCCTGGCCGACTTCATGACTGCGATGATGGCGTTCTTCCTGGTTATGTGGCTATTGGGTCAATCCGAAGATACCAAGAAAGCGATCTCTGATTATTTTTCGACTCCATCCGTGATTGAATACAATTTCAAAAACTATGGTGCGACGATCACATTGGAAAAACTATTTTTGGATTTAGTGAATGAACCTCTGCAAGCCTTTGAATCGTTCATGGAACCAATGGATAAAACTCCGAATTTACTAGATATGGGTTCGGCCAGCGTTGTAGCGGGTTTCCTTGCAGATTCTTTAGCCGAAGATGCTCAGAATGTTAAGATTGATCAAACAGGTTTTGAATTTGATCTGCCAGAAACAATTTTGTTTGCAAAAGGTTCTGCGGAGCCAGGCACTCGATTCATTGAAGTCATGGATAAAATCAAAGGTGTTACGACAGGTTTAGAAGATGCAAAAATCGAATTGAAATCTGTGGTAACAACTGGGACGTTGACAGATTCCCAAGAGAAAAACGCAATGGACGTGGCTCAGGCACGTTTGGATTTAGTTTCCAATAAAGTGAAAGCTGGTCTTGAAAGCACAACAGTGGACATCAACGGCGGAACCAGTGTTGTGAACACTAAAGGTGATCCGGCTGCAGAAAAGAAAATTGGTTTTGTCCGTATTTCTATAAAGCAAAAAGACCTTAAATCTAATGGTCAACCACAAAGAAAATTGGAATCAGCATTTGGACCGGCTAATCAGGAAGTAAATGTTTATGATAATTTTGTGAACCAATTAGCTAACCAAAAGAAAAACGCGGCTGAAGCTAAACCTGAAAAAGGTGACAATAAAGGCAGCGCGAAACCAGAGTCTATCAAAAAATAGAAACCAAGAATATTGAAACTAATGGCATTTCTCAGATTGAGATAGGGCCGTTGGTTTGCATCGATTTAGTTTAAATGAATTGGTTTCACGTACTGTTGGCTTTATTACTGCTTTCTTTAAACGGTTACGCCAACAATAGGGTTAGTTTATCGGAATATCTGCGTAAATATAGTATTGCCGACCTTCGTCCTACGCAGGCTGCCGTTGGTTTTCGTGAAGTAAAACGGAAAAAGAACAAAATCGAAAATCTTAAATCACATAAAAATCTGCAAGAGTATTTTGAAGGTAATTCGGTGCCGGTAGTTTTGGGGCCAAATGATCAAGTCTATATGATTGATCATCATCATTTTACCCTAGCGGCTAGCCGGGCTGGGTATAACGAAGTCTATATTCACATAATTGCCGATTTATCTGCGCTCAACATTCAGCAATTTTGGAAAGAAATGAAATCGAGAGCCTGGGTTTATTTGAAAATTAAAGGTCGCACCATTAGTGAATATATGCTGCCACGATATATTACGGGATTGGTGGATGACCCGTATCGTGCTTTAGCCGGGAAAGTTCTTCAAAAAGACGGCTTCAAAAAAACGGAAACTCCGTTCGCAGAATTTGAATGGGCTGATTTTTTTCGCACGCGTATTTCTTCAGAGTTAGTTGATAAGGACTATACCAGAGCCGTTGAGGTTGCTTTGAAACTTGCAAAGACCGATGCCGCAAAGAAACTACCGGGATATAACGGTAACGCGCTTTGCATCGAAGTCTATGCTCAATAAAAACATAACGTAAAATAGGTATTGAACTGCCATACGACTGTTGAATTTAAGCCCAAGTTCAAGAATACTTATTGAATGACAAACACCGCGACTACATCAAAAAAATCTATTTATTTTATATTTGCTACGATCATGCTGGATATGATCGGTATTGGTTTAATCATGCCGGTATTGCCAGACGTAATTAGACGTTTTATTTCTGATCCTGGTCAGGTCACTGAAAATTTTGGATATTTTATCGCAATTTACGCAGTCATGCAGTTTGTGGCATCACCTATATTAGGTGGCTTATCTGATCAGTTCGGTCGTCGTCCAATTTTACTTGGTTCTTTGTTGGGTGCCGGTATCGATTATATTTTTATGGCTTTAGCGCCGTCGCTGAATTTACTTTTCTTGGGCCGTATTATCGCAGGGCTGACTGGCGCTAGCATGACGGTGGCTAATTCTTACATTGCGGATATTTCGGACGATAGTAATCGTTCGTCTAATTTTGGAATGATTGGAGCTGCTTTTGGGATTGGATTTATTGCCGGTCCAATCATAGGTGGTTTGCTGGGACACTTTGGTCCGCAAATGCCGTTCTACGGTGCTGCCGTATTAAATATTTTAAATTTCTTATTTGGGTTATTTATTTTACCCGAATCTTTGAAAAAGGAAAATCGGCGAGTTGTTAACTGGAAAAAACTAAATCCGTTCACGACGATCGTTAACACGATGAAAATTCCGGCCATGAGTTTGTTTGTATTAACATACGCATTGTTGTTCCTTGCTGGTAACGTGCATCCAAGCGTTTGGACACTGTACACAGAATCTAAATTTGGTTGGAACTCAATCCAAGTAGGCATTTCGCTTAGCTTCGTTGGATTAATTTACGGAATGAGCCAGTCGTTGTTAACCTCAAAATTAGTTCCGAAGTGGGGCGAACAAAAATCACTGGTCATCGGAATTTTCTTTAATGCGTTTGGATTTTTGTTATATGGAATCGCGCCATTTGGTTGGATGATGTATGGGATTATGGTGCTGTCGGCACTACAGGGACTATCGATGCCGTGTTTGCAATCGATTATGACCAAAAAAGTAGACGTTCGCTATCAGGGAGAATTACAAGGTGGACTGGTTTCTGTTGGCAGTCTCACATCGATTTTAGCGCCGCTGATTTATACAAATACCTTCAATTGGGGATCCCAATCGGGCGAAATGATGTTGTTAGGTGCGCCTTATTTTGTGGCCACGTTGTTCGGATTGCTCGCTCTATTTTTGGTTCAAAAAAGCTTGGGAAATAGGCCAGCACAAGTCTAGTTGCGTGGATCATTCCGTCGAGCTTATTGACGGTGACTGTCTGTGACTCAATGTAAATCGTTTAGCTAGGCTTGTGTGGTTATATCAAATAGGACTTACTTCAGATTGGAACGGTTATCGCTAGATAAACTCTGGAAATATCAGTCTCGTTTGAATAGAGGAAGTCAATGCCACAGGCTACGGACCAGCGTCAAAGATTCTTGTCAATCTCAATGTCTATTTTACTGGTCATTTCGCTTCTCGTTTCAGTTGTCCCTTCGACATCTACGGCTGTCGCTTCAAGCCAACATTGTTCACAATTTTATCGCGGCTTTAAAACAGATGTGTTGTTCGGGATTTCCCCGACAGCTGGAGTTTATACATCTAGAGCATCCGACTTTGTTTCTGTGAAGAAGGCCATTGAACGTGTGAACGAAGCGGTCAGTTTATCACATAAAAGCCATAAAAAAGTGTCCATGGCTAATAGTCGAAATTTATTTGTTCTTAGCGAGCAATGGGAACCATTAGCAAGTTCTTTCGCAGCTTATGAAAACGCAAGATTTGTTGTTGCCGATAAAATGATCGACGCACCCACTGGCACTGTCTTGTACAAAAATGTTCAGTTCGGCTACAAAGGTGTGCAAAAGACGGGACCCTATTTAGATAAATTAAAAAAATCGGGATTTAAAAATTATGGGACATTGACCTATATTTTGGCAGACGCAATGTCTGGAAAAATATTAGAGGTTGGCGGAATTCATAAGGATCTTTTGGCCGAATTTAGGTTGCATTTACTAGGACGTGAAGTTCAAGAAAAAGAACTACGACGTTATTCAGAAGTTTATAAGATGATGATCGAGCATTTCCAGCGACAGGCAGACGGTCGCGTTGTACTTGCCGAATTTAATAGAAAACGAGGATGGCCAGAAGGATTTGCAGAAAATGCCGGGCTTTTCTACTTAGAAAATGTTCAGGCTCTAATTGCGTGGGCTCGACAAAACCAAGTAACTCAAGAAGAACTAGTGCGAATGGGTGTTGTTCGTCGTAACTATACCCAGTTAGGAACTCGAAACGAGTATTCGATGATATGTTCCCATTCGATAATGATCCCATATTTTTCTCCAAAAGGCGATGTGGTCAAACTTAAAGCGCGACAACTAAAAAAGACTACGACAGGTAAAAAGTATCTCGATTTTTCAGAAGATAAAACCATCACCAATGGTAATCAGTTACATCGACGTTTATTTAATTCGGCTGTGTTAAATCATATCCAAGGCAAACCAGTTATTATTACCGAAGGCGAAATTAAAAGCCTGGTGGCCACACGAATTGGTAAAATTGATACTGTGGCTATTCCTGGAATCAGCCAATTTGAAGACGACATGGCTCATGCGCTTGTTGCGGCCAAAGCGTCAGAATATATTGTTGTTTTAGATCGTGATCCTGAAGGTAAAGCATTGATGAATTTGGATCATTTGACGGACAGCCAGCGTGCTGCCTACGTTATTGCTGCAAAATTAGAAGAAGCTGGAGCTCCTGTGGTTAAAGTCGGCATAATCCCGGATTCACAAGGGACTGGTAGTAAAATAGGCCTTGATGATATGATATTACAACACGGCCCTGACAGTGTAAAAGATCTTGTCAAAAATGCTAAGCCACTAAAAGCATATGCTGAAGCTATTCACGCAGATCAACAAATTGCCGAGAATATAGGGATACAAACGATATTGACTCAAGCTCTACGTGTTGGACATTTAGCAATGAAAAATGGGTTGGCTTCTGTTGATGCCAATGATGTTCGGATGTTAGAAAAATTTAGATCTCAAGTACTTGCTGATTTTGAAAATCATTTGGCGACTAATTATCCGGGTTCTCGAAATCTAAGACAACCTACTTATGGATATAAATTTATTCCACCTCAAACAGATCAAATGCCTAATCCAAGAAAATTCAAAGCTCAAGGGGGCGATCCCGAATTAAGTTTCGGTCGAAAAGACTTTCTGAATGCCATTCTACTGTTTGAAGTTGTCGATTCAAAATCAAGTTTGATAGATAACGACCTGATTGTTGCGACCAACCAAAAGACACGAGAGCAATTGAAGGTGATTTTTCCAAATGACGAATATGGATTTGCAGAAAATGTCACGATTAGTAAGTCTTTCGGTGGGGCGATGGAGACTATTCAGGTTCCTCTGCTGATCTATCGATTGGAATCCCATAAAGTTGTGGCTCTGGCTCGTCCCTCAGAGCTGACCAAACAAGAAGAAAGTGACTGGGATTCTGATTTGTTGGCCATGGTCCGTTAAGGACATAGCCTTGGCCAGGTATTGCGTCAAAAGATGGCCAAGTTTTATTAGTAATTCGCAAAAAATCCCGAACGCCTATGGTTATAACTAAACAGTTTTGACATTAGTATTTTAGCTCTAATATGATCACTCTATCTAAATAGGGGTGTGTGATGAAATTATTGGTGGGGTTATTTCTATTAACAATGAATGTCTTTGCATTAGATTCACGGACTAAGCCGCCGGCAGAAAAGCCACCGGCAGATCGTTCTGCTGATGTAAACCGAGTGAATGTATTCGCAAATAAGAATTCGCTAGATCAAGTCCTTGGAGATCAAAAATTCCAAGAACGATTTGCCGCCATCACCGGTCCTTTAGAACAGCAATGGCCAGCCATCACAACGGATTTGAAAAGTCGCTTCAGTCGTGAAATTGACCGCTACAATTTTTCAACTGTGTTTGGTCTTCAAGGAAATAAACTAAAAATTCTGGGCGGTAATGTCGCCGAGATCGAAACAAATATTAAAAACTTTCAAATTTCTGCAGACGCATACTACCGCTTAGAATTAAAACCTTCGTTCCGTGAAGGTAAACAAATGCGTAAAGATATCTATGTGATTGGTTTGAAAGGATCGAGCACGATTTCGATCGGTTCTGAAGTCAGAATTACTTTCTTCCGTGAATTTGATTCAAAAGCCGATGCCTTATCAAATTTAAAACCGTACGGTTTGGACCGTATACCTAAAAGTTCGGCAGATTTAATTAAGAAAATTAATATCGATGACGGTGTTCGCGTAGAAGTAATGGGAAATTTAGAAATTTCGAAAGAGTTTAATAAAATCGCGAATAGTTCAAACTTGTCGGCGATCTTGGGTTACGACTTGTTTCAAGGCCTATTCACGGCCGATATCTATCGCTACACGGAAACTGATGTACGTGCGCGTTTCATGGGAACGATCAATCGGGGTACAGTGAAAGCAAAAGCGGGTTTGAACTGGCTGTATAGCTTTAAAGGAGCGAAGATTTTACCACGATGGTTAAAAGAGTTATTTGAAGTGAATTTAGATGTTAATATTTCTAAGTCGTTTAACTTTTTCGATAGGTATCCTATCGAAACTCACGTTGCTGATTACTATTTTAGATTTAACAATATGACGTTGATACAAGCTTCAGTTCCACCGGGTTGTAACTTTCAAGTTCCAACGGGTATTGCCTCTATTGATAGCGCAGGATTAAGCCCTGAGGCGGCGTTTGACGAAGTTCTTCATAATGTTCGTAGTGGTAAATTCATGGCTGTCTTTAATCCTAATCTCGAAGAGTCTGCATTGTCAGCCTCTTTCCTAAGAAATGCCTCTCGAGCGGAAACCATAGCCTGTGTGGATGCCTCGTTGCCAAATTATAAAAAACGCGTACAGCATTTTTTCAAGGGCCGCATGTTGTCTGATGTGTTCTCTTTGAACTTTGGTCCTAAGATCAGTCATTTGCTACGTAGTACTCAAACAGAAGGAAATTCTGAAGTGTATGTGGCCTCACTAGAAAGAGGACAAGAATTTAACTACTACATTTTGCTAAATACCGCGACGAAGACTGAAAATTCGTTTTTATTTGGCCGGTGGGAAAACGAATACGAATCAGATTTGGATGCTTTATATCAATCGGACAAGGAAAAAAATATTCGTGGGTTTTTGGATTTCGTAAAGCGTATTCAGTACCGTGACAAAGTAATGTCGACGTCTAAATTAAGTGAAATCCGCGACATCCTAGCAAGATCAATCCCGACGAATTTTCCAGATAGA
The DNA here is from genome assembly GCA_963932905.1 of uncultured Bdellovibrio sp. Taxonomy (GTDB): domain Bacteria; phylum Bdellovibrionota; class Bdellovibrionia; order Bdellovibrionales; family Bdellovibrionaceae; genus UBA2316. The sequence continues at coordinate 223,411 of CAWVRN010000002.1, forward strand.
AATAAATTGTTGGATTTGGTTCCAAAAACAGAACAACGTGATGCGTGGATTTCTTTTGTCTACACATTGTCTAGTCGGGTTATTTTTGAATTAGAAAAAATGGACAAATTGGTTTTGTACACGAAGTTAGCTAACTTCGTTGCAAATCACCCAGAAAGAAATCGGATGGGTTTGCCATCCGATAATAACGAGGGTGGTGAAATGAATCAGACTGAATATATCAATGAGTTATACTATCGCTTGGTGAAATTAACGGATTCGACTCAAAATTCAAAAGATCGTTTTCGAGCGTTAGAACAATTGATGAAAGACCGGATTTTCACTGAATATATATTCCGAGAATTCTTTCCATCATTGATTACGTCAGATATCGCCAATAATGAAATGAGTGTGGCAATGAGTGTAACCTCAAAAGATATCACTTTGGCTGAAGATCGTATCGGTAACAACCAATACTCCCAAGTCTACAGTGCTGTTCTGCTACTACGATCGATCCTAAATGATAGATCACTAGATATCCGTTTAGAAAGCGCCACTGCGGCGGATCCGTCGGCGGACGCTGTATCTGGTCCTAATTCCTCGAACCCAGTTAATATGAAGGGCTTCAAAGTGTTTTAGTAAACAGGGTCACTAATTATACAAATGAAAAAGCCACCTTGCGGTGGCTTTTTTTTTAACTTATTCAAAAGTTCTAGTTCGTCTTTGTGTTGGTGCTGCTGAATCGCCTCGGCGTGGAGGTGGCATTGAACCACCGCTACGAGGACGACGACTGTAGCCGCCTCTTTCACCGCCGCGTGCTTCACTGCGCTCGCCGCGACCCTCAGTGCGTTCAGCACGTTCTGGGCGATCACCACCGCGATCATCGCGATCACGGAATGATGTTGGCGCTTCTTCACCGCGTTTAGCGAAACGGTCTTTGGCAAAATGAATGGCTGTTGAACGTTCACGACGACGGTCACCGCGCATAAAGCTTGGACGTGAATCGGTACGAGGGCCACGACTACCATACCCGCCAGCTTTGAAGTTTGGATCCATTTCGCGAGGAATACGACCATTCAAGAAATCAAATGGCACTTCATAATCAGATGCCGACGCATCGACTTTAGAAGCCAAGAATTTAAAGATTAATTCTTCTTTAGTTAATTCATTCAATGCTTGGAATTCAGACGTAGCTTTGAAATTTTCTTTCAAAGTTGGAGTCAATCCACCCGCTTTTAAATTTAAAACAGCTTCACTGGCTGACTTTAATTTGTGATTTAAAACTTCAGATAACGTTGGGATGTTACCTTTGATCAAGTTAGCTTTAGTTTTCTGTTGAACTGTTTTTAGTAAAGACAATTCACGCGGAGAAACAAGAGTATAAGAGAAACCTGTTTTACCGTTACGGCCAGTACGACCAATACGGTGAACATAAGATTCAACATCCCATGGTAAATGGAAATTCACTACGTGTGTTAAATCAGGAATATCTAAACCACGAGCGGCAACGTCAGTTGCCACGATAACTTTAACTTCTTGGCTCTTGAAACGTTTTAAAGTCCACTCGCGCTCTTTTTGGCTCTTATCACCATGAAGAGATTCAACATGGTAACCACGTTTGTTTAGCTCTTGTTCGATCTGAGCACATTTGATTTTAGTTTCGCAGAAAATGATTCCGTAGAAATCATTTAAAGCATCTAACAAGTGAGTTAACGCTTTTAATTTCAAATCTTCTTTTACCGTGAAGTAAAGCTGAGTGATTTGCTCTGATAAGTTACCTTTTCTTTGAACTTCAACCATTGTTGGATCATTCAAATATAAGCTAGTGATCTTTTTGATCGCTGGGCTCATCGTTGCAGAGAATAACCAAGTTTTGCAACCCGCGCGACGTTGTTTGCCACGTGGTTGATCTTCGTCTTGATCAGCATCATCTTTAGATGCTGATTTTTTCTCGGCATGAGTTTGCGCCAAGATTTCTTCTAAAGAATCACGGAAACCCATAGAGATCATTTCATCCGCTTCATCCAAAACCAAAGTCTTTAATTCGCGAATGTGGAATACACCTTGATCAAGCAAATCGATCAAACGACCTGGGGTCGCTACGATAACGTGCGCGCCACGACGTACATCTTCGATTTGTGTGCGATAGCTAGCACCACCGTAGATCGCTGCTACTTTCATTTTTTTGAATGATGAAAGCGTTTTTAATTGCTCAACGATTTGTAATGCTAATTCACGTGTTGGACTTAGGATCAAAGCTTGTGGAACTTTTTTCGCCATATCCAAATGCTCGATCATTGGTAGACCGAATGCGGCTGTTTTACCAGTGCCTGTAGCGGCTAAACCGATAAAATCGCCTTCATGTTTTAATAATATTGGGATTGCTTTTGTTTGAATTTCTGTCGGAGCGACGAAACCAATGCCTTCCAAATGTTTGATTAGCTCAGGCGATAAGCCTAAGTCTTCGAACGAACTCATAGTACCTCTTTCGAACAAGTCGCAACTTGTTCTTATGTGCTAGAGGGCATCTGAGTCGGCTTCACTATGTCACGTTTTCAAACGCTCTCTTTAATTAGTAGAGCGCAATCTACAGTAATAATTGGGAAATTCCCAGTTATTAAATTACTTTGTCTTTTTTATCGGGTAAAAATGAGAAAAAACAGTCTTTAAAAGCCAAAACCGACGCTAAAAATGCCGAAAACATCGCCGGCGCCATTGAATTGGCTAGGGGTAGACGTCGCTGTAACAGTAAATTTGTAGGTCAAATTGTTCGATTTACCCGCAATAGCAGTCATTAAATCAAAGTAATTTTGTAAGTTTTCCACGCTTAGGACCGTGTAACCCAGTTGATTTTCCCATGTGAAATCGGTGCTAATCTTGAACGATTTGTTAAAGGCAAAGTATTTGGACTTGGTTTCAGTGCCTTCCCAATTGGATTCAAGTTCATGAATGATCAGGTAATCAAATACGTTCAATTGCAAAGTCGTCGTATTACCGTCGCGAATACGGCTTTTGTAATACTGATTCATCGAATAGCCGATGGTCAAATTGACGTCTTTGTTGAATTCTAGTTTAAGCTCCACAGGAATTTTAATCAGAATGTGATTATCAAGCCCTTCATAGCTAACGTTAGATCCCCATAATCCAATTCGAAATTGAGGACCAATCGCCATGTACAGTGACGTTTGTAAACTGGGGTCTTTGTTCGTTTGACTTAATCCGTGCTGAACAAAGTGCGAAAGCATTGTGGCTTTGCCTTCGGTTTGGTAATTCGATTTTTGATCCCGACTAGATTGCGCAAGGACAGACTGTGAAGACAGAAATATAGCAAATAGTACTAGAGTTAAAACATTGAAAGTGCTATGGATAGTCCGCATAGAAAGGTTCATGGCTTAATTATTTATCAAAATAGTCGAGTTTAAAAGAGAAAAATGAACAAACAGAACAACAATTCATCAGATACTCAGACCATAGTACCTAACGCTTCATCAACAAGCGGGCTAGATACTCAAACCGCACTGAAAACTAAAATTTCGGATCTAACTTTTGTTGCATTTGATACAGAAACCTCTGGTGCATTTCCCATCAAAGAAGACATCGTTGAATTTGGTGCAGTCAAATGGCAGGGTGGGAAAGAAATCGATCGAATTGAATTTTTATTCAAGCCTCGTCGTCCAATGAGTGACTTCATCATCGGTATCCATGGTATCACTAATGAAATGGTGGCTGATGCACCAATGATTGGAACAAATCTTCAAGAAATTAAGACGTTTATGTCGGAAGCGATTCCTGTGGCCCATCATGCTCCGTTTGACATGGGATTTTTGTCTGTTGAGTTTGAACGAGCACGAATGAAGTCACTTCATCTGCCTGTGGTATGTACTAGCTTGCTTTCTAGAAAGTTAATTCCCGAAACCACCGATCATAAGTTGCAAACACTTGTGAAGCATTTTCAGTTTAACAGTTTAGCAGCCCATCGTGCGTATGAAGATGCTAGATCCTGCATGATGGTCTTTAATAAATGTGTGGAACGTATGAGCCCAAACGCCACCTTGGAAGATATTGTGTCAGCTCAAGGAAAACGTTTAGTTTGGGACAATTTCTTTTTATTGAATCACAAAAATACAAATGTGCAAACGTTGATTCAGGCGGTAGAGACCGACAAGATGGTTCTTCTTCGTTATTCGAAGGGAGAAAAAAAGAATGAAACTCGTAAACTGATTCCTCAAGGTGTTGTCCGGTCTCCAGATGGGGATTACCTTCAGGCGATAGATCCCGAAGACAAAGAACAAAAATCAAAACGATATAAATTAGAATATATCTCGGACGTTCAAATCGAGTATCTATAGAATTATTGGGGTTGAACGCGCGATCTATTAATAGTAAGTGATAATGCGCGATCACCGCCTAAAGCAAACGATCGGTTTGTGACGCTGATAGAGCCTTTGACGACCATTCCACCGCCAACTGCATTCATTTTTCCCGGAGTCATATGCAAGGTCATTGGCGAGGAAATAGACTTGGGAGTGGGACTCGCAAAATTGCCAGGTTTGGCACCCGATACGTAGTCCCGTACGAAGTTATTGCACCCGGGTAGAAAACTGAGAATAAAAATTAAAAGAGTCAGGTGTATAGCTTGTTTCATAGGATGTTTATCGGTAGATTGAATGAAAAAATTAAATCTCAATTTGAATCAATAATAGAACCTAAAAGTGATAGTTCAACACAGAAAAGCCCTCGGTGTAGCCCTCGCGATAGGGTAGACTATTTTGTGGAGCCGATTTTTCAGAGCCAGCTTCCAGCAAGTGAACACGGTAGCCAACCCCCAACGACCAATCGGTGGTTAAGAAATAACCGACATGACCCGAGATTTCTTTTTTCTGAGTTTTATCAGATCCCAATCCATAAACAAATTCCCCGCCACCGGTCCATCGAGATGCCCATGGAAATTCAAGGGATGTTCCAAATTTCACAAGGTCGTACGAGCTAGAATACGACCCGCCAGAATTTCGGTACATTTCGAATCCAAAAAAACCAGATATTTGTAATTGCCGATCTAAGGACCAAGGGAGTTTTGTAAATATACGATAGTGATAACGACCTTCGAAATTTTTCAAAGATTTTTGCGAGTTACCGTTGTCGTTCAATCCCACAGCGCCAGACTTCATCGTTCCTTCAAAACCGTTCGATCCACGCCAATAAGTCCCGTGCAACGCTAGGCCTGAAACGATAGGGTTGGCTTCATTATTGTAAAACTGTACTGACGAAAACTGCGTCCAAACAAATGCGTTAAGAGACATTTTTGACGCATGAAATTTTTCATTCGTTACTGTTGACGTCCTGCCTTCAACTTTCAAAGTGCTGGAATTTTCGTTGCTAGCCACAGACCGAGGTTTTTCTTTTTTCGCAACCAAAGGTGAAAGCGGAGGCGGCGGTTTGGGGGCCACTTTGATTGCTAGAGGCAAAGAGGCCGAGCTTTGCTGGCCATATTGATTTACTGTCCACGCTTGAGCTTGATAGTTTCCTTCAGCTTCTGGAGTCCAAGTTAATTGGCTACTTTTTATTTCTTTAACAGTCAGGCCGTTCGAATCGATAATTTCTATACGAGTTTCAATTCCCTGAGAATTCCATCGCATTTGAATTTCTTCACCTAGTAGCAGACTATCATTGTTGATTTGAGCCAAAACTGGGGGGCGAGGAGGCAGGGGGCGAAATACTTTGAATTGAGATGGCTGGGACCAGTCTGATAATTCTTGAATATTACTGACCGAGCGAAAACGATAGTAATATTCGCCGGTTTTGAAAAAGTTTATTTTTATTTGATTCGATGCTGACCAAAACAACTTGCTATTTTCTTTGGAAAAATTAGCATCTTGAGAAGCCTGTACAACAAACCCCAGCGGATTGGGCAGAGTAGATTTTAAAGTCATCGGTATCGAAACTACATCATCAACCAACGGGATCGGGCCTTCTGGGCTTTGTATCGACATCTGTATACCGTCAATGAATTTTGGTTGGACAATAAATTTATTTATGGGGCTGGTAATTTTGTCATCCACAGTCACACGCCAAAAATTTTCCCCCACAAAAACTTTTCTCATAACGATTGTTTTTTCATTTGTTATAAATTTGTCGGCATTGGTCAGTTGGTCGTTGTTAGCGAATTCAACTGTACTTGTCTGGGCTTCGGTCGTCCAACTTAGTGTCTGGTCGAAAACAACAGAAATTGTTGGAGTTGTTTTTTCAAAAATTTGTAGTTCCTCTATGCTGTACAGGTCGTAAAGCTTCCAATTGTAAGTGATAGGACTAGAAACTGGTGATAAAATCGCAGGTGGCAACGGCATAGGATCTTCTGGTATCGCAGTAGTAGGCGGTTGCTGAGCCACATTGCGAAACGGTACTGCGGCAGACCTGGGAATTTGGACAACTTTATTTTCCTCAAGTAACACAGGTCGTTGGTTTTTCTTTTTTACTGAGGCCTTACCTCTTATCAATCGCGCCTGCGATTTTTTATTTTTGTCCATGAAAAATTGTATTTCAGAATTTTTCCCAGTGACTTCTGTGACTTCACCTTGAATGGCAATTTTAATTTTACCGTTCACTTTGAATCGAAAGTTTCCAGACTGCAAATCGGCGACTTTTATTTTATCCATCATCTTGAAAACAATTAGCGAGTTTTCGCCAACCGTGATTTGATTCTTATTTGCCAGTTCGACTTTAGCGGATGATTTTTGACCAGCAAAAATAGAATCGCCGACTTCTATAGATTGATTCAATGTTGTTGGGCGCCATACAAGTTCGTGGTGTTGTTTTAGTCGTGTGTCGTTTCCTTGGTAAGTGATTTTGCCAATGGATAAGCCTTCGGGCTTTGATTTTTTTTCAAATAGAACTTTGTCAGCGAACGGAGTGAGTAAAAAAATGCAACACAGACAGACCGCAGCGGCTGTCCAAAAAATCGCGCGCTCTTCCTTGGCGAACTTTTTGTAGAAAATCATAACCTAGCAAATAACTCCGTTTCAAACTGATCGGATTAAACTGAGTCATTTCAAAGGCTTGTTCTTATTTTTTTTATCAAAATGTACCTCAAATCGAAATATTTGGGTGTCGGTGAAGAAATGGTTAAAAACAGTCTCAAGCTACTGAAAATACCGCCGAAACGTCTGGTATGGATTGGAACAAAATAAGGTTTTTAAGTTGGATTTTTGTCTGTGTCTATGTGTCTGTTGGCGTTGCCACTCAAGAAGTCCCGCAAACTTTGACTTTCGATGGTCGTGCGTATGGCGATTCGGATGCTACGGTTCCGATGCTCGATACGATATCGACGAAAATTCAAATTCTAACACCAGCTCAAGACTGCGTTTTGTATGAAGAGACTCAAAGCGTGGATACGCGTTCAACAAACGGTTACTTCACGATTCAAATTGGGTCGGCGGTTAGCGATCCAAAGCGAACAGGTTACGATTCCAATTTGTCTATGAGTCGCATTTTTGCGAATCGTTCTGTTGTTATTTCTGGTAAGCGGGTTACGGATGGAACAGCTTGTGGCTATACTCCAGCCAGTGGCGATAGGCGATACGTTCGGGTACAAATGACTCCGTCTGCCGATGGTATTACACGTAGCATTTCGCCGAATATGGTTTTGGATTCTGTACCGAATGCAATGGTTGCTGAAACAGTTCAAGGTTTGGCTCCGTCCGATTTTATTCAGGTAAACAATAGTGGCAGTAGTGTTTTATCCCAATCGAATTTGGAAAATATTTTTTCCTCTACTAATTATCCTAATTTAGTAAACCTTCTTTCTGTTGCGCCAACAAATTACGTAAGAACTGGGACTAACGGAAGCGCCACACTGCCAAGCGTCTCAGGAAATCCTGCCTCTGGGTTAACCGCAGGACAAATCTGGTACGACTCTGTGGCCAACGTTATTAAATATTACGACGGATCCACAAAAACTTTGGGAACGTCTTCTGGTTTATCAAGCGTTGGTTTAACATTACCTTCGATTTTCACTGTGACGGGATCGCCTTTGACAGCGAATGGGGCCATTTCAGCGACTCTTGCGAATCAAAATGCCAATCTATTTTTTGCGGGACCTTCAAGTGGCGGTGCTGCTGCGCCCACATTTAGAGCCATCGCATCTTCGGATTTGCCAACAACGGGTGCCTCGGGGATGTTCGTAAATGGTGGTAATTCTTTCGGTGTAGCGGCAACCATCGGAACCAATGATGCCAATACGTTTGCGATTAAAACTAACGGAACTGCTCGTATGTCTTTTGATACCAGTGGCAATGTGGGAATTGGCGCCTCAACGCCTGTAACAAAACTTGATGTCCGCGCAGCAGACAATACAACAATTGCAACGTTTGGAAATACAAGTAACCAGGCCGTTTTTGAAATTCGGTCACAAGGCGCAAGTCAAAGCCAAGCGCTTGCGTTTAAACGAGCAGATGGTGCGTATGATCAATTCGGATTTTCTCCCCCATCTGGGTCGCATTCTAATTCGATTTTTACTTCTGCAGGAGGATATGATTTTACGGCAGACTCGCAAGGCTTCGGGGTCGCTTCAAGCTCCTCTTTTGGAGTATTCGATTTTAGTGCGGTTACGGGTTTGACATCAAGTTCGGGAGAACATAATTTTTTCTATATCAAACCTAAGATTAATCAATCGGGTACAGCTGGGTACAATGGATTGTATGTTGATGCCACTGAAGTAACCACGGGAAGTGGAAATAAAAACATTGCAAACTTTGCGTCTGGTGGCACATCTAGAATGGTTGTTGCTTCTAATGGCAATGTAGGAATTGGTACCACGACACCAGCTTCGGTACTTCACGTAAAAGGAGGAATCGTGTCACTTGCTGGTGCAGATCCTTTTTTTGCGGTGTCAGCGCCTTACATGGCGGCAGCTGTGTCTTCAGGTCAGTCGACAACGCCTGTTTACTCTTTTTGGTATCAGAGCGGAACCGGAATTTCTAATCCTCTAGTCAATGCGGTGGGAGTAGCGACCGGTGGTACTGAACGCATACGTGTACTAGCGTCCGGGGAAGTGGGTATTGGGACAACTACTCCTAGTGCGGGATTGGATGTTGCTACGACCGGTGCTAACAGCGCTATTGTAGTTCCAAGAGATACAACAGCCAATCGCCCGACGGGAGTCGAAGGTATGATTCGCTACAATACGACAACTGCGAACTTTGAAGGATTTCAAGGGAGCTCTTGGAAAAAACTTCCCGCTTCAAATGACGTAACGTGTGCGTCGGCCTCTGAATCAGGAGTTGCCGGGACAGGTGTGGTCTGTATTCGGACTACAGACGGAAAAACATGTATTCAAGGTTTGGGCGCTGGGACATGGTCATGTAATACACCTACTGGATGGCCCGGCGATAGCACATGGCAATGTACGCTTAGCTATTCTACTGGATATCTTTCGGTCTGTGTCCGTGCTAACGATGGACATACCTGCTACAGCGTCCCGGGCGGTGGGGCGTGGACATGCTCCACTCCGACAAGCTGGGGATTCTAGTTCTCAACCCTCGTATTGGCGACTTCTTGGCCGCGAAATTTCTCTAGCTGAGTTAGCTTTTCAAGCTGAGAAATTTTCTCAGGGTGGATGAACAAGATAAAACCTTTTGGTAGTAAAGCATCTACTTGGATTGATTTTCTAATGTCCGGATTTAAATCTATTAATTCTTCCTTGGAAATCAAACCCATATTAATTATTTTCGACGGTTTCATTCGTCGAGTTAATTTATAAGGTTGAAATTCAATGGTCGCCAATCGATCTAAGTCGGACCACAAGTCGTTCGAATAAGTTTCAACATACAATGCTGCTAAAAATTCAGAATAGAAATTCTCAGACGCAAAACTAAATTGTCGTGATTGAAAATTATTAATAATTTTAACGATGTTTTTAGTCTTCAATTTCTTAACGGCTTTCTTGATGCCGCCGGGGCCGTGATTGTAAGCCGTGATAGCCAAAGGCCACGACTTAAACATGATCATGTAGTTCTCTTTCATTAACTCCGCAGCAGCCTCCGTTGATTTTAATGGAGAACGACGTTCATCAATATGTGAATTGATAACTAGAAATTTCTTTCCGGTTCCATCCATAAACTGCCATAATCCCGCAGCGCCCACCTTGCTTGTTGCCAGTTTATTAAAGCTGCTCTCGACTAATGGTAAACGAGCTATCTCTTTAGGTAGACCGTGTTCTTGAAAAATTCTTTCCATATGAGGAAGATAACGATTGGCTACCGCTAAACCTTTAGAAAAGAAATCTTTCTGCCCCGTTTGCACCCGTACTCGTTGAGCTGCGAGTCGTACGTTTTTAACTATTGAGCCAGGTAGAGTTTGTAATTGATCCACCCACTGTTTTTCTCGCTCAGATAATTCTGGAAGATTCTTTCTGTTTAATTTTTTGGCTAATGCGCGTAATTCTGCACGAACAACGTTCAAGCGAATACGAGTTTCTTTATCTGCTTTTTCTGGATTAATCCACGGGAAGCGTTGAGGGCGCGCTAGAATTTCCGAGATATTAAAGATCTCGAAATGAATCCATGGGTAATCCATATGATGGATGATCTTATTTGTAGAATCATATTTAGAGTACACTTCAAACCAAAAACCAACTCGTTGCTCAAGGCCTTCTGGAACAGCGAAGTCTGGATCAATTAGACTTTTTGGGTCTTTTAAAATTGTCTCTTTATCTAGATTAGTTGAGCTTTCAGGGTTTTGAGCTGTCGGAATTGGAGTCACTTCAAATAGCGCCGTTTCGGCGTCTAGGGATGAAGAATTTTCAATGACAACCAATAAAAACAAGCCTAAAACAAGAAAAACTGCACATAGAGACTTATTCGATTTATAATTTTTTTTCATGCTAAATCATAGAGCAACCAATATGCCAATTTTTAAACGTGTATTAGCCATAGAAACCAGTTGTGACGATACTTCCGTGGCTGTCGTTAGTTCAGACAATCATGTATTAAGTATGATGGCCGCCAATCAGGACAAGGATCATGCACTATATGGTGGAATCGTTCCAGAGATCGCGAGTCGCAATCACACATTTACTTTATTGCCGCTGGTGAATCAGGTTTTAGGCCACGCTAATATGACTTTAAAAGATATAGACGGAATTGCAGTTACAAATAGACCTGGCTTGATCGGCGCACTGATCGTGGGTTTGACGTCGGCTAAAAGTTTATCGATGTCGCTAGATATTCCGTTCATTGGTGTTAATCACCTTGAAGGACATTTGCTTGCGCCGTTTTTGAAAGACGATTCTTATGCGCCTCCGAGTAATTTTAATTATCCGTTCTTAGCTTTAGCCGTTAGTGGTGGGCACACCAGTTTGTATGTTGTGCATGACCTAGGAAAATATGAAATCATCGGACGAACGAAAGACGATGCGGCGGGGGAGGCATTTGATAAATTTGCTAAAACGCTTGGGTTTGAATTTCCAGGTGGAGTTAAAATTGATCAGTTGTCAAAAGGTGGCAACGTGGCCTTTGTTGATTTTCCACGAGGCTTAATTGATTCCGCAACTTTGGATATGAGCTTTTCAGGATTGAAATCTTCGGGAATGCGCTACATACAATCAATCGGCGCCGAAGAGAAAAACAAAAACATTAATTCTATTTGCGCTTCTTTCCAGGAAGCTATTGTGGATACATTGGTTACTAAACTAAATTTGGCATTTAAAAAGTATAAAATTAAAAATGTGGTTTTGACTGGTGGAGTGAGTGCTAATTCACGTTTGCGTGAAAAAACGCTAGAGTGGGCACGTCGCCGCGGTATTACAGTTGCAATTCCTCCCCTGCGTTATTGCACGGATAATGCGGCCATGATCGGCATTGCTGGGATACAACGATTAAATCGTGGTGAACATTCTGATATGGGTATTGGTCCAATGCCCGATTATTTAAAATCTGACTTTGTAAACGAGTACTAAATGACAGTTAAAGAACGTTTGGATTTATTTTTCTCAAAATTTCCCGTTGAAGCTAAAAAAGCGTTGGGACAGAATTTTTTAGTCTCAGATTATGCAGTTACAAAAATGATTTCGAGTTTAAAAGAATTTAAATTTGAGAATCTTATTGAAATTGGACCGGGGCCGGGCGCATTGACGGATGTTTTGAAAACATTGACACCAAATTTTCGCGTTCTTGAATTGGATAATTTTTTTCACGAGTATTGGGTCGGTCAAGGACTGCCAGCTATTCACACGGATGCTTTGCGATGGAATTGGAAAGAAGAAGTTCTTGATCCTCAGAGTACTGTTTTAATCAGCAATTTGCCGTATCAGATTTCGTCCGCGATTGTAATTGATCGATCTATGGATGAAGTGCCATTGCAGGCCATGATTTTAATGTTCCAAAAAGAAGTCGCGCAGAAAATCAGAATGAAGTCTAAAACATCTGAATTTGGTTTACTTAGCGTAGTAGCTCAAGTTTTTTGGGATATCGAAACTGTCTGTGATTTAAGTCCTAGAGACTTTTTGCCGGCTCCTAAGGTAGCCAGTCGGGTATTATGTTTTCGATCCAAGAAAACGGACATCCAGGATAAGAAAGCATTCTTAGTATTTTGCAAGGCCGGATTTGCGCAGAAGCGAAAACTGTTAAAAAAGAACTTATTGACCCTAAATCAAATGGATACTCAGAAAATTATTGCCTCTTTCCAAAATTTAAACTTGAATGAGACGTCGCGCGCGGAAGAGCTGTCTCCAGCTCAATGGGTCGCTTTATACAAAGATTTAGGTTTTAAGTGAGTATATTACTAATTCAAGATAATAAAAAAGCCAGATTCGATTACGAGATCCTAGAGGTCATTGAGGCTGGTATTGTTTTGATGGGCAGTGAAGTGAAAGCATTGCGAGAAAAAGATGTTCAATTAAAGGATGCCTACGTATCCTTTCAAAATGGAGAAGCATTCTTACAGAATGCTCACATCAGTCCTTATAAAGCCAGCAGCTATAATAATCACACGCCTGAACGTCTGCGAAAGCTTCTTTTGAATCGTAAAGAGATCAACAATCTAATGGGCAAGGTTCAAGAACGCGGTTTATCGATCGTACCGTTAAAAATATTTTTTAAAAAGGGTATGGTTAAACTAGATTTGGCCTTAGTGCGTGGTAAAAAAGCCCACGATAAACGTCAAAGCATTAAAGAACGCGAGTCTAACAAATCGCTTAAACAGACCTTACGACATTCTAGATAAAAATTAGCTAACTTTTCTTTTACCGGCTTGAACGATGTTGTCATTTAGCGGAATAACATTTGTTCCTTTGCCGTTGATGAATTCATTTTTGTTTTTTACGGTTTGGTTGTAGTCCAAACCTAGTTGTTTACACTTCATTTGAACTAGTTTCTGCCACGCCAGCAGCGAGTCGCGATTGGCTTGGTCGATATTTAAACTACGTAAGATTTCTAGTTCTTGTTCGGTATTGCTTCTGAGAACGCGATAAAAGTATTCATAGTTAATTTTGATAGAGTTCAATTCGCTTTTGTTAGAATCAAAAACAATCGGGTCTTTAAAGTTACCAATCATCAACTGTTGTAAGTGGTCTTCGATTTTTTTGATAGGTTTGATGGTATTAGAAGTAAATTTTTTTCCGAAATAGAGAATTAGGGAAAAAGAAAGCAAGGCGCTGCTAATGCAGTAAATCCATAGCCAAGATTTCTCTTGATACAAGTTTGTGATCAAAGTCGGATAGGTATTAAAAGCGATGGATTCAAAGAAATAGTAGTTACGCGAGAAAAAGAAAATCAAAGGTATAGCAAAAAGTGTAAACGCGAATGCAGAAATGCACGCAAAAATCAGGACGTAGTTCCATTCGAACTGATTGTCATGCCAGCTTTGCTGCTGTTTATGATGAACGTTTCTATTAAGCAATTTCCTAGGACCTTGAAGCATACTAACTAATCGGAAAGGCCGGATAAAAGATGATTGCCTATAGCAAAGAAAAGGCTAAACTAGACGATATGACTAAATATTTTATATTCTTATTTGGACTTCTATTCCTACTTAACTGTTCTTCTACAGAAGATAAAAAACCAACGCAGCCTTTGGTCGAGGATAAATACAGACTTAAGGAAGATCGTGAAGAGATCAACAAGCTGCGTAGCGAAGTTCCCGAAGAAAAGCGACAAGAGAACGATGAAATTGCACTTAATCTAAAATGGATGAATGAAAAACGCCTAAGTCCTTCCGAAGTGCGTAATCGTTTTTCACAAATGGCGTCACGAAAGCGCCGTATATTTAACCAAGACATAAATAAAGGTCGACAAGAATTCTCAAATCAAGAACGTAAGTCTCGTAAAGAGTTCGATGCGAAGCTAAAAGAAGAACGTGATTCTATCAAGAGTTATACTAAACGTACGGCCAAGGAAAAAAAAGAATCCATGGATGAGTTAGAATTAAAAAGAAAAGATTTTAATCTAAACCAAAAAACACAGCGTGATGCTTTTGAAGAAGAAGTAAAAGATAAAAAGAAAAACTTCGAAGACTACATGAGGCAAAAACAAGAAGAATTCAACGCGGATTTGAAAACATACACGAATGAGTACAACGATAGAAAGAAAGAAGAAAAAGATAAGCAAAAGCAAAAAGATAAGGAAAAATTAGAAAACAAATCGACGGAAAAAAATTCGGAATTGAAAAGGATACATTTGGAAACAGAAGGCCAGTAGTTGGTAACTAGCTGCTGATTTTTTGGAAAAATGTGCGATAGAGTTCCATGTTGATTCGAGATAGGTTTTTTTCGTTTTCAGTACTTAAATTGTAAAATTGAAATCCGTATAGAAACAGATCATGTTTTTTGTCGTTAATAACTTCGCTACTGTCACTTCTGTGTCGTAAATGTGCCTTTAACGTTAGGGTCGGATGCCCCGGAACATTAATGTCCAGCTCCACTTCATCCCCTAGTTTAATAGTTCGCGTATCTTTGTGTGAAGCGACTCGGATGCCCCTAGTGCTTAAATCAAATACGCGGCCAGAAAACAATTCTCCCTTGGCTTCAACTGTTACTTTAGACGATAACCCAGCCGGAAATTTTAATCGGTAATTTTCCCGACGCTGAATCATATAGAAATCAGCATCTAAAGTTAAACACGGTACATTTTTTTCTGTCGTGTAGTGACATTTAAAAATATAAAGATTTTCTTTTTTGTATAGAAACTGGCAGATAATTTCTTCACCGTTTAAGACAGAAATATCGTTTTTTGTAAATCGAATTTGTAAAAGATTGGGAGCTTTAAATGCTTGCGGACGAACGATGAAAAGTTCACTTGTTGATTTGCAAAGGATGTCTTCGGGGTGAGAAACAAGGTCGGTAACGACCTTGTTTTTCTCTTCGTTAGTCAACTTTTTAAACTGATCATCTCGCTTGAGCGTGTCCATAGTTCATTTATGCGGCTTTTGGCACAGTTACTGGTTGGCAAATGCCTTTTTGACCAAGAACATTTCCTAGTGTACCCCAAAAACTTTCTTTGTGTTTTGTTTCATTTGGAGTGAATTTGATTTTAGGAAAATCATTTTTTGTGTAGTGTTCGCAGAAGCTTTCTTTGTTTCCATTTCTCACAATTTTAAGCATCATAGAAAAATGGTCATTTGTGAATGTTTTGTTATCGACAAGAATTTGTCTTAACCCTTTTTCCGGGGTCATCGATAAAAAGTCATGCATTTCACTTGGATCATATTGAGACATAATGTGTCCTCCCATATAGATTTATCGGCGTATTTCGAAAAATTTGGAGTGAAAACGCTGAATTTTTCGTGCAGACTCAGATTCAAGTTGATGTAATTTGAAAAGTAATTGGACAGTTTGTAATGCATAATATTGAAAAGACATCTAATGTCATTCGATCCCTGAGTGGTCTAGTTAATTACCATGACTTGGTAATTGGGGTTAGTGATGAATATCATGGATTATTTGTCAGGGGTCCTGATGGCGATAGGTTTTATAATTTTTCTGGGTATCCCGCTCATCTTAGCTATAAAGATCAAAAAAAAATTAAGCCTGATCAAGAAAGTATTTCGCTGATTTCGTTCGAAGGCCGTGAATACATAATTGCGTTTCCGTCACTATCAAAGCCGAATCGAACCGAAGTCGGTATTTTCCATGTTTCCTATAGTAACGGTCAGTTGCAGATTCATTCTCATAAACGATTCCAAGTAGGAAAACTTTATAACGAGCTTGTCGGAAATCGGGAAGTTAATATTGAAGGACATATTCTGTTTGGTGATGATTTACTTCTGCTGAATCGAGGAAACCAAACTTCCTGCAGTGAATTAGTATCTATCAAAAATGGAATGTCTTGGCTTGAATACGTTGTGGGGCGATCTTCAGATAAAGACTTTTCTTATATAGTTTCAAAAGCTAATGTTGATTTGGGACAGTTTCAAGGGCATCCCATTCATTGGACCGATGCTCTTCGTGACAAAGACGACATGATTCTCTTTTTAGCTACCGTTGAAAAAACAGATAATGCTTATGACGATGGTGTCGTGCTGGCCAGTTTTTTGGGTCGCTTTGATGTTAAGACTCATCAAGTTTTGGAGATTAAGAAAATTATAGATGCAAAGAAGGCCGAAGGCATTTGCCATTGGCAATCACGCTATTTGGTAGCTATCGATTCTGATTCTCCAGAGATGGTAAATGAGTTTTATAGCTTTTCTCAAGACGTATTAGATTGAGTAGGACCTGGGAAAAATGGTTTTGACAACGCCAGCGTGGTCTCGTTAGCCTTAAAAAGAGTCAGGATAAGGAGATCTCTATGTTTAAAATCTTAATCGCATTATTACTACCTTTGATGTCACAAGCGGCCTTACCACCCGCAAAAAATATTCAAAAAAGTCTTATCGTTGATCAAGGTGCTATCAGCGGCGGTATCGCAGGAAATGGATTTTCGATGCTTAAGATGCAATTAGTATCAATGCCATCCGTCAAAATGGAACGATACATTTTTGATATTGGTGATTTAAGAGGTCAAAAAATTAAAGGCCTCCCTGGTTTCTACCATGTGCAATTGGTTAAGAATCCACCTCAAGTCGTAATAGATTTCTCTCAAATGCCGGTTTCACGTGTTTTTGAAAATGATTTAACCAAAACGATTAAAAAATCTGTCTTAGTATCAAGCGGTAAGTTGATTTCAGACCCAACGGACAAAACATTAACTATGGTTTTGAACTTGAAAAGACCAGGTAAAATGAAAGTGATGCAAGTTAAAGGTGATAAAGACACTGGTAAGCTGGTTGTCGATTTATATTAGTTTCTAATCGAGGTCATTTTGTACGCGAAGATAGTTACTGCCATTTTTTTTTCCACATTGTTTTGCCAAGCGCGCGTACTTAATTTAAGTGACGAAAAATTCTCTAGTTATTTTGCCCTTGAAGGCGGAAGTTCGCTTCTAAGTACGAATCCGTTCGATCAAAATATAGCGAGTGTTGACTCTTATTCAGATGAATACAAAATGGGCCTAGGGGGTGAGTTTGGATTCGTCTATTCCTCACCTTATGTGGGTTGGCGTTTTTCATTTGAGATTCTTAAACCATCTAAATTAAAGGAAGTCCAAGCTTTAGCAGGCTCGACAGCTCAACACATTGTGGATTCTGATATTACCGCTGTGGCGCCTAAACTAGGATTGGAAATCCATTTAAACAAGAATCCTAATCATCGTTTTTATTTCTTTGGCTATTACGGATCATCAAATCTCACGATGACTCACGTGTATTCGGGCGTTTCTTCACCTTATGTAGACCACACCGTCGAAGCCAAAGGTAGCGCAGCCGAAATGGGTGGGGGGCTTGGTTTTGAAATGAGTTTTGTGGATACCACTTCGATTACGTTTGAAGTGGGATACCGCAGCTTAACATTCAAAGAAATTAAGTATTCAAAAGACGTTACGACTTTCCAAGGTGCTAAAACGGTCGGCGAGGCTTTGACGAATTTAAATGGCGACAATCGCAGTTTAAATTTTTCGGGTGTCACGGGATCTATCGGTTTTCGCTTTTGGCTCTAGTAGAGACGGCTAATCACGTCTTTATATTTTTGATCTAATAATTTTCGCTTCACTTTTAATGAATGTGTTAATAAACCATTTTCAACCGTGAATTCATCAGCGATCACTTGATATTTTTTGATAGACTCGTGATTCGCCAATTCTGAATTCACTTTCATTATATGACGACGAATTTCATCCGCAAATTTTGAGCTATTAATAATTTTGCTTATGTCCGACGAATCCAGATCATTAGTTTCAGCCCATTTTTTCGTTTGTTGGTGGTCTAAGCTTAACAGTGCAATGATATATTTCTTTTGATCACCATGGATCAGAACATTGGCAATCAGCGGATTTAGTTTTAACAAACCTTCTAATTTTTGAGGTGCTACATATTTTCCATTGGCTGTTTTAATCAAATCTTTCTTGCGGTCAGTGATACGTAAATGGCCTGATGGCGTTAGTTCACCAATATCGCCTGTCTTGAACCATCCATCTTCAAAGGCCGCTGCTGTTGCTTGTGAGTCTTTGTAGTATTCGATTGCGACCTTATTGCTTTTCAGTAGGATCTCGCCATCTTCGGCAAACTTCAATTTTACGTCACCAATAGGGCGACCGACGGTGCCGATTTGAAAATCATACGGTGTATTAACTGCGATCGCAGCGGTCGTTTCTGTCAATCCATAGCCCTCTAAAATTTTGACTCCGCAATGAGCAAAGAATTCAGCAATAACCGGATTCAAGGGAGCTCCGCCACTAACACAGAAACGAAGTTGGTTGCCAAACGCACGGCGCACTTTGTCTAAGATCAAAATTTGAGCGACTTCAGCAAGGGCCCAGTCTTTCAACGGCACTAATTCAAACTTACGAGTTTTATCAAGTTTGTTTTTTGCTTGGTTCAGAGCCCAATCAAAAGCCGCTTGTTTAATTTTGTTGTTTTCAATGTTGGCAATAACAGCGATATAAACTTTTTCAAAAATTCTTGGAACCGCAAAAACAAATGTAGGATTGATCTCAACCAAGTTGTTTTTGATTTTTTCCATACTTTCGGCAAATGCCATTTCATAGCCAAAGTGAGTATGCGCCCAATTTTCAATACGCCCGAATACATGAGCGAACGGTAGAAAGGTTAAGGTCCTGTCAGCGGAGGTCGCTTGACAACTGTTAAATGCTTCCACAACTTCGCTGATTATTTGTCGATGCGTGAGTACAACACCTTTTGGATTTCCTGTGGTTCCACTGGTGTATACAATAGATGCCATTGTATCAATTTTTATTGAGTTAATCGTCGATTGAATTGCCTTCGTATCCTCTAGAGTTGTTTTTCCGTCCAAAATTTTATCCCAACTGATGATCGGTGAATCAACAAGATCAAATTTATCAATGATTACGATCGTCTTTACAGACGGACACGATTGACTGATTTTTTCCCATATGCGAACTTGAGTTTTGTTTTCAAAAAACAAAACTTCGATTTCTGCATGGTTAATTATATATGACATTTCTTCTGGAGTTACGGCCGGGTAGATAGGGACAAGAACTCGTTTAGCACATTGAGCGGCTAGGTCTGTGACACTCCATTCATAACGTGTACTAGAAACTATACCGACTTTAGCGAGTTCTGCTTTTGTGTTTTTAAGCAAGAAATTACTGATTTTGAAAATGTCTTTTTGATATTCAGACCAAGATACTTTGGTCCACTCACCTTTAGCTTTTATTAAAAATGCATTTTTTTCAGATCGCAGATGAAAGTCGGCGACGGTATAGGGCAGTGGTTTGGCCGACATGTTTATTCAACTTTCTTAAGAACCATTTCCAGTGTGCGACGAGTGTTTTCTTGAACATTAACAACCTCACGCGCTTTCATTCCTAAAGAATTTGTTATCTCGACCACTAGATTTTGGTTGGCCGGGACTTTGATTTCTTGTCTTAATTGGTAGGTACTTTTGTATTCATTGTTGATAACGATTTTATAGTCGCCCCCCGCGTAAAGGGCATCGATAATTAACCGAGCGTATTGCTCTTCTTGCAGATTTTCTTTGATAATCATGTTGTCTCCGTTGATTAAAACGGATCTTTCGACATCAAAGTACCCTTGCTTTCTAAATTTAATACGAACATCGCCTTTAGATGCGATGTCTAGTTTCATCGGCGTACGACCTTGGAATACATTGTCTAGATAAATTTCTGCCTGTTTCGGTTCCGAATCGAAATGTACCGCGAATTTTCTAACCGTCGGAACTGCGACTGGTTTTGTAGTTTGGCCAATAGCCTCGCAAACGGATTTGTCGCCGTCTTTACATCTAGCAATACACTCTTTCAGTTTTGGTTGTGATTTACACAACGCCACGGGAGACGGAGCCATATCGACTGGATTGTTTGATGAATTGTGACTCTCGCCCTTGTACGCAAACTGATACCAAGCTAATCCGCCAATAACCAAAGCGGCCATTAGAACTGGCATATAGAAACTAGATTCTTTTTTGGTTCTAGTTTTCTCGAAATTGTATCTAGTAGCGCGCGTTTTTGGCGAAGACGAGTGTGACAAAGATGTAATAGACGTTTTACCTTTATTTGGTTCCTCTTGACGGCTATCGCGTTTTTTCAATTTAACATCAATGTTTTCATTGATATCTACATTCAATTGCAAGTTTTCAACGTTGTTTTCAGCCATACCTGAACTAGGCAAAATAGGGCTGCCCTCAGATTTTTTAGATTGAGAGTCTTGATTAGAATTGCTGTTGCTACTGCTATTGTTTTGATTTTTGAATTTCTCATTTACACGGGTTACCGTGTTCGACTCAACACCATCATTAGGTTGTATATGCGAGAATTCTACTAGTTTCCCTTTTTGTTCAGAATAGGCATCAGCGAATGCGTGCTTGATGAAAACACTGAAATCTTGTGGAGAAAACTCTGGATAATGTGTATTTAAAAATCTATTTAAGTCTCGGTGTAAAGCCGCAGAAGTTTGGTAACGAAGATTTTTATCTTTTGCTAGAGCTTTACTAACGATTTTATCTAACTCTGGATGAATTGACGGATCGATCTTTCTTAACGACGGAATATTTGATTCGCGAATTTTTCTTAAGATAGCGGCTTCGGAACTGCCAGAGAATAGGCGATCTTTTGCAAGCAATTCCCAAAGAACAATCCCTAATGAGAAAACGTCTGTACGCAAATCAATGTTTTGGCCATCGGCTTGCTCAGGACTCATGTAGCCAAATTTACCTTTTAAGGTTCCCGCTTTGGTGGCTTCTAGTTGTGTTTCTGCTTTAGCGATACCGAAATCGATGATCTTGATTTCACCTTCAAAGCTGACCATAACGTTTTGCGGGCTCATATCACGGTGAGTGATATTAAGCGGTTTACCAGTTGTGCCATCTAGGCAGCGATGTGCGTGATCTAATCCAGCGGAAACTTCCTTGATGATGTAAACGATTTGATCGATTTGGAAATGATTAGCTTTCTTTTTTAATTCGTTCAGAATTTGTCGTAGATTTCTACCTTCGACATATTCCATAACCAGATAGAATTGATTTTTTTCGATACCAAATTCGTGGATGTGAACGACGTTACTGTGATTTAAATTCACGGCAATCTTCGCTTCTTCTTTGAACATCTCGATGAATTCTTCGTTATCAGAATATTGCGGAAGGATGCGCTTGATAGCCACAAACTTACTTACGCCATTGGCACCCGAGTTCTTTGCCAAATAGACTTCGGCCATACCGCCGGAGGCAAGTTTCTCAAGGAGTACATATTTACCAAAACGTTCAAATGTGTGAGCCATTTAATCCCTTCTACTGCATTTAACTATCGGTTTTTCTATAGTTACCTTAAGAAAAGAATGTCTTTTTTAGCCTTGACCATAGTCCAAAAAAAATCGCTTTGACCTAAATAATTACAGGACAGACGGGTTATTGATGTCTCATACTGAGATTAGAGTAGGAGGTTTAGTGCTTTGGGTTGGGATCACTGGTTCCATCGGGACTGGGAAGTCTACATTTTCAAACTTGTTGCGAAAAAAAGGACACTTTGTCTTAGATGCTGATGTCTTGGCAAAGCAGAATTTGGAAAAAACAAGCCCCGCATTTGCCAAAATCGTCGCCGAGTTCGGTCGATCTATCCTGGATGCGAATGGAAATATAGATCGTGGAATTTTGGCAAAGATCGTTTTTTCCGATCGTCAAAAGCTGGAAAAATTAGAATCTATTAGTCACCCGGAAGTTCAATTGGTTGTAGAGAAATCTAAAGACGAACATAGAAAAAACAATAAGAAATATCTATTTTACGACGTGCCGTTGTTGTTCGAAAAGAACATGGAAAAATCGTTTGATTTAGTTGTCCTGGTTACCTGTACTGTCGAAAATCAGATAAAAAGAATTAAAGCCCGAAACAATTGGTCCGACGAAGAAATACAGAAGCGGTTAGCCGCGCAGCTACCTTTATCTGAGAAAGAATCTAAAGCTCATGTTTTGATTAGTAATAATGGCGATTTGTCGCAATTGTCTCTTGAAGTAGACCGCTTTATTGCTTGGTTAAAGTCAACTCAAAACCAAGATTGAAACGAAATCGAATACGCCAGGCCTTTTAATCCATAGTAAGCCTGCGCTTGAAAATAGGTCGCAAAGTCGATATAGAAATTGATTTTTGATTGATTGATATTCACCAAGTTAGAAACTCCGTCGCGCCCCCAGATGAACTGACTAAAACCTATTCCGTAGTCGTTCCAAACCGGGTCCATCAGAAACAAACTGGAAAAATCAGATTGTAATTTTAGTTCGATACTTTCATTCGAAGCCAGTGATGCGCCCCAAACAAATGTGCGTTCAAATTCAAATTCACTACGTCGAGCAATACCAATTAGATAGTGCCAATCTGTTTCATGGTTGTCATTGAACGCACCACTCAGTCCACCAAACTGCAATCGAAAATTCTGGGGAGAGGTGGGGGGAAAAAAATCATCATTTTCATGTTTCAACACAGATTTGTCTTCGATGGGCGAGATAGTCGTTGGTGCTGATTGGGGAGCCGCATTAACACCGTTTAGCACGACGAAGGTCAAAAAAATGAAAATTATAAAACTACGCATACTAAAAAGTATAAATTGTTTTTACAATTTTTGTGAAGTGCTTATGGAGGATAAATGAAAAAGTTAATACCTTTCGTAGGGGTTTGCCTTTTTTGGGGCCAAATGAGTTTGGCAGCCTATGATGGGGTTTCTTATCGAATTCATCAACAATACCAATCGCCACGTGCGTTAGGTATGGGGAATGCGTTCGTTGCAGTGGCAAATGATTATTCGGCATTGTTTTACAACCCCGCAGGTTTAGCATTTCGTGAAAGCCACGAGGTCAATCTATCTTTCGATTTAGGTGCTACTGATGCCTTTGGTACATTTAGCAAAGACATCTCTGATGCCGCGGCAACCAAGGGCTCCGAAACTGACAAACAAAACGCAATATTTAATGCGATTCAAAAGCAGTATGGAAAATCGTTCGGTGGACGTGTGACGGCCCCTAATGGAATATGGGTCGGACAAGGTTGGGGTATCGGTTTTATTCCGGCAGATCTATCTATCGAGTTAACGCCGAATCAACCCGTATCTATCAGCTCGACAATGTATCTAGATACGACTTTGGCGTTAGGCTATGCGGATACATTCAAAGAAGTCGAAAATGCCAAGGTCGCTTGGGGAATCACCGGAAAAGTCGTCAATCGCGGGTACTTTAGTAAATCAGTAGATGCAATTGAGTTAGCTGCTGATTCAAATGTCGTTAAGACATCGGATTTAAAAGAAGGATATTTTATTGATGCGGATATTGGATTTTTATATAAACCACATATTCCCGACGATGACAGTCTGTTTTCGTGGTTTCGTTTAGCTCGACCAACGTTTGGTGCCGTGATTAAAAACGTAGTGGATGCCCAATCAGTAGGAAGTTTAAAGTTATTCAACAAAGAAGCTAGTGCCGATTCAAAACCGGCCAAGCTAACACGTGTAATTGATATTGGAACCCGCTGGGAATACCCAAGCGCTTGGATTTTTGGTGGGCGTGGAACTTTAGATGTCAAAAACATTTTGCACCCAGCATTTAACTTCCATAAAGGATTAAGTTTAGGTTTTGAATTCGATTGGACAGTAACAAATTGGTGGAAGGGCAGCTATCGAGTCGGCTTAGGCCAAGGTTATCTATCTGCCGGGTTATCAGCGATGTTCACTTGGTTTAATCTAGATTTGGTAACCTATGGCGAAGATGTGGGTACTTACAACACACCTAAAGAAAATCGCCTTTTCCTGTCTAGATTCTCGATGAATTTTTAAGACTGAATGTTGTATTTCTTCGCCCTTTCCGAAAGGGCGCTCAGTTCTTTTACCAAATATTCGATTTGTTTAGGATCTGAATTTTGCCCCGAAGTCACTTGCGCTAACGATAGCGTCAGGGAATCTAGTTCATTAAGTGCTTTTTGATTTATAGAATACAGTTCTTCAAAATGAGCTAAATATTTTTGATGAATCTCTAGTTTGCTTTTTTCTGCGACCGTTAATGTATCAGAAGATTTCCTAGATAAGTCCTTTACACTGCCGACGTTGTTACCGATGAAAATTGTAACGTCTTTTAATTTTCGGAAATTTTCATATAGGCTCTGCTGAACTTGTTGTACGGGCTGAAGATAACGATCGTAGGTAATTTCGCTAGGGTTGAATTTTTGATTCAGTGTTTGTAAGTAAGAGTTATATTTGTTTTCGAGTTCATCAAACTGTTTTGAAATTTTCTCGCCATATTTTTCTGCGTTTTCTGTAAATTGAAGTTTGAACAGGTCTGATTTTAACACCTTTGTAGCGTCGTTAACGTTTTTGATTCCCGAGGCACTTGAATAGCCACGGCTCTTTTTGATCAAGGCCATGCTGACTAAAATTAACGCAGCTAAACCCAAAATTAAGAACCAAGTCATAGAAGAATCTCCTTGATGAAAACTGGCTTCTATTAAAGCGGTTATTCAGCGTTTTGCAACAAGTTAAGCGTAAAGAGATGCTTTAAGAAGTTTATTGTCATTATTTTTAACTCCCTATATATTTTAGGGGCAACTCAAAGGGAGGCTGATATGGTTTTTGGTTTTTTTAAGAAGCAGATGCTTGATGTAATCGAATGGCCAGATGAAGCACCCGGAGTTTTAGCATACCGATATCCAATGCAAGATCGTGAAATTCAAAACGGTGCTCAATTGACGGTTCGTCAAACCCAGTTGGCGTTATTCGTAAACGAAGGGGTAGTTGCGGATTTATTTGGTCCTGGAATGCACACAGTGGAAACACGCAACTTACCAGTGCTTACTAATTTGCAAAACTGGGACAAGATGTTCCAATCGCCTTTTAAATCTGATTTGATTTTCTTTTCTACGAACGAACAAATCGATCAAAAGTGGGGAACGGCGTCGCCCATCACTGTGCGGGACAAAGATTTCGGTGTAGTTCGTATTCGTGCATTTGGTACATTCAGCTATCGCATTAAGAACCCAAAAGTGTTTTACCAAAAGCTCTCTGCCAACAAAGAAATTTTCATGGCGGGGGATCTAGAGGGCCAATTGAAATCAACAATCTTAACGTCGCTGGCGACCTACTTTGGGAAATCTCAAGTTTCTTTCTTGGATATGGCCGCTCACCAAGAAAACTTCTCGCAGACATTGAAAACAGAATTAGCTGATGATTTTGAAAATTATGGTTTAAGCTTGGAGTCTTTCTATGTGCAAAGTGTATCGTTACCTGAAGACGTTCAGGCACAAATCGACAAAATGGGTTCAATGAAAATTACGGGCGATATGAAACAGTACACTCAGTTTCAAGCAGCCGATAGTTTGACTAAAGAAGGCAATGGTAGTTCGGCTGGTGTTGAGCTGGCGACGGCACTTGCATTAGGGCAAAATGTAGCTAAATCGATAGGCTCAGGTGAAGCCAGTGGACCGACGAATGATGATGTCTTAAAAACAATCGGTCAATTGCATGATTTAAAAACTAAAGGCGTAATTTCAGAATCTGAATTCGAAGCTAAAAAAGCAGAACTGTTAAAGCAAATCAAGTAAAAGGAGTTTTTGTGGACACTAAAACAGCAGATAAAACACGCATTGATGATATTTTTTCTACGGAAACTATTAAAAAAGATTTAGCTTTGCCCGATGCAAATCAGCAACTTCAAGCAAGCCCTAATGTTCAAGCGAACTTGGAAAACAAAGCGACTGAATTCATCGACCGAATTATGAATTTAAATCCGCAAGACTACAAAGGTCGCGAAGACAACAAGGCGGCCGTTGATACATTTGGTTTAGATTTGCAGCGTGAGGCCGCTAAGAAAAGTGAATTATTAAAACAGCCAGTTAAAAAATTGTCAGATCGTTCGCAAGAAGGTGGTGAAGTTGCTAACTCGCTGATCAATTTGAAATTAAAAGTAGAAGAATTAGATCCAGCTAAGTTTAATTTTGAACCAGGATGGGTTTCAAGAACTCTTGGATTTCTTCCCGGAATCGGCGATCCACTAAAAAAATATTTTTCAAAATTTGAATCGGCTCAGGACGTAATTGCCGCTATCATCAAGTCACTTGAAAATGGTCGCGATCAATTGCAGCGTGATAACATCACGTTGACGGAAGATCAAAAAAGTATGCGCGAGATCAGCGACAAGTTGACTCAAATGATCGCTTTATCACAAGTGATCGATAACAAACTTCAATACAAATTAGAACGCGAAGTTGCGCCGGGATCTGATCAGCATAAATTTTTGAGCGAAGAGATTTTGTTCCCACTTCGTCAACGTATCATCGATTTGCAGCAGCAGTTAGCAGTCAATCAACAGGGCGTGATAGCAACTGAAATCATCATGCGTAATAATAAAGAATTGGTGCGCGGGGTGAATCGCTCGTTAAATGTGACCGTCAGTGCTTTGCAAGTAGCAGCTACCGTTGCTATGGCATTAGCTAATCAAAAAATCGTGCTTGATAAAATCAACAGCGTTAACCAGACGACTAATGACCTTATCGCGGGAACCGCATCGCGTTTGAAAACTCAAGGTGTGGAAATCCAAAAGCAGGCCTCATCAGCAAGCCTAAACATGGATACATTAAAAGTGGCCTTTCAAGACTTGAAAACGGCGATGGATGATATTTCTACTTTCCGTCAGAAAGCCCTTCCTCAGATGGCTCAGGCTGTAATTGAAATGGAGAAATTGACTACGGAGGCGCAGGCGTCTATAGCAAAAATGGACAAAGGTAACCAAGCTAAACCGACACTAGCCATTGATACATAAGGATTTGAGGTTTCATTGAAGACAAGTTTCAATATTGAAAAAATTGAATTAGACAGCAATCGTAAAGCACAGATTTTAAAAAAGATCCCACTCATGGCCAGCAAAAAAGTTCTTGTCGTGGGTGATGTGGGCCTAGATGAATATATTATCGGCGCTGTGAAACGTATTTCCCCTGAAGCTCCGGTTCCTGTGATGGATGTTGAATCTGAAGAAAAACGCCTAGGCTTGTCAGCAAACGTAGCCCAAAATATTACAGCTTTAGGCGCCCAAGTCGGCATTCTATCGGTCGTTGGAAACGATTTTGGTGCAGATTTATTAAAACCGCTATTCAAAGAAGCTAAAATCCCTTGGGATCTTATGCAGGTCGATGATTCTCGTCCGACAACGCGCAAATCGCGTGTGATGGCGGGACCTCATCACATCGTTCGTATTGATTATGAATTAAAAAAATATTTATCGGAATCAGTTAGCGCGCGCGTGTTTAAAGCCTACTCCGAGGCGATCACCCAATATGATGGAGTGATTTTGCAAGACTACGCTAAAGGTATTTTCGACGAGACGTTGATTCAAAAAATGATCGATGAAGCCAATCGAGTAAAGGTGCCGGTATTCGTAGATCCACACCGTACGCAACCATTAGGTTTCTACCGTGGTGCTTCGTTATTTAAACCGAACTACGATGAATCATTAGTTCTTGCGGGTTTCAATTTTGAAGACCTTCGCGAGAATCCAAATAAAGTCTATGAAATCGGACAAACTTTACAAAAAAAGTTGAATACTAAAGATATCGTTATTACTCGAGGTAAAGAGGGCATGACGATTTTCTCGGGTGAAAGAATTACCGAGGTTCCGACGTTTGCTAAGCGAGTATTCGATGTTACGGGTGCTGGGGATACAGTTATTGCGACTATAGCGCTATCACAGGTTGCGGGCTTTTCATTAAATGAATCTTGCCTATTAGCAAACGTGGCTGCAGGCAATGTCGTTAGCAAAGTAGGCTGCGTGCCCGCTGACCTGAAAGAGATGATTGAATTTATTTCACACTAGCTTTTTGAGTCGAAAACAGGCATACCTCTGGGCATGCAAACAGAGTCTCAAACTACTGAAACTGAAGCGGTAACTGCGTCTAGCGCAGTGCCAAGTTCTAGAAACTTCTTCGCCCTAACTTTGGGTGATTTAGAGGCTCTTTTTAAGTCTTTCGGTAAAGAAAAATTCCGCGCACAGCAAATCTACAAATGGGTCTACGATAAAAACGTGACTGATCCAGAACAGATGTCGAATTTATCAAAAGACTTCCGTGTTGAATTGAAAAACATGATTCAGTTCGACCTTCCTAAAGTGGTTAAACATTTAGTCAGCAAAGACGGCACTCAAAAATTCCTATTTGATGTAGGTGATGGCAAAACGGTTGAGTCCGTAGTTATTCCAGCGGAAGATCGTCAAACATTGTGTATCTCATCCGAGGTGGGCTGTAATATGGCCTGCAAGTTTTGTTTTACTGGAAAACAAAAATTGCAAAAGCGTTTAACGGCTGACCAAATCGTTGGTCAGTTCTTGCAGGTTCAAAGAGCAATGCCGGAAGGCCATCGCTTGACGAATGTTGTGTTCATGGGGATGGGCGAGCCTTTAGATAATTCAGATGAAGTATTTAAAGCGATCGAAATTTTGAATTCGCCATGGGGAACTAATTTTTCTCGTCGCCGCGTAACTGTGTCTACATCAGGTATCGTTCCAGAAATGCATAAAATCTGGGAAAATAAAACTCGTCTCGCGGTCAGTTTGAATGGGTACGATGATGAAAACCGTACTTCAATCATGCCGATCAATAAAAAATACCCGCTGAAAGATCTATTAAAAGCGTGTGAAGTGTACGCTAAAGAAACGGGTGAGCGTGTAACGTTTGAATACGTTTTGCTTAAAGGGATCACGGATCAACTTGAACATGCAGAAAAATTGTTTCATTTAACGAAGCACATTCCGTGCAAGATCAATATTATCCCATTCAATGAACATCCCGGTTCAGGGTTTGAACGTCCATCTGATTCGCAAGTAATGAAGTTTCAGCAATTGCTGATCGGTAAAGGTGCGCACGTATTGTTACGTCGTACGATGGGTCGTGATATTTTTGCAGCTTGTGGACAGTTACGAAGTGAATTTGAAAGTCATCCACAGCAGATGGACACGTCGAATTCCAAATTGATTCGTACTTTACATTTAAAATCTAATTCACTATCGTCACATACATAAATTTTAAAAAACAGAAGGGGACTTGAATGTCACAATTATTAGTTGTTGGATCACTTGCCTATGATTCAATCCAAACTCCGTCCGGAAAAGCAGATAAAACTTTAGGCGGTTCAGCTAACTATTTCTCTTTGGCAGCCAGCTTATTTGCCTCTGTGCGCGTTGTCGGCGTAGTGGGTGAAGATTACTCTCAGGCTGATAAAGAAATGCTACTAGCGCGCAAAGTAGATCTATCTGGCCTTGAAACAGTTCCTGGTAAGACATTTCACTGGGAAGGCAAATACGAAGGCGATATGAACGAAGCTAAGACGTTAAAAACAGAATTGAATGTGTTTGAACACTTCAATCCTAAGTTACCGGCGTCGTTCACGGAAACTCCATTCGTGTTCCTTGCGAACATTGCTCCTGAATTACAAACTCAAGTTCTATCGCAAATCAAAAGTCCAAAATTCGTTGGTATGGATACAATGAACTTCTGGATTCAATCGAAAAAAGAAGCGTTGTTAAAAGTTCTAGCTAAAGTGGACGTTGTTTTGATCAACGAAGGTGAAGCAGATCAATTGACAGGCGCTAAGAATGCGATCGAAGCGGCTCCTAAAATCTGCGCGATGGGTCCACAGTACGTAGTTATCAAGCGTGGTGAATACGGTTTTGTATTGTACTCTAAAACGGAAGGTTTCTTCTTATTGCCGGCGATGCCAGTACCTAACGTTGTTGACCCAACTGGCGCGGGAGATACGTTTGCGGGCGGCTTCTTTGGTTACTTGACTTCATTCAACCAAAAACCAACATTTGAAGATCTTAAAAAAGCGTGTGTAGTCGGAACAATGTGTTCCAGCTTCACAATCCAAAACTTTGGCGTGAAGGCGATCGTTGAAGTGAATAAAGAAAAACTTAAAGCCCGCTACGCCGAATTCAAAAAATCAGTGGGCTTAATCGAACCAAGTCTTTAAAAAGGTGCCAGGCTACATTTACGGACGCCCTGCGTCCGTAAATGTAGCCTGGCACCCTTTCTTTCTTATTTGCCGCCGTAGAAGCGGATGCAGAGAATGTTTGAACTGCGTATATTGTTTAGGTCTTTTTCTAAAGCGTTTGCTTTTTCTGATCTTGGTACGTATTTTTGTTTGTCAAAAATCGAAGGGACCGAGTTTTTAACAGTTCCCACCGGGACAAGTTTGGCTTCAGTGGCTAATAGTTGAATCATGTCTTCTGGGCGGTAGCCTGCTTTGCCATACGCTTCTTCATTTGTGAGATTGTCTTTTTTCATTTTTTCGCGACGTTTTTCTGCCATAAAAAACGCGACTTCTGGAGAACCCATTGAAGTTCCACTGATTTCGGCCCTTTGGTCATTGAACTGCAGAGCCTTGTGGCTGCGAACCATATCTGTTGTTTGTATTAGTAATGATCTTAGCATTGCAAATTCTTCGAAAGGAATTTGCATTCTTTCCATGGCATCAGCTACGCGCGAGTCCGAGTCATCAATCCCAGACATAAATCTTTGAGCTCTGAAGACTTCAGGATAACGAGCTTTAATCATCGTGTTCGACATATATAAACTGTATCCCATCGCACCCGAGTTTATGTTTTCTCCGCGAGCCATGAATTGAGCGTTTTCAGTGAAGATCATATTTGAAAAGCCTGAACGGTTGCCGTCTTCATTCGCGCTCATTACGATCGCAATGTTAGAAACTTTTTCACCAGGCAAAGGACCCTCACCTGGAAGTTTATATTTTTCCAACCATTTAGGACGTAAATCAGCCGGGAAATCTGACTGTGTCGTTCCATCACCGACATTGTTACTATTACCAGCAGCCATAAAATAAAGAGTGTTTTTTCCGTGAGTCGCAAGACCCTCAGCAATCATATACTTTTGGAACTCGTTAAAAATAAAATCCATTTTTGAAGCTAGTTTTTCTTCAGGAGTATCTAGGGTCGCGTGGCGGGAAGGGAAACTAGATTCACCACCCAATGAAAGATTGCCAATCGGACGTTTTGCCATTGCATCGTCTTTGAAGCGTTCAATCAAGTTTAAATGAAGTTCAAGACCAACCATGCCTCGTTGAGACGCCATAGACATTAAGTTAGGTCCAAATTTTTGCGTCATGAATTTAGCTAATTTTTGAATATCTTCTTGGGTGTCTATCGATTTAGGCAAATTGGCGCGGCCTTCTGCCGTTTCTGTGATGCCATCTTTTTTTAAAGTATCAAAAATAGCGCGTGCCACTACCGGTTTTTGAAACCAGGCATTAAGTAATTCTAGATTTTTTATTACCATTTCTTGTTGTACTTGAACGTTGGCACCGATAGCACCCAAACCAACCCGAGCACCATCAGCTACGTAACCTTTATTTAAATAAGCTTCGCCTGTTGTGGCAACGTGAGTTCCATGAAATTCTGCCTCTTTGTGCATGTCAGGCAGTTTTGTGCGCATGACAAATTTTCTATAAAGTGAACTCTCGCCAGGAATCCAGGGCGCACGTCCTTTTTCTTCAATTTGTTTCAAGATGACTTCGAAGTTTTTGTTTTTAGTGCCTTCGTAAATAAATTTTCTAACCAAATCCAAGCTAGCTAACTGGCCTTTGATTTCATTTATTTCCGCAAAGTTAGTTTGTGTCGCTGGATCTTGTAACATCGTCGCTAAAACACCCGTGTAAACGTTGAAAGCGCGCTCGATAATTTGATCCCAAGTAGCACCTGGGTAAACGGCTTTCATTTTTCGTAACGCCAGATAGAAATCATTAGACGGATTGTAAATTTGAGTTCCTAATTTTTTGAACGCAATTTGTTCTGATAGTTTTGCCATTGTATAGGCACCCACCAATTTCCTTGGTGTGTTTGTTTCAAAGTGATGACCTTTAAAATAGGTTGCCTGAACACCGATTAGTTTTTTCAAAGACGCACCTAGACCGGTTTCACCACCGACACTGAGTGCTTTATCAACGGTTGCTTGAAGTTCCTTTAATCCTTTTAATCTTTCTAATTCAAACAAAGATAAGAAGTCAGGAAGACCTGCATCAGATGACATAATCCAAGATGTTGCCGCAAACTTTAACAATGACGCATCTTCAGGATTTACTTTCACTGGGCTTGTTTGAGGACTTATCAAACGACCTTGTTTTTCAAATTGAGCCACCACCTTTTCATCAGCATGGTAACCTAAAAGTCTTAACAAACCAATCATGTTGGTATTCGAAGAATTGATTTTAGTGAAAAACGTATTTTGTAAATTTGGATTTGCTTTAATAGCTTTCACTACGGCTTCCATTACGTCTTCATTTAGTTTTGTCAAAAATTCGATAGGGTTTTCCTTGGCTCCTACCACACGAAATATTTCATCAATGCCATCGGCGCCAATAGCGTAAATCCAAGGATCTTGCAATTGTGGTATAGCCCACGGAGTGTTGCTTAAAAAGTCTTGTCCTGCACCGACAACTTTACCATTTTGAATTTTCCAATCGAGGATAGATTCAGCAAAATTATTCAAAGGATCAATTCCCGAATCGATAATGGAAACTGGTACGATAAATTTATCGCCTTCTCTGGCTTTTACCATTTCTACGATTCGGTTGTGTTTGCCTTTTAGAGCGATGAATCGTTCTTGTGCAGTTAGGAAAGATTTAGGTGGATTTACGGTTTTAGTTTTGGGATCTGGAGCGAAAAAGTTTTCTGCTCTTTGAACTTCGATTGGATTATCGACTTCGACGGCCAGCAAATTCAGTTTTTTCTCGACGATGGTCACCGGCTTTTCTGTGACCTTTATTTTTGCATAGCTGTTTAAAGTGAATGAGACTGTGAGTAGTAAGCTTAACAATACGTTGAACCGATTTCGCATAGAATCCGCCTTTAGTCTGGGTTTTGCAGGATTCGTTCCTGCCTATATCGGTTTTTAGTCCTTAAACTGTCTACATTTTTGACAGTTCATTGGGGGAATAACTTTTTTTCGCCGACACTCTAGAGTTCTTTTAAGTCCGGCTGCGAATTACCGATAAATAGTTAGAATGTTAAAGAAAAATTCGAATAAGAAAAATTCGGCAGCAGATGATCTACTAAGCTCCTTGCTTGAGGACGTGGATCAGCTTGATCTTGGTTCCGATGATAAAGAGGAACTCGAGCCGACGTTCTATGGAAGTTCGAATGATTCAGATAAAAAGAAAAAAGATATTTCCGATGTTTCTTCTGATTTCTTAATGCCAGCTTTTGAAGCTGAAAAATCAGGAATGAGTGTTGGTCTTAGCACTGGTTCTGATGATGATAGTTCTCCGGATGATTTCTGGGAACAAGCAGAAAAGATGGCGAATAAAAGTATTAACTTCGGTCAGCTCAATGAATCCGATGAATTCAAAGATCTCGAAAAGAAAAAATCTACTTACAAAGGCCCCGAAGCATCCAGTGATTTTCTTGATCAAATCAATGCTCATTTGTCCCCAGTACATAAATCGGGAACTGTAAACACAGGTTCTTCTGACAGCGTTGGAAAATCGACGTATGATGGTAAATCTATTCCGCAATATGAAGACAGCCGAGCGGAACAAAATGACAGCCGTCTTCTTCAGGGATTGAACCCAGCCACCGAGGTCGTACGCGAAATTATATTAGAAAAACCAGAAGTCGTGAATGATGCGACGGTTCCTTTTTCAGCTGTTGACGGTATCGATATTCCTCAAATTTTAGGTTTGGGTAGCGTAGCGGCCAATACCGATGCGGATAGAACTGTTGCTGTAACTCAGTTCGCGAATAAACAAAATAAATTGAAGAATCAAACGGATCAGCAGGATTCGCCTCATAAAACTTCGGCAACTTCGCGATTAGACCCTGATATGAACCCGGACGAACGCATCATGCTTGTGACCCAGAAGCCACCGAAGGTGAATTCAAGCCAGGTTTCGATCGATGCCAGCTTGGCGCAGGCTGAAAATTTGAGAATGGCTCAAAATCGCATTTTAGATTTAGAAAAAGAAATTGAACGTCTTCGTCAGGAGAACGACGAAATCTTAACGGCGTCGGAAATCATGCGTACAAAAGCGGAAGAGTACACTCTTCGTCTTTCTAATTTGGAAAAAGAACTAAGTGAAGGCAAGATTGATTTCAAAAATGAACTAGCTATCGTTAAAGGAACTCTTTCCTTTAAAGAGGCTGACAATCAGAAATTGAAAATGAAAGTCGATGAATTAGAATTGCGTATTAAAACGGATTTTAAGAAAATACGTATTCGTGAGCGCGAACTTGAGAATCGTCTAGAATTGGTGAAGGCGGAAAAGCAAGCCATTGCTAAGTCTAAAGACGAGTTATTGTTAGACTTGCAACGTAAGAACGATCAGGCCAAAGCTGAGATCGATAATTACCGTGAGAAAGTCCAAGAATTAAATAAAAGTTTAGAAAGTACCCAAAGTCAGATTAAAATGACAGTCAGAGCCCTTCGTATTGCACTTTCGCATATTGAGGACAAATCGGATACTGCAACGCCAATTAAAAAAGCAAATTAGAAATGACTGCCCAAGAAATTGAAAGAAAAACCGAGACGACTCCAAAGAAAATCAAATTGGTGATTAGTAACCTTCATATGGGTAAAGGTCGTTTTCTTGAAAACGGTGGGATGAATCCGTTAGAAGAGTTTTATTTCAATGAAAAGTTTGTTGAGTACATCAATTACTATTCCAGCGGTATTTACAAAGACTACGAGGTCGAATTAATTATAAACGGCGATTTCATTAATTTCCTGCAAGTGGATTACAAAGGCCACTTTCTTTCTGTATTGACGGAATCTGTGTCGCTTGAGCTGCTTAAAAAAGTAGTTAAAGGTCATAAGAATGTTTTTGATGCGCTGGCCTCGTTTGCGGCCAAAGAAAACAAACAGATAACGTATATCATTGGGAATCAAGATCAGGCGATGTTATGGCCTAGCTGTAAACTCTATCTAAATCAGGTGATAGGCTTTCCAGTCCGTTTTAAAAACATTATGCATTACTTTGATGGTTTTCATATCGAACATGGGCATATGTATGATGCAATTAACCGAGTCGATCCTAAAAAGTTTTTTCTTAAAAAGAATTTGCCAGAACCCATATTGAATCTACCTATTGGTAGCCATTTTTTTATTGAATTGGTGCTTAAAGTTAAAATGAAGTATCCGTTTATAGATAAAGTGCGTCCATTTAAAAAACTTGTGACCTGGACTATGTTCAACCATACGAAACTATTTATTTCATCAATTATTGCTACGATTAAATTTATTGTTTCTAACTTTTTCTTTAAGAATAATCCCAGGAAGAACTTTTCATTAAAAACGCTATCGAAGATGCTGATTCAGAGCGCATTGTTTCCTGATTTATCGCAATCGGCGCGTCGTCTGTTGAACAATGATAGAATTCATACGGTTATTTTTGGCCAATCCCAGGGCTATAAGTATCGCCAATGGGAAATGGACAAGGAGTTTTTCAATGTTGGAAATTGGACAGAGATAACTTCGCTCGATATTTCATCACTCGGCAAGGTTTCTAAGCTTACTTATGTTCTAATCGAATACCCAACAGACGAGTCACGACCAAGAGCCAGACTAAAAGAGTGGCGCGGTTATTATCGAATCGAAGAAGACGTCGTAATTAGTTAGCACCGACTAGCTGGGACTCATGGTCCCAGTTTTCCAAAAATATTTGTAGCTTCTATATTTTAGGGATATTCTTTCTATATGTCAGGAAAAGACGATACAAACGAAAAAACGATGGTGGCATCGGATACCACCTTAAAAAAAGAATTACTTCGATCCGATAGTGCTCCTCCGATGCTTGTGGTTCTGATGGGACCGCCGGGATATCAAGGAAAACAGTGGGCGTTGACAGATGCGTTTGTAATTGGCCGTGCAATTGAATCTAATGTATTTATCGACGATAAAAGTCTTTCACGATCGCATGCGCGCATCGATATCAAGGGTGACAAAGTTTACGTTGTCGATTTAGGTTCAACAAATAAGACAATCGTGAACGGACAAATTCTTCCGCCCATGGTTTTGTGCGAATTAAAAAACAATGATCAAGTTAAAACGGGTAATGTTATTTTCAAGTTTCTAGAAACTGGAAATATTGAAGGCTTAACAACACAGATGTTGTTCGAAAAAGCGAACCGTGATGCTTTGACTGGCGCGTACTCGAAAGGGGCACTGCTTGAAAAAGGCCCTGAATCGATCAAGCGCTCTGAGGTTTTGAATGAAGCCCTAAGCGTAATTGTATTTGATATCGATTTTTTCAAGAAAATTAACGACAGCCACGGACATCCTTGTGGTGACTTCGTGCTAAAAGATATGGCTCGTGTTGTTTCAACAAAACTAATTCGTTCAAACGATTTTTTCGCACGTTATGGTGGTGAAGAATTCGTACTGATTCTAAGCGGCACTCCAGACAAGGTAGCTGCAGAGATCGCAGAACGGATTCGTACAACGATCCAAAACCACGAGTTCAAATTCGATGGCAAGATAATCCCAGTGACCGTTTCAGTTGGCGTCACCTCAAAACAACCCAACGATACTCAATGGCAATTCATCTTCGATCGCGTGGACAAAGCACTCTACACCTCAAAACAAACAGGCCGAAATAAAGTCACCATCGGCTAAAAGGTACCTCCTAACATTCTGGAGCCCGCAGCGTTAAACGCGCTGGATACCAGAATAGTAGGGGGGCTCAAGTCGCATCTGTATATAGATAGAGCAATCACGAAAAGACGAAAACGTAAACGGTACCTCAAACGGCTACGCCCAAAGGTTTTCCGGTCCGTCCACCGTGCACCAGCGTTTCGCGCAGATGCATTTTGGCTCTGTCAAAATTTTTTGCAAAATTAGCTGCGCTCAAGATTTGCCATAAAAAATTCTTATCCCAAACTGTTCATCTCAAACCAATACAATCTGATTTCCAGTGTCTAGAGTTTATCCAAACTTATACTTATGATTCGGGGTCAATTTGACCTTTTCTCGTTGGCCTTTGCGTTGCTTAGTAGATAAGCAGAGCGCGGGTTTGAATAAGAGGGCTATTTCCCGCGATCGAGTGAGTAGGCGCAGGTTTCATGAGGTGAATGAAAAAGGCGGCTAACCACTAGAAAGTAAAAAGGAAAATTTTTTTACTGAAAAAAATAGAAAAAATTAACCTAATTACCAAGTCGAGGGTCTAAACAATGGGAAAAGATTTACTAATCTTAACTGACAATGAGCTTGTGCAGGAGATTAAGACAGGAAACCGGAAAGCCTTCTCTGAGATCGTAAAGAGGCACCAAAAATCGTTGCTACGTATGTCGCTTCGATTTGTAAAGGATTTAGATATGGCAGAAGACGTAGTCCAAGAAAGCTTCATCAAAGCGTTTGAAAAGCTAAATGCTTTCGAAGGACGTTCTTCTTTCAAAAGCTGGTTGTTCCAAATCGCAGTAAACACGGCGAAGAACAAACTGCGTGAACGTAGACGAGCAACGACGGATATTGATTCCGTACAGCTGGCGGTGGGAGCTGTGGCAGAATCATCGCTGGTACACTCGGCACTGTCACAAGAAATACAAGAAGAGATTGATAAGTTACCAACTAAACAACGAACCGCTTTGATCTTACGAGTATACGAAGATTTAAGCTTTAAGGAGATCGCAGATATTATGGAATGCCCATACGACACAGCGAAAGCTAATTACAGACATGCGTTGATGAAGTTAAAAGATAGTTTCGAACAAAAATCAGATATGAGTGTATCAGAATCATTTGGTGGTTTTTACTCTGAAGTCGCGCAATACGTGGAGGTTGAATAATATGAACCCAAGAACTTTACCTCCAGATTTAAAACCGACGGAAAGAATGTTGAAACGACTTGAGGCCGCTGAGCCCGAACCGCAGTTGCCAGAGTCAGAAGATTATTACCAAATGTTGCATGATAAAATAATGGCGCAGGTGGAAACAAAGGAAATTAAACCGCCGCCTCCGCCGATCAGAAAAACTCAAGCTTTGTTAAAGCGTCACTGGCGCAACGGATTGTATCTAGTGACGATGAGTGCATTAGCCGCTGTTATCAGCGTGAAAACAGTAGGGAATATTGATACTCAAGTTAATCAAAATCATGCCGTAATAAAATTCCAGAATGAAGACCAATTAATAGGTCTATTGAAAGATGCGCCGGAAGTTTTGGACAACACAGTGTTGTCCTCATATAACTCTCAAGACTTAATGAGTGATGATCTATATTCAAATATAGACTTGACCAAAGATGTATTCGACTCGATGTAGATTGCTTATATAAATTAACAAACTAAAAATAGTAATAAGCCCTGAAGTACTTTCGGGGCTTATTACTTTATGACATACACTAAAACTATTCTTGTTCTATTTTTCCTGAGTTTTTCTGCACTAGCAGAGGTCGATCGACAGGTTAAAAAATTCGAAGACTTGTTTATTTGGAAAATTTCAGATGAATTGAAACTGACACAAAAAGAAGAAACGATCGTTGCCGAAATTGTCAAAGACACTAATAAAAAGAAACAACAGTCGAACGCGGACCTTGAGGCTTTATATAAAAAGCTAAACGAAGAAACGACGGAGTCAGGAAAAAGGACGGCCTTTAACAAAATCAGAGCCCTTCATAAAGCGCAGCTGAATATTACTTTAGAAGAATTAGATCGCTTAAACAAAGGTGTAGGATTAAAGCGCCTAGGTCAGTACTTAGAAGTAAAACGAGATCTTTCAGAGAAAATCAAAAACGTTTGGTCACAAACGGAAAAAAAAGGCGACAAAGTGTTGCCGCCACCCAAAGTTATCGAAGAGAAATAGAATTTCCAGGCAGTCAGCCCAGGCATCGGGCAGCCAGACATCTATAAGTATGGACTTAGATTTGATCTGACACTAGTTGAAGTAATGGCACTTCTAGAAACGAGAGGCGAGGTTTGGAGCTTCGCCGTTCTTTCCTAGGAAGCGCCACAAAAAGCTAAGTGGTGCATGACCAAGTAGCGTATAGAAGTATTTGTTTTTGGACCGGATTTTGAATTTGAAAATATAGTGTGAGTTTACGCCAATTGAGCTGGCTCTCTGCAATTTAAAATTGAGACTCAGTTAACAACTGAAAAGCAATTTTCGGCTGTATCAAAAGGAGACATTATGTTTGGTAACAAAACTACAATTACCTACGTGATAGTGCTGTTCAGCTTAAACATATTTTTTTTTGAAAATTCTTTTGCGCGAACCTCCCGAGAAGTGGTTAATGATAAATTTGAAAACGTTGGACTCATTCACAATCGCGGAAAAAATGTATGCACTGGAACAATCATAAAACATGGAGTTATTTTAACTGCAAAACATTGTTTTGGATCCCGTGAAGTTGGAGAACTTGGCGCAAGTCATCTTTCTGTCTCATTTATCTCTGCGAGATACCCACTAACAAAAGCTTTCTTAATTAATGGAAATGACATTAAAAGAATTGTTCCCGATACCGGAAACAATGATATAGCCTACATGCTCTATGAACCCAAGGCTACTGAAGAAAAAATAGATTTAGTCGTTAGTCAGATTCAGCTTTCTGTTCCAAGTAAAGGAATGCCAGCCTTGATCATCGGCTATCCAACTCAAACCAATAACCCCGAACATTTATCAAAAATTATTTCAAGAAATTGCTCTTTTGACGGAGTTTCTTCTGAATACACCCAGATGGTTCTATCAAATCAATATCACGGCAGACTCTACCAAACTTCCTGTGCCGGTTTTTATGGAAACTCAGGAGGACCAGTCATTATTCGTGACAATTTAAATCGTCTCAAGCTTATTGGCGTCGTTGCACATACTTTTTCGGTTGATTCATTCGGCCAGATTCTCGAAAAGAGAATTGAAACAGATCCCTTCGGTCAATACATCGCCGATGCAAATGTGTCTTTGCTTTCTGATGCAAAATCACTTTCTAATGTTTTATCCCTCGACATCACGAAAATTCATAACAACGCACTACTGAGTGATGAATTGACTCAATTAGGCCCTCTCAGAGAATACAGATCATTTGATTTAGATTCGGATGCTTTTTCATTCTTTTATCCTCAGTTAAAAAAACCTGCATTAGATGAGTCTTTTGAAACCCAATCTGTTGAAAAAATCTTTCGACGGCGAAGCGAGTACGGTGATGCGAATTTAAACTGTTCCTCACAGTTTAACAGAGTTAAAGTTGCATTTGATAACATTATTAAGAAGAACAAGCTGGAATCCAAATTCTCTGACGAAAATTTTTACGTAGCTTTGTCTTGCAACGGCCTGGGACCAGACGCCAACTATAGCTTTGGAGTTTTATTTCTAACTGGAGAAATCGTAAATCTTATGGATACCGACGGAAAATTAACTTGCTTGATTTCACACGAGTTGAGCCATCGTCTACTGAAACATGATCGTATTCGAGTTGGGCAAGCCCAGCAAGAGCTAGATGCGGACGCTCTGGCTACAATTTTAACGGTTCGCAGTGGCTATCGCAAACAAGACTGCCGTGATTTTGTTGGCGAGACTTCAGTTTTTGATGCTCACTTAGACGGGTATCCATCAAGCTTTGAAAGGCTGCTAAATATTAATAGGATGATTTTTCCTTAGCTTAAACCCCTGGCTATTTTCCAGAGTCGCTTTCGCTACCTGAGCTTTTATGACCAGACGATGCAGGAATAGTTCCAACGTTTAAGCCAATTAGTGCTATTGAAGATTGGCCAATATTTGCATGAGGCCTGGCTCCACATATCAATAAGATCTTTCCGCGAAAGTCTGGTAACGAAAGCTCAGTCGACGACTACAACTAAGCATTCAAAACTTAGGGTTTTAGGGGCACTGAACAGCATAAAGCTTTTGCGGATTTTCGTTTAGAGGAAGGCGCAAAGAATTACCAACCTTGTATTGATCTGAAAAAGGATATTTCTCGCTTAAGATGATCTCGGCACCAAGACTACCTTTTGCAGGGTTAATTATTTTGTAGGTAACACCCATTTCCTCGTCTTTTACGCAGCCACCAATTTTAAAGATAGTCTCAGCATTAGTTCCTACTGTTTGCTGAATGTAGTGGTTCAAAGTGAAATAGGTAACAGCGACGAGAACAATCAATCCGATTATGATTTTTTTCAGCATGTCTAAATGTATAATCAAGATTTAAATCTGTCCAGTAATCCAATACTTTTATACGCTACTTGGTCATGCACCACTTAGCTTTTTGTGGCGCTTCCTAGGAAAGAACGGCGAAGCTCCAAACCTCGCCTCTCGTTTCTAGAAGTGCCCTATTCTTAGACGCAGTTACGGGAACTAATGAAACTTAATGCCCATTATTTCTGGCTGTCTGATGAAACAGAAACCTATTGTCGGTAG
Source organism: uncultured Bdellovibrio sp. (assembly GCA_963932905.1). Classification (GTDB taxonomy): domain Bacteria; phylum Bdellovibrionota; class Bdellovibrionia; order Bdellovibrionales; family Bdellovibrionaceae; genus UBA2316. Next base: position 265,260 of record CAWVRN010000002.1, read on the forward strand.
TGTCGGATCGAATTTAAATTTCTGCACTACTTACGATAGGCACTACTTAAGAAGTCCTTGTGCTAACAATTTCTTATAAAGCGCGCTATTTAATCCGTAATAGTCATCAAAGAACTGAATTTTATTTCCTGATTCCGCTACCGTGAGGCTCACGATGTATATCGTTAACGGTTTGCTTAAACGAATTCCTGTGTCTTTTTCTATTTTCTGTCCTGGCTTTGCAACCGTCGCATCGATCTTTGCTCGTGTCCAAGTCGTACCCTTTAGAAGGTATTCGGCGAAATCCAGTGGTTTTTCTAAACGTACGCAACCAGAGCTTAATAGACGGTAGTTATTCTTAAACAGATGACGATCGCCCGTATCATGCAAATAAATCGAATATCTATTTGTCATTGGGAACTTAACTACGCCCAAAGCATTGTCATAGCTTGGTTGCTGCACGATTTGAAAATCGATGTTGTTGCGACTGACATTCGCCCAATCGATACTAGCGGGATCAACTTCCTGATCTGTCTTTAAATTGATAATTTTATAACCGTGTTGTTTTAGGTAGCCTGGATTTTTCTTCAAGATAGGAAGCTTATCTTTAAAGAAGATATTCATCGTCGCGGTCCACGTTGGATTCAAAATAACCGATTGGACTTTGTCTTTCATTAACGGAGTTCTGCGGCTAGTTTGGCCACCGATAGCTTTAAACTGCATGATATAATCATTAGAGTTAATATCAGCGTCTTGCACATAAAACATTTGATTCGCTATATTGGCAATCGCATGTCTTGATTCAAGGACATCAGACATCCAGCGAACTTTTTCAAGGTTCAATTCAGTTTCGCGGACGCGACTGCGTATTTCTGAATTGATCAAGCGCCATGTTTTTGAATCTTTACTTAAGCCTTTTTCAAATGGAACAGACAGATCCAATTGAATATTTTTTAAAACAGCATCAAATTCAGAGTCATACAGTGGGCTTTCATTAGAAATTCCGTACCCAAGCAAATTCAGCTTGGCCTTAATCGCCGCTACGGATGAATGAGATTGGCCAAATAGTATTGTATTGGTCGGTTTTTCAACAGTTACCCAAAGATTTCTATCTTCTATGTCGCTCAGGCGAGCGAGAACTTTTCTTAAGCCAGAATAAAATTTATTTTTTGGAGCCACTTGATTGTACAAGTTTGCGAATGTCGCTGCAGAAACCGTCGTTAGTAAATTCCATTGAGTGAATGCTTTTGGTTCGTACTTAACATCGTCATTGATTTTTCGAGGATCAATTCTACCACCGACTGTGTGAATGATTGATTTTAAAAGATTCTCAGCGACGAATAATTCAGTTTTTAAATCTGTTGGGCCATTTTGTTTAACAAGTTCAGTTATGTTCTGAAATTGGTAATCACCGGCGCTTAGGCCATGCGATTTAATAGCTGTTCGAATCGCCTCTAGGTCGCCCAAAGAAATGGCCCACTGTCCGTTGCGTGCAAAGATCGGTTCGAAATTTCTATTTTGATAAGTTTTTTTCAAATAGGTCGGCGCCGTTGGTGTTGTGGCGAAATAATTATTTAATTCTACGGCGGTCTGTGCGAATACGAAAGAACTTAATGCCGTGATGGCGATAAAAAGGCGTACTAACATACCTATTCCGCCTTCAAGACGTTAAGTTTGTTGTCCGTCGTAATCTTGATAATAGTCTTTTGACTTTGGCTTTTTGAAAGTACGGAAAGAACCGCTTCAAAATTTGGAGCTTTGTTATCTAAATACAAAACTTGAGACGCATTTTTTAAAACGATGATTTTTCCATCGTCGTCTTCTTTGATTTTTAGAACAGTATCCGTAACAAGCGATGCTAAGTTATTAGCAAGCGCATCTGAAATGCCGAAGAAGAAGATAATCAACATCGAAATGGCAAATAAAAAATATTTCATAGTGACCCCAATTTGGAGTCACATATAGCGCGAACTTTAAATTAATTGTATTACGGAATCACGGGTTGGAAAAAATTACTTAAGGATAATTAGTTTGCGAATCACACATTTACGGATATCCCCAAGCAATTTAGTCATTTCTGGGCTTTCGAATTCTTCCTGTAACACCCTTGGTTTTAATACTGTGATCACGTCATGAATTTGAATGGCCTTCGACTTTTGAGTTACCTTTCGGTCAAAGGCAATCCAAGGCGATTTAAACCCGCAGCTCAGCTTATTTGTGCCTTGGCTAGAGGCATCTTTGAACGAAATGATATATTCAGAAACCCTTGGGTAACTAAGTCCCAGGTCAGTGAATCTTTTATCCACTCGATCAGCGATTTGCGATAGGGCCTGGTTTTCCCATAAAAGAAACCCTACACCCTGATTGGATTCATAGAAGGCATTCATTTCTTTGAATTCGTAGCTGAATTCAAGGTCGCGTGTGATCCGCGACATCAACGAAAATGGTGTGAATTTTACATCCGTGACTGTTTTCACATTGCTTGCTGTCCATTCAAGTAAACGGAATTGAAGGGAATCCAAAGACGACCGCAGTTGATCTCCGGTCCATTCCGTCGCGGCAACTCCTGACAAATTCAGTTTAGTTTTGACGTGGACATACGGTTTTTTTACGTCGGCGTATTCAACTTGAATGACAGTGCGATTCTTTTTGTAGTCTGTAGGAGGAATGTCTTTTTCGCGCGGATTTTCAGGGTCTAAAAGGACGGCTACGCGACCGGAAATATCAGGCAGTGGTTCTTTAGTGAAAACCATGCTATTCGTTGCATCTAGCCAGCGGGGCTTGCCTTGAATTTCAACGTACGTGATGGCGTGATTTTGAACTTTTGTGCTTGGTAATTTTGGATTTTCAAACTGCATGTTATCGCCGCGATAGACCCAAGCGACATAACTTTTGTAGCCCAGTTTTCTAAGTATGGCGGCAAGTGATGCTGAATAGTCTTTGCAATCGCCGTAACCGCTGCGAGCAATTTCAGCTAGTGGGCGAGGTATCATCGCGCCTTTTACACTGCGCCAGTCACCCAAATATCGAATGTGAGTTTGCAGGCGATCAATAATGAGTTCCATACGGTCCTCATCGCTTTTCAGTTTTTTTGCATCTTGATAAATCTTCTCGTGCATTTCGGGTAATGGTTCATTCAAAACAAGTTCATGGCTGGTCGTGATAGACTTCATCATTTCCTTCGACCACGTTTTTTCGGACGATATTTCAATATGTGGGACAAGTCGTCGAGTTAAATAGGAATCTTTTTCTTCCACTGGGTTAATGTAAATTGGCTTTTTCTGACTGACATTAATATAGAATTTGCCCTTTTCTGTTTTGGCTTCTACGGCCAAGGAATCTATCTTGTCGCTGATGCTGTAAAATATCGGCATTTCGCTTTCGATGTATAGATTTTGCTTAATCGAATTCTCGCGCCAACCAAAATATTCAATTGTTCCAAAATAGTTATCAACCGACAGAGTGTGGGTTTCCATGTTCATTTTAAAATACAGTACTGATCCGACTTGAACGTTAGGAAAGGCTATAGAAACTTGGTTGTCGTTATCGAAGCCGTCTTTGCTGGACGCCAGGGGCTTATCTTCAATGGAATTGCTTTCGACTTTAGAAATGGAATCCCCATTTTTGGTATACGCTTCGATGCTAGTGATTTTTGATAAATATGGTGGATAGGTAAATTTGTAGAAACCAAATTCGCGTCGGCCGGTTTCATTTAGAATTTCAACTTCAAATTCGGAAACACTTTTGTAATGGCCGCTCTTTTTAACTTGATAGTATTGATTCACTTGAAGAAATTTATGACTGGCTTCTTCGGGTCGCTGTAGCCGGGCTTTTGCCGAAGGTGAGAAAATAAATATCAGTAATAGGGTAAGAGCAATCAAATGTTTCATTGCGCGGCTCCTTTTTTCAGGTCAGCAACTAGATCTTTTAAGCCTTGAGATGGCTTTTCATGTGTTTCTAGTTTTTTTACCGTATTCATAAACTTCTCAAAATCTTTTCCGCATAACGTATATAGGTTTTCAAAATCACTCATATCTTGGAGGTATGTTTTATATACGATCAGACGAGCGTTATTTAAATCGATCGTATCGAATTTTGAATAGCTGTCGGTAATTAGTTTCGGTTTTACCTTTTCTGCAAAGTTAGTTTGGATTTCTTTAAATCGAGACCGACGAAGTTCTTCTTTTTGTTCTTTCTGATCAGAATACCATTTTTCAACCGATTTAATTTCAGAAGTAATAAATTCTGAGAATTGTTTTTCATCGATATTTTCGTTGCGGACCAATTTCAGCGTCTCCGAATTCTCGCCTTCCTTTTGTTGGTAGTATAGCTCCATCCCTTTATTTCCTAAGAACGTAGCAAGGCGTTCATTGAAATCTGCTTCGCTTTTGATAAACAAAGTCGCGTGGACAGATTCGTGGATAATTGTATTTACTAAATCGTGGTCTTTGTAGCGTAGCATGCTGGAAAGTAGTGGATCTTTAAACCAACCGAGCGTCGAATACGCCGATACGCCACGTACATAGACATCAAAATTTTCAGCTTTTAACGATTCCGCTTCCTCTTTAGCATCAGCTTCAGCAAAAAAACCTTTGTACGGCATCTTGCCCACAATCGGAAAGCCCCATAAATGAGTTTCCAGTTTCCATTTAGGCGATGCGCTGACAACGTAACTTACATAAGGGCGATCTAATTTTACATAGGTAGAGTAATTCTTTTTAACATTGAGTTTTAATTTAGATTCAGCAAATTGCCTGACATCTTGAGATAATAAAAGTTTTTGTTTTTCGTTAGGTTCCAGCTTAGGGTCATTCAAAGCGTCTTCGATGGGAACTCGTTGATTCAGTAGGCTAAGCTGGTTGTAAGCACTTTTAGCAAGGTAGCCAATTTGGCAACTGGCCGTCATAAATCCAATAGCTAAAACAAATGTAATCTTTAGAGCATCCATGTAATACCAGCACGAATGGAACTATCCTCAACATTGGATTTGTTGCCATTAGAATCTTTGGATTCTGTCCGCCAGGCTTCGTAACTGAGTTTGATTCCAAATGATTCGGACAACGCAAACTTAAGACCTGCACCATAACTGGGTGAGGTAGAATTGATAGGATCCGTGTCGTAAACAAATACGCCAGCATTTTTTGTTGTTAATGTTTTCTGGATCTGGGCAATACCGCCCTTGATATAAGGCTGCACCATCGCTTTTCTATCTGCTAACATAAAGATTAACGACGAATCGTAGACAGCCATTTTTTGCAAAGAGGTTTGTTGCTGAAAACCGGTACCATTAAAAATAGTTTCTTCGCGAAGGATCGAAGCATCCGTATAACTTAACTCGACAGCCATTTTTTCCATAAAGTAGAAGGAGACGGATCCAGTGGTGGACTCTGTATTGTTATAATTCTGATTATTGTAGTAGGTTTTTTTCTGCGCGTAAGAAACGGAAACTTCTGTTAAAAACGCAAAACTTTTTAGACTCAAAAGTAGTAATAATATAAGTATACGCATACTTATATTGTATGCCCATTTTCCCGGAGCGTCTTTAAATTCCAGGTGGTCCAGGACCGAACACAGACCGAGATCCAAAGACCTTTAGCGAGCTAAAAAACTAGGATTGAAGAAAACGTGGAATGAGTAACGTAAGTGAATAAAACCATCACTTTGTATCATTTCTTTAGGTGGATTTGGAAACACTTTAGCGTCCTCAAATGCGCGTATAGACGACTGATCAAAAGGCCTCTGTCCCGATTCTTTTAGAAGAATGGCTTTACGCAAATGCCCTTGGGGATCTATTAAAAACTCAATCTGAGTAATCCAAGTTTTCTTGGCGATATTTTGAATGACATTACGGCGATCAAACTGATCGATCGCATTGCGAACATGGGTTTCCCAGCGATAGCGAACTAAATCCTCAACCCGCGCATAGAAAGTATAGAACTGGTATTGATCCGTATTCAGTGCCGTGAAATCACCGACAGAAACATCTTGTGGAAGCGATTCTCCAACTGTTGATCTCATATATTGTTCTTTAGGAAACAGCTCCACCGGTTTGTAATCTTCATTATTTTTGCCACCGCGTTTTACAATCACATCGCCATCATTTTGCTCGGAAATAGATTGTAATTCCTGTTTGATTTTATTTTCTAATAGTTCACGTTGATATTTAGGAATATTGCTATTTCGGTTTTGAGTTTTCCCGGTTTCTTTAGCTTGAGTTTCTAAAATCACGCGCTGACGTTTTTCTGACAGAAAACGAGCGGGATCATAAACCTTGGTATCATCCTGCATACGTTCAGGGGCATCAGCTTGACGTACAATTTGTTGCTTGGGTTGTTTTTCTTGAAGAACGACTTCTAGTAATGATGGTTTTTCTACCGGGACTTGACCCGAAGATGGTGGGGTAAAGCTAAGCAGGTAACTTTTAGGCACAAGCCATATAATCGCCACCAAAACTAAGTGGAAAATCAGGCTCAGAGCTAAGGCTAGGGGCAGGTACTGTTTCGCTCTCATTCGTCTCAATCTAGAACAATTTGGACCCGTTTTCCACTAAAATGGCTCAAGTTTGATACAAAAATGACGATGAATGATACAATAAATGAACATTTTATATGTGAGTAATCGGGGGTATCTTATGGGAAAAGTCATTGACATCGTAGATCGCATTAAGTCAACAAAACGATCGCCTACAACAGCCAAAAGCAAGGCGCCTGTCATGGATATCACAGAAGTCAGAAAAGAAATGATTAATAGCGAACGTAGAACGGTAAAACGTACTATTTTGACTGAATTTATCGGCGCTTTCGTTATTCTTCCAGATCAAGGATTGTTAAAAGTTTCAGTATACGACATTTCAGACAACGGTATCGCGTTTGATATCGATACTGAAAAGCCTATTTTCAGAGAAAATGAAGAAGTCGCAATGCGAGTTTATTTAAACTATAAAACTTATTTTGGTTTTGTAGTGAAAGTTCAAAATTCACGCTTTGTTCCGAGTGAAGGTGTTGTTCGTCACGGAACTCATTTCATGAAAGGCACGTTGAATGACGTTGCACTACATCATTTCGTAAAATTCATCGAAACCGTAAGCGCAAGTTTAAAAACTGACGACGGTGACATTCAAGTTTCAAATATATCTTGATCTGCAACCTTCTTAAGATGATCCTATGAACAGCAGTCGTTGTTCTTAGGATTAATCTGCAGAGGGGTTGTACAAATTGAGCAAAAATAATAACAGCAATAACAATAGTTCAAATCCAAAAAAGAAAAAAATCGTAGTCGATACGAACGTGATTCTTTTCGATTCTCAAGCTCTAACTAAGTTTGGTGAAGCCGATATTCACATTCCTATGTCGGTTATTGAAGAGATCGATCGTTTTAAACGTGATCAAGGTGAAAACGGGCGAAATGCACGTCAATTCAGCCGCTTCATCGACGTTCTAAGAGAAAAAGGTTCATTATCTCAAGGTGTTCAAATTGATGGTCATGGCGAAACATTTGTTTACGTTAGCACAGATTTGATGGCTCATGGCCTGAACGCAGAATTAAACCAAGAAAAAGCAGACAACAGAATTTTGATGACAGCGATTGGCTTACAAAAGCAACATCCTCGTCACAAAGTTGAATTAATCACCAAAGATATTAATCTTCGTATCAAAGCCGACGTTTACGGTATCATCGCCAAAGATTACGAGCCGACAAACGCGGACGTCGCTGATCTATACGAAGGTTACCAAGAGATCGAATTGACATCGGAACAAATCGATCAATTCTATCGCGACAAAAAATTCACGCCGGCAGCAGGGCATAAACTGATTGCGAATCAATATTTGATTATCAAAAATCCATCGAATCCAAATCATTCAGCCGTTGGACGTTATTCCGTCGCGGAACAAAAGATTGTTCCTTTATTGACTCCGTCAGACAGCATTTGGGGTATCCATGCTCGTAACGTTGAGCAGGCGTTTGCTTTAGATTGCTTGTTGAACGATGAAATTTTGTTTGTTTCCTTGGTGGGTAAGGCCGGAACGGGTAAAACATTGCTAGCGATCGCTGCCGGGCTGCACAAGACATTAGATGAAGGCCGTTTCCAAAGATTGCTAGTGTCGCGTCCGATTTTCCCAATGGGTCGTGATATCGGTTATCTACCTGGCGATATCGAGCAAAAGCTGAATCCGTGGATGCAGCCTATATTCGATAACGTAGAGTTTTTGATGGGCGCTGATAAAAAAGCGGCGGGTCGTGCGCAAGAATTGATCAATCAGGGTATGTTAAACATCGAGCCATTAACGTATATCCGTGGTCGCAGTATTCCGAAACAATATTTGATCGTAGATGAGGCGCAAAACTTAACCCCTCACGAAATTAAAACAATCGTGACAAGGGCCGGTCGTGGAACGAAAGTTGTCTTGACTGGAGACGTCTACCAAATCGATAATCCCTACGTCGATTCAGCAAATAGCGGTCTGACGTACGCAGCAGAACGTTTCAAAGGTCACGGTATCGCGGCCCATGTAACGTTAACTAAAGGTGAGCGTTCAGAGCTAGCTGAATTAGCAGCAAATATTTTATAATAAAATCGGGATTTGAAATGGGTCATAATATTCAGTTTGATAAAGGTTATACATTCAACTTGTCAGTCCAAGTGACTGACGAGATGGTCAGAAAATTCGCCGACATGTGCGGTGACTATAATCCTATCCATCTGGATGATGAGTACGCCAAAGGCACTCGTTTCAAACAAAGAATCGCTCACGGTATGATCGTGGGCGCTTTATTTTCTAGAGCTTTAAACGATTGCATGGGCGCAGGCGGAATTTACTTAAGCCAAACCATGAAGTTCCTGCAGCCGGTTTTAATCAACGACACGATTCACATGGAATTTCTAGTCACAGCAATGCGCAAAGAAAAAGGTATCGCAACGGTAGAAACTCTAGCTAAAAAAGCGAACGGTGAATTGTACGTTAAAGGTGAGGCTATCGTAATGGTTTCATCCGCCGTTAGCTAAATGACACTACAGAAATGTGATTCAATCTATTTTCGTTAAATATACGCGATTCTGAGATTTCATTTTTTGTGAAGCTGCCCAATGATTTTTTGTCGATAGGAAAAAATGGCTTCCACATCTTTTCGTATAAAGGGTGTCAGCAACCACTTGCCAATGATCGAACCCGGTACCCGAAACGTAACGTCATCACGTATCAAAGTTCCCCCTGCAACGTCGTGAAAAGAGTGTACGTGATACCATTTGGTATAGGGGCCTTTTAGTTGTTCATCCACAAATAGTTCGTCAGGTTGCCACTTTGAAATTCGGGTGCGCCATTTTACTGGGATGCCGTGAATCTTAAGTTTGTAATCGATCAAGATATTTTCTGCGATTTTGTCTGCCGATTTATGAGTTATTTTAAAATTCAGCCAAGGCGGTGTGATTTGCTCTAAGTTTTCGGCCAAGCTAAAAAAGTGAAATACTTTGTCTTTTGGAAGTGGAATAAATTGGTCGGCGTTGTGGTAGTTATCTAAAAAATTATCATTTCCATATATATTGTCTAGAGCGCCCTGAAAGCTATTAAATTCAAAATTAAAACCGGTACGAAGTAAGCGATTAGCCAGAACCCTTTGACTGGCTATTACAACCGAAGCCATTTCTCCTAAAACTAGTTTCAATATTTTTTCAGGAGTTCGCATGACAAAGGGGAATCCCATTTTTTTTGAATACACTCGGGTAAGATCAGAATTTTTAATTGGTTCTGGGCTGGTTAAATTATATGGGCCCTTGAAACTAGGATTGCTGATGGCTTCATTTACAAACCGCACGACATCAGAAATGTGGACCCAGCTTATCCACTGATTTCCATTGCCTAGAATTACAGGAGCCATTTTGCGAAGAAAGCCCCCGTTCTTAGATAGAATAATTCCAAGACGCATATTTACGACACGTACATTATAGTGCTCTTCAATTTTTGTGGTTTCTTCCCACTCGGTACAAAGTTCAGCTAAAAAACCTTTACCAGCGGGCCAGGATTCGTCAAAAATTTTTCCAGCATCTTCGCCGTATATTCCTATTGCGGAGGCAGAAATAAATACTTTAGGGCGGTGTGATTCCGGAATAGACGTGATGCTTTTCACCAAATTGCGAGTTGTGTCTAGCCTTGAGCTACGCAGTTGTTTTTTGCGTTTTGTGGTCCAAGGCTTGTCGGCGATGCCTTCGCCCGCCAAGTTAATCACTACGTCTTTGCCGCTGATGGCATTTGTGGTCAGGGAAGTATCTTTATCCCAGAGGTAAACATTGTTTGGGTTCAGTCCCACGACTTTTTGGGGATTTCTTACCAATGCGAAAACTTCATGCCCTTGGATCTGTAATTCAGTGACCAAGGCTTTTCCTACTAATCCACTAGCGGCAGTGATTAGGATCTTCACAGCGCACTCGGTTGTTTGTCGTAAATTAAATCACTTATATTAAAACCTCGCGTTTTTAAATTTTCTAAAATCATTTCGAGTGTTGAATTATCCATCTGGGCTGTTCTTGATAAGATAAACAGTGATTTCATATTTGGTCCACTGACGACTGCCCATTGATAGTTCTCGTCTAGATCGACGATCCAATAGTCACCTTTTCTAAAAAATCCAAAATCCACTTGTAATTTCGCTGGCGCAAGACTGTCTTTTGCTGCGGCGGTACCGGAAATAGAAGTGATTTGTTTTTCGCCTTTGTAGCATCGATTTAAGACACTGACTTTACCACTTTCTAGCAGTTGGTATTCTGCTGTCGACCATTCGCATAGATTTTGGAAAAAATTGGGTTTGTGCGCGATTTCATACCATTTTCCCATATATCTATTTAAGTCTATGTTTTTAATGACTTCGGGATCGCGCCCCTCTTTGGACCAACTTAAAGATCCGCATAGAAACATCAGAAGGAATATAAGTAGTCTCATTTTGAACTCCAGGTTAGATTTAATTTCCTTTGATTGTTGCACAATAGATGTATAATGTAAATACTGTGCATATATTGTGCAGTATAAAAGTAGGGTAAATATGCAGAATATGAATATCAAAGTCGTCGTCCAAATCACGGGAATAAATGAAAATACCCTAAGGGCCTGGGAACGACGCTACAAAGTTATAGAACCGGAACGGGGCGCTGACGGGCGACGTTTATACTCTAAAAAGGACGTCGAGAAAATAGCTCTACTATGGAAGTTGGTAAAAAAAGGGTACTTAATAGGTACATTAGCTAACATGTCCAACCAGCAGCTGAAAAAAATGGAAATGGAAGGTTCCGAGATTGAACTCTCTGCCGAGTCATCCAATGTTTTGAACGATACCCAAGTTGAAAAAGAACAAGTGCACCTGAATACCATTATTGATTCGTTGAAAAAATTCAATTTGGATTCGATTCAACAAAGCCTTCAACGGGCACGATTTGAATTGAGCCCTCAAACGATCATCAGTGATCTTATTCTACCTTTATTGCGAGAGGTAGGAATTAGAGTGGCCGAGGGGACACTCAGTATTTCCCAGGAACATCTGCTGTCCAGTTTGCTGCGTGATCATTTAGGAAATTTGTATCAATCTCTCTCTCCTTACGATTACAAAAAGAAAATAAATTCAGAAAAAGTTTTGCTGACGACGCGTGAAGGAGATCTTCACGAATTTAGCATTTTGCTTGCGGCCATATTATGCCGTATCCATGGATACGAAACTTATTATTTGGGGCCCAACATGCCAGTCAAAGATTTGGCTCAGGCTTGCCAGCAATTCAAAATAGACATTTTGATTTTAGGACTGGCCAGTTTACCAGTTAAAAATGAAATGATCACAGCAAGTGATTTTATTAGTGAACTAGATCAATTAGCTCCTAAAAGAATTCAGTTTCTATCTGGCGGTGCCGCAAAAGTTTCAAGCGGAGCCATTAAATCCGGTAGAAAATATTTAAATTTCTCTTCGATTCGGGATTTAGAATCATTTCTGTCGAGCGCGACATGAAGGGGGCATTGTGAAAATAGCAGTTGTCGGCAGTGGAATTAGCGGCTTGGCTTCAGCTCTGATATTGTCCACCAAGCATGAAGTTTCTTTGTTCGAGGCGGAAGGACGCCTGGGAGGCCATGCGCATACTGTTAAGATAACAAATGAAGCCGATAAAGGTCTTGCGGTCGACACAGGATTTCTGGTTTACAATACAATCACTTACCCACATTTTACCAAATTCTTAAAGTATCTGGATGTGAAAACAGTGGAATCAGATATGAGTTTAGCAATTCAGACAAAACACGGCCTTGAATGGGCGGGCACCAATTTATTTACAGTTTTTGCGCAAAAGAAAAATATTTTTAATTTCAAGTTTCTATTGATGCTTAAAGAAATTGTTTCTTTTAATGACCAAGCAGAGGAAAACCTAGTTTTATCGCGAGAAAGAAAATGGACACTGTCTGAACTCGTTAGTTACAGAAAACTAAGTGATAAATTTTTAAAATGGTATTTGTTGCCGATGACCGGTGCTATTTGGTCCATGTCTTATGCCCAGGCGTTGCAGTTTCCGGCAGAGACTTTTCTGACTTTTTGTATTAATCACCATTTGCTGCAAGTTAATGGTAGACCCGTATGGAGGACAATTGAAAATGGGTCTGTCAATTATGTAGATAAAGTTAGCGCTAAATTGAAATCGGTTTTTCTAAACTCGCCTATTGAATCGATAGAGCAAGAAAATGGAATGCTTGTGCTATCGACTCAGGGAAAGAAATATCAGTTTGATAAAATTGTTCTTGCGACTCATGCCCCAACGTCCTGGTCATTGGTGAGAACGGTTTGTCCTGAAATGGCCAGTTTACTGCAGCCTTTACGAACTAACCCAAATAAAGTGGAACTGCACAGAGACAGTAAAGTGATGCCTATAAATCGGCAATGTTGGTCTTCTTGGAATGTATGCTCCCAAGATAAAGTAAACGACGAAACTAGTATTCGACTGACTTATTACCTAAACAAATTGCAACCTCTAAAGACACATCATGATTACTTTATAACTTTAAATAATCCGGCTCCCGTTGACGGTGTGGAGCAAGTCTTTACTTATCATCATCCACAGATGGATTTTGCAACTATTGCTGTCCAAAATAAACTATCAGAGTTTCAGGGAAGAAAGGGAATTTATCTTGCCGGAGCTTGGACCCGGTACGGGTTTCATGAGGACGGCATTTTAAGCGCTGTGAATGTGGGGCAGCTTTTAGGCTGTAAAGAACCATGGAGTTAAATAAATACTTTTTATCACCGGATGCTCAAGTATTGATTGGCGAAGGGTGGGTCTATCACGGAAGGCCTGCCGATACTGCTATGGGAAAACCAGGGAATCATTTCAAATATTCTCTGTTTAATCTATTGATCCCACTTCATCAAAAGAACGCACTTTCTAGCTTGAAACGATTTTCGTTTCTGTCATTGAAAACAAGCGACTATTTATCAGGAAGCGACGGTGATTTATTCACCAATGCCAAAGAATTCATTCAGCAAAATTTGGGATTTGCTCCCGACGTAATTTGGTTGCAAACGTTGCCTAAAATTTTGGGATATTCATTTAATCCGATCAGTTTTTGGTTTTGTTATTCAAGTAATAGACTTGACGGCATTCTATGTGAGGTTAACAACACATTCGGTGATCGCCACTTCTACTTCGTTAAAAGCCTTGATGGTTTGCTGCAAGAAACCCATATGCTGCCAAAACAGTTTCATGTTTCTCCGTTTTTTCCCATTTCGGGCTCTTATACGTTTGAGTTTTCTTTAGAAGCAATGGTTTCTGATATTAAAATCACTCTTAAAGATATAGGCAAAATCAAACTTGATACAAGGCTATTCCTAAATTTGGAAATCTTGTCAAATAAACAACCATGGGAGATTTTTAAAAAATATAAATGGCTTACGGTCGCCGTAATTTTTCGTATCCATTTTCAAGCGTTCAGACTTTGGCTGAAAGGAATAAATTTTTATCGGCGTCCAAGTCCTCCGGAGGAAAGGTTTACTTTATGATTAACACGTCTTATTCAACGCGACTCATTTTCAACGCGCTAGAAAAAACACACTCTGGGAGTGTAAAAATTAGAATTGAAGGACAAAGGGAAGAAGTCTTTGGAGAGGGCCCTGTTGTCGCGGAAGTTTTTGTTAAAAGTCCTAAAATATTTCGCGATATTGCATTAGGCGGTGATATTGCTTTAGCGGAGGCCATTATTGCTGGAAATTTAAAAATTTCCGATGAACCGGCATTTATCGAGTGGGCTTGTCGTAATGACGAAAATTTGAAACGAGCCATACATGGAACTTTTATGGGTACTTTGTTTTCGCGGATTAAATCCTTTTTGCGCCCGAATACAATTGAGGGCGCCAAGAAGAATATTATGGCCCACTATGATTTGGGAAATAAATTCTACCAAAGCTGGCTAGATCCATCTATGAGCTACTCATCTGCCCTGTTTTACAATCCAGAATTCAAAGAAGATTTTACTCAGGCCCAGATGAATAAATATGACCGAATCATTGATGAGTTAGAAATCAAGCCCGGTGATCACGTTCTTGAAATCGGGTGCGGATGGGGCGGATTTTTTTCCAGAGCTATTGAACGCACCGGATGTAAGGTCACTGCGGTTATGAATTCGCCCGCTCAGGCCAGTTTTAACCGTGAACTCATTGCTAGGAAACATTTAGAAAATCACGTTAATTTAAAGCAAATAGATTATCGCGAAATCAGTGGTACATACGATAAAGTCGTATCCATCGAAATGATCGAAGCCGTCGGCTACCAGTTTTGGCCGACGTACTTTAGCAAGGTTTCAGAATCGTTAAAAACCAAAGGTAAAGCCCTTATTCAATCTATCACGATAAAAGAAGATCGGTTCGACGAATACAGGAAAAATCCAGATTTTATCAATACCTATATTTTCCCTGGTGGTATGCTATTAACAAACGAGGCTGTAAGATCTAACGCAGAAGCGCGTGATTTGATGGGAGCCACGCCATTTGAATTTGGTTTGAGCTATGCAGAAACTTTAAAACGCTGGCGCGATCGTTTTCGAAATTCATTTAAGAATCAGCTATTGCCTGAATTTGACGAAAAATTCTTTCGACTGTGGCACTTTTATTTGTCTTATTGTGAAGGTGCATTCAACGCTAACCGTATTAATGTTGCTCACTTTTCATTGGAGAAAAAATAATGCATAAATCAATTCATTCCGGTTTTAAAATTCTATTTTTGATTTTTTCAATTGTCTTGTCGTCGTGCTCAAGCATTACAGTCGATGCTTATAAAGGCCAAACTCCGGCATTTAACTTTGAAGAATTTTTTTCAGGAAATTTGGAGGCCAACGGTGTTTTCCAAGATAGGTCAGGTAAAGTCATTAAACAAATCCATTGCAAAATGAGAACAGAAAAAAAAGGTGATGATATCCTGATCCACGAAGACTTTGTATATTCCGATGGGATCAAAGAAAATAGAACTTGGATTATATCAAAAGGGAAAGACGGAAATTTGGTCGGTAGAGCTGGCGATGTTCTGGGCGACGCCAAAATTTCCACATCTGGTTTTGCATTTAATATGAACTATGTCCTTAGATTGAAAGTTGGGGACGATACAATCGATGTGAAAATGGATGATTGGATGTATCGAGTGAATGAAAAGCTCGTGATTAACAAAACTAAAATGTCAAAATGGGGCTTTCACCTGGGCGATGTCTCTTTAGTCATCGAGAAAAAATGAAATTTGTAGTTTTTTATTTTTTAATTGTTACTGTTGCGGTAGCTGAAGTGTTGGTGGGCAAAGCAACTAATGATCAGGGTGAATTTGTATACACCGAAGAACATGTTGTAGATCGCGACGACCAAGGTCGCGCCAAACATATTGTCACGACCTATTTCGATCCCAATGGAAGAAAAATTGCACAGATGGACTCGGATTTTGAAGGCAAGCTTTCAGCTCCCAATTCAAAATTCGAAGATTTCAGATTTGATCGAGTGTTTGAAGGGAAACATTTGAAAATTGACAACAAAGACGTTTATCAAATAGCCGAGTTTAACTCCAAGAAAAAGGTAAAAACAACAGATCTTGAATTCAAGACTGATTTGGTTTCGGGGCCAGGATTTGATAACTATATAAAAGAAAATTTAATTCGCAAAAAGGTCTCCAAAAGTTCAGTGCATTTTTTAGTTTTGCCTCGGCACGACTATTATCGATTTGAAGTTATCGCAAAAGGCACTAGTTCTGATTCAAATCAGGAATATGTGATCAAACCGTCTCTTGTTTTAAGCTTGTTTGTTAAAGAAATCAGAATTTATTATGACGAAAAATCGGGACTTTTAAAACGATACGTAGGGCTATCTAATCTACCGTCGGCGCTGGATAAACCACAGTCAGTGACGATTGAATACCAAACTAAAGCTTCTCCAAAGTCGGAATCGTTGTGATATCGAATAGGTTGGTTCGTTTCATTCAGTTTAATCTACTTTGGTTTTTGACGGCTTTTTTGGCGAAAACAGAATATATTAATTTTTTACTTATATTCTTTTTGGCTCTGCTTTTTTGGGATTTGCGGTTATCCAATACCAAACAAAGACTGATGGCCGTATTTGTGGTGGTAGTTGGTTTAGGATTTGATTTTGTTTGTCAGCGGCTGGGAGTTATCCGTTTTATTGGTGGTGAAGGCCTTTTTTTACCTAGATGGTTAATTGCACTCTGGATATTGTTTGCATGGGTCGTTCCTTCTTTAATTATCCAATTTAAAGACAGACGGATTTTATTGGCTTGTTTGTCATTAGTTTTTGGTCCGCTAAGTTACTATTCAGGAGTTTCTTTTGATATCCTTAACGTTACCGATGTGTCTTTCTATTGGATTTACGCAATCTTTTGGGGAATTTTTATCTATCTAGTTCATTTTTTAACTCACTCTAAAATCGAGGTTACTAGTGGAAATTAGAAATAGAAATGTCGTTATTACAGGATCAAGTCGTGGCATTGGCTGGGAATTAGCACGTGCCATCGCGAAAGAAGGGGCCACTCTTCATTTAGTTCAACGCACTTGGGATAGCAAAAAAATCGATGAGCTCAAAAACTTAGGTGCCGCTAAAGTAGTGACGTGGACCTGCGATCTGACTCAAACCCAAAACATAATTGATTTAGGAAAAAATTTAGCCAAAGAGAATATTGATATTTTAGTTAACAATGCGGGAATATTAACAGGTGAGTTGTTAGAGAAACAATCTGATAACGAGATCGTAGACGTTTTTCAGCTTAATCTAGTGGCTTCAGCTTTGCTGATTAAAGCCGTGCTGCCTTCGATGATCAATCGGCGTAGTGGAAAAATAGTAAATAACACCAGCGTATCGGCTTACATGCGTTTTCCATGCGCTACGACATATGCTGCGGCGAAAAGTGGATTGCTGGCTTTGACAGAATGCTTGGAAACAGAATTGACGGGTACGGGAGTAAACACATTATCACTGGTTACCCCGGGAATTAAGACCGACATGTTTGACCAAATTAAAACTTCTTATGGGAAATATTTTGATTCGCCTTCAGACTATATAACGGCTGAGGCCTACGCTCAGCAAATTGTCGGTGCGATTAAAAAAGATAAAGCTTATTTAATGCCTTCGGGAGCAACTCGATTTGGATTGTTTATGACCAAATACACGCCAGGGATTTTCAAGAAATTTGTGATAGGAAATTTTAATAGGAATCAAAAATAAGACGACTATAAATGTTTTTCAAAGTAGTTCTGCAAAAATGTTTTGGCAGCAGCGATATCAGGCTTTTTTAATATCAGAGTTTCTACATTCGTCATGACAGATTGGGAAAAACCGCATGGGTACATTCCACGAAATGCCTTCGAGTCTGCAAATAAATTGATCGCAGCGCCATGATAGGTGATCCATTTTTTTACTGCAATTCCCAGTGAAGCCACTTTTTGACCATGTACCCAAACTCCTGTTTCTTCAACAGGATGGCCTTTGTAGTCGTGTTGGGGTTTGCGATTTTCAAGATCTAGTGTTTTGCCTTCAGCATTTATATCCAACGATTTCAACCATTCAATAATGCCATTTTCTAACTTACGTAAATGTCCAGCCACGTTTTGTTGTTCGTTGGCCGGGCGACTGGCATGTTTTAAATTGATGATGGGATAGATCACCAACTGCGAAGGTCCGTGGTAGGTAGCGCGGCCACCTCGACTAATTTCGGCGATGGGGCCATCCCAAGAAAATACGTCGCCATCTTCGGTCGATCGCCCTAACGTTACAATTTCAGGATGAGTGCAAAATACAATTATGCCCGGCAAGTCCATTGAATGCACACGTTCAACCAATTCAAGTTGTCGCGTGTTAGATTCAAAATAATCAATCAAACCCCAATCTTGTATTTCCATCTTTGTTTGACCAGTTTTGTCTTGATTCATTTGCATAAAGCCTTACTTGAGCCAAAAGTCTTGATTCTCTATGTCTTTTGTTAAATCCGCCGGAACAGCTGCCACTATTTGTCCACAGTTGGATTTAATAGAATAGTCATATCAAGAGAGTACATTTAAAGCCACTAAACCAACCAATATTTTTTTCATAATTACTTCGTTGCTGTCGGCGCGGGGGCCGGAGTGTGAAGAGGTTTTTGAATAATATGAATCGCGTGTCCTAATGTCGCTTCTGCCGCTTCCATCATAGTTTCACCTAACGTTGGATGAGGGTGAATAGAAAGAGCTAAATCTTGTAAGCGTGCACCCATTTCGATCGCGACAACGGCTTCAGAAATTAAATTTGAAGCTTCAGGGCCTACGATATGAACACCAAGTAGAACATCGTTTTCGGATGCGATCATTTTTACGAAACCATCCGTTTCCATCATCGAAACGGCACGACCGTTGGCGCCGAATGGAAATTTTGCGATTTTAAGATTTTTGTAACCTTTAGCGATTGCTTCAGATTCTAGCATACCAGCCGACGCGATTTCTGGATCCGTGAATACAACCGCTGGGATTGTTTTCGCGTCGAAGGCACGTGGCGCGCCTTTGATGATTTCGGCCACCATAACGCCTTCGTGAGACGCTTTGTGGGCTAACATCGGCTGACCACATAAATCGCCGATTGCGAAAATAGTTTTAACATTTGTTCTGCGTTGAGCATCTACTTTTACGAAACCGCGATCATCAATCTGAATACCGAGTTTTTTCAATGTCGGTTGATCGCCATTGGGACGGCGGCCTACAGTCACTAAAATCTTATCCGCTTTCAGAGTTTCTGTTTTGCCGTTCAGTTCATACGTAACTTCGTATTCGTTGCCAGTTTTCTTTTGTGACTTAGCTTTTGCCTGGTGAATCACTTTCACGCCCGATTTTTTCAATTTGCGAGCTACTACTTGTGAACAATCTGGATCCGCAACGCCAGCTAGTAGTGAATCTGCCGCTTCAAGGATAGTCACGTCTGTGCCTAGTTTCTTCATGTATGAAGAAATCTCAAGCCCGATATAACCCCCACCGATAGTCACCATGCGTTTTGGAATCGCATCTAAATCTAAAGCGCCAGTTGATGACACGATATTTTTTTCATCGAATTCAAAACCAGGAATTTGTATTGGGCGTGAGCCTAATGCCAGGATGATGTACTGAGTTTGCAGAGTTTCTTTACCTTTACTGGATTGTACTTCGATCTGTGTCTGCGACACAAACTCAGCGGTTCCATTGAAAATAGTAACTTTGTTACCTTTCAATAATTGATTCACGCCGCCGCTCATTTTATCGCAAACAGATTGTTTCCATGCGACCATTTTTTTAAAGTCTATCTTAGGTTTAGAAACTTCGATCCCCATTTCTGGAAAACCGTGTTCGACTTTATCTAACCAGTGGGCTGCCGTGATCATCGCTTTAGACGGGATACAACCTACGTTCAAACAAACGCCACCCAGTTTTTCTCGTTCGACGATCGCCGTGTTTAAACCCAGCTGCGCACATTTAATCGCTGCTACGTAACCACCAGGACCGCTACCAACTACTACTACATCAAATTTTTGCATAATAATTCCTTTATAGTCCTAGTGCATATCCAGCATTAACAAAGCCGGTTTTTGAATGCGACCCAAGAACGCTTTCAAGAAACGAGCGGCTAATGCGCCATCGATTAAGCGGTGATCTGCAGTGATTGTGAAGTTCATATATTTCTTGCTGATGACTTTGCCTTCAGCTGTAAGTTCTAAGCGATCTTGGATTTTGTACATGCCAAGGATAGCCACTTCAGGATGATTAATGATCGGAGTCGCATACGTACCACCCACAGAACCGATGTTTGTGATAGTGATGGTTGCACCCTTCATTTCATCTGGTTTCAATTTACCGTCACGTGCACGTTTAGAAAGATCAATGATTTCTTTAGAGATATCTAAGATCGACTTGTTATCCGCTTGTTTCACAACGGGAACTAGTAACCCATTCGGAGTGTCCGCAGCGAAACCTAAATTAAAGTACTTCTTGTAAACGATTTCTTGCGCGTTATCGTCAATAGATGCATTGAACGCTGGGAATTCACGGATTGTTGCGATTAGCGCTTTCATCACGAACGGTAAGTAGGTCACTTTCGTTCCCGCTTTTTCAGCGATATCTTTCATGGATTCACGGAAGTGAACTAGTTCCGTTACATCCACCTCGTCCATCAACGTAAAGTGAGGGATAATGTGTTTTGCCATTTGCAAGTTTTCAGCGATTTTTTTACGAATACCTTTTAATGGAACGCGTTCTTCAGCCGTAGCCATCGTTGACGAGTAACCTGGTTTAGGGAACGAGATTGATCCATTGCTAGTTGATGTTGCCGGAGCTTTCGCGCCGATTGAAACAGAATCCAATTGTTTTAAAATATCTTCACGGGTCACGCGGCCTGCTAGACCTGTTCCTGTCACACCGTTGATGTCGACTTGCATTTCACGCGCTAAACGACGAGTTGAAGGAGTTGCTAAAACTTTTGAATCCATTACCGGCGGATAGAAAGACGTGCTTGCTGAAGCGCCGTTTGTAGCTGCGGCCATCGTTGCCTGAGCGTGTGGCAGGGGAGCTTTCTGAGTTTGAGCAGGAGCCGAGTGCGTAGTTGCCGAAGCTAATGCTGCTTGAGTTCCACCAGATGTAGTGAGTGTTAATAGAACAGATTCTACTTTCACAACGTCACCAGCTTTGAATTTTAGGTCTTTAACTGTTCCACCTTTGGTTGTTGGAACTTCAACAGTCGCTTTATCAGTCATAATTTCAGCAACGGATTGATCTGGCTTAACAGCGTCGCCTGTTTTTACTAACCATTTGATGAGTTCCCCTTCAGTAACGCCTTCACCTAGTTCAGGAAGTTTTAATTCATACGTTCCACCGCCAGTAGCGGCACCCGCAGATACAGTCGTCGTTGGAGGATTGAATGCGTGGCCATTAGTTTGTGCAGGCGCTGCCGTTGTTGTAGCCGCTGCTTTTGCAGCATTTGCACCTGATTCTTCTAAAGTAAGGATCGTAGATTCAACTTTGATTACCTCACCAGCTTTGAATTTTAATTCTTTCACAACGCCGGCGCGTGTAGTGGGAACTTCTACAGTGGCTTTATCAGTCATGATTTCGGCAACTGATTGGTCTGCTTTCACTGAATCGCCTGGCTTCACCAACCACTTGATTAATTCACCTTCCGTTACACCTTCTCCTAGTTCCGGTAACTTTAAGTCAAATGCCATGTACTCTCCTTCCTTGTACTATAAATTTTTACTAAATTGATTTTTCTAATTTTAAATTTTCTTGATTTGCTTGTTTGTTCTTGCGAATCACGCCTTCTAAGAAAAATTCACCTGCGCGATAAGAACTGCGAACCAAAGGACCAGACGCAACGTATAGGAAGCCCATGCTTTCGGCGACGTCTTGCCAGTATTTGAATTTCTCTGGAGTAATGAATTCAATTACTTTCAAGTGACGTTCGGTCGGTTGCAAGTACTGACCAAATGTAATCACATCACAGCCTACCGCGCGCAAATCGCGAAGCGTTTCCATGATTTCGTCATCTGTCTCGCCAAGGCCAAGCATCAAAGACGATTTTGTGTACATATTCGGTTTGTGTTCTTTTACTGTTTTTAAGACTCCCATCGTTTGATCATAACCCGCACGTGGGTCGCGAACTGATGACGTTAAACGACGAACCGTTTCGATATTTTGAGCAAACACATCGGGTTCGCTGTCAGCCAGTTGCTGGATTAATTCTTTATTGCCACGGAAATCAGGAGTCAGGATTTCTACGATTAAATCTGGTTGCAATTTTTTGATAGTAGAAACTGTGCGTGCAAAATGGGAAGACCCTTGGTCTTCAAGGTCATCGCGATCAACGCTGGTGATGACGACGTATTTCAAATCCATTTGAGAAATTGAGTACGCCACCTTTTCTGGTTCGAAAGGATCAATAGCGCCTTTTGGATTTCCTGTTTTCACGTTACAGAAACGACAACCACGCGTGCACACTTCACCCATTAACATAAATGTTGCCGTACCACCGCTCCAACATTCGCCCATGTTGGGGCACTTGGCTTCTTGGCAGACAGTGGCTAATTTTAATTCGCCTAAAAGGTCTTTAATTCGAGTGTAATTTTCACCGCTCGGAGCTTTCACTTTGAGCCATGACGGTTTTGGTGCGCGCATGCTTCCATTTCCTTTTTTTTAAGAAAACTAGGTATTTACTCTAGTTAGTAGAGTATGTAGCTTAATGCACTTCATTCGGCAATGCGACGGAAAAATATTTTGTAAAATTTGTTAAAAAAGCATTTAACCAAAGAGCGAAATAAAAGGGCGGAGACATGAAATTAGAGCTAAAAATGAAAAAGGGAATGCTTAAAAAACGCTATAAGCGTTTCTTTGCAGATATTTTTTATGAAAATCAACTAGTTACGGCGCATGTTCCGAACACAGGAAGCCTAAAATCCTGCCTATTTGACGATCAAGATTGTTATTTTACCGAAAGTGACGATCCGAATCGCAAGTTAAAATACACTCTGGAAATTGTTTCAACCCCGACCGGATTTGTGGGAGTTAACACAAGGACTCCCAACGACATGATGAAGGACGCCGTCAAAGCGGGCTGGTTAGACCATTGGAAGGAATACCCAGAGGTAAAACCTGAGTTTAAATTAAATGCAGAAACGCGCCTAGATTTTAGAATCAGCAACGGAGATAAACACCATTTTATCGAAGTCAAAAATGTAACGTTAAAAAATGGTACGTCAGCCGAATTCCCTGACGCTGAAACGACTCGTGGGCAAAAACATTTAAAAGAATTGATGCAGTTAAGAGAACAGGGGAATGGTGCCGAGATTGTGTTCTTTATTCAACGAAGTGATGTCGATAGTTTTAAACCGGCTAAAGACATAGATCCTGAATACGCGCGATTGTTAAAACAAGCTGACGAGGTCGGTGTGCGTATTACGCCAATCGTGTGTGATGTGACTTCGTCGTCGATTTCACTGACTAACAGAGTACTGCCGATCCAATGGTAAAATCATTTTTTGTAATTTTAGTTTTCAGTGCGTCTCTCTGTGCGACAGAGCATTTTTTCAATTACAGCGACATCACCTCGCCGGGAGAGATCACAAAATTTCCGGCTAACTTTGGGTCATTTCGTCAAGGCATGAGTTTCTCCGGTTCACTGAACGCCTTGAGCCGAATGTCTTACAAGCCGAACATGGCGGAATATAGAACAGATCGATCACCTGTAGCGATTGAGCCAAGAGTGCTATCATCTGGACTTGGGCAAAGCTGGGGTGGTTGGGGTTTTGTGATTGCCAATGATGTCGAGAAAATAAAATTACAATCCGATGAGTTGGAAAGCACTGAAGATTTGCGATCGATCCAAGTGCACTTGGGATCGGGGTTAAAACTATCAAAAATGTGGAATATCGGTTGGAGCTTGACGTTGAACAATGATCAGAAACTAAAAACCGAATTGATCACTAATTCTGCAGATAGCGATAGGCCACTCAGATTTGTGGAAAGTCAGAAAGAAGCGTATTCCACTCAAATTGGATTTGGTTTCTTGATGGAATCCGAGTCTATCATTATGGGAACTCACTTGAAAACTCCCAAAGTTCTGGTTTCTCAAAACGGCAAATTGAAATCTAGATACTTTTCTGTATCACAAAATAAAGTTGTCAAAGACGATGCGGAACAAAACTATAATTTAACTTCAAATTTTGAATTCGATTTTGGTGTGAAATTTGGAACGAAAGGGTTCTCTTATTCGGTTTCGGATACATACTTTTTCGAAGGGACTCACGCTTTAAAGGCGGGATTTGAATACATAGGGTCCTGGGGGCGAGTTTCTACAGGATTCAGTCGCCATCAGCAGGTTCAGGGAAGTGAGTTTCAGTGGTCAGTTGGATTCTGTCGTTCAGAAAAAGATTTCGAATGGGGGGTTGGCCCGTTCTATCGATCATTTCAGGACACGGCGGTCGATCGCAATGAGGTTGGGGTACTTTACTCGTCTCAGATTAATTATTAAGAACTGGCCCCTTACTTTGCATTTGGAATAGTATTTGTTTAAGGCTCATTTATTGCGAGTGAGCCTCTCATGACTAAAATTCACTGTCCCATTTGTTTTAAAAAGCCGATGCGAGCTAAATACTCGAACTCAAGCGTTAGGAAATCCGGATTCTTCTACAGATCTTCTGATCGCAAATCCGTGCAGCGCTATTATTGCTCTCAGTGCAGGAAGTATTTCTCTTCAGCCACGTTTGGAGATTGTTTCAAGCAAAAGAAGCGACACCTGAACTCTAAGATAGCCCGTCTTCTTATCTTATGGTCGAAGAAGAGACTCGGCGTATTTTAGGGTATAACGTGGGTCAGGGTGAGTTGAAGAAGGTTGGGTTTGACCCGTTGTTTACGATTAACCATACGTGCGCGACTTTAAGAGCTAGGACTTGTAGATTGATCCGAAGAACTTGGTGCACTACGAAGAAGCCGGAAATGCTTAATTTACATTTGGCGATAGTGTGTCTTCATCATAATTTGAATTTAAAGAAATTAAATCGCCCCTTAGCTGCAGGCTAAGGGGCCAGTTATTAATTTATAATAAATTACATATATTTATGTATAATAGATAAGTGATATTATATACTTATATTAATAATTTTATTAATAATAAAAAATATATTTGACATTTTACTTAGAATAATGCATAAAGTCATAACCAGTAATTTTAACAAAGGAAATTGTATGCAAATTTTTAAGAGTAACGACAATAAACCACTATCGACTAAGAACGGTTCTGCTTCGCTTATCTTGATCTTATTAAGTTTCGTAACTTTGGTAACGTCAAGATCCCAGGCCGGAACTTTTACTATACCGATATTTCAAGATGCACTTACGTGCTCAGATCAATTAGTTACAACTAGCGATTTAAGCTTTGAAAACCTCAATGCTTATTTCTCTATATCGAATGGAAGCTTGTATAAATTGGAATTTAAAATAAATCCCATGAGGATTGTGTCAGCAGATCTTATTTACCCTCAAACATTCTCAGGAGCATACGATACGGCAAGGGGGCTAACTCTTTATTCATGCTCAAGCCAAAAAACTCACAAAAAATATTTTTTAGCTCATGGAAAAAGAAATATGGGATTGAATATCTACAAGTATGATTTATTTGTTTTATTGCCAATCACAAAACAAACTCCCTTAGTTGATAGAGTCCAAACACTTGTCGACCTCAGAAAAGGTTCATGGCAGCCCGCACTTATGAGCACTTCAAAAAAATAATACAACAATAAAGCGAATACCTCCGGTGCGCTGGAGGTATTACGATGCCTCATAGAGGCCCCTCTATAAAGCAAAAACCCCGTAAACCTTGCGGCCTACGGGGTTCCCCCTCAGAATCAATACTTATAGTTTATAAAGAATTATTTCTTAGCTAAATGTTTATCAATAACATCTTTGAATTCATTAAATGGAAGTGCTCCACGCAATGAAATGCCGTTGATCACGAAACCTGGAGTTCCACGGATTCCGAATTTTTGAGCTTCTTCCATGTCGGCTTGGATACGTTTAGAGATTTTTTCATCCTTCAAGTCTTTTTCTAATTTAGCCATGTTGGCGCCAACGTCTTTAGCTGCTTTTTTCAAGAAGCCTTCTTTTCCTGATTTAAGTTCACCTTGGTTTTCGAAAACTTTATCGTGGAATTTTTCAGCTTTAGCATGATCTTGCATAGCGATGGCTTCGTAATAACGAGCCGCTGGTTCTGCCATTGGATGGAAATCTAAAGGTAAATGTTTGAATAGTACGCGAACTTTATCGCCATATTCGGCTTTAACTTGTTTTACTGTTTGATAACCGCGAGAGCAGTATGGGCACTCAAAATCAGAGTATTCAACGATAGTCACAGGAGCGTCTTTTTTACCAAAGATCACGCGTGATTCATCGATTTCTGGCTTAAGTGGGTTAGCGTATTCAGCATCACGCTGATTTTTTTCCTCATTGGCCATTTTCTCTTGTTGTTTTTTCTGAGCTTCCTGAGCCGCTTTGTTTACGACTTCGATGAATTTTTCAGGATCTTTCTCAATCGCTACGAACATGATTGATGGATCTTTCTCAACAGCTTCTTTAAGTTGTTTTGCAGATGGAGCACACTGTACTAATACAAACGCGCCGGCAACCAAAACTAGTTTCATTAAATTTCTCAAATTATCCTCCGATTTAGATGAACTTTTCATTCAAAATAGTTTTGCATCTTTCACTTTAATTAGGAATCAAAAAGACTTGAATCGTTGCGCCAAACTTTCAGGTCCAAAGTCGTTACTCCAAAACTATACTTAAATTTATCGATCAAGCTGCCGACGAGTCAGTGTTAACCCTAGGCAATCAACAAGAACAACCGGGAAAGATCTATGAGAGTATTTTTTGTAACCATAATATTGTCACTGAACCTACATGCTGGACTTTTGTATACCTACAATCAACTTACAGTAAAAGATTTGGATCAAATGAACACGCTAGTTAAGAACAAACTTAAAGAATCTAAAAGCGCTGATGCTGGCAAAGTTGTTCCTATCAAAGAAGGTCTGCAGGCCGTTTTTAGTCGTCCGAACGGTGATGATATGATCGAAAAAATTTCTCCGCCATTAAGAGCAGTATTGGAACAGGAAGATGCAACTGAGAAAGTATTTTCTGATCTTGTGACCGAGGCAACGAATGCACTAACGAACACTAAAAACTTTAAAAAAGAAGTTCAAGTTACCTACGCTATTTTTCTAGAGAATATCATATCTGAATTTAAGCCAAATTTGAAGAAAGAGGCGTTCGAATACAAAATCATTAAAAAAATTGCGGATGCGGAAATCGAGTTAACTAAAGACGCTCAGAAAGATCGCAAACTAAGACTGATGCAAGAAAGTGCTTCACCGAGTGCAATTGCTAAAAAAGTATTGGCAGATTTTGAAGAAAAATTAAAAGCACCTCCGGTCGTACCGGATGAAAATGCACCAATGCCAGCAGCCGGGGAAGATGAAGCTAAAAACAAAGAAGCGGCACCACAATGAATAAAATATTTTTATTTTTATTCAGTGTAGTGGTATTGGCTCAAACGCCGGTTTTAACTCCGGCATCAGCGCTTTCTGTGCAAGAGACAGAAACTCCGTTGAATTATAATACTTTTCTATTGAGCGTGATGGGGGCATCGGAATCTATAGTTGGATTCAATAATTCGATAGCTCCGACGGCGGTGCTTTGCAAAGAGATACCCCGCCCTGAAAAAGTAGAATCAAGAGTCAAAGTCGAAGGCGAGCAAAAGTCTAGCTCTGTAGATGAAGCAAATTTCAACTTCCGATCGGATGGAAATCCAAATAAATCGAAAATTTTATCGCAAACCTGTACGACAGACCAATTTGAAATTTTAGAAAAATGCTATCCACCTTTAGCGGATAAAATTAAACGCCGTGAAATTAGTTTCAATGATATTCAAAAAATGCCTAATGAAGGATTTCGTATTCGTGGCTATGGAAAATCAATTGAAAACAGTCGTTCTTGGGAATTTCACCATGAAAATCGGGCTAAGCAAGACATCGGTGTGACTGTATTTGATGGTTATAATTTTGGCAAAGGAACCGTTTCTGCGTCTGAATTGATGTTTTTCCCACGTAAACAAATTCAGCATTATACAAAATCGGATAGTGCCATCGAAGTCACTTTGTCAAATGGCGAGAAAATGAAATTCAATTCGAAGACAGGTGCTGTTGAATCTGGTGTAGTGACCGAATCTAGATACGCTAAGGGTAGCAAGCCCAAGTTTACCTACGAAGGTACGGGTGTCATGATTCAAATGGAAGGCAGAGAAGGCAATGGACGCAGTTTTGTTGAAACTGCGAAAAACGCAGTGATTACAAAAAAAGGTTTCAAACCCTGCATCGTTTCAGCTTCTGAACTTTGGCCCAATCGAAATTCAGAACGCGCAAATAATTTCAGATTCGCTACTGATGAAAGTCTGGATGCTTGGTTGAAGCAATCCAAATGCGGTTTCAGTTTATAGTTTTGATTTTTTTTCAGTCTCATTTTGACTCAAGTTTTTTTTTGAAAATCCGATCTGTGATGTAAGCAAGAAATTTGCGCTGAAGGAATCAGCGACAGTTTCTAAGAATCACTAAATCCTTTGAAAGGAGTTCGGGGGTAATTATGTTTTTACAAGGTAACCTACAAAACGTTTTTGATGCACTTTACACACTTGGCGCTATCGATCCTGTTCTTAAGAAAGATTGGAAGCAAATGACGAGTGAATTCGAAAACCATATGGATTCTGTTTACACCGGTTTTAAATTAATTAATTCATGTTCACATGACTTCAATGTTTTGCTTCAAGAGATGGGCAAAATGGATGAAAAAATATTACAGTACTTAGCCATGGAGGTAGCTCGTGAATTCTGTGAGTATCAAGATCGTTCGAATCTTCACTAGTGCTTTAGTCTTCTTTGGCACGATCAATGTCAAAGCTTGGGAAATCGATATGTCTCGAAGACAGCTTGAATTTTCTGAAGTGAAAGAAGTCGATCAGTCAGCGAAAAATTTAAACACGACAGAAACGACAAGTGTATTTGAATCTATGTTCGAGTCGACGGGTGCAACTCAAGATATCGTTATCTTGAATACTGAAAAAGGTTTTGTGCCGGAAACAATTACGCTTAGAAAAAACAATGTGTATCGTTTTCATGTTGTGAATGTGAACGAGAAAAATAAAAATATTAGCTTTAAGTTTGATGCTTTCGCAGAAAACCATAATACGATTTTTGGTAAACCCAAAGTTTTCCAAGTTCAACCCAAACAAGATGGCATTTTTAGTTTCCACTGTCCCGAGACAGAACTAAAAGGCAAAGTCGTAATTATTAATTCTGACAGTCGAGGCCTCGCAACTAGCGGAAAGTAAGGAAAAACTGTGTCAACCATTAGCAGCGTTTTCGATGATGCAATTAAACAGAACATGTCCGTTATATGGCCGTTCATGGAAGATCCGCAAGTGTCGGAAATATTAATCAACGGTCCTGAAGAAATTTTCGTGGAAAAAAAAGGAAAACTAGAACGTGTTCCTGCGCGTTTTCAGGATGACGATGTGTTGTTAGCTGCGGTTAATTCCATTGCTCAAAGTGTTGGTCGTCGTATCAACGAAGAAAATCCCAGATTAGATGCTCGTTTAAAAAATGGCTCGCGTATAGCGGCCGTAATTAAACCGTGTTCACTCAAAGGCACGATTGTCAGTATTCGTAAATTCACTCAAGCTAAAATTTCTTGGAACGACTATGTGAAGCTAGCTTTGTCACCCAAAGGTGCATTGTTTCTAGCGATCTGCATGCGTTTGGGAAAAAATATTATCGTCAGTGGTGGAACTGGATCAGGAAAAACAACATTGCTCACTTTGCTATGCGGTCACATTCCCCCAGGTCAACGTATTATCTGTATTGAAGATTCGAATGAATTAAAAATTAACTATGAACACGTCGTTTTCTTTGAAACTCGCCAGGCCGATGCTCAAGGCAAAGGTGAAGTTTCGATGAAGGATCTGTTAAAATCATCACTGCGTTTGCGACCAGATCGCATTATCGTGGGTGAGGTTCGTGCATCTGAAGCGATCGAGTTGATCAACGCCATGAACACTGGCCACAAAGGTTGCATGGGAACTGTGCATGCGAACACTCCCGATGACGCTATCATCCGTTTGGAAGCCCTTGCTCAAAGCGGCGAGGCGCAAATCAGCGAGAAGGCACTGCGTTCGCAAGTGTCATCTGCGGTCGACATCATCGTCCAGGTGAGCCGCTTGTCTGACGGTTCTCGCCGAGTGACTGAGATCAGCCAAGTGCGTGGTTTTTTGCCAGATGGATCTTATAACGTAGTGCCATTGTTCAAGATTCCGCGTCTTGTTAAGAAGGGCGACAAGCTGGAAGGGACGCTGGAACCGACCCAAAATAAGCCCTCTTTCTTTGGTGAGATTGTCGACAACAACCTGTTATTCGATAAAGATCTATTCGTGCCTACCAAATAGGCTGTATTTGAATTGCGTTAAGAAGATAGAAAATTTAAGAAATCCTATAGACTTAGCCTAGGTCGGCAGATTAAATACCCGTGTGTTATTTAGCTGTAAAATATCCAATGCATTTATTAAATATCTCGAGAACAGAAATGAAGATTTATCTTTCGTTTATGATTCTTCGGATTTTCCGATCGATCTTTTGCAAGATCCATCAGCTTGGATGTCAGCGCCTGATTTAGAATTCCTAATTTCTAAAATCGTAAATCAGCCGTTCAAAGAACGAACAATGGATTTAGTCAAAGACGTTGGTCACCAAACGCCAAACTTGCATGCGTGGGGGGTTTTAGACAGCGTTTTGAAAATGATTTCGCATCCTCGTGAAGTATTTAATCAGCCCGATCGTTTTATTTCTTATTTCATTTCGCCCGAGCCACCGATTGAAAATCTGGTTCGCACGAGTCATTCGATTGCATTTGATTTGCCGCTCATTGCTGAGCAATATCCACTTGTTTCAAAATACTTGATGTCCGCGTTTGAGGCGTTGCCTTTATACACAGGCAAATCATTGGGGCAGTGCTCGTGGCAGCATATTCATGTTAAAATCAACTGGCCAAGTGAAAGTGAAACGCTAGTTAAGAGCGATGCTCAGGCTGCGCACTTAAGCCCAACGTTCTTACAAAATATCATCGAAGAGCTTCAAACGAATCAGAAAAACTTAGAAGAAAAAAATCGCGAGTTGATGCAAAAGAACGTGCAACTTCTATCTGCGCAGAAAGAACTGAATAAAAACAATCCCGTATCTGCGACTGACATCGAACAAATTCAATTAAAAATATACGTCAATAATGATTTAGATTTAAATCAAATTAGCCAGAACTTGGCTCGCTTACATGACTACATGGTGCGTGCTCAGCAGTTAATCACAATGTTAACTGGCCAAATTAAAATGAATTCTGGAATCAAAGAAATCATGAGAAGGATTGATTGGGATCACGTAAAATCACAATACCCAGTTACGATCTTGGAAAGTATGGAAGCCTTAAGGAAACTACAAAAGAAAAATTAATTAGGAGAGCAAATGCCAGTAATTAAAAATGTACATGCCCGAGAAATTCTAGACAGTCGTGGTAATCCAACTGTTGAAGTGGAAGTGACCACAGAAAACGGATTTATTGCCCGCGCCGCTGTTCCATCAGGTGCTTCGACAGGTGCCCATGAAGCGTGTGAACTTCGCGATGGCGAAAAAAATCGCTATCAAGGTAAAGGCGTATTGAAAGCCGTGGCTCATGTGAAAGAAAGAATCGCTCCCGAATTACTTGGCCTTCACGTTGATGATCAAGTTTACCTAGATAAATTTTTAAGAGAATTAGATGGCACTGAAAACAAAACAAACTTAGGCGCGAACGCGATTCTTGGGGTTTCGTTGGCGGTGGCGCGTGCGGCGGCGATGGAACATGGCATGCCTTTGTATCGCTACATCGGTGGATCACAATCACATAAATTACCTGTGCCTTTGATGAACGTATTGAACGGTGGGGCCCACGCCAATAACGGTCTTGATATTCAGGAATTTATGATCGTTCCAACCGTAAAAAATTCGTTTTCTGAATCAGTTCGCGCAGGCTCTGAAATTTTCCACACACTAAAAAAAATCTTAAGCAAAAAAGGACTTTCAACCGCAGTTGGTGACGAAGGTGGTTTTGCTCCGGTGTTAAAATCAAATCAAGAAGCAATGGATTTACTGACAGAGGCAATTTTAGAGGCAGGTTACGAGCCAGGACAAAATGTTTTCCTAGCACTGGATGTGGCGGCTACTGAAATGTACTCAGATGGCAAATACAAATGGGAAAAGAATTTGATTTCTGCGTCTGAGTTGCAAAATATTTACAAATCTTGGTCAGAAAAATATCCGTTGATCAGTATTGAAGATGGTTTCAGCGAAGACGATTGGTCGTCATGGCAAGCCAGCACTCAACAATTGGGTTCAACATTACAACTTGTTGGTGATGATTTGTTCGTAACTAATCCAAAACGTTTGAAGCAAGGTATTGAAAAGAAAACGGCAAATGCATTGCTTGTAAAAGTAAATCAAATCGGAACATTGACTGAAACATCGGAAGCAATTCAGTTAGCTCAGAGAAATAAATATAAAACAGTAATGTCACACAGAAGTGGTGAAACAGAAGATTCAATCATCGCGGATTTGGCAGTTGCATTTAACTGTCACCAAATTAAAACAGGAAGTTTGTGCCGCTCTGATAGAACGGCCAAGTACAATCAACTCCTAAGAATCGAAGAGGAATTAGGAGAAGCGGGTTGGTACTGGGACAAACTCGCTTTCTCAAAGTAATTTAAACTGACTACCAGATTTCCAGCGCGTCAATTCCAACATTGCTCAGCGCTGGAAGTTTTTTGTTGATAGGGCTGCATAAGCGACGTTTGTGAAAGAATTCACCTAACGAATGATATTTAACTGGTTCAGCTCGGAACCATCCATTTAATTGAAATTTCGCCACTTCACCTCTATCAAAAGCAAAACCACGGTATTGATTTAAGCGATAGCCACGTTTGCCAGCACACGGATTTTTCACATACGTCACTTTGCCAGATGAATATATTTTTTGAATGTTCATCGCAAGGTTATCTAACGCTTGTTGGTTTTGTATTTCCTGTTGTGATTGAATAGCCTCTGTAGAGAGTTTTTCAGCTCCATCCACTTCCGTTGCAAAAACGCCAGCTGAAAATACTAAGATAGATAAGATCAGTTTTGCAGTCATATTAGGTCCTTTTGTTTTAGATCTTCTTATTCAGGATTTGACGGTGCAAAAACTAAACCTGGTGTCCGCTTCAAATGGTTGGGATTCCAGGTAGTTTCCAAGCCAAAAGGGTCACTTTTCTTGTCTAAAAATTAGTCGATGCAATAAATTCGAAACTCTGCGATACATCAAGCGTGAGGGGGGGATATGAGATTCAAATCAGTATTAGTTTTTGCGGTGATATTCTTCGTTGGTTATAGCGCGCTAGCAGACTATCAATGGGGCTTTGCCGATATGAGCTTGAATTACCTAGATTGGGATAATGGCACAGAAACTAAATCAACAAAAACTGACTTCACGTACTTGGAATTGGAAGGCGGTGCCCAACATACCTGGGGTGACCTCTATGGATTTTTCGATATTGAAAATGTGGGCAAAACGGGCGGCGATGTTCGTACTGCTTCTAAAGCCTCTATAAATTTTTATCTGGGTGGTACTAAGTTTGGTTTGTATGCGCATCAATACACATTCAGTTCTTTAGGTTTCAGTGAACAAAACCGAGTGATTGGTTTTGGCTATGTATGGTCAGGTAATGGATGGTGGTTTAAGCCCTTCCTTGGCTTTCACGATGTTTCTCAAACATTTTATAGCGGTAGCAATGGCTACATGGGTGGTTGGGTTATGGGGTATAATTTTGAAGTTTTTGGGCAAAAGTTTTTCTTTGCTGACTGGCATGAGATCGAATTTGAACGTGATGTTCGCTATGCCGCCGGCAATGGTGGCAGTCGCCAAGGCACGAACGGTGCTTTATCGATTTGGTGGGCTTATAACGTGAATATTTCAGTTGGGCAGCAGTGGCGCTATGCCGCGAATAAATTGGGGACTGCGGGTGATATGACGGCTTGGATTTCTACTTTGAAATGGAACTACTAACCCCCGTTTTTTAATTCAGGTTAGGGGTACTTATTTTCTAATGAGTTAGCAATGATAGCGAAAACAAAGTGGCTGGCCAGGCGGTTAGCCAGATCCAGAAGAAGCGGTTTAGGCCGAAACAGAAATAGACGGCTAGGTGGAAAACTACTGCGAGTGCGAAATAGAGTTGGCTGGCGTTGGGTGCGAATAATAGCCCGAGTACAGAGAGTTCGAAAATTAAAGTTCCGATTCCAAGGGTAAGGTTAATGGCTTTTTGATTGGCTAGCTGTGCGGCTGTATTTTGAATGTCTGGGAATAGACTTCTTGATAGAAATGCGGGGATCGCTTGGCCGTTTTGCCATTCTTTGTGTTTTATTTTTGCTAGGCCGGCTTTGAAATAGGAATACAAAGTGTGGGTAGCTATATAGATCAATCCTATTTTTGTGAATCCTAGGGTGGCTACTATGGTGCCGGTCAGTACTACAAATGTCATCATGTCGCTGCCACCGTTAAAGGCGCCTCGGAAACGAATGCAGATGAGTAAGTGAGTTAAAAATAGCCCGGTAAATATCGCTGCATGTGGATATAGGGTAGCGGTGCAGGCAAGTAGTATCTGTAGAATCGCTATTTTTTGCAGCGATGATATGGAAAATAGGTTTTCAACCCATTTTTTTTTCAAAGGCAAACCCTGTTCTAAATCGCATCGTAGGTTATTATAACTCCACACGTATCGAAAATTGGTTTGCCTTGATAGAATAAAAATTTCGATCGCTTGAAATAGCATCGTGAATGACAGTAGGCGAGTTGTGATTAATAAACTTGCTTCTAATGTCATGCGATCGCCAGTGGTAATTTTTCTGACGTGTAAATATCTATTTCCTCATTTGGATTTTGAGCGACAATTTTAAATTGGAATTCGTTGTGGTGCGGAATTTCGTGTTTTAGTTTCACCCGCAGTAATGAACATAATAGTTGGAATGTCGTTAAGTTTTCCAAATCAGATTTTTCAAAATTAGGTTTATGCAATTGCAATTCTTGAATGTCGCGGGCAAATTGTTCGACGACACTGGACTGCATAAGTGTGTCATTCACTTGGTGATTAAAAAATAAGCGTGATGATTTACGGGATTGGGTGAATGATAACTTTTTCCATTCCGTGTCTAGAGACATCTTAAAATAAACGACAAAAGAAAACGCAATTTGATCAAAGAAATCCCATCTTGGAAATAAGCTGCGGATTAAGCTTAAGAAAATTGAAAACCGAAACGGCATGGTCCTAAGAATCGCACCGATTGCTTTTAAAAGCATCAGGCTTAGGTCGAGTCTGAATATTTTTTTTCAATTAATCAGCGTAAACTAACAACTATGTTTATAAAAAAACCGTTCGCGTGGACTCGCAGTTTAATTAATCGACCTCTTGTAATGCTCTATCTTTGCTTAGCCTTCGCTTTTGTGAACTTTGTCATTAACGGTAATATTTACAGGCTCTGGAACCTGAACAACGAGTATCAAAAAATGTTACAGAGAATGGAAAAAAATCAAAAGGTTATTGCGCAGCTTAACCAAGACATTGCTAAAATGAAAGATCCACTTTATATTGAGCGCCAAGCTATTGAAAAACTGGATTTAGTAGAGGAAAACGACCTAATTTTTGTGTTCCCAACAGAGCAAACTAATTAAGAACTCTTGAGCTGACAGACGCTTTATGTCGATTAGAATCCTCTATGAAATCTTGATGGAAAATTGGCAAAATTTGACTGGACAATTTGAGTCTAAAAAATTAGATATATTACTCTAGACCGGGGGATTTGTGAAAATTGAAAAATCTCAGTTTGAATGGACAGCTAATCGTATTCACTCGTTGCGCTTGCGCTTGGGCTGGAGCAAAAGCGATTTAGCACGCCGCTTAGAGTGCAGCTTGGAAACAGTGAATGCTTGGGAATTAAGTCAGATGAAACCAAATCCTGATCAATTGCCAATGTTAGAATTTATTGAAAAACAAGCCGAGTATATTTCTCTTGAAGTTCATGTCTGCCCGATTGCAGAAACACAATTAGAAAAATCATCTCGTTCGCAAATTCCTTTAGACGAAATAATGTAATTTCCTAGCGATTAAGCTTTTGCATTATTGGCGCATCCTCACTATTCTGTGCGCCAAATGAAACGTTTATTTTTAGTCGACTCAAGTTCCCTATTTTTCAGAGCCTTTTATGCCATCCGTCCTTTAACATCCCCAAGCGGACTTCCTGTTAATGCGATCTATGGTTATCTTTCTATGATTTTAAAATTAATCAAAGATGAACGACCCGATTATTTAGCGTTTTGCTATGATCGTAAAGAGCCAAGTTTCAGAAAAGACATTTATTCCGAATACAAAAGCAATCGCACGGAAATGCCAGACGATTTGCAAAAGCAAATGCCTCATATTAAAAAAGTATCGGATTTATTAGGAATCAAAGCCTATGAAGTGCCAGGATTCGAGGCCGACGATATCATCGGTTGTCTAAGTGAGTGGGGATTAACCCAAGATCTTGCCGTGTATATAGTTAGTGGAGATAAAGATTTCGCTCAGCTAGTTAAACCTAACGTGTTTTTGTACGACACCATGAAGGATACAAAGATTGATGAAAAAGGAGTGATCGAAAAATGGGGAGTCTCTCCTAAACAGTTTATCGATTATTTGGCGATCGTTGGTGACTCATCTGACAATGTCCCAGGCGTCAAAGGTGTCGGGCCTAAAGGTGCGATTAAGTTGATTGAAGAATACGGTACGTTAGAAAATGTTTACGAAAATATCGATAAAATTGAAGGTAAATTAAAAATTAAACTAGTCGAAAATAAAGAGAACGCATTTTTGTCTAAAATTCTTGTCACTATAAAAACGGATTGTATCAGTGATGTAAATTTAGAGGAATTAACATATAAATTAAATAGCAATCCAGAATTAGATGCGTGGCTAGACGAATTGAATTTTAAAACATTCAAAAAGACTATAGCTGATTTAGCTGGATTGCCACCCATGATTCACACGTCACCTTCAGCCTCGGCAACGACAGTCACCGAGCCTAAAAGTAAAACACCTGCCGCCCCACCTATTCGTTATGTAAAGCAGGATGAGGCGGTGCAAACGTCGTTAAATATGGATGCCGTTAAGATTATCGTTTCGTCTGCGGATTTAGATCCGTCGCAAAGTTTCTTCTTTGTGTGGGATGAACAGGTTTATGCTGTCCAAGCTGCCAAAGATTTGGTGAAGCTAAATTTAGATAAGTCTTGGGGGGATCAGTTTAAGAAATGGTCATGGTCAGGATTTGATTTAAAGAGTGTGTGGAAAAAACTTGGCACTGAACTAGATAGTATCAAGGTTGAATGTGATTTGATGATCGACGTAAATACATTAACTTCAAAAGATGCCTCTACTTTTCTGAAGGCAGCCAAAGCCATGGGGCAGGCGGAGTTAACAGAAGAGTCTCCACTGTCGGAAGTTGTGGCTAGTATTGTTGAAATGCGGTCCTTGGTTACTGCGCAGTTAAAGGAAAACGATTTCGGTTCTGTATTAAGAGACGTTGAATATCCTTTGATTGCGGTTTTGGCGAAAATTGAAAATGCAGGATTTGTTGTTGATACAAAACAGCTCAGCCAGTACAGCGATGAATTGCAAAAGCAAATCGCTGTTTTGGAAAAAAATATTCATGAAGTCGCCGGTGAAGAATTTAATATTGGTAGCCCGAAACAGCTGAGTCAGATTTTATTTCAAAAAATGGGATTAGAATCTTCTAAGAAAACAAAAACAGGATTTTCAACTGACAATGAAGTCTTAGAAAAACTAAATCATCCAATTGCCTCTTTGATTTTGGATTACCGTGAAATTACCAAATTGAAATCGACCTACGTAGATTCATTGCCTAACCAAGTGAATCCAAAAGATCATCGGATTCACACGACATTTTGTCAGGCATTGACGGCGACGGGCCGACTTTCTAGCAATAATCCCAACTTGCAAAATATTCCGATTAAGACCGAGCGGGGGCGTCGAGTACGCCAAGCTTTTGTGGCAGGTCCTAATCATAAAATCTTGTCGGTGGATTATTCTCAAATTGAGCTACGTATCCTGGCTCACTACAGCAACGATAAAGGTTTAATTCAGGCATTCGAAAGCGACTTAGATATTCACGCGGCGACGGCCAGTGAAGTGTTCGGTGTTCCGGTCGGCGAAGTCACGAGTGATTTGCGAAGAATTGCTAAAGCGGTTAATTTCGGGATTGCCTACGGGCAAGGGGTTTTTGGATTAAGTGAAACACTGGGAATTCCGCGTGCGGAAGCAACTAAAATTATAGCAGACTATTTTACAAAATTTTCGGGTGTGCGGTCCTATATTGATGATACGATTAAATATGCTCATGAGAATGGTTTCGTTAAAACACTTCTTGGTAGGAAAAGAATCATTAGTGAACTGAGCGCTAAAAATCCGGCGCTTAAGAAATTTGGCGAGCGGGCTGCAATCAATGCCCCAATCCAGGGTTCCGCAAGTGATATCGTAAAACTGGCTATGATTAAATTAGATTCAAAAATTAAATCTAAAATGATTTTACAAGTACATGACGAATTACTTTTTGAGGCGGACGAGGAGACTCTGGTTAAAGAATTACCATTGATAAAAGATATTATGGAAAATATAGTGGAACTTAAAGTGCCTTTAAAAGTAAACTCTCAAATTGCATTAAATTGGGACGAAGCACACTAACCTGGCCTAGATATTTTCGTTTTAATAGGATAAGATAGAGCTAGTGAAACTCTTTTTCCGAAGCTTATATTTACTATGTTTTTCAATTGTGACTGCGGTTCTTTTTTTAAACTGCTCGAAAGGGTCGGACTCAAATCCTGGATCTGATCCTGCATCTATGGCGACATCAGAATCAATTCATTGGCTTCAGGAATCCACTTACAATTTCCTTGGCGTCAATTATCCAATGAAAATGGGAAAATTCATTTCGCCCAGCTTACCTCAGAATGTCTATTTCCAATGGATAGAAAACGGCTGTCAAAAAAACTGTCGTACGGTCGTGATTGTAAATCCTTATGGCGGAATCGATTGGTCTGATGATGAAGGTGATAAAAAATGGTTACAGCGAAATGGTGCCGCAAACGGGGCGCTTTATGCCGATGAGGAAGGTCCTGGTTTTATTGCCGGTTCATCTATTGGGACTCTCTATTATAAAAAGCAAACTTCCAGTGAAGCTGCCAGTATGGGTGCCGTATTTTTGCCAAACAAAGTTTCTGTTCTTGTCGTAAGCCACCGTTTCTATCGAGGTCGCAATTTAAAAAACTATATTGAGGAATTTCAAAAAGTAGTATCATTCTTTGTCGAAAGTGGAACAATTGATCCAAATCGTATGGCTTTTTTTGGTGCATCACTCGGGGGATTTATTTCTCTTCATTCTGCTTTGGATTTTAAGTATCCCCCTAAAGCATTGGCGTTGTTAACTCCGCTTATTGATCTAAAAAAACAAGTTCAATTTTTAGATAATCTGCCAACGTTAATTTCAGATTCATCAGTAGTGACAGCGTACGGAGAATTTTTTGATCCTTATTTGCGCCGAATATTTGATTTTACGGGCGGTCGACCTGCTCAAGTACCTGATGCCTACCAACCCTATACGATAGAAGGTATCGTACCAAGATTAAAATCAAAAGCGTTAATACTTCACGATACTTGGGATACTTTGACTCCTGTTTCTGAGGCAATTTCTTTGCAACAGCAATCAAGCGCATACTCCAATATTGTTTTGTATCAACACGCAAGCCCGATAGTGTGGAATACATTTAAGAAAGATCATTCGCAGACAGGTGAAGGGCTGAATCCTGAAAATACCTGGCCGTGGTACAGCCTATTTATTTATAGTCAGTTGTTGGATTCAACAGAGACGATTGTTCTTTACTATGACTATTCAAAGTTCACGACATCGCTCATCGATGCTAAATCCGCTGCTGGTCGATCTCAGGATATATCGTGGCTTAGGAACAGGATGCTTGATTTATGTTCTACACGCGTACGCTTGATCGACTATACTGGACAAATCGGTGAAGTTACGGGACGATTTTATGTCCAGCAAATTATGCTCAATGTCTGGGGTTATAGCCGTCCAGAAAACTTAATCTGTGACGATTTAAAAACATACACGTTCTAGCATTGCGTTAGTTTTTTTTACTCAGTTTCACTTCTATACAGCGAATATTTTTAAGACGTTTTGGGCCTAAATATTTTTTTAAAAGCTATTCGTTGTGGATGAAAACCATTTAAAAGGGTGTGGATTTCAAGTCGTAGGTTACAAAACCGAAAAATAAGTACGCGGTTTTTTTACGATAGGAGGGCCCTTAAATGCAGTCCAATAATCAACCTTATAGATTACCGTTCCAAACGAAAATCGTCTTCGGTTTCGTCCTTCTTTTAACTGTGGCATTGATATCTAAGTGGGCTTTTTATTCTTTTGTCCATGTTCATCAGCCGTCTCAAAATGAGCAACAGTTATCGGGTATAAAAAGCCAGGTGGCAGAGATCTGTTTGAAAGAAGAATCCAAAAGTATTAAATCGACTTCAGAAGCGAATGAAGACGATCAAGATTGGATTAATTTTAAAGCGCCAGAGTATTGTAAGTGTTTATCGAGTCGTTTGGTTTCTTACTGGGGCGAAAAATCTAAAATAGACCAAATAAATAAGATCAGTCGTGATGAGGTCACTGAATATATAACGACTCAGTTAAAAGGCGAAGAATCTAAAGGTTTCGTTGATTTTTGTTTATCGAAAGCTCAGAAAGTTTCATCTAAGAAAACAGCGAGTGCACAATAGGCGGACTAGTCAGTTTCCCAGCCAACAACACGTCCACCTTCGAAATAAACAACACGTTTTTCTTGTTTAAAACCGTCCGAGGTGGATACTGTGCGCAGGTAACGCCACTTTTCATTTTTATAAAGTGCATTTCCTGACGATTCTATATTTTGTGGATCTCCCCAACTTTTCTTGACAAGGTCGTTGGGCATTCCGATGGCGATATCCTGATTGTCGATGACTCGTTTGTATTTGTTGGCCAGTTCAGTGGGGCGATTCAGAATACGAGTTTTCATTACCCATTTTTGTTTATCTTCGTAGTCCGTGTTTCTTAGAAAACTAAGTTGTTCTTCTTCAGATGCAAACCATGGAAGTAATTTCGAGTATAAAGATTTATCTTGCTGAGTGATCAGATTTTTTTCTAAATCGCGAATTTTATTTTTGTACATGCCCGGAGTTTGCGTCGATGATCCACCAGACGCACTGTCGGGATCAGAATTTTCCATGTGTTGACGGCGCTCGATTTGAGCACAACCAGAAACTAGACCAATCACGGTCACTGCATACATTAATTTGGTAAAAATATATTTAGTCATGCTTTCATTCTAGCTCAGCTATCAAAAAACTTGCAGACTAGAGTTTGATTCTCGTACAATGGTCAAGAATGAGTGATTCAAAACCGGATGACAAAGACCAGGCGTTGGCTGATGCGCGAGACAAAGTCTCGACTGATCTGCTGGATAAAGCCATCCAAGACAATAGTCCAGAGTTCCTACAAGAACTAGAAGCTATATCAGAAATTGGAAATGAAAATCTAGATATCGAACTGGTAGATCTTGATCTAATCATGGAGCAACAGCGGGCGAATAGTTTAAAAGCCCGAGCTAATAGATTAGTGAGTCATTTGAATCAATTAGCTATAAAAATATTTTACTTTGTTAAAGCCAGTTTGCTTACGTTTGCTAAGGAAACAGCACCTTACTATCTGAAGAAGTTACTAGCTCTACTAAAGTCTGGCGGCCAAAGTCTAGGTCATCAGCTTGGCAAAATTAAAACGTTCAGCAAAGTACAAAAGATTGTTTTGGTTTTAATTATCGCCGGGGTGGTCGGTTTAGGCTTTACCATTTTTAAAATTGCAACCAGCGGCTTGATCAAAGATGACGAAAAACTTTTTGTGCACTCGATGGAAGAACTTGCAGCACAGAAGTTTATCTACGATACCGGTGACGTGGAAGATTTCTATAATTCCCCGCGCGTAAGCCAGAACATCATGTCGCTACGTCGTATTGTTGTTAATATTCAAAGATCTAAAAATTCGGGGACTAATCCCATGGGTGCGTTTGAATTATATATCCAGGGAAATTCTTCGGATGTGATGGTCGAAATTACTGACCGCGAAGCCGAATTGTTAGATCGTATTCAAAGCCAAATTCGCGCGTTTTCCTATGACGAATTAGATACTGTTGAAGGCAAACGACGTATGTTAGATAAAATCATCCGTGATTTGAATGAGGACCTTACCAAAGGTAAGGTCACTCAAATTTATTTTAAAAACTTTGTATTGAAAAAATAATTACGCTGGTTTCTGTTTAAAATTCATTACATCAATATCGTAATACTTCAGTCGATCGTGTAATGTACTTTTCGGCATCCCTAATTCTAAAGCCGTTAATTTTTGATTTCCTTTATTGGCCGTTAGGCGCTTGATAATCATTTGCTTTTCAATTTCCTTAATAATCGGTAACTGTTGCCCAGTGCGGGGATTAACCATATCACTTTCTAATGACGATTCTGAAACATCTTTATCCAACAATCTGCCAATGTGTCCTTCCGTAATTATCTCGTGCGGGTAAAGCGCGCTACAGCGGGCCACTAAATTTTTTAACTCACGAATATTTCCTGGCCAGTTGTATTTTTTCAATTCAGTGATAGCCGCGAAGGAAAAACGGACGCGAAAGTGTTTGCAGAATTCACCAAGTAACGTATCGAAATCTTCCATGCGATGGATTAAATCAGGCGGAGAAATCTGAATCACATTCAAGCGATAGTATAAATCTAAACGAAATGTTCCTTGGCGAATATTTTCAGAAAGATTCTTGTGTGTCGCCGCCATAATGCGAACATCTGTTTGGATCGTGCGATCGGAACCAACCGGGCGGATTTCACTATTTTCAAGTGCACGCAGTAGTTTCGCTTGGATTGAATAGGGCAGGTCACCAATTTCATCTAAAAACAGTGTTCCACCACGTGCTGATTCAAATGCTCCTTTGCGATCAGAAACTGCCCCAGTAAAACTGCCTTTTACGTGACCGAATAGTTCTGATTCTACCAGTGTTTCCGTCAACGCCGAACAGTTTACACAAACGAGTGGGCCTTCGCTGCGTCGGGAACTTTGGTGAATGGCTTTGGCAATGACTTCTTTACCTGTTCCCGAGGATCCAAGCATCAAAATGGGGAAGTCGGATCGAGAGCCATAGACTAAACTGTTCAATTCTTCGTTCCAGATATGGTTTTTGCTAGTCAAGGGAAACTGCGTTTTTTCTTCGGGGGTTACGATTTGAAATTCGAGGTCGCCGACAGTGATAATATCATTGTAATTAAGCACGGTTTCGGTGATAGCTTCGCCATTTACGAAGGTGCCTTGTTGGCTTCGCATATCTTTTGCAAATAAGCGCCCGTCGCGAAATTCAAAGCGGACGTGGCGTTCGCTGACGTCCGCCGAGTTAACTGGGTATTGACAGTTTTTATCTGTTCCTAAGGTCATAAAGTCAGAAATCGCGACGGCAATGCCTTGGGTGGAAAGAGGCTTAATAAGATAGTTCATTTGAATCTCCTTTGTTTCTGGTGGTTAGTTACAAAGGAAGCGCCAGGTTTGAGTGGTCTCTAGAGTGAGTCATTTCGAATAGAACCTTTTTACCAATTTCGATTCTAAGACTTGAGAAATACGAAGGTCCTTGATACAGCTAATGCATGACTTTTGTTAAATACATCAAGAGCT
Organism: uncultured Bdellovibrio sp.; assembly: GCA_963932905.1. Taxonomy (GTDB): domain Bacteria; phylum Bdellovibrionota; class Bdellovibrionia; order Bdellovibrionales; family Bdellovibrionaceae; genus UBA2316. The sequence goes on from CAWVRN010000002.1 coordinate 309,238, forward strand.
GCACGTTAGCGAAGGATTACCCAAAAACGGGGCAACCTGAAGTCGCCTTCGTCGGACGCTCAAATGCCGGTAAATCGTCGTTAATCAACACTATCTCGAATCAAAAAATTGCCAACGTCAGCGGTACGCCTGGAAAAACGCGTTTGCTGAGTTTTTTTGATTTTAATAACGAATTCGTTCTGGTGGATATGCCAGGTTATGGATTTGCGGCTCGCAGTCATGAAGAACAGGACGACTGGAAAGTCATGATCGAAAGTTACCTAAGCACGGCTGAAAAACTGAAAGCGATCGTGCTAGTGATGGATATTCGCCGTTCTTGGAGCGAAGACGAAAAAATGATTCAAGAGTTTTCAGAGCATATTGGCGTTCCCTTAATTGTGGCGCTAACTAAAGCCGATAAACTATCACGTTCGCAAATTATGAAGCGAATGGACGAATTTAATGAAGATATTCAGCTAAAATATAAATACCCTATATCGTCGCTTAAAAAAGACGGCGTTGATGATTTAAAGAAACAGCTGTATAAATTTATAAATAGGAAGTGAGATACTAAATATGCTACGAATTGGGGTTATTCCTTCACGATTGAAAGCCACTCGGTTTCCCGATAAACCCCTAGCCAAAATAGCCGGCAAATCCTTAGTCCAAAGGGTCGTAGAACGTACTCTTAAAAGCCAAAAATTAGATAAAGTCATACTAGCGACCGATAGCCAAGCTATTGCTGATGAAGTAAACGGGTTAAATTGTCAGGTTGTATTCACGGATCCTAATTTACCCTCGGGAACGGACCGGGTTCATGCGGCTGTTCAGGGTTTAAATCCTGATATCGTGATCAATATTCAAGGCGATGAGCCTTTGATTAACCCAGAAGTGATCGATCAGTTAGTAAGCGCTTTAGAACAGGATTCGGCACTTGATTTAGTAACTTTGGGGCAAGATTTTAAGTCGGCTGAAGAGTTTCAATCTCCTAACAATGTCAAAGTTATTTTGAATGATAAATCCCAGGCCATTTATTTTAGCCGTTTTCCGATTCCTTACTCTAGAACAGAAATTACAGATGAATTGTTTCCCAGTCCCGTTGTTCTCAAACATATTGGCCTATACGGCTTTCGTAACACTTTTTTGCAGACTTTTTGTCAAACCCCGGTGTCAATTTTAGAGAAAAGCGAGTCTCTTGAGCAGCTCAGGGCGATGAGTCTAGGTGCCAAAATAAAGGTCATCAAAACCCATCATTTTTTTCAAGGAGTCGACGTTCCAGAGGATATACAAAAAGTTGAAAATTGGATAAAATTAAATCATGAAAAATAGCCAACTTCGCATCTCGACAAAAAAATCAGTTAAAAAACCTATGAAACAAAAATACATCTTCGTAACGGGCGGTGTGGTCTCTTCCATCGGTAAGGGATTAGCAGCAGCCAGTTTAGGTGCTTTGCTGGAAGCCAAAGGTATGAAAGTTACGATTATGAAAATGGACCCGTACATCAATGTCGATCCAGGAACAATGTCGCCGTTTCAGCATGGGGAAGTGTACGTAACCGAAGATGGCGCAGAAACGGATTTAGATTTAGGTCACTACGAGCGTTTCACATCATCGATCATGACTCGCGCGAACTCCGTTTCTACGGGCCAAATTTACGATACAGTTATTCAACGTGAACGTCGCGGTGATTTCTTGGGTGGTACGGTTCAGGTTATTCCCCATATCACGGATGAAATTAAACAGCGTGTGTATCACTGTGCTCAAGGTAACGAAGTTATCATCGTTGAAATCGGTGGAACTGTCGGTGACATCGAAAGCTTGCCATTCCTGGAAGCTGTTCGTCAGTTACGTACAGAGTTAGGACCAGATGGTTCGGTATTAATTCACGTAACCTACGTTCCTTATATCGCGGCAGCTGGGGAACTGAAAAGTAAGCCTACTCAGCACTCAGTAAAAGAACTTCAGCAAATCGGTATGCAGCCTGATTTCCTAATTTGCCGATCTGAAAAAGCGATTGATTATAGTTTAAAGAAAAAAATCGGTTTGTTCTGTTCATTGCCGCCAGAGAGCGTGATTGCCGCACAGGATTCTTCGACAATTTACGAAGTTCCCATGCGCTTGCATCAAGAAAAACTGGATGATTTAGTTCTTAAGAAATTAAATTTAAAAGCATCACGTTTTGATTTTTCGGGCTGGCAGCAAATCGTCTCTTCAGTAAAATCTCCAAAGTACAAAACGACAATTGCGGTTGTGGGTAAATATGTTGATTTGAAAGAATCATACAAATCATTGCATGAATCGATCATTCACGGTGGTATTGCCAACGATTCATCGGTTGAAATTGTTTACGTGGATTCAGAAAAGCTAAATGAAAAAAATGTTCATCATCATTTAACTGGTGTTAATGGCGTCCTTGTCCCAGGGGGATTCGGTGCCCGCGGTGTTGAAGGTAAACTGGCCGCGATTAAATACGCTCGAGAAAACTCGATTCCTTATTTTGGAATTTGTTTCGGTATGCAATTAGCAACGATTGAATTTGCACGAAACGTTTGCGGTATCAAAGACGCAACGTCACGGGAATTCGTTGATGAAAAAGAACGTAAGGGACAATTCGTTATTGATTTCATGACTGAACAAAAACACCTAATGCAAAAAGGTGGGACTATGCGCCTGGGATCATTCCCATGCGATATTGCTAAGGGCACAAAAGCGTATGAAGTGTATAAAAGCGAGAAAATTTTTGAACGCCATCGTCATCGTTATGAATTCAACAATCAATTTAAAGATTTGTTAGAGAAAAAAGGATTACGTGCGTCTGGTATTTGTAAAGAACGTAATCTTGTTGAAATCATTGAATTGCCAGATCATCCCTGGTTTGTAGCCGTTCAGTTTCATCCAGAATTTAAATCGACGCCACTTAAGCCTCACCCTTTGTTCCGTAGCTTTATTGAAGCCACATTGGGTAAGAAAGCTAAGAAATCGGCGTTTACTGCTAAAACGAATGTTAAATCATCAAACGTTAAGGCTAACTTGAAAATGAAAGAGAAAGTTAATGCAAGAACGCATTCTTGATTTAGCAAAGTCCGTATTAGAAATCGAATCCAAAGCTATCATCGACAGCGTCCGCTATCTAAATGCGGACTTTGTAAAGGCGGCGGAGTGGATTTTCCAATGCAAAGGTAAACTCGTTGTGACGGGTATTGGTAAATCAGGCCAGATCGCACGAAAGATAGCGTCTACGTTTTCCTCAACGGGAACGCCTGCAATTTATTTGCACCCAGCTGAAAGCTCACACGGTGATTTAGGTATAGTTTCGGAAAATGATATCGTTTTGGCCATGTCCTACGGTGGAGAAAGCTACGAATTAAATACCATAATGACTTATGTAGCTCGCAAAGGGATCAAGCTGATCGCCATGACTGGAAATTTGAATAGTTCGTTAGCCAAAGCAGCTCAGGCCGTGATTTCTGTTCGGGTTGAAAAAGAAGCCTGTCCTTTGCAGTTGGCACCAACGGCTTCAACGACGACGACATTGGCTATGGGTGATGCTTTAGCGATGTCTGTATTGATGCTTAAAGGGTTCACTACTGAAGACTTTGCTCAATATCATCCTGGTGGTAGTTTAGGTTTTAAATTATTAACTCGCGTGAAAGATATTATGCACGTCGGTGATGGGCTTCCTATCGTTAATCTGGACACTGAAATTAAGTCAGTTCTTTCTATCATGACTCATCGAGATGTTCGCGGGTGTGCGGGCGTTGTTGATGCTAAAGGTGATTTAACAGGTGTGGTAACAGACGGTGATATTCGTCGACGTCTAGAAAAAAATCAAAATCCTCTCGATGGACAAGCGAAAGATTTGATGACGTTAAATCCACGCACTATCGATGCCTCAGAACTGGCTGAGAAAGCGCTTTTCATGATGGAAGAGTTTCGTATTCAAATGTTATTTGTTCTTGATAAAAGTTCTGCAAATCCAAGAAAACCGATCGGTTTGCTGCACCTTCAAGATTTGATCAAAGCTAAAATTAAATAGAATTCGATATTGTTTTAAAAGAGATCCCTATCGACCACACTTTGGGGGGGGGCTTCTAATGAAATATTTTGTTTTAGCTCCTTGATTAAGGAATTTCAGACGTTTTAGTAAAGCAAAACTATTTTCAGTTACCTAACTAGTTTCTATTTTTTTATTATATTTATTAATGTAATCCTGATGTTCATCCATCGGGTTTTTTATTTTCAGAGCCTATGTTGCCGAATTTTCTCTAGCGATAAGTCTAGTGTCTGAATAATTTGCCTAACTAATTGGTCGAGTAGCTAGACCATTATCAAAGGGATTTGTTGCCCTCATGTGCTAATTTTTTCACAATAAAACTAATAAGTTGGAAAAATTTAGGACATAACGAGGAATCACGCGCGTGTTAGAAATTCATAAAAAAATGAGTTCAATTAAACTCTTAGCTTTTGATGTCGACGGTGTATTGACCGACAATCACGTTTGGATGAACGAAGTAGGTCAATGGCGCCGAATGTTCTCGGTGCGTGACGGATATGGAATTCAGATGCTGCGTGAGAATGGTTATCAAATGGCTTTCATCACAGGCAGTTTTAGTGATGATGTGCGTGAGCGAGCGCGTGTCCTTAAAATGAATTTCTTCTACGAAGGCAGCTTAGACAAATTGCCAGCGTACGAAGACATCAAATCAAAAACAGGCCTAAAAGATTCCGAAATTCTATATATGGGAGACGACTTGTTCGATCTTCCTTTGATCGAACGTGCTGGCGCGGGAATTACCGTACCCGAAGCCGTTGATAAAATTAAATTACAAGCTGACTACGTCACGACTCAGAGTGGTGGCAAAGGGGCAGTTCGCGAAATCTGTGAAATGGTACTAGCGCATGGATTTTATAGAGGGAAGTTAGCATGAGAAAAATATTTTGTTATTTAGCCGCATTGCTGATGTTAAGCACGACGGCCTATCCAAAAGAAATGATTCAGTTACCGACCGAAGAACTTGCCAGAGAAAGCGTAACGCCAGTATTTGATATTAATGATTCTGTTCGTAATAGAAATATCGTAACTAAAGAAAAATTTGAAGGCGCGATTTTCTATGGCTGGGCACTGACTGAACCTATCGCAAACGTTAGTAAATTAGGCGTATCTGGATACTATCACCGCAATGAAGACGATGCCTACGGTTTGATTTTTATGAAGAATTTTGCCGGCGTTTCACACTACGCGAAACAATTGAATGAACAGTACAAACTTGATTTTACTCGCGCACCAATGCCAGAGGCTAGCTTAATGTTTGATTACAACATAAAGGCGTTCTATGGAAAAATGAGTATTTCAAAAAATACTGTAACTAACTATCACTTCTTTGGTTCATTAGCTGGTGGAATGATCAAATACCAAAATAAAACCTATCCCGCAATTGCGACGGGATTAGGTCAGAAGTTTTACTATGATAAAAACTTGTCGTTCCGTTTTGATTTCAGAGTGTTTTTTAACCAGGCACCGATTCCATTTTTAAAGTGCGAGCCAGGAAAGCATGAGGGTATTAAGAATTCGACAACGGATTCGTGTAATGAGGCCGCTCCTAGCTATTCAGATTTCTCGGAACGATTAACGATTACGTCAGTTATTGATATTGGTGTGAGTTACTTATTTTAGGACTAGGTGAAAAGAAATGAAAAAACTATCGATTGTTTTACTTTGTCTACTGTTAGGATCTTTTTCTAAAGCCCAAGAGGCTGACAACGAAGATCTAGATGTTATCGAGCTTGAATTAGAAAAAGCGAAACCTAAGCCACAGGCTAATAAGAAAACATCTTCGACGTCACAAACCGAAACAAAAGAAAACAACTTTTCGGATTTGGCTACCTTGGTGCCATTTTCTGAAGTTTCTGTTTTGCAAAAACGTTTCTTGCCAAAAACTGGCCGTGGACAAATCTTTGCCGGTTTGTCATTAACTACAAATGACCCTTTCTACAACACGGTGGGTGCGACGTTAAAAGGTAGCTATTTTTTAAGTGAAATGTGGGGAATCGAAATTCAATATTACAATTTAACTTCAAGTGAAGCTAGGGCGACTAAAGAGCTCTATGATGTTCAAAATATTGGAACGGATAGTTTAAGCTACACTAAACAGTATCTGGGAGCCAATGTAGTCTGGGTTCCTATTTACGGTAAGTTAACTTGGTTTAACAAAAAAATTGTTCCATTTGATTTCTATTTTGGTTTGGGTGGTGGTCAAACGACGACTCATACCAAAAGTGGAATTGGAACTGTTCAACTTTCGACGGGACAAATTTTCGCCATTAATAAAAGTTTCGCCATTCGATGGGATTTTAGTTGGAACTTTTTCAGCGCAAAGGCCATCAATGAAGAGGGGGATATAAACAATCTATTCTTCTCAGCAGGAGCGAGTTTCTTCTTTCCGGAGGCTAAATACCGATGAAAAACTTAACCCTTCTACTTACACTCTGTTTTATTTTGTTCTGTGCTCAGTCGTCAGAGGCTAAAACGACTCGTAAGGTAATTAGATCAAAACCGACTTCAGGTATTCGCGATAGTTCGCTCAAGCAGCAACTTTCAAATGCATTGTCGTTAGCGCAGTCGGGGCAATATCAACCGGCGGCTCAAGCGTTATTTAATTTAGTAAAACGAAAAGAATTTGAAAGCGAACGTCCTCAGATTAAATATATATTAGGCAAAATGCTAGTAGCGATGAACTATTCGCAAGTGGCGGCCTACCAATTTGTTGACGTGATTCGATCAGATAATCATCGCTATTTGAAGAAAGCTATTGAAGAACTATCGATCGTTGCCGATGGGTTGGGCGATGATACACTTTTGAATTACGCCGTTTCTAAAGTAGACGTAAATGATTTCCCTGAAAAAAACAAAGACATGATCTATTTCCGTATCGGCGAGATCAAATTAAAAAATAAAAAATTCGAAGACGCCGCCCAAGCATTTAATCGCGTGAATGTCGGTAGCTCGTATAACAATCAAGCTTTGTATTTGAAAGCGTTGTCGTATTTGGAAATGAACAAGCCCGATCCAGCTATTTCAGTATTCCAACAATTATTAGATCATCGTAAAAATAGCGGTGTGACTGATACAAATCGTGTGTCTGCGTTGATGGGTATCGCACGGGCCTTGTACCAAAAGCAAGATTGGGATTCTTCTATCGAAGCCTATTCGAATGTTCCTCGCGATCATTTTTACTGGCATGATGCCTTGTTTGAGCAGTCTTGGGCGATGTTTAGAGGCGCCCGATTTAGGTCGGCGTTGTCTAACTTCCAATCATTGCATTCTGCGTATTACGAAGATTTCTACATTCCTGAATCATTGTTACTAAGAGCCATTGTCTATTTATATGTCTGCAAATATGACGAGATGGAAAAAGTTTTATCTTTATACAATTCGATTTATGAACCTGTACGGTTGAAAGTTAACAGTTTCTTAAATGCGAACTCTGAGCCTGGTAACTACTATTTGGAATTTGAAAAAGCACTTGGTCTAAAGAAAAAAGACGAAGGTGTATTGTACAAATTGCCATATATGGTTTTGAAGAATCTACGCGAAGAAGGTGATATCAAACGTAGTCTAAATTACTTAAAGAAGATCCAAGATGAAAAGAATCGAATCGAAACCAGCGGATCTTTTCGCGTGTCTGGTTTAGGTCAATACTCCGTTCGTGTTTTAAATACACGTATCAAAAATACGAAAATTTTGATTGGCGAGATGGTTAAAGTACACTTACAAAATATGAGTGACGAATTGAAAGATCTGTCGGAACAAGCCAGTTTCATCAATTACGAGCGTTTAAGTTCGAAGAAAGATTCGGCTAAAAAGAAAATAGCGGGCAAAGATCTGCCGCAAATGATCGATTCAAATATCGATCGTGAGTTTTACGTACAAAATGGTTTTGAATTCTATCCATTCAAAGGTGAGTTTTGGTTGGATGAAATTGGTAATTACCACTATTTAGGAACTCAAAGTTGTGAATAAACTAAATATTTTAACATCACTATTCATCCTAACGGCATCGACACCAGTTTTTGCAAAAAAGACTATCGGGGAATTGTTTTCCAACGTGGGATTAGAAAATCGCGGTGGTAAACTATCTAATAGTAATAAAGGCGTTTATTCGATCCCGAAACCAGGCGAAATTAAATTTGAAAACAGAACCGAACATAACTTAGATGCGATTAAGCCAACTAAATCCTATGAAATCATGAATTCGCAGAACCTTTCGGAAATTGCGGAATATGAGAAAATTCTGGATGAACAAATCGCGGAATTATACAAGTTAACTCGCAAGTTCAAAGACTCTGATAAACGAGGGGAACTGTGGGTTCGGTTAGCTGAATTGTACGTGGAAAAAGGCTCGCTGATTGACTATCGACGACAGAAAGAATTTGACGTTCGCTTGCAGCAGTTTAACAAAGGTAAATCTAAAGTTAAGCCGACTTTAAATAACGAAGAAGCGAAGTCATACTTCAAAAAGTCAGTTCAGTTGTACGAATGGTTTCAAAAGGATTTCCCAAATGATCCTAAGATTCCTCAAGCATTATACTTTTTAGGGTTTAACTATTTTGAGTTAAATGAACCCAAAAAGGGGGAAAAATACTATTCTGAATTATCGGAAAAATTCCCAAATAGTTCATTCGTCGATGAAGCTAGTTTTGCTCTGGGTGAGTACAATTTTGAAAACGAAAACTGGAAAGAGGCTTACAAGCGCTATTCTCCGGTCATCAAGAATAAGAAGCATAATTTAAATGCTATGGCGACCTATAAGGGTGCGTGGTGTTTATATCGCTTAGGTAGAAATCAAGAAGCTCTTAAGTACATGGAATACATCATCAAGCTGAATAAACAAGCGAGTGATCGTGATTCTAAAAAGCAGCTAAAAGCGAAACTAGAGGTTGAAGCTCTTAGAGATATCGTTGTGTTCTACGCTGCCGCAGGCGATGCGGATAAAGCATCGGAGTATTTTGCTCAGATGGTCGGAGATCAGTCGTTCTCTTACATTGAAAAGCTGGCCTATTACTATTTAGATAAAGGATATAAAGACGCAGCCCATAGAACTTTCAAGTATTTGATTGATCAACGTCCCACCGATCCAAAAGCATTTGAATACCAATACCAAATCGTTCAAGTGTATTTTTATGCTAAAAATTCACAAACGTTTAAAACCGAACTGTATCGCTGGATTCGTGACTACGGACCGGCTTCGGCATGGTTTAAAGCCAATCAAGCCAATACTGAGTTAACAGAAAATTCTATGAAACTCCGTGAAAAAACGCTGCGAAATTGGACTTTGCAACAGCATCAAACGGCGCAAAATTCACGAACGCCTAATTCGCAAAAACTGGCAGCTGAAGGCTATCAGTTGTACTTAAATGAATTTACAAATTCACCTCAAACGGCTGATATGCATTTCTATTACGGTGAGTTGCTGTACGATAGCAAAAAATTTGATGAAGCTGGAATTCAATATAAATGGATTGTGGATAATGCGCCGGAAAGCAAGTTCTACGAAAATGCAGCGACAGCATTGCTAATTTCAGTGGAAAAAAGTTTGCCTGACGAAAAAGATTTGGCTCAAAGAAACACGAAAAGTTTAGAACCAATTCCTTTGAGCCCAACGGTCGATCGTTTTTTGAAAGCATCAACGTGGTATTTAGAGAAATTGCCTAATTCGAAAAAAGCGCCAGAAATTAAATTCAGACAGGGTCGCTTGATGTATCAATACAATTATTTCGAAGACGCATCTAAAATATTCCGCGAGATCGTTCGGAAATATCCAAATACTAAATATGCTGAGTACTCGGCGAATCTATTGCTTGATATTTACAACTTGAAGAAAGACTACGGCGGCCTGGAAATGGCGGCGACCGAGTTATTGAAGAATGAAACACTCGCTGGAACAAAAGCAGGACAAGAGATTAAAGAAGTTCTGGAAAAAGCTAGCTTCAAAAAAGGGCAGGATTTAGAGCAAGACAAAAAATATAAAGAGAGCGCGGATGTGTTCACTGCATTTGCTCAGCAAAATTCAAAGTCGAATTTAGCTATCACGGCGTATTTCAACGCCGGCGTTAACTACGAGAAATCGGGTGAAAATGAAAAAGCCAAGAATGCGTACTTGCAAGTGTTGGCGTCGAAACAAGATAATAAAGATCTTAAAGATAAATCGAAGTTATTCGTCGCTAAGTTGTATCAAGAAGCAGCTTTGTTTGATGAATCGATTAAGCTTTACAAGCAATTAGTGGCTGAAGCAAAAAAACCAGAGAACGCGAAAAATTATATCTACAATATTGCGGTAATGAAAGAGGCCATGGGCCAATATCAATCCGCAATCAAAGACTATGAAACGTACTCTGAGTTAATTAAAGGTTACAAAGAACGTTTGGAAAACATGTTTCAGTTGGCTGAACTTTATAGAAAAACGGAAGCATGGTCGAAAGCACAAGCCAAGTACATGGAGTATATCGATAGTGGAGCACCACAAAGCGAAAAATTCGTGGAAGCTTTATATTGGATTGCGTTTGTTCATAATCGTAAAGGTTCTAGTCAAGCCTATTCCTACGAAGACCGCTTGATTGCGATGCAAAAACGTCTAGGTGGATCGACGGGTGGTAAATGGGCGGCGATTGTTAAACTGCGCCGCTCAAAAGATACGTATCATGATTTCACTGAAATTAAAATTCCGGCCAATCCTGAAAAGCAAAAGAAAGCCGTGGATGAAAAAGTGGGTTTGCTGAATAAATTAAATAAAGAACTGAATGACGTTGTTAAATTAAATCATCCAGATTCTATAGTTAGTTCGTTAAGCCTGTTAGGCGATGCAAATGAACACATGGCGAAAGCCATTTTGAATTCACCATTGCCTAAAGGTTTAGATGCGGCGACGGAAAAACAATACCGTGAACAGTTACCTAAATTAGCGGATCCGTTTAAATTGCGCGCGCGTGACAGTTATAAATTGGCGTTAGAACGAGCCTGGGAATTTGAATCGTACAATGAAGACTACCTAAAAGCCCTAAGATACATGAATGCTGTGGATCCTGTGAAATACTACTATTCGGACGAAATCAAACAGGATGTTCGCTTCATTAACTGGATGGCATTATGAGAAAAATTTTTATTAGCGCATGTGCTTTGAGTCTGTCGTTAACGTTAGTGAATTGCTCAAGCAAATCAAAAAATGGTGGAAGTTCGCAAGAGCCAGAGACGACTAGTGCGCAATCAGGTGTCTTGATCGAAGAGGCGCAAAGCGGTCATGGTAAAAAAGGGGCTTCGGCTCCTAAATCACAAACTCCGGTAACTACGGTGGCGGCTCCTCAAAAAGCAAACTCAGAGGCGTCGATTTACACGCAATTAAATCTGCAGGTTAAAAATCAAGATGATGAAGGTATCTTGAAAGAAGGCTCGGCCATTTTGATGAAGAATCCAAATGATATAAAAGCGATTAATGCGATGGCGATGGCTTATTACAAACGTGGACAATACCCGCTAGCGAAAAGCTTGTTGTTACGAGCGCTAAAAATAGAATCTGGAGCCTATGAAGTTCATTCTAATTTGGGTGTTGTTCAATTAGCGACGGGTGATAAGTACGATGCGCTTAAGAGTTTTAAGAAAGCGATTGAGCTAAATCCGAATGATTACGTGAGCGCAAGTAACGCCGGTTCATTGTATGTGTTAGAACAAGATTTTGAAAAGGCAGTTGTTGTTTTAGATATTGCTTACAGCAAAGGATATCGAAATGCGAAAGTGCTAAGTAATTTTGGTGTCGCACTGACTGCGACAGGAAAATATGAAAAAGCCGACAAGATTTATCGTGAAGCTTTGAAAGAAAATAGTAACAGCAAAGAAGCATTGTTTAATCATGCTATTTTATTGATACAATTTTTAAAGAAGAATGATGAAGGACTTGAGATCGTAAAAAAACTTAAGTTCCTTGGTATTCCCGAAGAAGGAAGAAAGCGTTTACAAGATTTGCAAGCCATGGCGGAGAAGAAATGATGAAGAATCAAATTGTACTACTTATGTTTCTAGCTTTGTTCATAGTTGGACCTTCGTTGGGCTTCGCTCAAAGCTCAAGCGTGACTAACAAATCTAACTATGTAAAAATTAAAGATAAAAAAGCAACTTTGAATTTCGAAGATGAACTTGTTGAGGGTTCGACACAGAAACCAGAGTTATTTTATTTGTTTCAGAAAAAGAACTTTAACTACAAAAGGCTGATAAAGTTGAGAGAAAATTTTCTTCCTGAGCTTAGAAATAATGCAGAGAACGTGCAGCGGGTGAGGAGTTCTAATTGAAGCAACCCATAATTCTTCGCGTATTCAAATCTAATCAGCTAAAAGAGGTCAAGCAATTTGACATAGATCAGATTGTTGTGGGAAGTAATCAGGATTCTCAATTAAATTTAGTTGATGATGCTGTTTCGCCAATTCACTGTTTAATTGAAAAGCGTGATTCCGGTTATTATATTTGTGACCTTGGTTCTAAAAGCGGAACATTCAAAAATGGACAAGCGATATTAGATGAACCGGTTGCATCAGGCGATGAATTAATCATCGGTCCATTTAAAATCGTATTTTCAGTTGGTGTACCCAAACCTGTAGGTCAGCCAAAAGATATTGATAAAACTGTTACCATTCCCATTGGTAGCACCGAAAAAATCAACGCTATCCGTGATGACAAGACTCAAGCCGTAGAAAAAGTTCTTGATGACGATAAAACTCACAGCGAACAAAAGGCGCCGGTAGAAAAAATTCCGCCACGTCCCGCTTCGGTTTCTCAGGTTAAGAAGCCAGAAATTGCATCGCAAGATTTTCAACGTCCGGCATCTAAAAAGAAGAAATATTCATTTGCTCCCGCAGGTGAGATCAAAGATTTAAAATCCTACTTGTCGCCAACTCGCGGTAGTTTAGTTGAAGTTAATTTAGCTTGGAACGAGCGAATCATTCAAACTTATCACTATCGCAATAAAGGCGTGTTTAGAACGAGCATGTCGCAAGATAAAGGTATCTTTTTACCAGCACCTTCAATTCCTGCGAATTGGCCACTGGTTGATATTGGTGCCCAATTAAAAGTTTTGGTTCCAACAGGTTCTGAAATTGAAATCATCAATACAAAAGCGTCGATGAAAGAAGAGGCACTTGTTGCCTCAGGTAAAGCCATCCGTATGGCGCAGGGAACTCAAGTTCGTGTTGATCAAAGTGAATTGTTGAGTGTTAGACTGCCTGATAAAAATTTAAGTCTGTATGTGCGATTTGTTGAATCGACTCCAGTGGTACCATTTGCACCACTGCTGTTGTCGAGTTCAGAATTGGGCAGCTTGCTTATTTCCGTTATTATTTCAGGGATGTTGGCATTTTACGTGGCAACAATGACTTCAAAATTCCAACCCCAGCAAGAAGAGAAATCAACGTATACAGCCCAAGTTATATTTAATGAAAACAAACAGAAGGAAGAAAAAATTCCTCCTCCGACTCCGAAACCACCGCCTCCGCAAGAAAAACCAAATCCACCGCCGCCACCAGAGCCTCCAAAAAAGGTGAAAATGGCTGACGAGAAAAAAGAAGCGACGAAAAAAGGCGATTTAACTACGGCGAACAAAGCACAAAGTGCGCAGACGGCAAGAAAAGCGGTCGAAGTTGCGCCGAAGCCAGATGCTCAAAATCGCCCTAAGAAATTTACATCGGTTAAGCAAGGTGGCGCTGTTAAGATTGGTCAGGCTGCTGGCGCAAATGCACAGAGTGCGCAACCTAAAGACGTAAATAAAATGGGTCTATTCAGTACATTCGGAACTGGTGGTGTGCGATCTAAATTGGATCAAGCGTACCAAGGAGCCGGAGATATTTTAGGTAATGCCGATAAAGCGACCGGTTCTACGGGTATGGCAGAAAATCGTGAGGGCGATGATTTAGGTTCAAAATTCAAAGATACAGGCGCTGGCGGAAAAGGGACCGCGACAGAAGGTATCGCGGGAATTGGAACTAAAGGTCGCGCGGGTGGAACAAGTGCTTACGGTAGTACGGAAGGTTTCGGCGATAAAACATCAGTGGCGATTCAAGCGGGTGGTTCTGAAGAAGCCTTCGAAGGATCCATCGATAAAGAGGCCGTTCGTCGTCGTATCAAGCACAACTTGAATTTAATCAGAGGCTGTTACAATCAAGAATTAAATCGACTGGATAAATCAGGTCGGCGAGTTCTGGAAGGTAAAGTCGTTCTGAAGTGGGATATCGTAGATAAAGGTGTGGCTAAAAACGTACGCGTTTCAAACACAACATTAAACAACAGTGCGATTGAAAGATGTATAGCGGAGCGTCTGGCAACAATTGTGTTCCCTGATCCGCCGGATGGTACAACGGCAGAAGTGTCGTACCCATTCATATTTAAAAATGAGCAATAAGATTTAATAATTTTTTAGGAGGATACCTTGAACCCGATACAACAATGTGACCCAAGTAACTTTATTGCCCGTGCTTTCTGTGAGGGCGGATGGGTAATGTACGTAATCGCCGTATTTGCGATTTTAACTGTGTTCTTAGTAGTAGAGCGTATGATGAAACTCAACACACTACTTGTGAACAAAAAAGATTTTTCAGATATCATTTACAGAATGGTAATCAGTGGTGATATTCGCCAAGCAATTGCTTATTGCGATCAACGCCCATCTCCTATCACGAACACGGTAAAAGCGGGTTTAGTGCAAGCATTGAATAAACGCCCCGATGAGGAAGTTCAAGTAGCGATGGATGCCGCCGTATTAAGGGAAATGCCAAAGATTGAAGGTTGGACAGCGTTCCTGGCCGTGTTTGGTAACGTAGCCGTACTTGCGGGTCTACTGGGAACCATCATTGGTATGATCGGTTCGTTCCGTGCGGTTTCTGAAGCGGACAATGCAACGAAAGCTCAGTTACTTTCACAAGGTATTTCGCATGCCTTAAATTGTACGGCATTCGGTCTATTAGTTGCGATCGTAGCCATTGTTTCATACGGTATCTTCCAACATCAAATTCAAAAAACTGAAAATGAAGTTGTTGAAACAAGCATGTCTCTTTTGAACTTAGTGGTAGCTAACAGAGATAAAATAAAGGACTAATTTAAATGGCTCAAATTGATGGTGGCTCGGGAGGCAAACGAGCGGTCAGTGTAGAATTGAATCTAGTACCGTTCATCGACTTGATGAGCGTTCTGATTACATTTTTATTGATCACGGCTGTTTGGACACAAGTTTCGATGATTCAGATCGGTAGTTCACTCTACGCCAAGAAAGATGATTCGAACCAACCGCCTCAATTAACACCCAATGCTGATGTGGCTTTGAAGGTGGATGTTAAATTAGACGGCTATGTTTTGACGGTAGGAACTCAAATTATCTCATTACCGAAAGTAAATGCTGCGTATGACTTTCCGGGTTTAGTCGCGCAACTTCAGCGCGTAAAGCAATTATATCCTGAAAAATTAGACGGGATCGTAAGTATGTCAGACGATGTTCCTTATGAAAATTTGATTAATACAATGGATCAATTCTTAGTTGCCGGATTTCCAAATATTTCTATTGCCACTGGAGGGCCGAACTAATGCCAATTCGTAAGCCAGGTGAACGTTTTCGTTATCACCGCATTCTAAGCCGCAGAAAAGGCAAACGATCAGTAACTGCGTTGCTGTCATTGACGGCAATGGTAGATATGTTTACGGTTCTTGCGATTTTCCTTTTGCAAAATTATAATGTAAAAGATTTTATCGTTTATACTCCTAAAGAAGTTGTTCTTCCTAAAGCTCAATCAATTAAAGAGTTAAAACCAGCATTCGTAATTACAATTTCAAATAAAGAAATTCTTTTAGATAAAACAGCCGTAATTTCATTTGATGAGGTTAAAAAACAAACAGAATGGCTCATTCAGCCATTGTTTGATCAACTTCAGCAAGGATTGCTAAAATCAAAGCAAGATTACGAAAGCAAACTTCAAAGCCAGCTTAAAAATGTTGTGGATAATGCGCGGGGCGAAAAAGAAGATGATCCATTCGCGTGGAAAAAAGTCACCATTCAATCAGATAAAGATATCGACTTCTTAACTGTTAAAAAGGTTATGTACACGCTGTCTGAAGCCGGAGCAGGCGAAATTAACTTCGCCGTGATCAAGAAGACCGAAAAAGAAATTGCCCAATAGTTAGTTCACCACTAGTATCCTGGCAGGCATGAAGAACACCAAGAAAATTCTTTTTTCACTTTTGCTTATCTTCATTTTGGTTGAAGTCATTTTCGTATTCCCACAGCAAATCGAAAAGCTGGATCGCGAATCAATGGAAGCATCTGGCGATCAAAAAAAGGAACGAGTCGAACAAAAAATGAAAGGCGTCCACTTGGTGGAATCGCAAAAGGGCGCGCGCGATTTTGAATTGCATGCCGAGAAAGCCCGTGGTTATCAGCAAGAGGGCGACTACTTCTTAGATAAAGTAAAAGTACAATTCTACAACTTGGAAGCTAATGATTTCACGGTTACGGGAAATGAAGGCGAAGTCGATGGAAAAACTAAAAATATTAAAATTAAGGGCAACGTAGTTACCAAGTCTGCTAATGGTTACACGTTCTATACCGACGAAATTTTTTATAACTTTGCATTACGTAAAATTATTTCGCCGGGAAAAATTAAAATGATTGGTCCATCCGACGACCAGGGCGAAGGTTTGAAATTAGATGGTTACAACATGCATATTCTTGTTGATATCAATGAAATGAAGATTTTCAAAGATATCACCGCTTTTAAGCCGATGAGCTCAAGTCAAAACCTAAAAATAACAAGTGAGATGGCGACATTCAGCGGTAAAAGCAGCGAGGCTCATTTTGAAAATAATGTCGTTTTAAATTACGGCAGTATGTTAATTAAGGGACCAGATTGTTATTTTATTTATTCCGGAAATATGAAAAATTTAGATCGCATTACCGTTAAAGGCGGAGTTGAGCTGACTGATAAGAAGCGCCGTGCAACGAGCCAAGATCTGGTGGTTGACGTGATGAAAGCGACGCTACGGTTCACGGGCAATCCTAAAATTTATCAGGATCAGGACGAGATCGCAGGTGAGGAAATTCTTCTTCTAGAGAATGGAAAACGTTTGAAAATTCAAAAAGTGAAGGCCTCGGCGACCCAGAAATAACCTCGCTATTTGTCCCTATTTCGCCCCGTTTTCAAAGAACGTGGGCAAAATTTGACTTATCCCGTGTTTCGATAATAAAATTAAACGTATGAGCGTTTTAAAGATTGAAGGACTTGCTAAAACCTATAAGAAAAGAAAGGTCGTTGATGACGTATCTTTTTCTATTTCGTCGGGGCAAGTTGTTGGATTGCTGGGGCCGAATGGTGCCGGTAAAACCACTTCATTCTACATGGTCGTTGGTATCGTAGCACCGGACAAAGGCAATATTACATTGGATGATTTAGCCATTACCAAAGATCCCATGTATAAACGCGCTCGAGTCGGACTAAGTTATTTGGCCCAGGAACCAAGTATTTTTAGAAAACTATCTGTTGAAGAAAATATTTTGGTGGCTCTGGAAGCCCATGGCTTAGATTCGGTGAAACGCCAAGAAAAACTAGAGAGCTTGTTGAATGAATTTCGTATTCAACATATTCGATCTAGTTTTGGGTTTTCTTTATCGGGTGGTGAACGACGTCGTGTGGAAATTGCACGTGCCCTGGCTGGAAGTCCTAAATTTATATTATTGGATGAGCCCTTTGCGGGGATCGATCCTATCGCGGTAAATGATATTCAGAATATTATTAGGGATTTAAAATCTAAGGGAATCGGAGTCCTGATTACCGACCATAATGTGCGAGAAACCTTGGGGATTTGTGATTATGCCTATATACTCAAGGATGGAAGGATTCAAGTGAGCGGGTCTAGTGAGGAAATCACTAATAGTGAAATCGCTCGCAAATTCTATTTAGGCGAAAACTTTAAACTGTAGTTGGAGAAATAATGGCTCTTAAGCAAACCATGAGTTTGGGGCAAAATCTAGTTATCACGCCGCAATTGCAGCAGGCGATTAAGTTGCTTCAAATGTCACGTTTGGAATTAGAGTCTAACGTTCGTTCTGAATTGGAAGAAAATCCAATTCTAGAAGAATCTGAAATTTTAAAAGACGACGATTTACAGCGCACTAAAGAAGTCGCCGAACGAATGGAATCTAGCGAATCAGAAGCTCCTGAAAGCGTCGGACAAGACCCTCAAAAACAAGACGAATTCGAATGGGAAAGTTATTTCGAAGCCAACCAGAAGCCGCCACAGTCTGGAATGAGTGGCAGCGAAGAGATCATGAATTATGAGAATGTAATTCGTGCTTATGAAACTCTACATGATTATTTATACTGGCAAGTTAAGATGGGCGGATTCGGCGAGCATGAAGAGCGTGCGGCTGATGCATTGATTAGCTATGTTGATGATGATGGTTATATTAAAACTCCACTTGAACAAATCGCAGCAGAGGAAAATATACCAATTGAAGACCTTCAAGACACCCTGTCACTGATTCATGAATTTGATCCTCCTGGTGTTGGCGCACGTGATTTAAAAGAGTGTATGTTAATCCAAGCTAAGCATTTGGAAGAGGATACAACTGATCTAGTTTTCATGATTAACAATCATTTAAAAGATTTAGAGAAAAAAAACTTCGATGGTATCGCTAAAGCGTTAAATAAAGACGTTCGCGAAGTTATCGAAATGTGTAAAATCATTTATTCGATGGAACCTAAACCAGGACGTGCCTACGCTCCTCAGGATACTCATTACGTGACTCCGGATGTATATGTCTACAAAGTGGGTGAAGACTATTCAGTATCGTTGAATGAAGATGGTCTGCCACGGTTAAAGATATCAAATTTTTATAAAAATCTTTTAAAAGACGGTTCGAATAAAAAAGATAACGAATACATTCAAGAAAAATTGAAATCGGCGATTTGGTTGATTAAATCCATCCACCAAAGACAAAGAACAATCTATAAAGTTTCTGAAAGTATAGTTAAGCATCAGCGTGATTTCTTTGATAAAGGCGCTGGTCATTTGAAACCAATGATTTTAAGAGATATTGCTAATGATATCGGAATGCATGAATCGACGGTCAGTCGTGTGACTACGGCTAAATACATGCACACTCCGCAAGGTATTTATGAATTAAAATATTTTTTCAATTCTGGTATTTCAAGCACGACTGGCGGCGAAGCACTGGCTAGTGAATCTGTGAAGTTAAAAATCAAAGATCTTGTTGGCAAAGAAAATCCGAAAAATCCTTTGTCGGATCAAAAGATTGCTCAGATGCTTGAAAAAGATGGAATTCAAATCGCGCGAAGAACCGTGGCAAAATACAGAGAAATTTTAAAAATTCTTCCTTCAAGCCAGAGGAAGAAAGTTTATTAGTTAATTGCTCTAAAGATATCGTTACGAATAGTGCGCAAAATGAATTTCAATACCCGGCATCAGTCCAGTGTAAGTAATTAAAACCTAAAAAAAAGTTCAAAATTCAGTCAAACTTAAGAAATCATGAGAACCATAAAAATTGTTTTTCTATCTTTAGTTTTGTCTGTCTGCTTATTTGCGCAAACTCAAGCGCCGGCAACAGAAAATAAAAAACGAGTTTCGCTCGACCGCTCATTAGAGCCCTCGGTTTCTGAGGAGATTAGTTCTCTATTTGAAAATGTCGTAGCTGTACAACGTAAGGCGAAAGTTAAGTCGGGCAAGTTTATATTTGCTCCGTATTTATCATTCGACTTCTCCGATTCACCGCAGACGATGTACGCAGCAAATTTGAATCTGGGGTATGCCGCTGGCGAGTTTTGGGAAATATACTTTAATTACGTTCCTGCGTACGTTAACAATGAGCGAAGTATTTCTAAGAAAGTAAGACAGCTGCCGGCCTATCCAGACGGTACAGTTCCCTTCTTGTATGTGGAGAAGGCAAAGAATTCTTATGGCATCGAAGTTAACTGGGTCCCAGTATACGGTAAAGATTCTTGGGGACCATACGGTATCGTTCGTTCTGATACATTCTTAAATATTGGTTTTAGTCGAATTAACTATGAAGTGCACAACGCATATAAAACAAAATTAGCTTTAGGAAAAACGTTTTTCATTTCTGATTACTGGAACTTAAGACTGCAAGCGGGTGGTTCTTTCATGGAAACGTTTAATCAGGACAAAAAAGAAATCATTGTGATCGGGTTATTAGAGGGCGGATTCGTTTACTATTTTTAATACTTAAATTTTTAATAAGAGGAGTTTTATAAATGTTTATTTTCGATTCATTAGGAATTTTGTTTAAAGAAGGTGGCGCTACGGCCTTCTTTATCGTGGGCAGTGGTTTGGCTTTGATTATCTTAGCGATCACAAAAATCAACTACTTGTATTTCCGTTTACGTCCAGCTGGTGACAACAATCTGAAAGAAATCAGTAAACTAGTTTTGAAAAAGGAATACACAACGGCAATTCAAGTTTGTAATGGAGCTAGAAACGTTCCTGAGTTCGACGTGATCAAATCGGGTTTGATGGCGGTGGATGGTGGTCGTGAGGCGATGAAATCATCTCTAGGTTCAGCGGTCGTGGAAGTAATGAAGAACTGCGAGAAAGGTATTCAGTTTATCGCTCTGATTGCCAGTGTGGCTACGTTACTTGGTCTATTGGGTACAATCTCGGGTTTGATGAAAACGTTTGCCGCACTAAAAGATATCGATCCTGCAAAAAAAGCAGAATTGTTAGGTACTGGTATTTCGGAAGCGATGGTAGCGACTGCGGCCGGTCTGGTTGTCGGTATCTCGGCTATGGTGGTTCATACGCTGTGTACACAAAAGATCGACCAAATTGTTGGTCAATCTAAGAAAACAGGTTTCGATTTAGTTACGCTAGTAGAGCAAAGCGAAAGATCATGAGTTTAGAATTTGCGGATTTACATCGTAGACATACACCGGAGCCAGAACTGGTTCCGATATTGGATGCACTAACGTGTATCATCTTCTTTTTGATGTATACGACTACTTTTATGGAATTGACTAGTTTGACGTTGCCTCCGTCTGCGGTGAGTGTCGTTTCAAAGAATGATCAAAGTAAAAGTGTCCCCGTTATTCCAAAACTATTTATAGATGTAGTAGATCAAGAGATCGTAGTGAAGCTAAAATGGTCTGGAAGCACTCCAGGCAGCACTGTCAAAAAGGTATCGCGGAACAAACCAGATCGTTATTCGCAATCTTTACAAAAAACTGTAGAGGATGTCGTAGCTGATTTCGCCAAGAAGTTTCCTGAAGAAAAATCTTTGCAAGTAGCAGTCGCCGAACGCGGGACGTATCAAGAGTTAATTTCGGTTATGGATGGAGTTACGAAATCTGTTCCCGATGTCGTTTTGCTTTCTCCCGACGATGTGAAACATATGAACGAGGATGACAATGGATCTTGATAGTTTAGAAAATACACGAAGATTTCCATTACAACT
Organism: uncultured Bdellovibrio sp.; assembly: GCA_963932905.1. Classification (GTDB taxonomy): domain Bacteria; phylum Bdellovibrionota; class Bdellovibrionia; order Bdellovibrionales; family Bdellovibrionaceae; genus UBA2316. Next base: position 330,721 of record CAWVRN010000002.1, read on the forward strand.
GCAACTAGCGCCGATGATCGATATCTTCGTATTGATTATCGTGTTCTTATTAAAATCGACAATCGTAGCCGACGTTTCTATTGTTTTTCCAAGGGAAATGCATCCACCTATGTCTAAAAGTAAAGACAGCTTGGAAACATTTCCAGAAGTCGTTGTTACCGAAACAGAACTTATAGTCGGTGTTATTCATGAAAATATAAATCTAGCTGACATAGAGAAGCTGGGTGAAGATCGCATGGTCGAGCTCAAAAATAAAGTTGAGCAATATGCTAAAACTAAGGATGAAAAAGTTCGTTCGCAAGCGACACATGTGAATTTAATTACATACCGTGGGAACAACTATAAAAATGTCTTTTCATCTGTAAAATTCTTACGCAAAATTGGGTTTCAATCCGTTGCGTTTATAGCTGAAGGGGAAGGTCAATGACCTTGCTAAAGTACGTTATCATTTTTTTAATTTTATCGATTGCGGGCCAAGTGAATGCGCAGAGCTTGCTTAAAAATATTGAACTTCTTGAAAAGAATTCAGATGACGTAGCTATCCGTATTTTAATTAGAAAGAATTTTAAAAAGAAACTTACAGTAAAAGAGTGGTTCGAGATCAGAAAAATTTTGGTAAGGCGCCCCAAGGTAGGTTTTGATGCCATCGCCGCCTGGGATCGCCAGCTATCTTTGAAGTCTACCGTTTTAGAGAAAGAATCGGACACAGTATTTAGATTCCTAGAGAAAGCCGATGAAATGGCTTTGAACAAAGATTTTGAAAAAAGTTTCGAAATGTATCAGCGGGCAGCCAAATATCTAAGAACGTCAAATAAAGGCCGTATTCCTAAAGGAAATCAGCAAATTTATTTGAATATTTTGCATCAAATGGCGCGAACGTTGTACGCGCAAAAACGTTTCCGTGAATCGATGGATGTCTATACGTGGATTCCGCCGGTTTACCCACAAATTCGTCAGGTACTATTCGAAAAGATGTGGGCAGCATTTAGAGCGGGAAAATATGACATGGCTTTGGGCGCAATTGCTTCGCAGCAGTCGGGATTCTTTTCTGAATTTTTGCATCCTGAAAGCTATCTATTAAAAATTTATATTTTTAAACGTTTATGCCGTAAGAAAGATTTGGCGTTTACAATTGAAGCAATCAAGCAGTATTTGGCTAGCTTGAAAAATGGTAAGTTCAATTACTTAGAATGGGCGAAATCAGATTTGTATTACATGTCGTTGGCTCAGCTAGTGGAGTCAAGTAATAACAATTCCAAAGCGCAACTACAGATAGTTAATCAAAAAGACCGTGATGACGAAATTAAACGAGTGACGGATTCATTGAAGATTCGATTCAAGGCCTATCGCCCAACTTTACAGGCTCAACTTGAACGAGTGTATGGTTATGCCTCACTCGCATTAAGCAATGACCAAGAGTTCTTGAAACCGTTGTCTGACTTGCCAGAAGCAAAGATTTTAGAGAAAAAAGGTTTCGAGCTATGGCCTGCCGGTGATGCAGAAGAATGGTTAGATGAAATCGGAAGTCACGTTTATATCGGATCTTCGCAATGTAAAACAGAAAACATGCCCGCGCCACCACCAGAGACAACTAACCAATGAAATCACTAGGGAAGCTGTTACTAAAAATTTCATCAGGAATTTTGATAGGCGCGGTCGCCCAAGGCCAAAACGCGGCTCTCCCGGTCGCTCCAGCGCGAAATCCCGCGCAATCGGCGCCAGCTCAGGTGCCTGCGGCGGGAACTCCGGCCGCGGCTAAAAAGCTGGATAGTGCTGGATTGAAGAATGAAGATTCGATGAAGAAACCAGAAGAACTGGTGAAAGCATCAAATCCGAAATCTAAGAAAGAGTCTTTATCATCAACAGAGTTAAGCAACGAAGACCCTTCAAAATTAGAAAAACAAATTAAAGCGATTCAGCTTATTTTGCGAAATGAAAAAGACAGAGTTAAAAAAATTAATCTGTATTTACGTTTAAGTTACCTTCACGTATCTATAGCTAAAAAATATGGCGTAAAGAGAGTTAAAGGTGAAAAAGTTAGTGCTATTGAAGCTAAACATCTAGATGAGGCAGAAAAAATTCTGTCATTCTTGCTGAAAAACGTAGAGAACAATAAACGTATGTTGTCGACCCTATATAACATTAAAGGGTTAGTTGCCTATGAATTGGATCAACCAGAAAAGACGGTTGAAAACTTTTTAAAATCAATTGAATTAAACAATAAGAATTCGCAGGCCGAAGTTATGTCGATTTTTATCGGCGAATATTATTTCGAAGTAGAAAAGTACGACGATGCGATTAAGTTCTATCAAATGTTTTATCCGCGTATGAACAAGACGCAAAAAGCATTGAGTGACTACAAGGTGGCTTGGTCATATTTAAATAAAAAAGAAATCGATAAGGCAGAACACCAATTCATCAAAATCATCAAAGAACAGCTGGATCGCGGAATTGCGGAAGATTCGTTCAAAGACTTAGCGTTTATTTTGACTCAAAATAAAGATGAATCTGTCTTGATCAATAAAGTTAACGGATTTTTATCGAATCCGGGTTTAAAAGGTCGCCTGTATTACTATTGCTTACTTTTCTTCCTTCAAAACTCTAAAGGTGAACCAAAAGAGATGGTATTCAAAGAAGTTCTTACAATTCAAAAAGATCCGTTAGAAATTCTAAAAATCATGAGTTTAAAAGTTAGTTTCGAGAAAAAAGATATTCCATCGCCATCGATGGTCAATGCGATTTTGAACTTGGATAAACGTTTAAGTCTGGCAAAAAAGGAAGTGAAAGCACAGTTCTTTAAAAATGATGCGTTCCAATTAGAAGACGATTCCGAGTTTAATATCAGAACTCATATCGATGCGTATGCTGGTCGCCTAAAAACTGAAGAAAATATGCCGAAGGCGCAACTAGGTGAATTGGCCGTAAAATTGATCGGAATCCATATGAACTGGTTCCCGATGTCTAGGAAGCGCGTTCTGCTGTATCATTTGTGGATCGACACGTGTGTGGATTTAAGAAATTCGCCGTGTTTATTTAACTTAGAGACACGATTTAAAAATGAAAAAGATTCTTCTGAATCACGCGAGTTTTTAAAGAAAATTCAAATCGAAATCTTGGCATTGTATGACGATGCTTATGAGAAAGACAAAGTTAAGCATAAAACAGCGTTTATCGGCCGTTTAAAAACATTTATCCAAGCCTTCCCAAATGATCCGTTAGCACTACGAAGTCAAAAACGATTGTTCGGCATTTTATTCACGGAAAAGAACTACGCAGAGGCATTGCCAATCGGTGAAGCGATTTTTAATGGCGAAAAGACAACCGAAAATGCGCAGAAGGTTCTTTTGATCTTCTTTGAATTGCAAAGATACGCGGATGTCCAAAATCATCCGGTTTACTCGACTTTTTCATCGCCGGAAATTACGGAAGTTAAACGGGAAGCCAGTTTGAAATCGGCGATGTTAAATTCTAATGCAGGTAATTTTCAAAACTATGAAAATGATATCAAAGCCTATTTGAAAACTAATCCGTCAGAAGAAAAAGCCGCTCTTGTTTACACAGATTACTTTAAAAAGCTTGTTGAGTTAGGGCAATTCGAAAAGCTAGATCAAGAATGGAAAGCCTTACCATCGACAATCAAAGCACGCCCGTCATTTAACTCGATCCGTTCGCAATTCTTTGATCAGAGTTTGAATACCGGAAACTTATATTTGCTTCCAACATTCTGGATCTACGGTACAGATAAAAATATGAACTATCAAGTTCTGCTGAACCGTACGATTCATAATCAAAAACTAACAGCAGTTGATTATGCGGAACTAGAGAAGCAGGATCAAGATAAGCGATTATATTTATTAAGTATCGTCGCGTACACTGATCCTGAATCTGTTCATGCTCACTTAATTGCGAAGCCAAAAATGTCGGTGGATGAAAAACGTTTGGCGTACACAACATTACTATTAACTTATAAGCAACTAACGCCGATGCTTAATTCTGAACAAGTGAAAATGTTCAAAGAATTCGTTTCTGAATTGTCTCAGGAAGACAAAGAAGTGGCGATCGAGAAAAATATCAAGAACATGATTTTCCCAAATGCGAAAATGAACCCTAAGACTTATGAAAGCTATGTTGTAAACAATGTCGACAATGTAAAATTCTTAAGAACAAAAGTGTTAAAAGCGGTGACATCAGCGACTTCGAAACAAAAGATCCGATTGCTTGAAAAAATGGCCGATGTGGAAACAAAAATGGCTGAATCTATCAAAAAATCGCCGGTCCCGGCAGGCTTGTCAGAGGCCCAATTGAAAGAGTATCAAGGTGGTTTAGCGGAAATGGCCAAAGAGTATGATACTCAAGCCGAAAGTTTTAAAAAAGCAAAAGTTGAAATTGAAGCAAAATTGAACAAGGACATTGACGACGAAAAGAACAGTCTACTACCGATGAAGACGGCTGAAAGTTGGACAGTGACTCAGAATGAGAACTTCAAAAAACTACAACCGATTTATGAGAAACTTTCTGTAAAAGCTAGTATCATATTCTTAGATAACTTACTTTCAAGTAAGAAGATTGATACGGCAGAATACTACAGTTTAAAAACATGGGTATTCTTCAAGACGGGGATGTCGGAAGCACACAGAAAGTTATATAGAGCTGAACTGGAGTCAACAGGACAGCAGGCATTAATAGACAAATGGAAGGCGATACCATGAAACTAATTTCATTACTAGTTTGTCTGGTGCTAGGAACATCATACGCCGTTGCACAAGATGGCGATGGCGGGCTGGAATCATTATCTTTACCAGCGGATGAACCAAAAGCAGCGGCCCCAAAAAAGGAAGGCACGGAGTTATCACTGCCAACGGGTAATACTGCGACATCCACGGTTAGTAAGTCATCAACTGGTGGATCACTAGGAAAAAAGGAAAATGTTGGTGCAATTTTGGATTTCGAAGGTGAAGTCATCGAGGGTGAGCGCCGCAGACCCGATCTATTCTTGCAGATTTCAATTGATAATATTAAATTTGATTCATTGATCTATAATAGAGACGATTTTAACGATTACTTAGAAGTAGATAGGAAAAGTCGTACGCGATTTTTAAAGATGAAATAATATGAAAGTAATTCTATTTAAAAAAGGGAACAGAGAAATAGGCCGATTGATTCCTGACAAGCGCACAATGCTTGTTGGTCGCGCTCCTGTTTGTGATTTGGTTATTCGTAAGGAAGACTTAAAGCCAATTCATTTTACTATTGAGTGGATGGGTGAAGGTAATTTCGATCCTTACGTTGGTTTTTGGTCTATCGTTGATATTTCTCAAAAAGACACCAGCGCGGGGAAAGACTCCTATAGCGGTGAAGCGATGATTCTAACTGATTCGCCAACAAAAATTGGCGATTTTGATATTTCTATTGATGAAGAAAAATTGGCCGCATCACCAATCTCTAAAGGGGTCCTAACACGTTCCCTGGATATCGAAAATACCGAAGGAACAACGATCAAACCAGAAATGGATCGTGTTCTGGAGCTGGTGACTTATAATACAGACATCGACGTGGTTACGTCGGTGAACCATTTTTCAAAAGATCTTTTGCAGAAAGGTATCAAGATTGGTTCGCTTCCAAAAATTAATTTCAATTATTCACCTCAGTCTTCTAATCTGTTGACGATTGAAAACATGGGCGAAGAAAATGTGACCGATTTGTACAATCGTGCGGATCGAATTATTGATAAATTTCAAAAAGTAAATGATCGCATTACTGTAGATGAAGATGATTTCTATTTATTATATTCGCCCGAGAATGCGTACTATATCCGCTGGGTGAATAAATATGATGTTCAGGCACCACCCTCAGCATGGCGAAAAGATCCTGTTGTTGTTACACTGATCATCGTTGTCATTTTCATGTTCTTAATGGGGATTGCTATCAAGTTTATTGATACACCAATTTCTGTTGAAATTCCAAAACCACAGCGTGTGGCTAAAATCGAAGTGATCGATCTAGAGCAAAAACCAGAAGAAGCGCCTCCATTGCCAGTGTACGAGCAAGAAGCAAAAAAAGAAGAGCTTCAAGCTCCGCCACCGGAGCCACCTAAAAAAGTGGAAGCCAAACCAACGGATAAGCCAGATCCTAGTAAAAACCAACCGGCAGTAAAAACCGCTGAAAAAGATGCACCGCCCGCTGCAAAAGTAACTCAAGCACAAGGTAAACGCGCCACGATTAAAAACGTGGATGAAAAAATGGAGTTATCACAAGGCTTGAATCAAAAAGGTGAGATCAAGAACGTAAACAAAGTCGGTCTACTAGGAAAACTGGGCGGCGCCAAAAAAGCGGGTTCAGGTATCAGTGCCGAGGCCGTGATGGCCAAAGTTAAACCGACAGATTCGGCATCGGGCGAAACTGGAAAAGTTCAAGTCATTCAACCGCCGACAGGCAAAGTGAACTTAACGAACACAGGAAAGACCCAAGCGGACGATGATGATGGTCAAGGCCTATCGGCAGCTGCGACAACGCTACAAATGGATAATGTATCTAAGGGAACAAAAATCTCGGGTATGGCGTCGTCCAAAGCCACGGGAAGTACAGGTTCCGCTGCTTTCGGTGGCAGCCAAAAAGACGGATCAAATTCGATTCAATCTTTAGGTGGCACAGTAGCTCTAGAAACAAAATCCATGGAAGTTCAAGGTGGTCTAACAAAAGAACAAGTTCGTCAGGCCATTTCGGACAACAAACGCGCATTAAGAAACTGCCACGAGCAATTTTTAACATACAAAAAAGATCTTGGTGGCCGTATCGTGCTACGCTGGAAAATTAATGGAGAAGGCCCAGTTGATACGATCAGCACAACCGCATCGAACACGGCCTACCCAAACTTTGATGCGTGTGTAACCGACGTAATCAAAAAGATTATTTTCCCTAAGGCTCCGAACGGGAATAGTACGGTAGTAATCTACCCATTCCTCTTTCAACCAAAACGCTAAGACCGGGGATCGCGGAAATGGCCGTGATCCTTCGTTGCCTTCGTCGGCCCACTTGTGCGACGTGGCTGTGCCACGTCTCCGCGGAGCCTCCTCGTCGCCTCGGCTGACGGCCATTTCCGCGATCTCCTCATCTTTTCAAGAGTAGATTTTTCTTCTAAGCATAAATTCGAAAACCATACGGTTTTTCGAATTTACGCTTAGAAGAAACAACGGAGCCAAAAACGGTACGGCCGCGGACACGGTTCGGTTTAGGGTTGCGGTTGAGGTTGCGGTGACGGTTCCGGTACGGACACGGCTCCCCGCAGATCGTCTTTTGAAAAGAAAAACCCACAAATCTGTCACCAGACTGTGGGTCGAATAAAACTCTATCAATTATACTAAACCGTTAAGCAGCGTTCATCTTCGCTAAGTCATCCAGCCACTGACTTAACTTCTGCAAATTCTTTTCATCGGCTTTAGCGAATGAAAAGCGGCAAGGACTTTTTAGATCGCCTACAGGATGGCAGCGGAAAAGAATACTCTTCTTTCCAGTAGGATCAGAAACGTAAACTTCGATTTCTGAGTTTAGTATGTCTTGCGGTATATTATTCTCCACCCAAATTCCGCCCAATGAAATGTCTTTAGTGAATGTCATAAAGGCTTTTGATTTGTTTGTGATAATCGTACGTAAGCGACCCTTAATACGCGGGTAACGGCGATTGTGTTTCTTAGAAGCATTGTTCGCAGCAGCTGCGTCCGGAGTGGTAGTTTGCAGAGTAACTGGTTGTGGAGGTGCTGTTTTTTCTAATACGGGAAGTTCTTTTGTGATCGTCATATCGGGGACAGGATCAAACTTGCCGGTAACGGGTTCAACTTCAGTAATATTGATTTTTGACGTATTTTCAGGAACAGCAGCTGTGATTGCGGTTTGTGTTTTCTCAAAATCAGCACCAGATGTTTCTACTTTTACTGTGCCTTCCGTAACTAACTGAGTTGATGCTGAAACTGTTTTTTCGAAATCAGCCGCTGTCGTGTCGACTTTAACGGTGCCTTCAAATTTATTAACTTCATCTGCGTTTTTGCCATCATCTTTAATAATTTTAAAACCAGTGGAGTTCAAGTGTTTATCTTTTAAGGATTCATCAAAATCAAATACTTGTCCTGAAAAACCAGAAACTACGAATTCTGTTTTTTGTTCTGTCGGCAATGGTGGCGGTGTTAAGCTAGCCGGAGTTTCATTGAACTCAACAACTTCGAAATCTTGGGCTTCGCTACGTGCGCGTTGGTTGAATAGATCTTGCCATGCCGGCATAGGTTGATCTTCTGTCCATGTGTTGGACATCCATTCGCGAACTTCATTGGCGCGACTAACTTGCTTCCATTGAACGATGCCAGGATACCAGCAAAACCAGTTTTGTAGATCGCCGCCTTGCTTTAGTTTATTCACCATTTCTAACCGAGTAAGGTTAAAAAAGGTACCCTTAGATTCAATATGGACTAAATGATATTTGGCCATAATTTCCCTTTTGTTTCTATACTTTGAATCTATCGGCCGGTAAAAGAATGACTTAAATTCCTGGATGATTTCTTTGACAAGAGTCTTGAATTTCAGACTAAAGTCCTATAGATCTTGGTCCATGGATTTAAATCAATTAATTAGAACTGTTCCCGACTTTCCAACGCCAGGTGTGTATTTTAAAGATATCTCGCCTTTACTAGCCGATAGTCGAGCTTTGCAGTTCACTGTGGATTCCCTTGTGGAAAAAATCGATCTTAAAAAAATCGATGCGTTTATAGGATTGGAATCGCGCGGATTTATTTTTGCCAGCATGATGGCGGCAAAAGCGAATAAAGGATTTATTCCTTTTCGCAAAAAAGGTAAACTCCCGCCACCGGTGATTGCAGAGTCCTACAATTTGGAATACGGCTCGGCAACGTTAGAAGCTCAGTCTGGCAGTGGCCGAGTTGTCATCGTCGATGACGTGTTGGCAACAGGTGGAACGTTGGAAGCAAGTATCAAGCTAGCGACAAAATGTGGTTACTCGGTGGAAGATGTGATCGTTTTGATCGATTTGACTTTCCTAAATCAATTTCGTTTTAAAAATAATAGAATAAAATCGCTGATCGCCTATTAGTGACTTATCCAAATTTTTTGTTTCAATAGAATACGTAGCGTATCGAAACGATCGTATCCTATTGCATTTCATGTCTGTTCTCATTTTTGGATGACTCAGATCCAGAATATTTTGACCAAATCGTCCTAAAAAATCACAAAATTTTTCAAACATTTCCCATAAAAAATTTTGTCTAAGAACTGCTAATGACAGGGCTTTTGGCTTCCGATTGATAGTTATCAGATCAGGTTTCTGATAGCTAATGTAGGAGGAAAAATGAAGTTGAATTTCGACTTTAAACATCTGGATTATTCAAAAAGCTTAGAGCTGTATGTCCAGGATTGTGTCGATAAAATTGCCCCGATGTTGTTGAAGCAGAATAGTGGAACCGTGTTCCTTAGCAAAACCAAAGGTCAATTTCACGTTGAAATAAACATTCAGACGCCTCAGCGCTATTTTAAGTGCACGGCTAGCCATTACGATGTCTATTCTGCTGCGGATTTAGCCATTTCTAAGCTGGAAACTCAAATTTTAAAGGTCCGTAAAATTAATCAGAACCATAAAAAAGCAGAGCTGTCCAAGCACGGTAAACTGGAGCAATTAAACTCCCGGTTTGAATACAAAACGAAATACCGCAAAGCTGCATAATTTACCTCTAACGAGGGAACCTTTTGACCCAATTTTTGCATAGTGCTAGTTTGGCTTGTTTCATGGGCACCGTTAAATGAATTTCTGCGTCGTTGCTGCTTCGTCGGCGTACTGGTAGTACGCCTTCTTCAGCGCACCTAGCACAAATCTATTTATCAGCACCCATGCATAGCAAGTCAAACCGTCAAAAAAGGGATCGAGAGTGAAAAATTATTTATTTACTAGTGAGTCTGTTTCTGAAGGTCATCCAGATAAGATGGCCGATCAAATTTCTGATGCTGTATTGGATTCTATCCTGGCTCAGGATTCAAAAGCTCGCGTAGCCTGCGAAACTCTGTTAACAACAGGCCTTGTTGTTGTGGCAGGTGAAGTTACAACAAAAGCCAACGTAAACATCACCCAGGTGGCTCGTGAAACGATTAAAAAAATCGGTTATGACCATTCAGACAAAGGGTTTGATTACAACACCTGCGGTGTCATCGTATCTTTGGGTCAACAAAGCCCAGATATCAGCCAAGGCGTAAAAGAAACAGGCAGTGATGAGCAAGGTGCTGGTGACCAAGGTTTAATGTTTGGTTATGCGGTCAACGAAACTCCTGAAATGATGCCTCTATCAATTTCAATGTCTCATAAACTAGTAAAAGAATTAGCCGATCTACGTAAGAAAAACGTAGTCAGCTGGCTACGTCCGGATGCTAAATCGCAAGTGACTGTTCAGTACGAAAATGGCGTGGCGAAACGTATCGACACAGTCGTTATTTCGACTCAGCATGCGGAATCAGCAAGCCTTCCTGAAATCAAAGACTTCATTTTAAACCAACTGATCAAAAAAGTAATTCCTGGTCAGTGGATCGACAACAAAACTAAGTTCCACATCAACCCGACTGGCCGTTTCGTAACGGGTGGTCCAATGGGCGATGCGGGTTTAACAGGTCGTAAAATCATCGTAGATACCTATGGTGGTCACGGTGCTCACGGTGGTGGTGCGTTCTCTGGTAAAGATCCTTCTAAAGTGGATCGTTCAGCAGCGTATGCGTCTCGCCATATCGCTAAGAACTTGGTAGCCGCTGGATTAGCTAATCGTTGCTTGGTTCAAGTTGCCTACGCGATCGGTGTCGCTGAACCTGTAAGTATTAACATCAATGATTTCGGTACTAGCGCTTTAGGACCTGAAAAATTAGAAAAAATCGTTCGTGAATGCTGGAGTTTAAAACCGGCTCACATCGTAAAAGAATTCGATTTATTAAAACCAATTTACTCAACAACAGCTGCGTACGGACACTTTGGTCGTACAGAAGAGTCGTTCACTTGGGAAAAATTGAACAAAGTAGAACAAGTACAAAAACTAGCGAAAAGCATGTAATTGAAACTCAACAGAAAGTAGTGCGGAAATAGATGGATCCTAAATTCATAAGAAATTTTTCAATTATCGCCCATATCGATCACGGTAAATCGACGTTAGCCGACGCCCTGTTGAATGCAACAGGTTCGTTGTCTCAGCGTGAAGAGAAAGCTCAGTTCCTTGATAATATGGATCTAGAACGTGAACGTGGGATCACTATCAAAGCACAAACTGTCTGTTTGGATTTCAAATCTAAAGACGGCAACAATTACCAAATCAATTTGATCGACACTCCCGGGCACGTGGATTTCAGTTACGAAGTCTCTCGATCTCTGGCGGCCTGCGAAGGTGCGATTCTGGTAGTAGATGCGGCTCAAGGTGTAGAAGCGCAAACGTTAGCCAACGTGTATTTGGCTTTAAATAATAATTTAGAAATTATTCCAGTGTTGAACAAAGTGGATTTGCCATCCGCAGATCCAGAAGGCGTGGCGAAACAAATCGAAGACACGGTCGGTTTGGATTGCTCTGAAATTATCCATGCATCAGCGAAAGAACGCATTGGTATCACGGATATCTTGGAGGCAATCGTAGCCAAAGTTCCTCCACCAAAAGCAGATCGTTCGTTGCCATTACGTGGGTTGATTTTTGACTCGTGGTTTGATGCCTATCAAGGTGTTGTCGTTTTGATACGTGCAATGGATGGCGTGGTTAAAGTAGGTGACCGAATTCGTTTCATGGCCACTGACAAAAATTACGAAGTTCTAAGAATGGGTAAATATGCGCCTTTCCCGGTAGGTGTTAAACAATTAGATGCCGGTGAAGTGGGATTTGTTATCTGCGGGATCAAAGATATCCGCGACGTTAAAGTCGGCGATACAATGACAATGCTGAAAAACGGCGCGGCCGAGCCGTTGCCCGGTTTCCAAAGAATTAAGCCGATGGTATTTGCCGGTATTTTCCCGATCGATGCCACAGACTATGAAAACTTAAAAGATGCATTAGACAAATTGGCATTGAACGATTCCAGCTTAACATTTGAAGTCGAGAAATCTGCGGCCTTAGGTTTTGGTTACCGTTGTGGTTTCCTTGGTTTATTGCATATGGAAATCGTTCAGGAGCGTTTAGAGCGCGAGTTTAATTTAAATCTGATCACGACAGCGCCTACCGTGGTGTATCGGGTTCATTATACAAATGGTGAAGTTAAAGAATTAGACAACCCATCGCAAATTCCAGATGAATCTAAAATCTTGAAAATGGAAGAACCATTTGTAAAAGTCACGATCCACACGCCGACAGAATATATCGGCAGCATTTTGAAAATGTGTGAAGACAAGCGCGGTCAGCAATTGAAAATGGATTATGTCAATGAAACGAAAGTGATCATTGAGTACCGTTTGCCTATGAATGAAATGGTTATGGATTTCTACGATCGATTGAAATCAATTTCAAAAGGGTATGCGTCGTTAGAATATGAATTAATGGATTTTTCGGAATCGGATTTAGTTCGTCTGGATGTTCTGATCAACGGTGAACCGGTGGATGCGCTAAGTTTAATTGTGCACCGATCAAAAAGCATCAACCGTGGACGATCACTTGTTGAAAAAATGCGTGAATTGATTCCGCGTCAACAGTACCAAGTGGCTATACAGGCCGCTATCGGTGCTAAAATCGTAGCGCGTGAAACCCTATCTGCGATTCGCAAAGACGTAACCGCAAAATGTTATGGCGGCGATATTTCTCGTAAACGTAAATTATTAGAAAAACAAAAAGAAGGTAAGAAGCGCATGAAACAGGTGGGCCATGTAGAGGTTCCTCAAGAAGCATTCTTAGCGATTTTGAAAGTTGAAGATTAGTTTATAACTGTTTTTTTAAAATTAGAATTAGTGCGGAAAGCCCGACCGAGGCGATGAATAGCTTACGTTCAAAAGTGCGGGATGTTTTATTTCAAAACACCCCACCACCTAAATCAATTGATTCAAAGCCAAGAACTTATAAATCGAACAAAGTATTGATGGCTTCGCCATTCAGAGATCGTACATGCAGTAAATAGCGACCAGATCGTTGCATCGGAAGGTAAATAGTTTCTTCAAAAGGGAATCGTCCGATGATGCAGTTTGTGGCCGTTGGCAAAAGCAGTGCTAAAGGTTGGACTGTAACTACATTTGTCTGAACATTGGCGATTACTTTTTTAACCTGCATGCATGAATTAGTGAAGACTCCGGATAAAGTCAAAGCGACGCGACCGTTGGCCTTTCTAACATAGGCCTGTGAAATTGGAGCATAAAGATAGTCATCGGCAACATTGGATCTGGCTAAATTGACATTCAAAACACCGAGTGGTCGGCCGCCAGTTTGTATAATTTGATATTTTCCAGGTTGAACAACTCCCAAATTTACAACTTCATTGTGAGGAACCAGCATATCCAAACATGGGCCAGCATAGCGATATTCGTATGGAGCCACTTGAACCGTTTTTGAAGACGCATTAACTGTAAATCGAGTGCCCGCTGATTTAGAGCATGTGTCATGGTAGGTGCCTTCAATTACAAATTGAACCTGATCGTTAGAATCAAAACCATCGGGAATATATCCGGTGTCCAACAAAGATGATTTCAGCTGAGGATTTGATTGTGACCACGCAGCAACCGCGAATAGACATAACAATGATACTAGTTTAAACATTTTAACCCCTTTTTTTGTTTGTGAAAAGTTTCACCAATGGCTCAGCAGCTCGTATGCCAAGGCTCTAAAGGGCGTTTTCCTAGAGATGATCAAAAATTCAGAGACAATTTGGCAAACGTTGTGACAAAACGACTTCATTGCTTGATCCAGCTTTGTGCTCTGGATGGGGTTGCGGAATTTTGTTTAGCTTGATTTCTTTTTCAGAAAAAATGATTCCACTACACATGAACTGGCCCCTTAGCCTGCGGCTAAGGCCAAGTAAAATATCGCCAAATCAAGTGAATTTAAAACGTGCTCTCTAAAATCCAGAAAG
>CAWVRN010000003.1:0-284385 GCA_963932905.1 uncultured Bdellovibrio sp.
CGGAATTTAAAAAAGCAAAAGTGCCCTCCAGACGCAGGCTGAGGGGCCAGTTCTTTCAAACTAGCGCAAAACAAATTCTGCGCTAGTCTGAGAGGGCTAATTAGCGGCAATTAGTGATTTGGCAGATTTGGCCAGTCGATTGACACACTAGCAATGCACGCTGACTTGCTGTGATTGTGTCGTTACCAATTCCGTATGTTACAAGGCCGTTAGCCAAACCAATAGCATTGCACGTATATACATACGGAGCTACTGGGTAAACCGGATATGTAGGATACGTTGGATACACTGGATATGCAGGATACGGACGTACTGGGTAATGAGGCACAGGCAATGGACGAGGATAAGGATAGTAACCATGTTGAGCTTCAGCGGCAAAACTGAAAGTCACTACAGCCATAACAACGAGTAATAAATTTTTAATCATAAAAACTCCTTCAATAACGTTTTTTAGTTCCATCAAGGGACTATCGAACACCGTTCCCATCGTCAACCGCAAAAGTGCCGGAAAATGTATGTCAAATTTGTATAAATTTCACAGCACTTCAAACAAGTTTAATCTAACCCAACTTGCACATACCAGTTATTCAAAATCCTTTGCCAGTTTGATTTTGAAGCGGCTTCATCCAACCCGCTAGAGTTGTATTTCAGAACCAAACGATCCTTTGATTGCACCATATCAACGTGGCTAGCACTGATAATTTCGCCCTCAGGGGAAATTCGGTATAAATACTGATCAATCACCCAGTTTCCTTCTTGATCCAGCTGCCAGTTTTCACTGACGACTTCAATACGACCAAAATTAAACTGACCACCAGCATCCTTACCACCCACCAAGCTAAAATAATTAGCCACATGAGCCTGAGTTTTATCCACGGGTTCGACGTGCTCCACAAAAAGATAATCTCCATACTCAGTCTCTAAAAGATGCCCCTTCTTTTGAACAATATCCAACAGCTTGTTCCAGTTTCGTATTTGAACCGACTCTGCTGGCGACACGCCTGATACTGCAAATGCGTCTGCTGCCAACGTTGAAAAAGAAAACCCTAAACCGAACATTAAAACTAAAAATCCATTTGTCATAACCCCTCCGAATAAAAATCCTAGAAGCAAAAACGCACGCAATCAAATTGAAAATAAAATTTTTTTTTCGTGTAGAGAAAAGCCACATTTACTGATTTACGCATATGGATTTAACTAGACGTCTAAACCAAAACGTTATGAAATCGAATTTATCCATAAGGAGTCTTGATGTTATTCCGTTTCCCTTCGATTTCTCATTTGAAAAATGAGTTGTCGCGTGTTCTTTTTCGCTTCCCCCTTACATCGATTATCGTTGTCATTGCAACATTGACCATCATGGCATTAATCGAGAATAGGATTGCCATCGAAGAGAACAATCCTGTCACTGACTTTCTTTTAGTTTTAGCATTAGGTTTACCCCTTTCTGTTTCATTTCAACTGCTGGCTGAAAACAAACCGTCTTGGCTTAAAATCCCTAACTGGAGTATTCCCTATTTAAGTTTAATTCCAATTTTCAGTTTCTATTTCTGGCGACAAACTCATAATGGCAGTGGTGAAATCATTCGTTTCTTTCAATGGTTTCTTTATTCTCATTTATTAGTGGCGTTCGCGGCATTTATAAAATCAGCTCGAGCACGCGCTTTTTGGAATTTCAACTACCGTCTGTTTACCGCTTTTCTGATCAGCCGATTCTTTGGCGGTTTTCTATTTGTTGGCCTGATTCTGGCACTAAAAGCCACAAGTTCATTGCTAGAAGTTACCGTCCATGAAAGATCGTACTTTCATTTGTGCGCTCTTTGTTTAGTTGGCGTTTCCACCTTTCACTTTCTAGCACTTGTTCCTGACGAAAACGTTGAACTCTTAGATATTCAACACAGTCCCCCAACTTTGCTCAAAATATTTTGTCAATACATCCTAGTTCCGCTGAACGCTGTTTATATTTTGATACTTTATGCGTACATGATCAAAATTTTGATCAGCGGCGTTTGGCCACAAGGTATGATTTCATGGCTAGTTTCAGCGGCTTCCATTCTGGGAGTATTTGCCCTCCTTTTGATGAATTCATTTTTCCACCAGGCTGAAAATCACTGGATGAAGAAGTTCCAGACCGTCTACTATATAAGTATCATTCCTCTTCTAATCATGGGACTAACATCAATCGGTCAACGCGTTCATCAGTATCACCTGACGGAAAAACGCTATATACTAATTCTTTTAAGTCTTTGGTTAATCGGGGTGGCTATTTACAACCTAGTTTCTAAAACTAAAAATATCATTCTTATTCCAGTTTCCTTGTTTCTTCTGACTTTTGTCACCTCGTTCGGCCCTTGGGGACTATATCAAGTCGCTTGGCGCAGCCAATCGTCCCGCCTAGCTAATCTGCTTACCAAGTACAATGCACTTAAAGACGGCGTGATGGTAAAAAATGAAAATGAATTTTCTAATGAGGACGCGTATGAATTAAGAGAGTCTCTGGTCTACCTGATTTCATCACATGGAACCGACGAAATTCCAAAACTCTTTAACGCTGATGACACCAAAGAGCTCGAAGAAATATCTAGAAAAAAACAATCCTACGTAGTTTACCAAGACGTTGAATCATTTATCCAACGTAAACTAAAAGTACCACGTCAGTTTAACCGCAATGAATACTTGCCATCGATCACAAATAATTTCTACGCCGAATACCGAGCTGAATTCATTGAACCCGATCTGTTTTACTTCCTAGTCGATTCCTACCAAACTCGCATCGTTACCGTACCATCTAGCAACAAGAGTTATTCTGTTTCTGTTGATCGCGATCATTTCAACTTAGTCATTCGTGAGGGGAACGACGACATCTTAGTCCAAGATTTAACACCTATCATTAAACTGATGTCGGAAGCTAAAGATAATGATCGCAAAGTCAGATTTAAAATTAAAAATGACTTTGTTGAAGGCACCTTCCTGCCGAGTTTCTTGCAAGCAGAAGGCAAAGACGAAGCAAAAGCGACCTACACGGTATCAGGCATTCTTGTTTTCCGATTACTTAAACCATAATTAACTTTGATAAGGATTATGATCATCATAATCCTTAAACAATACAGTCAGCTGTGTTTTTTCCCGTTCCACAAAATCCGCTATGGCCTGATTTAAACCAGGATGCAAAATCTTATGTGCACTGTAGGTCAGCGTTGGCAAAAAGCCACGTTGAAACTTGTGTTCTCCCTGTGCGCCGGCCTCAAATATTTCAAATTTATTTTTTATACAGTAATCTATTCCTTGATAGTAACAAACTTCAAAATGAAGTGCGCGGTATTCAGCTAAACAACCCCAGTAGCGACCAAACAGCCTTTTAGTTCCGATAAAATTCAAGGCCCCTGCGACGGGTCTATCATCGCCATCATAGGCTAGCACTAACATAATTTTATCTTTCATGGTGGAAAATATAGTTTGAAAAAAGTCGGCGGTTAAAAACTCAAATCCCTGTTTTTTATCCATGGTGCTTTGATAAAACAAATGCATGATTCCGGCGTGCTCTGCCGTTAGCTGATCGCCGGTGTATTGCTGGATTTTAATGTTTTGTTTTTCGACCTGATTGCGTTCACGAACCACTTCTCGTCGTCGTTTTCCAGTCAGGCTCGATAAAAATGTTTCAAAACTTGAGTAGCCCCGATTCACCCAGTGATATTGAAAACTATTCCGGATAAAAAAACCACTCGCTTGATATAAAGACGTCTCAACCTCGGGGATAAATAAAAAATGCAAGGAACTCGCATCCGCTGTTTGAGTGATTTCATTAGCGGCATGCAGAAGGGTAATACGGATCGAATCAGCATCTTCCGTTGTTAACAAAATTTTAGATCCCGTAGCCGGGGTAAATGGAATGGCTGAAACTAGTTTAGGGTAATAGGCAATACCCGCGTTGTAGGCCGCATCGGCCCATCCAAAATCAAAAATAAATTCGCCGTAACTATTATCCTTTGCATACAAGATCAAGGCCCCAACTAAACGATCATCAGACCAGGCCGTGATATAGATAGGCGTCCACCCCGTCCGTGTTCCGAGGCATTTAGTTTCTTCCAATGCAGATAAAAACGCATAGTCAGTGAAGGGAAAATCAGCGACTTCTAAGGCGCGCCAATCTGTACGGTCGATTTTAAGGACAGAATCCACTATTTTGACTTGAGTAGCGACAGCCTTATTCATAAGTCCTAGATCTTAATATAAAAACATTGTAATGTAAGCCGCGGATTTATAAAAAGGGGTAAATAATGCAAATTCACAACTCTGAAAACAACGATCGCACCCGCGATGGGCAACAGACTGGCATTATTGTTCAAGAACGCCTAAAAACCCCGGCTATGTATGCCGTCGTTGTTCATAACGACCCGTTTACTCCCCGTGCCTTCGTTGTTGAAGTTCTGCGCATGGTGTTTCAGAAAAATGAAGAGCAAGCCAAACACATCATGTTAACGGCTCACACGACGGGTCATGGCGTCGTTAATATTTACACACGCGAAATTGCAGAAACAAAAGCCGCACAAGCCAACACGTATTCTCATGATCAAGGTAAACTTTTGATATTCTCTGTCGAAGAGGTCTAACTTCTGCTTGCCATAGGCAAAAAATCGGTGCAAACGGGGTTATGACGTTTTTTAGATATATTGTCCTATCTATCGCGGCTTTAAGTACACGATCCTATGCACAGCTGTGTGGCACACGGTGGGGCTGGCAAACACGAAGAAATCGAGTCACTAAGCGACGCAGAATTTGACACAATGTTTTTAGGTATTCTAAAAATAGAATAAAATAAGACTTATTAAAGTAGGACATTCATATGCCATCATTCGATATAGTTTCAGAATTAAATATGCAAGAAGTCGACAATGCGATCAATCAGGCTCGCAAAGAAGTCGACGGTCGTTATGATTTTAAAGGCAGTAATGCCGAAATCAAATGGGACAAAGAAAAAAACGAAATTATTTTCCAAGCCGAAGACGATTACAAAATGGAGGCCATTTCCAGCATCATTTTGAACAAAGCCGGCAAACGCGGAATTGATTTAAAAGCATTCAAATTAGAACAATCTGAACCTGCGGGCGGAAAAACATTACGCCAAAAAATCAAACTGCAACAAGGTCTAGAAAAAGAAGTGGCTAAAGACATCGTTAAGTTCATCAAAGATTCTAAATTGAAAGTCCAACCCCAGATCATGGACGACAAAGTTCGCGTGACTTCAAAAAGCATCGATGAACTTCAGGAAACGATGTCTCAACTACGTAGACAAAATTTTCCGGTACCTTTGCAATACAACAATATGCGTTCTTAGTTTTCTTTGATTTTCATTAGCTGAGCTTTTTGATAGGCACCAAACACACCGTCAAAAAGACAGCGAACCAGCGGATCTTCAAGAAAATCAACGCCTTTCAAAGCGTCTTCTGTTTCTTCGTCGAAACGAGTATCGTTTATTCGTATGTACATACTGGTTAATGATTCACCTAACACCAGCGCATTGTAGACTTTGGTTACAGGGACTTCAGTTAACCAATGAATAGGACCGTCGCCCTTTTCCATCAGTGCGATCATATTTCCCTGCAGCATATAATTAAACTGTCGTACTTGTCCCAAATGATCGTATAGATTCAGACGCCACAGTCGCGGTTTTTGAAAAAAACTACCCTCATCTATAAATAAAGCACTGTAGCGATCAAGCAAATCCTCTTGGCAAAACCCATACACCCGGTCGGCTTCTTTATTCGTTAACGGTGAAATTTTAGAAGCCACTATCGATGTGCTAGGCGCCTGGGAAGGTTCTTGAAATCTATAATCCACATCTTGACTACCTTGAGGCTGAATCCACGATAGAGGCGATGACATATGAAAATAACTCGAGGCCATCGTGATCGACACACCCGGATTTAACCTGATCACGTCTGCGTGCGGAATCACAATTTTCATAACTTCTTCAAATCGGCGATAGGTTATCGGAAAAAAAGCCTGGTTATACCAAGACCAAGGCTCATGAATGAATTGACAGGAACTGGGAACAATCATTCGAGGACTTAGCTCTTTGATTTGGTCTAACCATTCTGGCGGAAACTCGGTATTCAAACTCAGAAACCGCGATGGACTCAGCACTTCAATCTCACGCATCGTTTGAAATGGCCAAAGCACCATATCCCACGGTCCATTTTCTTTTAGTAATTGCAAGGTGTCTTGATCTATCCAGGAATCAACAACATTTAAAATATTTAAACCGCCGCCCTTGATATGAAAAATGCAATCAATATCTTCATCGAGCGCACGACGAGGAATAACTTGCAGACTGCCAATAACTATCGGTTCATTCAGCTGTACCGAATGAACCTCCGTGAAACCAAGACTCCGAATCAAATCTAGCATTTCTTTGTGAATACAAAAAATGTAGATAGATGTAGATCGATCAATCAAATTCAAACTTTCCATAGAACAATGATCATCGTGGTAATGCGAAATAAAAACAGCATCAGGACGCATGTTTTTAATTTGATTCACATCAAATTTAACGTTGGGAAACGCATGGCAATTGCGACTAAATGGATTTTCAAAAATGGGATCAAATAAAATCTGAGTCGATTCGCACTCAAATACATAACCCGCATGAAGGATTCTGGAAATTTTCAAACTCACCGATCACTCGCGCTGATCAATTTTTTGAAAGTACTGCTGACATGAAGGAGTCGCTTCATTCTTGCGATTGTAATGCATGCTTTTATCAAAATTCCTACCGATGCAGGTTTCCAAAAAGTTGCCCGTTAGAAACGAAGGCCGTGCTTTCCTAATGGTGGCTAATCGATCCTCACAATCGCCATATGATGATGTCCACGCCGACATGCATGTTTCTTCCGACAAATTATAACATTCAATTTGCTTAGATAGACGACCACACGGCGATCGATCCCCTTCGGGCGCCAGCTGACCTGAAATATGAGCAAAATAAAAATATAGGGCAGATATAAATATCATTGCGAATCCGGCGGCTGGATCCATCCAGGTTTCCGCTTGAAACCGAACCCTGATCGGGGCTTTAACAAACAAATACAAACCGCCGACAAACGGAATCAAAAATATAACATCCCAAACATTCATAAGGATATTTTTAAGCAGTTTTAACTGTTTGTAAACCGTATATTATCATTAAGTAAGCGAGTGATCCAAACCAGGTGATTTTTGAACCGATCCATATGGCAAACTGATCGAAAATTCGCTGCCTTGACCGATGCCCGCACTAGAAACTTGAATTTCACCTTGATGAGAATTAACAATACTTTTAGCGATAGTTAAACCTAAACCTAATCCACCATGAGATCGAGTTATATAGGCTTCTGTTTGACTAAATCGATCAAACAGTTTTGCTTGAAGATTTTTGTCAACCCCTGCGCCAAAATCTTTCACTTTAAATATTAAGCTTGGTCCTTGTTGAGCGAGTTCTAGAAAAATGCGATTGTGGTCGTTTGAAAACTTAATCGCATTATCAATCAAGTTGCCCATGGCCTGCCGCAACCGATCTGCGTCGGCATTGATCAAGGCTTGATTCAATTTTGAATTGAATACAACCGAGATGTTTTTCTTCTGTGCCATCGGTAAATATTCAGCCAACGCAGCTCTAATCAAAGACACCAAATCGATTTCCTGTTTATGAACGGCAAACTTGCCCAAAACTATTTGCGAGGCATCCAGCAACCTATCGATTACTTGTCCTTGGGTTTTTGTGTTTCTATTGATCGCATCCATTCCCACGGGAACGAGTGATGGATCAGCATCACGGTCCGATAGCATTTCTGACCAACCCATTATTGAATTTAGAGGTGTCCGTAGTTCATGCGATATCAGCATTAAAAATTCGTCCTTGGCTCGATTCGCCAATTCTAAATCGTTAACTCGCTCTTCTAACGATGACAGCAATTGTACGTTTTCGATCGCTACCGACGTCGTGTCGGCAATGGCTTGTAAAATGGAGAGTTCTTCTTCGGTAGCCGTGTGCTTCTGCGCCCAATAGATTCCTATCGACGCGATGGGATCTGATTTTCTGACGGGCATCATAGCAAGACTTTTCACGAATGTCGGTCGATAAGCTTCGACGGGAATGCGATCATCTTGAAAAATGTCCGGAATGGCCACAGCTTGTTTATTCAACATCGCCCAACCACTGATACACGCCGTCAGCGGAAACCGCTTTCCTTTCCATAAAGGTCCAATGGCGTCTTCGTCGACATAAAAGCAATAGCCGTTATCTTTCATCACAAACGTCGCCCCGTCAGCACCGGTTGCCGAACGAGCCGCTTTTCTGACGATATTAACTATTTCAGGGACACTTCTAACCTTAGAAAGGTCTTGCACAATTTTCACCAAGGATTCCATACAAATTGCCTCCAGCTAAAATTATAGAAAAAAGAACGTGGTATTCAATTCGGGATACCGCGACCTTTCCCGTTTTTGTCAGGAAACATTCGTTTCTTTTGATGAAATATTTTCTAAAAACACATATCAGGAAGAAAAAACCGACCCCTGTTTACAAAGCTAAAATGTTTACTTGTCCAGGCTGATTAGTTGGGGATAAAAGACCCCTTAGGAGATTTTATGAACCTAATTTTTGTAACGTTGCTTTTATCTTCCGTTGTTTCCTTTGCCGCTAACAAAGTGGTTCAAAAAGCCAGAGTCGTCGACGAAAAAGTAGTCGCCGCTGAAGGTTGTTCGATCACTGGCGATTACACTAATGCTGGTTACACAACCACTGAGTATAAATACACAGTGACGATGAAAGTTAAACTTCTCCAAAAACAAGAACTTTATAACGTGAACGTTAAAAAGCCCCTTTTTGGTAAATTGCAAGAAACTGAAATTCCAAATTCTAAAAAAGCAGGGCCGGATAAAACAGTTCCGTCAACTCGGCAAATCACCTTCGTGGCTAGATTTCCAACAGAATATAATCGCCTAGCGTTACTTAAAGCGTGCGAAGACGAATCCCTATTCATCAACACTGGATCTTATCCTCCACCACCTCCAAAACTACCTGAGCCTCCGAAAAAAACTCCAGCTCCTGCAACTCCATCCACTACGGCGCCTTCGACTACAACGAAGGAAACTCCAAGTTTACCAGGCCTTCCAACGCTACCAGAAACACCACCTACAAGTTCATCCTCAACTCCAGCTACAGATTTATTTCCAATTGTGGTTTTACCGGGTAACCCAGCCGATACCACGTCTCCAGCGCTTCCTGTACTTCCTGATTTATCATCAACAGCAGTAACTCCGGAGACTAAGCCATCAGCCGCGACTACCAAAACAGAAGTCAAAGCCGACCCGAAACCAGAAGTTAAAAAGTAGTCTTGCTTCAGGTTATGCCCCTAAGCCCTTATTTTCAATATAACCTTGGGCATTTGAAAGAATGCCCTGTCACTTCTTAGACAGTTCAAAATTCCACACCACTGCGATATAAAACCACCATGTCAATTGGGGTCGGACTTTTAGTATCATTCATTTCAATTTCCTTGCTAGCCAACAATCGGATTCATTTTTCGACTGGCAGGACTTATCCTCCTTCGGTAACGTTAGAAACGTCGCTCCCCACACCGGCAAAAGTACAACAATACGGCGAATGCCATATTTTAGCTGCAGTGACCGCGGCCGAAGCCGCCTGTTTTCGCCACACTCGCAAAAAATTTTCGCTGTCTTCGGCTTTCCAATTCTACAGACACATCCGTGCGCAACTGGAGAATCCAAACAGTCGGTCATTTTTGACCAGATTTAATGATGGCCAATTCTCGCAGAACGATGCCGGTATTTTTGAAACAACCCTGGAACGCATTCAAAATGACAATGTGATGTTAGAGTCAGAATACACCATGACGCAGTTTAATCAGGCTGCGACAACGGCGCTTAAAATAAGAAACCAGTATTGGGATCTTTATTTTTCGAAGAACAACCCTAATCAATTTGAATTTGAAAACAAAATGAGAAAACAATTAACTGCGGACCTTGATGAATCGGTAAAAAGCGTAAACCCTCTCGTGATTTCAAAAGACGAAACCGGTTGGACTCAAATCGTTAGCAAAATAGCCCGTCATCCACTTCAAGCCTGTGAGTTTCCAAAACTAAATATAATGCATTTTAAGGTAACGCCAGAACGCGCCGTCGCGCTGATCAACAATGGTATCCCATTCATTTGCCAAACCAAATTGGGCGGAACTAGAGGTCAGCATGTTGTATTGTATGCCGGTTATAAACTTTCTCCGAGTCACCATGAAAACCTAACCTTCAATGTTCGCGACTCTCGCTTGTCACGCCTAGTAGATACGGGATGGGCCCCTTACTGCGTTCGAGCAGTGGTTGTATTCAATCCCGAAGAACGTAATACGGTACTTAAGAGCATCAACTTATAGCTGCATAAACAACATAGAAATTAAAAATTAACGGCAAATCCAAGCGACCCAGTGCTTTTAGATTCTTCTTTGCCGGCTTTAATGGATTCGACGCCCAAAATAATATCAAAATTAACCTTTGCCCCAACTGGAAAAAATCGAGTCCCAATATAAAGGTTAAACAATGAAGCACTGGTTGAAACGGCGTTATCACTGGCACTCGATAGCAATCCCGTCCGCGCGCCAATAAGCCATTCATTATTCCAATTTTCACGACCAGGGTAATTCCCCTCACCACCGATAGACATACGACTGTATTTGACCGTTTCGTTCGTATCTTTAATTTTATGGTCCTGCCCACCCAAGTGTACAGATAACCGCCAGCGTCCTTTGAGCGCTTCCGTCGATGGCGACAACAAAAAGAATTCACCCAGAGTGGTGTTTTCTTCGTTATCTTTTGTAGCAGGTCGTGAGGCTAGCAATAGGCCAAATAAAAACTGAGGCTGCGCACCTTTCGCACGGACGGAAGGGAAAGATCGTTTTTCCCACGTTAAACTCTGTTCTTCGATTGCTTGCATTTGATTTTCAACGATTTCAATTTGCCCGTGACCGATTTGCGTTTCGCTAGTCAATGTCACGTCGTAATCTCCACGCGGAACGCTAAGAATCTTTTCTTCGCCTTTATTTTTATAGAATTTAAAAAAGTTAATTCCTTTAGAGGACGCTAGAGTCAACTCACCTTGCGATTCTTTACTGAGCTGAATTTGCCCATTCACTCGCGCCGGGTAGGAAACTACCAAAGCCCCCTGTCCTGATAACTGCGAATGAAATTCGGGACTCTGCACCCGACCGCCGGACACTGTGCTTTGAAATTTGGTTTGCGCGTAGACGTAATTATACAGTTCATCGATCGTGACCAGTCCGTCGTTATTGGAATCGGCCTGGCCGTATAGACCTGTCACTAAATGGTAAGTAAAAATACTGCCTTTTAGTTTCTCGCTTTCATACGACAATTCGTTTCCAGAACTCGACGTTAAG
Organism: uncultured Bdellovibrio sp.; assembly: GCA_963932905.1. GTDB lineage: Bacteria > Bdellovibrionota > Bdellovibrionia > Bdellovibrionales > Bdellovibrionaceae > UBA2316. The sequence goes on from CAWVRN010000003.1 coordinate 11,445, forward strand.
ATCACACTACCTGTTGGTTCATCCACGTTATACTGAACAAGCTCGATGGGCTTAGATCTTTGAACTCCCTTTGCTTTCAGCGCACCCGAAAAACAACTATCCAAGATGACGATTTTTAGTTTTGACTTCATTCCACCAAGTAATTCATGAAACTTAGATTTAGTAATAGATCCATCACGCAAGTGAAGTCCATTTTCATTTGAATGGCCCGAAAAATAGAACATAAACTTCTGTGTCGTTTTTTTACTAAGAAGACTCACAGTCTTATCAAACTCTTCCATGCTGGGGTTTTTTAAACTTGTGATGTTTTGCGCATCGACTTTTCCGGCAACTGTTAATGCCCGAAATAATCGCTGTGCATCCATCGAGGCGTAATCCAATTTTTTCTCGCTAGCGATTGTAGAATCTTCTGCACTCACAATCAAAACCTGCAAATCGTTCTTTTCTTGTGCGTAAACATAGGGAGTTAGCCACAGTAGAAATAAAATCAATGATTTCATGGAGCCTTCCTTAAACGAAACCCCGCATAAATACAGTCTTGAGCTTTCTTGTTTTTCCCATGGACGACATCGGTTATGAATTCACGATCTAGAACTAACTGACGACCCGTGTTTTCCATGTTTGGATTGGGACACACGATCACAATCAAGTGTTCCCCTTGGTTAGGTGCGGTCAGTTGAAAACTAGAGTCAAAACTTGCGGACACGCCGGCTTTCACGTTCAGTTTTCCTGACTCGATATCTTTTACGTCATCTAAAACTTTAAAATCTTTATCTGCCACAGTCCAGTAGGCAACCGAGTCTTGATCTGCAATAATCTTAACGCCGACCTTGTCACCATCCACAAGTTCGCTGGATTCGGTGAACGGGCTGACGGTTTCATTGCGTTGCCAGTAGACACTGATTTGTGTTGATCCTTTGGCCGTGAACGTATCGTCGGATTGCCTTGGCAACACCAATACTAATGCTAACGATGCTATCGTTAATGCGGACAAACCGAAATACCATTGCTCTTTTATTTTGGCCCAGTGTGATTCCCGTTTTTTCGAAAGCCGCAATGGTGGTAATTCCAATTTATTTATTTTATTCCACTCCTTGCGTTCAGCCTCATTCAACTGCGATGGATCTTCGGTGATAATACGCAAGTGTTTGGAAAACAGCGATTGATCAGACATTTTGCTGCCTCCTTAATTTTTCTATTTTTTCATCAACCTTTTCTTGTAATCGATTAACCGTACGACGCGATATTTGCATCACCTCGGCGACTTCGTCTTGAGTCAGTCCTTCCAAATTACGATACACAAATACCGCAGCCTCATCCGCATCAAATGAATGTGCTATTTTTTTCCATAATTCGTGAGCCTGAGCATTCGATTCCAAGTCCGTAGTTTCCGACATCACCGATTCCGCGCGGGCTTCATCCAATTCCAGGTGTGAATTGTTGTGATTACGGATCGAATCAATGGCTGAATTCGTGCAACATTTATAAACCCAGGCGTACGCCCGTTTCAAATCGGGAAATACCATTTTGGTTTGCCACATTTTGGTAAACACATCTTGCACTATTTCTTCGGCGATGGATCGGCTGACTAAATTTATGGTTTTAGCCAAAGCAGGTCCACCCAGTTTTGCATAAAGCATTTGAACTGTCCTCTCATCACTGCAATCAATATTTGTTTCCTGCAAACTTATACGCGCCTCACTCGATTAGCTTATAAGATAGCGATAATTTGTACACATTTCCTTCATCTATTAAACGTTTGGTCCAGGCGTTTTGTGCCAAAAAAAACACAAGTTTTTTCACCAATCTTTTCAATAGGTTATAAATTTTAATTATTTTTGGCACTTTTCTGCCGCCTGGCCCGTTTGTCTAATACAGGAGGAACTTTTATGTTCTCAAAAAAAACGAAAACGATGTTACTAGTTGCTATAATTTCTCTACTGCACGTCGCTTGCGCTCCTAACAAAAATGACTCAAATGAAAACGATCCAGCTATCGAAGCTATGTCTAGCCAGTTAAAATCTATGGGTGATGAATTTCTGCCAGCATCTATATATGACGATGGCCGCGCGTCTTCGTCTTCAAAAATTTCGGCTAATAAATTATCGACAAACACAAACCATCAACATGACGATATCTGTGCTGGTGTGGATTTCATCGAATGCCAGCCTAGACTTATCCGCGCTTACCTACAAATGGGACGCGAAGGTGTTTACACAACTCAAAAAATCGTATCCGATGTAGCTCGCAGTTTATCAGGAGTCGGCAATAATACGAGCGGCGAGTTCCGCAGTAACGAGAACGGTTATTCTATTTCGTACAATAAACGTTCATCAACTGATTTTGATTTCTTGATCTTAGAAAACAATATATCGATCGGCCGCGTATCCGCACAAAACGGAAACTACAATGTGCAATTCGACTTAAACGTTATCGATAAAAACAAAGCCGATTCTAATGGTGGTAAAGTTGATATCCAAGTTAAGCTAACGGATAGCACCCATTGGCAGTCTCAAATTACGTTCTCGGGATTAAAATGTAACGTGAACAAACCTGATGACCCAGAAACAGCTCGTATCTATGTCGTTAGAAATGGTGACATCTGGAATGCTCAATCTAGTTTTTACAATGGTATCGGCGCGCAGTACAACGCAACCAAATCATGTTCAACTCCTGCTAGCGATGTCACAGGTGTAGTGATTTACACAAATCTAGTTGCCGATCGCACAGCAGCTAAAGCGGCGATGTACTTACTGCGCAGAAACGAACAAAGCGTAGCAAACTTACAAAACTTCGGTATCAACAACTACTGCCAAAACTACCCTGACTTGTGCCAATCTTTAGCCACAGCATCAGGTCAATCTACGGCTGCCGTTGCCACTTACTTAGGCGCACTACAAAATCCATACTGCGTACACAGAGGCAACGCACAAGTGTTCTTTAACTCTGACTGTTCAAATGTTTCAGCAGCGGTGGCACAAGCACCACTGTTAGCCAACACGACCTTCTTATCGCCTTATGAGTTTTATCGATTGAATATCTCGATTCCTAATCAATTATAATATAGATCCAAATACAATCTTGATGAAAGGGAGCTATGTTAGCTCCCTTTTTTATTTGAACGCGACTCTCACCCCGTGCTAGCGTAGTTTCATGGATGCACATTATCACAAAGTTATGAAGGCTCGCGAAGGAATCACGGACAAAGGCTCTCGACTCTATTTTGCATATTCAGGCATTTTAGATCGCGAAGCTTTTGATCAATGGCTTGAAGAACACAGCTATCAATTTTTTCAATTACCTGAAGGCCAAGTGGCCGAAGCTAAGGGTATTGATTTAATTTTTGATTTCCCATCACGCTGGTGGGGCGGCCGTGTGGCTGGTCTTGTAGATAAAAATGGCGCCTCTGTGTTTGGTCGCCTATTTGAAATCCCCGCAGTGAACTGGCCAGTGGTTCAGCACAAAGAAGGCGTCGTCACTGGAATGTCGATCGAACGCACTGTTAAAGTGACAGTCGATGGCAAAGAATTCGAAGCAACCGCATTTGTGACATCTCCCGATCGTGCCAGCACCGATGGCCCAATCAGCCAGCGTTATATCGAGGCCCTAATCAGCGGAGCAAAACAAGCGCAACTACCAGAAAACTACATTTCAAGCTTGCGATCAAAAGCCGTCTAGCCACGGCTTGCCATTTTTTACACCAGTGAATTAACAATTTGATGTAGAAACATTTATATAATAATTGTTTCTATTATGGAAATATTTGAATTACGGTATTTTATAGCGGTGGCACAGAACGAAAACATTCATCGTGCATCTGAAGTATTGAATGTATCACCAGGATCGCTGAGTAAAGCTATTTCTCGCCTAGAAGACGAATTATCAGTTTCGTTGTTTTACAGACAAGGTCGCAACATCCGCCTGACCCCTGAAGGTATTGCCTTAAAAAAGCGCGCTACCCAAATAGTACAGCTCGAAGAAGACGCTAAGATTGAACTCAGCGGCGAAAAAGGCAGTCTTAACGTGGTCATATCTGCTGAAGAAATTTTGCAGACTCAATTTGGGGTCAATTTGTCGGAGGCAATCAACAAAACCTATTCAGCATCACGCATACAATTTCTAACTCGTTCGGAAGATAAAGTGATTCAACAAGTTTTAGATGGAGAAGCTCACTTCGGTATTCTTACGGGCGAAGTACCTCAAGGTTTGAAATCAAAGACTCTATCCAAAGTGGAATTCAAAACATGCGCTTCAAACAAGCATCCTTTGTTTAAAAAATTCTCGCAAAACGCGAAGATCCCAGTGGGAGATATTTTAAAACATGCGTTTGTATCACCAGATTCAGCTATGTTAGGAAAAATTACAACTATGGCGTCTTTGGACGGTTGGCGCGACGACAAATTTCCACGGCAAATAAAATATCGAGCCTGTGGACTAAAGATTATGGAACAGTTGATATTAAGAGGCCAGGCACTGGCCTACCTTCCTGACTACTATGTCAATGAGTTAAATTTGATTTCGCTGAACGTGTCCGGCTGCCCATACAGCTGCCATCAAACTGTAAAATTAATTTGCAGAGACCCCGATGCTTTAGGTTGGATGAATCATGTTTGGAGCCAAATTTAACTTACACCGGTGATCGATGCGCTTAGAATTTCCTGAACTAACGATTGAATTTTAGTTTGGTATAATTCTGGTGTCTGCTGAATATCGGCGGTTCTTGATAAGTCGATAATGGTTTGAAAACTTTTGGGAAATTCCGTTAACAGTGTCGGCTGATTTGGCGCGATCTCATTTTTACCTAGCCTAGCGATCAGTTCTTCCAAGACAGCCATGTGACTTAAAGAACTGTAGCTAGGTGGCTGAGCCAAATCATCCAGCACCACCCCCAAAGTATATGGCAAAATCAAAGAGGCAATCGTGGGCTTCTGGGTATTTTTAAAGTAGCTATGAATAGAATGATACACTCGATCTGCCAGTGTTTTTAACAGAGGCCAGTGAGATTGATCAATTCCGGCTATGTGGGCAATTAAATCATGGGTCCCTAGGAAAGCGATCTGACTATGACGAATTAAATCGGCAAATTTAATACTGTCATTATTTTCTATTTCCCAAAAATTGGTTTGGTAGTATCCCTTACTGGGATCAAACCCACCAAATATAGAATTCATACCCCACGTTTTTACTAGAACCAGATCAACACCGTGAGATTTAGCAATTCGATGAATGATGTCGGGAAAAACATACAATGAATGAAGAGTCCCGTCAGAATTAAATGATAATTCCGGGTGCACCACATCGTAGAACCCACTAGTTCTTAATGTTAATCGCCGACTTTCAGATGAATAAATTCTAACGCCAAATAATCCACGCCATTCAACAAATTCGGCTTTGAACGAAGACTGGGTCACTGCATTTTTTGAATCGGCATCAAATACAAATCGAGCTAGTTCGTCATTGACAGTACCTACTTCACGAGCCAAACCATAGCTCGCCACTTGTGAAGAAAAATACACATCGTCTGAAAACAAAGTGACTTCCGAATTAAGATTTTCAAATTTTCTTCGAAGGCGTGCCACCTCCTTCGAAGAAAACGAAACGACCGTTGGTTTCACAGACTAGACTTTAAATTCAGAATAAATTTTAGCGGCAGCGGAACTGATGGACGTGTCCGATAATTCCACAGGACTAGCATTAAAGCCACGTGCTTTGCACGATGCCGCCACCTTTAACCATGATCCTTCGATAGATTTTAACGAAGCGACATTGAATTTAGCCACGTTTTCTTTGTGCTGGATCGCTGGCGCTTGCGCGTGTGCGATCATCGGACTAGCTGCCACGACAAGATTAGCGACCCCCATAATAACTTTGAACATACTGACTCCTTTTAATCAAAACCACGATAGTGTGGATTGAACCTAACTTGCCATAAGTTATTCATACTTAAAAGAAACATATATTCACCATGTGTTTCGAATTACGAAACAATAGGTATATCATTATGGCCGCGCTACCGCTGCTTTATTAGGCAGGCGGGTTCCACGCTTGCCTTTCACATATCCAAAATCAAAATAATAACATAGACCTAAACCAAAATTAGCGATATTCATTTCACCTACAAAGCAGGTGTGAAATGGATACAAACGTTGCGGTTATTTTAGATCCCGATTTTGGCCAGAAATTAAAGTTAATTCCCACGGACTATGCGATCTGGATCTGCCGATCTGATGCGAACGAACCTGTTGCCGATGAAATTTGGAAAAAAGCTCAAGAAAGATCTATCACTGTTTTCGATATCGATGAAGAAGATGATGCCGAAGAGGCATTTATTGACATGCTGACGGGTGTTGCTCTTCATCACGAATGGATTAATATCGACGTCTACGGTGCCGAATTATCCAACGAAATGAAAATGGATGCTCGCGCCGAACTAGAAGCAGCATTTGATGACGAAATACCCAGTCTATCTTTTGAAAAAACGACGTTTGGCTTCAGAATTAAAAGAGAAAACGCTTAGTTTTTCCGAAATTTCAATTGTGGCTCCATTTAGACAATAAAATAAAGATTGCGTAGCCTGAATTTGAACTTTAAATTTATATAAATGCCATCACCCAAGTTGTCTTCCCATTTTACGTTAGTACCTTTGAAACAAGGTCGCACATTAATTGCCAGTTTTTCCATGGCCCCAAAACGGTCGCGTCGCTGGTTGGTATTTTTAACTGAATCCGCTGCTGATTTTCGTGAAGGTGATCGCAAAGAATTAGAAGGACTGGTCGGCAAACGCGTGGCCCGGCATTTTAATTTTTTAGTCATCAACAAACCAGGACTCAGTCCACATGGTACCGATCGTGATTTGTTTGAAAAATCATTTCGTCGTACTCGACGAATTGAAGATGCATTAAAGGCCATGAAGCTAGTGATTCCAAAAAATCATCAGATTCATTTAGTGGGCTACTCGGAGGGGGCGTATTTGGCTCCACAAGTCGCTAAACGTGACAAACGCGTAGCCACTGTTAGCATGATTGGCGGCGGAACACGCGGCTGGCTAAAGGAAGAATACAATACGGCAGGATTGTCGGAGCGTAAGGAATATTTAAATAAAATCAAAGATATCTATCGAAATCCCCGCTCGTTAGAAAAATGGAATGGATTTTCGTATGCAACGTGGTTTTCCTATCGGGGTGACAATACATTACAAGCATTACGTAATTTAAAACGCCCTACCTTAGCTATCTTGGGTGCCCGCGATCGAGTTATCGATTTAAGATCGACTATCGTCGACATGGTATTAATCAGTGAAAAACAGCCGGTGCACATTCACGTATTTGGTGATTGTGGACACTATTTTTCCAAGCATTGGTCGCAGGTTGAATTGGTATTGGGACGTTTTCTAACTGATAACGTTTTATCGTAATTTATTTTTATATTGCAGTATTAACCCAATCAATTCGTTTTTATTAATTGGCTTGGATAGAAAATCTGTAAAACCAGCATCTAGGCAACGCTTGCGTTCTTCTTTCATCGCATGTGCCGTAAGCGCCACCACTGGACGACGAAAGCCTGATGCTCGCAATTTTTTAATCGTCGTGATACCATCCATGATCGGCATCTGCACATCCATCAAAACAAGATCATGATGACCGTCAATGGCCATCTGATAACCTTGTTCTCCGTCGGAAGCAATATCGATATTAGCGCCGACCCTCCCTAGATAAATTGAAATCAACGCTTGGTTATCTGGTGAGTCTTCAACAACAAGAATTTTCATTCCTGATAACTGCCCCGCATTGGCAATAGTTCGCGCCGGAACGGTTTCAAAACCAAGCACGTTGACATAATTTACGTTCGGTTTCATTGTTACAGCAATTCGAACAACAAAGGTACTACCCTGTCCTAAAACGCTGCGTTTTAAATCAAAACTGCCTCCCAAAGCTTCCGACAGACTGCGCGACAACACCAAACCCAAACCTGTTCCGCCAAACTTGCGTGTTATTGAACTATCAGCCTGTGAAAATGGTTGAAACAAATTTTGTTCTTGTTCCGGTGAAATACCACGCCCAGTATCTTCAATTTCAAATTCTAGAAAACCATCTTTATAAGCGACACACATTTCAACGTGGCCACGTTCAGTGAACTTAATTGCGTTACCAACGACGTTAATCAAAATCTGCCGCAGTCGAGTGGGATCTGTAGTTACTAACGACGGCAAAGTAGTTACCGCTTTAGATGCAAAACCAATCCCTTTTTCACGCGCTTTAAAACCCATCAAAGAAGAAAAATCGGTTAGCATTTCAGGCAAAGAAAATTCAATATGTTCAATTAACATCATCCCGGCTTCGACTTTTGAAAGATCTAAAATATCATCAATAATACGCAGCAATTGCGAAGAATTTCTTTCGATGACCGATGAAAAACTGTCTCGTTCTTCTTTCTTCAGACCGTCATCTTTTAACAAACTAGCAAAACCCATAATCGCACCTAGTGGTGTACGAATTTCATGACTCATGTTTGCTAAAAATTGTGATTTTGCAGCATTGGCACGATCAGCGACTAAACGAGCTTCTTGCAAATCAATCATACTGTTTTCAGCCATGATTCTAGCCTGCGTCGTTTTCGTAATATCCATTGTGGTTCCATTGAATCGGATCGGTTCACCAAGGGAATCGTACACACCTTCCCCGCGGGCTTCGATCCAGTGGACGCTACCATTTGAATGAACAACTCGATACTGAATATTATAAGGCACTCGAGTTCGAATCGCGGCATTAATTGCTGTCGAAACTCGTTCTCGATCCTCTGGGTGGATAACCGAAATGGTTTCTTCCAAAGTTGAATTAAAGGTGTCTTTATCGATTCCAAACTGTGTTAGCAAATGATCGGTTACCGATATATTTTGAGTTTTAAGATCCAGATTCCAAAAACCGACCTGAGCGATCTCAACAGCTTTGTTTAAATCCTTTTGAGTTTCTAAAAGTTGGCTTTCGACTTTTTTAAGTTCGGTAATATCTTGAAACAAAATCAACGCCGATTCCGGCTGACCATGAATCGCGGGCAAGTGCTCGGAAAAAACTTTTATATGAAATTCACCGACGGGAGTTGTAAGTATCACTTCTTCGCCATTAACAGCCTCGCCGCGAAGCACACGAGAGGACGGCATATCTTCAATTTTGATGAGTTCGCCATTTGGGCGCTTGGCGATCAGTACACTACCAACCACGTCGGCCGCTGTATAACCGGCATACTCAATGCCTAACATTCGCTTAGCCGCCTGGTTTGAATAACTCACCTTCTTTGCATCTAAATCTAACAAGAACAAAGGTTTCGGAAGACGATTCAAGGCTTCACGAATCCACATTTGTTGATTTTCAGATTGCTGAAAACTTTCACTGGCCGATCGCATATCTGAAATAGAGTTACGCAAGAATATCTCGACCGATCTTGACAGACTGATTTCAATGGCTTGACTAAATAAATTCAGCGCCTCTTTGGAAATGGCAGCTGATGGTGGGATCACCGAAACAATTGTTTCACGCAGAATCAAATATTCATGGCGTATATTTAGCAAAGTGTATTTGCCCGACTGGGCCCGAAACAAGCCATGAACCGCCGCGAATTTTTCAAAATCTTGTGTGTTTTTTCTACGACCACGCTGAAGTAAAAATTCAGCCACTTCATCGATCAAATCCGGAATATGATCAGCAAGATAAGTGTCTTTATGATCATGAGCGGCTGGAACTTCGGCACGCACTCGACTTAGAAATGTCGCTAGAATATTTTGTTTCTCACTGGCGATAGCCCGTCCAAAAGATTCCGGTCCAATTTGGGAAAAACCAGATATCCGTTGCAAAAGTTGATTCCAAATCGACATGGACACAGAGTTAGATTTGACAGCGAACTATGTCAAGGTATTCGGGCTATGTACCACAAATGCCCCACTACCGGCCAACGAAAGGTGCCTGGAGTGAATTCGGGGCATGTTCGACTACGGAAGACGTTCGTGGACGCGGGTCACTTACATGGAGTCTATTGCCCAGAATATCTTGCCGAAAAATTACCGAACTAGACTGGGTGCGTTTTGCCCGCGTGGAACGCTGGACATCTTTTAAAAATAGCTGGATGATTTTCCATGGGAAATTTTTTTTTAAATCATCTAGCGATTACTTTTTTGTTTTCAATTTCAACTTTAGCACAAACTATGGTGATATCCGATATCGACGACACCGTAAAGATATCGCATGTGTTAAATAAAGGCGCTGCCTTGGCCAACACCGTCCAAATTAAAAATCATTTCTATGGCATGGGCGAATTATTTACGGCCGTTCAAAAATCAAACCCTGATTTTAGTTTTGTATACCTTTCCGCGGCTCCAGAAAAATTAATGGAAAATTTGCATGTGGCATTTCTAAAACTAAACGGCTTTCCAACCGGCGAAGTTGTTTTGCGTGAAAGCATAGCTGATAAAGATTTTAAGGTTAACGCTATCCGCGCCTTGATCGCACAGAATCTGCCGCAACGTCTGATTTTAATTGGCGACAATGGTGAACGTGATCCTTATATTTATGAGCAAATCCGTGCCGAATACCCCAACATCCAAACTGATATTTATATTCATCAAATCTATTCTTACCGCGCCAGAAAAGAAATCGGTGTTCCACCACAAAGTGCACAAAGACTGTTTGTCACATCGATTGATTTAGCTCGTAAATTAGTTTTAGCTCAAGATCTACCTCAGCACGAATTAGAACAAATAGCCCTGGCCACAATTCCAAAACTATTTAAACAAAACCCAAAGAAAGAATCCGGCCCGATATTCATTCCAGCTTGGGTGGATTGCCGTGATTATTTTGGAGCTGAAAATTTAGTAGCGACTCAATGGAATTTGGATCGTCGTTGGCCTTGGCAACCTGAACGCCCACTATCAGAATGGCTAGCCGCCTATGATCACAAATTATCCGCACGTTGCCATAGTGGTCCACTGGCTGATTAAAATTTAAGTCACTTTGTAATCAAAATATACAGTTTATCCTGCGAAAGTCCGTTGGCACCGCTTGCAAGGAATCCTTCCGCTAACCTGCTTTTGGTAATCATGGAAGTCCGGTGTGAATCCGGCGCAGTCCCGCTACTGTAAGCTTTGTGTAAACAAAGTAAGCCAGATCTTTGACCCAGAAGCCAAACCTGATTCCCGAGGAGGAAATCATGAGGCCCTGGTTCTATCTATGTGCTATTTTAACAGCACTGAGCATTTCGTCCAACACATATGCCAATACATGCACACAGTTTTATACTCGACATCATGAAGCCTCGATTTTAGCTCACCTAGCTTCCCATGGTATCGAAGCACGGGCGCCTTCGACGTCATCACTAAATCGTCAACAGCTGCGTGGCTATGCTGTCCTGGTAGGAACGATGATCGGGAGCGCTGCCCTCAGCACCTACGTGACAGCGGAACTTCCTAAAAACATGACATTTTTATCCCAACTGGTTGGACAAGTCGCCACCATCGGGATCTATGTATTTGGTGCACCCATTTGGGAGCCGATTTCTTCCAAATTTAGAAAAATAGCGTTTGGTTTAAAAAACGATACTGTCGCGCCGGTAGCCACCGACAATGCCTTAGAAAAGCTTTGGCAAAAAACGCAGAACAACTACAGCCTGAATGCACAGATGAGTCGCAACGTCGTCAACTCTCTACTGCTAGCCATTCAAAATCAATTTCACCATGCTCGCATTGCTATCCACACCGGCGATAAAGAATTAGTCAGCGACCTAATGGCCGAAGCCGCTGTTCGCATGCGACAACTATTTGCCGAAGTTGATCCTGATGATTCCGCGGTTGCTTTGGTTGCACAATCTAGTTTTACCCGTCACGTTCAAAACAAGTCAGAAATCAAAGAATTGATTTGGATTAAAATCCAAGCCTTTGATGATGAAGCCAGAACGAACGCGGGCCGAGTATATTATCAAGCATTAATTAGTTCATGGTTTAAAGAAAACATTCAGTAGAGAAAGGAATTTTATGAAATCAAGTATTTTAGTGTTTGCATTGTGTTTATCACTGCATGTTCTTGCGGCAGACAACGCTGCGGTCAAAGAAACCACGGTCGAAGCCTGGTTATCCGAAAGCTCATTCAACGGTAAACAGTTTGACTATACGTACACTGTTTACGATGAAGCCCATGAAGCCAAAGAAAAAATTGAAATCGATTGTGAGTTTTCTGAATATCAGAAGCAGCCGGTTTTATCTGCGATCAAAATTAAAATAATGATTACGGCCCAGTTCGCTAGTCCCGGCCAAGAACTTAAAAAATCAGGATCGGTGGATATTCGATCGGCTATTGAATCATGCCGACGAAAATTACCTGCAGAAATGGCTCAATTCAAAATGCCAGTTCAAGTGAAACTACCACCGCTTTCAACGCCCTCATTATAGACCAAAGGTATCACGTGCGTTTGCTTTTCTTTCCATTTCTTTTATTCAAATTGTTTACCAGCATCGCGGCCGCTGAATCCGTTAATCAATGTCGGGGATTTTACTCCCCGACGGCACGTTTGGATTCTTTTCAAACGACGCCCTCGACAAAGGCGATGATCAAGAACCTGTATGTACAGCTTCACCAAGCTAAATATGATTACTATCGATCGTCAGCATTGGTTCACTTCATTTATGTTCATGTTAGGAAAATTGGGACTACCGAATTATTCGATTTAATAGATGAATCACCCGACCTAGATACCCGCGAAACCGTTTTGAGCATATACATCGAGGCGAATCTTGATCGTCTCACTGTGAACGAAATTGAATCTTTGATGATCGTTTCACCTTACTATGAAACTAAAGAAAGCATTGCTTTCAAGTTTATCCAAAAATATCGTTACACTTTAACACCAGGCGAGTTCCATCGGCTTGCTCACCTTGTTCACAATGAAACTGTTAAGGGGAATTTATTTATTGTTTATTTTTCCGACTCTTTTGCTAACCCATGATGAGTCTTCAGAATTTATGCGACTAAAATTCACGCGCCTCATTCCAAGACACTCAATATATCATTTGCCTTAATCATATGTTTTTTAACATGCTAATATAGTGACATGTTCACCAGGGAAGTGGAACTTTTGGAGGTTATGAATATATGGCTTTCGCGTCCTATATACTTCTAAGCATTTTCTCTTTAATCTTTTATGTATGGTTTGTTTTTAAAGGTAATATTAGCAACCCTCCGGCGGGAACCACCGACGACGACATCATCAAACTAGTTAAAAAAGGGGACGAGCTTAAAGCCTTAAAGTGGTATCGCAAAATTCACAAGTGTTCACCGATCGACGCTCGCTCCGCGATCAATAAATTAAAAATGCAAAAAACCGGGTGACCGGAAGTTTGCGATAGACGTTTCGTAATAGTTCAGTTTTTTCAAAGTCACTTTGTCTGATCGATATACCTGATCTATAAAATAGATGTGAAAAAATTATTCTATAACGACACCGTAAAATCAAAACACTTCCTCTATGACCTAATTCTGGCATAATCATCCACATGACTAAACCGAAAAAATCTGAGTTAATCCCATCCACAGTGGATAAAGAAAATCCGGCTACTTGGTTAAAGTATACAAAAAATAGCTGCAAATTTTGCGCGAGTACTTGTTGTACAATGCCTATCGAAGTCCGCTGGGAAGATTTAGTTAATTTAAATTTGGTCACAGAAGACGACTTAGTGAGTCCTCTTAAAACCACAATCGCTAAACTAAAAAAAGAAAAGGTAATCACGGCGTATCGCAAAGAATCAGGACTATTTGCTTTAAAACAAACGGATGAGGGCAAATGTCGCTATCTGATTAACAATCGTTGCATCGTATATAAAAAGCGTCCACTCGTTTGTCGAGCTTTTCCTTTAGAAATGGGCTGGCGCCACGGCTACTGCCCACAAAAACCTATCTAACTGAGCTGATCCCAAGACTTGGCACTTTCGATTAATCCCGATAAGATTGAATGAAAGAAATTTTTCGTCTGCATTTTTTCAGCACCAAATCGACGAATAAATTCATTTTGAATAAAAGGAACGTGTGCTGTACCGCCGGTTAAGAACACGTGCTCGATTTGCGAATCTTTCAGGTCCGCCTGTTTTAAACAACGATCCAGTGCCGACAGAATTTCTGTTTTTACTTTTACGGACCAGTCTTCAAATTCAACACTCGAGAAAACCTCGTTCGTTTCCAGATCAGGATAGTCAAATTTAAACGAACTTGTCGACTTAGACGATAGATTCTTTTTAGTTTTTTCAATCTCTTCGAAGAAAGCAAAAATTTGTTGATCCTCAAGCATAATGAAAAGCCGATCAATGGCCTCCTTATCTTCGGCACGCAAAGCGCACTTACGAACTTCTTTGATGAATTCATAGGTGTCACGCTCTTTCAAATGAACAATTTGCGAAGGCTTATTTAATCGATCCATAATCGACACCGGCATTGTCATCAAATTACTAGACATAGGAAGTCGGTATTTTGTCTGTGCACCAAAACCGCGATTTAATCGCGAGCTCATAAATACGCTATCTAGGGCATCCCCTGCTAATGGACACCCTTCCACCGCCAGAACATCTTTCTTTTGAAACTCATCCGGGGTAATTTTCATGATAGTAAAATCGGACGTACCACCACCAAAGTCACCGATCAAAATAGTTTTATCCTGATGAATGCCACGACGAAACTCTAAAGCCGCAGCCAGAGGCTCGGGAACAAACTTAACATCGGTGAAACCAGCGAATTCGGCCGCCTTTTTCATTCGGTGAATCGCAAACTCGTCAGCCGCCGCGTCCATTGAATACCGTGCTGGTCGACCAATCACTGCTTTGGTGACTTTCGTTTTCAACACGTCTTCTGCGCGCTTCTTCAATTCAAGCAGAAACAACCCGATCATATTTTCTAAAGATAAAATACGATTTTCAAAAACAGTTCCTAGATAGTTTTTATTGGGCAAATGTGACTTGAATGATCGAAACAGACGGCCTTCCATTTCAAGTTCCGTGTATTTTTTTAACGCTTCGGCGCCATAAAAACATTGATCGGGATTAGGAAAATACAACAAGGTACGCATCAGCGTTGGATCAGAACTCGACGGATCAATGGCTAAATCATCAACGCGTTTACCTTGATGAAGTGCCCCCACCAGAGAATGGCTTGTTCCGAAATCGATCGCTAATATGGTTTTATCAGTCATTTTTCTGCCTATTTCACAAAGTGAAATTTAGCATAATCTTTAGTTCAAATGCCAGCGGTTTCCCGCTTATATCAATTATTTGTTTTTTTTGAAGCCATTTCTATGTATGCAGCCTTTAAGCCCAGCCTAACGTTCGCTCTAGTTAGGACCCTTTCAGATCAGCCACGTAGTGTTCCAAGTTGAAACATCTTCTGTGTTTCTCTCTTTCACCTGGCAAAAGTACGTTAAAATAAGATCATCCACGATCTATACGGAGTGAAATCTGTGAGTAAAGCAAATTGTCTGTTGGTACTTTCTTTAGGAGTTATTCTTTATTTTTTAACCGATCAAGTTTCAAGTCCATCGCAAAAAAAGATAACTTCCGTAAAAGTTAAACCGCAGCGGTCACTTGCAACCACTCAGGATGCAGAGGTGTCGACCGCGCTGAATTCCGATATTCCAATTTCAGAAACAGTTACACCAATTGATTCTTATACGCTATTGCAAGAGACACAAAAGAAAGTTCCCATCGACGAGGTGAAAGAAAAAGCAAAAGTGAGCGCATCGAAAGAATGGGTTGCGACGTTTCCGACACCAAATAGTCCGGCCGAGGAGCTTGTGCTAGAGATGTTACAGTATAAAATGGAAAACAATACCGAAGAATTTAGGCGGTCATTAAACAGATTGTACCTTTTAAAGGAATCCAATCCTTCATTTAACAAATATATTATAGATTGTGTACAGCATGTGGAAAATCCATACGATCAGGGTATTCGAAGCTTTTTCTACGCTATTGCATATTATCGAGGTCAGGATTTAAGGTCTATACAAGATTTGGCATTAAAAGACTTAAACGATATAACTCAATACTCCGAATTAGTCATTTCGAAGCAGTCCAGCGATCTAAAGAGTGTTCTCGAAAAACTCGAAGCTCATTTGAATTCACAGAAATTATCGGAAGCGGAAAGAGGTACAATTGAATGGGAGGCTTCGGCCGCCTTAGATATGCTTTTATTCTGACATCTATTAAAATATCAACAGCTTTAGATAGGCATTGGAGTGCGAATACCGAAGGGTTTAGGCAAAACACAACTTGATTAGCGCGTTTGATAAGCCCACAATCAAATTAACTAGACCGTATCGCCAGCAATGAGAATAGAAAGTCTGTGGAAGAGGTAGTCTTAAGAGACTTAGTTTTATATTCTAGAGAAGAATACTTATTTTACTCGCGCTGGCGGGGAAGTTTGTTTATCTGTAGAAGTTTAGACTTGATCTGACAGTCGCCCATTTGTTCAGCAAGTTATTTGTACTGTCAGTTTAAGTTTAAGCCGAGATCCTTTTGTCTCCAGATTTTAATTCCGTCAATAAAAGTTTCCATCGGTGTTCTTCCATTGCACATTTTACCTTGGTGAGTTCTCCTTTCGTTATATTCTATCATCCACTGACCTAAATCAGTTTGTAAATCGTCCATAGTTTTATAAATTTTCTTTCTAAAAGTGATTTGATAAAACTCTTGTAAAATTGTTTTATGAAATCGCTCACATATTCCATTGGTTTGTGGATGAGCAACTTTAGTTTTCGTGTGTTCTATATCATTGACGCCTAAATAAAGTTGGTAATCGTGTTGATCGACTTTGCCACAAAATTCAGTACCACGATCGGTAAGGACTCTAAGCACTGGCACTGAGTAGCTTTCAAAGAACGGCAGCACCTTGTCGTTGAGTAAATCCGCAGCGGTAATCGGTGTTTTTTGATTGTAAAGTTTGGTGAATGCAATTTTGGAGTAAGTATCGACAAAAGTTTGCTGATAAATTCGTCCAACACCTTTAATTGTGCCAACGTAAAACGTGTCTTGCGATCCCAAGTATCCTGGATGAGCGGTTTCTATTTCACCACTAGCGATGTCGTCGTCTTTCTTGCGCTCTAATGCTGCAATTTGAGCTTCCGTATAGACAATTCCTTCAGTGGCACTCTTGGCTTCTAGCGCTGCTAGCCGCTTTCTAAACTTTTCTAAATCATGGCGTAGCCAAATGCTCCGAACTCCTGCCGGAGAGAGGAAGATTCCGTTTTTACGAAGTTCATTGGCAGCGCGCTTTTGCCCGTAAGCGGGAAAATCAATAGCCATTTTTAAAACGCTGGACTCAATTGTTTCGTCCACTCTATTTTTGAAGTTTGGCTTCTTGCGAGTTCTCTCGTTAAGCGCTTCGATCCCACCTTCGTCTTTTAGCTCTTTAT
This sequence comes from uncultured Bdellovibrio sp., assembly GCA_963932905.1. Lineage (GTDB taxonomy): Bacteria > Bdellovibrionota > Bdellovibrionia > Bdellovibrionales > Bdellovibrionaceae > UBA2316. The sequence continues at coordinate 28,872 of CAWVRN010000003.1, forward strand.
ATCGGTAAAATGTGTCACGAGAATAGCCCATTACTTTACAGGCCTTAGAAACATTTTGTAATTCCTCAGCTAAATTCAATAGTCCGAGTTTGTTTGAAATGATTTTTTGTTGTATTGTTTGCATGCTCAGTTATCCTTTAGGGGATTGGCCCCTTTTGTTTGTTAATGCCAAACAAAAGGGTAACTGAGTTTTCCACATCTTTTCTATTCCAGATGTGTCAGATCAAGTCTTAACTTCTACAATTGATTGAACCTACAATTTTTAAAATCATAAAAATTATCCATTTTGAGACTAACTAAAATCTCTACTACAACTAAACTCTTTGAGTTGAATCAAAATGATTAATATCTAATCTGTGAAATTATTTTATTCTGCCTTTAAAGCCAATAGACATGATTCATTCTGCATTTGAAACGTATGCGAAGCTAAACTTTTTTTTCCGACTTCCGAATTATTCAGACAATATATGACAAATGTAAAAAGAGTGATTCAAGTCTCGTTTCTTGCAAATTATAAAACGGCCGACAATATTTCATTTAATTTTCGTATTCTTTGCGATCTCTATCAAATTTACTATCACTCGAGCACTATAAAAAAAATACGCCTTAGAAAACCTATAATAATTTTGATAGTATCAATTTGCGAGGCCATTCTTTATGATTTCATTTTTCGTATCAGAAAGTTTACAAATGAAGGGGTAACACTACCTAAAAAAACATTACAGCAAATTCAAAGTAACAACCAAATAAAGTTTGGAAGACTAATCGGAATAGCCCAAAGCAATAATGTTTTTCAACTGCCAATTACTAACAGCAAAAGCATTTACAAAGACTTAACTGTGCTGAAAGAAATCCGAGACAGAGTGCATATTCAATGGCCAGGAAATCTAGGGATCGATGAATCGGCGATTTACACAGCAGCAAATATGAAATTGGCAGAAGATACTTTGGATTTACTCATCTCAACCATCGAAAAAAATCACCCCAGGCCGGGAAAAGCAAAGTTTATACCTAAATTCAACATTCCGTGGTGACCACACTTTTGGGGCCGCCTTATCCCGTAGCGGCATTATAAAAAACTGAAAATCCTAAAACGTATTAAAATGAAAAGAGAGCAAAGTGAAACAAACGATAGCCACATTTACCTTGGGATTCTAGAAAACTATGGACAATCACGTAGTTAGTATACTACTCCAATTAATCATTAGACCTGGGGGCAAATATTTCAGTTCCAGCCGATGAATTAGAGAATAGAGAGCTAAACGATGATTGGATCGTAGTTAGCAAGATCAATAAGAATCCAGTCGGCACCGGTGGTGCGTTCTCAATTCCGTATATTGTGAAAAACAAAAAAACGGGAGAAGAAGCTTTCCTCAAAGCCTTAGACTTCTCGTCGTCGGCCCAGTCATCCGACAGGCTGACCGCCTGGAAAATTTTAGTTGAAGCATATCTTTTTGAGCGGGATTTGCTCCTAAAATGCAAAACCAAAAAACTTAACAATATTTCTACACCAATTGCACATGGCGACGTTTTCGTTCCGGGATATTCGGAGTTTGGAAGGGTTTACTACTTAATTTTTGAAAAGGCCGAAGAGGGAGACGTTCGTAATTATCTTAGTAAACCTAGTGCTTTCGAGTTACGTTGGTGTTTCGCTAGCTTACATAGCATTGCTGTGGGTATTAGACAGTTACACACAAATGGGATTGCACATCAGGATTTAAAACCGTCAAATGTTCTCATCATGAATACTGAAAACACAAAAATTTCGGATCTTGGCCGAGCCTCCGATTCAGTCACTCCCTCTGAAAATGACAATCGTATGGTAGCGGGAGATCGAGGCTACGCTCCAATTGATCTTTGGTTTGAAGAGATTCCTATTAAGGGATTTGAAAGGAAATTTTTAACCGATATCTATTTATTGGGAAGTTTGATTTACTTTTTTTTCACTGGTGTAAGTGCGAAACAAGCTCTTTATTCGAAATTAACTGCCGATCAAAGAATTAATCGAGAAATGAAATTTAACGAACTCCTTCCTTATTTAAGAGACGCTTTTGCATTAACTCTTGAAGACCTTCGAACGGAAATTAAAAAGGTTGCTCCAGATTTCGTTGAAGACTTGATTGAGCTCGTAAAACAACTTTGCGAACCCGACCCCTCTCAGCGCGGAGATCCCAAATGGCAGCGCACACTCACTCCAACTTATGATTTGCAGAGAGTCATTTCAAAACTAAATATAATGGTTAGTACGGTTAGGCGTAATTAATGAGTTTCAAAAACATTTTTAGTGGAACCCGACATATGATTCCTCGATGGTTCACCTATCCTACGGCGAGGTGGCTCGGGCTCCTTAATGGAGTGCAACCTCCAAAGGACATTCTCTCGTCGATTGACTTTGAACGATCAAAGGCTGACTGGTTAAACAACAACGACAAGCTGATTCATGCAAATGAAGCTGTTGGAAATTCGATAATGTTAAATCGCTTCAACGATCCTAGCATAAATGAAGCAGCAAAATTTGTTTTGACCAATGAAAACGCTAGTCAAATTGCTAGAACAATGGCTAATGACTATATTTTCTATTCCCAAGGCGGCGTGGAGCCCACTCCAGAAACTTATTTACCTCAAGCTACTCCTGCTTATTTTAAAATTATCTCTAATATTAAAAAACAGTTAATCGAATATCCCAAAAACTATATTAAATGGGCCGAACTTTCCTTTTTTTACGCTACAATCGGGCAAACAGAAAAAGCTGAAAAATGCATGGATATTGCCATATCTGGAAATTCAGAAAATAGGTTCATTTTGCTTTCAGCCTCAAGATATTTTATGCATTCCGAGAATCAGGACAGAGCTCTTTATTACTTAAGAAAGGCGGCAAACAAATTAACTGATCCATGGGTTATATCGGCTGAAATTGCGATTTCAGATACTTTGGGTCTTGGCCCAAAAACATATAAACAAGGCAATCTTCTTTTGGAAAGTGATAAGATTACCGACTTTCATAAATCGGAACTTGCTAGTGCAATCGGAACAATTGAAAGCAAATCCGGTCTGATAAAATCAGCAAGAAAATATATGCGAACGGCATTAATTAATCCGACTGAAAATTCAATTGCTCAAGCCGTATTCTTAGCTCCAAATTTGGGGGTTTTTGACCTCGGCCAATCTTTGCTAAATAGTAAAGTATCATTTGAAGCGGAATCTAGATTAAGCTTTCAAGCCGGAAAATACCGCGAGTCACTTGAACTGGTTAAAAAGTGGCTAAAGTTTCAACCATTCAGTTCTCGACCAGCTATTATGGGATCATATATAGCTTCCGTTGCTCTAGGTGATTTCGAGGAAGGAATTAACATTGCGAAAATTGGGCTTCTCACATCTCCTCATGAATTTATGCTTTTAAACAACTTAGCATTCTCGCTCATATCATTGGATCGGTTGCCAGAGGCCGAAGAAGTTTTAAATCGTATGCCCTCAACGATTCAGATCAAGGCCGAGTCAGCAGTCTTTCTTGCTACCCAGGGAGCTTTTGAATTCCGAAGCAATCGTATAGAACGCGGAAGAGAACTTTATCAAGAATCTATTTCTATATTTACGGAGCTTAAAGATGAAGTTTCGAAAGCTTTGGCAACGTATTTTTGGAAAAGAGAAGAGAGTCGAGTCAAAGATGATAGTTGGATTGATAAAGTAAATTACGAGCTCAATCAGCTTCTAAAAAAGACCGGATTGGACGAAGTAAAGTTATTCGTAAATGAAAATGAGAAAAAACCGCAATCAGAATAGTACGTAAGTGAATGCGGCTAAACCTTCGGGACGATTATTTATTTACCAACATGTTGTTTAATTCTTTAAAAGACACCCCTCCCTTTTTATGGGCGCGCACTGCCTCTTTACCAATTGAGTTTTTGGCCTCCATCAATGTGCCTGTTGCCAGGCAGGCTATTGCAATCCAAATAATAGCTTTAATAAACTTAATCGGTCCAGACATGTATTCTCCTTTTTTACTAGAAAAATAGCTGTGTGAGCGGCTTTTGGGTTGGTAGCAAATTGGTAGCAAAAAAGTAGCAAAGCGATGAAATTTGGCGACGTTTCTTGATATTTCAGAGTCGATTAGCAAAAACCAATTCTCGTGTTTTTAAGTACTTAGAACATTTTCATTTTTTTAATTTTCTGGATTTCTTCGAAAGAAGAATGGTTGCGGAGGCAGGATTTGAACCTACGACCTTCGGGTTATGAGCCCGACGGCTTACCATCTTAAAGGCATAGGTCGGCCAAGGGGTGCCAGCGGAAAAGCTGACCCCGTGAGACGCTAAAAATTTTGGATTTGAATGAGCCTGTCGGCCCGATAAATGTCGCAAACGTGGATCTTTTAGACCCAGGCGAACGCTCGAAATTTTTTTTGATGTGATGTGGCGGGAGAGGGAATGTAACGCAGGCTGTCTTCACGATTAGCGTGAGAACGGCGATTTTTCCTATGACTTTTTCATCGGCTAGCCCATTCATCGGGCATCGGAGAGAGCCTTGAACTCCCAGGTGTGCCTGTCACACCGATGCGTATATCGCTATATTACGAACACGGAAAATTATGTTGGAGCGTTAGCCCCAATCAAAATCACCATCGTTCGCTTTCTTAATGAGTTCGTCGATGTCGACATAACGATTTCTATCCGCTGATGGATGAATGAGAGCGTAGTCTCTTAGAATTTTTCTTAGAGCACGTTTATTCCGGCAATCATTTCGGCGTCCTGGAATAAAGTTTCTCTTAATGAACTCCTGAACAACATCAACGATAATTCGGTTCAGGATTTTTCTTAATGCTTCGTTCTCTGCTTTGGCTTTTAGGTAGGTTCTCTTTTTTACGAACATTTTACGCCTCGACTTTCAGAGTCGGCAAAATCTCTTCAAGACTCGTGAAGTACTCGATGAATAGTTCGTCAGCCTCTGCGTAGAACTTCAAAGCGTAGGCTTTGCTTTTTTCCAGGTTATTCAAGTCGAAGTAATACCGAATCACCCGACATAGAGTTTCAAGATATTCTGCCAAGACTTCTTGGTGAACCTCCTTCGGCATTCCAATATCGCTGAGGTGAAGATTGTCGGCTTTATCGAAACCGCAAGCGACGAAGAGACACTCATGCTTCTCCACCATCCTGGTAATGGCATTTAAGTCGGACTGAATTCTCGAACTGGATTTCTGTTGCCCCATAAATTTCCTTTCTTCTTTGGTTAAGAAGGAAATTTTCTAATCACCATGGGATGTGATTGAGGCACCCTTTTGTTTGAAGCGGAAAAAGGTAAGGTTCATTTCCAACCGCTTTATTCGTATAAGAACAATATATCATTTTCCGTGCCACTCGTCAAGTCAAAAGGCTAGTGATTACAGCTATTTATGTCTCATTTTGAGACAGCCTACATGTGGCTTAGAACAGCCTTTTAACTCCGATTTAGTTTAACAAAATCGAACTAATGCCGGAGGCAAGCCGTAGCCCGCAGAGGCGAAGGCGAAGTCTTCGGTCATCCCGTAGTTCTATTAGGGATGACTTATTAAAGTTAGCCCCAGAAATTCAGAAAATACGCGATATACGCCGTATTTAAATTTTCTTTCGAAAAATCTCAGATTTCCCAAAATTTCTCCTATTTAAAAAAAGTGAAGTCGTTGGTGGTCAACGAACTCACTTAATCAAACAGCCTTCGGGCAAGGAGAAATGAATATGAAACAGTTTATCTTAGCAAAGGTCCATTCGTGTTCTGCGAACTTGGAACCAAAAGATTTGGAGAAAGGGCTGACCCACATTGTGGTCATCGAAGCAACGAAGCGAATCGCTGATGTTGTGGTGCCAGATTTTTTGAAATGTAAAAGCCTGACTAAGCTTGAACCGGGAGAAACGCTTTTAGAGGTAGAGATGTTTAACATCGCACCTCCTGGCGGCGGTAAGTTACCACAGTAATTGGAGAATCAAGCTTTCCTGGAAAGGGATCTTTTTGAAGAAATCTACCTGAGCTTGAGTTCAATGATTCAACTAAATCAAGTGTATTATTATGATAATTTTTATACTAGTGTTTGTAAAGCATATTAGATTATAAAGTACTCTAATTTAACCAATCGCCTTCTTGTTGGACAGTCTCATTTTTAGATACAATAAAAATTGTCTAGACTAAAGTTATTTAATTTATAGTCCGAGATTTTTAGCGAACCAATCTTAAGGGGAGCCATCTCATGTATCGCTTAACGGCTATCGCTATTCTATTGTTTGCTCAGTTCGTCCTTGCTCAAAACACCGCAGATCAGGTTGTGGTCTTTCCTGATAAGACCTACCGTGGCTCCTTCAAATCGGTCAATCAAGTTACCGAAACAATTAGCGTCACTTCAGACGCAATCAAAAATGACTTTATCATTAAGATGAAAAACGCCGACGGTCAGAATCACGAAAATGTCGTCTGCGCGGGCGGACTACTTCAAAAATGTTCCTGCGGTCTTAAGAACCTTGCTAATTTACTTTATCGCACTTTTTTCAGAGTTGAATATGCTGAAATCACTTGGAACGGCAAAAAGGTCGTCGATGCGAATACGTTTAATAGAAACGTAGCCACTCTTTCTGTTTCTGTAAAACCGGAGCTAAGCAATTCGCTCGTGATCAAATATAAAGGACTATTTACTTCGTATTTCTCACTTGGAATATATCGCCCGTCTTCACCGAAGGACACTACTGCGCCGACTATTTTGACCCAATTACGTAGTAATACGTTCACAAATCAAAAATCGGCGAATGTTGAAATTCAGGATATTTCCAATGTCACATCCACAGTTTCCATCAATGGGGCCGTAGTTAAATCGTCAACGGCAAAAAGTTTTACTTTCGATCTTGTTAACGGAAACAATAACATTGAAATCAAATCTCAAGATCAGTTTAACAACATAGCTTCGCCTGTTGTGATTTCAAATGTAGTTTTGGATCAATCAAACCCAAGTATTTCTCTGTCATCGAGCGATCCGGTTTATGTTAACTCACTACCGAAAACTTTAGCTGCCCAGTTCATATCAAACGAGCCTTTGAAATCGCTTCTTGTGAATTCAAATCAGGTGTCGCTTAATGAGAGTGGAAAGATTGGCGTCTATAATTTTAGCATTTTGCAATCTGGCGCCAATAGTGTCGCTGTTCAAGCGACAGATCTAGCGGGAAATGTATCAAATCAAAATTTATCGCTTTCGGTAATTCTCGACAACACCTCCCCTGCAATTTCTTTTGGAATAGCTGAGGGAACACTAACTAATCAAAGCTTAATCGTAATCCCCATCAAAATCACAGAGGCCAATGATGTTCACTCGATAATAAAAGTTAACGGCGTGGATGTACTCAGAACCGGCGCCAAGGAATTTGATTTCGAAGCTAGTCTTTTATTAGAAGGTGAAAATCAAGTTCAAGTTGAAAGTACCGATATCGCTGGAAACATTTCACAATCACTAATTTTGAAAATTATAAAAGATTCAACACAACCCGTTCTTTCAAATATCCAGCCCGCGAACAATCGCAGAATTGATCGTCTTGTTTTTTCAGTTACAGGCCGTGCAAATGAAAAACTGGATCAAATAAATGTCAATGGTCTGGCGCTAACTTTAGATGCAAACAGAGTCAACTTTTCGGGAACCTATGTGGCTGCTAAAAACGGTACAGAAGAACTTTTGTTTTCCGCAACTGATCTTGCTGGAAATAAAACCGAAATTAGAAATACTATTCAAATCGACAATCGTTTATTGATACCGGAACTTGTGTCTATTAGCCCTAGTCCAGATCGGCTGCATTTAAATATAATAGGCGCGGCAGGGAGCGTAAGATCTGAAATCAGCGTGAGCGCCTCTAGTGGACTTTTGGGATTTTATTCTGATAGCACGACGTCAACTGTAGATGGCAGTTTTATTTTAAAATTACCTCCATTTTCGACTGCAACTTTAAAAGTTAAAGATCAGCAAAATAACGAGGAGACAACTCTAACTCTTTCTTACGAAATCGGCACTCGACTGTCCGGCATTATCAAAGACACGGACGGAAATCCACTTCCGGGAGCCACTATTAGAATTTCTTCTTATGACGGCAGTGTCCTATCAGATAGCTCTGGGGTATTTAGCATTGCTAGCCCGGCCACTGGTGATCAGACTCTAACTGTTGACGGTTCTACAATTGCGCAATCAGTTACCGGACCTAGTCGTAAATTTTCAACTACACAAATTCAAATTAACATCGGACTAGGCCAAGAAAACGTTTTAGAGCGGCCAATTTATCTAGCACCGCTAATTCTTAATGGCAGCGAAACGACAATCATTGCTGGAGAAAGTGCGACAGTAAAAAATCCCCTAGCGGCCGGAGTGCAATTAGATATTCCTGCCAATTCGACGGTTTTTCCAGGTGGAGGTAGCAGCGGCTCTATAAACATTGCAAGTATAGACGCGAACAAATCCACTGTTCCAGTTTTAGCAAATGTAGTTCCAGATAAAGTAATCGCATTAGAACCTTCTGGATTAAAATTCCAACAAAGAGTTCCAGTAACGTTGCCAAACGATAGCGATTTTCCTGCTGGCGTAGAGATGTTTATTCTCTCGATGGATAGCTCAAAAGGAATTTGGGAAGTCGACGGCATGGCTAAAGTTTCTGAAGACGGAAGGTCCATTGAAACCAAACCTGGGCAAGGAATTTCACATTTTAGCTTGATCTATGCCGCCCCAGCAAAACCGGTTTTAGCAGCGGTAGACAATCCTAAACAAGCAGGTATTGATATTTCTCAAGGCTCGTTGAGCAGTTCGTTCAGTTTACCTTCATGGAAATCTCTTGGCGTAAGCATCGCTCCAAGCTTGATTTACAAAAGTAATTGGGCAAACCCTACAGCCTATGTTTCAAATTATATTGATGTTCCTCGACAGGAGTACACCGCATCCTACGCAGATTCAGGCTCCGTTTCGTCAATTGAAGCGATAAAGGGTCGATATTGCGACACCGTTTTAGGTGTCCCGGTGAAATGCTACAATACCTATGATGAATACGTTTTGAGTGTAGAGTATAAAAACACTGCCGAAGTTTCGACTTGGTATCAACCAGATTCTATTAAGTCCCAGTTTTTTATTGGCGACCTGGCCTCAAACATTATCGAGTATATCGACAATTCAACGCCGAACTATGAAAATACGGGTTCATCAAATATTCCAGGATCACTTTTTGCTGGCGGTTTTGGCTCCAACATTACAAACTACACAGGCATTCCCAATCGATCCATGATTTCCTATGCCGTCCCATTGAAATATTCAACTACGGGCGAGTATCTGCCTTCTGGGGTTTACCCGTCACTTGCTAGATACGAATTGAAAATAAAAAACCTTACGATTCGTTCATCTACTGAATACGAAGCGTACTCAGTGAAATTTGTTGATGACAAATTTAGAGAAGCAAATCAATCGAACGTAATATTGACAAATAAATCGACTACGACAAAGTCGTCGCAAGTTCTAGATCAAATATTTCCTTCCGACGTTTTGGCTCCGTTGTTAGTGCAAAATAAAGTCAAATCACCTGCCGGACGTGGTTGGCATCTTGGACTTACGCAAAATATTCTAAATCCAGGCGGAAATCGTGTTCTAGTTGAAGAAGCGAGCGGAGAGCTATCAACTTATTCCGTCAGCAATACAATCTCTACCATTTATAACTCATCCACGACAGGCGTAGATACAAAATCAGCAATAGATTTTTCTCAGTGGCCAAAAGCAGTGGCGCTCTACCGTAACTCTTCAAAGGAAAACTATTTTGTTGAACTCGATCTATCAAGTTCTTCGCCGATCTTATCAACTTTAGAGAAAATTGAACAGTACTCTGGGTACTTTACCTATAGTCCATATTATACTGGGGCATGTAGTGCTGATCCTAGCTCTTCAAGTCCAATAAGCGATGTAACCTATAGCTATAAAACTCAAAATGACCCAACATCCATAATTAGATTTCAAAATGGCGCGATATATGCCGTTAGTCAGCGAGATCATTCGCTTTACCAAATCCAAAGCGGAGTTAATACCTATCTAATTGAAAATAGAACTGCGGCATTGCCGACAAATAGCGCTAAAACAGTGGCGCAGATTGAAAGTGAATGTCTTTCTATATCGGGTCAGCCTTGTGATACTAGAGTCAAGAGAACGTACTCATGTGCAAATCCTGATGATACAGAATTTCCTTTCCGATCAATTAGCTTTTATAGACCACAGCAGGCTATCACCCAAGGTATACCTGGTTCAGTACGCGGAGAATTCACAAATGCATTTGCAAGTACTCTAGCCCAAGCCGATCTTAACAATCCACAAGGTATGGTCGTATCTCCAGATGGCTTTTTAGTTATTGCCGACTCTGGTAACAATATGGTTCGTAAAGTCGATCTGACAAACAACCAAATTTCGACCATTGCGGGTGATGGCTCTAATATCGATCAGATAAACGAGGATTCCCCACTCGTATCGGGAATATTCCACCCACAAAGTGTCGTGTATGACCTTAACAAAAATTTATACATACTAACTGAAAATGGTTATATCCGCAAAATCAACTCGCAAGGAAAAATTTCGAGCTTTGCCGGCTTACCGCTTTCTCAAGGCGGCGTGCGATCAGATCAAGCCCCGATGCAGCAGATGGCATTCAATCACCCTCACGGAATGGTGTTTGATAATGTAAATCAGTATCTTTACGTGGCCGACACGGACAATCATCGAGTGGTGCGAATTGATCTAAAGACCCAAATGGCTACTAACGTTGCCGGTGGAACGTGCATAGATTCTGAGGTATCCGATAACGGCCCAGCTCTAGGTACGTCATTATGTAGTCCAAAATATATTGGTTTAGATTCTAACCAAAATCTTATTATCGTCGATTCAGGGCACAATCGAATCAGAAAAGTAAATTTTAATTTCTCAACCACTGGAGCACTTGCATTTTTACCTTCAGCGAAGGACGGTTCAAATTTATATAGATACAATGACGGCTCATGGTCTCGCACCTTAAGAAATGGGACTATAACTTATTTTAATATCGACGGCCAAGAAATTAAGACGATCGACAGGGTCGGAAACGCAATAAGCTATGAGTACAATAGCCAGAAAAAGCTAACTAAAATTACGGATGCGGTAAATCAAGTTACGGTACTAAATTACTCAGGTGATTTGCTCTCATCAATCACTGACCCAGCTGGTCGAACTACGTCTTTTAACGTCAGTTCTGGAAAATTAACCTCCGTTACTTTTCCAGACTCTTCAGTCAAGTCCTTTGAATACGATGACAACGGTCTTATGACAAAAGAAACCAATCAAAATGGATTCTCTAAAAAATATGCATATAACCAGTTTAATCGGTTGGCATCGGTTACTGATGAGCAAAATCAGGTAACAGAAGTAAACGATGTTCTTTCAAGCTCAATGTCAAATAACTATACTGGTGGAAATGTAGGACAACTTAATAATCAAGGTTCAGGAGCTTCTCAGCTTCACGATAGAGTGGTCGACGCAAAAAGTATCGAAACTGAAATCACCAAAGATTTCAACGGCCTTATAACAAAAATAAAAGATGGAAAAGGGCAAATTACATCAATTGAACGAGATATCGAAGGATACACAAAGAAAGTAGTATTCCCGGATTTATCAGAAGTGACTTTAGAATATGATCCAGCAACCAAAGATCTTCTTAAAACGACCGATACTGGAACGGGAATTAGCAAGTCTCGTTTATTCAATTCGTTTGGACAAATAGTTTCTATAACTGATGGAAGAGGTTTTACTCAAACTAGACAATACGATCCAAGCACAGGTTTGTTGACCCAAGAAACACTACCTAGTTCGCAAATTTTTAAATATACGTACACGAACAGTGGACAGCTCGCTTCAACTACCAAAGCCCCCATCGTCGGTGTCAATAACATCACTCTTTTTGAATATGATTCATTTGGAAATAAATCTAGAACCATTTTTCCAGATGGCAGATCAGAATCGTATCTTTACGACAACGCAGGAAACATGACCCAAAAACTATTGCAAATAAATGCGAGCGTACAGGAAATCACAAAATATCAATATGACAAATTTAACCGCATTGTGAAAGTGATCTCGCCGAAAAATGAAGTAACCGAGTATAAGTATACTCAATCAGGTCAAATTTCGTACATTAGAGACCCTTTAAGCAACGAAACAATATTCAACTACAATGAAAAAGGTCTGCTCACTAATAAGGTAGAACCGGGAAACAAAATATACAATTTTAACTATGATGCAAACGGCAACTTGGTATTCGAGTCCGATCCCAATGGCGTTACAAAGACTTATACTATTGACGAACTCAATCAAATTGTAAAAATTAATTTGCCCGACGATGAATACAACTTTGCGTACTCAGCGAAAGGAGAATTGACTCTTGCTTCAAATAACACCGCCACAATTTCGCAAAGTTTTGATACAAAGGGACGAATAGTATATAGCTCGACGAGCCTTGCCCCGAGTGTCGGCAACTACCCAAATGTTCCTATTTCATATACGTACGATAAAAACGGAAATCGAGAAACTTTGAGATCAAGCGTTATCGGCTTAGATTATTTATACGACCAAACCAATCGCCTTGTAAGAATTGACAATTCGAGCGGCGATCAATTTGCTTTTGAATATGACAATTCTAATCGCCTTACCAAAATTATGCGTCCAGGCACAATTACAGCTATTTCATATAATTCTGACGATTCATTGGCCGCGATTGCTCACTCTAAACAAGGTGGCTTAATTGATCAAAATGTCTATTCGTACGATCAAAGGAACCTAACCACTCAAAAAAGAACAATCGCTGGAAGTGTCGACTATGGATATGACACTAACGGCCAACTTGTGTCTGCTAATTCTAATACCATAAGTGAAATCTTTTCGTACGATGAGATTGGAAATCGAACTTCGGATAAAGTGGGCGCTTACACTTACGACTCTACTAAGCAAAATTTATTGAGGACATTGAGTAACGCCTACGCTAGTGACAACAACGGAAATATTATTGAAAGATCTTCGCTGACGGGAAATCAAAATGAAAAATATATTTACAATTCATTGAATCAGCTAAAAGAATTGAAGATGTATTCCGGTTCATCTTTAGTAAAGACAATTAGATATTACTATGATCCCAAAGGTAGACGTGTTTTCAAGTCAGTTATTGACGAAGTGGACGGCTCAAAGTCTTTTTCTAGAGCCTATATATACGACGGTGAAAAGATTATTGCCGAATTTGACGGGTCTGGAAATCGACTTGCCACATACACTCATTCTGAGATTGGAAACGATGATATACTTGGGCTAGAAGTCTCTAACCAAGGAAAAATTTCAGGACTGGCAAAAAATCCCGGAAAATACTACTATCTAAAGGACCACTTAGGTTCAGTCGATTTGGTCACTGATAGTTCTGGTATAGTAGTTCAAAAATACTTGTACTCAGCTTTTGGTAAAATTGAAAAGATACTTGATGGAGGTAATACTGCGATCACCGACGCTCCGGTTGTTAACTCTTCATTTACATTTACTGGAAGAGAATTAGACTATGAATCAGGCTTGATGCACTATCGGACAAGGTATTATAGCCCCGAACTGGGGCGATTTATTCAGAAGGATTCATACGCTGGAAAAACTGAAAGTCCTGTTTCGATTTCCAACAGATATACATACGTTGAGAATAATCCAATAAAATATAAGGACCCTTCTGGAAGAATAAAAGATCCGTCAGATTTTACAAACGTGCATGGCGCCTACTGTGGCGCTACTGCAACCGGACAAACGCTAAATCAGTACGGACAAATAGTGAATGTAGAACCCGAAGATTCACTCGACTGGGCCTGTATGAGCCATGATGAAGCTTACGCAACTAAGGAAATAGCTTTTAGTTCCCACATTAACTACTCTCTAGGTCGAGTGGCGGGTGACTTAAATTTATTCTTGAATGGCGTCGCATTTATAACAATTAAGCCAGTAGATGGACTTCTAGTCGCGGGGGGCGGCGCGCTTTTTTTAAGCTATAGTTCCACAAGGGCCATCATGATCGATTTGCCTTTAAATTTTTGGTCTTCTTTGTTACAATTTATTGGGATTAAGGTTAACCTCTAGAGGTAAATGAAAAAAATAAGATTTATAGCAATATTTTTGACAGTTTTATTTTTCGAGTTGGTTCACGCAAATAGCTTGAAAATAGCCGTTGAACGGAACGCTCCATTGATTGGCGGTTCTAGCTCAAATAGAGATTTTCTCCAAAGTTCGGGGACACGCTCTGACATATTTCATGCATCCTACTTTTTCGGGGAAACAAACGGTTTCTATTTTGGTTTTAACTACTCTAAAGAATATTCTAAATACACACAACCCCAAACCCTGTCTCGACCATTCGCTGAGTTTTCTTCTACCTTCACAAGCATTGGCCCCGAGATTGGTTTATGGATACAGCCATCAGAATTAATTGTGCTAGAATCCGGAATCAGTATTGGAACAGGTGGCTTTAAGTTTAGTAATTCTGAGTTAGGAGTATCAGCCTCACAAAATCCCCTAAAAATTGATTTTCATGTTGGGGCCGTGCATCCTTCTGATATTTTGGGATCACAAATACGTCTAGATTTTTTTACTAAATTTGGAGGATATGTTGTTCAGTTGAAAGAATTTACCTATAACGATATTACTTACACACAATCTGAACTTGAGTTGAAATACTACATTTATATTAGTGTCGGATTGGGCCTAAGATTTTAGTAAAATTTAAATCTGTTGAGCTTAAGGTAAAACTATTGGTGAATAAATTCGATCTTTTTTCGATTATCGGTATAACTCTGATTGCGACCTTGGCTTACTCCGCTGAAGTCAAATTTACTGCTGAAAAAATTATTCCGTTTATAGGGGGTTCTGACTACAATAGAGATAATTTACAGAAATCTGGTCTTGTGAAGGTTGATCAGATCGGTGCATACTATTTTTTTGGCGAAGGCAAAGGTTTATATTTAGGCTTAATTAACTCCAGTGAAAAAGCTGAATATACACAGTTTGAATCAAACGCCAGGCCGTATGGACATTTTTCATCAAGTTTCTCAAGTTTAGGTACTGATTTTGGCCTCTGGGTGCAGCCATCCGATATTCTCAGAATAGAAGGCGGCTTGGGGATAAGCCAGGGCACCTTCGAAATATCTGATTCTTCGTCCACAATCTCAAAACAACCAAATACTAAAAAGTTAGATGTTCACTTTAGTTTTATATACCCGACTAATTTTTTAAGCCCCGATGTAAATATAGATTTATTTGTAAAGTTAGGATATTATAAAGTTTTTATCAGCGATTTTAACTATAATGGGGTATCCTACTCCGCTCCTGAAATAAATTTAAAAACATATCTCTATCTCAGTTTTGGAGTGGGAGTTAGATTTTAGCTTTCTTGTTTAGAAGAACAGGAGCGCGAGTTTTCAAAACTTAGTGGTTACAGTTGAAGGGCATTTGATGTTGGTATTTAGGAAAACATGATGGCAACTAGACTAGCCGTTATGATACTACTTGCTTGTTACGACTTTTCATTTGGCGGAGCTTACAAGGTGTCTATCCACACCGGCCAACCCGTATTTGGTGGTTTTTCGAAAGATTCGGAATCATTGAGGAATGGAGGCTCAAAAACTAAAGAATACCAAGTTTCGTATTTGCACGGTGAAAATAATGGCATTTTAATTGGAGTAATGAGAGGAATTGAATTCAGTAAATATGTTCAATTTACAACTACAAGTCGTCAATATGGAAAGTACTCCTCCAATTATCAGTATGATGGCATTGCAATAGGATACTGGCATAGTGTTAACCCGACTTTCAGATTTGAAACCGGATTAAATTACGGTGTTGGAAGCTTTGAATTTAATTTAGAAAATATAGACCCCATCATTCTAAATGATATTAGAATAACAAATTTGTTTTGGAATGGTATCTATCCCTATTCGTTTTTTAACGAGCAATTTAAAATAGATTTCATTGGTTCCATGGGACTATACAAAATAAATGTGCCCGACTTTAGCTACAACCAAATTAGTTTTACTCAATCAGATTTAATGCAAAAATTATATTTTTATATGTCAATTGGAATAGGTTTTAGATTTTAGAACACTTCTGTCGCTTGAAAACTGATGTCTTTCAGCGCTGATGTATAATTCTGGAAATATTTTGGCATCGATAGTTCGTTCGAACTCAGAAGCTCTATAAGCAATTCATGCAAAGAAAGGACATGTTTATGCCTCATTCATTTTCAAGCATACAGGAAGCAAATCAATAATGAGTGGATCGCATGGAAGCCAAATCTTAAAGAAATGGAACGCTACAACCAAAAAAATAAAGAATTACCAGAGCGCTACTTAGCACGATGGCATTGGTCTCCGAGCTGGGCGTCGCAGTTAAAGTTTCCAATTATTATAAAAAAAGAATGGAAATCAGATCCATTCTTTGATGGCAGCGGAAGTTTTCACTATCACGCTATTATGACTAACGAAGATTTAACTAAAAACAGCTATCAAGATATTTACGAGCGTTACGCTCAGCGGGCCAATATGGAGAACTTCATCAAAGAAGCTAAAATGAACTTTGATGCCTATCATTTGCCGTGCTTAAGCTTTAAAGCCAACCATGCATTTTTGTTATTGCTTCTCACTGCGTTTAATCTACTTCGTTGGATTTCAGTGATCACAAAACCAGAGAAGCCGCACTATGCAAAAAAACTACGTCGTAGTTTTATTTTTCAAGCCGGAAAAATTCAGCTTAGATCCAGACAAGTCTTTCTAAAGGTATCAGAAAAGTATTTCAAGGAGGTGCAAAGACTAAAAGAGGCATGGGAATCACAGCCGATAAGAATTTTCCCACAGTTCTCCACAGCATAACTATGTCAGTCTGTGGATAAAAGTTAGATCCTTGAAAACCTAAATACGGAATCGGAAATATTTTTTTGATTTTGAATTTGGAGTGGACAAGGGTTTGAACCCACGAACGCTTAACATAACTAGGTTATACCACCATGAGCTTTGACGAAGGCTCGTAAAAATACTATTGTCCGCGCGATCCTGACGATGAGCACATCGCCTGTAAGTCCACTCATCTAAGAGGTTTTACTGTCGAATTTTGGGCATGACAGGGCCTCCTCGTTGCCTTCGGCAACGCTGGAACATTTAAATTTTCAAATTTTTAAAATTTCTATATTTTTTTGCTCAGCAGAATTCAGATCTGGGTTCAGATCTGGGCCTAAAGGGAAAAATGGTTGCAGGGAAATCCTGCTTGTCTTTTCATATAGTTACACAATTTTGGCAGGGAATGGAAGGGTTTTATTTTGCCACCCTCGCGAGTGGCAAAATATCAGCATTCTTCGTCGATGGAACCTTAATTTGCAGCTTGTCCGTTGTGCCCATGAGTTCAGCACCCGATGAAACAAAGTATTCGTTTGTGGTAGCAATACGAGCGTGCCCAGCACTCTCCATTGTTACTCCTAGCGATACACCGTCGTTTAACATCAAAGTAATATAAGTTGACCTTAACTGGTGGTGCCGAATCTCTCGAATACCAATTTTTTTACAAAACTCTCGTAAAACTTGAGCTTGTCGTCCTTTTTCCCAGCCCAGGTTCTCAATCTCTATTACAAATTCGCTTTTAGCTCTTAATTTATATAAGCTCAAAAAAGGCATAATGAAAATAGGTATTGGAACCATCCTATCATTCCCATTTTTCAGTTTGTTAACAATTCCCTCTTTGGGTTTCTTCTGCCTACATAAGTGAGCCAGTCGCGTATTAAAATCTACATCCGACCATTTAAGACCAGCTAACTCGCTTCTTCGGAGACCTAAAGTCAAAGTTAGCAGCCAGATTAAAAAGAAAGGATGATTTTCCCGCTGTGCTTCAGACAGTAGTTTTTCAACTTCTGAATGATTCAAAGCCGCCTTTTTCCTTTTTGGCCTACGACGATTCTTTAAATGAGCCATTGAATTGACTTTTAAAAAACCAGCTTCATGGGCAAAAACAAAAATGCATTTTACTTCTTTCTGTATATCATAGGCCCTCGACTCAGAGATCTTGCCTTCCTTAAGACGAGCATCGATATCTGATTTAACAAATAACGGAGTAATTAGATCCAGTTTCTTAGAATTCCAATCGACCAAATGTTTTAAGCAGCCATTCTTATTTTCTATCGTTGCTGGACTCATACCATTTATATTTTCTGGTGTTCGCTTATTTTGCTCCAACTTTTCTCTGTAATACTCGACAAGCTTCTGCCAGTTCTCAATCGTAGGGATATCCGGTCTTTCATAACGACACTGATGCCACAGCTGTTTGTATATCAATTCGGCTTTAGGGCGAGACTCTATTCCTCTTTTTTTTCTTTGTACCCTTTCGCCTGTATACTCATTAATAGCTTCAGCCATAACCGTGTACACAGTTTTAAAAATTCCAGTCTTTACTTCCTTTTTTGAAATTGAAATTGCCATTTAACCTCCTTGGATTAAAGAGACTATTTCTTTTTTCTTAAAACGAAGACTTTTCCCAAATAACCTGTATGACTTCAGTTTACCTTGATACACCCATTTCCGTATTTGTTTTGGAGATGTCCTCAAAAACTCAGCCACTTCTTTTGTGTTTAACCATATGCAATTTTCAAAGAGCATTTCTGACGATGATTTATTTTTATCAACGTCGTTGTTCGTTCTATTTATATCGAATTTCATTAAAAAAATCTATTTTAATTTTTTCAAATAAAATTTCAGATGCAATGCTCGTAATATCCAATAATCCATTTTTAACCATCACTATTGCGAACTCTTCTCTACGGAATCTACTTTTAAATCCGCTTTAGCAGTACTGACAGAATCGCCTTTTGATTTCCGGCGAGGCGGCTTACTCATTGCGCTTGCAGCAAGCGATTCTCTAAGAGCCGCAATCAGTTCATCGTTGCTGGCGCTTCTTTTTAAATTCTCGCGCACAAGTTTTGATAAATTGGTAAACGCTTTAATCATAAATGGTTTTGAGGATTCAAAATGATTTGAGCTAAACTCGCGGACAATCCAAGATGTAATCTCCGAAGGGGTTACACTCACCCCTTTATTGGTTTTTAATTCTTTGGCCATCTGTTTTAAATCATTAGCGGCATCACTCGATAATATGACTCGCATCAGATTTTACTTACCACCAGAGGGTTTCTTTTTGTGCCGCTTTGCCCACTCGGGTCGTTCAACAATAACTGATTCGCAGTGAGCCTCGATCAGCTTGTTTCCCCTGACGTCAGAATCAAAGCACTGCGTTTCAACCCTTGGTTGAGTCACAAAGTAGTCGCTTGGATCATCTTCACCGCTGGCAATACTCGGACGAGATACATTGAATCGATCTAGATTTAATAATGTTTCCTGACGAACACGATTGTCCCTGTCTTCAAGACTTCCATGAATAAAATAACTTGTGGCAAGGCCAACGACCGCTCCAATCATAGCACCGTTGTTTTTGGCGTTATCATTGTCCCTATCGATTTGGCTATTAAGTACCGCTCCACTGATGGCACCAATACCGGTACCTAGTAATAATGATTCTTTCATTGTTGCACATCCCATTAGTGATATTACACTAATGCCCACTATTTGATTTCGTAATTTCATAATTCTCCTTATAGAATTTTAAATTCCTTATATTTAAAACTGACTCTAACTTTTGCTTGTCAGTTGCTCGCTATTTCAATTATTTATAGCGCGTTCACTAGCGGCGCGCCGTAACTACGCCGCTAGTAAATTCAGCTTGTTATTTGATCTCGAATTTGACCTGATTTCGATTTACCAATGTCATTGATTCAGCTAGTGATCTGACATCCTGAAACAATATAAAATACATTTTAGAATGACCTTCGGGATGTAGCTCTCGCTCGATCTGCTGAATGGCCCTTACCGTCGACTCGTCTCTGCAAATATAAAAGACAAAATCTATTCCTGTGTTAACATAGTAATAAAGGATCTTGTCCCTATATCTATCGATCCACTTCTTAGTTGGCTCATACTCAATAGCCACCGTTTTTAACTTTTCGTTCACTTTTAAAAACGCTGCCGCATCGGATTTCATATCAATCAGGGGTTTGAGTCTTACGTCAGAATGCAAATGGCCAAAGCATTGTAGCATGTTTTCAGTGAAATACTCTTCCAACATCAATGATTTTGCAAAACGGTTTCTAATATCTACTAATCCGACATCATGTTCAAAAGTGTAAGAATGAGTCGGCTTCTGGATGAATTCAACCTCAATAGTATTCATTGCATAAGCTAATCCCGAATCAGTTAACTCGTAAAAAATGTCACTACGGCTGATTCGCTTTTGCATTTTGTCAGTGATGAATCCGACATTCAATAGCCGCTTTAGGTAATGGCTAAGGCTTTTTTTCCCAACGCTTGGAAAAATAGCCTGGTGAATTTGATTTCTGGTCATAACTTTGTTTTCAACAAGGCGCTCTAGCAAAAGCCTTTCACGAACAGTAAAAAGTTGTTTCTTTGCCAATTCTATTTAATACCTAAAGTAGGTTCAGCTTCATTCGTTGCTTCAACGATCGCCCTAAACGGCAACGAAAAATTTGATCTGACGCCAGCTTCGTATTCAATCTTTATTTTATTGATTTCATCTTTCAATACGTCCTCTTTAACAAAAGGGGTTTGAACTTCCGTAAAAGTGGTCCCATTTGCCCATACTGCACGCCCTTTAACGTCAGGGAGTTCAAATGCCATTTTATTTCCAAGTACGGTCAGTGATCCTTGAAGCGTATTTGCCCTGAAGCAAATGCGACCACCCATATTTTCTTGAATTTTGGTATCAATGGTATCCGTAGTCACTTTTTGAGTTGCAATGATGAGATTCATTTTTGCAGCTCGACCTAGTTTTGCTAGATCGTCTGTTAGTTCTCGCGCTTGAGTCACATTTTTTGCGCGCTCTTTGCTGACTTTAGTCTTTCCATAAAGGACCGATGCTTCATCGACAGCAATTACAATATAGTCCTTTTTATCCCTTTCTGGATCGATCGAAGTACGTCCATTTTTTTCTAAAAGATCAAAGCGGCTAATCATTTCTTGCCTTAGTTTAGCTAGAAGTAGATTCGCTTCGATTTCAGTTTTCGCAATGCTGACATTAGGTAAGCATGAAAATTCTTTCGCTTCGATGCCTTTTTTTAAGTCCAAAATGTATACTTGAATATTTTTGGTACTTTTAATTAAACTCAGAAGTGTTTGCTTAAAGAAATTACTTTTACCACCACCGGATGCCCCAGCGATCATCATATGTGGAAGACTCGACAAATATTGAATTTGAATTCCCGCCAGCGACTCACCGATAGGAAATGAAAGCGGTTCATTGATGGACTGAACCACATCTAAGTATGGAACCATTGAAGGTATAATCTTGGTCGTGGTTAAAATTTCAACAAACTTGTTATTCGCTGTCGTCCTAATAGATTCAACTGTAGCGCCTAAGGCCATTTCAAGATCAGACTTTTTCTCTAAATACCGTTCAACACCAATTCCAATGCTAGATACTAAAACCCGCTGTCGATATTCGTCTAAATTTACAACTTTGCTAACTAAAGGCTCTCTTCCTTGTGCTGTTTTTAAACCTAGATGAGCTAACGCCTGAGAAATTTCTTTCTTTTTATCTTTCGTGACAATTCCAAATAAAAATCCAAAAAAGGCAATTGGACCAAGAATTAATATCAGCGTATGAATCAAAATCGGTAACGGCATTTCTTCGACTAAGATCTCAACTACAGTTGGCGTAAAAACATTTGGAAAAAATAAGTGCAACCATTTAAGATGTTTGTAGTTCCAAAATACCAATAGAAAACTTATCCAGCTCCATAAAAAGGCAATAAAATATAAACTCCTGAACCGAATAAAAAGTTCGGCCGCTCCACGAATTGAAATTCCACCTAAAAATGAAAGAACTTTCAGGACCTCATCAAATCCTTTTGATGAATGACTCGCTTTGGCTTTTACCTGACTCATTTTTCCACATAGGTTTTTGTTAGGCTTACAATTATATCACGACCGGCTGGAATCGTAATATAGTCTTCGGTATCTTTGTAGGACTCGATCTGTCGACTAGCTTCTTCCTGCGCCGAAGTGGATAGACCCTTCTTTATTGCATTCTCAAGGCTTGCTTTTGGCATAGTTTGGCCTAACGAGTTCATAGTTTCACGCTCAATCATTATTTCACTAGCACCCGAAGCAACACTCAGTCCGAGAGCAGCAAGTACCCGAGTATCAGACTCCGAGTTTGTATCACCGATCAGCCCAGTGGAATAGCTTTTAGGGTCCAGAACTTGGGCATTAATATCAAACTCCTGTTCCGATGGAAATAATCCCTTAGTGATTTGGATACCGACTTTGCGTCCTCGTCCAGAGTAAACAACCTGTCCAAAAAGAATAGTGCCTTTCGGAATTTCAGTTCCATATTTTGATCGACCACCATAGGGCAATAATATTTTTATCAACTGTCCCGCCTCACGAGTGTCAATTGCCGTTAAAGTTTTTCCGATCATATTTGTTCCAATTGGGATGCTTCGCTCTGGGTCGCTAGTTCCATCGCGGACTATAACTTGACCTGCTTTAAAGTTTATCTTTGCTGAGGGTATGCCTTGCATCGATCGCTCTTTACTGCCTCCGCCTCCACTTTTTGATACGGTTTTTCCTTCACTTAAAATTTTTCTCGCCGTGTCCGAATAGGTTCGCTTGTCATCGTGATCTAATTTCGATTCAGTCCTGGTTGGTTCTTTGGCAGCATCTACCAGTCGTTTCTCTGATTGCCCCAGAAAACTTGTGTCTTCATTACTTGATAAAACAAAAGCCGTAAGAATTAGCAAAAACAAAATAGGGCCTCCGAAGAGGCCCACTTGCTTTAGATTTATGACGTCTTTTTCGCCGTCTCGCTTCAAAAAAAACGCTTTAATGTTTGGAATTTTCCCTTTTAAAATATTCCATTTACATTTTTGTACCGAATTCATAAAAATTCCTTTTTTAACGAAAAACTTTGATTTTCATTAGGTAATGATATCAACACCTTAATATCTTGTTTTAAAATACTAGAAAAAAATACACGTACTTTTGCTCCAGACTTACTTTCAATTTGAGATTTTTCTTTTACGATCATTTGCCTATCAAGGGTCAGACCATTTCGAACAACAAGTAGTTTTAAATCAGCGATATCCAATTTATTTTTTGTTACATTTTGTACAAATAAATCTAAAGCATTTAATTTCATTTCAGGAAGGTACTGAATATGCGCTGGTCTTACAATCAAACCGTTTTTGAGTTTAACCTCAATACCCCGAATTTCCTTTCTCCTCGAAACCATAGCGGATCGAAAATTAAGTGTTGATCGCTGTCGATTTGTAGAATCCCATTCTATCTTTACAAGATCATCGTGATTAACACTTCCCACTTTGAGATAGAATCCATAGGTGCGACTCTCAGTATAGACAAACATATTGGTTTTGATTTGCCCGTGTGGTTGAATCGCAATATCATTTTCAATGAACTCGATCCCAAAATAGTTTTGATTTCCAATTACTATTTTCTTTGGCTTATCTTTAAATCTTAAGACCGTTGACTTTCCCATGCTAAGGTTAATTGATTCCATTGCACTTGGCCCTGCTGTAACAGATCTAACTCCACCAGCTAAGGCAACATTGCACAATGCCAGTATTCCAAGCGCTAGCACCAATAACCTAATCGCCTTTCGTGCCTTCATGCTCTATGATACCGTTTACATATAGACCAAGAAGGTTCCAGTTAGTAACAGGACCATCAACAATTTGAAAGGACGCCTCACAGGGAACAACAAGAGGAATTCCCGCAATGCGAAGCACTTTATCATATGTCGCCGTGATTTCTTTTTCACTCACCTTGATTTTAATATGGGCAATGTCTTGAGAAACCGCCTGGTTTTTAAAATCCCGATCTCTTCTTTGAAGAAGAAGAATTTTAATTTTTTCAGTTAAAGCATCGCTCGTAAAAGGGCTTATTTCTTTTACGATTTTATCGGGTTCTAGTTTTTCCCATTTAAAATAAAGAAACAAATAGTCCGACAAGAAACGACTAATTTGATCTTCATCAATTTTAAACGGCTTAGATTCACTTCTGAGTGGTATCTTATTCAATCCATCGTCATAAATCACAAGCGGTGACTTAAGCGACTGAAATAGCACGACACATAGTAAAAGCATTCCAATTCCGGCACAGACCGCGCCGACTAGTTTATAAAGCTGTAACTGGTTATTTGTCTCAATCCAGTGGTCTAATGATGATTTCACTGTTTTTAAATTTTCTTTTTTCAAACTATCTTCGTTTGTCATTATTTCCTTTTCTTAAATCTTTAGGTAAAAATAGATTTTCATATGTTTTTTTCATTTCATTCAGTTTTGGATTCACTCGACGCTTGAGCAATTCAGCTCTACCGACAAAGGGGTTCGTCATAGGCTTTGCCGCAAACTTTCCACCTGATACCACACCGCTCGCTATACCTTTAGCAAGTTTTGCCATTTGTGCTTTAAGCGCAACCCCTGTTGCCATTGTGGGAACAGCCGTGATGGCGGAAGCCGCGCTTTCCATACCATCATTAAGAAGTGATCTTGTCGCAATCGGAATGAAGAGCATACTAAGACCGATGGATAAATTAATGATTATAGACATCAAATAATCTTCCATGCCAGTGACTTTGGGATTCATCGCTAATTTTAATAGCAACACCCCAAGAAGACTCCACAATATTTTCCAGAGCACAACTTGCACTAAACCCTTGTAAAGACTAAACGTAACATGCTCAGTTTGCCGGGCCACATAAGCCAGTATCATCAGTGGCGAGCAGACAAATAATATAGTCCACACAAAGTGGATCATCGCATTGGAAATAAAAAAACCAAGATAGGCGATGATATAGGCGGCAATATTAAAAATATAAAGTGCCGTTTCTCTTAGATTAAACCAGTCATTGCTAGCACTATTATAATTTGGCCCTAGATTTTTTAAAACGTCCCACAGTTTTTGAAGCCCGTCGATTTTTTCAGTAATGCTATCACCAATTGTCGCAATAGAGTTTAGCGTGATGTCAAAACTATATAGCAATAAAACTGAAACCAAGACCCGTCGAAAAATATCTTTAACATCTGGCTCATCACTTTTTAAAAATTCCATTACTAGCAGTAGTAGAACAAGCGGAACAATAAGAACCCAGTAGGTCGAAACCAGCTCTGTACGCAGACTTCGACCCACATCGCTTAGATAATCAAACATCTAGAATTTTATTAGACTCATTTTCGGATTTAGTTCTTGAAAGCTTTTCCCAAGATCCTGATTCACTCGCTGAAAGTTAGAAACACTATCTTTACCCATTTTATTTTGCATCCCAAATTGCTCGCTTTGTAGCTTTAGCATCTGAGTATTAAGACGAATCAATTGAGACAGTGATCTCAGAATCTGCGCGCTGGTTTCAGCCTGCATTCTCATGGCTCCTTTGGGCGATGCCGCACGGCTGTCAATGGCCACTCGAATTGAGTTTTCTTCTTGCTTTACCGAGTATTCCTTGAAGTCATTTATCATTCTCAAACTTT
This sequence comes from uncultured Bdellovibrio sp., assembly GCA_963932905.1. GTDB lineage: Bacteria > Bdellovibrionota > Bdellovibrionia > Bdellovibrionales > Bdellovibrionaceae > UBA2316. The sequence continues at coordinate 54,515 of CAWVRN010000003.1, forward strand.
CAGAAATAGTTTGGTCATGCAGTCTTTGCATTAACTCTTCTTTACTTTTAGGAACGGCGCCGTAAATTTCTGATATTTTTTCCACCGCCTTTTTGAAATTGCGTATTTCAGATAGTACTCTTTCATCCTTGATGGGCAACGATTCGATAAGACCCAAAGAGTTATCTAGGCCAGAGTTAACTAGGCGTAGGTAATCCCGTTGGTCTTTAGCTAGTTCGATCATGGTTTTAAGTTGATAGTACCTTCGAATATTTTCCTCCAATATTTTAATCAGGTATGTCACTTGGGTCCATCCAGATCCGTCAGTAAAAGCAGCCGCTTTGGGCGGGTTCGCAAGACCAAAAACGACTACAACTAAGATAGGCATAAAATAAAGCCGCATTGACACGTTTTCTAATTTAGCTACTTTCACGTCTTGTCCACTCCGTTTTCAAAAGCCAGTCTTTGCAGAATTTGAATTTTTGATTCATTCGGATATTTATTCTCCATTTCTTGAATTTTTGCTTTTTCATTTCCGTCACTAGTGCAAATCCAGTAACTCAGTGGTTCGGGAACTAGTCTTAGTATGGCCTGATTCTCGTCTTGAATGAGATAAAATTCAGAGTACTTTCCTTTTACGATTTCTAGGCTTTTTATCGCTTCCACTTGAGAGTCATTAAAATCAAAGCTTGATTTAAAATCACTCCAGTCAATTTTTCGTTGTCGCAATATAAACACATTTGTTGTGTTTGGCATTAAACTCTCCGCTAGGTCTTTATCAGATAAAAAATCCCGGTAATTTTGAGAAATACAATAAATGCCGGCATTGTACTTCCTGAATGTACGAAAACAATCTATCGCAAAATCTCTTCCACTTTCTGTTTTAAAAAGGCGCTGGGCCTCATCGATTATAAGCAAGTACGGAGTTTGAAGGTCTCTCGCGGCTTCTGTCTTTATGTAACTTGTAAAAAGAAGTAAAAAAATGTCCTTCAGTTCTCGATGATTATCTAAACCTTTAATTTCAATCGTGATTAAATCTGACTTTAATTTTACGTTGCTTTGCCGATCCAGCATCCGTCCATAGGCAGTGTCACCGGTCCAAGAAAATAATATTTGAGCATATTTTCTCATTTCAGTTTCAGCGTGCTCTGAAAGAATTGATTTTAAATCTGATAAAACCGGAACTCTATCTTTTACATTTTGGTACATTCTAAAAATGGACTCTTCAAGAAGGGCCTTTTCCCGTTTAGGAAGTCCCTTTTTATCTTCATCCTTTAAAATCAGCTCTAACACTCCAAGCATCATTTTAATTCGTGATGGACTGGGTGACGATTCTCCGTCTTCCAGGTCAAATAAATTAATCGAGATTCCCGATTCTAACGTCAGATCAATAAACTCGCCATCTAACACTTCTAACAACCGTTGCGATGAAGCGCCGTTATCAATCCAAATAATTTTCGGACTTGGTTCTTGCCCGTAGAATTGAAGCATTAACTGCGCAACGCTAAACGATTTACCTGAACCGCTTCCTCCAAACACAAGCCCATTCCAGTTAGGAAGCTCCTTAGCAAACGGGTCTAATGAAAAAAGTGAATTTTCCCTATTTGGTAGTAAACATACTGGCCTAGAATTACCTGACCAGCCGGAATAAAAGGGCAACAGATGGGCAGCGTTTGAGGTTTTGATTTTCTTAAGCCTAAACCCTTTACAAATGGAGGGTGCGGCGGCCAAAAATGCATCAAGACCCGCGTAAGTTTCCTGAATTCCTTCGGCCTGATTTAACGATCGAAAAGACCGCAGAACTTCATCGGTTTTTGTTTCAAGTTCTTCTTGATTGCTTGCCCAGATGATTACATTAAAATCCATCAACACAATCTTTTCAGAGCCTTCATGAAGTTCACGCGCTAGATTTTCAATATGTTCAAGCTGAGTTTCGCTTTCAATGTCAGATACATTTTTACTACCAGAGGCCATAGATCGGGCAACTCGTCGACTCAGTTCCAACTTACTTAGCTCCTTTTTTTGATTCAGTGTTTTTAAATTTTGACTGATCCATAAATGAAATGGAAGCTTTGTAAAATTCTCAATCATCGCAGCATGAGTGTTTCCTTCAGGTAGTATTGCTAGCGTCAATACCCGAAATTTCAAATCGCCGATTGAAATTGCATCTTTATCCACACTCATGTCACTTAAAACAACTTGGTCAGATAGAGTGTGATCAACCGAAATTGGACGAAGATGGGGAGGTCCCATGTTTTCCACTCGATGTTTATTAAAATAAGTGAAAATATTTTTGTACCACTCGATTGGATCAATTTCACATGGAAGCAGTCCGGCTGATTGAAGGCCGCTATATATAAGCGTGAGTGTTCTTTCAAATTTTTGTCGATGCTGCGCGTACTCTTTCTTTGTCATGATCTCAAATAATTCTCGTTTTTCCCAAAATCGTCTTTGTTTCAAACGATAACTTGCAGACCTTACATAAACGAAAATTTCAGGGACAAAGTACTGTCGATTCTCGGCGTTGTCTCTAAGAAAGTGGACTCTCGCCTTACGAATTGGCTGATAGCTCTCTTTACAGTTTAGGGACACATCTTCATGTTTTTGAATAATATTTTCCATCTCATGATTTAATTTGTAAAATAGCTGCAAAGAGTAGTCTTCAGGTAATGAATTTAGCAGCCCCTCTATTTTTTCCGAAAAATAGTTCACTTCGGTTGGAGTTTTTAAGCTAATATCATTTCCAATAATTTTAAATCCGGCACCTAGGGAGCCGTCATTAAAAACGACTAAATTGTCGTCTAGATGCCATAACCCTAGCATGTCTTTAATGTGATTTGCCATCAATTCGAACTCCTATTATTTTTTTCCGATTTAAATCATTTTCTCCCGCAGCAAAGAATCCGTTGCTTAGATAGAATCTAAGTAAATGGATAAGATAGTCGTCGGGCTTTCCTCTTTTTCCAAAATATAAAATGCTTAGTAAAAGTGCTGGCAAGACAATCACAAAAATAAATGAAAATGAGGTGCGACCAAAAAATAGGTTCATTACAGAAGCAAATATAAGAACCGCTAAAATGTCGGGGGCTTCCATGCCCCCAATTCTAATTTTAGCGTCCAGCTTCCTGTGGACAGTTGATTCTTTATACTCCATTACATCCCTGAAATACTTTGAAGCCAGCGGATCAACATCGGCGCCAAGAACCCAACAATACTTGCAACAGCCACTAACACCATTCTAGACTTTGCCTCAGCATCGCCGGTAGCCGCGAGTATCGCCGCATACACAAGCCCTAAAACACTCACTGCCGGTAGCAGCACATTAACAAGTCCCTTTGTTACACCGCCGACCTTACTCTGAAAATCTCCTCCTCCGTACTGGGCAAATGAGAGTTCCGGTACAAATAAGGTAATGCTGATAAAGGCAAGAGTACCCAACACAATCCAAGATTGATTTTTATTCAAACTCTACTCTTCTGCATAAAGTGATAGAATTCGGGTATAGGGTCCTAGCTCCATGTATATGTATGGGCCACCTGCACGGGAGCTTTTTCCTATACCAATGGGTGAGGATCTAACAAATTTACCATCTTTTCTAAGACTCACATCGACTCGGTAATGGACGGTGTCACCGTCGGAGCCGGTTGGCCTTAAGAAAATGTACTTATCATCTGGCATGGCATCAACTTTAAGTCGAAATTCACCCTTATCTTCGTGGTAAAATGCCACTCCCGCCGGAAATTTTCTGCCGGTTTCCTTATCAATCCATTCAAGATCTAATTTTTTATTTTTTACTTTATTTTCCATAGTTATTTTTCCTTCCTAGAAACTAGTTTTTTGTTTAGCTACTCTGTTTTAAGCAGCTTTTAATTTTAAAAGTTCTTCTCTCATTAAGCTCAGCGCTTTCGCATGAGTTACTTGCACATCATAAAGTTCCATGCCAAGCGTTTGAGCAATGTGTTTTAGACCCATTCCTAGCCAATATCTTAGATACACGATGGCCCTTTCATCCTGTGGTAGATCCATAGCTATTTGTTTGACCTCCATTTTTTCTTTATCGCCTAACGGAAAACTCCATGTTTTCTGTTTTTCTATTTTCATGTGTAACTACCCATTATCCTAAAAAGTGCATTCGCATAAATTTAAGTTCATTTTCGCGCTTGATTTCATCGATCTTACGATCGTCAATTTCATAACTAAATATTCTCTTCCAAAAACTTGTCTTTAATTTCTTCTCTTCCAGTTTTTTTATGTTTTGATTCATTTCTTTAGGCGCATTCTTTATCGTCATTAGCGGCCTCCAAACTGTTGCAGATTTCATTCTCTTCATAGGAAGTCATTTGCTTTGCTTCTCTTAGCGCTTGCAAGTTCGCTGTATCAGCATCGCTCCAATAATCTTCAAAATAAAAACAACTCACGCAGTGTGAATACGTCCGCAGAACCTCTAAAATTCCCCCGCAGCGCGGGCATCTTTGTGTTATTGCCATAATTGGCCCCCTTTAAAAGGACGCTTGTTTTAATGTCCTTTCACCAATTACTAATGCAAAAAGAGATAGACTTTGTGCCAGCAGATTAAAATATTGAATTTACTAGCAGATTCTATCTGCTGAAAAAAATACCTAGGTCAGGTAAGTTCGTTTTTGCGGAGTTTGAGTTCGCATAAAATAAAAATAGTCGCTGATTTGCTTTAGGTAGGCTCAAGTCGCTAAGGCACTCTTGTTAATAACCAGCTAGATGCTTTTCTTAAATTCAATAAGACGAGCCTGAATATTGTCCCGGGCTTCACGAAAGCGGAGTAGTGATTCTTGTTCGGAGAGAGGTTCTTTCGTTACTGGGTCTGGAAATGGCCAATGAAGTTTTTTTGCCGTTTGCGACGGAAGAACCGGGCATATCTCTTCCGCACACAAAGTAATAATATAATCGAGATTAGCTAAAAATTTGGGACTTAGCTCATTCTTCGATTTTGAAAAATGCTTTGAAATATCAAGATTGATCTCCTTCATCACGTGCACAGCAAAGGGAGTAAGTTTTCCTGGATGAGAACCTGCGCTTTGAACTTCAGCGTCTGGAAATAAACTACGAGCCAGTCCTTCAGCCAATTGGCTACGAGCTGAGTTTGCAACGCACATAAAAAGTATTTTCATTGGTGACCCCCAAAAAGTCGCGCAGAGCCTATTTAGATATGCGCTCGGCTTCGTCTTAGCCGATAGCTGCCTTCAATCGAAACAAAACCACCAATCATTGCACCGACTATCCATAGGACAACAAATGTTCCAACAAGCTCAGCACCAAAGAAATAGAACGCTGCTAGGGAAGCAAGCCCAATGACTCCTGTTTGCAGCCATTCATAGCGCTTTATGGACTCAAGCTCTTCGAGACTTAAAAATAAATTCGCAAACATATAGGTCGTTGCCATAAAGAACAATCCACAAAGGAGCATACAAAAATTATGGCCAGCCACTTTCATAAACCAGTTCGTCAAAGATTGCTGAGTATCAAAGGGATTAAGTCCAAATTGATTACAAACAGCCAAAGACATAAATCCAACAACGACATGAATAGTAGTAACTTTACCAAACACAATCCATGGATTTGGAAAAAGACGATTCTTTATTTGAGTAAATGTTGATCGCGGCACCTGCACTTGGTCCGTATTGATAGTAGAGAATTCTGTATATTCTTTAAGCCATTCTGTGTGTTCTTTAGACATAAATTATTCTCCTTTTCCGTTAAAAGCTTGGCGCAGCTTTTTAATTCCGCGACTAACAAGCTGTCTTGCATTTTCTGGCGACGTTGAAAGTCGCGCGGCTATTTCTTCAAACGTTTCCTCATCATAGACACGCAGTCGAATCGCCTGCTGCTGTTGCTGAGGCAAAGTTTCTAAAACTTCAGTTAAATTCTTATCCACAGCTTCCGGCTCTAAAATAGAAATTTGCTCAAGGTCTTTAACATCAACAGAGTCTTCCAAATTCTTCTTTTTAGAATAATCAAAAAGCACAGAGCGCGTGATCGAAAACAACCAGGGTGCAAACGGAAGAGTGACATTGTACAGATGCTTTGAGCGATGCAGTTTAAAAAAGACCTCTTGAAGAAGATCATTCGCTTCTTTCTTTTTGGCTATTCTTTGAGACAAAAAACCAAGAACACGCGCCGAGTGACGGTGAAATAAAATATCAAACGCAGCTACTATACCCTTTTGATAATTCTCCATAAGTTCTTCATCTGATTTTGTTTCCAAATCTTTTGACATCCCTTCTTGCTAGTTAATACGATCGAAATACGGTAATTGTGACACGAGCTAATTAAAAAGGTCAAAACCCAAGTTATTTCAATGTGTTGCGTTTTTTTGTCACAAATGAGAGGTTTTCATCGTATCTACAAATATGAAAACATGGTTTCTTTGGTCTGTCTCACTTTTATATATTTTATCGCCATTAATGGCTAGAGCTCAGGTACTCACTCTAGATGCATTCTTAGAGTCAGTAAAAAAAGAGAGTCCTGATTTTATTATTGAAAAAGCAAACCTTGAAGCCGCTAACGCCAAAGCCAGTGGTATTCGAATTAATCCACCCATGATTGGCCTAATGCAAATGAAGGAGAGTGGAAACTCAAGAAATGGATATGAAGTTTCACAAGAACTTCCGTTTCCGACAAAAATCGCCCAAGACAAAAAAGTTCGCGACCTTGAACTTGAAACCCAGAAGGAAAATAGCAGCTACCAAAAAGCGCTCATCTTAAATGAGGCTAGAAATGCCTATCTTGGTTTTTGGAGTAACTATGAAAAACTTCAAATTTTAAAAGATAAACATCACTGGCTTAAACATCACGTATCTTTAACTAGATCCGCTACACGCTCAGATAGCCTGGCCCAAGTTCATCTTCTAGAAGTTGAGTCTGATAGTGACCTTGTTGAGAATGAGATTTTGAGTCTTGATGCGGATCTATTAGAAAAAAGAAATGCACTTAAAATGTATGCGCCATCATTAGACGTGGAATCATCTCTTCCAAAAGAGCCAGTTTTACCTGCAATTGAGATCGAAAAAGCGAGTCGATCGTTGGTGACATTAAAAGAAAAAGAAGTCGCTACTTTAGAAGCTCAAGAGAATCTTAAAAAGCAGAGCTATATTCCTGATCTTTTTCTAAGACTGCGATCCTTTGACGGGAGTGAAACAGCTTCAAGCAATCAAGAGATCATGGTTGGAATCACCCTACCGTTTCTATATTTCTGGCAGCCAAACGCAGAAGTGGCTGAAGCCTCAGCGCAGAGAATGAAAGCCCAAGCAGAACTTCAGAAGACAAAAACTGCATTTGATACGCGATTTTCCACACTCACGAAAAAGATGGAATCTCTAAAAGCCCAGCTTACAAATTTAAAAGAGAAACTGATTCCTAGAGCCGAGAAACGAAGAAAGCTTGTCACTAATCTCTCAACTCGCACCATGGAAGGCTTGGATGAACATAAATCAGTTGTGATCGGGTTATTAGATTTAAAAATGAAAGCCATTGATCTTAGACTTGAATATGAAAACACCTTTAAAGAAATTTTAAAACTCACGGGAGCTGATTCAAAAGCAGATACATTATGAAAAAAATAATTTTTTTTGGATCACTTGTGATTACGGCTTTTTCATGGGCTCCCAAGGCTTACTCTCAAGATAAAGACACCAATTCGAAATCTCCTGCCATTGGTTCAAATCACGAGGACCCCGACGGATACTATACATGTCCTATGCACCCGCAGGTTCATGAACACAAAGCAGGAAAGTGTCCCATTTGCGGAATGCCATTAGTTAAAACCGCTGGAAAAAAACAAGAGGCAAAAAAAGAATCTATCGAGGACTCTGAGATTTCTGTCACCAATACTCAGTTGAGCCTTGCTGGTATCGGCAAATACACTGTGACTCGAAAGGAATTAATCTTTTCGGTACCCGTATCTGGCAGAATGATTTCATCAAGAGACATTGCTTTTCAGGTTTTTGAATCAGATCTTCAGGTTGTTAAGAATGGCCTTGAATTTACAGGCTCCCCGTCTTCATCTCCGGATAAAAAACTAAAAGGACAGATTCGCTCTGTTGATTCCATGCTTGATCCTTCCAGCCGTACCATTCGCGTGATTGGAACTTTGTCTCAAACCCCTAAAAGATTTGTACTAGAAGGAAGCTTTGATGGCGAAATTCAATCTAAAGAGAAAAACCAAATTACTGTTCCTGAAGACGCCGTTTTACACACGGGCAAAGGTAGTCTCGTTTATGTTTTTACTTCTGACAATAACCTTAAACCTGTCTCCGTAACTTTAGGAAAACGAGCCTCGTCTAAGGAATATCAAATTCTTTCTGGTTTAAACGAAGGCGATGTCATTTCAACTGGCCCCAATTTCCTGATTGATTCAGAAGCCAAGATTCGAGGCGCCCATTGATCAAACGTATCATCGAGTTCTCTGCTACAAACCGGCTTTTGATCTTGATGGTTACGGCCGTGTTTATGGGACTTGGCGTTTACTCGGTTCAAAAAATTCCCCTTGATGCCATTCCTGATCTATCGGACACGCAAGTGATCATCTATTCTAAATGGGATCGCTCGCCGGAGATTTTGGAAAAACAAGTTACTTATCCTATTGTAGCCGCATTACTTGGAGCACCTAAAATCAAATCGGTGCGCGGTTTTTCTGATTATGGTTATTCTTATGTGTACGTGATTTTTGAAGATGGTACGGATCTCTATTGGGCGCGAAGCCGAGTCGTTGAATATTTAAGTCGAATTACAAATCAATTACCACAAGGAGTGCAAACGGAACTTGGGCCTGATGCAACAAGTGTCGGTTGGGTCTATCAGTATGCTCTTGTTGATGAAACCGCAAAGCTTAATTCTGGAGATTTAAGATCTTTGCAAGACTGGACCATTCGCTATCAACTTCAATCGGTTCCAGGAGTTGCCGAAGTCGCTAGTGTTGGGGGTTTTGTTAAGCAGTTTCAAGTTAAAGTCGATCCAAGAAAGCTTGAGCTCTATCAACTAACATTGTCGCAAGTCTTAGATGCTGTTAGAAACACAAATCAAGAATCTGGCGGACGAGTCATTGAGTTTTCGGGAACAGAAGCCATGGTCAGATCTCAAGGATTGATTTCATCGATTGAAGAAATTGAAAATGCGGTAGTTACCTATCCACTTAAAAGCCGCGCTCCTATATTACTTAAACAAGTAGCTCAAGTTTCCATCGGTCCTGAAATGCGCAGAGGCATCACAGACTTTAACGGCCAAGGTGATACCGTTGGCGGCATCATAGTGATGAGGCAAGGAGAGGATGCTCCTTCTGTTATTGATCGTGTTAAAACTAGGATCGCCGACATTCAAAAATCTTTACCCGAAGGCGTAAAAATTAAAACTGTCTACGATCGATCAGACCTTATTCATCGAGCCATTGAAACTCTAAAAGGCACTTTGATTGAAGAACTTGTTATCGTGAGTCTTGTCATTCTTCTATTCCTTTGGCATGTGCCTTCCGCGATTGTTCCTATTGTTACCATTCCTATTGCAGTTCTTCTCTCTTTCCTTCCTCTTTGGCTATTAGGTCAAAGCGCTAACATCATGCTCTTAGCCGGTATTGCGATATCCATTGGTGTTCTTGTCGATGGCGCGATTGTGGAAGTTGAAAATGCCTATCGAAAAATTCAGCTTTGGGATGAAGGCGGACGCAAAGAGAGTTTTTTTAAAGTCAGGCTTGAGGCTTTGACTGAAGTAGGTCCTTCGGTTTTCTTCTCTCTTCTTGTGATTGCGGTTGCCTTTCTTCCCATTTTCACCCTGGTGGATCAAGAAGGTCGTCTATTTAGACCACTAGCACTCTCAAAAAACCTGGCGATGGGGATTGCTGCACTTCTTGCTATCACTTTAGATCCTGCGATGCGAATGCTTTTTGCTCGGCCCGATAATTTTAAAGGCCCATATACTTGGCTCAATTCGATCGGAAATGTTCTTCTTGTTGGAAAATACTATTCTGAACACAAGCATCCGATCAGCCGCAGACTTTTTGCTATTTATGAGCCAGTTTTGCACTGGGTTCTGGAGAGAAAGAAGTTTGTTCTTTCTATTGCATTTACTGCTGTTCTTTCGATTTTTCCTGGCTTTGCGATGCTGGGAACAGAGTTTATGCCAACTCTCCATGAAGGTAGCTTGCTCTATATGCCGACCGCCCTTCCTGGGCTTTCTGTTTCTGAAGCGCAAAGAATTTTAACGGTTCAAGATCAAATCCTTAAATCTTTTCCGGAAGTGGATACCGTCTTTGGAAAAGCTGGACGTGCAGAAACTTCAACTGATACAGCACCGCTATCGATGATTGAAACGACGATTGTTCTTAAACCGAAATCTGAGTGGCGAAAAGAAAACCGTTTTTATTCATCTTTGCCAGAAATTCTTAAGGCGCCGTTAACGCGAATTTGGCCAGAAACGATTTCAGAAGAAGCACTTGTGAGTGAAATGAATGAGAAGCTCAGCTTCCTTGGAATGCCAAATATCTGGACTATGCCGATTAAAAACCGAATCGATATGCTTTCAACCGGTATCAGAAGCCCAATTGGTGTGAAAGTTTTTGGCTCGGATGTAAAGACAATCGAGAAGATCGGACGCGAACTTGAGAGTGTAATTCAAAAACTAGAAGGCGCAAGAACCGTCGTCGCCGAACGAATTGCGAGCGGCTATTTTTTAGATATTGATTTTGATCGTAACAAACTTAAAACCTATGGCCTCTCACTAAAAGAAGCGCAAGACCAAGCCATGGCAGCTATTGGCGGAGAAAACGTTTCAACCGCTTTGATGGGCCGAGAACGCTATCCGATCCAAGTTCGCTTTGCTGCTGATTTTCGCCAAGACATCGAACGAATCAATCGAGTCTTGATTTCAGCTCCCACGGGAGCTCAGCTTCCCTTAGGGGAAATCGCTAAAGTGAAAGTTAACGACGGCGCTTCCATGATCCGTGATGAAAACGCATCTCTTGTTGGTTACGTGTATGTCGATATTGATCCATCAAAAATCGATATTGGTAGTTTTGTTGAACACGCTAAGAAAGCCGTTAGTGACCAGGTTAAACTCCCGACAGGCTACACGCTTGCTTGGAGCGGCCAATACGAAAACATGGAACGAGTTAAAGAGCGCCTTAAAATCGTAATCCCTTTGACGCTTTTCCTTATTATTCTGCTTCTGCATTTTAATACCAAGTCGTGGATAAAAACTGGAATTATTCTATTAGCCGTTCCATTCTCGCTGATTGGCGCAGTGTGGATTTTAGTGGCGCTCGACTACAATCTTTCCATTGCGGCCTGGGTTGGAATGATTGCACTTCTTGGCCTTGATGCTGAGACCGGTGTTTTTATGCTGATGTATTTAGATCTATCTTATCATGATCGCGAAAAACGAGGTTTAATGAAATCCCGAAAAGATCTTCACGATGCTGTGATTGAAGGTGCGGTTCATAGAGTTAGACCAAAGCTAATGACCGTTATGGCTCTATTTATGGGGCTTATCCCAATCATGTGGTCTATCGGCGCTGGCGCTGATGTCATGAAACGAATTGCAGCCCCGATGATTGGTGGGCTTTTCACTTCGTTCATTTTAGAGCTGCTCATTTATCCAGTTATATTTTATATTTGGAAAGAAAAAGAACTTTTAACACAAACTAAGGAGATAACATGAAAAATATATTAATCGCTCTCGTTGCAATTTTTGGTTTACAGATGGCCTATGCGAAGGAAGAGACAAAGACAATCGCACTAAAGGTAACTGAAAATGGATTTGAACCCAGCGAGATCAAGGTTAAACCAGGAACTCACGTTATTCTAAACGTAACACGAATAACCAACAACACGTGTGCGACGTCCATCCAAGTAAAGGAAAAGAAAATTAAGGCCGAATTAAAAGAACAAAATAAAATGGTTCCAGCTGATCTTGGGGTTGTTCAAAAAGGCAACATTCGCTTTGCCTGCGGTATGGATATGATTACAGGTCACATTGTTGTTGAGTAACAGCTAATGCTAAACATGTCACAAACTTTGCATCCTCATCGTATTAAGTAATATCCGCAGATGATTTCTGCGTTAATTAAGGAGGTATTATGAAAAACATGATAGTCGCAATAGTAGGATTGCTGGCACTAAATTCTTTTGGTGCCAAAACAGTTAAGTACTCCCCTACTAACTCAAACACACAAGAAGTAAAAATTGAGTTAGGAGCATCGGATGGATTAAAAGTAGGCGATAAAATCAGAGCCTTAGAAAAAGATTGCACATTTGACGGGCGATCAAAAGGCTGTGGATACACAACTGTCGGATTCTTGACCGTTGAAAAAGTAGATGGTGAGAAATCAGTGATTGCTAAACCCGATTCTGATTTAAAACTGAATGAAAACATTTATTTTGAGAAAGATAGCACTTGCCAAGATAAACGCACATCACGTGATAAAGGATGTTATTAGTCTTATTGGAACCTCTCCATACCATTAAAGAGATGGAGAGGTTCTAATTTTAAAATGTTATTTAACTAAAAAACTAAGCAAAAATAAATTTTTCTGCAATTCGACAAGTTAATCATTTCTTATAGGCAAGACTAACGCCTTAAATTAATCCAACTTCGCTGTTTTTTTTAGATAGAGTTCAAATTTTTAGATTTTTTTCCGATTAGTCATTTATGAAAAAAATTCTATTAATTTTATCAGTTTTCTTTGCGTTTGGTTGTTCAAAGTCAGATATCGATGTCAGTGATTTGGCCTCAACGGATATGGATCACATTGGCGAAGAACCGATTGGCTTGCCAGATGATATTCCTCCTGCACCTGAAGTTTCTAATCCAGAAGTAAGCTCTAGATCTTCAAATTTTTCGTTAAATAAGAATCCGCTGCAATTAGCCAATGGCCTTGCTCAAGTTTGGAATGGCTGCGATTCAAATTCAAATGTAATGGGTGGATACAACAGTGATACAATTTGCGGAAAAGGATACTTTCACCCGCTTTTTGCTCAACACTTGAATAAGTATTTTTTCGAATGCGTTGAAGATGCCGCCGAGGCTGCGAAACTCCCTGCGCCAGTGCAAGTTTTTGTTAGGCACCTAGGAACATACTCAAACCGAAACGGTCGAGGATCTAGCGCATTGAGTATGCATGCCTATGCGCGCGCTATCGACATAGCTCAATTTAACTTGTTAGATCGAACAGGACAAATAACAAAAATTAGCAACGAAATGAAAAATTACAAAGGGGCTACCTCAATTTTTTACGATAGCTTTAGAGCGTGCTGGAAGTCCTCACTTCCAGCAACTTGTATCCCTGGAAAGAAAGAATACAATGGTTCAATTGGACACCCTCTTTCTTCCTTGGGCGGCAACAATTTACACACGCGCCATATACATCTCTCATTTCCTTTTTGCGCCGAGTAGCTCAACTAGTGACTTGTTCAAAGAAACCTATTTTACTTATTTAAACGCAGTAAAACTGGGTCTTCTATTTATCACAAACTTTATATTTTTAGGCTACTCTCGCATCCTTTGCATTTCGCCAATTTCACGCGCTTGCGTATTTATAATATCCATTGCCATTTCCTTTAAATCCTCACGAGTTAAATGTGGCAATGACTGATGGGCCGACGGAATTCCCGAGGCATGATGAGGAATCATGGTGTCGATAAATGCTATATCTAACGCGGCTCCAGACAAAGAACGAAGAGTCATCATGTCTTTGTCCATATGAGGGTCTTTCATCATCGGACTATTCGAATTTCCGGTCAGTTGCTTGCGGGCTGCACTTAGAACTCTCAATTCTTCCGTTTGCGCTAAAATAATTTTCTGAGCCAGTGAACGAAGTTCTGAATTTGATCCACGTGCTACAACTTCTTTAGCCATTTCAACTGCCATCATATGGTGGGGTTGAAACATATCGATAAATTGAAGGTTTGTTTTAGGGGTATAAGAAACTCGGGTATCGGGGCAACTTTTTCCCACCATTCCACCTCCTGATTCTTTTCCCATAGGAAAATTTGAACCAAATGAACCTATCGCCTGAGAATCGATAGCCATAGAAGCGACCGAAACTAGAATAACCGTTAAACTCTTTTTAAGAAATGTAGATTGCGTATTCATATTTTTTACCTCGTTGTTTTTAAGTTTTGAGTGTTAAGTAATTCGCTTATCGAAAACCTTTTGTAGAATTTTCCAAGAGAATGGTACCTATATACCCTACTAACCCGCTATACAAAGCAGGCAGTTTGATTTAGTGTTTTTCAGTCATTTTTTTTAGCTTTTCTTTTTCCTGCCCTTGTTTTTGAGCCGTTTGCAAAGCAAACTGTTTTATCTTTTCGTTTTTTATTTCGGGCGACATTTTTTCAACCATATCAATCCCATCTTGGTGGTGCTTAGCCATCATTTCGGAAAAAGCTGCGTCGAATGCGTGCCCCTTTGAACTTTCTAAATCTTTCATATCCATCATGGGCATTTCCGAAGAACTCTTTTGCACTGAAGAAAACAGTTCTTTGCGCCACGATTTCATTTGATCAATTTCTTTAGATTGATCTTTCACCATCATTCGAGCCATTTTTTTAAGTTCTGGATTTTCGGCCTTTTTTTCAGCCATTTTCGCCATCTTAATCGCATCCATATGGTGTTCGCTGAATTGATCCAGGAATTTAGCATCGGTCGGAACAGATGTCTGAGCAAAAGCTGCAAAACAGAAAAATACCGCCGCTGTACAAATTGACTTCATAAATCCTCCTTCAAGGGCTTTGTTAATATATATTTATAGTCGATTAAGAATGGCCTTCATTTGGTCAACTTCCTTCTGCTGGCCTTGCATAATCGTACTGCAAAGATTTTTAATTTCTTCATCGTTGATATTTGCTTCTTTGCACATGAGAATCGCACCTGCGTGGTGCGGAATCATAGAACGTAGAAATTGTTTGTCTCCGACGCCTGATTGAAAACGAATCAGCGCGAAGAATAAGACCCCTGCCAGGATGCTTGACACTACAATCGCTAAGTTCTTCTTTTTGTTTGGATACATCATTTTCATCAAAACCATTTCAATAAAAACCATCGGCGCAGTCATAAGTGCCGCCATATAAACCTGATTAAAACTGCTGTAGACATTCTCAAAACGATCAACCATCGAGTACATCAGGACATACATCGAAATAAACGAGAGTACGGTCATGATGGCTAGATGCTTGTAGTGCATGTTGCCGTGATCATTGTGATCCATATTTTTGCCCTGCATAGTTACCCCCAATTTAACTCGAAAAAAAATAGATTCAGGGAATAATTCCCCGAACAACCTAAATTCCCACTGTTAAAATATAAGGAGCAAATTCAAAGCCAAGTATTGGTTTGATGACTAAATACTGCGACGCTGCCGCTAGAAAATTAAAACTGATATTCTATGCCAGCGCCGATACTGTTTCTCGTAAACATGAAACCTGCGGTCCAGGACCAACTAGAAGAATACATAAGAGAAGATTCAATTTCGAGTTCGGATTCTCCACCTTGATCACCCGGTCGCCAAGTTACTTCAACATCTGAGAGTATATTCGTTGTCCACTGAAACTTTCTATTTACGTCTAAGCGAAACTGACCCTTGTGATTAATTAGAAAGTTGGTCTCAAATAAGAATGGTAGTGTGTATCCTATTCCCGCGACCCCATAATATTTTGTGCCGTAACTGGTTCCACCTAATACTAGATTAGTCCAATTACTTATCCATCTCCGATACAGTAAATCGCCTTCGGCTTCCCAATTTTTTTCGAAAGAAAAATTTTTTCCTTCTCTGTTTGCCCCTTCAATCCTTGCGTCAACTTGGTTCCAACTCTGGGAAACCCTAAAGGCACCTTGTGCGTGATTAGACGAAAGTTCTAACTTTCCCTTGGTATACCAAGGGTCAACCCGATGATGATCCATTTTTTCGTGGGCAAGGATTTCAGGAGGGGAAATGAAATTTGAGTATTTCACAACTTTCGCCATCCCAGCGTCCATATGATAAAGATTATGACAATGTAACATCCACTGCCCAGGCTCATCCGCATAAAAAACAATGGTTCTTGACGACATTGGCGGAACATCAACTGTGTGCTTAAGGGGAGAGAAATCGCCATTTTCGTTTATAACCCGAAAAAAATGTCCATGAAGATGCATCGGGTGATGCATCATACTGTTATTTTGATAAGTAATGCGAACAACCTCGCCTGGGTTGATAATAATAGTTCGATCCTCCATTATCGTTTTCCCATTGATAAGCCAGACATAGCGTCTCATATCTCCATCTAGAACTAATTTTAGTTCATGAACTTTTACATTTTTCGGTAAACTCATAGGATTTAGCGCCTTTAAATTATCAACATTCAGCAATTCAACAGGTGCGTCTTTACTATCCTTTTTTTCTTCAGCAGGTTTGGTCGAATGATTCATGCCTGGCATGTTGTCCATTTCGCTTTCAGTTTCCATGGTGTGACTAGAATTTGGTTTCGATTTTGATTCACTTCCATGTTTCAAACTTTGTTCTTTACCATTCATATCCATATTCATATTTGAATGATCAACTTCTTTTGTTTTAGACGACTCTTCTTTCCCCATCGAAGAATGATCCATCGTAGACATTCCTGAATGCTCCATCACCGAATACAAATCGGGCTTTTCAACATCAGGCGCTAGGATTTTTTTTCCCATACCGATCCATCCAGATGAAAAACCGGTTCCATCTTGTGCAGTGGCGCGTAGCTCATAATTACTATGGTCTGGTACTTGAAAAAGGATGTCGTAAGTTTCAGCCATTCCAATGAGAACTTCATTTGCGCTTATGGGCTCTACGTCAATACCATCGGCCGAAATAATTTTCATAGGAAGTCCACCTAGAGACACTCGAAAGTAAGTAGAAGAGGCTGCATTCACAATTCTGATTCGAATCTTTTCTCCTGGATGAGCTTCTAGAAGCTGCACGTCACGCTTGCCGTTAATTAGAAATGCATCATACCCGACATCTGAAAGATCCATGCCCCCCATGCGTGACCACTCATTCCGAAACTGATTTTTCAGTTTTCCGGACTCAATAGCTCCAAAGTAAGAGCGCATCGTACCTTTTTTAAAGGTGTAGTAATCGCCATCTTTTTTTAGATTTCTCAGAATTTGATCCGCATTCTCATCCGACCAATCACTTAAAACAGCCACGATTTCCTTATCGGTTTTAATCGTTTCTTTTCTTGGGTGAATGACAATCGCACCATAAACGCCCTTTTGCTCTTGAAGCATTGTATGCGAGTGATACCAATAGGTTCCGTTTTGCCGAATCTTAAACTTAAAAGTTCGTGACTGACCCCGGTAAATTGGAGGGGTATTTACAAAAGGAACGCCATCTTCTAAGGGCGGAAGCAAAATACCGTGCCAATGAATCGAAACATCTTCGCCCGTCGGTATACTATTTTTTACCGTAATTTCGGCGTCATCTCCTTCGGTAAATTCAAGTGTCGGCGCCGGTATTCCTCCATTTACAAGTATGGAAAAATCAACTTCCTTTTTTCCGGTAATATTAACTGGAGACTGAGTCACGTTTAGTTCATAACGGACCACTTTAGCAGTGGCCCGCTGACAAAATAAAATTACAAGAATGTTTAGACTAAAAATTAGAGCTCTCAAAAAAACCTCCCTCAAGAATTCACGGTTTATGACTCCAAGCGAAGATCGAAAGACGGGACACTTGAAACATTTCTACAAATATATATTAAACATTAGCCAGCCGAAGTCAGTAGTTTCCTGCATATAAGACTTTTCCTTTCCTAAGAAAAGCATCAAATCAAAATGCGGATAAGGAAGCCACTGAGCACCAACTCCATAAGAGTCAAGCTGAGAATTTCGGTCAGAATTATCTAAGTTAGAACGATCAAATTGAATAAACGGAGTGAGACCCTTGACGGCTTCATAGCCGAGCCGTGAAAAGGAGGCATAGCCTCTTTGATGACTGGAATCACTTTTAAGAGTTTTATCTTGAAGAAAAACTTCTGTGTTCAAAAACAGTTTTTCGGTAATACTTATGGTCGCGTAGGGACCAAAAACAGTTCTATCGAAATCGCTTTGTCTGCCTTGGTAGGCACTTAAGCCAAGCCTAGAATTGTTTTTCCAAAAGTAACTTGAATTAAGAGAAACGCCTTGATCTTTTTTGACTGATTTTTCTTCTGGCGAATTCGAAATTAAAGTCAGTGTTTGATTGAACGATTCGCCAATGTAGTTCATCTCCAAATTGTAGGACTCAGATCCTTGGTCCCAACCTAATCCTCTGCGGGTGGCAGTGACATGATCCGGTCCGTTTAACCCAAATGACTGCATAAACTTTCCGATGCGGCCCACGACTTGATCAGTAAAGCGGTAAAGCGCGTAATGCCTACGAGAGAAAAATTCTTTTAAATCCTGAGAACTGTCATTTGCTCGAAAACCAAAAGTTGAGATGATCGCAAATTTCTCAAAATCAGCTCCAACCTCATAGTCTGCCTGCATGGGCACAAACTTGGCCTTTTCAACTTTTGGAGTGTTTCGAAAAGTTTGCACACCTCGAAAAAAAATCTGTTGTCTTAACCATTGGATCTTTGATTCATCCTCAGGATTAGAGAACAAAAATCCAGAGATTTTTGTGGAACCCCAGGTGCTCATCAATTCGTTAGAAAGTGATCTTCCGTAGAGAGTTAGAACTCCTCCGCCAGATGGAGAAACATGGCAAGCCGTGCATGAAAAATACCCATGCCGTACATTTTCAGGAAAAGCACGAGCTTTAAAACCACATAAAAAAGAGATTAGAATTAAAAAAGACTTCACTTCACGATCTTCAAATCAACATTAATTTCTACTTCATCAGCAACTTTAATACCAATATAAGATGGAATATCAATTTTATGTGAAGTGATAGTGGTTTTTGTTTTTGCCTTTACAAGAATTTTTTTCTCGGTGGACTCGATATCAAACAATCCTTCAACATCAGATTCAGTATCATGAATTTTAAGTTTGCCTTTAAAAGGTAAGTCCTTATATACGAAAGTTGAGTTTATGGGGCTCTTCTCTAGTTTCAATTCTGAAATTTTCAATTCAGCATTTGGATATTTATCCGTTTGCAAATACTTATTTTTCATATGCTCATCACGAAGATCCACGCCAGTCGTAATTTCACTTAATGGTACAATAAAGTTGCCTGAGATTAGGGAATTATCTATTTCCACCAATCCAGTCATTTTTCCACCCTTTCCATTAATTTTTAAAAGACTAGGTTTTCCAATAGCGATAAACTCTACCTGTGACTCTTGATCTTTAATTTCAATTGTTTTTTTTAATATAACTGGAGCTTCTGTCTTATTCTCTTTTGCAAACAGACCAGCCGCAATAAAGACAAAACACAACAAATATTTTCCCATACTTCCCTCGCAGTTATTCAATTACAAACGAACCGGCTGTTGGCTTACCTACACCGTGAAACCCACACGAAAACTTAAATTTTCCTTTTTTATCAAACGCAATGGTTTTCTTTGCAAAACCATTTCTATCTGCCATTAGCTCAATTCCTAAATCTACAGACGTAAATTTAAACATTTTATCTGTCGCTTTTAATTTAAGATCAGCCACTTGTCCTTGCCTCACTTCAATTTTACTTAACGAGCAAGTCCCGTCTGGTTTACCTTCTACTACTATTTCTAAATCTGCAATTCTTACTAAATCGACAATCTCTTTTCGTTGAGACTCGCCCGCAATATCAAACGCTGTTTTTCCCAGTGCATTTCTAATTTTCCTATCTGGATTACCTTCGAGAATTTGGTCCACAACCCGACTATCCCCATTTTTTACTGCATACATTAACGCCGTGTTGCCTAGTTCATCCTGAGTATTGAAATCGGCATCAAGAGCAATAAATGTTTCATAGACATCTGCAACACCCATTTTTGCTGCTTTAATCAACGCATTTTCTTTGTGGGCATCCAAAGTGTCTACGTAGGCTCCACTCGAGACTAGCAAATCTAAAACCTTTGGGGTTTTTGAGTAAAGTGATCGATACGAACTAGACGTATTTTGTCCGCATGTTGGTTCAACGGCAAACATCAAAGGGGTACAGCCATTTATATCTGCCAAATTAACATTAGCTCCGCAATCAAGGGCGGTTTGTACTAAATCTAAATCCGAGGCTCTAATAGCCTTTAGTAAGAACAACTCTTTTTCGGCTTCAGTCGGGCACACGGGACGCGCAGGAAGATCCCCACTAATTTCACATTGAACGGGTTGATTAATAATTTTAGAGTCGTAGTTCATAACTACATTTTTAACCATGCCCGTTTGATCGAGTTCGAAAGTCAAATTTCGTTTTTCAGCCAAAGAACCCTTAAATACAATTTTGTTTAGGTAGGTAGAAACAGAATCTGATAAATCTATACCCGTATAAGAGGTGCCCGTTGAGAAAAAATATTTAATCGTTGCACGGTAGAAAGGCCCAAAGTTTTTAAAAATTCCTTTTTCGTCTTGTTTTATTTCCACTTCGAATTTGGCATTTTCACTCGCATTTATATCATTTGTCTTACCTTCACACAATATACTCAACGAATGAGCGGATGAAATTAATACAAAAAATATCAGAAAAAAAACTCTACTTTGTTTCATATAAAAACCTTTCAGAAGGAACCCTTAATCTTTGGCTCCATTATCAATCCATTTACGAATAATTTTCTTAGCTTCATCACTCAGAGGTGAATAGCCCTCCTTCGCAGAAGGCATTCTCTTATCGTCAGTACGTTCAAGAGCTATGATTAGACCGGATTCGTCAGCGTTTCCCGGAATAATAAGTTCTAGTGGCGAATCCAATAAAGACTGTTTATCCAATAAAATCCGCTTACCTGTTCCAGTTTCGTTGTGACAGTCTTTGCACGAAACTTGAAAAACATTTTTATTGATCGACTCAAAGGTGGGTAACATAGGCTCAATCACTATCGGAGGCGTTCCATCTTCAGGTAGCTCTTGAGCTCCCTTTTCAAGCCAGTTCCATAAATATGACAGCTCTTCTTGCGTCAATACACCTTTTTTAGGCATCGTTTTTTCTAGAAAAACGCTCTTCTTAATCAATGCTACATTTTTTACAACTTCATTATAGCTTTCCAAATTCACGTTTCCAGATGAACCATGACAAGATACACATTTAGGTGAAAATATTTTTTGAGCTATCAAACTATAGGATAACTGAGACAACTTTTCAGCAGGTAAAGAAAATTCCTGCTTTAAATTTTCAGGTTTTTCTTTGAGCTTTGTATAGTTACAGCTCGTAACAAAAAAAACCATAGTGAAAAAAATAAAAATAAATTGCCTCATTTATTTAGCTCTCTATCTTACTGAACTATTTCTGCTGATATAAATGTCCCATCCAGCTTTAAATAGATGTTCAATTTTTCTGTTGTAGCAGAAGATGTCACTTGACCTCTGGCAACAGGTTGGCCCTTTAACACTCCTTTAGTTAGAGTAAAAGCGGTAGCTGCTTTATCAAATAAACCAACTTTCGGATCTTTTGCATTTTCAAGGACATAGTGAAGCGCGTTTTCGGTAAGCTCTCCCGCAGACTTTTCTGTCCAACCTATATCTGGCCCTGAAACTCCATTAGGCAATAACTGAAAAGAGAGTGGTTTTCCATCATCATCAAAAGCAATATCCATCTGAACCGGATTTCCTTGGACTGGGACAGTTTGTGATACCCTTACTCTGTAATAAACAGGAGCTTGATTTTGCACAACCTCTACTTCAATTTTATCTAGTTTTTTTAAAAAAGATCCATCAATTTTATTTAAAGCGACAAGACGGTCGATTCTATGAGCAGCCAATTCAATTGCCTTCGCGCTAGTAACACCCGCTACACCACCATGAGAATACGCATTTAAACTTAATAACACCCCAGTCATTGCTGCCATTGCTAACTTTATCATATCAGTACTCCTTTTTAATAAATACAAACTCTATTTTTTAACTTTGCCCTTTCATAAGGGATAAAATTTCTTCTAACTTTTCTTCTGCGACACCGGTATCCCGACTTTTTATAGCGGCTTTTACACATTGCCTTATGTGCCCTTCCGCGATACTAAACTCCAATCCTTTTAATGCTGAGCGAATGGACTTAATTTGAACAATTATCTCGGGACAGTATTTTCTATCTATGATCATTCGCTCAATACCATCTACCTGGCCTTTGATTCGGCTCAATCGACGCAACTCAGCGCTATGATCATGGCCGATTTTTTTCGCAGAAGACTTATCTTTTCTCTTTTTAGTACTATTATCTAGTTCCATCACCTATACCTACTCAGACCATAGGTATAGGGGGTATACCTATTTGTCAAATATTTATACAAAACTTTCTTTGTATCAAAATAAAACAACATATTTTTGTAAAACTTGTCACATTCGGACCTTCTCCCTCGTATTTATCTATTGAGTATCTTAATTTTTAATTTCAATATTTGTTTTGATAGAGTTTAAAAGTTTTACATAAAGGAGCATATCGTGATGATTTTAAAAACTACTAGCTTGGCAATACTCTTTCTATGCACTGAATTAGCTTTGGCGCATGGCGAAGATAAACAAGGACCTAATGGCGGGTTCATTCGAATGCCGGGTGCTTTTCACACGGAAGTTTTACTCACCAGCCCCAATGCTCTAAAGGTATTCCTTTTAGATATAGAATGGGCGAATCCATCAGTGAACAAATCCGATTTGCAAATTGTACACAGCAGTAAAGAAAAGGCGGATTGTAAAATTAAGGAAAATTTTTATACCTGTGTTTTTCCAAAAAGTGTAAATCTGAAAAAGAAAGGAAGTCTTAAGGTAAACGCAACCAGAGAGAGTCAAAAGGGAAATGAAGTTTCCTACCCCCTTCCGTTAAAGCTAGAAGTTGTGGATGATGGACATACCGAACATCACGGGAATCATTAAATAAAGAGAATTATCCACGATTACTTGTGTGCAGACGTTAAAAATTTTTTTAAGGATTTCATAAATGACTCAAATAAAAGTTCCTAGGGGAAACACCCAGAAAGGGGTGAACGAGACGGTTGTGCGTTTACTTAGCGAAAACGTTGACTTTACTGTTCCAAGTGTTTTGCTGGATATTCCGTGCGGTGCTGGTGAATTTGCTCGATATTTACAAAGTAGCTATCCACGTCTGAAAGTTGTCGGCGTTGATATAATAAAGCACCCAGATGTAAATTTTGAATTTCACCAAATGGAAGCACATACGTATTTAAAAAATGTGAGCCCTGAAAGCTTTAATGTTATTACTTGCGTAAGTGGAATTATGTGTTTTGATCAAATTAGGGATCTGTTTGCTTGTTTTCATGGAGCGTTGAATTCAAGTGGATTACTTATTGTAACAAATGATAACTTCATGACTGTGAGAGATAGGTTGAACTTTATTTTTTTTGGATGTTTTAAAAGATTTAAGTTAATTTATAATAACAATGAAGGAATATGGAATATTCTTCCGCCTCAAGCGCTAGCTATGCATTTAAGGAGAAATAATTTTAAGAATATTCGATTTGAATATGCATCAGTATATATGGAAGATTGGCCCTTAATTCCACTAGCGTTAATTGTTTATCCATTTTTTTTAACTTACTTGATTTTATTAAAAAGTGATCTATCAATTCGTGAACGTTTAAATTTGTTTCCCTTAAAATCGCTTATAGGCCGTCATTATGTCGTTGTTGCACGCAAATAGACTAGAAAAAGTAGATCAGGGTCTAGCAGAACCCAACCGTCAGGAGAGACCATGTTAGATAGGATTATTAAATTTTCGCTCTCGCACCGAGTTTTCGTAGTTGCGTTGGCAGCCCTAATTCTAGCCTACGGCAGTTGGACCACTATTAATCTTCCGGTCGATGTTTTCCCTGACTTAAATCGCCCGACTGTAAATATAATGACAGAAGCGCCGGGTTTGGCTCCTGAGGAAGTTGAAACTCTTGTAACTTTTCCCCTTGAGACTGCACTTAACGGTTTACCAGGAGTTGAGCGCGTACGCTCTAGTTCTGGCGTTGGTTTAAGCATTGTTTACGTAGAATTTGAATGGGGCACGGATATATTTAGGAACCGGCAGTTGGTTCAAGAAAAATTAACTTTAGCAAAAGAGAAGATACCTAAAAACATCACTCCAATAATGGGCCCGATTTCGTCAATTATGGGAGAATTCCAACTGGTCGGATTAACTTCAAAAGATCCCAAGGTTAATCCGATGGACTTACGAACGATTGCCGATTGGACAATCAGACCTCGTTTATTAAGTATCCCGGGAATTGCTCAAGTTATCTCAATCGGTGGAGGGGTAAGGCAATATCAAATCCTACTTTCTGCTGAGAAGATGCAGCGTCTTCAGCTTCCCATGGATGATATCGAGAAAAATCTTTCAATGATTAGTTTAAATTCTACTGGTGGATTTATAAACATCGAAAGAAATGAATCTTTAATTCGAGTTCTTGGGGCCATTCGAGATAAAAAGGAAATTCAAAACTCAGTTGTCGGAATGCATCTTGGACGCCCCGTTTTAGTAAAAGAAATTGCCGAAGTAAAGGAAGCGCCTCAAGTTATGCGGGGGGATGCCAGCGTAAACGCTAAATCCGGCGTCATTATGAGTATTCAAAAACAACCCGGCGCAAGCACTATTGAATTAACTGAAGAAATTGAAAAAGCCTTAAAAGATCTGCAAAAGACGCTGCCTGCGCACGTTGAACTTAATCCCCATTTATTCAAGCAAGCAAATTTTATTGAATCTTCTGTCGGTAATGTGAAGATTGCGCTACGCGATGGTATTATTCTTGTTATCATTGTGCTTTATATTTTTCTTCTTAATTTCCGAACTACTCTAATTACGGTCACTGCAATTCCATTATCTTTTGTAGTTACTGCGATCGTATTTAAAATCTTTGGTATGTCCGTAAACACAATGACTCTGGGGGGGCTAGCCATTGCTATCGGTGAGCTAGTAGATGATGCCATTGTCGATGTTGAAAACGTTTTTCGGCGGTTAAGAGAGAATAAACAAAGTGCAAACCCAAAAAATTCGCTCTTAGTTATTTATAAAGCGTCAAGCGAGGTTCGTAACTCAATCGTTATTGCAACAATTATCGTTTGTTTAGTCTTCTTACCATTATTCAGCATGGGCGGAATCGAAGGAAAACTTTTCGTTCCATTGGGAGTTTCCTACGTAATATCACTTCTGGCGTCATTAGTTGTTTCATTAACCGTCACTCCGGCTTTATGCTCTTATCTTTTAACAAAAGGGAAGCTTCTAGAGCATAGCGACGGCCCTTTGGTTCGCTTCTTAAAAAGAATTGATACTAAGATTTTGCACAAATCTTTGAAGCACCCCTACATCATTATTGGCTTCACAGGCGCTTTGTTTTTGGCATCGGTCGCATTAGCATTCACGATGGGACGTGATTTCTTGCCGAAGTTCAACGAAGGAACGGCAACGATTTCAATGATGGCCCAGCCTGGAATTTCTTTGGAGGAATCAAATAAACTTGGCCTTCAGGCCGAGAAGTTTATCCTACAGTCTTCAGAAGTAAAAGCTGTGTCACGTCGTACGGGGCGCGCCGAACAAGATGAACATGCTGAGGGGGTACATTCTTCTGAGATTGATGTGGATTTTAACGAAGAAGGAAGACCTCGAGAAATCGTATTAAATGAAATCCGAACAAATCTTTCGAAAATTGAAGGCGTTGTTGTTAACGTTGGTCAGCCTATTTCCCATCGTCTTGATCATTTATTATCGGGGGTTCGAGCTCAAATTGCGATTAAAGTTTTTGGTCCTGATTTAGCAACGTTAAGAGCGTCTGCCGCCGAAATAAAAAAATCTCTTGAAGGCACCGAGGGTCTTGTGGATCTTCAAATTGAACAGCAAGTTCTGATTCCCCAAGTGAAAATTCAACTGATGCGCGAAGAGGCGGCAAAATTTGGAATCGTCGTCGGAGATTTAGCTGGACTTATGGAAAAAGCTCTTCAGGGCGAAGTTGTTGGCCAAATTCTTGAGGGTCAAAGAAACATTGACGTCTTTATGCGTTTTGATGAAAAATCCAGATCTGATCTTGAACTCATCAAGAAAACCCCGATCAAAATCCTGCCTGACGGTTCGCGTGTCACGGTTGAAAAAGTAGCCGACGTTTTTGAATCCACAGGG
The DNA here is from genome assembly GCA_963932905.1 of uncultured Bdellovibrio sp. Taxonomy (GTDB): domain Bacteria; phylum Bdellovibrionota; class Bdellovibrionia; order Bdellovibrionales; family Bdellovibrionaceae; genus UBA2316. The sequence continues at coordinate 80,679 of CAWVRN010000003.1, forward strand.
CCAAATATTATTAACCGAGAAAATGCGCAGCGAAGAATTGTTGTTTTAGGTAACTCTTCGGGCAGGGATCTTGATAGTCTTGTGACTGAAGTTCAAAGTAAAATAAATAAAAACGTAAAGTTAAAAGAAGGCTATTTCGTTACCTATGGCGGCCAGTTTGAAAGCCAACAAAAAGCCGCTCGTCTTATGACATTTTTAGCTATCTTATCGCTCCTGGGAATATTTATAGTTTTATATATGCATTTTAAATCTTCATTTATTTCCGTACAGGTCATGCTGAATATTCCCATGGCTTTCATCGGTGGGATAATTGGAATATACTTAACAGATAAAACAGTTTCTGTAGCCAGCTTAGTTGCATTTGTTACTTTATGCGGTATTTCATCAAGAAATGGAATTATGATGATTTCGCACTACTTACATTTAATGAAATACGAAGGTGAAAAATTTAGTGAGCACATGGTGATACGTGGATCTTTAGAGCGACTCATCCCAGTGTTGATGACCGCGTTAACGGCGATCTTAGGTTTGATCCCCTTTGCAATGGCAGGTGGGGAACCTGGAAAAGAAATTCTTCACCCAGTTGCCGTGGTTATTGTCGGCGGTCTAATCAGCTCGACGCTTTTGGATATGTTCGTAACTCCTGCCGTGTTCTACCATTTTGGTAAAGAATCTGCAGAGAGAAGTATTAAATTAACTGATGAAACAAATATCTTTGAAGGAGAAAAAAATGTTTAAAAAAATAGTATTAGCGACGGTTCTGACGGTATCTCTTAATGTTTTTGCGCACGAAGGACATGACGAAGCGCCTGGATCACTAAAAGCCAATCACGGTGGAACTGTGAAGAAAGGTAAAGATATCAATTTAGAGTACGTCGTTTCTGGATCTGAAGTGAAACTCTTTCCGCTAAGTCATGAGGGACAAGACTTGCCTCTGGCTGAAGTGAAATTGACTGCCACAAGTAAATTGCCGAAAGGAAAAGCAGTCCCTAGTAAACTTGAAGTCAAAGACAGCGCGTATGTGACTGAGATTGATTTTAAAGAGGCTTACCGAGTTGAAATGAATGTGGACGCTAGTCACAAAGGCAAGAAAAGCAGTTTTAAATTTCAGGTCGAAAAATAAATCATAAAGGATTGTTATGAAACAGGCATTATTTTTAGCTACTTTTATTTCTATTTTGATTGGTGGTTTCAATTCACACGCTATAGAAGGAATGACAAGTATAGAAGATAAGCTTTATGTAAAGAACCCTGAACTTAGTGCCCTAAAGTTACAAACTGAATCTAGTAGTGCTCTGCTAACCGCAGCTAAATCCGCATTTTACCCGACCGTAAATGCTGTAGCTGGACGAGAACAAAATAAGACGGACGAGCTGATAGCCACGGAAAAAGGCACTGTGACCTACTTAGAAGGTAAACTAAATCTCTTTAGCGGATTTAGAGACGTTTCAATAATTAATCAAAAAGGTGTGGAGCTTGAGTCATCTAAATTGGAATACGAACTGAAGAAACGAGAGCTTCGCCTCAGGCTGACTGAAGCCTTAAGTCAAATGATCTATGTCCATAAAGTCCAAAAAATATTAGAAGAAGAATTTAAGCTAACCCAGTCGCAAAAGCAAATGGCGGCAAGAAAAGTGGCAGCTGGCCTTACAGGCGACGTCGATAATTACGAATTCGACCTTCGGGAAAATGAAATTCAAATTGAGCTCAAGCAAATCAATCAACTTCACAATGAAGCTCATGAAGCATTAAATCAAATATTCGCAGAGAACGTTACGGATAATGATCTTGCAAGCATTGATTTTAGTTCATTTGAATCTCTTTCAAAGGCTTCAGTTCAAACTAAGGCCGAAGATACAATTGAATTTAAATTGGCGGAGCTGAATCGACTTAGAGTCGAATACGAACGGTCAGTAGTTAAGTCTGAATACATGCCTTCGGTAGATTTTTCTTATATGATGGGAAGAATTACGCCGACAGAGAGCTCCTCGATGCAGTTTAATGAATCCAAGTATTCTCTCTTACTTACTATTCCATTATTTTCAGGTTTTGATACGTATTATAAATCAAAATCAGCAGCACTTCTTTTACAATCGGCTGAACAAAGAAAACTGCAGGGGCGACTTAACGCTACGGCCGACATAAATGTTCTTCAGTCGAAAATAACTGAACTTGGGGCGCTCTATCAGCTCAATGAGAAACGTCTTACTAGCGCTCAAAAGTATTTTGAACTGACTCTTACGGAGTATAGACGAGGAATTAAAAACTCTCCCGACTTAGTCGGCGCGACAGAAAGACTTTACTCATCAAAGAAGAGAAAGTTTGATTTACTCAAAGAGCTTGAAGTTCTTTCATTGCGAGTATTAAACCTAAAGTATTAACCTAACAATTGATTAGGAGATCAGTCTTTACTTTTGCTCTCGGTTTCCTAGATCGCTCAAAATTGGACAATCCGGTCTATGATCACCATGACAATTTTTAGCCAAATGCTTCAATGTATTTACCATTTCTTGTAGCTCTAAAATTTTCTGTTCCATCTCTTCGATGTGTTTAACTGCAAGATTCTTCACCTCTGAGCTTGCGCGGCTCTTGTTGCGCCACAAACTAACGAGCTTTTTGATCTCTTTCATTGAAAAGCCAAGGTTCCGCGAGCGTTTCACAAAAGAAAGTATGTGAACATCTGGCTCTGAATAGGTTCGGTAGCCCGCATCGCTGCGGCTCGCCTTGGGAATAATACCTATAGATTCGTAATGACGAATGAGTTTAGCGTTTACGCCTGAAATTTTAGCTGCCTCTCCGATGTTAACAGACTTACTCATAAGATCCTTTCTTGAAGACTACATAGAGCCTCAAAGATAGAATCAAATATAAAGCTTCCCACTATGGGAAGGTCAAGAGACGTCCTAGTTTAGACTTATCTCTACCCTAGTGCATTAGAGATTGTTTTTTTCTATTGACCTTCCAATAATTGGAAGGCGCATGATGTCTTTAAGGAGAACCTATGGACCATTCACACAAAAACCACAATCACGCTCATGGACACTCGCATTCAGGTGATCACGCATGCTGCTCCATCAAACCCCAGGAAAAGACCACTCCAACTCTTGTGAAAGATCCTGTTTGCGGAATGATGATTGATCCAGCCACAGCTAAAGGCGGTAGCACTCAGTACAAGGGTGAAACCTTTTATTTTTGTAATCCCAAATGCAAAACCAAATTTGAGGCCGAGCCATTGAAATATCTCTCACCAAAAGTGGAACCGCTTTCAAAAGCTGACTCTGAGGCGATCTACACTTGCCCGATGCACCCTGAAATCAGACAGAAGGGACCTGGCAATTGTCCTATTTGCGGGATGGCACTTGAGCCCGAAGAAGTGTCTTTAGGTGAAGTTGAAAATCCAGAACTTGTCGATTTTACTAAGAGACTCAAAGTCAGTATCCCTCTAACTATTCCTCTTTTGCTACTTGCTATGTCGGATCTTATTCCAGGGCAACCCGTACAGCACGCAATCCCTAACTGGATAAATGCTGGAGTCCAATTTCTGTTCGCAACTCCTGTCGTGCTTTGGGCTGGATTCCCGTTCTTTGAAAGAGGCTGGGCGTCTCTGAAATCCCGAAACTTTAATATGTTCACGCTGATCGCACTAGGAACTGGCGTTGCTTATCTGTTCAGTCTAGTCGGCACATTTTTTCCTTCGGTTTTTCCAGATAGTTTGAAAGTTCATGGCGGAATGGTGCCGCTCTATTATGAGGCTGCCGCAGTTATCACGGCCCTGGTTCTTCTCGGACAAGTTCTGGAACTTAGAGCAAGAAATAAAACTGGAAATGCGATTCGAGCGCTTTTAGGCCTTGCCCCGAAAACAGCTCGAAGAGTTAAGCCTGATGGTACAGAGGAAGATGTTCCGGTTGAACATATTCATGTCGGAGATTTGCTTCGCGTGCGCCCGGGCGAAAAAATTCCTGTTGATGGTGAAGTTACTGAGGGACGTAGTCTCATAGATGAATCAATGATTACGGGCGAACCTATTCCAGTCGAAAAGGATTTAGGTGATAAAGTCACCGGAGGAACCGTCAATGGCACGGGTTCTTTTGTTATGCGTGCTACAAAGGTTGGGTCAGATACACTGCTCTCTCAAATCGTGAAGATGGTCTCTCAAGCCCAGCGAAGCCGCGCTCCTATCCAAAAACTTGCCGATACTGTTTCAGGATATTTTGTTCCTGCCGTTGTCTTGATTGCGATTTTGACGGCTCTTGTTTGGTACTTCGTAGGACCTGAGCCACAATTCACTCATGCTATTGTGAATGCAGTCGCAGTACTTATCATTGCTTGTCCTTGTGCTTTGGGGCTTGCTACTCCTATGTCGATCATGGTCGGCACTGGTAAGGGCGCAAATCTTGGCGTCTTGATTAAAAACGCGGAAGCACTTGAAGGCCTAGAGAAAATCACGACACTCGTTGTGGATAAAACAGGAACCCTCACTCTCGGCAAACCAAAATTAGCCGATGTGAAAACTTTAAATGGCTTTTCCGAATCTGATGCTCTTGCAGCCGTTGCTTCCCTTGAAAAATCAAGTGAACATCCTCTAGCTGAGGCCATTGTTCAGGGAGCAATTGAGCGAAATCTAAAACTCGAAAATGTCACAGATTTTGAATCTATCACTGGCATGGGAGTGAAAGGTAAAATTCAAGGCCGAACTCTCTTGGTCGGAAACAAAAAGCTTCTTGAGAAGTTCGGAATTGATTCTACCGAACTCTCTCAAATAGCAAAAGAACTTCAGAGCAGCGGCCACGGAGCAATGTTAGCGGCAATTGATGGAAAGCCTGCCGCCGTCATTGCAGTGAAAGATCCTATCAAAGAATCTGCAAAACCTGCGATTGAATACTTCCATTCAAAAGGCATTCAAGTCGTTATGGTCACAGGCGACAACAGGCATACCGCTGAAGTCGTCGCAAAAGAAATGGGAATTGACCAGGTTGAGGCCGAAGTTCTTCCTCAGCAAAAGAATGAAATTATCAAAAGACTTAAATCTGAAGGAAAAATCGTCGCTATGGCAGGTGATGGCATCAACGATGCGCCTGCTTTAGCTCAAGCAGATATTGGGATCGCGATGGGTACAGGAACTGACGTTGCGATGGAAAGCGCTGGAGTCACTCTTGTTAAAGGTGATCTCACCGGCATCGTTCGCGCTCATCACTTGAGCCAAGCTACCATGAGAAATATCCATCAGAATTTAATGTTTGCTTTTGGTTACAATGTACTTGGTGTTCCAATAGCTGCGGGACTTCTATATCCTGCATTTGGTATTTTATTGAGCCCAATGATTGCTAGTCTCGCGATGAGCTTGAGTTCTGTTTCAGTTGTAGGAAATGCTCTTCGCCTTCATAAATCAAAATTTGACTATAGCATTCCTAGTACATCGCAGGGACACTAATTTAAACGATGCCGGTCAGGTTTGGGAATTTTAATGTACTGACGGTGTTCTTGCCGGGTCCACTTTCATATAGCGCTCGAAAATTAAATACAAAGTCGGCAACACCAAAAGCGTAAGTGCCGTGGCAGAAAATAAACCACCGATAACAACGGACGCCAGCGGCCTTTGCACCTCCGCACCAACACCGGTTGACACCATCATTGGTAGAAATCCAAACATTGCAACTAAGGCAGTCATAAGAACCGGCCGAAGCCTAAGCAGTGTTCCGTGTTTAACTAGCCCAACACCACGCAACCCTTTTAAATGTAAATCATTAAAACAATTTACGAGTACGATACCATTTAAAACTGAAATTCCCGAAAGCGCGATAAAACCAATCCCCGCAGAAATACTGAAAGGAAGCCCGTTGAGTTTTAATCCTAAAACACCACCTACTAAAGCAAGCGGTACGCCTACAAATACAAGTGCTGTTTGAGGAAGACTTCTAAAAGCCCAAAACACCATTGCTAATACCAATAATAAAACGATGGGAGCAAAAATCAAAAGTCTTAAACGTGCCACTTGAAGATTTTTAAAATTTCCACCCCATTCAAGATAATATCCAGGAGGGATTTTAACTTTTTCTGCGACCTTTTTCTGGGCATTTAAAACAAAAGTCTCAGTATCAACTCCTCTTGGATTAATCATAACCGCAGTCCGGCGTTTAGACTGTTCGCGATTAATTGCTCCAAAAGTTTCATCAAAGCGAATGTCAGCAACTTGTTTAAGCGGAGCTGTGGCTCTTTCTCCAACTTCCACGGGGAGATTTCTGACAAGCTCTAGATTCATACGGTCCGCTTCATTTAGACGTACAATAATAGGAAATCTTCTAACACCTTCGAAAATATGGCCTACTTCTTCGCCGCCCAAAGCAATGCCGACAGTTTCAAGCACTTCTTTTCCTGGAATACCTATGTTTGAAAGTAAACTAGCTTTCGGTATGATTCTAAGCATAGGAGACGTTCCTTGAACTTCGACTTCAACATCCCCTGAACCTTTTACTTCACGTAGAGCCTTCGCAATTTGCTCTGAAATTTCAGTCATGGTCTCCATCTCTTCACCGAAGACCTTGACTGACACATCTGCGCGAGTTCCCTCTAAGAGCTCATTGAAACGCATCTGTATAGGCTGACTAATAAGAACTCTTTGCCCTGCAATTTCTTCTTCAAGACGGGCTTGAATTTTAGAAGTCACTTCTGCCCACGTTTTACTTGCGCCTTCTCCTTTGGGCCATTCTGAACGATCTTTAAACATAATAAACGTATCCGCTAAATTTACGCCCATTGGATCTGTTGCTACTTCAGCAGTCCCTATTCGACTAAAAACCGTTTTTACTTCAGGAAATTCAGATATGATTTTTTGCGACTTTTTCTGAAGAACTACGGATTGATCAATTCCGATATTAACGGGTCTTACAAACTGAAAAGTTCTAGAGGCTTCATCCATTTGAGGTAAGAACTCTCCTCCAAGGCGTGAGAACAAAAAGATTCCTAATATTAATGAAATAACCCCTACAGCTACAGTTGCTTTTCGAAATCGAACTGCTAACGCAAGAAATGGAGAATAAAGTCTTTCCGCTAGCTGCATCAGCCACGGCTCTTTTTCTTTAAGATCCCCTTTTAAAAATAAACTAGCTAAGGCTGGTACGGTAGAAAATGATAAGATTAACGCAGAGAAAACGGCAATAGCAAACGTAGCAGCCATCGGCTGAAACATTTTTCCCTCAATTCCTTGAAGCGCTAATACGGGCAAGAAAACCACTACAACTATCAGTTCACCAAAACCGGCTGCCGTTCTGATTTCAACTGTTGCGTTGTAGACCGTCGCTTGAACTTCATCACGACTTAGAGATCGATTTAGATCTTTTGCCCTGTCCCTTATTTTTCTCACGCAGTGATCAAGAACAATGACCGCTCCGTCGACAATAATCCCAAAATCTAAAGCACCTAAACTTAAAAGATTTCCGGAGATTCCAAACCGCTTCATCGCAATGAAAGTCAGCAGTAAAGATAATGGAATTACAAAGGCCGTTATTACGGCTGCTCTGATATTACCTAACAGCAAGAGCAGTATGACAATAACAAGAGTAGCCCCAATTAAAAGATTATGCTCAATCGTACTTAAGGTCGCATTCACAAGCTCCGAGCGATCATAAACTGGCGTGATTTTATAACCCGCTGGTAGACTCTCTTGAATTTCTTTTAGTCTTTCGGCAACTCGTGTTGAAACGATACGGGAGTTTTCTCCAAGAAGCATCATAGCTGTTCCAAGAACAGCTTCTTCTTCTCCCACCAGCGCAGCACCAGTCCTAAGTTCAGAGGCAAGCGTAACTTGTGCAATGTCTTTAATTAAAATTGATCGAAGGGAGTCGATATTTTTAACAGGTGTACTTTCAATATCTTCAACAGAGGTAAAAAGCCCATTACCTTGAACTATAAACTGTTCACTTGTTTGCTGGATATAACCCCCGCCAGTATTGCGGTTAGTATTTTCCAAAGCCTCAGTAATATCTTCAAAGCTAATTCCAAATTCTGTAAGCTTTCGAGGATTCGGTTGAATATGAAACTGCTTTTCAAAGCCCCCAATGGTATTTACTTCCGCCACTCCTGGAACTGTTAAAAGCCGAGGCTTTACAAGAAACTCTTGAATCGAGCGAAGTTCCATAAGTTGTTCTAGTCGTTTTTCACCCGTTTCTATTTTTGCTGCTTCAATTGTGTAAAAAAATATTTCCCCAAGCCCTGTCGTAATAGGTCCTAGTTTGGGTTGAGCCCCCTTAGGTAAATCAGACTGCACACTAATTAAACGCTCTGAGACCATCTGCCGAGCTCTATAAATATCCATACCGTCTTCAAAAACAACTACGACAACAGATAATCCAAAGCGACTCAGAGAACGAAGTTGTTCGACCCCCGCAATACCTGACATTGAAGTTTCAACAGGGTATGTAACAGTTCTTTCAATTTCTTCAGCGGATAGCCCCGGAACCTGGGTAAAAATTTGCACCTGATTATTTGTGATATCAGGAACTGCATCAATTGACATATGAGTAAAGCCATACCAGCCAATGCCTGCAAATAAGAGCGTTAAAAATAGTACAATATTTCGATTATAAACGGAAAAATGGATTATCTTATTAATCATGTTTAGTCCGCACAGGCATCTGCTTCTGGGCCAAAAATATCAAGTTCCACAACACGAATTAGTCCCCCATTTGCAACAACAACCTGATCTCCAGGTATTAGTTCCTTTGTTGAGAAAACAGCCATGGCGCCTTGAACACGGGGTTCAATTTCTACCATGCGAAACCAACCATCACGCAAGCGATAAACGGCCATGAAGTCTTGAAACTGAACTAAAGCTGAAGTAGGAACTGTAAATTCACCTAGTGAGTTTATTTTTTTAAAGCTAAGAGAAAAATTCTTAATGGCCTTTTCCGATAGCTTGAGCCCATCTTTTTCAGACGCGGCTAATACCGCTTTATTTGGCCCAACACGATCCTTTTTACCGCCACCCTCTTCTGCCTCTTCCGCGCTAACTATAAGAGAAACACTTAAGAAGGATAAAATTAATAAAAATGATTTCAAATTTTTCACGGTAACTCCACTGAAGAAGAATTAGTTAAATATTGAAGACGCACCCACATTTGCCAAGCCGACAACTCTGCATGATGGGTTTGCTCTACTAGCTCCATCGACGATCGATAAGTTTCAATTAAAGATGTCGGCGGAATTAATCCTCGAGAAAATGAACTCTCACTTTCTTTAATAGAATTCACTATTAGTTCTGATTTTAAGTTCTTCTCAAGCTTTTGCACAACCTTATGATAACTGGCTCGTAAAATTTCGAAGTCTTGCTGAATTCTTTTTTTGATAGCTTCAGTTGTAAGCTTTTTAGCATTTAATTTTGCCTGCGCAAGATTGCGTCCGCCCTGATTTTGATTCCAAAGCGGGATCGTGACGCCTGCTTTTATGCCCCAAGAGGTTTCTTTACTTTCTGACTCATGCTCATAACTTGGGCCAATCTTAAAATCAGGCCAAGATTCGCTGTTGGCTAGAGACGATTCCGCCTGGGCAAATTTTTGCTGGGCTTTAGCTAATCTAATCTCTAAAAGGTTTTCTATGTTTAAAACATCAAACTTGGGCCACTTATCTAGTGGAGCAAGCCCTAGCTTGTCCGAGGCCTTAATTGGACGGCCGATACTGAACTCAATAGCCTTAGTTACTTTCTGAATATCTTTTTCGAGCTCCATCTTTTTAAAATCGATCGTTCCGAGATAAAGTGTAAAAAGGCGAAGCGACGCTTTTTGATCAGGAGGAAGTGCTACCTTTCGTTTTAAAACTGAAGTGATTTTCTCTATTGCCGAAGTTGTTTCAATTAAAATTTGCTCCTGTTCCCTAAGGTGATGCAGGCGTGCTAAAGCCTCAATTGAATCAGTCAAAATTTGAACCCGCGTAATTTCATCTTCAGCACTAATAGTTTCATTTTCACTTTTAGCAACTTCAATGCGGGCTGATCTTTTTCCACCGAGTTCGAGTTTTTGAACAAGATCAATTTCTACTTTTTTCTCTCCTGATAAATTAGTTTTCGCATCAAGTTCTGGATTTGGAAGCTGGCTTGCTAACGACTTGCGGGCTTCGAACTCCGTAGCCCGTGTTTCTAAAACCTTAAGCTCTGGATGATTCTTAACTATGCAAACAAGCGCTTCCCTAGATGACTTTAAAACCTCTGGACAGGAAGACGCCAGAGTTGTCTCAAAAACTAACGCGAAAAAAATGATAACTAGGACCTTGTTCATCCCATACCTCTACCTTTGACTTTTTTTTCACTTTGTACAAAGCTTGGACCCTCTTTTTTACAGCGGCTACCTGTTCGTTTTTCGGTTTCTTCCCGAAACCTCTTTTCGTCTTCTTTAAAAATCTGTTCAAAACCTTGAAGGTCTTCAACCAAGCGATAGTATGGCTTTAACCTGACATCGTTTATAAGGCGGTGATAAACCCATCTGCCATCCTTTTGAGCGCTTAAAAGACCGGACTGCCTTAGAATTTTCAAATGACGTGAAACGTTGTACTCAGGTTCTTGCAAACTGTCTGAAAACTCACATAAGCAAGCTTCTTCTTTTGGATTTTTTAAAAGCACACGCAAAATTCGCAATCGTGTTCTATCAGATAGAGCTTGAAGTATCGTGATTGGATCAATATTTATAGAATACATACTTGCATACTAATGCAAGTATGTTAAAAATTCAAGAAATACTTTTTGGAGGTTAAAATATGTCTTTTTCAATTTTACGTGGTCTTGTTATCGCTGCAATGATGCTCACATTAAGCCCTTCTGCATTTGCAGAAGAAAAATTCGACTTGGTTTCGGTATGTAAGAAAGATTGCCCCAAAGCTAAAAATAATGAAGAAGCACATAAATGTGCAGAAAAAATCGGGCGACTTAACAAAGAATTTCGAAAATCTAAGTGCTGGGAAGTGAACGAGCAGTATGAAAAAACTCGTGAATCAAAAGAGTAACAGCTAAGCGGCAACCCCTCCCAATTCTGTAGATTTGGGAGGACCTGCTACTTACTACCAGCGTTTGAACTAGAGATTTTTAAAATTGCAATGGCTCCTCTAAAAACCACGATCGCGATTAGAAAACCAATAATCAAATCTGGCAATCTAGAACTTGTTGCTGTAACCAGAATACCAGCGATAAGAACGCCAATATTAGCAATCACATCGTTAGCTGAAAAAATTTGACTGGCCTTCATATGAACGCCACCATCTCTGTGGCGAGATATCAATACAAGGCACGTCACATTTGCGGCGAGTGCAACCAAAGATACCCACATCATATAGCTTGCCTCCGGATCACTTCCGAATGCAAATCGCCTAACTACTTCGATAAGTGCAAAAGCAGCAAGAAACATTTGTGCGTATCCGCTTAACCTGGCCGCTTTGTCCTGTAGAACTATCGACTTGCCAACGGCATAGAGACTCACCCCATATACCGCGGCATCTGCGAACATATCCATTGAATCGGCAATAAGCCCAGTACTTTGCGCAATCACTCCTAAGATAATTTCAAAAACGAACATAGCTGCATTGATACCAAGTAGGATTTTGAGCACCCTTGCTTCAGAGCCCTCAGCGCCGCTGGCCTTCGCTTTTTCGAGCTGAAGAAGGTTTTCCTCAACCTCTGAAAGCTCATTGGTTTCAACGTGTACAGCACCAAAATTCAAAGGTTCTAGCTTTTTTAGAATTTCTTTTTCGTCTGCTTCATGAAATGCGGTTAATATTCTTCCCGCCAGATCAAATTGAAGATGTGAAATTCCAGCCTGGCTACTTAATGCCATTCGAATCAACTTCTCTTCGGAAGGACAATCCATTTTCGGAACATTAAATTTTGACCGCTTTATCTCTCCCACTACTTCCTCAATTTTCGGATTTCATCGGTGACTTGGCTCGCCTGACGACAACGACCAGCTTCTCTTTTGCTGAGACGTTTTTCAAATCTATGAAGGTCATGCGCGGCTTCGCTATCGAAATCAGGAAATGCAGCCACAGCTTTGTGTATAAGCTTTAGGAATTTTTCGCTTTGGACGAGTGAATGATAAATCCATTTTCCATCACGCACGGATGCAATAACACCTGAACTTCTTAAAATTTTTACATGTCTCGAAAGCTTGTACTCAGGCTCTTTAAGTGCTTCCGACAGTTCGCATAAGCAGAGCTCAGTTTTCGAACTCAGCATAAGCCTCAAAATACGAATTCGATAAGGGTCGGAAAGCGCTTGAAATATCTCATGGAGGGTAATGTTTATTCTATGCATGGGCATAAACATATACATCATTTGCGTTTATATGCAACTGTTTGTCATTTAGTTTTCAGCTCTGGTGATTTTTTTGATTTTTACTTTTAATTTGGCAATAAATAACATAGGACGATTAAATGAAAAACTTAGCTCTGATTGCCTGGTTCACACTATTTAGTTCCACTTCTTTTGCCCAGTCCCAAGAATCAAAGTCCTCGCCTGAGCTAGTAGTTCATCTTCTTGATTACCTGGCTAAAGATTATGGCGGCGCCGTTCATGACGGAAAAGTAGTTAGTGCCTCAGAGTATGCAGAGCAAATCGAATTTGCTGATATTGTCAGGAAGAATGCTTTAGGAACCGAAAAACTAAATACCGACAGTGCCTTTTTGGAAGAGGTTAAATCTCTTCAGGAAATAATTCGATCAAAAGGCTCCACAGACAAAGTTGCTAAACTTGCCCGCAAACTTCAGCAAGACGCAATCAGGATTGCAAAAATTGATGTTGCACCCAGCAGCACCCCCGATTTATCAAATGGGGCTAAACTATATCAAACAAGTTGCTCTGCCTGCCATGGAAATACAGGCTTCGGTGACGGAGCTGCTGGAGTGGGACTAGATCCAAAGCCTGCAAACTTTCATGACCTAGACCTAGTTTGGAATAGCGCTCCCTATAAGTTTTTTAATACTATCCGTCTCGGTGTACCCGGAACAGGAATGGCCGCCTTCGCACAATTGTCTGATAAGGAAATTTGGGATTTGGCTTTCTATTTAAAGGCTCTTCCATTTAAAAATAATATTCATAGCCACCGTCCCGCCAAGATAAGCCTTAAAGACACGGCTACCCTTACGGACCAAGAAATCTCGCTTCAGCTTGGTGACGACAGTAAAGAGACTCGCCATGCAATTGCATCTCTTCGAGCAATCGGCTCGGTGTCTGAAAATGGCAATCCATTAGAAACGGCTGAAAAACTCCTTTCAGAAAGTGTTGAAGCGGTAAAGTCCGGTGATTACAATAAAGCTAACGAGCTTGCTCTTAGGGCTTATCTAGAAGGTATTGAGCCCATAGAGCCAAAGATGAAAGCGAATCTTCCCGGCTTTGTGGAAGAAATTGAAAGCCTCATGAGCGTATATCGCGCGCAACTCAACAGGAAAGAATCAATACCTAAAATCGAATCTCAAAAAAAAGAAATTTTCGGAAAGCTTAATGAGGTTAAAAAACTTTTTGCGGAAACGAAAATGTCCCCAGGGGTTGCATTCGGAGCTGCTTTTTCAATTTTTCTTCGTGAAGGATTTGAAGCCGTTCTGATTATTATTATTTTGATCAGCATTTTAAAAGCTATGAATCAACCTCAGGCAATACGATGGGTTCACGTAGGTTGGGCATCTGCAGTCGCTGTAGGAATTGGTGGATGGTTTGCTTCTGGATTACTTTTTTCAATGAGCGGCCTGAGTCGCGAGCTAATGGAAGGCGGCATCTCACTTCTTGCTGTCATTGTTTTAGTATACGTTGGGTTTTGGCTACATCGATATGCAGAAATGAAGAAATGGCGCGCTTTTCTTGAGAGCAAACTTAAGGCGGGCCTTACCAAAGGAAACTCCTTTGGGTTAGCGGTCGTAGCATTTATGGCCGTCTTTCGCGAGGCATTTGAGGTTGTCTTATTTCTTCGCGCAATCTGGATAGATCTTGACCCTTCAGGACAAAATGTGGCTGGGCTTGGAATTCTGGCATCACTTGTGATCCTAGTTGTACTTTCATACTTTGCCATTAGAGAAAGTAGGAAACTTCCTTTGGGAGTACTTTTTCAAGTTTGCTCTTGGACAATGATGGCTTTAGCTATAATCTTGATCGGCAAAGGAATTCATTCACTACAAGAAGCCGGCTTCATTGGCATTAACCCAGCGGGCGTTGCCGTTCGGATTGACTTGCTAGGAATATACCCGAGCTATCAGACGTTGTTTGCACAACTAATTCTTATATGCCTATTTGCGGTCTTGCTATTAAAAGACCGCAAAAATCAATGATTCTTCTTTGAACTAAAAAGCAATTCGAAGACTGTGGTTATCCCTAACAGCAACAGCCTGGCAGATGTTGAAGTATTGCATACTTATATTTCGATATGAGATCTTATTCCTTATGCTTATCAGAAAGAAGCGAAAATTTTAGCTGCATAAGAAAAAGAATTCCTGACAACATTCCAAATGGTAAACCTGGCCCCTCACATCCCTTTTCAAGTATGATCCCGTTTTCGCTAGCATATCTTTTATATGTTAGGAGTAGCATTAGCGAAACTGCCATAGATAAAAACCATTGAAATATAATAATGATGTTGGAATTCCATCTTACTTTTGGAACTCTTACTTCCACGGCCTCAATCAAAAACTGCATTTGGTTTGAAAACGGCTTCATCACTTTAATAGTGTTGCCTCAGGATACTATTGTCAATTTGTGTCCCGACTCGTTTATGACTACGGACGTTCTAATATTGTAGTGATCACTAAAAGAGAGTCTCTTGTATTTATCGAGTATAGTATTGACCCTTACTGCTCATCATGTTTATCATCTTTGAAGATGGATAATTTGAGAACCGTGTTTATAGAAATACCAATTGTTCTATTTTTTTTTGGAATCAAAACAGGTAAATAATCAATGAATTGCCTTAGCAAAATCGTACGGAATAGTTTAAATACACTCTCGATATTCATGATTTTTGTTCTTGCGACCGTTGCCATTCAACCCGAAATTGATCGGTGCATGGATACTTCATTACTTGGATCACTTGATAAACCTCCAAATTCTGGAAGCAAGGTAATGATTCTCGAATTATCTGAACGCAATTCTTCTGAAACAAACCAATCTAAATTACCATTCAACTTTTTTTGCCATCAAGGGGACCTTTGCCATTTAGCATTCATGTCTATACATAATTACGTTTCACCCCTAGTAAAAAAGACACCTCAATCGGTAGTTTTTTTGCCTCCCATGCAACCGGATTTAGATGGGCCTTTTCAGCCGCCAAAAATCCAGATTTAATTTTACCATCTGAAAATTAAATCTTAACTATTACTGAAAAGGAAAAAAAATGAAACATTTAGTATTTATTATTCTATTGTCTATTGGATTTACAGCTTGCTCTTCAATGGAGAAATTCAGCCCCGGAGATCAAACCTCTAAAGGCATTCAATTTCGCAAGGGTTCTGAAAAGGGTGTCAAAGTCGGCGATAAAATTCGTGCTTATAAGCGGTATTGTGGCTCTGCAAATGTTGGGTCTAAAGGATGTCGCTTCGAAACAATTGGATTTCTGACGGTTACTCATACTGAAGACAATTCCTCTATTTTAAGAAAGGAAGGAGATTTTGCGCTTTCAGAAGATGTCTATTTGGAAAAGGATAATGATTGTCCCCCAAGAAGGACGAAATCAGATCCTATCTGCATGTAAACCTTGTTTTTCGAGCCGGCCTTTATGCCGGCTCCTTCAAAAAACATCTTACGAGCACTCATTGACTGGTAGTTGCCGACGCCATCCAAATCTAACATTTTTTAGCTTAAGTAAGCAGACTATCTAGATAAACAATCACAATAAAATTATTTTTGCACCAATATGCCCAGTCGCTCTCTTTTATATTACCATGACCAGAACGACATGGTCCAAGATCACTCGGATGATCCCATTTATAATTCACAAGATATCTGCCACGGTTATAGATCATTCTTCCACTTTTATCAAAAATAGCAAATCGATCAGAGGAAGTAACATCGTAAAGAAACCCATAAGAAAGTCTCTCTTTGTTGGGTAACTTTTCTATTTCACCTTCTGAAAGAGCTACAACCCCAGCGAACCCACCTTCCATTCCTGTTTCATGATGTGTATTCAAAGTTCCTCGAAGGTATGATTTTGGGTCAAATCCCTCAATACCCCTTAGATCCTGATCCGTTACAAATGGGACATTCTCCTTCGAATGCCGATTCTCTTTCCTTCCGGACAAAATTTCCTTAGAATACTCTAACACTTACCCTCCCCGTTGAGTTTACTGAGCATTACCTATGAATTGACGATTTAATTTAAACATACTTATTTGCTCTCTACTTTTTCTATCAAACGCATGACTCTAAAGATTAGAAACAAGCGAAACACGATATAATGCCGATTTACCTGTAAAAGCATTTGATTCGCCTGAAATTTCAAAAAATTTATTCAAATACAAGTACCCTGACGCTAGCATTTTTTCCGTTACACCTGCATCGCACCATCCAGTTGTGTAAAATTCAGCGTGGCGATCTATATCTTTTTTAAGCCCCTCAAGAGGGATAGCCGTCGATTCAAAACTTTTTTCTTTTAGCCAAAACAACTCGGGGTTGCCAGCATATTTAAAGTAAAACGGTATGTCGCCGCGACTTAGTTGTGTAATTTCGGATTCCAGAATATTAGCAGGTAGACTATTAAAAATATTTCTATACTCCGAGGTATTTCGAACAATCACTCGAATTGGATGATTTCTTAAATCCTGGCTACTAAGAACAACATCTATTTCCTTCTTTTTTTTAATCACAAGATCAAACAAATCCAAATATCCGTTCAATATTTCCTGTTTCTGTTCAGAGGTATGCTCTGATTTGCCATTTGCAAAAACACCAATACCGGCGAGTTCATACCCGATATGTTTGAAAGGCAGCAAAAGAGTTTCACTTGGCAAAACAAGTTGAGTAAACACAACTTCCACATCGACAGCTTGAAAATGGGTTTCAGTTTTAATTAAATTTTGCTTATGTAAATCTCTGATGCCAAAAATATAACAGTACGCAACTAAGGCACCAAAAGCGTAGAAATGCTCATTGGTAATCGCGCCAGGCCATTCAACCACTTCTCTAGACCGCCCCCGCCACTTTTCAAGTATTTCTACCTCAAGATTGAAAAGATAGTGAGAAAGCGGCTTATATTGATCGCGCCCTTTAGAACAAAAAATATCTCTAAGTGGACTTGATTGCCCAAAGAATAACCACTCCCAGTATACCGATCTGGGTTTTTCAAAATAAAAGCAAGGTAAGGCGTCCGTGCCTTGCTGAACTCTTTTGACCTCTTGTCCGAAGTTGTGTTTATCCGCTAAAAACACAACGTCTAGCCCGCAGAGCTAAGTCCGGCCGTGTGGCCTTCTGCTTCGGCTTCTAACGCCTCTAGGTCGATGTAAACTATTTCCATATACCCTCCCTTTGATGGGTTATTTCCCTTAGTGCACAAACGCAGAAGTGATTTGATTTTCAAAATCAAATTCAACTTCAGAAAGTGTATCTTTTGGGATTATTTTTACTTTTAAATTACGTGCTCGACTTCTGACTGTCTGGTCATCATGCATGCCAGTGACAAGAAAACTCTCAAACGCAAGACCATGTCGTTCAATAAGGTCCAATCCATTTGATTTTGATTTTAAATCATAATCCATCAAAAAAAGTCGTGATGAAAATACGTCATTTTGATTCATCAATAACCAACGTTCAAGTTCCATATCCGAGTATAAATGTACAACTTTTAATTTATCGATATCACGTTGAATAATATGGTCCCACGTTTTATGAATTAAATCATCATCATCAACAATGACTAACTCCTGACCATGAAAAAGCTTGATCAGCCGATCTTGATTGAATTTGTTCAATCTTTTCATCGTAGAGTATGGAATCGTTAAAGTTACATTTGTTCCGACACCGTCTTCAGAAGATATCTCCACCTGACCTTTAAAGGTTTCAACAATCTTCCTAACGTGAAAAAGCCCAAGACCGCTACCGTTCATCTTTCCAAATGTCGCGCCTTCTTTCATCAGTTTAGGAAGCACATCCTTTGGAATTCCTATGCCGGAATCTTTAATTACAAATAAAATATTTTCTTCATTTTTGTTCAGACTAAGATCTATTTGGCCTTTATCTGAAATGGCCTCAATAGAGTTAGTCATTAAATTAATTAGGGCCAACGTCATCTGACTTTCCGATCCCTGCACAACTATTTTTGAGCCTGCACTATTGATAAAATCTATTTTGATCGATGTTTTCCCATTAAATTTGAGTTCATTTCTTTTTTGCTCAACAACTTGGCTGATCACATGGACCAAATCAAATTCACTTTCTTTATTAGACTCTATAGCCAAATTTGAGCTAATTAGATTTTTCGAAACTGACGAAATTTGATCAACTATTTTTTTTAGAGCTTCTTTATCGATGACCCTATTATCACTTGAGTTGTTTAAATAAATTGAAAGTGCACTTAACGACCCATTCAGCGCATGACTGACTTGTTTTGCCATTTCAAGCTGACCTTCTGAGAATTTCTTTTGAGCCACTTCACACTCAAGTTGGTTTATGCGCAAAAAAAGTCGTGCTAATGACGAATCAAGTCTTTTCAATTCGTCTATTTGTGAATCCTTAGACTGAAAGCCGATCTTTGCAAAATCAGATAAATTACCTTCAGCTTGTATTAGCTTTTCAACTCGCTTCTCAAGCGGCTTTGCAATTTCGTTAGCTGCCCTTGATAGACTCTTTTTTAAACTCAAATACACAAAAACAAAAAATACCGTAAACACCGAAATTACGATAAGCAAACGAAATAAGGGACTTTTAAGATCCGTTTCGATTTCCAAATTCATCATTTGTCCATTCGGTAAAATTTCAGAATAAGAGTCTTTCGAAGATAACATTCCAAAACTTGTAAGTGATCCAGCGTGAGCCCAATGTCGTTGATCTAAATACAGATTTACTCTGACGGGAAATTCCTGAGTTCTTGACCATGTATCAACAATTCTATTTAACTCACCATCAAAATTAAAGGTGTTTTGACTAGTCACCTGCGCGACTATTATTTCTTTTAGATGAGATACGATGAATCGCTTAGATTGCTCTTTGTTATACATACTCCACACTAGAGCATATATCACTATACCAACGACAGCAGCCACTAGGCTAATCGTAAGAATAGTTTTTACTTTCTGGTTGATCAGTTTAGATAATTTCAATTTGACCTCATCAAAATCGTTTCAAATGGCATCGTATGAAATCCAAGCGGATGCGCGGGAATCATTTCAACTTTGTCACTCCAAAGACCCGAAGCCGGTGTTCCAAAGTAAAGTGGAATATTTGTGTAGTGAGCAAGTATTAATTTTTGAATATCTTGATACTTTCTAGCTCTTTTTTCTTGGCTGAACTCTTTGGCCGAACTGGCAATCATCGCATCGATTTTGGGATCATCGCAATGAAAGTAATTCGACTCGTATTTTCCCTTAAAATAGGTCAGCACAGAATAGCCGTCAGGATAGTCAGTGCCTTTGCGACTTACCGTAGCTTCGGCGGTTTTTGAAAACATCCGGGTGAGTTTTTCTCCTCGAGAGAATTCTTTAAGGACCACTTCGATTTTATCGGTGGTCCACTTTTCTTTAAGATACTCAGCTAATTTTTTGTCAAAATCAGAACCCGCTAAATAATCAAGCACAAAAGAAACTTTTTTGCCAGCATACGGATTAACATTTTGCTCAAGAACGGGTTTTTCTAATATAGCACCGTAAAATCCGTTTGGAATGAGGCCAAACGCTGGGATCAGCTTTTCATTGCCTAATGCCTTAACAAGGTCCTTTTGACTAATTTTATAATAAAGTTCTCGCCGTACTTCAAAAGGTACAAACTTAGGATTCAAGATAACAAATGATTCATAGGTTAATTCGGTGGGACTAGACGACCAGCCTTTTTTCTTCAGGGCCGCCGTCGATTGAGCATCTACTTTGTCGGTATCTAAAGAATCAGTGCGTTCAGCCATCGCTAAATCCACTGGATTCTCTTTAGTTGTAAAAAATGAGATTACTTGTGGAGGGCGCTCACTATCGATGTCATCTTTACGCCATTTCTCTAGAGTATACTTTGAAATCTCCACTTTTTTAAGTTTGTAAGGTCCACTAAATCCACCTTCTATCGATAAATTAGGGTTTAATTTAAAATCCTCAATATCAAGTATCGCGCAATCAACAACTGCCAGTTGTTTTAAAAATAGCGCTGAGGGGTGCGACAACACAATTTGGACTTCAGAAGGATTTTTTACTTTTACCCCAAATTTTTTTAGATCCCAGGATTTTTTAAACTCCGCTGCTCCTGAAATCACATCGATATCTGCGGCCATGGACGAACCTAGGTAAAACAGGCGCGCAAGACTCATCTGTACATGAGTGGCAGTAATTTTCTTACCGTTGGAAAAGTTTAACTCTTTAAGTTTTATGGTATAGTTTAATTGATCGCTCGATTCAACCCAAGACTCGGCAAGATCCGTAAGAACATCACCGTTTTGATTATATCGAAAAAGCCCACGATGGAGTTGCATTGCGATCATCATCGAAAACGCGTCTTCCATCCGCTGAGGATCAATTTGTAAATTCACATCAGGTAAATGAATATTTAAAGTCATGTTTTCCTTTCGCTCCTGTGTGCATGCGGTCACTATCACTGTCGCTAGCACCAAAATAATTCTAAAGAGCCGGGCGATCACTTAATACCTCTATTTTTTTCGCACTACTTGATACAACCAATCCGATACCAATGCTTATTGCCACTACGGCACGAAGAATTGTTTCCGTTTTCAGTGATACGGTATTTGACCACGATCCTACTAAAATTTCGCCAAGGGATAATATAACAACCATAATTGCAAATCGAGCACTCGAAACAGCACCAATAGCCGATACCGGCGTGTCGGCTTGGATATGGCCTGATATTCGATGTAAGATAATCCAGTAGGATATATCTTTGACAAACATCACAAAAAGGGTCTCTGTATTCGGTCCACCGATTTGACCAAGAAGTAAATAAGATCCTCCAAGTACAAACCAAAATGGAATAGAGCTAAATTTCTTGGCAAACGATCTTTCCATGAATCCTGCAATCCAAACTGACAGGCCATAGCTTGTAAGAAACAATGCGTTCCAAATCGCACTCTCTCCAGAAACTCGGGCAAAAAATGAAATCAATCCGCCAACGGATACAGCAAGTCCTATATCAAGCACTGCCGCTCGTTTGTTGAATTCAAAATGCTCTTTAAATTTTTCACTCCACGATGGAGTTCCTAGTTTTGATTGATTCACGTTCTCTTCGTCAGGCATAAAATAAACTATGAGTCCGTTTATCAAAAATGATACAAAATCAATTAAGATGGCTATTTTAAGTGAAAGATACTGAATCAGCACTAAGCCAATTAGCCCCGCAAATAGTGTGGCCCCTTGGCTCGCTTTCATTTGCCAAATGGCGTGTTTTGCATTGGAATCATAACTGTCATCACTTAACAATTTTGATAGTTTAACTCGACTACCAGTTTGGAAATTAACTAACACGGCTCTTAGAACACACAGACCTAGAAACAAAATATAATTTGTCTGAGACTCATTCCACGCCCAAAACAGCAACAAAGATAAAATACCCGCAAACACCTCAAGAACAACCACGGTCTTTTTTGCGCTGAACTGATCTGCCAAGTGCCCCCAGGCTCCAAGAATAAATACCGGTATAAAGCGTTGAAGCCCCAAAATTAGACTTATCTGTCCTAGATCAAAACCAGCTTTTGGCATGAAGGCCACAAGGCATAGATTAAAAGCAAGACTTCCCATGGAAGAGAGAAACTGCCCTAAATAAAAAAGAAAAGCCTTGTTTATCATTAAATGGACCTTTCAAAAATTTGATTTTCAGTAAGGCCAAGATTTTTCTTCATCTCAAAGTATCTTGTTTTTCCAATTCCGAGTAACGATATGAGTTTTTTATTGTCGCCGTTTAAAATTTGCAGAGCCCGTTTTAAATAATTTTTTTCAACCCAGTTGATGCCTAAGTTAAAAGTGTCAGCAGAAATTTCGGTTTCAGATTGTGGAAATAGATCGTTCGGTATACCAATTTCAATAGTCGGCGCCGACTGACTTTGCAAACTCAAATGTTCAGATTTGATCCAAGTCTGAGAGTCGCTTTTTGTATGGATACAAGCCCGTTCAATGACATTATCAAGTTCGCGTATATTGCCGCGCCAAGTGTGCTTTTCTAATTTTTCTTTTGCGTCAGTCGTGAGCTTTGCAAGAGGATGGTATTTTTTAATAAACGCTTCGGCCAGGACAGGGATATCCTCTTTCTTTTCCCTCAGCGGTGTCGTATAAAGCATTATTTTATTTAGTCTGTAAAACAGGTCTTCTCTGAACTTTCCTTCGTTGACCATTTTTTCTAAGTTGCGATTAGTTGCAGCTATAATTCGAACATCAACGGCTATTTCCTTTTCTGAACCCACCGGAGTTATCACTTTTTCTTGCAACGCCCTAAGTAAACGAACCTGAGCTGACAAACTAAGTTCTCCGATTTCATCTAAAAAAAGATCGCCTTTGTTGGCCGCTACGAATAAGCCTTGATTATTTTCTGTTGCGCCAGTGAAGGAACCTTTTTTATGACCAAAAAGCGTGCTTTCAATTAAATTTTCTGGGATGGCCCCACAGTTTATTGCCACAAACGGTCTTTTGATATTTCCTTCTTGCAGGTGAAATGTTCTAGCAATCAACTCTTTCCCGGTTCCAGCTTCGCCTTGAATAAGGACCGTCACATTTGTACCTTTGTATTTTGCGATTTCTGATTTTAATTTTAATGTGGATGTTGAATTTCCAAGAATTTGATAATGTGACGATTCTTTTGCCACTGCAACTTTTGCTAAATCCGATGTCTCTTGTTTTATCGCCGACATTTTGAGGCAATTAGAAACTCTAAACTTCAAACTCGCCACTAGGTCAGGCGAGTTCTTTACAACGTAATCGTCCGCACCAGATTTCATCATATTGACGATTACAGACGGATCGCTCTCACTTGTGAGAATGATCACCGGAAAGTCTTTACTGCGCTGTTTTACGGCTCTAAGCACATCTAGACCCGAAACTTCAGGCATATTCAAATCAACGATCATTAAATCAGGACGAACTTGACCAAGCAGTCTAAAGGCTACTCCTGCTTCGTTTGCTGTAATTACCTTATACTCATCAGATAGCGCAGCCTTAAGCTGATCGAGGTGATTTTGATCGTCATCTAATAGCAAAAGTGTATTCATTTGCGCCCCCCTGACACTAACTAATATAGCGAGAACAATGCCAGGTTCCGATTGCCGGAGCTAAAGCATTGAATATACTTTTAAATCGAATCTTTTCGAAGAATTAGACTGTTTCTTGAATTGCAGGCGGAGTTCGCCCTAACGAACTAAGTGTGAATTTTTTATAGGAAGTGTATTGAATTGTGCTAAAAACTTAGCGGAAATTTGGATGAAATAGAAATGGAGTCAGACGGAGGTTTTGAAAAAAAATGGGCGGCCCCTATAGAATCAGGGCCGCCGTGAGCGGCAGAACTATTCAAGATCCTTTCTTACTGTATCAAGATCTTTTATGGTTTCATTTAGTATCGTATAAAATCCAAATAGAACGTCATCATAATCTAGAGGTAACGAATGATCTGGATTTTGCGTTTCCAAAAAGTGACTGATAAATCGCATTTTAGATATGATAACGTGAAGTTGATCACTGGCATCTACAGATTTGACCGGCTTCATACATCACCTACCTAGTTAACTTTCGACTGTAATCAGAAAGTGATGAATGGCCTTTTTGTATTTGCTTTAGGACCATGATTTTTACCTCTCGGTGTATTTTCTCGGCGACATAACCGCTGCCAAATAAAATCATAAGAGCCAAAAAAATTTCTTTAACTGATTCCACTTTGCTCTCCTTTGTCATTCACATTATTTTGGCTTTTGCCATAAAGTTCGACGGCAAAATCGAATACCTTTAAAACCGTTTCCTCTGTTAAATGCGATAGGATGACTTTCAAATAATACCGTGCCGGTACGTTTAATGCCCTTTTATCCCGAGAGTAAAAATTTTTGAAACTTTCGGGACTATAGTTGTAAATCTTGATCAACCTATTTCTCAGCTCCAAAGAAGCTTTTCTTCTTCCATGCTCAATCTGAGTGATCAAACTTTCAGAGTAGCCAGACTCTATGGCAACTGCAAAAATAGTCTTTTTAGATTTCAGCCGAAGATACTTCAGGATTGGACCATCGTAAGAAATAGCTTTTCTGATTTCTGTTGATTTCGTTTGAGATAAGCACGCATGAATTAGCTTTTTGTGTTGATCGCTATTATATAAGGCAAGTATCCTTTGGTACTCACCATCGTCAATGCGACACTTTGCTGATTCGTTTTCGATCCCACTCAACCAGCCAACACTACAGCCAATAACATTGGCTGCTTGCTTAAGGTTGAGTTTGTTAACCAGTCGAAGCTTTCTTAAGACAACTCCTCGGTTCTTCATTTTCGCCTCCTTTTGCGATGTAGAGGCTCCTCAAAAATTGAAATGGTGTAAAAATTTACAGAGGTTCAAGAAATTTGAAATTCGGTAAATATTCACAAAAGATTTTTTATTTGGCAGGGAAATGGAAGGGAACATGGGTCATGTTGGGGGTCTATAAGGGGTCTTCGCTAAAAAATAGAAATAGACATGTTAGTGTTTCTAAGTATTTAGCTCTATTAGTGTTTTGCTTTAAAAGTGTGGAAACTAGAGAAAAGATTGGTTGCGGAGGCAGGATTTGAACCTACGACCTTCGGGTTATGAGCCCGACGAGCTACCAGACTGCTCCACCCCGCGATAAATGTTGTCTCACCTTGCGCGTTTGGCGTTTTAAAGTCAAGCTTTATAATCCTGCCCACCAACAAAGAAAAAAATTCTTTAAATTATCGAAAAAATGAATGAAATAGACTATATTGAATCTCTCTCCCGAGGTGCTTATGAATGCATTTGATTCCGTTTTATTGGTTTTGCTTGGCTTATTGGCAGTTT
This sequence comes from uncultured Bdellovibrio sp., assembly GCA_963932905.1. GTDB lineage: Bacteria > Bdellovibrionota > Bdellovibrionia > Bdellovibrionales > Bdellovibrionaceae > UBA2316. The sequence goes on from CAWVRN010000003.1 coordinate 105,805, forward strand.
CTGTTGGTTTTTTCTTCTATCTTTGGAAGAAATCTGTCGGTGATCATAAAAATAGCATCTTGCAGCTGGAAAAAGAAAATGAACTGAAGGTCCAGCTAGGCCAGCAAGGAATTTTGTCTCAAATCAAAGTCCTAGAGAGCGAAAATAAGGAACTTCGCCTTCAAAATACTGACCTTAAATCGGAAGCCAACCACCTAAACAGCAAAATCATTGGCTTAACTGAAGCTCGCTCAAAATTAGAATCTGAAATCGAGCAAACCAAAAAACACTTTAACGAACAATTAGCTTTCGTTGAATCGGCTAAAGAAAAACTTTTAGAAAACTTCAAAAGTTTATCTTTAGATTCACTCAATCAAAACAACTCATCGTTCCTTCATTTAGCTAAATCTAGTTTTGATACTTTGAACCAATTAAATCTAAAAGAACTAGATCAGCGTCGCACGGAAATCAAAGACACCGTTAACCCAATTTATGAAACTCTAAATAAGTTTGAAAACAAAATTAACGAACTGGAAAAAAACAGAATCGAATCGTTCACCAACTTGTATTCACATTTTAATTTCCTAAAAGAATCACAAGAAAAATTACGTAACGAAACATCGAATTTAGTCAAAGCACTTCGCACCCCGCACGTTCGTGGTCGCTGGGGTGAACTACAATTAAAACGCGTAGTTGAAATCGCCGGCATGCTAGAACACTGCGATTTCTATCAGCAGGAATCTGTCGACACCGAAGAAGGCAAACTGCGTCCCGACATGGTTGTCCGGTTGCCGGGTAAAAAATCAATCATCGTCGATTCTAAGGCCGTCCTTCATGCTTACCTTGAAGCCGCTCAAACAGAAGATGAAACTCTAAAAAAAGAATTATTGTTACAACATGCGAATCATATTCGCGTGCGTATCACCGAATTGAGCAAAAAATCGTATTGGGAACAATTTGAAGAGTCACCTGAATTTGTCGTCCTTTTCCTTCCTGGCGAAAGCTTCTTCAGCTCGGCACTTGAAGTTTCTCCGATGTTGATTGAAGAAGGCGTCTCTGAAAAGGTCATCTTAGCTACTCCAACGACTTTGATCGCTTTGTTAAAAGCTGTATCGTATGGCTGGAAACAAGCCTCATTGACAGAGAACGCAACGCAAATCAGTCAGTTAGGCAAAGAACTTTACAAGCGACTTCTAGATATGCGCAGCCATTTTGAAAAACTGGGCAATCAATTAAGCGCTTCCGTTGAGAGCTACAACAAAACAATGGCCAGCTATGAAACTCGTGTCCTAGTGTCAGCGCGACGATTTAAGGAACTAAAATCGATTGATGGTAATGACGAAATGGAACTTTTAGAGCCTATCGAGAAAACAACTCGCGCACTAGCCATCGACGCACCTAAAGAGTAATTTAGGCATATTTTTCGCAAGCCCTATCTTTTGTACAAAGGGGGCTCTATGGCTAAACCGAACGCACAAAATACGATAGAAAACTCAGATAGTTCTACTCGCCCAACACCGGAACTAGAAAACCTAGCAAGCGACAAAGAAGCCGTCTTTAATCGCGGCGATGAATCAGGCATTCTTGCCGATCAAGACATGACAAACGAACACGATATCACAGGTTTAGATGAAAACATGGGCGCGATTTCAAACTCGATGGATTCGCTGGAAGACGAACCCGAAGAATTTCTTCAAGGCGACGTCGATGTCTTCACACAAATGAATCGTACCACACGCGCCATGGAAAAGGCGATCGATGATTCTGAAGGCCGCCGGGCTCATCCCAAACACGACACCTACAAACAACACTGAGGGGGATTAATGCCACATGCACACCAAAGTAAAAGTTTTGGATCCGAAAACAATGGCTCTATTAGCCCTGTTAAAAACCAAAAACACATCACGAATTTCTTAAAAGGTCGTTCACGTGCTTGGCCAAGCGCAGTCCATCGGGAACTAGTCGATCTAGTATGTACCTTGTCCCTTGATGAATTAGATAACCATCAGCGATCACTTTGTGAAGGATATCATTCAAAGGCAGAATACAACACGTTTCACAGTCACGACATGCTTGAAGAAGTTCCTTATTCAAAATCTAAACGCTGGGTTGCAATAGCGGCATCCCTATCGGATTGTCACCAAATCCGGTAGAAATATATCTCCCTCTAGTTTAAGACTATTTCATGTAGAATGATTTTTTTTTTCATTTCTTTAGCGCATCCCTAAGATACAGACACAGAAGCAAGTAAATCACTTGCTTCTATGTGCTATACTTTTATGACAATGCAGAACGACGGGAACCTAGAAATTTCATTAACGCTAAGACGATGACCGCACCAAGAGTTGCTCCGATAAAACCGGCGGGCTCATCGACACGATAGATTCCAAAAGCTTGACCCAAATAAGTTCCGATAAATGCACCAACAATACCGACTAATGTAGTTAACCAGAATCCCAACTTATCATCACCCGGCTTAATCATTCGCGCTAGCAATCCCACTAAGAAACCGATAATAATTGTACCAATAATACCCATAGAACCTCCTGTTATAGATGACCTATGCAGTGGTTATGCCAAGCATCAGTCTAAGATTCTAAACACCGCACTTGAATCAAAGGTCGATGGAACTTGGTGAACGAAACTCATCATTTTTTTTCGAATCAGAGAACTTCGTTTGCCTTAAGATATGGTATCCTGCCAAGACGTCTCAATTATTTTTCTTTTAAATTACGCAAATTTTGTATCTGGTAAAACGGTTTTTTTCATATCAAAGGTTTAACTAAAGGAGCCAGGCCTGCCGCACAAACGGCGTTAAGGTCGTCAATCACCCAGTCTGTCATTTCAGGGGTTTTAATGTCATCCGGTTGATGTACGATGAAATAAAATTGTTTTAATCCCATTTCCTGCCACTCATTAATTTTCAACGACCATAATTTAGCGCGATCAAAATCTGTCGAGTGCAAATTATTTCCAATCAATCGTAACGTCGAAAACGGTGCACTTACTGAACTATGAAGAACATCACGACGACCCGCTACATCAGTAATCACTAAACCAATTCCACGACCTTGAAGATACTCAACCAACGGAGGAAAAACATGTCCGTCTTGAAACCAACTTGGATGGCGCAATTCAATGGCTAATTCATACGTATCTGGCCACGATTTTAGAAAATGAAATAGCTCCAGTTTATAAGCATAACTAAATGTCGGTGGCAGTTGCAGAAAGCACGGCCCCAGTTTCAATCCAAAACCATCGATCGCTTTGATCCAAGCACCTAAAGTTTGTACATCTCGCAATCCACCCTGATCATGGGAAATCGCCTGCGGAATTTTCGGCAAAAAATGAAAATCATTAGGCACTTTGCTTACCCATGTCGAAACATTTTTAGTCGTCGGAATACGATAGTGAGTCGTGTTCAATTCAATACAATTGAAATTTCTTGAATAGTAAAATAGGTATTCTGATGCCGGTGTCTTGGGTGGATAAATGCGCCCAACCCATTCTTTGTGGCTCCAAGCTGGTGCGCCGATATAAAATTTGGTTTTTTTAATACTAGCCGCCTGCGCGGATAAAAATGGTCGAGTCAATGGGTCTTCCGATGGCAGATTCCATTGAATAGAGTTAATTTTAGTTAAGTTCTCGACCCTACCAAATTCCATGTCCTAACCTTAAATGCTAGTGACGATTTTGTCATCAATGCATTTTAATAACGACCTTGCGAAATTCTTCTTTATTGTCGTTAAAGTTTTTATACGCGTCTGGGCCCTGATCAATTTTGATTCGATGACTAATAACAAACGAGGGATCAATTTTATCTTCTAAAATTAGTTTTAAAAGAGGTTTCATATATTTTTGGGTGTGGGTTTGGTGGGTCTATCCGTCGCTAAAAACAACGCGGCCTTGGCTCGATCCATCGTCGCCGTTACTGTTTGCCCATATGGTGGGAATATAACCATTATATAGATGCAGGTCGGAACCGCAGATAGCAGCTGTAGTAATTTTAATGATAACATCATCGTGCCTTAGAATTTTTGGATCTCTCACGTTTTTTACGGAAATGGAATGTTTCCCTTCCCAAGTTAATGCTTTCATAACTATTCCTTTCAATGCTTCATCGATGAAGGCTTGTCTTCGTCACGACCACTCGACTGCCCTTTAATCGTTGGTACGTGACCGGTTTCGCAAAATGCTTGTAAACGTATCAAGTTCCTTTTTGATAACATCTCGGCATCGTTACCGAATAGTTTTTCAAATAATCCTACAATATCACCGACCGTAGTTTCGTACATGACCATCATACGTGCCACCGTTCCACGGTCAGCAGCAGCCCGTTCTAGAATCAAACCCACAGAATATTTGAACCCAGCGGAATCTTCCGATTCCCACACGTAAGTATTTTTTAATTTATTCAACTCAACAACCATTGGAATTCTAAGCTCCAGGTTGTAATCGTCTTCATCTCGGAATCTCCAATTGTAACGACCTTCCACTACGGATTCGATCGCTTCTAAATTTTCCATAAATAGAGGCAAATTTTGAATATCGCTTACTATAGCCGCCACATCTTCTAAAGATCTTTTGATAGTCACAGAAATCGGTCGTTTATGTGCAGCTTCTTCTTTGTTATAACGTGTGAAAAAATCTTGTGAATGCCGCCCTGGATTTTCGATACTAAGACCTAATGAGTGCGGGACCAAATTTTCATTTACCACTGAAATTCCTTTCATGGAGTTAACGCCCCAGTTAATGGCTCAACTTCGCACTTTCATATATTATTGCAAGATGCGATCCGAATTTTTCATGTGGATTCACAAAACTAAAAACGTAAACGCGGGGACGCTGTGGTCAACATAGAAAGCGTCTTTGAAAGCTGATCGATGGCAAATTGGTTTTCCCGGGGCGTTTTTCTAGCTAGCGACGACCAAAAGTGGTTCCTGTTTTACCCCACTCCCAATGAGTTTGCGGCAGTTTTGCGCACACAGATTTTAATCGCGAACTTGAAATCATCAATTTGAATATTATATCGCTAGTCTACTTAACAAAATTAGTGCTACCCGATATGATCAAGCGTAAATCAGGACGACTATTATTTACATCGTCTATTGCCGCCGACATGCAAGGTCATGATATTAAGCCAGGATCGACTTACCAGCATTAATCAGAACTTGGGAGCTCTTGCTGTTCAGCCTCCCTATTTTAAATTTTCCTTAATTCGTTTAATTACCATCTGCAATAAGGACGAGGGAACCAAATCATCACGTACCGATAAATAAATTTTTTTCTCAACCCCAGGCCAGTCCTCGACTTTAATTTCTGAAATCAAACCGAAATCCACGGCTCTTTGAGCGAGTACAACGGGAACGAAAGCTAAGTGTTGTGATGCAATGATAATTTCAAGTGCCGTTTCCCCTGTTGTTGCTTCGTGACCAGCTATGCGAACCCCCCAAGGCAACGGACAGTGATCTTCACCACGTATAAAACCTTGCGAACTCCAGCCCGTCGGCATAACGAATGGATATTTTACTACATCCGCAGAGGCCGTCGTTTTTAGCTTTGTTAACGGATGATTTTTAGATCCATATAAACCCCAGCGCATGTTTCCAATTTCGTAGGAACTCCACACGCGAGTCCATTCCAGCACACCTATATGAACGGCCATTTCAAAAGCACCATTCAGGCCATGCGCTACCAAAGAATTATTCCCAAACTCGACCAATCGAAATCGGGTGCGCATGCGAGCATCACAGATGGGCTCTAATAACGGCGGCAAAACACGACTGCTAATAAAACTTAACGATCCAATTCCCCACACTTTGTTTCCTGAATTTTTTTTACTAGACGCCGGGGCCATAGGCGCCGTTAACTTTAACACTTTCTCAGCGATTTCCATTAACTCGTTTCCTTCTGAAGTTAACAGGATTCCTGACACAGATCTTCGTAGTAAACTTTTACCTACTTTCTGCTCTAAACGCTTGATAACTTTGGAAACTGCACCTGGGGTCATATCCAACTGGCGCGCGCATTCGCGTAGTGATTTTAATTTGGCGGCTCGAAAAAACAAATCTAGATCGGCCAAGCCGACATTAGGCATAAGCAAACTCATGCATAAGAGATACCATCAATGATTCCAATTTGGAAACACTAATCGACAATTTGAACGGCTTACATGCACAGATTTTTACTACTATATGTAAATTCAAGAAGGGGTGGTTATGAAAATCATGAATCTACTACGCAAGATATTAAATAACGGTTTAGCAGCAACGGTACGGCAAAGTGTACGGGTTCCAATCGAAAATCGGGAAGCTGACTTTATCACATTTAAAGGATTAATCGACGGTCAAGAGCACATTGCTCTGGGATTGGGAAATTGGAAATATACGGCCAAGCCTCTGGTTCGTATTCATTCAGAATGCTTAACTGGCGATGTGTTTGGTTCGGGTAAATGTGACTGCGGTGAACAGTTAAAAGAATCTATTCAAGAGATTCACCGTGTAGGCGGAATTCTTCTTTATATGCGACAAGAAGGACGCGGTATCGGTTTATATAACAAATTAGATGCCTACGCATTGCAAGCCAAAGGATTAGACACATATGAAGCGAATCAACGATTGGGACTAAAAGATGATCTGCGAGATTACACGGCCGCTGCTCAAATGTTGCGTGCGCTGAATATCACAAAAATAAAATTGCTATCTAACAACCCAGACAAAGTTCAGCAACTTCGAGATCACGGCATCACAGTGACAGATGAAGTCTCGACTGGTGTATTCGTGAAGCCTTCTAATCGTAAATACTTGGAAACTAAAGTTTTAAAAACTCGCCACAGAATTGGACTAGCTCATGTATAGATCGAGAATCTTACCTGAAGTGACTTTAAAATGGGCGCAAACATTAGATGGACAGCTTGCGGACGACGCCGATCAATCACAATGGATTAGTGGCATTGAAGAGCGCCGATACACTCACCGCCTTAGATCGACTCATCAAGCCGTTTTGGTGGGCGCGCAAACCTTTCTAAAAGATCTCTGCCAACTAACGGTGCGGGACATTGAATACGATGGTCCGCAACCGGCGCGTGTGATCATTGATCCAAGGGGACGCGTATTAGCGGCACTGAAACACAACCCCCATCTGATCATCAATCTGCAAATGGGTCCGCGCAAAACGTATTTAATTACGGATATATTAGAAGATTACAATGACATCGATGAGAAGTTTGATTCAAGCAAACTGATTCGCATCAACTACAGATTCAATGATTTCAGACAATGGCTGATATGTGTTTTACATCAACTGTCGTTAACTTTTGAATCATCTGAAAATCGTCGATTGAAAAACCTCATGGTGGAAGGTGGCGCTACCACTCTGTCTGAGTTTTTGAAAGCCGGTTTAGTTGATCGATTAGAGGTGGCTATTTCGCCATTAATATTAGGTGGCACTCGTCACCGCGTCAGCTCCGGTTTGTTATTGAAAAATGTCGATCGTTTTGAAGTTGATTCTAAAGAACAACTGGGTACCGACATTCTGCTTCGCTACAAGGTAAACAAGGCGACCTCTTTAAAGGGGGCGATGATATGAAGACAGTACCATTTTACTTGTTACTAGTGATGACCTTTGGCCTAGCCGGCCTTGATAAAATTGTAGCCGGCCGAATTCCAAGTTGGTTCTTAGAGCAGTTCGAAGGTAGTTTGCTAGATGCTTTTCCTGGGGCTTTGGAAATTTCGTTTATTGTGATTGCTGTGTTAGAAGTGTCGACGGCCCTGGTTTTAATTGGCGGACTAGCCAAAAGGGAATTTCTATTAAACGCAGCCAATGACAAACGCCTGCTTCAATACGGTGTTATTTTGTCGCAAGTTACTTTTATTGTTTTGGGATTTGGTCAACGACTGACTCATAAATTTGACAGCGCAGGAAGTTTATTTTTCTACGCGGCGTTAACCTTTATTGCCGGACAAATGGCACTCAAGGCTGAACGCTAATGGCCTTGGTCGCTTTTCTTATATCACGCGCATGCAGTGTTTTCGGATTGCAGATCATAGCCTGCACGTTTATTTTCAGAATCGTTGAACGTGGTGCTGATGCCTACAGTTTGAGTCAACTAGGTCTTGTGGCCACCGTGGCTTCACTCGCCTTTGCTTTTCCTTTGGGTTTTATCATCGATCACATGAATAAAAGATCTGCGATTTTAGTTTCGCATTTTATTTTGTTACTTTTAGTTATTAGTCTGAGCATTTTAAATCCGTTTAACTTTTTACCTATCCTAGTAGCAACGGGACTAATTGCGGTCTCTAGAAATTTTCGCAGTATTTCGCAATTCACAGTTTTCGGCGAATTATTGCGAAATAAAGCCAACAAAGATCGCTGGGTGAACCGCTCGACATTGTCGTGGCAAATCGCGGCATTTATAGCCCCGTTACTTGCGGGCATACTGGGTGCTGGCGTCCTGTCATTGATAGTGGCTTGCGCGTTTATCAGCGTGTCGTTCTTCTGCCAAATTTACATTGTTCGATTTTTAGAAGATGTTTCTACAGATAGCGACGCTACGGCAGTAACAACTCATGGACTAATTCAATTCCTGCAGTCTAACTTTAGATTGTATTCCTCACTGACACTGGATTTTTTTATTGTTCTATTTGCCGGCGCGGCCTCGCTGTTACCTTTCCTGCACCCTGGGCGCGATTCATCACTTGATATCGGTATTTTAAAATCCGCCCTGCCCGCCGGAGTTATTTTTGGAACATGGATACGACTACAAAAGCCATCGCTAGATGGCTGGGCTGAAAAACTTTTATTGGCGACGCTTGGTTATGGTTTTTGTCATTTACTTTTAGCTGAGTCGTCGTCGTTTTATTTTAGCTACACACTACTTTTTGGCGCCGGCATTTTTGATGCCTTAAGCCTGGCGGTACGTGAATGTATTCTACAACTAGAAACGCCTGCACAATTCAAAGGTCGCGTGTATGCATTAAATAATTTTTTAGTGAACGCATCGGATGAACTAAGTGAATGGGAATCCGGCGTTGCGGCAAGCTGGGTGGGCGTTAGAACAGCGATTCGCATTAGTGGTTTAGTCGCATTATTTGGCGCCAGCGTATTTGCCTGGAAAACAAAGCAGCATCAACAACGCGCACTTACAAAAATTTCCGTGGATTGATGCCAGTCTCGCGGGGCACGATGTCCCCGACTTCGTTTTTAAGTTTCATAAAATGCCATTCACGTGGCTAGCCGATTGCTATAGTTATTTATAGATATTTAATGGCACGAGAGGAATTATGGAAATTAAAAACGATCAAAATGAATCTCGTCAGGAAACCGAATCTGAGTCACCGAAGAGTAAGCTTCTCCCTGAGTTTATTCAAATGGATGACCAAGAATCGACGACCAATACATTTAATCCAAGGCGATTTCTAGAATTGTTTTCGCCTGGGTTTTAGCACGAATTAAATGTCACTTTGTGAGCGGATAGCACGTATCAGCGTGCTATCCGCTCAATCTTTTTTTTCCGACAGTAATGTTAATCATTCTATTCGGATGTGGCGGCGGCCAGTGTTGCTCTGGACGCTTTGAACACGGCTCAAGATTCTTTACATGCCTCCCACCGCTATTACAATCCGTATGGATATAGAGAATTTACATAGAAATAGTTTTTGCGTTTATTAGCGTTCCGACTTAGGGCAAAATCTTTTCACTAGACTATGAACAGCCGTCATTCGCAAAAACCTTCTGCCGTTAACACCAAGACTAAACCTCTGAATCTATTTTATCAAAACGGCTATATTACCTCGTCAGAAAAACGCGAGATCTTGGATTACATCTATAGTTTAAAACCCATTTGGGAAATGCGCTACCCCGAAGGAACGGACGACAACCGTCAACTGCTAAGGCCTGTGTACTGGCTAGGCAATTGGCAATTTGCCTGTCTAGATTACTACCATCCACCGAAAGGAATTTTCAATCGTGCGGTCGCGGCCGAAGATTTTCCCGCATGTATTCAAAAGGTTGTTGATCGTATCGAAAGTAAAGTTAAAAGTGATTTCGACAGTCGCGATATCCCCCGCGGTTGGGAACTGAACACCTGCTTGATTAATTTTTACGGCAATCGCGTGATCAACGGAAAGAAAGAAGACTTCGCCCGCGTTGGTGAACACAAAGACTTCGAACCTGGCCCTGTAGGCTCAGTATCCTTCGGTGAAAAAGCATTATTTCAGTTTGTAGACAGCCCAAACAAAGGCAGCAAAAGCACGGTGATCTTGCAACAATGGCTAGAGGATAGTTCCGTACAAATCTTTGGCGGCGACAAATTTAAAAAGAGACTCTTCCACCGCGTTCAACGCGTCGAGGACAAAGGCTTCACTTTCAAAAACGCTCAAACTGGCGATTTTGAAACAAGACGAATCAACCTAACCTTCCGTTACGTCCCCAGAGAACACTTCGTAAACGTAAACCGCTTGCCTGAAGACCTACAAAAACACATAGCCCCATACATCCAAGAGCTAGCAAAAAACTCCAAATTCTGGAAATCCCAGGGTACCTCCTAACATTCTGGTACCCAGCGCGTCTAACGCCGCGGGTACCAGAATGTTAGGAGGTACCTTTTTTTTCCCTACTGTTGGGTGTAGGATGCGGCTTCGAAATCTACGCGAATTTTGGTTCCGTCGGGTTGATTTGGGTCTAGTTCTAGTTTGTCGCCTAAATAGATTGCGTTTAGTTCGGCGTCGAAAGACCAGCCGTATTCGGCGTCGCTTGGGACTTCTTGAGTGCCGTAGAACACTCGGATGGTGCTAACAATTGGGGCGCGGCTTAGGTAAATAGTGTTCGATACTTGCTTTGCCAAGTCTTCCGCCACCGACGCTAACTTGTCACCGAAATCTGGGGCGCACAGATTAAATATGTTATTTCCTTTGTTGATCGTCATCGACAAAAACTGCTCAATCAATAGTGGCTCTTTATTGTACTCGTCGCGACCGCATTGATCATCCTTGTAACCGCTTGGGATGATCGCTCCGTATGCTAAGATCTTTTCACGCTTGCCTTTAATTTTTAGCAAATGATCGTATAAAGAAATGGATGATTCTTTACTTTGATCTTCGGCATCCGTAATGAAAATTACTGCCAAGTGCGCATCTGGACGCAAGAACCCTGCATTCACACCCGTATCTAACGGAGGCGATAAAGCGGCGATGATCGGATCAAACGATCTTTCTGTTCCTGAACCCACTGTCCCTAAAATCAAACGAGTCGCCAAGTCTTTCTCCGGTCCTGGAGTTGCTCTATCAACAAACAGGGGACTTCCTATCAAACGACCACAGCATTTTCCCGTGATTCCCCCATCCATGTCAGTTGATAAAACGCCGATGTGGTAGTCAATACTAACACGGTTGAAGAATGCCGAAATAAATCGACCCACATTCGCTGCCAAATTTTTTTGATGCGCATCCATACTGCCCGAGTTATCTACAACAAAAAGAATATCTACCTTAGGATCTTTAACCATGTAGTCGTTATCTTTAACGACTTTTTCATTTGTTAAATCCGGCTTAGCTTGCATCTTTGGACTGTCTGGAGAACAGGAACTGATCACCAAAGCGAGAACCACTGACAAAACTAACATCGCTTGCGATTTAATCATAGAGTCTTCCTTGCTTGGCAGCCTTTTTTGATATCGACTTTATAGTTTGTTAATTCATCAAACCAAAATTCTTTACTGAGTGGGAATTTCAAAGCATCGTCTTTTTGCGAACCCGTTGTTCCTGTTTTAACTACGGCCGCATCACTTTTCAAACTCGCTTTTAAACGATCCGCCACATTCACTTGTTGAATCACTTCAACTTCAATAATTTTAAGCTTATTCAAAACTTTTTTAACTTCAGCAAGTTCTAATACCGCTAGTTCTTTCACACGACCGACAGAAGCCGATTGAGCCATCTGCATTCTTTGGTTCGTCTGGTTTTTCATACGATCAAAGAAAGCTTGCAAGCCTGTTTGCTGTAACGATTTAGCGTAGATTTTTTCAGCTACCGCTGCTTCATCTTTTAATAAACCTTCTGCGCTGACTAAGAATCGTAATTTTTCATCACGGACCATATTTCTTGGCAGTGATTTACTGATCGCAACTAAATCTTTTGCTTTCAATGTTTTAGACGCCATTTCACTTAATGCCCGTTTAACAAAGATATCATCCGCATCTGTCGAAATTTTTTCTAAATATATAGACTTAGCTTTGAATTCCAAAGGGAACGCCTTCAGAGTCTCTAGCACAGCTGGATAGTCACACACTTTTAATTGTGATAACCCACGAACCATCCATGCCTCGGGTCCGATCTGGCCAGACAGATTTGGATTCACAAGAGTCTGAGTCACTGCAATTGCGTTCTGAGGTTCACCCTTACGAACAAACGCCCATGTTTTCTCTTCTTGCGCTTGGAAGTAATAATCTGACGCTTTAGGAATTTTTTCGAAATACTTGGCCGATGCATCTAGGTAGCCATTTTGGTACAGCATGCGAGCCGCCGTTAGATTCATTAAATCTACCGGTACTGGATTATTCGGAGCCTTCATTAAGGCCGCCATGATTTTTGCCGCTTTATCTGCTTGATCGTTCATTGCGTATGACAAAGCTAAGTGCCAATCGATCAATGCGCGTTCTTTAGAGTTTACCGGAGCTTTCATCGCTAACGTATTTAATTCATCCGCAGATCTTTGCAGTGATAAGTCGGCGGCAAGAACGCGAACTTCAATCACGCGACCAAAGATTTCGCCCCAGCCTTGTGCCCATTTAATACGAGCCACAAACCACGCTTTGTGATCTTCTTTCGCAGCTTCGCGCCATTCGTTGATCAACTGGAAGTGAATTTTCTTAGGATCCTGAACAATAAATAATTCTTCAAGACCAGTCACCGGCATCCCTGCTTTAAAGAACATCAAACCTTTAAGTGCAATCCCATTTTCCGTTGCTTCAAATGACGTGTTGTTGAACGCTGGTCCATATTGGATGAGCGCTTCAGTCCAGTGACCATCTTCGATCTGACGTAAAAAAAAGTTTTGCTCTGGCGTTGGGTTACCTAGCAAACTGCGAACTGTATCCGCTAAGAAACTTTGATTACGGCGAGTTTGCGTTTCTGCTTTACCATCGAGCAAAGCTTCCATATCTTGCGCATAAACTGCGGCCGATAAAAAAAATAGTGCACTTAAAATATATCGTTTCACAGCAACCATCCCACTTGCACAGAAGCAATCGCCAGATCCAAGTTTTTAGGACCCGTGATATATTCCACATTGTATTTTTGATAACGTAATTCTAAACGAGTTGAAATATTCTGAGCCATCCAAAAACCAATACCACCACCAATTGTGTACGTCGGTTTCGATCCCGACTTGAGTTCCACTTGGCCAACACCTAGCAAACCGTAAACGTCAAACTGAGCAATACTTTTATCAAATATGTTCATTTTTCCGTAGATTGGGTACCAATTCAGCATCACAAGTGATTCACTCTTTTGGTGATCAATTTCAGGAATCGGCATCGTTGGATTTCTTGGATTTGCTAAACGATCTGCCGAAGCCGCATCAATCATTGCTTCACCTTCAGCCGTTAACTTGTTGAATGTGTAATTATATTTTGCACCCACTGACCATCTGTGATTGATATGATAGTTGATATTCATACCCATACTTTGTGATTTCGTGTACGTATCATCGCCGCCCATTGTTCCTGAAAACTCAGGCGCAAATTCGAAACGATTTTTTCTTGGCACGATACGATCTTGAACCACTTCCACTTTTGTATCAGGGTTCAGTTCACGTGCTTTATCTAAGATAATTTGATTGCCACCTAAATTATCAAATTCAGCTTCTACAGTCTGAGCCAGTGAACTGAATGATAGTGATGACAACAACAATATTGAAGTTACTAATAAACTCGTTTTCATGGAGCTTCCTCCCCTTCATCTTCACCTGGTGGATCTACTGGTGGTTTTGGCTGCACAGGTGGAACTACATCACCAGGACCTTTTACAACTTTGTATTTAAGTGTGAGTGTCTCTTCAACCGGAGTCACTTCAGTGTAATAACGCTTCACTGCTTTTACTTTGAATGACATTTCTGCTGGCCCTAAATTTTCAGTCTTAGATACTTTCCATTTAAAGTTACACGTCATGAAACCTTTTGCGCTGTATTCATCGCATTTGATTTCTGCATCCGCTGGAATTTCGGATTTATCAACCACTTCAAATTCAGCACGAGCCGTCGATTCGTAAACGATGAACGAGTAATTGTAAGTTAAACCCGTCGGGATTAAAACTTCTTCCGTCCACGACGTTTTCAAATCACCAAACTTAGCTAATAATTTAGTGTTAACTGAATAAGGATTGCTTGGTTTGTTGTAGCGTGAAACAGCTCTTAGGCCAAACCCCGCAGACGAATAACCTTCCACCATGCCTTTTGAACTTTCGATAGAAAGTTCAAAAAGGAAATCACGTTTTTGAAAATCGGGAGTGATTTTGTTAATTCTTATAAATGGAGTTAGCGTAATCGTTGCATAGTCAGGCTGCAGCAGTTCTAATCTTGGATACGTTTCAGATGCTGGACCTGCATCTTCATCATGAACCAAAACTGTGAACGTTGAGGACGCACCTTCTACGAAACCATCTGCCGGTAAACCGCTCACCGTGGTGATAATTGGCCTATCCATGGCACGCTCAACTACAATTTCAACGGTTCTTTCGTTTGTGAAAATCTTGGCACCGGCATCCGTTGCATGCTTAGCAAAAACGCGGACTTTTAATTCCATCGTTTTACTTAAACCATCAAATACCAGCCCTTTTGGAGGAGTCCATGCAAATTCACCGGTTACCGAATCAAATGTAGCTCCTGGGAAGTCTGCTTCATTTGAAATTTGAGTTATAACATCATAGTCAGAGGCTAACACCGAACTTAAGATCGAGAACTTACCTTCGCGCCCTTCAGAGAAGGTGTATTTAGGAACAGAGTTAATACGAATGGCTTCGCTTTTCTCAGGTTCAGGAGTTTTCACTTTTTCTTGCGGAACCTGCACATTTTTTACTTCATCGCCTTTGTTAGCTAATGGGTCTTGATTAAGACCGCAACCTAACGAAAGAAGCACAACGCTGCTAAATATGATATTTAACTTTTTCATAAATTACCCCTGTCCTGATCTACGAAGCACGAATGGATACGAAACTTTCACGTCCACGCCACCTTCTGGTAACGGAAACTGCCAAGTTTTCAAACGCATCACCATGCAATCTTCGATCATTTTTGAATTTAAAGTCGTATTCTCAATTCCCGCGGCTTTAACAAGACCGTTGGCACCGATAGTAAAATCGATCGCCACACGACCACTGAGTTTTGCATCGCTTTGCAAACCTTGCTCGTAGCAGAAACGGATTTGACCCATATTTTTTTGAATTACTGCAGCGATCATGTCTTTATCCAGACCGCGTGCTACCGACGCTTCTTGGCCCAAAGGAATTGGCATCGCCCCTGATGAACCAGTTAACGACAATTTTCCATACCCCGCTTGACCGCCGCCTTTACCTTTAGTTCCGTAACCACCAGCACCTTGAACATTGCCGCCCGCACCTAGAGGTGCGCTGACCATGCCCTTAGCATACAAAGATGTCTGTACGCCACCGCTGCCAGCCGTTCCGCCTAAACCAGGACCAGCCGTTGTTTGCGTTGCTGATAAATCTAAGCCACCTTTTTGTTTACTGTTGCTTAGACTACCTAATGCTGACAAAGCACCCATACGTTTTAAGCTATTGCTTTTTTGTTGGACCGTTTTTGTGACTGATTCTTGTTGCATATTCGTTGTATTCTGCAAACGAACTGGTTCTGGCTTTTTGATATGCTTTACGATTTGAACCAAATGCTGTTTTAATTCTTCTTCTAACTTTGGAGTTTCTTTCGGAGCTAAGCGAATTAAACCTAAAACACCAACGAACATCAAAACCACCGCACCGATAGTTAAGTACCATTGCTTTTTGTTTTCTTTAGAATCCGCGATATTCCCTGCCACTGGCCCAACATCGGTCACCAGTTTTAGATGCCCCAAGGCGCCGACCGAAAAACCATTCATGCGCAATTGTTCTGCGCTGATTTCACCAAGGTCTTCAAAATCGATTCGACGTTGCTCCAATGACTCTACTTCCTTGCGCACTTCTATTCGCCGAGTGTCTGAACGACGAATCACACGCGCCGGAGTTTTATCCCAGGAAAATGTTCTAACTGTGTTGCCTTCGTTATCTTGTAAGACTAACTGAGTATCCATGGCATCCCTTCTTATTAGTAGCGTCCAGCCGACTGTTCAATTTTATCTTTAAAATCAGTACGAATCCCAAGTAAAGAATCCAAAACTTTATCTTCCTCAACTGTAGTTACAGCTTCGTCAGAAAAATGGTATTTACCTTGGACTAATAAATCTTCGAAATTATGTTCAGTTTTTTCAGTCTTTGCTGGTCCGTTGGCTTGCACCTGTGGTGCAGTTGCCGGAGCGGCGGCCACAGGAGCTGGTGTTGCTGCCGGTGCTGCTTGCACTGCCGGTGTAGCCGCGGAAGCCACCGGTGCTTTCGCATCGTCTGCCATCGCGCTCAAACCTAAAAATCCAACCGCTAATACAAATGTCCTAGTTACTAGCTTTTTCATTTTCTTTTTCCCATTTGTTTAAATTTTCTAAACGACCTTCTAAGTACTGAACCATCGCAAAATTACCTGTCGAACGCTCTAACATAAGTAGTTTTTCAACCGAGGCTTTAGCCATCGGAGATTGGCGTAATTCATTACGAGCTTGTTCCACTTCTTTAAAGTTAGGAGCCACTGCCGCAGTTTGCTGAGTCAAGATCGCTTGCAAATCCGCCTTATCTGCCTCTTTTGCGATGCTAGATAATGCTTGGATTTCGCGATCAAGGTAAACGAATAGGTCTTTATTCGATTTCAAACCATTCTTAAGATTTTCTTTCCAATTAGGAGTCGCCCAGAATTCATCGACTTTAATCATCGCTTGTTCTGACTTCGTTTTAAACGGAGCCGCTTGCTGAGATAACAAGTTCATGTACTGACCTTGCTCGTCATCACTCAAACCATCTGGCATTGGTAAGCTTAATAGTTCTTGGTAAAATCTAGATGTTTCAGACGCGTATAACTGAAGCGCTACCAACTGCGACGTCCAGTCACCTTTTTGAATCGCTTTCTGAGCTAACGCTTCTGCTTTTTCTAATTCTTTATTACGCGCTTTGATCGTCGCTACTAATGTTTTTTGGTTCTTAGTATCGATCTTGTGAGCTGTAAGTACTTTACGTTGAGCTTCTACACCCGCTAAGAAATCGTAACGGAACAAAATCGCACCTTGCGGAGTTTTTTGAATCCATTCGTCCTTCAAAGCCGCTTGCAAGATTTTAACATCTTTAGTTTTACCAAACGCTTCCATGTACGCCTGACCTAACAAGCCTGGATTTTTCTCAAAATTCTTTCTATAGAAAGCGATGTCTTTTAAAGGTTGTTTGCTTTTACGAATCATCTCTAAAGCAATCAACTCTTTCATTTCTGCATTTTTAGTTAATGCTAAGAACTGATTGTAGTAGTTCGGAGATGAATCACCAGAAAGCTCAGCAAACAAAGCCATTTTCAGAGCTTTTTGTTCTGGCTCCATACCTTTTTGAACTTTCTCTACCGTTTTCAAGGCTACCGAGAAATCTAGTAATAATTCAGAGTAGTAGGCTTTACGAGATAATGCGAATTCGCGATCATCACCCGCCACGGTTTTCAAATTCAGCATTTCTTCAGCCGCCATATTGGCTTTTTGAATGTCGCCGATTTTTTCATTCAACACGACTTTGTTTTTCAAATAGATTACGCGGTCTTTTTCAGCCGCTTTGTTCACTTGAAAACGATTTAGCATTTCTAACGCCGCTTTTGGATTCGTCGCCGCCAGTCCTGCCGACTGAGTTAAAATAGATTTCTGCTGAATTTCAGCGAATTCCATTCCGTCAGTGCCTTTGAAAAGCTCGGCAAATTCGGCCGACCAACTTTCAATGTTCTTTTCATCTTTTAAAATAACTAAAGCATCTAGAGCTAAATCCGCCGATTGCTTACGCACAGTCGCAGGCGCTGCTTTATTCAAAGCTAACGCTTTCAACTGATCCGCACCGGCTTGTGTTTGGCCAGATTCATATAACTTGTGAGCTTTTTGATAAGTCACTTCATAAACTTTAGTTTTAAGTTTTGTATTAACCAGGTAAGCCGCTTGCGCTTTTTCTAAAGCCACTGCATCGCCCGACTCTTCAGCTACTTCCACCTGACTTAACAATGCCGATTCTAATTTCGCCGCATCTTGGTTAGGTTGATTCAAAGTCTTAGCTGCCGTTTCATATAGGAATAAAGATGTAGAGTAATCTTTAACCTGACGGGCCGCTTGCGCGCCCCATACCGCTACTTCTAAATCTTCAGGGAATTGCGTAGAGTATACTTTATAAGTCATCAATAAGTTTGCTGATGGCTTAGTTTTTTCGGCTTGATTCCAAGTCACAACAAACTGACGAAATAATTTACGAATGTCTTCGCAGTCTTTTTTGCCGCAACCTTTTAACTCATTCCAAATATCTAATGATGATTTGAAATTTTGCTGAGCGATTTCCGTTTGGCCTTCTGCCCATTGCAATGGCGACAAGTGAGCCATGATTTCAAGACGACCCTCTGGCTGGCTTTGTTTGTTCAAAACAAAGTTCCAAGTCATGATAGCTTCTTTACGACGCCCCACACGCTCGGTCTCTAGGGCTAGAGTCGTTACTGTAGGTAATTTCGCTTTTTCTGGAACTAATTCGTATAATTCTTTAACTTCGGTCTCGCCATAAGGCTGTTTAGATAAAAATGTGGCGTAGTCTTTCGCTACTTCTTCTAAGAATTGCAAGTCTGCAGTTCCGTCTGAAACACCGCTTTTAGTTTGCAACGATTTATCTGTTAAAATTTGTTTGATCTGAGCCAATGACTCAGCGATTTGTCCTAAATTAAAATGTGACCAAGATTTACGATAAGCCGCTAACCCACGAGATGACGCGACTGGAGTCGCAATTACTTTTGAGTAGTACCCAATCGCATCTTTGAACATATTTTTCTTAAACAGCATTTCTGCTAATGATAAGTTAGCTTCTGATTGCGCTTGAGGATCGCGCGCTGTTTGTGAAATCGTTTCGTACGATTTCTTTGCATCATCTGAATAACCAAGAATTTCTTGCAAGTGACCAATTTGGATCATCACTTTGCTACGGCTAGTTTCCGGAGTTTTCGCTACTGACTCTTTATATAGTGTCAGAGCTTTTTTACGATCGTCTTCGCCCGCTGTACAGACTGCACAACCTGATTCTAATTCTTTCATGGCAGAAACACGAGCGCGTTCTGAGTACAAATCGGCTAATCGTAAACCGACAGAAACTTTGGAAGGGTCTTCCGGAGATAAATTCAGGTGCACACCTTTTAATTTATCGATCAACAAATCGCGGGTAGCATCGTCTGCCGCCGCAAATGAAACACTAGCTACAAACAGAGCTAGTCCGATTAATAACTTCATTCCCCCTCCTTGGAATCTCTCACTAACTGGTAGCTACCCTTAGGCAGCTTCCTACTTCAGGTCACCCTAGGTGACCCTATTTCATGATCACCGCAAACTTCAGGTCACTAAAACCAGCGTGCGCACACGCTAATACTATAGAATTAAGTGCTTCGTATTTTGTACGACGATCGGCTTGAACCGTGATCGTAGTTGGCATCTCTTCACCCGCTGGGTGAGACGCGCGGAAGGCTTTTCTTAACTCTAGTAATTCTTGAATCAAACCCTCAGCTGTTAGCATTTTCTCTTCTAAGAATACTTTGCCTTCTTCGATTTTAATAACGGGATTACGATCTAAAGAATCCCCACGGGCTGCCTTAGGCAGCTCCATATCTTTTTTCATAAATAAGATTTCGCCGTTACTAGAAAAGTTCATCAAAAGGAAAATCACCAAAATAGAAAAGGCATCGATCAAGGCTGTTAGCAGAAGATCCGCCGCTAAGCTTTTCTTCCATTTCTTACCTTGAGGATTTAAAAACGAAGCGTTCGCAATCGGACTATTTAAAGCCGTATTAGCTATTACGTTCTGTTTAATCATAAATTCCCCTCGTCCTTAAAGTGGAACCACGCCTAAATCACCCATGCCCGATTTTTTGAATTGGTCCATTAAATCGATAATGTCTTCATAGGATGTTTGAGCACGTGGTTGAATAAGAGCCGTTTTTAATTCAGGCTCTGCTTTTTTCATAAGATCAAGCTGAGCCGCAAGCTGCAGAAGATTCGTTTTTCCATCTGCCGACGCGCCCAATTTTACTTTTCTCATGTTTACAGGAAGCGTTTGCGCATCCCGAGTTTCCAGAGTCATGTCACCTTTATCACCTAGAAACACCCAAAGCGTAGGCTTCTTAGGTGTTTCAGCCGCAGGCTGACCGCCGACGGCTTGTTTCACATTCATCGAACCCACGTTTAACCAAACGGCAGTCAACAAAAGGAAACAGATACACGTCGATAATAAGTCGATAAATGGGATCAAGTTTAATTCAAAATCTAAATGCTTTTTACTTTGGGACATAGATGCCTCGTTAGTTTAAAGTTTAGACTAAGCGTTGATTTCTTTTACAGATTCTTTAGCCGCGCCATCTTTACCAGTACGGAAGCTTTTGAAACCGACTGGTTCGTAGGAGTAGCTCAACCAGTTGAACACTTTAAGTGCAGAACGGTTAAGATCTTCAACGATATGATTCGCTCTATTTTGAAGAACCGCGTACATAACTAGGGCTGGGATCGCTGTGATCAAACCGTAAGCTGTCGCATTCATCGCTTCGGCGATACCGGCAGCAAGCAATGTCGCTTTCTCTGCAGGAACAGCGTTAGCCACTGCTGCGAAGGACTTGATCATACCAGTGATTGTTCCTAGTAGACCCGTTAGTGTCGCTACGTTACCTAGCATAGATAAGAAACCGATACGGCGCTCAACCAGTGAGTTTTCATAAAGCAGAACTTCATCCATTTTGCCTTGGATTTCTTCTTTGCCACCAAAATTTTTAGCGGCTTTAGTTCCTGCCAAGATCGCTTTAGCTACGGGCATTTGGGCTTGAGCCGCTTTTGCTGTTTCCATTACGCGATCCAGTTCACCGCGACGGATGGACTCTTCAAATCCATTCACGTATTCGCTTTGATTGATTTTATTTTTAACGAACAACGTGTACGTACGCTCCGCTAGGATAGCTAATGAAATTAATTGTGTGACCAAGATTGGCCACATCCAGAAGCCCCCTTGTTCAAAAGCTATAGCAATTTTAGAAAACATTTCCATATATCCCCCCAAATTAATGACTTATTTATTGTTTTATAAAATTATGATCCTCACAGCCCAGACCTAAGTCACCCGTTTTTTTCTTATGGGAAATATTATTTTTTCTTTAGCTTTCTGTTCGCGCGATTCTGCAACTTATATTCGAAACTTTTTTTAGCCCGAACATCTACTTACAGTAGCCACTGCGGTTGGTTCATTTTTTCGAAGTCACCAATGCAAACCAGTTTTGTCACTCTGAGCAAAAAGTTAAAACTCCAGTCCCCTGCCGTTAGACGAACGCAAATCATTTGCCCACATTTTTAAGCACGTCTTCTTACGCTGCCGAAGCTTACTGGTTGGTTATCAGCTGTAAAATTTATTAAATGGTTTTAATCCGCTGAGGGTGTGCTATACAAACCCTCTATGAAATATCAAACTCCTGCGTCTCGCCTGAAATCATTCCAAGATATCAATTTACCCGCCTCCATTATGAATTCACTTTCGAAAATGGCCATTTCAAAACCGACGGAAATACAAGCTTTGTCGATCCCAGTGGGCTTAATGGGTACGGATTTGATAGCTGTGGCCGAAACTGGCAGCGGTAAGACTCTAGCTTATGCACTACCACTCCTAGCGGCTTTGCAAAAAAATGAAAACGCCCGCGCCTTAGTTTTAGTTCCCAGCCGTGAAATGGCTCAGCAAATTCAAAAGGTATTTATTGAACTGACGACAGGCCATCCAATCACGATGTCAATTGTCATCGGTGGCATCCCAAGCGCTAAACAAGTCAACGGGTTAAATCGTAAACCTCGCTTGATCATAGGCACCCCTGGGCGCCTAAATGATCACATTCTAAAAGACAAACAGTTACTTCAAGGTGTTGAGCATATTGTGATCGACGAGGCCGATCGCATGCTAGATAGCGGTTTTACCCCACAGCTTAAAAGCATCCAAAATACGCTTCGAGGACTTAAACAAACCCTAATGTTTTCCGCTAGTTTAACGAGTGAAGTTGAAGCTATTGCTAAACTATTTATGAACCCGACTTCCACAACAATGATTCGATCGGCACAAGCTGAAAAACCGGTCTCGACACTAACTCAGACAGTGCTATTCATCGATAAAGCTGCTAAAAATGATCGCTTACTGGATGAGTTAAACAAAACCCAAGGCAGCATCATCGTGTTCTGCCAAAACCAAGGCGGCTGCGAACGCACCGGCCAGCATTTAAAAGAGTACGGCTATGAAATGGATTTGATCCACGCCGGACATTCACAAGGGCACCGCAATCGCGCCATCAAAGCTTTCCGTGACGGTGAAATTCGCGTTTTAGTAACGACAGATTTACTTGCTCGTGGACTGGATGTGCCTAATGTAGAAACTGTGATAAACTTCGAAATGCCATCGCAAGCAGATGATTTCTTGCACCGAATTGGTCGCACCGCTCGTGCCGGTCGCGCTGGTCACGCCATCACGTTTGTTAGTCCGTCAGATAAAAATGTGTATGGAAAAATTAAAAAATACATATTGGGTGCTGAAGAAATTAAAGTCACACCCGATTTTGAATTCATGGAACCACGTCCTTCAAACCACTTCTCTGAACGCAACAAAAAGCGCATCAAAGAAAAAAAAGAAACGTTTGATCCCACTCGTAGACCTAAAGGAAAACCGCAATCTAAAACTTACGGCGATCTTCACAAGCCAAACAAATACGCTAAAAAATCTTAATCGTTTTTCCAATAAGAATTTTGATCAAAGTCAGCCCGATGGATTTGATATCGCAAGGTCAATACTAGCTGACCTTGCAGGTTCGGTTCTGTAATTTTCTTCACCAACACGGCGCCAATTTTATCTAGCGCTTTCTGTGAACGAAAATTATGTTCACCAACGTCGAAATAGACAGTATCTACAAATCTATAAGCATATTCTAGCATTAGTTTTTTAAGCTCTTTATTATAGTTTCCACCCCAGCAGTCACGCGCCAAGAACGTATAGCCAACAACCACTTCCCGCAGATAATGGTTGTATTCATAGAAACTAGAACTACCGATGACTTTTCTACCATCGGCGGTTTTGACCAGCAAAGCTCCGTGGCGATTAATTCCAGAATCAAAAAATTTTTGAAACACATCGCGCTGATAGCGAAGCGGATTCGGATGAACTTCCCAGATCAACGGGTCACTGGCCACTTTATATAAAGTTTCAAAATGATCTTTCTGCAAAGGCTCGATCTGTAAAAGCTCACCTTTTAAATGCGGTTGCCAATTCCGATTTTTAAGTTCAAAATGATTAATTGGCTCGACATCATCATGGCGAAGCCATTCAAAGCCAATATTTTCTAAAATTTTTGCCGACGCTGGATTGCCATCTTCTGTGACAGCTTGAACCGAAGACAAGTTTAGGGTGTGAAATGCAGCTTCCACAAGGCAACGGCAAACTTCTGTAGCGTAACCCTGCCCCCAAAATTTCTTTACCATCATGTACCCAAGTTCTGCACTACGATTAGGTTTCGGCAGCAACATAAACCAGCCAATAAATTCTTTCGTATCGTTTAATTCGACTGCCCATACTCCATTGGGTTCCTGTCCATCGTTTCTTTGAAGCTGATCTTTCAAACGTTCTCGCGTTTGCGCCTCTGTGCGTGGAGTTTTTATTCGTGTGTACCTTACAACATCCGGATCAGACTCTAATTGTCTCAAATTGGAAAAATCATTTTGATTCAAACGTCTTAGTTGCGTTCGGCGCGTTTTCAAATCGTACTTCATGGACTCCTTAATTACGTGTCTTATTTTGACACGGTTTGCATGTTAAACCTCAAGAAAAATCGATTCTTCGCCGAACAATTAAGGACGAATGTCACCTTAAGGGAGAACCTTTGAACGTTGTTTTGAAACTAGTCCTGGCTATCCTACTCAATATACTTGTGATTGGTTGCACACCAGTCAATGTAGCTTTGAATTCAGAGTTTGGTTTGTCTTTAGGCAAATCAGATGATGAGCAAAACACAATCACAGCCAAGATCGTTGTTGAAACTAGACCGGAATATATCAACAAAGCCAACTCAACAAACCTAGCTTTTTCTGGGACTTGCGAAAATCTAATCAGCGCACAAGTCAAAATCAACGGTGCTGCGTCAGACTATGGTTCTATTACCTGTACTTCGGGACAATGGCGTACCAACATAGATGTAAGCCCAATACCAGATGGTAACGTCATTTTTGAATTTTTAGATTCATCTTCTAGAAAATCTTTAAAAACTTTATCCATTGCAAAAGATACCGACGCACCAACTGCATTGTTAGGCTATGCAATGACTCAAGTGAATAACAGTAGCACGATCATGATCTCAGTCGATCCAGCTATCGGTGTAATATATTATAGTTATAAATATGGCTTAACGTCTTCTACTGACTGCTCGGTAGCAAGTGGCTACTCGACCTATGCATCGACCAATTCTTTTGCTACACAAAATCTTACAAGTGGCGATGGGAACTACAAGCTTTGCTTAATTGGCAAAGATTCATTTGAAAACGAGCAATCCTACGCAAACGCCACAAGCATCACATGGCAACTCGATACAGCTCCACCCGTACTTAGTTTCGATAGCGCAACATCCAGCACTTATGTCAATAGTCTAAACAAAAATGCATTTTCCTTCACCGTGAATTGTTCTGAAATTGGTAGAAACGTAAAACTAAAAACCATTGATAAAAACGCTGTTGAACTATTCGCGGTTGTCGCCTGTTCCAGCAGTAATTTGGCCACTTACACATTCAACGTGTCTCCCTTCGCAGAAGGTTTGGTTAAATTTTTTGCCATACAAGAAGATGAAGCTGGTAATACCACTAACTATCTAGCACTTTCTCTGACTAAAGATTCTCTCCCGCCAGCCTTTGCAAACTCGACAGTCGTTGATGCTAACTATTATGCAAGCCTTACTCAAAGTCCGATTATAACTTGGTCAACAACTACTGACGTTGGTGGCAGCGGCTTTCACGAATTTCAAATTGGTTTCGGCTCAAACAATGCCTCTCCTAACTTAGTCTCCTTCCAAAGCGTCGGAACAATCACCTCCAGACAGTACACGTTTATTGGCGGCAACCTAACAGAGGACTCTTTATACTATACATTTGTTAAAGCCATCGATATGGCTGGTAACAGCGCAGTGATTGTTAGTGACGGCTGGAAACCCGATGTCACAGCTCCCACCGTGGGTACCGTTGACGATGGCACTTACGCGTCTCCAGGTTCAACCCAAACAGTTAGTTGGGGTGCTGGCAATGATAGCTCTGGATCAGGAATCGATCACTACGAGCTTGCTATCGGAACAACATCAGGTGGTACCGAAATACTAACATGGTCTAATGTTGGCACGGTCACATCAATTACTGAATCAAACTCGGCTCTTAATTTTGGTGGTGGTACCTATTATGTGTCGATTCGCGCCGTCGATATAGCTGGCAATATTGGATCTGCGTCCTTAGGAGATGGTTTTAGAATCAAACCTACTATCTCGTTGTTGGCGTCGAATTCAGGTGCGTACGCCGCCATCATGACGAATGGCAAAGTCGTCGCTTGGGGTGACTCTTCGTACGGTGGTGACTACTCGTCTATTCCGACCGCGCTTAAAACCGGTTCACTAACAGCCACGCATATCGCGGCAACAACTGACGCTTTTGCCGCCATAGCCAGCGATGGCTCCGTTTACTCCTGGGGAAATAGCTCCAGTGGCGGCGACATGTCGTCCGTAGCCAACGATCTCAACGGCAGTATTGATGCTGTTCAAATTATATCTAACTCTTTTGCGTTCGCGGTACGCCGATCAGACGGAAGCGTTGTGTCTTGGGGTAATAGTAATTACGGTGGAACGGTGTCTGCCAGTATGAGAACAGCATTGGATGGAACGATTCCCGTAGTTGATATCAAAGCTTCAAATTCCGCCTTTGCCGCTCTTCGATCTGACGGTTCTGTGATCGCGTGGGGTTTATCTAGTGGTGGCGGCGATACCACATCGGTCGCATCGGACATAGATGGAACTAACGATGTGAGTGAAATTTACACAACATCAGCGGCATTCATCGCCAAACGAGTCGACGGATCATTGGTATCCTGGGGATATTATCCTAGCGGAGTCAGCTTTTCTGATATTGCTAGTTCTGTAAACGGAAGCGTTCCTGTAACTCATATTCAAACTACTCCGAATGCCGCGGCTGCTATTCGTAGCGATGGCTCAGTTATAACCTGGGGATCCTCGTCACACGGAGGTAATTCTTCTGCTGTCGCTTCAGCCATTGATGGAACGATCGACGTAAGTAGCATTTATTCTAACGGTTATAGCTTCTCTGCTCTACGAATCGACGGTTCAGTCATTACATGGGGGCAAAGTGATAAGGGCGGCGACTCAAGTGCCGTTGCGGCCTTGCTTACCGGATCACCTTATAAAACGGTTAGTATTGCTCACAACTACACCGCCTACGCAGCGATTCAAGACAATGGCTCGATCATAGCATGGGGATTGGCAAGCAGTGGTGGGTCACCTGCCTTTTCAGCCGGGGTTCTTGATGGAAGTATTAAAGCTACCTATGTTGCCGGCAGCTATGCTGCATTTGCAGCCCTTCGAGAAAATGGCTCGGTCATCACATGGGGTTCATCTGGATATGGCGGCGACTCTTCGTCCGTTGCGACCAAGATTGACGGCACAAAACCTGTTGTCGCACTTTACGCCAACATGTGGTCGTTTGTTGCTGTGTATTCCGACGGCCAGTTTGTCACTTGGGGTGATGTCAGCGTTGGCGGCGACTCTTCGGCTATCAATCCCGACTAGTTGACCGATTTCAGGCCAAACGTTAGTCTCTATCCATGAATTCATTTTATAGCATCGGCTTACTAATCGCATCTAACATATTTATGACTTTTGCCTGGTATGGCCACTTGAAGAACAATCAAAACAGTCCTTTGTGGCTGGTGATTCTAGCCTCCTGGGGAATCGCTTTTTTTGAATACTGCTTGCAAGTTCCTGCCAATCGATATGGCATTCAATCGTTTACATTGCCACAACTTAAAATCATTCAAGAAGTGATTACGCTGTTGGTGTTTTTAGGATTCGGCTATTTCTACATGAATCAACCGCTGAAACTAAATTACTTATGGGCATCCATTTGTTTATTAGGCGCCGTGTTCTTTATTTTCCGCGATTAGTTTGGAATTTACTTCGCACCGTCAGCGATCCATTTATTAATCAATGCCACATCTTTTAAAGTCACATCTGTGACTTTACCCGCTACGACATCTTTTTTCGGCGGCATTAAACGAATATCTTGACGAATATTTTCGTCTTTAACGACCGACATGTACATGATACTTTGCTCTGGTTGACCGACAACAACAAACGATTGGCCGAACGAGTTGGTTAATGCTAACAATTCATCACGGGTACCAAACACTAGCTCATCCGCTTTGCCATCTGTTTTGTGGCAGATCATACATTTTTTTTCTAGTACTTCTGATTTCAGCAACGCAAAATCCACAACTTCTGGTAAAGCCGCACTTGGCGGAGGCTCCACTGCGATTTGCCCTTGCGGTGTCATTGCATTTATAGTCGGATCAACAGTACCTTGCGTAGGTGGCGTTGGTTGTGGCTCTACGGCTGTTGGAGCCGGCATTGTGCTTGGCGCTGGCTGCTGAGCCTTGTCCGCTGGTTGATCAGTGGGCTTAACTTCAAGTACTGGCTCTGTTTTCTTCACAGCGACGCCAGCAATCCATGCCGCTACCACATGCTGTTCTGACGGCGTAACTGACGGGTGAGGAGAATCTTTCGGCGGCATCACTTTCGCTTTACCACGAATCGATTCATCACTAACGATCGATTTATAAAATAGACTTTCTGCCGGACGACCTGGGACCACCAAGGCACCCAAATCAGATGCCCCATCTACAATTTGGGCTTCGGTTTCAAATGGAATATCCTTCGCATCCGATTTGCTATCAGCCTTGTGGCAGCTTAAACATTTTTTATCGATAATGTTCGTTTTAATCGACACAAATGTTGCTTCCAAGTTAACATCAGATACGGTCTGCTTGGTTGTGGCGCGACCCGACTGCCCTTGAGGTTCGGCGTATTGACTGCAGTTAACTAAAAATAAGGCACTGGTAATTAAAACGAATTTTTTCATAGCCTAGTTGTTTTACCAGACTTTGACTATTTAACCCCTGTCATAGAATTAGACGGTATTTTTTGCTTACTTCAAAAAATCTCCATAGATGCGCGTTCCTACAAGGAAGTGCTGTTCAAAACGCGAATCACCAGATTCTGGTTTAATGGTCGTCTGTGTCACCATCACGTGATAGCGAAAGATATCTTGAGGATAAGGTTTAAACTCGACACCCACAGCGACACCATCATACTGTTCTTTAACGGAACCATTCTTTTTCGTAGTCATCTCGTATTTAAATTTAGGTATAACGTCTTCAAAATCATAACCTGCATCGAATAACAAAGTCGTAATCGTGTCCTTCACATCGACAGCCGACACATTTTTTTGCGCAAAAATAATATAGTCCAAGTTTATGTAGTATGGCTTTGGATCCCACTTCACACCCGCCGACGAAATATTGGTCGTCATTTTCACATCCGTCGACATGCCTTGCTTTTCATCGCTAAAGTACCCCAAGTTTGGGAACAGCGTACTATTTAAAAACTTTCCTTTGTACACCAAACCATACGCTAATTTTGTTTGTTCGATGGATTGCGAGTCCGACTGATTCACTACGTACAGAGAGACTTCTTGCCCTAGCACGGCAGCGGTTAATTTAGCACCGCTGACATACAGAAAATCATTGGTGGATAAAGCAGCATAAGCCTGGGAAGGCAGGTATATATCGGGCGACGACATATTGCCTTCGATCGAACCTAGTTCAGAGGCAAATTTACCTAAAGTGATCCAAATATCTTCGGAAACTTTATCTTGAACATAGGCATAATCCACCTGAGTCGAAAAATTATCGGTTTTGTGCTGAGCGGTGGCGCCATCATGATCAATTCCCCAACGTAAACGATAGGAAATATCTTTATTCAAGTTTCCTTTAAAATCCACCCGTCCTGTACGCATTAGAAACTGGGATGATGCTTTTGATCCTGCTGCTTTAGCGGCATTATTGTAGCTAGAAGAGTCCCATTCGAAACGAAAATCAAAATTAACACTGCCTGGGTGGGCCAAACCAACTAACAATAATAAAAACACCGACACCTTGAGCGCGTTAAACATAACCCCTCTCTCCCAACGCTATGTTGTTGAATACAGAAATGGTGTCGTCGAATTTTTAAAAGTGCAATCTATTTTTTAAGAACAGAAACAACCGCTTCTTCAAGCTCTACACGGTTCCATGGTTTATTGATAAACGAACGAACGCTGTATGTTCGCAGCTGGTTAGCCACCATACTATCAGCGTGCCCAGTTAAAATTATAACCGGAGTATTTAGTCCCAGTAGTTTAATTTTTCGTAACAATTCAAAACCGTTCATTTTCGGCATTGCAATGTCGGAAATAACTAAATCAATTTTCTGTTTGGTAAGAATTTCGATCGCTTCAACCCCATTGGCCGCGAAAAAAAACTGGCGTCCGTCATCTTCCAATTGCAAACTGATCAGTTCACGAATTTCATCTTCATCATCGACAATTAATACTGAATTAGGCATAATCTTCTATCGTCTGCTAGAGTCACAAACTTGAACGTTATTGTTACGAGCTGGCCTTAGCGACCTAAAGAATTCGCGATACCATATCTAATAAAATCAATAATGGTATTAAATAAAGCAAAACTACCTTCAACGGTAAATAAAACCAACCCGAAGTCACCGTCCCATTCTTAGTAACAAAATCAAGAAATCCTGAGGACTGGATTTGTTTACGAGTCATCAGCAGCATACAAAACACCCCCAGAGGCAGCAACCAGTGAATCAAAAAGTGGTCCATTCTTTCGATCAAATTAAAGTTATTAATCCGCATATTATTCGCCTTTACGAAGAAATTAAACGGAACCCCCATAGAAGGCAGAGAGCTAAAAATAAAGAGCGCTACACCAGTGAAAACACCCATCTTGTTTTGTAACTTCAGACTGCACTCGCCGCCCGATTTTGGCGCCACAACGGGTTTCATCAATGCTATGACCGCACGAAATAAAATTAGCGAACTATTCAGTGCCGACAGGTATAGAAAAAAGAAAAACAAGAATCCAAAAATGGCCCCGTATTTATAAGTCAAAAACGAGGGTGGCAGAAAATCAAATAATAAGAATGGATTTGAATGAGCCTTGTCTCTTTGCAAAAATACAATAGGAAAAATCACTACCAAAGAAACCAAAGAAAATAAAATATCCATAATCGTCATTCTTAACGCAATCGATGGTGCATGATCGTCGGATTGATACATTTCCCGAATGGTTAAAAACACCCCAAAACCGACACTCATTGTGAAAAATACGTGGCCGATCGCATGACCGATACTTGTACGACTCCATTCTTCAAAGTCTGGATAAAATAGATAACGTAGCGAATCTCCGATACTGGTCAACTGCAAAGAACGATACAATAGCAACCCGAGTGTAATCAAAATTAACGGCAAAACCACAGCCCGAAATCGCCACAGCAAAGACTCCTTTTGAGTCATCCAAATAGAAACAAAAGCAATGATATGTACGCTGGCCAAAATCCACTGCAGCCAAGGCTGACTAAACAAAACAAACAAACCTTGCGGCATGCGATCGGGAATCATCATCATAAGCAAAAAGTCTGTTAAGAAAAAAAGGACCCAACCACTGATAACACTATAATAGGTGAGAACGAAGAAACTTAAAACGACGGGAACAAATCGGTAGTAGAGTTTTCTCTGCCCGCTTTTTTGCATTTCGGAAGACAAAAACATCTCTAGCACCAATACCGGCAGACCTACAAAAAAGCCCAAGAAAATATACAAGAAAACAAACGATCCACCACCATTTTCACTGACAACAAATGGAAATCGCCACAGGTTTCCCAAACTAAACGAGGTCCCAAGCGAAATCATTAGAAACAATAATTGCCGATGAGCCCCCGTGGACACGTCTATTCTCCCTGATTACGTGAACGCATACAGAAGATGCGTATAGGAACGCCGTACAGTTTAAAATGTTCTTTCATCTGATTTACAAGGAATCGACGATAGGACGGCGTCACAGCATCAGGATAGTTGGCAAATGCAATGAATGCAGGTGGTTTCTGATACGTCTGAGTCAAATAGTAGAATTTAACGTTAACAGTACCCGCGCGCGGCGCCGGCGCTCTACGAATCGCACTAAAGAACCAATCATTCAATTCGCTTGTCGTAGTTCTGAAATTCATTTTTTCAACTGTAGACTGGATTTCATTCATCAACTCGCCAAGACCCTTGCCTTCATGCGCTGACGTAAATACGATATTAATATCTGTGAAAAAATGAAAATGACGCTCAATCTGTTCACGGAATTTTTCTTTGTAATGAGGATTTTCTTTTCTAGCCAAATCCGACTTGTTGGCCACCACGATAATACCACGGTGGTCTTCCAGAACTAGTTCCAAAATTTTAGCATCTTGTTCTGTTGGACCTTCCACGCAGTCAATCACTAGCAATACCATCTGTGATTTACGAATCGCTTCACGAGTTTTAAAGTTCGCAATAACCTCGATATCTTCGTCCACTTTAGATTTACGACGGAGACCTGCGGTATCGATCAAGGTAAAAATCTTTTTGTCGTATTCAAACTGCGAATCAACAGCATCCACGGTCGTACCCGCAATTGGACTGACCATCATCCGAGAAATTCCTAAAATTGAATTACACAGAGAGCTTTTCCCGACATTTGGTTTACCCACAATCGAGAACGTAATCCCACGCTCTTTTTCGATCGCTTTATCTGGTATCAGATTTGTGATCCACTCTAATGTTTCTGCGATCCCTTTTCGCTGCTCGAATGCCGCCGTAATTGGATTTTCAGAAAATTCATAAAAGTCAGCTTTTGCGATTTCTTCATCTTGTACTTTATCGACTTTATTAATTAACAATAAAAATGGCTTACCCGTTTTCTTTACAATTGTGACAATATCGCGATCTTCCGGAATTAGCCCTGCGCGACCATCAGCCACCATGATAATTAAATCCACAGATTCCAGGAATTCGATTACCTGTTCCCTAATCATTTTCGAGAATATATCACCGGCTTCAGTGACCCCACCCGTGTCGATCAAATCAAATGTCTTGTTCCATATTTCCACGGGTTCGATCATGATGTCACGAGTGACACCCGGCTGATCTTTAACGACAGATTTGCGAGTTCCTGTAATGATGTTAAATAGCGTAGATTTACCTACGTTTGGCCGACCGACAATGGCGACTTTAGGGACATCGTTAGTTTTTATTTCGATTTTTTTCATGTGAATATCCCAACTCTTTCATTATGCGATCATTTTTAAACCAATTTTCACGACACGATACTTTAATATCTAAGAAGATTTTCTCGCCCAGCATTTTTTCGATATCTTTACGCGCTTCACTGCCAATCTTTTTCAAATTCTCAGCACCTTTACCAATTACGATGCCTTTGTGGCCTTCACGCGCAACGATGATTTCAAGCGATAAATGAGGAACTGTTTTAGATTCTTCATCATACTTAATCGTTCTAACAGCCAGATTATAGGGAATTTCCTGATGGCAGAATTCAAAGCATTTCTCACGAACAATTTCACACGCCAGGTCGCGAACACTTTCTTG
Organism: uncultured Bdellovibrio sp.; assembly: GCA_963932905.1. GTDB lineage: Bacteria > Bdellovibrionota > Bdellovibrionia > Bdellovibrionales > Bdellovibrionaceae > UBA2316. Next base: position 138,926 of record CAWVRN010000003.1, read on the forward strand.
TGTATAGATATCTTCATCATACAGAGCTTGCTCTGCTTCTGGCAATAATTTACGAATTTTCTCTAGCAACAAAGGCTTTTCCTGTTCGTACTCGTCTTGCTTTAAACTAACAGCAACAATTTCTACCTGATGTTCTTCCAGCATTTTACGGATAGTCACTACCCGATGTGATTTATCAGCAAGGTCCGTTTTTGTGATGATCGCCATCCACGGTTTCTTACTTTTAGCGACTAGATTGATTACTTCTTCAATCGATTCTTTTTTCAATGAATCCACGCTCAGCACAGCGATTAACGCATCACTCTCTTTAATTACTTCTGCCGCTTCTTTTTCCAAGAACGCGTTTAAACCTTCTTTTGCATACACTAACCCTGGCGAATCAACGAATACGATTTGACCATCTTCATGACTGTGGATTCCATGCACGCGACGTCGGGTCGTTTGTGGTTTCGCTGATACAATCGAAACTTTCTCATCAATTAAATAATTCATCAACGTTGACTTACCCGCATTTGGTTCGCCAATCAGACCTACAAATCCTGCTCTATACCCGTTTTTCATTTATCACCTTCAGTGCCTCTTCAGCGGCACGTTGTTCTGCTTCTTTTTTCGATTTACCTTTTGCTCTGCTAATCACTGTTTCATCAAAAACTAATTCTACGATAAACACGCGATCATGCGGTGGCCCCACTTCTTCGACCAATTGATAGCGAGGCACACGTTTATGTTGCTTCTGATAAATTTCCTGAATCCGCGTTTTAAAATCTTTCTCAAAAGGAATTTCTGAGTTCAGTGTCTGAACACGCTCCTTAAATAACTCACGACATGTTTTTTTGGCCACTTCATAGCCTGATTCCAAAAACATAGCCCCCACAATAGCTTCGAATACCGACGCCAAAATCCTGGGATTACGAGCCCCATCCGATTTAATCTCGCCTTTGCCCATAATTAAAAACTGATCTAGTTTTAATTCCAGTGCCACGCTTGATAGAACCGTTTCATTAACCAATGATGCACGTTTTTTTGACAACGTACCTTCATCCTCATTAAAAAATAACTCCAACAACCATTCCGAGAAAATTAAGTCCACTACTGCATCACCCAGGAATTCCAACTTCTCGTTATTGAAATTCTTCTCTGTCGACACGAAACTTTTATGAGTCAGTGATTTCTGCAAATTCTTATGATCTTTAAATGTATAGCTAAGGCTACGCTCAAGCTGCGCCCAAGACGAATCAACCATAGATTTCCCCAATTAGATGATAGTCATTTTGGTTCACTTGCGCTGCCGCACCAATAATACGTACATCGACTTCTTGCCCGGCCCAACCGGCAGCCATCACTGGATCTACGCTAGGAAGTTTTATGTTCCAATAATCACGACTTAAAGTCTGGCCTTTCTTTAGAACTAATGTCTTCTTCACTAAGCCTTTTTGCTTTTCAGCCTGCTCGCGAAGGCGCTGATTGCTTAACGTTCGCATTTCTTCCGCACGCTGTTTACGAACACTGTGAGGAACAGATGTTTCCATCACGGCGGCTTTAGTACCTTTGCGTTCAGAGTATGGAAATACATGAATGCGAGTCCACGGCGTTGATTTTAATGAGGTCATTGTTTCTTTAAAATCATTTTCAGACTCTGTCGGAAACCCCGTGATGACATCCATGCCGACATAGGCATTTGGAACTTTGACCGCGATTTTGTGTAATGCGGTTTCAACATCAGATCGCGTGTACTTACGCTTCATCTCTTTCAAAACTTCAGACTGTGCACTTTGAATGCTCATATGAAAATGCGAACACACTCGGGAATCTTGAAATACATCCAACAGTCGATCAGAAACTTCAATCGGCTCAAGACTGCCTAAACGAATCCGCTGAATTTTAGTTTTTGATAGAATAGCCTCAATCAAACCTTCCAGACCTAGATTTACGTCTGTATCATAATAGTCACCTATATGAACGCCGGCTAGTACAACTTCTTGCACCTTTTGCGATTCTAGCTCCCAAATTCTTTCAATCAGTGTTTTCACTTTCAATGATCGAGACGTCCCACGTGCGTACGGAATGATACAAAAAGAACAGAAACTATTGCAACCATCTTGAATTTTTAAGAATGAACGCGTGTGGGAATCTTCCTCGCCACCGCCAACGCCCAAATCTTCTTTCTTAAATATATTGCTCTTAAACGTTTTGTTTAGATCACGCTTACGGAAAAAATTATCTAAGATAAATGGCAGTTCATGCTTGTGCGAATTCGCAACGACCAAATCGACTGACGGCAAATCGATAAAGCTTTCTGTATCAACTTGGGCCGCACAACCCGTCACTACGATCGTAGAAAAGGGCTCCTTCGCTTTCAATTTACGGATCAAACGAACCGCCTGTTGAGTGGCTTCTTTCGTTACCGCACATGTATTTAGAATATGCACAGCCGGTTTCGCAGCTGGTAACGTCACTAATGGCGACGCCGTCAAAAGACTAGCGTGTTTTTTTAAATTTTTCTGAATCAAACCCGTGTCGTAAGTATTCACCTTACAACCAAATGTATGATACTGGAGGTTTAAATTACTATCCATCCCCCACCTATCAACTTTTTATCCTTGTATATCACAGCCGCTTGTCCTGGTGTGATCGCCCGTTGTTTTTCCAAGAAGGAAACTTTAAATCCGTTGCCATCTTTTTTAATTTTCGCGGGTGCACCTTTGTGCTGGTAGCGAATTTTAACGTTATAGATTTGCTCCTCATTCAGATCGTCCATCAATTTCATGTCACGTAAATTTAAATCATGACCAAACAAATGCGACTCGTCACCTAACCACACCGTTTTGGTATCAGCATCGACTTTGATGACGAACATTTTTTCGTGATGATCTAAACCAAAGCCTTTACTTTGTCCGTACGTATAGTGATGAATACCTTTGTGTTCACCCATCACTTCGCCATTTGGATAGCGACGGAACAAACCACGAAGGTCTTCCAGAGCTTTTTTGCCAACTTGCGATTCAATAAAGTTACCGTAACCCTGATTACCTACAAAGCATATACCTTGCGAATCTTTTTTCTTGGCGACAATTAAACCTTTTTCTTCCGCTATTTTGCGAACATCTGGTTTTTGCAAATGGCCAATAGGGAATAAAAGTTTAGGAATGATTTGCGAATTGGTTGTGAACAAGAAATACGTTTGGTCTTTCCAATCATCAACAGAGGTAGCGATAAAACTTTTCCCGTTTTCAGTTTGTATTTGTGCATAGTGACCGGTAGCTAAGTAATCGCAGTCCAATTCGCGCATTTTATGAATTAGGTGATCAAATTTTAAGTACGTATTGCAATTCACACACGGAAGCGGTGTTTGCCCTTTCATGTAATCCGCAACGAACGGATCAATAACACTTTCTTTGAATTTCGTTTCACAATTAATCACGTAGAATGGAATTTTAATTTTATCAGCCACCGAACGTGCATCGTCCACATCCAAGCTGGAACAACACGTACCGTTGCCTTCGTCGATATCACACTGAGAATAATCCCAGACTTGCATCGTAGCCCCGATAACCTCAAAACCCTGATCCACCAGCAGCGCTGCGGCTACAGAGCTATCCACCCCGCCGCTCATCGCAACCAGCACTCTTTTTTTTGCCCGCACATTGCCTGACATTTTAGGCTGTGACATTTTCTAGTTCCTTTTTCATTTGTCTCAATCGCGATACTATTTCGCCCAGTCGCTGAACAAATTTTTCTAAATCATCTGCTTTCGAGCCCCACCCCAGCGACACACGCAGACTGGTTTGCGCTTCAAAGCGAGTGAAACCCATCGCTAATAACACTGGACTTGGCTCTGGATTTCCCGAACTGCAGGCAGCGCCCGTTGAAACACAGAATCCATCTAGATCCAAATTGATCAACAACGTTTCAGCATCAATACCGGCGATCATCATGTGACTTGTGTTTGTTAATCGTGGTGATTTCTGGGCCGTGATATACAGTTCAGGAATCTCGGCCACTAAACGAGCTTCCATCGCATCACGCAACTGACCTAACTCAGATACCTTACCCACAAGATCCATCGTTGCCATTTTGCCTGCCATGTGACCCATGGCAGCGATACCGACCGTATTTTCTGTGCCACCACGACGGAAGCGCTCTTGGGCACCACCATCGATCAAATTTTCAAGCGGCGCGGTTTTCTTGGCATACATAAATCCGCTACCTTTTAGCGAATAAAACTTATGCCCTGAAAAGGTCGCATAGTCGACGCCTAGTTTTTTTAGATCCAATGTGTGTTTGCCGAACATTTGCACGCAGTCACTGTGAACTAAGGCCCCTGCCGCTTTAGCCAGATCTACGATTTCGGCGACCGGAAACAAAGTTCCTGTTTCATTGTTAGCTGACATGACAGAAACAAGCGCCGTTTTTGACCCTAAATGCATTTTCACAAAATTTAAATCCAAGGCACCCTCTTTGCTGACGGGAATCCAGCGAATGACGGCGCCCTTTTTTTCGATCGACTGCATCGCTTTGATCACACTCGGATGCTCGACCGCCGAGCATAAAAATTCTGGGCGTTCTTTACCGCGACGATCCCAAATCGCCTTGATAACGGTGTTATTGCCTTCGCTAGCACCCGATGTGAAAACGATTTCTAAAGGCGATACGTTCAACAATTCAGCGATTTTTACACGCGCTTCGCGGATTAAGGTACGCGGGCCACGAGACGCCTGATGAATAGAACTTGGATTCCCAAATTGAGACATCCAGGTCGGGACCAGTTCAAAGAGCGATGGGTCGACTGGAGTCGTGGCGTTGTGATCTAAATAGACCCCGTCAAAGGTACTAGCTGTAACTATTTTCATTGGGATTTCGATACCATAAATCGCCCCCAATGAGAAGGGATCATTCTGTATTACTTTTTTACAGGACCTGATAGGGAAACTTATCGGTACAGCCGCTTATTTCATAAAGATTTTTCAATACGTTCCGATCACTCCATTGATGGCAATGAATTTAAAATGGTCTCAGCAGTTCCAAAACTATCTCGCTGACTTTGAGAACAAGTACAAAGCTGCTCAATCCACATTGAGTCCGCTTGGTTTTGCTTTAAGCCAAAAGATCATTCCTATGAATCAATATCTGAAATGGGCACAATCAACGTATCATCTGCCTATAATCAATGAGGATTACTTCAACACTCACTTACCTTCTGCAGAAGACTGGAAATCTTGGAAAACTGAATTTCAATGGAGTGAAGAAATCGTACCTATTGGATTGTGGGACGGTCACTTGCTAGTGGCGTGTCTAGAAACCCCTACCCGTTTCCCGGCTTCATTTTATCCTATTTTTTTATTAGCTGACTTCAAACATACGCAGCGTACTTTTCAGTTTTACGTAAACTCGGACAAAGGCAGCGAATCAGCTAAAAAAGTAAAAGAACTTATCAATCCTCAACCGGCCGTTGCCCAAACACCGCCACCTGCGAAATCGCAAGCATCACAGGTTGTAAAAATTGAAACTCTTGAGTTAATCGACGCGTCCGCAGAAGAAAGTAATAACGACGCTGAAGAACTGAATTTAAATCCAGTTGAAGAACAACCAGAGGGATTGAATTTTTCTATTGAATCGTTGTCAACGAACGCACCTTCTGTGGCATCACTGTCAAACTCACTTTCTACTTTGTCGTCAACATCAACACCCAGCGCACCGACTGAAATTTCATTTGATAACTTAGACATCTTATCAAACCCTGGTAAGGAAGAAATTTCTTTAAAATTTACAAACGTCGAAGTGACCTCTGGATCTGGCAAAAAAATTATCAAAGACAGCAATACAGGTATAACAAATTCCGGCATGACGAATGTGACCAGTGTGGGAAATTTAACAACGATCAGCCACACTAACCTGCCCGCGTCGATCCAAAATGAAATTAATAAAGGTCTTCCTTATTTCATCGCGATCAAAAAAGACAACCCAATAAATTTCGAAACAATAACTCAAGGATTTTTCGCTAAAGGATCAAATTTGTTCAACAAATTCATTCTTGTGGCGGTGGACCCTAGTGAGTTACACGCGGTACCAGTTTCATGGTCCGACGCGATCAATCCCCGATCAAAAGATTTAGAAAAATTAGATCTTAACGAGCCTAGCATTTTTAAAACTGTGGCAAGTACATTAAAAAGTTACCACGGCCACATCGTCCTCAACGAAAGCAATGAAAAGTTTTTTGAGTTCTGGAACCAAGGGCAAGTCCCTGGAAATATCACCATGGTTCCACTCATCGTACGCAATAAATTAGTTGGTATGTGGATGGGCTTAGGTGAGTCTAATACATACAACTGGAACACGCTAAAGCAAATGGAAGCGCGAGGCAAAGAACTCTGCGAAACTTTCAGCAATATGTTCAAAGACTCTAAAGAATCAGCGGCTTAGTACAATCTGATATCACGATATCGAATATCCCCGATATCTGACTGCACTGACTGCACACTTAAAACTCACCATCAAACATGGGTGGTGGCGGTGGTGGCGGCGGAATATAGCCATCGCCCATCTCCCCTCCTCCGTTATTAAAGTCGGCCGGGAACGGCGGCGGTGGCGGAGGCGGAATTTCATCATAGAATGGCTCATTCGACATCTCAGCTGGCAATGGCGGCGGTGGCGGTGGAATATAGCCCGAATCGGTTGCAAAATCTGGCGCAGAAGCTCCTGAACTACCGCTTGAGCCCGCACCTGGTTTTGTTGCAATTTTATATTTTGGCTTTGCCCCGTAAATCGCCCGTTTTTTATAATCGTATCGTGGGCGCTCAACAAAAATACCTAGTTCTTCTTCTTCCGTGAAATCACGTTTATTTTGAATGATTTTACTTTTGCGCTGATTTTTACGATACTCTTCCATTGCCACGCGATCGGCTTTATCTTGTTTCAGCTGCTCGGCCAAATACTCTTTGTAATTGTCGACCTCGTCATTTTCCTGTTTTTCTAATTTCTGACTTTTTCGAAAATCACGTAGCGCTTTGTTTTTCTCAAAAAGATCTTTTTCGACGCTTTCCAAATACGCCCGATAACTACGCAGTCGTTCTCGGTCGAACACCTGACTTTCCTCAACGTATTCTTTGTACCCCGACAGACGCTCTTGTTCCATTTCATGCTCCTGAATACGAGCCGAAACAGGCAAAACAAGCATAAGACTAAGCAACAGGGTTAAAGGTGAGTTCATACCCCTATCATATCACTTTTTTTAATTTTCGAATCTAAATTATTTTCCTCTCGACTTTTTAAACGATTTTAGGAATCATGAGATCCAAATTGAATCTACTTCGAGGTCCCTTATGGAATTTTGGTCTGAAATTGGCGTCTTTACTATTAAAACATTGGTCCTATTCTTGTTCTTTGCTGGGATTATTATTGTCATCGCCGTAATGGCCATGAAATCTCAAATGAAGTCAGCCCTTGAAATCGAAAAATTAAACGAAAAAATGACTAGTTACGAAAATTCGTTTAAGTCAATTCTGCTAGATAAAAATCAACTCAAAGAAGAAAAAAAGAAGGACAAGAAAGCTAAAAAAGAAAAGGACAAAGATAAAGAGCTAACCAATAAGTCACGTTTATTCGTTGTCGATTTTCATGGCGACATCAAAGCCTCACAAGTAGAAAACCTTCGCGAAGAAATCACCGCCATTCTAACCACAGCTAACGACAAAGACGAAATCCTTGTTTGCGTCGAATCCCCTGGCGGCGTTGTCAATAATTATGGTCTAGCGGCCAGCGAACTCGTGCGCGTTCGCGAACGCAATATTCCATTGACAATCGCCGTTGATAAAGTCGCTGCTAGTGGCGGTTATTTGATGGCCTGCACGGCAAACAAAATTCTATGTGCCCCATTCGGAATTGTTGGCTCCATCGGAGTAGTAGCTCAGGTTCCCAATTTCAATCGTTTGTTAAAAAAGTACGACGTTGATTTCAAAGAATACACCGCCGGCGATTTTAAAAGAACGGTTTCTCTTTTTGGAGAAATTACACCTAAAGGTGAAGAAAAATTTCGTGATCAATTGGAACAAACGCACCAGCTATTTAAATCTTTCGTATCCCGCTATCGCCCTCAACTAGACGTAGAAAAAGTGGGAACTGGTGAATATTGGTTCGGCGAACAGTGCTTGGAATTAAAGTTAATAGATCAAATAAAAACAAGCGATGACTACATCTTAGAAGCAGCTAAAGACCGCACTGTTTTAAAAGTGAAATTTGAAAAGAAACAGGGCCTTTCAGAAAAACTTTCTGGAATTTTGGGACAGGCATTCGAATTAGCATTCGAAAAAATCGTTGCCAAAATGGAACCAGCTCAACGATTACTATGATAAAATTTTAGTTCTGAAAACTAAATGATAGACTCGTGTTCCCCTTTGTTATAATTCATAAACAGTGGTTGGATGGATCCGATCAAAAATGGGGGGAATGAATTTGTCACTGGTACGTGTCGAAAATCTGGAAACTACATTCTACTTAAAATCGGGTCCGTTCCGCGCTGTAAACAACATATCTTATGAAATCAACAAAGGTGAAACATTAGGTATTGTTGGCGAAAGCGGTTGCGGAAAATCCGTTACTTCGTTTTCATTAATGCGTTTAATTGAACGCCCGGGCAAAATCACTCGCGGAAAATTCACACTCGACGGCAAAGACGTTTTAGCCGCCTCCGAATCCGAAATGGAAGAAATTCGTGGTGGCGACATGGCCATGATTTTTCAAGAGCCTATGACAGCGCTGAATCCTGTTTTAACAATAGGATTCCAAATTGACGAACAAATTATAAAACACAAAAAATGCAGCCCAAAAGAAGCGCGCGATCGCAGTATCGAAATGCTTAAATTGGTTGGCATTCCGTCCCCGGAATCACGTTACACCAACTACCCTCACCAACTCTCTGGAGGAATGAGGCAGCGAGCGATGATTGCTATGGCTTTATCTTGTGATCCTAAATTTTTAATTGCCGATGAACCTACAACCGCCCTTGACGTAACGATCCAGGCGCAGATTTTAGAATTGATTCAAAAGGTTCAATCTCAATTTCATATGAGCGTTCAATTTATCACACATGATTTGGGCGTTATTTCAGAAGTTTCTGATAAAGTTTTAGTTATGTATGGTGGTCAGATGTGTGAAAAATCGCCAACACAAACTTTGTTTACTTCACCAAAACATCCGTACACCGCGGCCTTAATTGAATCGCGACCAAAACTAGGCCAGCGATCATCGCGTTTAAAAACTATAGAAGGCTCAGTCCCGGCGCCGCATGAATTACCTGCTGGTTGCCCGTTTGTGAATCGTTGTTCGCGAGCCAAGTCGGAATGCTCTCACCAAAAACCATTGCCTGTTGAAGTTGCACCTAACCATTCGGTGGCGTGCTTCAACCCACTTTAAGGATTACGTATGAAACAAATATCAAACGAAATTATTCTTAAAGCCATTAATGTAAAAAAATACTTCCCCATCAAAAAAGGTTTACTTTTAAAAACCGTAGGTCAAGTTAAAGCCGTTGACGACGTTTCTCTTGAAGTTCGCCAAGGGGAAACCTTAGGTCTTGTTGGCGAAAGTGGCTGCGGCAAATCGACGCTTGGTCGAACGTTGATACGTTTATATGAACCAACTTCAGGCGGGATCGAATTTGAAAATAAAAACTTCTTAAATGTCAGTGGCCGCAGTTTACGCAATCTGCGCAAAGACATCCAAATGATTTTCCAAGACCCGTATGCGTCATTAGATCCACGTATGACTGTCGGGCAAATCATTCAGCAACCCTTTGACATTCATGGCGTGGGCAGTGGTCGCGAACGTGAAAAACGAGTAAAAGAGCTTCTAGAATTAGTCGGCTTAAAGGCGTCTCATGTTAATCGCTACCCGCATGAATTTTCAGGCGGTCAACGTCAGCGTATTTGTATTGCGCGCGCAATTGCCTTAAATCCAAAATTGATCATTTGCGATGAACCCGTATCCGCACTGGATGTATCGATCCAAGCCCAAATTTTAAATTTACTAAAAGATCTTCAAGAAAAACTGGGCCTGACATATGTTTTTATTTCGCATGATCTATCCGTTATCGAATATTTCTGTGATCGTGTCGCAGTTATGTACCTAGGAAAAATTGTCGAGATCGGCACGCGCGACGAAATGTTCGCGGAACCAAAACATCCTTACACACAAGCATTGTTGTCCGCAATTCCACGTGTTGGTGAAGGAAAAAAGGCTATGAAGAAATCTCTTTCTGGTGAAGTTCCTAGCCCGATCAACCCTCCCTCTGGTTGCACCTTCCATCCTCGCTGCCCTCAGGCTATGGATATTTGTTCAAAACAAATTCCGCTGCTACAAGGCAAAGGGACACAAAGCGTAGCCTGCCATCTATACGACGAAAATTTAAAATTAAAAAAATAACCAGGAGTTAGAAATGTCACTGACTAGAACACTACTGTCTGTTGCTGTAAGTTTGGGAATCGCGATGCCTGCCTTTGCAGCCAAAGCGACTAATAACGAACTAAAAATCGGCATTTCGCAAGAATTCGACTCCCTAAACCCGATCCTTTCATCCATGGTGGCGTCATCTTACATTCGCTATATCGTTAATCGCCGTCTAACCAATTTAGATAGCGATAACAAATGGCAACCTCAAATCGCTAAAGAACTTCCTACGCTTGAAAATGGATTAGCTAAAATCGTAACGGTTGATGGCAAAAAGAAAATCGTTACGAACTGGGAAATCAAAGAGGCTGTAAAATGGGGCGACGGAACACCGTTAACATGCGACGATATCATTTTCTCGCGTACAGTGGCCTTATCGAACAACGTCAGTATCCCGGAACGCGAAGTTTACGAGCAAATCGAGAAAATCGATGTGGATCCTAAAAATCCAAAAAAATGCACCTTCACCTATCAAAAAGCTATCTGGAATCACGTGAATCAACTGGGTACGTTTTATTTATTACCAAAGCACTTAGAAGAAAAAGTATTTAACAAATACAAAAACCAAAAAGAAGGTTACGAAAAAAATTCGAACTACACTAAAAACCCATCAAACCCCGGTCTATACAACGGACCTTATGTGGTATCGGAATTAAAACTGGGGGATCATATCACGATGGTTCCAAACAAACATTTCTATGGTGAAGCGCCTAAAATTAAACGAATCATTATCAAATTGATCCCAAATACGGGAACCCTAGAAGCGAACTTACGTTCTGGTACTGTGGATAAAATTTCAGTATTGGGGTTAACGTTTGATCAAGCGATCTCACTAGATAAGAAAATCAAAACGGAAAATGTTGATTTTTCAGTCGTGTTTGAACCCAGCGCCGTGCATGAACACATCGATTTAAATTTGGATAATCCTATTTTAAAAGATATAAAAGTACGTAAAGCCCTGGCGACAGCCATCGACAAAGAACAGCTTGTAAAATCATTGTTCGAAGGCAAACAACCGGCCTCTCTGCATTTCATCACCCCTAAAGATCCTTGGTACACCGATGACCCAAAATCAGTAACAACGTATCGCTATTCTAAGCGACAAGCGGCCAAAATGTTAGACGAAGCTGGTTGGAAGGAAGAAAAAGATGGTTACCGTTACAAAGATGGTAAAAAGCTAAGCCTAAACTTCATGACGACCGCGGGAAACAAAACACGCGAAGCTGTTCAGGTGTATTTACAAAATCAATGGAAACAAGTCGGCGTTGAAATCATTATCAAAAATGAACCCGGCCGTGTCTTCTTTGGTGAAACAACCAAGAAACGTCGCTTCGATATGGCGATGTATGCCTGGGTAGCTAACCCAGAAAACAATCCACGATCAACTTTGCATAGCGGAATGATCTCGACGGAAAAAAACGGTTGGTCAGGACAGAACTACCCCGGCTTTAAAAATGCCCGTATGGACAAAATCATTGAAGATATGGAAGGTGAATTTAATCCTAAAAAGCGTTTAGAACTAGCCGCTGAAATGCAAAAAATCTACACAGATGAAGTGCCGGTATTACCTTTGTACTACCGAACAGATAACGCTGTTATTCCTAAAAATATGAAAAACTTTAGAATTCCAGGACATCAGTTCTCGGAAACGAACGATGTTGAACGTTGGACAATGGAGTAAGCCCGTGGGAACATACATCCTAAGACGACTGATTCAAACGGTGGTGGTGATCGGGTTGATCTCTTATATGTGCTTCTATTTGATGACACTGATGCCGGGCGATCCTGTGGAACTGATGATTCAGTCAAATCCCCGCATCACTTCCGAAGACATCGCTCGTTTAAGAGAGTTGTATAACCTTGATCAACCTGCTTATGTTCGCTACTTTAGCTGGGCCAAAGATATCGCATCTGGCGATCTAGGTTACAGCCGCACCTACCGCGTACCTGTTCAAGAGTTGATGGGTCCTCGCTTGAAAAATACGTTCGTATTATCGTTCATGGCTTTATTGACATCTCTATTGATCGCATTGCCATTTGGAATTTACTCGGCGCTAAAACCAGGCAGCCGAGTCGACTACTTTGTTAACCTTCTATCGTTTGGCGGAATTTCAATCCCGTCGTTTTGGCTGGGTTTAATTCTGATCATTGTCTTTTCCGTCCAGCTTGGAATTTTACCTGCCGGCGGAACTGAAACGATTGGTGTCGATCATGAATCCACCTGGGCGTTTATAAAAGACCGCGCACTTTATTTAATTCTACCGGTGATTTCACTCAGTGTTCAGTCCATCGGCGTCTTTGTTCGTTATATTCGATCCTCGATGATGGAAGCGATGAGAAATGATTTTATCCGTACCGCCAAAGCCAAAGGTTTATCTCGTACCGTGGTTGTATGGAAACATGGTTTTAGAAATGCGTTGATTCCATTAATTACGATCTTTGCATTGAGCTTCTCGGGATTATTTTCAGGCGCAATTTTAACGGAAACGGTATTTGCGTACCAAGGCGTGGGCAAACTGGTTTACGATTCGATAATGGCTAATGATTATAATGTAGCCATGATCTCATTTATTATTTCAGTGAGCATGGTTTTAATGATGAACCTTTTAGCGGATATTTTATATGGATTTGCAGACCCAAGAATCTCCTACACATAACACCCAGAAAGAGCCCAATATGTCATCAACTCACAGCTCACTTACTGAAGTCGAACGCAAAGCTCTGGAATCGGCACTGCCGATGTGGAAGATCGTGTTCTATCAATTCAAAGAACATAAAATGGCGTTCTATTCCGCTTTTGTAATTTTATTTTTCCTGATTGTAGCTTTATCAGCAGAACTGATAACCAAGGTTACAGGTCTAGATCCAAATCGCCAAAACGTCGGCGCGCGCTATCAAGCCCCGATGACTCGCGCAGAAGCTACCGATGACATTAAAGAATCTGCCGTAGAGGTATACATCAATCAACATCCCGAAGAAGCTAAACTTCTCGCTACAGAACTACGGTCGCAAAAAGTTCTGATTGCGAGTGAGGATCCTGAAAACAACAATCAGGACGCGTTGTTCACATTGATGACAAAACCCACTGAGGAAATCAAAGCAACACTGGCCCAGCTTAAAAATGTTGACTACACAAACTACGCAGCAATTTTAAAAACATTTAGTACATTTCATATTTTTGGCACAGATGAAGTGGGCCGTGACGTTTTCATTCGATTGATATACGGCGCTCGCGTATCGATCGGTGTGGGAATCATGGTTGCATTTTCGAGTGCGTTGATTGGCCTGTTAATCGGCGGTATCGCCGGTTTCTATGGCGGCAAAATCGATATGGCTTTAATGCGTGCCACAGACGCACTCCTATCACTGCCAACAATTCCCATCCTAATTGTATTTTCCGCTGTTGATTTATCAAAATTGCCAATGATTAAACAAATGATGAACCCCAGCTACGAAAGCATTATCAAAATGTTCGTTGTCATGTGTTTATTTTCATGGATGACGGTGGCACGTTTGGTTCGTGGCAGTATCCTGAGCTTAAGAGAACGCGAATTCGTACTGGCAGCAAGAACACTGGGCGCATCAGATGCTACAATCATTATTCGCCATATGTTTCCTAATGTGATTGCTCCCATGCTGGTGGCTATCACACTGGGCATAGGTAGTTCGATCATATACGAATCGGCGTTAAGCTTCCTTGGCCTAGGCATCATGCCTCCCACACCGAGTTGGGGGAATATGCTAAACAATGCCCAGGAAGTGATTTACAAAAACGTTTGGTTGACGGTACTGCCAGGCTTGATGATTTTCATCACGACTGTTTCGTTTAACTTTATTGGAGATGGGCTGCAGGATGCTGTAGATCCTAAGTCGATCAAGCGGTAGAACGCTTCCGTCGATCCGTAACCGCACCGGGTCCGTGTCCGGGTCCGTGACCGTACCGGAACCGTCACCGCGACCGCGACCGCGACCGTCACCGCAAACCGTGCCGTGGCCGTCGCTGTACCGTTTCCGTGGCCGTACCGTTAGCTTTTTGGTAGCGTTTTTGGTTTGCTTAGTTTGTATAGCATTGCACCTAGGCGATCTGATAATTTTAGCAAGATTGGATCATTTATTTTTTCTATCGCTAGAATAGCTTGGCATTCTCTTACGCTTCCAAACGCTATGGAATAAAATCGCCTTTGATCTTCCATCGTTCGTTTGCCGGAGCCTTCGGCTATATTTAAGGCAATCGATGAACTAGCCCGCAACAGCTGATCCTTTAGAAAGTGAGGAAGTTTTAAGCACTTGCATTTCTCATAAAATTCACTAGCGACAACAAAAGCATCAAAATTTTCAATCATAACAAAAGACAAAAGCAACCCCAAAGCCAAGTTCAACGGTACGGAAACGGTACGGCCTCGGCTACGGCACGGTTTGCGGTGACGGTCGCGGTCGCGGTGACGGTTCCGGTACGGTCACGGCCCCGGTGCGGTGACGGTCAGACGGCTCGACGGTTCGCCCGCGCTACGCACCGAAGAACAACTAGACAAACCCCCCTCAATTTGATGAATTTACCCTATGGGAAAATCATGGAAAAATGCGGGTAAATCCGAAAATGCAGCAAAAAAGGGTAAGATCTTCACTAAACTAGCACGCGAAATTATGGTCGCGACCAAAGCCGGTGGCCCTGACCCGGGCTCCAATGCTCGTCTTCGTTTAGCGATCGATGCCGCCAAAGCCGCGTCTTGCCCGAACGACACAATCGATCGTGCGATCAAAAAAGGTTCTGGTGTTTTAGCCGATGGCGAAGTGATCGAAGAGTTAACTTATGAAGGTTATGGCCCCCATGGAGTGGGCGTTATTGTTGAAACTCAAACAAACAATAAACACAGAACGGCTCCTGAAGTTCGCACCCTTTTTAAATCTCATGATGGTGCATTGGGTGAATCCGGATCGGTGGCGTGGATGTTTGATCGCGTTTCGTTAATTCAAGGAACCAAAGAAGGCTCATTTGACCCAGAAGAGGAAGCTATCGAAGCCGGCGCCAATGATGTGGAAAAAGACGAAGATTCCTATTTGTTCTATGGCAATCCAGAGAATCTAGATTCAATCAAAAAAGCCTTGGCCGCTCGTAAATGGAATATCACGACAGCCGAGCTATCGTACAAAGCTAAAAACATCACTGAACTGACTGAGGCCCAACTGAAAGACGTTCATGAATTTTTAGAAGAAGTCGATGAATTTGATGACACTCACCGAGTTCACGCTACAATCAAGTAAGAATGAATAAATTGATCCAGTCACAAGCCTTAGCCCAACTTTTAGAAATTGAACCGTACACTTTGCTGGGCTTGCTTGTGTTTGTGACCTATCTCTTTTACCGCTTTTTCTTGCGGGATGCTTCGGAAGAACGACATAAAAACATTCAAAATCATTTTGCCAATATCACTCGTCACTTTTTAGTGCTGAGTCTGTTATTTTTTACGTTTTTAATATTAAACGAAGTCGATACGGAATGGACAAGCTTCCGCAGAATCGGCCCTTACGTGGGCTTGGTGACCTTGCTGTGGGGAATGATTGTGTTTGTAAAAACGTGCCGCTTGATCGTTTTACAATACCTATTCATGAGCTCGATGCAAACGGGCGTTCCGTTGTTACTAGTAAATATCTTCTCGCTATTGCTTTCGATCATATTGGTATTCTGGACGGCCTCGCATGTCTTTGGCGTGCAGCTGGCGCCGCTCTTAGCAACGTCGGCCGCGTTCTCGATCATTCTGGGTTTGGCTCTGCAAGATACGCTGGGAAATCTATTTGCCGGCATCGCGATGCAGGTCGATAAAACATTTGAAATCGGCGATTGGGTTGAGGTGGTTCAAGGGACTCAAAAAACTGTTGGCAAAGTCAAAGAACTCACTTGGCGTTCAACAATCATGGATGGCTTCTTTGACGAGGTCATCACGATCCCAAATCGTGTGATGGCTCAAGCTCAAGTGTATAATTTCTCACCCAAAGAAACACCCATCGTCCGTTCGGTTGTTTTCCGAATGGCCCACGGAGTGGACCCGGAAAAAGTAAAAGAGGTCCTAGAAAACTCGGTCGCTGGCCTCAGTGACATCCGCGGCATCCCATCCCCGTTATGTTTCATCAACGACACAAATGAAAGCTACCTGGCCTTCAAATTAGTCTTCCACATCGACAACTACGGCTCCCAATACGTCATCGCCGACAAGGTCTACCGCAAAGGCTTCGAAGCCCTAGAAGCCAACGGCCTACCCATGGCCCGCCCCTACATCGAATACGCAGCCAAAACCCCAGGCGATTTCATACCAGTGCCACCCCGCACGACTTAAAAAGTCCATCCGTATTAAAATCAGGGGATAGAATCCCAAAGACAGGGAAATTTTAACATCCCAGCCCAGAACCCTAGATTTACCAAAAAAAATAGTCTATCACCAATCCATGACTGTTGATTACGAATTGCCATTAGCTCAAAAAATCCGCAAAGATATCGTTCGTGCATTGAATGATTTCGATATGATTCAAAATAACGATCGTATTATGGTTTGCGTTTCTGGAGGCAAAGACTCAACGATCCTATCCCTACTACTAAAAGAAATTCAGCGCCGAGCTGAAGTTGATTTTTCGTTCGAGTGCGTATGTCTGGATCAAAAACAGCCAGGATTCGATGCCTCTGCGTTTATAAATTTTTACAAAGTTCACGAAATTCCATTAACCATAGTTGAGCGGGATACCTATTCTGTCGTTAAAGAAAAAACACCAGAAGGTAAAGCCTACTGCACTCTATGTTCTAAGTTTCGCCGCGCGATTCTGTATGACCACGCAACCACCCTAGGAATCAGTAAATTGGCTCTAGGTCACCACCGCGATGATTTAATAGAAACGCTTTTCCTAAACATGTTCTACGTTGGTCACATTTCTTCAATGCCACCTAAATTGGTCAATGACGAAGGAACTCACACGGTCATCCGTCCGCTATGTTACGTGAAAGAGGATGATCTAATTGCACTCAAAGACAAATGGAACTTCCCGATCATTCCGTGCAACTTGTGTGGATCTCAGGAAGGATTAAAACGCAAAAAGATGAAGAAGCTAATTAAGGAACTAGAGGTAGATATCCCTAACGTTGGCTCTAGCGTGATGACGGCGATGAAGAATATTAAACCGAGCCACTTGTTAGATTCTAATTTGTGGAAGTTTTAATACATTCTTGAACACACGATTCGTTTGCCATTGAAACCGCCGGCATACGGCAAGATGACTTTGTACTTAATCTGACCAATGAAAAATAGCTTAGCTTAATTTTCTTAGTCGAGCCGTTCTTTTTACGTTCACAATAGTTTTTTGCGTACTCGACAAATCCTTTTTCCATCGTGCTGTTCGTCAGTAAATAATCTTTTCCAACATAGACGTTAATGCCAACCCCATCTTTGCTTGGTGACGATTGCATCAAGTCAAAATCGAAATTCTGACTATCTACCATTTTACAATCGGTTAAGTTTTCAATACCGTAAGGATCCTTGCCGGCACGATAAATCATAAATGTGTGACCATCCATAGAAGCAATATCACCCGCCAGCATCGGCTCTTCAGTTTCGGCTGCAAAATCCACTGAATCTAAACAGTTCCAGCCTTTGGATTCAGGATCTAAAAACTGACGAGACTGGGCGGCAACGACGTCACTAGCAACAAACATTTTATTTTCTTTTAAGCGGAATCCCGCCCCCATTACAACGGTGTACACCATCGCTGAACAATCATAACCCAATACTTCCGATCCGCCGTAATTAGTAAAGAAGTTCAACTTACCTGTCGAACCACGAGTAAATGCCGGGCGACCACCAAAGTCATAAATTAATGGCTTCTTTCTGATATCAACACACTGACTACCGTAGGATGTTTGCAAATAAGGATGAGTCGCTTGCACTTGGCTAAGACTCGCAATATGGCGAATCAAACCGCCCCCTTCATGGCAGCACTCCTCGGTAATTCCTTGGACATTCTTGTCCGTTTTATCAAGAGGTTTTTTCTCCAGCACTTGGCAACTTTGGTAAGTCACTGCTAAAACTTTCCTCATCGACGCAATCAAATCGCTGGTTACAACTTCGCGATCAGTTGGATTAGAACCAGGAACTGGTTTCGGTTCACCACCCCCACTGCCCTGATTATTATTCTCATCACTCGGGCATGAATAACCCATACTTTTCATATTTGTGCTGATTTCATTTACCTTAGTTTTGTATTTGGTCACCATATTTTTTCGCGCTTCAGAATCTGTATCTTCGACTTTTAAAAATGAAATCAATTCAGGCAAATTTGAATTTTTCTCGACGGCAGAAAGATATTTTACGTCCTGATAAAATTCTTTATATAACGAATACAATTCGGTTTTAAAATAGGAATTTGCGGCCCCTTGAAATGTTTGGTCGGTATTTACGGCTTCAGAGAAATCTTGTTCAGAAATTTCAGTCGATTTATTTTCTTGTTCCGACACCAGTTGATTGAAAAAATCCATGGTTACTTCGTAACTTTGTGGACAAACGATTGATCCCATTTCTGAAGACACCGGGTTTGAGTTTGAATTAAATTTATTACATGCGACTAAATTTAAACTTATCGTTAGCGTGAACGCCGCGACTACTGTCGTTTTCAATGTCTTTTTATTTTTTTGCATATTTCATTATCGCGAGCGAATGCTCAAGATTGTATCACTCAGTCGTATGTCTCGATGTAGATCTAGTGAAATTTAGACCGAAATCAAGTCTGGACTGCAAAATCACAGGGACATAAGTCTTAATAATATACGATTTAGTTGTCGTGCATCTATGTCTCAAGTTAAGACGTTCTCCATTGGAAAACATTAAATTCATCTCATATTTAGATGACCCCTTTCTCTATATAAATAATTGACCGACAATATATTCAGGGGGCGTGGAATGATCAATTTCTCGAAACGAACGTTGAGTCGTGTGGTATTAGCTTTTATTTTTGCAACTTTGGCCTTATCGTTTCAAAACTGTGGCACTCAAAATTTCCATGTCGACCAAGCGTCTGAATTGCCTTCAAACGAAATCAAAGCAAATAATGATGACCTCAGTAACGGAGGAAAATCTTTATCCACGGCCGTTCCTAAAATTTCCTTACTATCGGCCCCGGATATGGTCAGTGCCTCACTCTACAGCGTATCTTTTAAAGTTTCCGGAATTGAAGCCTCGCAAATTAAAAATGTAACGTGCCAGTTAAATGAATCAGCGCCCGTCAACTGCAGTGACAATTCATTTACAGTCGATTTTGCTACGGATGGTGATTACAAAATCAAAATTATGGTTGAAACGTTGGCTGGCATAAAAAGCGATGTCAGTAAACTTGTTCGCAAAGATGCCACGGCTCCGCAAGTGAGTCTCATCAATACGCCTAACCCCATCAGCAATGAATCTTCAACCGTAGTGTCATTCAATGTTGTCGATACTCTGTCAGGCATTGATCGAATCGAATGCTCTCTAGATAATGCTGCATTCACCAAATGCACATCGCCTTTGACTTTGAATAGCTTATCAAGCGGTTCCCATACTTTGTCCATTCAGGCTTTTGATGTTTTAAAAAATAAAAGTAACGTTAAAACGCTAACTTGGTCGGTGGATCTAAGTTTACCGACACTAAGTTTTTCGCAAACTCCGGCGTCTCTAACTAATACATCAGCTGCTTCGTTTGAATTTATGTCAACCTCTGCCATCAGCTATCAATGTCAGCTTGATAACGCCGCCTATACGACGTGTACGTCACCTAAATCATTTTCTGGACTATCTAATGGCAGCCACACATTTAAAGTTAAAGCTACAAATGCTTTGGGAACAGTCTCTTCCGAGCTGAGCTATTCCTGGACAATCGATCTTTCAATTCCAACTCTGACAATTTCGCAAATGCCAGCCAGCATAACTAATTCAACCAGCGCGGCCTTTGCATTCTCAGGAAGCGGGATAGTATCTTATGAATGCCAACTCGATGGCGCTGCATTTGCGGCGTGCTCATCACCCAAAGCTTACACTAGTTTAGCGGCTGGCAATCACATCTTTTCTGTTCGTGGAAAAAGCAATGCAGGAACGCTATCTAATCCGGTCAGTTATTCATGGGCGGTCAATTTACAAGCACCGACGATCTCCTGGACACAATTACCGGCAGCACTTTCTGCATCATCATCCGTCAATTTTACGTTTTCGGGAGCCAATGTAACAAGGTATGAATGTCGTCTTGATGGTGGTGCCTACTTCGCATGCGCAAGCCCACATAGTCAAAGCGGCTTGACAGATAAAACACATACATTTGAAGTTCGTGGTTTTAATAGCTTAGGAATCGTTTCCAATGTTCTTTCCTACAATTGGATTACCGACCTAACAAGTCCGTCGCTACCGATGATTAGCATCAACGTCCCGGTCTATACGACAAGTCGTTCAGCGACGTTAACGTTTAATTCAAACGATAGTAACGGTGTCGGTGGGTATATTTGCCGGATAAATTCAGAACCCGAGTTTACCTGCTCAAGTCCTTATACCTACACTGCAAATGAAGATGCGACTTTGACATTTAGTTTAGTGGCCGTCGACAGCGTTGGCAATAAATCGGCTAAGGCCATTCAATCATGGACGACGGATGCTACTCCTCCCAGCGCACCAAGCCTAGTGCCCGACGTTATTGTGGGAACATCTCGATCTAGCAGTATCACGTTTACGTTTTCTGGCTTCGATTCAGGATCAAACGTTGATAGCTATCGATGCTTACTGGATGGCGTAACCGGATGGAACCCATGCACAAGTCCGAAAACATTATCGGATTTAAAGGATGGCCGTCATGTTTTTGAAGTCAGCGCTGTTGACAAAGCAGGTAATGTTTCCCAGTCGACGAAATACACTTGGGATATAAGCACCGTTACTTACACAGCGATTGCCAACGGCGGAAATCATGCCTGCGGCTTAACATCAGATAAAAAAGTAAAATGCACAGGTTGGAATGGCTTTGGAGCTCTGGGTATTGGCATTTTTGACAGTTACGAAAGTGGCGGAATTAAAACAGTGGACGTTCTTAACCTATCAAACAATATAGTGGCTGTCTCCGCCGGCAACTATCACAGTTGTGCACTGACTTCCGCTGGTGACGTAAAATGTTGGGGTGACGCTATCGCAAATGGCACAGCAGCTAAAAGTTCTGTTCCTGTTAATGTTCCGGGATTGAGTGGAATCAAAGCTATTTCTAGTGGTGGTAGTCATACGTGCGCCATCACATCAGATGACAAAGTAAGATGTTGGGGCAGCAGCACGTTCGGTGAACTTGGCAATGGATCGACGGCAAGCTCCGCAACACCGGTTGAGGTCAGTGGTCTCACGGGTGTTAGCTCGATCTACACGACGATGTGGTATTCATGCGCTATTTCTGGTGGGCTTTTAAAATGTTGGGGTAATTTAAATGGTCACATGTCTGGCAGTGATTCCTCGGTGCCTGTCACAGCCAGTCCACTTTCAGGTTTAAAATCAGCGTGTTTAGGCACCAACCACACCTGTGTTATTGGTTCCGATGATAAAGTTAAATGCTGGGGCGATAATAGCAAAGGCATGTTGGGCAATGGAACCACAACAAGTTCTAGTACGCCTGTTGATGTATCGGGTCTTGGTACTGTCAAAAGTATTTCGTGCTACACCGGCACCACATGCGCCATTACGTCAGACAACACTGTAAAATGTTGGGGTGATAACTCTCTTTATCAATTGGGAAATGGGACCACAGCATCATCAAGTGTGCCCGTCGCATTTAAAACGAGTGAAATTAGCTCAGCAGCCGCTGTCGGTTCTGGTCCACTGTACACGTGCGCTTTAAGGACCAATGGCTATGTGACATGCTCGGGAAATATGTTGGCGGAGTGGTAATCCAGGTTGCCTTATTTCCCCCTTTTGTCGACACAAGCAGCGTGAAACAAATAGGAAGTTGATATTGAAGGCGCAATGATAATGTAAAGTTTCTATACACTATTTTAGAACCATAGTATTTACCTATGGAATATATATAAATTTCAAGAATTCCCCTACTTCGCATTCTCATTTATATTCCATCCCGACCTTAACAATTCAAAACAAAAGGAGATATTATGAAAGGTTTAGTTAAATTAATTTTAGTTTCTGGATTCGTTTTCGCCCACGCTTCACTGGCTTCTGTTTATTACAACACAGCAACAGTAACCTTAAAGGCTGGCAAAGAAAAACGTTACTACGATGCAGCTGTTCAGCATAATGTGGTGATCGAAACGGTAAAAGAAGCCGGCAACCTAGGCTACACTTTACTTCCAAATCGAAAAAACCTTAAAGAAGTCGTATTCAAAGAAATCTGGAAATCAAAAGCAGACCTAGATGCTCACTTGGGCGCACCTCACATGTTGGCGTTTTTCAAAAGCGTAAACTTTGACCCAGCATTATACGACATTGCACCTCAAGGCAGCGCTCTTGTTTTTACGGCTAAACCAAGTTCTAAGAACATCGTTATCGAGAAATTGGTTCTTGATGGCTACCAAGATTAAGAAAATCATTTCAACGTATTCACAATATAAATTCTAAAGTAAGTCGAGTTCAAAACCGATCATAGCGACTCGGTTTTGAACAAATGTTACCTAGCTAGTTACGGTTTAATATTAATAATTTTGCCGATAGCGCCAACGATCGATTCGATCTGCTGTTTAAACAAAACGTCAGCATTCGGTGCCGGTATGTTCGCAAAGATTTGATTTAAAGTATCCGCTAATCTTAAGCCTGAATAAAGAACCCGCGCATCTAAGTATGGTAGATTCAATGCCTGGTAGCGAGCTTGATCTTTGTTGTACATTTGATCGTATGTTTGCGCACGCAATGCAATCGATTCGTTTAACCAAGTTTCTAAACTTGTTTGTTGATATACGATTCTAGCCCGATGGGCTCCCTGAGCTAAATACTGAGCATAAACTAAACTAGCCTGCTCTAAAGTCATTCCGGATTTGATAATGTCTTGGTGACCTGTTTCGATCATTCCGTAATCCCAAACTCCATGAAGACTCATCGATGTTCCGAACCAAGCGACTTGAATTTTAGTCGCACCGCTGTCTTGTGGGCGACCTGTGTGAAGAGGCTGATGAATATCACCAATAAAATGAGTTATAAATTTCAAAGCGTCGGTCTTGTCCCATTTCGTCGCAGAAGGTGATCTTAAAATATCTTGGCAAACTAAAATCACTTGAACCACACCACCTAAAGCCCGTTGTTCTTTGGGCATAGCTTGCAAATTTTTTAAATAATTAAATCCGTCAGCGATTTTTTCGAAATGATACCAGTGAGTTGCCTGGTAGGTATTGCCTGATTTGATGCTGTCAGCCCAGTTGGCAACATCGGCTAATGATTGCTGACCTAGTAATTGATTAATTGCCATTTTAGCTTGTGGAGTTAAATGGGCATCAGCGATTAAACCAGAGGCTCTGTGACCCAGATCACCCCAACCGAATGAAACCAAAGAGAACAACATGCTGAACAACATCGCGATTATTTTCGTCATTTTTACGCCAATTTTATAGGGGTTATTTGTATGCAATAATTTGTCTATCAGCAGACAGCATAAGGCAAGAATTAAAACCGCATTAATTGTCCGGTGTCTAAGACTTAATCACAAAATTTCTAAGCTCAACAATTATATTCTGTTATGTCCGGGCCTACTTTTCGCAGCTACCGCCATCTTGACAGAAAACAAACGGAGCCTCCCATGATTTCAACAAAAAATACGTTAAAATCCCTACTTTTAATTTCGTTAACTGCATTGTTAGCAATACGTAGTTCGGCAAAAGATTTTGAATTGGATGTTCTGCCTCAGGCCGAGCACCCTAATTTCATTTTGACGGATATGATCGGACAAACCTATTACGACGTCGTTCACAACAAAATTGCTCATGCCATGGAAGAAGAAGGCGCCATTCGCGGTGGCGACAACGAAAAGAAATTGCGAACTGGTGGTGGTGTATCGGTTTATCTGGCTCCCGCGATTTACAATATTCACATCAATTTCCCAAAATCTGAAATGGGTGGCCGAAGCTACGGCTGGAACCACGGCAAAGTGGGTGACTGGTCTGATTCTATGTACTTAAGAAGCCTTGCTAAAGTAACTCAAAAATCCAGCGAACAAGAAATTTCGGACTTCTATAGAGTCATAATTAATATTTTAGGTTCGTCCGATTCTAGAGGTATCAGCACACTGGAACCAGACGCCATTCGAGTGGCTACAAACTATTTGGCCATTCACACAGCAGAGCAATATCGCCGTATTCAGAAAAATACGACTCGTTGGGATGACGCCCTATTACAAGTAACGTTACTTGCCGCGTTTCACAGCGGACAAGAGCGATTCCAAATGTTTTATACGGGTGACTTCACAGATGTAGTGCGCAAAAAAAACCCTGGTGTTTACGCCAACGGCCATGAAGGCGTCTTGTTCAATAATGCTAAATCAGAACGCGCTGATCTTGAATCTTACCACCAATTTTCAGGTAAAACCCCAGATCAAAAAGGTTCAAATAGATCAGGAATTAACCTAACTCGTAAAGATTTCGAACGAATGGGACAGGAAATCACAAGCTATTTCGAAGCTACCGGAAGTAAAAACCTAGACGCCATCAAAAAAATCGTGGGCTACCGACCAAACAGAGATTCTAATATCATTGCGGCAATTGCTAAATACTATTGCGAGGGCTTTGCAAAATCAAAAGATACGCAAGCCTTGGCAGCAGCGGTATCGGCGTTCATGATTGAAACTCGCGATCACGCCAACGAAATTACAAAAGTAGTCGCAAAGCGAGTTCATCAAGATTCAGCAGCCACTTCGTGCCTAAGGTTCTACACCCACTAAGGGCAACCACTCCTGTCGACGTTACCGGTTTATTACAAGGATGAAGCCGTTATTTGGATAAATAAAACGATGTAATGTTGACTCTGGCCGATCTTCTTTACTACTCTCTTGTGCATCGAGGGGGATTCCATGATTGGCCGTATTTCATTTTTGATTTTCGCAGTGTTTTTAATTTTAAACCCAGCCCAGGCGGATGAACGCGTTCTACCTATAGCAACGCTACAGAAAATGGGTTATCGTCCGTTTAATTCATTTCCTCATTATCGTGGTCAACGCCGAGTGCGATCGGAACTGCCGACGGGTTTAAAATGGCCCGTTCAGTTTGTTGATGCCTCTCGCACGATCGCGCAAAATTATGTAAATTACCAGCAGTATGGTTCGGCCCTGCCTTATTATCACAAGGGTTGCGACCTGCGATCCCCACCTAATTCCGTGGTGACGGCGCCCGTTACAGGCGTTTTGGAAGCTGGTTATTACAGTTACTCTGACAGTCCAGATGGTTCTGAAGTTAAACATTGGATTCCATGGAACGGCAAAACTCACGATGATCCCTATTTTGAATTAGCAGTTGTCACCGCCGATGGTTACCGCTTTGAAATGCATCACGTGGATTCTATGAATCTACCAAAAGAAACGATTCAGGCATTAAACAAAGGAAACGTTGTTGTTCAGGAAGGCACCGTCATCGGCCGAGTTCTTCCTTGGGGCGGCAATTATGATCACATTCATTACAATATCTTTCGTCAAGATGGCGTGATTGTAAATCCAGAGGCGTACACTGTTTCACCGGTGGACCATATTGCTCCAAAAATTCATGGTGTTTATGGGGTTCGCGCGGATGGAACTGTTGTTGAACTTATAAACGGCGGCACGACGGCTCCATTGCAACAAATTATCGTCGCCACAACAGAAACTCGAGATAACAACATCTATGTTCAAACACCTCCCTATGTTGGAATTCAATTTCAGACTCGTGAGATGTTTGCTTGGGATTTTAGAAAAGTAATCATGGGTCCCGATAACAAATGGCCTGATATTCGTCAGGTGTTTGTGACAAAGCTAAAAACTCCAAGTGGCAAAGTTCTTTCGACAACCGGTCAATACGGCAAAGGACTATTCCTAATGCGTTTGGTGGTGCCTGCGTCGCGTGGGCCTTTCGCGATTGCCGTGTCGGATACAGCAGGAAATACAACGCGATTTACCGGCGTCATGCAGTAAGAACTGGCCCCTTAGCCTGCGGCTACGGCCAAGTAAAATATCGTCAAATCAAGTGAATTTAAAACGTGCTATCTAAAATCCAGAAAGATCCAACACGCTCGCTTTTTTGAGGGATCGAAACTCGAATGTATTACGAGTTAATTCGGATAATAATTTTTTTTTGAAAAACTGTTTCAAGACAGCGCTTTTAAATTTCAGCTAAACAACTGTCTTTCCAATAGATTTTAGCTTCTTAGCCGCAAGCTAAGGAGCCAGTTCTAGTCACCTAAATCAAAAAGAACGACTTCATTTGGTCCGGGAAGATGTTCTGTATCCAGACTGTCTTCCGAATAGTCCTCGAATTCCTCGAGGGTATAAATACCCTCTACGATAAAACGTTTGATATCAATCGCCTTAAGTGCAGGATCCAAGCTTCTAATTTTTTGGGTAAATAAATCTCTCGCTTCTTTGGTCGATTTAGCCCAAACAGAAACATGTCCTTCAAGATCATTGTTCGCAATACTAAATGCCACCACAAAGATTGGCTTTTTTTCCTTTTTTTTCATACCAATGCAGCTTACACGATTTTTAAAATCCGCCATAGCAAAATTGTTGACCAAAGTAAGGCTTAGTAATCCAATCGTAGCATGCGACCTCCAAACTCTAACGACAATAAAAAAAAATCAATGTTAGTATACATCGTCGCCTCCCTACTGTTAGGCCTGTCACTTTTTGTGAGGGTCTATAACCTTGATGGGAAATTCTATTGGATTGATGAAGTTTCGAGTTCATTTGCAATCACGGGGCATTGGCCAGAACATATCGAGCAGCAGCTGAGCCAAAAAGTTGGTCAGATTATTTCAATCGGGCAATTTCAAGACTTTTTAGAGCATAAACCTATATCTGACACCGGACCATTGGTATCATCGTTGTTAAAACGCGATCCGCAACACTCACCGCTCTATTTTATCTTAGCTCAAAAGTGGGCGACTATTTTTGGCGCTAGCCCACAGAGTCTACGAATGGCTTCCGCTTTTTTAAGTTTCTTAGGCATACCCATTTTCGTATGGCTATGCATTGAGCTATTCGGATCGTTACTGGCGGGCATGGTAGGACTAGGTATTGTAGCCATTGCCCCATTTCCCGTTCTATTCAGTCAGCAAAACAGAGAGTACGGCATGTGGTTCACTCTGTGCGCCCTTTCCACGGTTATTCTGCTGTTAGCAAATCGAAAAAACACGTATCCCTACTGGGTCGCTTACGGTTTTTCTGTTGCTGTGAGTTTGTACACATTTTTATTTTCTCTTCCATTCTTGGTTAGTCATCTATTATTTCAACGGATTGAATTAAAGAAATATTCTGACTCAAGATTTCGAAGGTTTATTATTGCCTTTTCTTTAGGAATTCTGGCTTACACGCCATGGCTGATAAATATATTTATAAATAGAGAACAAGTATTAAGGTTGAACGATTGGTCCTCAAAATATCTAGATCCCGCCATTTATCTTCAAGGTCTTCTGCTTAACGTATCAAGGCTATTTGTAGATTTCGGATTACCTTCATTTAAGCCCCTGCCATGGAAACATTTGGAATTGTTGTTACCAATTTTAATAGCCGTAGCTATCGCAATTACAAGCTTATCCCTATCAGCAAGACGTCTAACTCATTCAAAACGGATTCTTATTATTTCGATGTTTGCCATTCCAATTTTATTTCTTTTTTTGATGGATATCGTTGCAGGAAAAGGTATACACGCACTTGTTGCGAGGCAGCTAATGCCGTCATGGATGGCAATCTATCTGTCTGTGACCTTTTCCGTAACCTTCGGATTGAATTCAAAATCTTTTACGAAAAATGGATTCGCATTTGGTGCACTAATCTTGGTTCTGATATTTGAAACTATTTCGATGATGTCCTATTTGCCAGAGCGACAATGGTGGACATTAAAACCGAAACCCATTTTTAATGACGTCCTTGTGATTGAATCTACAAATCCAGATTTGTTGATTGTCACGGAATCAGAAATCGAGCTCAAAGAATTTCTTTCCATTGGCTACAGTTTAAAGCCAGAACTCCCTTTACTGGCACTTAACGAAAACGACATCCTCCCTAACTTAGACAAATTTCAGAAAATAACTCTTTACCACCCTAGTCAGCGACTATTAGAAAAAATTAAAAGTAATTTCGCTACAGAAGAGATTTCCAAAGAAATTTGGCTTGTACGTAGCCGGTTCTGACATAAAACAGGTTTGTAAAACCGGACCTTCCATTGCATGGCAATCACACGTTATCAACTCCTTTCAAAAGAAAAAAAATCCTTATGGAGTGTACACAGATGTGAACAGAAGTACGGTGATAACAAGCCATCTCTTTGACCCAACACTGCCTCCCAGTTACGACAGTCATCAACAAGGAGATACTATGAAATTTGTTTTCGCATTTATTTTATTACTAACAGCAATCGCTTTTTCTGAACCATTTGAGGCGTCACAGATTCCAGCAGAGACACCACGACCATTTGGTGCATTCACTTATGGAAACTATCTTTACGTTACGATTCCTGGTGATTGCAACAAACAAGGCGCACATCTGGAAGTCAGTAGCCTTTGCAACAAAAACCGCTTAACTCGCAATTTAGCACTCAGCTGCGAGGTTAATTTAAATATTGTTTCCACGCTGATGTACTGCACGACTATGGTACACGCCCCAAAAGTCTTTATGTTCGATTTAGCTAATGAACCAATTGCGCCCGAAGCCCGCGAACTTGTGATTCAGAGTGGAAGTCATTCCATCACTGTACCCGTAAATCGCTAGTTGATATCATCCTAGTGTAGGGTGATAATTGCCTATACTAGGAACGACTATGCCACTATTTACAGTGATACTTTTGTTTACATCCATCACATTTGCACAAAATCTGGTTCCAGGTATATGGAAAGCAACCGTAAGAGTAAAATTACTTGGCATTCCGCTGCCCACCAATGAACAGAAGGAATGTGTACGCCCCAAAGATATTAAAAATATAAAGACTGTAGTTTCAGAGGCGCTAGAAAAAAATGGTTGCAAGTTAAAAGAATGGAAACTTAAAAAGCAAAAATTAGATGCTCAGATTCAATGTAAAACCGAAGACCTAGATGCGGCCGGAAAATTGACTGGCACAATCAAAGAAAAGAGTTACGATCTGGCCGGCACTGCCGAAGGCTACTACCAAAGTAAAATCCCAACCAAGGCCGAAATCAGCCTAAAAGGCGAATGGTTAGGCTTTTGCTCTGAAAAATATTAGTCATCGCCCCTTAAGCGAAAAATCATAGTTTCGCCTGAATTGACATATATCTCAAATATATAATAAAATTACGTAGTATATCTTAAAACGATACAAAAAAATACGGAGGGTATTTATGAGCCCATGGATCAATTATCACCACCTTTTTTATTTCAAAACCATCGCAGAAGAGGGCACTGTCTCTAAGGCCGCTGAAAAACTTCGCGTCGGACAACCCTCTTTGTCCGCGCAATTAAAGCAATTTGAAGCAACGCTCGGAGTGCAACTTTTCGAACGGCAACATAAAAAACTCATCCTTACCGAACAAGGCAAAGTCGCGTTAGACTATTCCAAAAGTATTTTTCGTATGGGGTCTGAAATGTTCGAAGTTTTACATGATCGCCTTAAGCCTTTAAAACCTTCGCTTCACCTGGGCGCTTTGGATAGCGTGCCGAAACAGATCGTCCTCCAGCTCGTTAAACATGCTTTCAGAATTTCGCCCTGCCAAATTACGTTATCTGAAGGTAAACCAGACGAGCTTTTGAGAGAACTCACTGCTCATCGAATGGATCTCATGGTCACAAACTTCTTGCCTAGCGGAATAGACGCCAAGGGGCTCTACCCAAGATCTATCACAAAAAAGAATGTGGCCATTTACGGGGCCCCGAAATTCAAATCACTACGAAAAGGTTTTCCAAAATCTATTTCCGGGGTTCCGATGATTTTACCAACTTATGATAGCCAGTTGAGGCAAGATTTAGACCACTGGGCCAAAACTCATCAGATAGAACTTAATATAGTGATCGAAAGCCAAGACATCTCGGTCAAAAAACTTTTGGCCATAAATGAAATGGGTCTAGTGGCCACGGCTACACACACCGTCACAGGACAGATTTTAAGAGGCGAACTTATCGAGATTGGTCAACTGAAAGGCGTTTACGAAGAACTGTATCTCCTGACGGCACAACGGAAAATTGAAAACCCTATCGCGGCCAAACTAAAGTCGTCATTTTTAGTATAGTTAAAATGAATACAAAATAGAGTTATTATATATTTTAATGATTCAGTATTACTCCGTAGACTCGTTGTTAAGTGAGAGCGTTATGCTTGCACTTCTATCAAAAGGAGGATACGAATGGTCACTTCAAAACAGAATGCTTTAAAACCACTTCTCGCTTCGAGAGACGGTGTGCACCTGACAGCTTATTTGGTCAATCGCGCAGACTTGATTGATATTAAATCACAGCTAAGAACAGCCATCGAAGAAGCCAATGAATGGCTTTCTCCAGCAATGACCGACGACGACAGGAAGAGGTTTCTTGAACCTCTCGAATCACTACTCGCAGATGCGAGTGTGTTTCGACAAATGAAAGGCAACATCGGACTTTTCCGAAACGAAGTCTCGTTTCGAATTCTAAATATTCCCGTAGACGTTGAACCCAGTTGCCAAGTAGCCACCAGTTTTCATGTTAAGCCCCTCCTTAGATGGCTACAAGGTGATCAAGATTTTATCTTTTTAGGGTCAGAGAAAAACAAAGCCCACCTCTATTTTGGAAATCAAGACTCGTTTAAATTGATCGAAACGATTTGGTTTGACGGCGCCTCCTCACCCAGTTCTTCGAAGCCCAAGACCACACAAGCCGGAAAAATAAAAAAAGAAAATGTACATGTTTGGTTAAACGATTGGATTGACGAACTCACAAAGAAATCTAGACCAAAATTATTTTTGGCGGGAGATAAAAAAGTCATTCAGTCAGTATGTAAGCATGTAAAATATAAAAACATAATTACTACGCCAATATCTAATATATATATCGACAGTCTTTCCATTAAAGCGTGTCAAACCATTCGTAAAGTTCTTAAAAGTGATTCCGCAAAGTCACTAGAACGAGCATTACTTGAATTCAGATTTGCCGAAAGAGGAAATCGAGTTAAAAAAAATATTTTTCAAATTTCCAAAGCCGTGGTCCAAGGCAAAGTTCGAAAACTCGTTGTCACCGACGAGCTCAGCATTTTCGGTAAAATCGATCTAAAATCCGGCGGCCTCGCCATTCATCCTTTTGACCTCGATCACGAGGACGATTGCATACTCGATGATTTAGCTCAACTAGTTTTAGGCCAAGGCGGAGAAGTTATTGTCGCCAAACGAAATGAAATTCCAAATGGACGCCCCATACTGGCCATTTTAGATGATGACGATGAAAATATAGAAAAGATGGAAGACTTTCACTATCGAGATCTCGCGGAACGCTTTGGGTGAAAACATATACAGATTCAAAAAAAGGAGTTAAATATGATTCTGGTAAAATTTAAAAACCTAGAAAAGTCCGAAATGGCCCGAAACGCCGTTCACGACAGAATTGAAGACCTTGTCGAAAAATTCTCCGATCTGAAAGAGAGCAAAATTCATGTGACACTGGATATGCAAAACTCACCAGTTCAGGTCGGTCCGGATCTGTTTAAAGTCAAACTTCACGTATATCAAGGTCGCTTTGATGGTGTTACAGTTGAAAAATCAAATTCCAATTTGTACGTAGCTTTGGCCGATGTGGTGGACCACATGCTAGAGGTTCTAAATCGATACGGTGACCGGCAACGCACGAAAGAAAGAAAAAAGGCCAGAGCACTGACCAAATACAAAGAATTTGACCCCCAAATTGAAAGTGAAAAACGTGAATGACCCATTTCGCTGGTTTCGATTTTATTATTCTTTTCTTTGTTCTGGGAGGCTTTGCCTCCTGGATCAATTCAGACCTAGAAATTCCAGAACCTATATCTAAATTTTTGTCGATATTTTTACTACTGGCATTGGGTTTAAAGGGCGGACATGAAGTGCAAAGCGCTGACAATCTGACCGGCTTCACAACTACGCTGTCGCTGGGAATTGTTTCGTGTGTCGCTCTACCCATAGTTATGTTCTATTTACTGAAAAACAAACTTAGCATCGGAAATGCAGCGGCCATTTCGGCATCATACGGTTCCGTCAGCGCCGTCACTTTTATAACGGCCCAAGGCCTACTAACCAACAAAGGTATGATTTTTAGCGGGTTTATGGTAGCGATCATGGCCTTAATGGAGATTCCCGGGATTCTGATTGGCGCCTATCTTTATAAAAAACATACCAAGAGCCTGGCTTTTGGAAAATCAATTTTTTTAAATATCTTGTCAGCAAAATCAGTGATTCTTTTACTGGGCGGTTTCATCATCGGCTTGCTTATGAATGATAAAACTTGGCTGGGTGTCTCCCCTATGTTTCAGGATTTATTCAAGGGTGCACTTGCTTTTTTCCTGCTCGACTTAGGCATCGCAGCTCAACGACGTATTCGCGAAGCCTGGACATTTAAAAGGGTTATCCTACCCATAGCAATACTCTTCCCATTATTTTGGGGAACGGTGTTTTTATTATTGGGCCATGCAGCCGGAGTCGCTCAGGGAGATCTCGTTCTACTGGGCACCTTGGTTGGCAGCGCTTCGTACATTGCCGCCCCAGCAGCTATGAGATCGCTGATTGTCGACTCTAACCCTAGCCTCTATTTAGCTTTGCCACTGGCTCTGACATTCCCATTTAATTTAGCTGTGGGCATACCTTTCTATATTGAGTTAAGCAGTTGGCTAGCTTGAAAATTTTAATTACAAGAGTCAGGTCTAAAATTGATATTATTTTTGCTAATTTAACAATTTGTGGAATCAATTGGACCTGAAACAGTGATATCTTCCGTCTTAAGGAAGTGCAGTACCGGAACGAAAACCATTACAACCGTTCTCCCTATTTTGTCACTACTGCCGACGTCCCTGTAAAGTGTCACTGAAGTAACTGTGGGTAGCCTCTCTGGCAACGTATAACGGCATACCTATTGTAAATTTGAAGATATGCGCCTAGGTCTTTTTATTCCTCTATGTATCCTAATTATTTTCGCTTTTAAATCCTCCTACGCGCTTGCGGATGATGTCTCAAAAAAAGACAATCTCTATGATCAAGTTGGTGAACTTCTTCAAAACGATTCTTACTTCCGCGCCGGCTGGACTTCATTATTAGAAAGCCTGAAAGCTAATTCCATTTCTGAAATCATCAGCTACAATGGTGGTCTAGCAACCGAAAACCTGGAACTGGCCGCACAATGGAATCGCGAGCTATACAAAATTTACGATGAATTGATCGTTGGTTTTGAAGATAAAATGCAAGGTCGCAGGCCGCTGATCCTGATTTCTGACGGCCCTAGTACTTCCATCGAAGTTGGGAAAATACACACTCAAAACATAATCGACGGTATTGCCAAACGGCTGAAACTTTCTACCCAAAGTCTTTACGTGATTGTCGTGTCAACCCGTACGCTGAATGAATTTGGTTCCGTTCGCGATCAAATCGCCGGGCAATTGGCGCATGAACTGACTCACATCAAAAATGGTGACCTAGATAAATCCGGTGCAAGTGGCTTTATCAGTCGTGCCCACTCTAAAGGAAACGAAACCGCTGCCGATCTGGGCGCCATTGAATTCTGCAAGGGGAAATTTTCTTTGCGTAGCCTGATCAACAATTTTTCAAGGCTTCAGGTGGTTCATTCAAATAAAAACAAACCATCGATAGTCAGTACTTTAACTCGAGCCCATCCCGCCGATGAAGTAAGGCAAAATTCGTCCGCCCTTTCTGCCATTGATTTATTAATGATGTATCCTCAGTACGATATCGCTGAAACCAAATTGAAAATTCCGCATTTCGGGTTGTATTCAAAAATCGACTACGCTAGTGCGGTCGAGCGCGCCCAAATAGTTCAAATACTTTTGTCGTCAAGTCATAAATTAAATGAATCTGAATTTATGAAATTAAAAATCTCCGTTCGCAAACTGACACCGCATGAATCCGTAGAAATCCAAAACGAAGTTTTAGATCGCGTAATGTCGCAACCATCAAAGGACATTTCTCTTAACGCTAGCACCGTTACCGATCTTTTAAAATTACCCAACAAGTTAGCAGAAATCGACCTACAAAATACTTTAACCGACTCTACGTTTGTTCGTTGGTTTGATCAGGTAGGAAAATTCATAAACGAGATCAATCTGGACATGCTTTCTTCAAAAGAAAGAGAGTCGTTGTTTAAACTTGTCCTGAAACCAGAAAACACCGACTACCTTATTCGTCACAGACAAGATGGGTCGGTAAAACAATTTTTTGAAAATGTTTTAGTTCCCATTTTCAAAGACACCGGAATGTGGGCCGTTTTTTTTGATAGTCCGCTATCGCTTGAATTAATTCGCCACCTAAAGCAATCATCACTGCCCGTTACCGAACACGAAGTCGTCAATCTAGAATCGATAACTCGACGACATTATACCTATTTTCAAAACCTACCGGGATCCCAATCTGTGTACTGGTATTACCAACAAGCCAAAAAAACCTATTACAGCCAGGTCAGTATCAACGCAACAAATTTAGGCAAAGACTTCGTCATCGATAGCATTTTAGAAACTCTACAGACCAAGGAACTCAAAGGTTTAGAAACCAAATTCCCCAAAACTATATCATTTGAAAATTATAAAAAAAAAGATGACGTCAAAAAACTCGTTCTCAGCCTGAGTCAAAATTTCGATTGGCAAATTGAATTTATTCAAAGGTTATCTTCACGTATCCCGCCATATTCTATTTTCCATAACGGGTTCGCGGGTGATTTTGATTTAAATGACGAAATAAAAAAAATATTCTATCGAACTCTGGCGTCTGAAAGGACAACCACGGAACAAAAAATATTAATTTTTAAGTTGTTACTAAAATCTAATATTCACTTTGATGGCAAAGGAATGAATTTCCTTAGCTCGGCCTACAAACAGTTTACTCCAGACCAACGACGCAGTTTGTTCTACCCAAAAGAATTGCTAGCATTGACGGATGACGACTTTAGTAAAATCCAACAAAAAGAGCATTCCGGCCACGAGCACAATAGTATATTGTTTCGGTCCGGTTCCTACTACGTTGAGCTTGTAGAGCTTTTTTACAAACGTGGCCTAGAGTTTCCTTTAACTGGCAAGGAACTAAGTCAGCTAATCAAATTTTTCGAAGCCACTGGACAGCACTATACGCTAAACACAAAGAGTCACGTCGTTAAATATTTAGTTTCTGAATTAATTAAGCATAAATCTGAAGTCCCATTCGAAGAATTTGCAAAAAGCTTTCAGATTCTTTTGAACCGTGTAGCCTACCCGGCTTCAAGGCCAGCGGTCCAACATGTCTTCCCCCATCAACTAGATGAATTTTCAAATGCATTTAAAGAATCGCTTCAACAAACAGGAACGTGGGATTTACGAACAGTGGCTAAATTTGCAGACCACAATGCCATGTTCCTTAACCTTTCCACCGCTTCGGTAGCCGAACTAATGGAAAAACATTTCGAGCAAATCTTAGCGATCGAAAATCGTGACTATAAGCTATCATCCGCTCAAAACATGTTTAAAGAATTTCGAAAAACCTACTACCTGCATGTTAGTCATCGAACGGCGTACTTAAATCTGTTTGAAAAATCGTTGGCATTGATGCAGGTGACTCCAGCTGAGTATAAAAGTTTCAGATCCAACGCGTTGGATGTCGATGGTCTTAGTTTGGATCGTCCAAGTATTTTGGATAAAATGCTAGTTGATTTTGGTGATGGCATTATCGAATGGACAATGAACCAAGAGCCTAAAAATCAACTAGAGTTTATTGACTATATAATGAACTCAGAAAAACCCTTGCCTGGATGGGTCACAGAGGAAACACAAAAAAAATCCCGAAATGGCGAAATTGCAGAATACGTATCAGATGTGCTAGAGAAAGTTGAAAATCTGAAAAGCATCTATCTTCGATCAGATCCCGTTATGCAATCGGCAGTGATCAGCTATTTCCTTACGAATAGTCGTCGGGGACTTTTACAGTCGACCACTCATGAGGATATTCTATTGAAGCGGTTAACCAAAGGTATGTCGCCCAATCAAACTGAAATGGTAATGGCATTCTATCGCGCGATGAAAAAAACAGAACCAAATTTCTACACCCACATGCTGTCACGGGCTGTTGTCCTGAAGAATCAAAATCGCGGAAAATCCACCGACCCTTCTCCGCTTTTAGTACCGGTAGTAGAGTATTTTGATGTCCCAGGAATTAAGCTTGCGCAACTGTCGCATTTCGGGTTTGACGGGGCCGAGAAAATGGAAGGCTTTGAAAAATTTTACGAATCGGCGGTAGTTCTTTCTAATTCGCAAATACTGGATCACATCGCCGAACTCTATGGTGATCGTTTTCCTGCTCAGTGGAGATTTATTAAACCGCTTGGTTTTGGTTCTGCCAATTATGCTGTTTTAATCTATGATGAAAATGAAAAACGCGAATTTGTTTTAAATATTCCAAGGAAAAATATTGCCGCAATATCCAGTCAAAAGTTTACGCACTTTCAAACGTTTTTGAATCATTTAAATAGTGAGCTTCAGGGTAAAGGAGAAGTTATAGAACTTTTGGGCGGTCTATCTAAATTCCTTAAGAGGTCCATGGAACTAGAATTCGATCGCGCCCGTGTATTCCAAAGAACCAAGCAAGCTTCAAATATATATCGAGGAAGGGCAAAAGGTTGGAAGTTCGTTCCGGTCCAGGTCGGTAACGTCGATGCAAACGGAGTCATCAGTATGAGTCGCGCTCAAGGCGAATCGTTGGCCAGTTTAGAAAAATCCAATCCAAAACTATTTCGAAAAAGCTCTGAAGCGATTGCCGATTTCTTGGGTGATCGACTATTAAATCAAAACGAGACCGTTCGCCTAAATACCAATGGCGACTGGCACCCGGGGCAATTTTTTGTTGATCGAACTACGTCACAATTTTCCATTTTAGATTTTGGACAAGAGTCAGAAATGACCGAAAACGAACTTATCTTCGCCAAAGACCTATTGACGATTCTTTCCGCCGATGAATTTGCAAAACATACCAATTTCGATCGCGACCAGGCGTTTGCACTATTACAAAAAAGCCTTTCCGAACACATGGGAGTTACACTTTCTGCAAAAAGATTAGATGGCTTCACACACGCTATGGATCGCTCGACATCCATGTCACGTTTTATTTACCTAGTTAGTTATCTGGAAAATCAAGGCATCCAAGTCCCGGTCACATCAGGGCACTGGATCAAAGAAGTAAATGCCATCCTAAATTTTGAACGCGAAGCGGGCGTGAAAAACAGATTCTCTGACAAATTAAAAACAGAACTTTTTAATCACCTACGGTCCCGCCGTCCCGATGTGAAAATCAAACTAAACTCCATCTGGGGCGACCGTATGGCTAGAATGAAATCGTTATTTACTCAGGCGAAACAAAAAACAGTATCCCTGTTTAGAAAACAAAAAGAAGCACCGACCGATGAATCTAATGCCTGTCTAAAATTTTACAAATGATATTATAGCGAGAAAAACCCTATTTTAGAGCGATGATACCGCAGTCCATGGACCAGATCCTAAACACAGAATGATTTCTTCGGCCTAAATATTTTTAGACGATTTTCCCGTAGAAGGAAAAATGGCGCGATATGCGCTAAAATCGACGGCGCCGGGAAACCATGTCGCCCTGCCAAGACCAAACCAGGAAACTATTTCCGAATGTTTGTAAAATCCAAATATTCCGTTGCTTCAGGATACTTTCGCCCTTAGAAGTGTCCTATGCATAATTTAACTAAAGAACAGATCATGGTCATTTCAGATTCTATGCGCCAAGAAAACGGCGCTACTCACGAAGAAGTTTCAAATTTATTGAAACGTGCAATGACCGTAGGGGATTTAAAAAAACTACTAACTACCGTTGACGATTCTCTTCCCGTTGAACTTGAAGTCATTATGGAAATTTCTGAAGATGGACAGTGCACGGCTCAGCCTGGTCTAGCGATTCATCATTATCAAGTTCAAAGTGGGGATGATGGGTACCCTCGATTAACTTTAGTCGGCGCTCAACCGCAAAACGTCGAGTTGTACGCAGAGGCCTTTGAGTTAGATCTTCCAGTGCAACCCAACTAAATTAGAGTCAATGAAAACCCAAGAACCAAATCCAATACTTCAACTCTTAAAGCAAAAAGAAGCGACTCAAAAGGCCGCTAAGAATTTTGGTTTCTTCGGTAAATCAAAACCCAGCGCATTTTCACGGCCCAGCAATTCCAGCCGACCAACACATCGTGGTGGCCGCAATGGTCACGGCAAACCGTAGATCGCTACCATTGGTGGTTCTGTTTTAATTGAGCGTTCTACCAGAGACTGGACGATATTGCCAGAAATGGGCCGATCCCGAGTCTATGCATTCAATCCAAAATCACCTCTCTTAAAACCAGTGAAAGAACCAAAGTGGAAAACCGCCACTGAAGAACAAATAGGTTGGACTCAATTTGAGTAAATTAAGTCTGAGTACACATAACCGTCCAATTCAGCAGTCAATATTGGAAAATCCTTGTTCGTAATGGTAACAACGATATGACGATTTACATTTGTTTTTGGGTCATGAAAATAGGTTTCAAATTGCACCGATGTTTCAAGCATACCAAAATCCTTCGACGAAAGAACCCCATGCCTATCCATAAAAACTCTTTGCTCCGCGGGAAGAACCAATTTTAAAATAGGTTCCCACTTAATGTCTCGTTGGCCATTTTTACGTTCTACCAACTGAACTTTTTGCCTATCACCCGACTTAGAAACAAAATCCAAATCTAAAACGTACTGACCATCTTGCATTGAATATTCGTAGTAGGCACAAAGAGGATTAATAGTTAGATGAAAGAACTTCTTTAATCGTATTTCAGCAGGACTCCATGAACCAGGCTTAACTGCATAATTTGGACTATTCGGGTTTACAATACTGAACCAGCACGTTCCACTTCGCTTGGAACTCGTATCCTGATTATAAGAAGCTCTCACCTTAAAAAGATCGGCCAAATAGAAATCGCTGCGGACCTTATCAAGAGTATAGTGCTGCCAAAAATTATTAGTCGTAACAAACCTTACATAAGAATCACGCATTAATGGAATTCGATCAGAATGAGAAAGTCCAAACACATGACCAAGTTCGTGCACAACCGTCAATTGCGTCGTCCAGCCATCAAATTCGCTCCATGTCTTTGGCCACATTAACTCTGGATCCAAGGCCAAAGGACCGCGTTCAGGAGCTAAATAAATAAAACCTTTACCACGAAGGTGTACTCGGTCGTAATCCGTCCTGACGGCCATCGCAATTTTTTTATCAATTCCGGAAAGGTTTTGAAGCTGCTCCAAACTTAAAACACCAAATTGAAAACGAAGATCAGTTGATGGAGCGCAGTCTTCGTAAGTAAACACCTGTTTACCAACTGGGAAGTCGGCATCTGCATAGTAGGACTCTGCGAACTGCCTAGTCCAAAATTTAAGAGCTCTTTCAACAATCATTTCTAGTTGTGGTTTTTTAAGGCTAAAGTTAGTTTCGTCAACTTGAATGCAGTAACGGACATTCTTGTTATTGTTTAAAAACCAAGGGTTATCGGTATCACTCTGGATTTGACCACCGCCTACGACCCAACCGCCCGCGTAGGAATAGCATGATCCAAACAACATACAAAGGATAAATAAATTTGTAAGTTTCATTTCTCGAACTCCTCTCTATTTTTCTACCTAAATTAGAACAGCATGGTGTTTCTACTGTTATA
This sequence comes from uncultured Bdellovibrio sp., assembly GCA_963932905.1. Classification (GTDB taxonomy): domain Bacteria; phylum Bdellovibrionota; class Bdellovibrionia; order Bdellovibrionales; family Bdellovibrionaceae; genus UBA2316. The sequence continues at coordinate 179,390 of CAWVRN010000003.1, forward strand.
TGGAGACTTGATTAAGTAAATTATTTAGTTAATAATTTTAATTAAATTGGTTAACTTTTTATTAACATCATATCACCCAGGATACTATGAGCGTGTTTGAAATTTCAAGCTATAAAGACATCATTAAATATAAAGTCGGATTACTAAAAAAAGTAAACTTTAAATACACTTTTGATTCACTCGCCAAGGCCATTGATGTCCATAAACCTTATTTATCGCGTGTCTTGAATCAAAAAGGGGACCTCAGCAGCGATCAAATTTATAAGTGTTCACGCTACCTAAAATTTAGCGATCTAGAGAAACAGTATTTCGCCTTAGTATACGAAGAAAACATCTCTACTTTGCCCGACAGAAAGTCCATGCTTACAAATGAAATGGATAAGATCCGCAGGAAAGCACTTAAAAGCGATGTTCTTTATCCTGAAACACCTCAAGATATCGAACGACCAGAAAATTATTTTTTAGATCCTTATCATGCCTTGGTACATATGCATTTACTTATCCCAAAGTACAAGAACAATACCGACCTAATTGCTGCAAAACTAAATTTATCAAAGCCTAAAGTGAACGAATACGTAGAAGCTCTACATGACATGCAAATCATTAATAAAACTGGCAGCGAAATCAAAATCATGAAGGAGTTTGTTCGTCTGCCCGATAGCTCTCACTTAATGACCTCGTTCAGAAATCTATCAAAATTGAAAGCCCTTGAAAAAATCACTCAACTCCCGAACGAGGACTATCTCTCTATGCACGTTTTCTTTGTGGCCGATAACTCCGGAAAACAGAAAATCCAGAAATTATTTTTAGATTTCCTTAACGAAGCTAAAAAAATAGCAGACAAATCAAAGTGTGAAGACGTTTATCAATTGAATTTTGACTTGTTGAAATGGAGCTAAGCAGCACCTCTTCCACGTCAAGGAAGTGGGCTACCAAATAGCGCCCTTTGCAATTAAAACCATTTTGAGCTTATAAAATCTAAAGTCCTCCGTTGTAGATTCTGTCTTTTTGTCATAATATGGCAGAAAGCGATACTAAGGTTTGTATGGAAGTATATATAAAAGAATCTCTAAATTCAGTTTTAGCAAATACGGATCACGACTTAATTGACTTTAATCTTTCGCTTTCTTATGAAGAACGACTGTTAAATCATCAGCGCTCACTAGACACAATAAACGAATTACTAAAGGCACGAGTACAAATTTATGGAGAATCTGAATCTTCTACTCAAACGCCTTCTTGATGCCAAAATCGACTTTGTACTGATTGGCGGATATGCCGCCGTTGTACATGGAGCATCCCAGGTCACTCACGATCTGGATATTTGCGCCGTTATTACAGAAGAACAACTTGTAAAACTAAAAGCGGCACTCAAGGGACTAGATCCTAAACACAGAATGAATCCTTCGGCTCAATTATCTTTGGACGATTTCCCAGCCGAAGGAAAGACCATAGACAACTACTATCTAAGAACTACAGCAGGAGTTTTGGATATCTTAAAAGAAGTTTCAATTGTCGGAGATTTTGAAAAGTTAAAATCTAATGCCAATACAGTGAAAATTTTTGGTCACGAATGCAAAGTGATTTCACTCGATGATTTAATTACAGTAAAGAAATCAATGACTCGTCCAAAAGACAAAAGTGTTTTGGATGAGCTTTTGACAGTTAAGCAAAAGCTTTCAATAGATAGCGAGAGTTTTCTGAAAACTATAAAAGCAAATAGTATCAGCTTTTCAGCAGTTAAAGTTATTGATGAAAATCACTTTGAATCTCGCGTAATTTTCAAAGATTCAAAAAACGAGTCCCTTAATTTTGAAGTTGCAATATCCAAAGAAGATTTACGGAATTTTGCAGAAAGACTAAAATCCTTCCCAAAAGACAGTCACGACTATTTAGAAGTCATACTGAAGTCACTTAAATCTGAAAAAATTGGTTTATCCGTAAAAGTAGTAGATTCAAGCGGAAGATGCGAATTCAAATTAGAGCTAAAAGAAGTTAAAAAAATTGAACTAGGAATGAAATTCTCAAACACTATTTTAGCAGAACCTTTAAAACTTAATAAGTTAGGCCAATCAATAGAAAGTTGGCTCAATCATCCTTCGGGGAACTTCTTATTTTCCCTAAAATAAAAGGCGCAGCTAAAAGCCAGCAAGAACAAAAACGACGAGACAAGCAAACCAATTCTTCCTAAAATTTCAAAATGCGAGGCGCCCGAGGACTTCGCGCGGAGGCGTGGCCCGTCCACGCCGCACAAGCGAGGTCCGAAGAGGCAACGAAGTCAGTTTGGAATTTTAGGAAGAATTGGTGCGAATAACTGGACTCGAACCAGTACCCACTTCCATGTCAAGGAAGTGGGCTACCAGAAACTGGACTATATTGACCAATATTTGGTTGATATCGACCAGTTTCTGGTAATATGATAAATCCATGCTAGAAGGAATATTCGGAAACAAAACCGCGGAAAAAGTACTACTTCATATTTTTCACTATGGAGAATCTCATGCATCGGCTATTGCTGGTGATTTTAAAATGGCCCACAACCCTATTATTCAACAACTTAATCGTTTTGAGTTAGCGGGAATCTTAATTTCAAAAGAAATGGGTCGATCTCGAGTTTATTCATTTAATCCCAAATCACCTCTCTTAAAACCAGTGAAAGAACTTATAGAAATTGCGTACGAATCCATATCAATCTCTGAACGCCAAAAAATATTTCAAGTCCGTCGCCGTCCGCGCCGCAAAGGCAAGCCGGTTCAATGAAGGAACCTAATTGGAAAACCGCCACTGAAGAAAAAGTATGGCAATACGTGGGCTGGCATTTAGCCAAAAACGGAATTGAGACAATACTTGTCGGCGGCGCTGTCGCTGCAATTTATTCCGAAGGAATTTACAAATCAGGAGATTTAGATTTTGTTCTAAAAACATATATCGAAAACAAACTCACTGAAGCAATGGAGTCGATAGGTTTTCAAAGGCCTACTGGTCGACACTACGTTCACCCAGAATGCAGTATTTTTATAGAGTTCATGCATGGACCGGTGGGTATAGGTGATGACGTAAAAATTAAGCCTGATGCAAAAACGATCGAAGGACAAAAACTATATATTTATTCTCCTACAGATTGCATACGCGATCGCCTAGCCTCTTATATTCATTTCAAAGCACGTGAATGTTTAGACCAGGCCGCACTCGTTGCTAAAAAATTTCCTTTTAATCAAAAGAAAGTAAAAGACTGGTGCGCTTCCGAAGGAGCTCCGCACGCTTTCGATGACTTAATGAAAAAAATTAAAAATTAAGTCCCGCACAATCTACAACTATTGGTAAATCAGGTAAGGGATCAAGACCTAACTTCTACAACTAAACTCAGTCGATATGCTGACAACCTGCGCTTGTTATTCCAGAGCCAAGCAAAAGATTGGGTTTTAAAACGCCAGTTTTTAAAGCGTTCTTAATATCCTCACGAAACTGAGCCCAAAACTTGTCATTAATTGTCCATGGAAAATCATGTCTGACTACAAAGTCGTGCGCCCCAAACAAAGCCATTAATACATTTCTGGCCTCAGTCGTTAGTTGTCCTCTTTCATCATAGGGGATTAACTTCCCGTCGGTTACCGCAAATTTGATTGCGGCACCTCCTGAATAATCTTTTGTTCTCTTTAGAAGAAAACTATCGAAATTCAGCAGCTGAAATACCTTGCCTCGCTCAGGATCCTGCATTTCTTTGTCTAAACGCGTATCCATCTGATAGAGTTCTCCGAATTCATCCTTTTGCAAGCCCGCCGAGAAAATGTAATCCGCAATTGAAAACCCATTCTGATTGGGGTTTTCAAGCGGTATTTCAATAATTTTTTTTACGTCTAGTTTTCTATCAGCAAAATAAATTCCTACTTCGCAATTCATTGTTCCTGAATAAGCAGAACATGCAAAAAAGGAAGTAAGTAGGATTAAAATCTTATTATGCGCTTTCATGGAATCTCCTAGTTGCATTCAATTCTGCTTTTACTGCCGTCATTTTCTAGCACATCCATGTAAAATAATTTTCCCCAACTATGAATTGATAATTTTCTATACTTAATGGCAGCACCCGTCTTTGGGTTGTACTCATAAATTTCAATGCCTTCCAAATCAGCGCCCTCCGAATGAGATTTAAATTCCAAATTTACAGACTCTTTTAGAGTCGCTCCCTCTAACTCGTAGCGATTTTCAAAGTGAATAATACCTCTGCCAAATCCAACCGCATATTTATACTGCAGCAAAGAGTAAGGTCCGCACTGGGCTACCTTTTTGGATTCAAATCCAGCGTCCGAAGTAGCCATGGCCTCTGAAAGAAGTGAAATAAGTAATGTTAAAACAAGTGTATTTAAAATTTTCATAGTCATATCCTCCTATTTGATCGTCACGCAAAAATCTTTTTTTGTTCCATCGCCAACATAGGCACTTAACAACGCGTTGGCTCCTTCACTGCAATAGCTGGTGGTATAGGATAAATTCGATCCAGTGCTGTTGCGCCCAATTACGATTAGATTTTGATCATTATATTTTTGAGTAGTAGGGTTTAAATTTAAACTATAGAAGAAATATTTTTTTGGTTTTGTTACGTAAGCGAAAATTTTTCCATCTTCCAAAGTCGCCTCGCCAATATCTTCACCTTCGATTAACATTTCGCTAATACCTGTCTTATTTAACGAAACTTGAATTTTCTTTGTCAGAACAGCATTAAGTTCACGATCATAGCCCGTGTTGATCTGGCCCGATTTCACGACGGGTGCGGCACTGGCCATAGCACTTATGACGGTTAATAAAACGGTAAAGCTTTTCATAAAAACTCCTTTATTGGTTGATGACGCGAAGATAATTCATTGCGTTAATCGCTTCTAGATTAAATTGGTACAAAAGTTTACATTTTCAGTACTTTTAGTTCATTATTTTCATTAAATAACCGATTATATTGATATAATGAGTATTTTTAAATATCAGAATTTTCGCAAATACTTGAAGTCTGTCCAGGATGAACTACCTAAGAAGGGCCGCGGTACGATTACCCTATGGGCTTCTATTATCCAATCTACACCCACTCTAGTGAGCCAGATTTTAATAGGTAACAAGTCAATGAGTTTAGAAATGGTCGATCGCCTATCGACTCATTTGGAGCTGTCTGAGAAAGAAAAAGACTACTTTATCTTGCTTGTAGAATTTGATCGCGCGGGTACAAAATCTTTAAAAGATTACTTCCTTAAGAAGATAGTGATTATGCAGGATGAATCACGCTATTTGAAAAATCAAATTAAAGGTATTACTGAACTACCGGCCGAGGTAAAAGCCATCTACTACTCACAGTGGGTGTATGCCGGTATTAGAAACCTCGTCGCCTGTGCTAAAATTGCGAATGCTGAAACGATCGCTGAGGAACTGAATCTTCCTAGGGAAACTATCTCTAATGTGATCGATTTTCTTGTGAAACATCAACTTATAGTTCCTGCAAAGAAAGGATGGGCTCCTGGTCCGCAAAGTACGTTTGTTCCCGCCGACTCCCCGTTAGTTTACAAGCACCATCAGAATTGGAGGCTTAAAGGTATTCAACAAATGGATCTACAATCCAAAGAAGATTTGTTTTACACTTCACCAATGTCACTTTCGGCAGACTTAGCGAAAGAACTGCGCAGCCGTATCGTAAAGGTTATTCAAGACTTTCAAAAAGACATCGGCCCGTCAGAATCAGAAGTCGTTCGTTGCCTAAATATTGACTGGTTTGAATACTAGGTTTTGGCCAACCATTTGCTATTTTATAGGGTATGACGAAGACTACCCCCAACCTATTGATTCCTATAGCATTTACGGTGTATTTCGTCGCATTTTTAGTCGCCTGTCAGCCTAAAAAAGATACTTCGCCTACAGCTTCACCCGCCCCTACGAGCCCTCCGGGTCCGAGCGTTCCCGATTCCAAGGGTACGTCCGATCAAGGTGGAGGGGGAAATTTGATTAACGGCAAGCCTCTAGAGTTCTACAAAAAAGATATTACTCAGTTACCTGAGTATATAAAATTCGTAGATCCCATCGACAAAAAATTAAATGATATCCGTGAAGACAATCAAGCCGACAACGGAGTGACGTACTTGGCAACCGCTGCCAAAAGAAAAACGTGGTACATAGTGCCGGTAAAACTTGAAGAGTTAGAAGCTGCGCGCATCGGCACCAATTTTAAATCGGATCAGGGCGCCTACCAAACAGAAAAAGAAATCTTTATTTCAGAACTTATATACAAAGATATGGACGAGGAACACAAAGCCCAATTACTTCTACATGAAACGGTAATGGCTTTTTACTTGGTTAAATATGAAGACGGCCGTTTCTACTGTGAGGCATTCAAAAAAGCGAGCGTCCGTGAAAATTGTTTAAATAGTTTTACTGATATGTCGGCTAAAACGGAATTTAAGCCTGCGCAAAGAAACGGAAAGTTTTTGGATCCGGAAGAATATGAAAGCATTCGCCATGTCACAGAATGGCTTTTTAATGGATACAAAGCACTAACAAAATTAAAATTCGAAGAGAAAATGTTTGAAAAGAAATTTGATCCACGCGTATTCAACAATCGAAATATAGTTGATCGTCAACAAAACCAGCCTACGGAAATGCAGACCAACGATATCTTAAAAATTCTCGAAACTCAGCAACTTACAAATCAATCCCTTACATACTGCGGATTTGATTTCAGCGCAAAAACTCCGACAGCTAGGCGTACATGCAAAATCGTCTACAACGTCAAAGATAAACTTTTAAATATGACAATTCAATCGGATGACGGAAAAACAGAATCGATAGATTTTAATATCTACCCGACTATATTTGCTGCAAAAGTTGGTTTTAAAAATGGACTAACCTTATTCAACGTAAGATTCCAAGAAGCAGTACGTTCTGAGCACGGTAAATCATTCAGAACACTAATGTTTTGGTTACAGCATTCTACATCTACAGAATTCAATATTAAAGCCATCCGAATTCAAAAAAGCATGTGGATCAAACAAGATGAATCCGGAAATTCTCTTCGTTCCGAAGAAGTAAACCAAATTCCAGAAGAGGATATGTATAGACTCATTTACGGGGCTAAAGAAACTGATATTTCTTTCGATGATTTAAACTAAAAAAAGAGAAAAGAACGGAAGAATCAGAACTGTTGATCTGTAGTGAACTCGAACCACTGACCTCGTCGATGTCAAGGACGCGCGCTACCAAGATATAACTCATCCCAATTTGGACAGCAAAGCCTACAAACTTAACAGAGGCCGTTCCGAAACCTAGGGTCATAGTGACCGTAAGCTAGGATGAAAATTCGACAAGAATTGGAGACAATCGTCTCTTTAGCCAAATTCAGTACAGTTCAAATCATCTAAGAATTACAGCATCATAGGGGTTTTTCTCGCATTTTTGTACTGGGTTTAGTCAAAAAAAAGGGCGAATTAGTGTTGGCATAGCTTGCAGAATTTTTTATACAGATGAAAGATTTAGGATTTAAATTTTTAATATTCGTTTTAGTAGGACTAGCTCCTCACTTTGTTAATGCTCAAGCTTGCTTAAAGTTTTACAGCAGGTCGAATATTAAATCTGTACCTATGAAAATTGTGAATGACTTGTTTGCTGGATCCATTGACGGCTATTATGGTGAAACAAAAGCAGTTCTTGTGAATGCCTCCTTGGTATCAAGAAGGAATATTTCTGAGATCAATTCCTTATTTAATCAAACCCCTAATGGATACTATGGCCCAACGAAAGCATCGCTTGTGTACACATCGATTGTCTCTGGAAAACCAATTTCCGAACTGAACGCCATGTTTAATAAAACCACCGATGGCTATTATGGTGAAACAAAAGCAGCACTTGTGCATGCTGCTGCCGTCTCTGGAAAGCCAATTTCAGAAATCATCGATTTATTTAATCAAACCCCTAATGGATACTATGGCCCAACGAAAGCATCGCTTGTGTACACATCGATTGTCTCTGGAAAACCAATTTCCGAACTGAACGCCATGTTTAATAAAACCACCGATGGCTATTATGGTGAAACAAAAGCAGCACTTGTGCATGCTGCTGCCGTCTCTGGAAAGCCAATTTCAGAAATCATCGATTTATTTAATCAAACCCCTAATGGTTATTACGGTGAAACAAAGGCGTTACTCGTATACTCGGTGGTGGCCTCGGGAAAACCGATTTCGGAAATCATCGATTTGTTTAATCAAACCCCTAACGGTTATTACGGTGAAACAAAGGCGTTACTCGTCTATGCTTCGATCGCTTCAGGAAAACCGGTTTCCCAGATCAATGCTTTATTTAATCAAACCCCTAATGGTTATTACGGGCCGACAAAAGCATTGCTTGTCCTAAGCTCATTGGGTCTAAAAATTCCATTTGAACATCTTTTAATTGTCCTAAATCTTAAAAAGAAATAAGCCAGATGGGTTTTGATGTTTTCCCTTCCCAATGAAATTTCGGACTTGTGAACGCTGGATCAAATGCACAAGAACTAGTTAACAAAATGCTCAAAGAACATTCTGTCGCCCTTCTAGGGTGATCTCATTACGGACTACCAAACCACATCAGAATTTCTGTAGGTTTACCAGAAACAAATCGGACAGTTTTATCACAACTCAAAATTCAATTCCAAAAGATAAACACTCAATCCTGTTAGAAATTTTACGCAAAACAACAAAGAGCGCAGCCAAAGGCCAGCCAGAAAAAAGAACGACGATCCAAGCACACTTAAACTTCCTAATAGATCAAAATGCACGGCGGACCGATTTCAAAAGCGCGGAGGCGTGCTCAATGCACGTCGCAGCGATTTTGGAATCGAGGCCAACGCAGTCAGTTTGATCTATTAGGAAGTTTAAGAATAGGTGCGAATAACTGGACTTGAACCAGTGACCTCTTCCATGTCAAGGAAGCGCGCTACCAAAGACTGAAGAATCACCAGCCCGGTTGCATAAATTTAGAAATTCCACATAATTAATAGATTTGGGATGCAGGATCGGGATTCTAATTGGTTTTGGTCAGGACATTTCTATTCGATTGCGAGTTAAATTAGAATGTGTAGCCATTTTAGGACTTCAATTATGTTTAATTCTGAGACCTTCTAAATAACAAAATTTATTGTTCGATAGTCGGGTAAACATTTAGCCGATTAACTAATTGCCATAAACCTTTGAGTTATTTAACCGGATCTGAAACCATTTCGCTAAGTGAAGCTATTTTCGTCATTGACAGAAAAAAATATCAATTGGGAGAAAATCTATGTCTTCAAAAAAAATTGCCGTGGAATATATCAAACTTATTGAAGACTACTTTAATCCCCTATTTAAGCTTGGCCCCAATGAAATTGATCATATTAGTTTGGGAGAAGAGTTTTCAAACTACAGATCACTTTCAAACCTAATATCAAGCTCGCTCGATGACCTAGGGAAAGATATTAAATCTTTTTGGGAAGCGAATAATAACGAGCTACAGCAAGAATTAAAGAATTCTGATGGCATGAAATGCATCTACTCAGGCGACATTTCTCCACACAATGCCCTAAAATTAACAAAGAAAACCGCAATGTACATGGACAGTGTACTAATCCCAGATCCACTCTATAAAATTTCAGTGCAACTTTCTGAACTAAAAAGAGATAAACCAGAATACCTTAGCAGAATTATTAGACATGCAGCAAATATGTATAAATTAAGAGACCTAATTACAGCCGACACAGCGTACCCGATAGTATGCGTGGCTCCGCTCGGCCTTGATCATATTTCACCTGAGAAAAAAAAAGAGATAGTACAAAGCGGAATCGAAAATCTCACCAGATATGGATCTAAAATTTTCGATAAAGATTTTTCAACTTTTGATAATTTATACGACTACCTTTCGAAAATAAATACAATTGAAGGTCTCACTACAGAAATCTCGAAATGGGATCAACTTCCCCCTGATATAAGAGATACAGCATCATTGAACGAGCTAGTGAGCGGTTTTTCTAAATTGGGAAAGACCATGCAAAGACAAAACAAAGAAACATACGGTCAATCTTTTATTATTTATCTGAATTCCCAGCTTATCCGAGTTGAAGAACATAAGTATCTTTGCAACGAGCTCGGAGCTTCGCCTATCTACGATTTTCATCGACCTTGGTTTTTTATGAATAGAGATCTTAATGCTCCCAACATTGATTCCGCAATAGCTCAGGGACTGCAGGACACTAAATTAGAATGGCTTGGAAATATTCCGCCGGAGGCAATTAAAGTGCTTAGGGAGGAAAATGAATTGGAAGATTTTAGACAGCTTTTACGGAAAGGCCTTCACGATGTAAAGGTAAAAAACGATCCAAACTTAAATAGGACCGTCGATACACTTCAGCAAAACTTAAAATCTTGCATTGAATTTCATAATTCAAAAATTGATGATATTCAAAAGAAGGTAAATCGAATTGCAAATTACGATATCCCTATAACGACAATTGGTGCACTAGTCGGATGGATACCTGTTGTTGGAAATTTCTTGAGCATGCCTTTTACTATTAAGGATTGGTTTTCTCAGTCTAATGAAGTCGAGGCTGCTACAAAAGAGTTAGCTAAGAGTGAGGCTGGTTTTATAAACTTCTTAATACAGGCAAAAGATGACAGAAAGTAAATTTATCTCTTATGGTATTTTATTTTTCCTTGGATATGTTCAAAGAAAACTCAGATCAGACCCTCAATATTTGCCGAATTCTTTAATTAGAGCAATCAACGCAGCAGCAGCGGCGGCGGAAACAGTAACGGTGGATAGAAATGCAATGGGAACGGCATTTGACGTCAAAGAGGATGACATTCAACAAGGTTATGCAGTCATTGTTGCACGTCGGTCATATGGAATCGAGATTTTAAAAATTCAAGATTTAACTAACAACGTCGAAATTCCTCCAGAGCTTTGTTTAAATATTTTTAATATTCAAATCCTACTCGACAAATATTCTGGTGAAGAAATAAGTGTTTTCGACGCCGTCGACGTTATGAACAGTTGCTTCGAGTCTCCGCAGTTTATTGCCCTAGGAGATAATTGGCCCGCCGCTAGGGACAAATTTATAGAAGCGGTAAATAGAAAAACATTTAATTTTGGTAGCCAGGAAGAAAAGGTATTCGTGCAAACTATGCTGTCGAAAATAACCCGAAACACAAATTGGGAAGATTACCCTTCACGATTAAGATCCTTGATTTCCGCATATTTCGTAGACAAAGATAACGGCAAACCAAATACCTTAGTGATATCTACTACGGGCAAACATTTAGTAAAAAAATCCCAAATATTTAAGTTTTCAAATAATATCGTCATGGATTTTGGAATGAAATACATGGCACCAAAATTTAGGTAATTATTTGTAGAAGTTAGGACTTGATCTGACACATCTTGGATAGAAAAGATGTGGAAAACTCAGTTACCCTTTTGTTTGGTACTAACAAACAAAAGGGGCCAATCCCCAAAGGATAACTGAGCATGCAAACAATACAACAAAAAATCATATCAAACAAACTCGGACTTTTAAGTTTAGCTGAAGAATTACAAAATGTTTCTAAAGCCTGTAAAATAATGGGTTATTCTCGTGACACATTTTACCGATATAAAGAATTAAAAGACGACGGAGGAATCGATGCGCTTCACGAAAGAACTCGAAAGAAACCCAATTTTAAAAACAGAGTAGATGGAACTATTGAATCTAGCGTCTTGAAAATGGCTATCGACTTTCCGGTTTTTGGCCAAAAACGCGCTGCCAATGAACTTCGAAAGAACGGAATTTTTCTATCGCCAGCTGGGGTTCGAAGTATTTGGCGTCGTCAAGATCTAGAGACTTTTAAAAAGCGCCTCGCGGCACTAGAAGCTAAAAGCGCTGCTGAGGGGTTGGTTTACACCGAAGCCCAAATCGCTGCGCTAGAACGTAAGAAAGACGACGACGTTGCCTTCGGTGAAATTGAAACGGCACATCCTGGATATTTAGGATCGCAAGACACGTTTTACGTTGGCACGATTAAAGGCGTTGGTCGAATTTACCAGCAAACTTTTGTTGATACATATTCCAAAGTTGCCTTCGCTAAATTATATAATCAGAAAACACCGATCACCGCAGCTGACATATTAAACGACAAGGTTCTTACATTTTTTGAAAGTTACTCCGTGCCTTTGCTAAGAATATTAACAGATCGCGGAACTGAATTTTGCGGCAAGGTCGATCAGCACGACTACCAGCTCTATATTGGCGTTAACGACATCGAACACACCAAAACTAAAGTCGCACATCCACAAACCAACGGAATATGCGAAAGATTTCATAAAACAATCCTGCAAGAGTTTTATCAAGTCACGTTTAGAAAGAAAATTTATAAAGCGATGGATGATCTGCAAACTGATTTAGATCAATGGATGATAGAATATAATGAAAGGAGAACCCACCAAGGTAAAATGTGCAATGGACGAACCCCGATGGAAACTTTTATTGACGGAATTAAAATCTGGAGACAAAAGGACATCGGTTTAAACTTGAACTGACAGTACAAAATAATTTGCTGAACAAAAAGGCGACTGTCAGATCAAATCTAAACTTCTACACCTAATATGTAAAAAATATTCTCCAAACATTCGTTTAGGTGAAATTTACAGATTTACAAATTATCGAACCGATTCAATTGATCTCTTTGTTGCTTCTACTTCAGAGGTTGTTTTTTGCAATGATTTACCACAATAATTTAATAGCTGAGGAACAATTTCTTTAGAAGCTATAGTTTGATCTATTACGGCGCACATTAGTTTATTTGAACTTGAAGGATGATTGACTAGTTTCCGATCCGTTTCGTTATTTGATAGTGTTTCACAGCCTTTATAGTTGTGAAATGTTTCTCGACTTGAAATTGTCCGATAGTCCGAAAAATTTTCTCTGACCCCCGGGATACCTCCCCATGTTGGATTTGCCGTGTGTACTCCAGTCCAAGTTAGATCATGGTTTAGTTGCATTTGAAATTGCTCAAATGATTTTAGCTCTTCTGAATTAACGCCCGAAACAAAAGAGCCATTAAAAACTATTTTTCCTTTTTCAAGACTGTATGTTTGGTCGTATATTTTACCTCTGATGCGCACCTTAGTTGAAATTCTATCTGTTGAGCATGAGGTTCGATCAAAATTGATGTCTGCTTGTCTTTCTAAAAGGTGATTTGCATCATTAATAAATGTTTTTTCGAAAGCTCTGCACAGGGTGGGCGATTTTCCAAAGAGATCATCTCTATCTTTTTTATTCATTAGAAGAACTTGCCATAATTTTGTTGGGTTAATTTCAACGATGCAGTTGGAAAAATCAACCGCACCGAGACTCCGAAATAACGATAGATCCTCTTCACTTTTAAATCCAATTGAAGACTTACATTTTCTTATGGATACTTCGTCCCTCAAAGCCGGAGCTAACGCCAAGCCAATTCCAGTCACTGCGCCTAGTGCCGTTCCTCTAATTGCCCTAGTTTCCATGCTTCCCTTTGGTGTCCACTCTTTTTGAATCTCTAAAATTTTTTGTACGGCATTTAACCGTGAAGAGTCTCTGCCGAGGGCCTTTATAGCATCGATATTTGGCATCGAATTAAATGAAGCTATTTTTTTTGATATTTTGTCTTTTTTAGATAAAAGGGTTTGATCAGAAGGTTTTCTTTTTAAAGCATCGTCTATTTCTTTAGCCTGACGTTCGAGATCACGTTTTATTTTAAGTTCCGAATCGTCATGATCTGCCATTGAATCCTGCATTCCTGTTTTTCCGGATCGATACTCATTAAGTATTTTTTTAATTTTCTCAATCTGATCAACTTTGAACCCTTTTTTTTTCAGCATTTTAACTGTGTCGTCCGCAAGTTCCGTTGAAAAGTAGTCTACTGAATAAGTTTTGGAGCTCTTCGGGTCTGGTTTAGTTGAATAAGTGGCTTTTTTGAAAAATGAATCTAAATTGTCATCATTTAATTTAAACCGCATTTTTTCTGCTTTACGAGCTGAAAATTCCTCTCTACCGAGTGTTCCAAATGCTCCACCCATTGCACCAAATAAACCGTAAATCAAAGAGCATGAACCTAAATCATTTCCAGCGATGCACAATGAAGATTCCTTTACGGCACCTACAAAATTTTCATCAAAACAGAGTGGCTTTTTTTCTTGAGCAAAGACGATGTTAGATATTAGTAGGTAAAGGACTATGAATCTTTTCATAGTTTTACTCTCGGCTAATAGTTCGGAGTTCTTTAGCAATAATCTGTCACAAGCTAGACAATAGACCTGAAACTTTGTTTGTGTTTTGTCCTTCCTGAGACATAGTTAACACTTCATTCCGGGCACATGGGTTACACTTTCTGGCATAGGGGGAATTCTATGTCATGGAAGGATAGTAGCATGTTAGATGAAAAAGTTAAATTTATAGCGAGACTTTTAGATGGTGAAAAGATGGCGCCACTTTGTCGTGAGTAGAACCGTAGCACCGTAGCAAATCGGGTCGAACCAGTGGACGACCCGTTTAAAATAAAAGTGTTACCTATGTCTCCGGAATAAACTGTTACCCATGTCCCCGGAATGGACCCTGTTGGAAGTGGTGCGAATAACTGGACTTGAACCAGTGACCTCTTCCATGTCAAGGAAGCGCGCTACCAAAATCGGTAGTAATGAAGCCCAAGCCAATAATTGAAACCTATTTTCCTGACGCTTTTTAAAGGCTCCCACCAGGAACCCAGAACGCACCAAATTCAAGAATGGGAATCCAATACCTGCCAATTGGAGCCTATAAAAAATTTTAAATTCAGTATAAGAAAGGGTAAAAAAGGGATCTTTTATATGGAGCTAAACCTCAGAAGAAGAGATCTCCCCCTAAAGTTTAGCAACACCATACATGGATGTTTTGATTGAAACCGGTAAATTAAATGCTACCGATCTTGCGATTACGCAGACGGAGGGCATTTCCAACAACTGATACAGAGCTTAGGCTCATTGCGAGGCTCGCGATCATTGGACTTAGAACAATTCCAAAAACTGGATATAACAACCCCGCAGCGACCGGCACACCAAGCGCATTGTAACCAAATGCGAAAAGCAAATTCTGCCTTATATTTTTCATCGTGGCCTGGCTTAGTTTGTGAGCCCGAACAATTCCAACTAGATCTCCCTTAACAAGAGTAACGCCCGCACTCTCCATCGCAACATCCGTACCTGTGCCCATCGCAATCCCAATTTGCGCTTGAGCTAATGCCGGAGCGTCATTGATTCCATCTCCTGCCATCGCGACAACTTTACCCTCGGATTGAAGGCGTTTTACAATTTCACTTTTCTGTTGAGGAAGAACTTCTGCTTCCACTCGGTCAATTCCCATTTCTCTTGCTACCACTTCAGCCGTATTACGATTGTCTCCAGTTAGCATGACGACTTCAATTCCATTTGAATGGAAATATTCAATCGCTGGTTTTGCAGATTCTTTAATTGGATCTTTGACAGCAATAACAGCCGCAGGCTTTCCATCTACGGCGGCTAGCATCGCCCCATGTCCTGTGCTTTGAAGTTCTTTCGCAATTTGAGCAAGCTCAGCAGCTTCGACCCCGAATTTCTCAAGAAGTTTTTTATTTCCGACCAGAACAGTGCGGTTCTGATTTTTTCCGCGCACTCCCATTCCGGTGATTGATTCAAAGTCAACGATAGGCTCAATTTTTAAATTTCTCTCTAAGGCTCCTTCGACAATAGCTTCCGCCAAAGGATGCTCACTTGATTTTTCAAGAGAAGCTACTAACGTTAAAATTTCTGATTCATTAAAGCCGCTCAATGTTTTGACGACCGCAAGCTTTGGTTTTCCAACAGTTAGAGTTCCCGTTTTATCTACAACAAGAGTTGTAATTTTCTCTAAACTTTCTAAAGCCTCGGCGTTTTTAATCAATACACCAAGGTTTGCGCCTTTCCCTGTTCCAACCATAATTGACATAGGAGTCGCAAGACCTAAGGCACAAGGACATGAAATGATAAGAACTGCGACCGCGTTAATAATTGCGTGAGTCAACCGAGGCTCAGGTCCCACGAGATACCAAACAATGGCGGTAATGAGCGCAATGGCAATCACTGCTGGAACAAAATATCCAGAAACTGTATCCGCTAATTTTTGAATCGGCGCTCGGCTTCTTTGCGCTTGAGAAACCATTTTTACAATTTGTGATAATAAAGTATCAGATCCAACTTTTGTCGCCTTCATGATCAGGCTTCCGGTGCCATTGACTGTAGCGCCTGTGACTAAATCACCTTTGCTTTTCTCTACTGGAATTGGCTCTCCTGTAATCATGGACTCATCAACAGAACTTCGGCCACCAGTCACTTCGCCATCGACTGGAATTTTTTCGCCAGGCCTGACACGCAAAAGATCTCCAACGTGAATATGTTCAACTGGAACATCTTCTTCCGTTCCATCAGCTTTAACTTTTCGAGCTGTTTTTGGAGCAAGACCCAGAAGTGCGCGAATCGCGTTTCCAGTTTGGCTTCTGGCTCGAAGCTCAAGAACTTGCCCTAGCAGAACTAGAGCGGTAATGACTGCGGCGGCTTCATAATAAAGCGGCACCATTCCACCATGAACTTTAATACTTTCAGGAAATAGCGAAGGAAAAAATGTTCCGACCAAACTGAATAAGTAAGCTACTCCAGTTCCAAGCGCAATAAGAGTGAACATATTAAAGTTTCGAGATTTGACAGACGCCCAGCCTCTTTCAAAAAATGGAAATCCGGCCCATAACACAACAGGCGTTGCCAGTAAGAATTGAATGCCCGCGTTTAGCCAAGCGGGAATGGCGTGCTGTACAGGCTGACCAGGAATCAGATCTGACATCGCAAGTAGCAGCAGAGGAATAGTTAAAGGAACGCTGACTTTTAATCGTTTTGTGAAATCAGTAAGCTCAGGATTTTCAACCTCATTCAAAGATACTTCTTCTGGTTCAAGTGCCATTCCACAGATCGGACAATTACCAGGTCCTTTTTGTCTAATCTCTGGATGCATGGGACAAGTGTAGATCGCTTCCGTATCAACTTTTTCAATCTTTTTATTTTGTGGCTCTAAATACTTCAATGGTTCGGCTTCAAATTTAGTTTTGCACTTAGGATTACAAAAGTAATAAGTTTCTCCATTATAATCGGTGTTCCCACCTTTAGCCGTTTTCGGATCGATCATCATTCCGCAAACTGGATCTTTTACAAGATGTGTATCTTTCTTATCATCAATTGAGCAGCAGGAATGTCCCTCGTGAGAGGACGAGTGTTCATGCTTTTGATCATGACCATGTTGATGGTTTTTGTGGTTATGCTGTGAATGATCCATAAATACTCCATTCAAGTTTCCATTAAAGAGGAAGACTCGGTATAAAGTCATCATGCACCTTCCAAGCATTGGAAGGTCAATAGGAAAAATAAACTGCCAACTGCAAAATGAATGGTTCCGACATGTTTTAAATCGATAATTTGACCTGGATCTTGACCTTCCAATGGTAGGAAGGTTTATATTTAAGCTGTGTTGTAACAATCAACAAAGGAAACTGTATGAATATTGGCGAAGCGGCAAAAATATCAGGTGTGAATGCCAAGCTTATTCGACATTATGAATCTATCGGTATTATTCCAAAGGCAAGCCGCTCTGAAGCTGGTTATCGTACCTATACAGAAACCGACGTTAATATTTTAGCCTTTGTGAAGAGATCCCGAAATATGGGCTTTTCTATGAAAGAAATTAAGAAGCTCGTCAGCTTGTGGCGTAACAAAACAAGAGCCAGTGCGGAGGTTAAGGGCCTAGCTATTAAGCATATTGATGAGATGGAAAAGAAGATTACCGAGCTTCAAGGAATGGTTAAAAGCTTAAAGCATCTGGCTAAATGCTGCCACGGCGACCAGAGACCTGATTGTCCCATTTTAGATGACTTGGCGAGCCATTAAACCCGTCTTGAATTGACCTTCCAACTATTGGAAGCCCTATTCTTGTCACAAAAGAAGGGTTCGGGTCGTATTTAAGATTATGAAAACATCTCTATTCAATCTCATATTAAGTCTTTTTGTTGTCACTCTCACTAGCCCTGCTTTTGCTAAAACGGTTCGCTATGAACTTAATATCGCCAATCAGAAGGTTAATATCACGGGAAAGGAAGTTGATTTCGCTATCACAGTTAACGGCGGAATCCCAGCTCCTACTTTAGAATTCACCGAAGGCGACGACGCAGAGATCACGGTGAACAACAAACTTGAAAATGAAGAGGCTTCAGTGCACTGGCATGGGATATTGCTTCCACCAGAAGAAGATGGCGTAGCTTACGTGAACACTCCGCCCATTTTTCCGGGTCAATCTCGTACTTTTAAATTTAAGATCAGACAGCACGGAACCTATTGGTATCACTCTCATACGATGGTCCAAGAACAAAAAGGCGTCTATGGTGCCTTTATCATTCATCCCAAAAAAGAAACTATTAAAGCTGATAAAGAAGCCGTCGTTGTTTTAAGTGATTGGTCTGATGAAAACGCGGATCAAATCATTCGAAACTTAAGAAAAGATGGTGACTACTATCTTTACAAGAAAAATTCTGTACGTTCGATTTTTGGCGCAGCCAAAGCAGGAGAGCTTAAAACCTATTTTGCTAACGAACTTGATCGCATGGGTGGAATGGATCTTTCTGATGTAGGTTATGACGCTTTTTTAATTAATGGAAAAAAAGACTCTCAGTTACTTGTAGCGCATCCAGGTGAAAAAGTCCGAATCCGTATTATCAATGCAGCAGCTTCTAGTTATTTCTATGTGTCTCTCGGCAAATCCCCAATGCAGGTGATTTCCGCTGACGGAGTGGATATTGATCCTATTTACACGAATGAAATTTTAATGGGAATGGCCGAAACTTACGACGTCCTCTTTACGGTTCCTGAGCATAAAAATTTCGAGCTTCGCGCTACGGCTCAAGACGTAACTGGATTTGCTTCCGCATGGATTGGTATGGGCCCTAAAGTCCCAGCTCCGGATAAGCCGCTACCGGATCTCTACGCCCCTATGAATCACGGCTCGCACGCAGGCCATGGCGGAATGGATCATTCAAAAATGGATCACAGTAAAATGAACCACGCAACCATGGACCATTCTAAGATGGATCATAGCCAGACGAGCCCCGCAACAATGGATCATTCGAAAATGAACCATGGCAACATGGACCATAGTAAAATGGATCACTCCAAGCCTAAAGCTAAACTTTCTGCAAAAAAAGAATCTGCCGATCCTCATGCGGGTCACGGAGTGGTTCAAACCATCACTCCCGGTGAGGTCGTTCCAACTTTGACAGTTGATAACTTGAAAGCCAAAGAGTCGACGGTTCTTCCCAAAACTGCAAAGGTCACCGATCTTAAGCTTGTCTTGGGCGGAGATATGGAACGTTACGTTTGGCATATCAACGGAAAAGCCATTCATGAAGACCGCGATATTTTAATTAACGAAGGAGATACCGTTCGGTTTACTTTCGTGAACGAAACAATGATGCATCATCCGATGCATCTGCATGGACATTTCTTCCGAGTGCTAAATGAAAATGGCGACCGCTCACCACTAAAACACACTGTCGACGTGCCACCGTTGGGAACACGGACCATTGAGTTTTACGCTAATGAACCCGGCCAGTGGATGCTTCACTGTCACAATCTCTATCATATGAAAACAGGAATGGCGCGCGTTGTGAAGTACATGAGCTTCAAGCCACCGCCTGAGATTGCGGGTCATGAAAAACACGATCCACATTTACATGACCATTGGTACAAGTCTGGGTATTTGCAAGCGGCTACCAATCATGCAGAAGCTGGATTCAAATTCACTCAAACTTGGAACGAGTTTGAAGGAAAAATTGAAACGCGAAAAGACGATGATTGGGATGCGGAAGGCGATCTTTTTTACCGAAGATGGTTCAATAACTACTTTAACGTCATACTTGGTGGTTCCGTCATTCATGACGAAACACGTGGTCAAATAGGTTTTGGGTACTTGCTGCCATTACTTATCGAGACCAATGTTCTTGTGGACCACAAAGGAAAACTTCGAGTCGATCTTGAAAAACGCTTTCAATGGACAAGTTCGCTCTTTACAGAGGCGGAATACACTTGGAGACAAGACGATGAGTTTGGCTCTGATCTCGCTGTCTCACTTATGTATGGACCACAATGGCATTGGGGCGCGGGTCTTAAATTCACGGACAAAAGCGTGGGCGTTGGATTTCAATACAAGTTCTAACTTGGAGCGAGAATGAATTTCCATAAAAGGCAAATATTAGTTTTCAGCTTGGCAATGATGACGTTCATTGCTTGGGCTCATGAAGGAAAGCATCATCCAAAGTCCAACACTCAAGAGAAAACCAGTTTTGTTCAAATTAACGAATTGTATTTAACGGACGTAAAACCCATTTTTGAAAAAAAGTGTTTCGACTGCCACGGCTCATCAAGCTCATCAGCTTGGTATCGAAATGTTCCTGGCGCGAAACAGCTTATCGATAGCGACATTAAAGAATCAAAAGAGCACTTAGATATGTCTTCTGATTTTCCTTTTAAAAGTCATGCGACTCCGCTTGAGGATTTAGACGCGATCCAAAGCTCAATTGATAAGAACGAAATGCCGCCTTTTCGTTATCGCATTATGCATTCAGACAGTACCTTAACCACTGTTGAAAAAGAAAAAGTCAGCAAGTGGGTGCAATTTGGAAAAGAAATTTTAAAAGTAAAACAAACCAACCAGTAAAGGAATTACCAAAATGAAAATATTTTTAATGTCACTCTCGCTTTTGATCAGTCAGATCGCATTCGCGAGTGAGCCGCCACCGAACTATCCGCTGGTTAAAGGAATAATCAGAAAATTAGATATTAATTCTGGGCGCGCTTCCATTAAGCACGAAGAGATTCCAAATCTGAACATGCCTGGTATGACAATGTCGTTTCTTGCCCAAGATCCCGAGATTCTTGCGGGTCTCGCTGTCGGCGATCAAGTTAACTTTGTCGCTGATGAAGTCGAAGGAGAACTTGTCGTTCTTTGGATTGAAAAAACAGCCCCGCCAACAGCAGAAACTTCAAACGTTACTTGCACTGGAACGGCCAACACTTATCCAAAAACGAATGTCGAAATTGAAATTCGGCATGGCAAGTTTAGCACAATCCGCTATGAATACGCAGAGGGGCCTTATAAAGGAACCTCTCACATTAATTCAATCGGTCGAATGCAAATGCATAAACGTAACGGCTTTTTTATCGCTCGCTCCGGCACTGGAGAACTTGATTCAAAACTTATTTTTAAAGCTCAGGATGGGAAAATTTCTGATGCTTGTTTCACAAACTTTAGCGCAAGTATGAACAATGCGATTGTTCAGTGTGCTTTTGAATAATTGAAGACATGTCTGGATTAATTTTTGCATATTTTCGCTCTAGCAAGCAAGAAAACGTTCGTTCTGGGATTTTTTTCCTCTTGCGATGTTTCTGGTGTGGCGATTTTTAAGACTAGGGAGGTTATTTATGCACGGACACACGAACCACGAAAATCATGGCGGAGGAATGCACTACAAGCACCTGGCAATCATGACATTTCTTTCATTTTTAGCCATGTACATTCTTATGTATGCAATGGTTGATCGCTTGGAAAATGTTTATCACAGCTTCAACCAAGTCTATATGGCGGCACTCATGACTTCGCCGATGGTTTTGATCGAACTTATTATCATGAAAATGATGTACCCAGATAAAAAGAAAAATATGGTAATTCTTGCAGTTAGTACGGTTGCGCTTGTCGTGTTTTTTTCGTTCATTCGATTTCAGACAGGGATTTCTGACAAACAATTCTTACGGTCTATGATACCCCATCATGCAGGGGCCGTACTTATGTGTAATGAGGCGAAGATTTCAGACGAAGAAATTAAGAGTCTTTGCAACAGCATTATTGAAGGTCAGCAAAAAGAAATTGATAAAATGAAGGCGATCTTAAATAGACTTTAAATAATCGCCTTTATAAAATCTGGGAATTATTTGGCTGTAATTTCCCCTTTAAGCATATTCATTCCACAAGCAAAACCAAGTTTACCTTTTTTAACTTTACCTAAATCGATCGAAACTGTTTCGTTAAGTGGCAGTTTCTTTTCGATCTTTTTATCTTTAATTTTGATGTCGGTCGCGCAAGTATTATCCGTTGTTCGCGTCACTTTTAGAGTCACGGGAACATTGGCTGGGACTTCCAAATTGCTAGGCTCAAACCCTCCTTCGGTAATTTTGATTTCAATAACTTGGCTTTCATTAGCAAAAGCTGCGATTGGAGAAGTCAGAGACAGAGCAAAACAAAGTGACAAAATTATTTTTTTCATTTCAATTTCCTTTTTAAATGTTAGGCAAAATGTAAGCGAATCCAAACCCAATAAGAAACACGAAAAGACTTACAGTATAAAAAATCTTACTCGTTTTTCGTCCTCTGATGCAAGCATCTCGAAGCTTCGGATCAATCGGACAAGGCGCATTTCGATTCATCCAAAGTAAAACACCATTTCCAGCCAGCATGACTCCTGAAAAGCCAAAAAGTAAGGCTTTATTTTCTGATGCCCAAATGAGGCCCGGAACATTGGAAGCTAAGCCTGCCATGACAGCGCCTAACCCTAGGCTCACCAACAAAGCTGGAAGAGCACAACAAATCAGCGTGCTCATCGAGCCGAACAGTGTGAGATAGTTAACAACTCCATCACGAATCTTGGTCATTTTTTCTCCTCAAAACTAGCTTCGTAGCCAGCATCTTTAAGAATTTCAGCGACTTTTTCATTTGGAAGACGCTTTCCATCTTTGAAATTCAGTTTCACGAATTTATTAGCAAGACTTACTTCAACTTTTGCGACTTCTGGTTGAGCCATAAATTTTTTCTCGATACCTTGTGCGCAAAAAGCGCAGACCATACCTTTAACATTCACTTTAAGTTCTTCGCCTGCGAAGGCCAAACTTGTAGATAGAATCATCACTGATAATAGAATTAATTTTTTCATATTCATACTCCTTAAAAATGCACCATGTAGTTAAACGCCCATCCACCATCGAATCTCGCTCCCACTTCCCAGAGCGTATTTTTCATATAAAATCTTAAAAACTGGGTCATTTCGATATTGGATTCATTGAGATGTTTCTCGCCTTGAAGAATCAGCCACACATTTAAATCGGCATAGTCCGCTAAGAAAGGAGCTGTTCCAACGCGAAGTTTAGAGTGGTTATAATCCCGCTCTGGAAGTTGAGCATTTTGTTCATTACTGCGATTTAAGTAAAGATGATCGAAGTAAATATAGTACTTTCGACTTTCCCAATCAGCGACGAACTCAGCTAGATTTACGCCATAATTTTTAGAAGCAAATTTTTCGTAGCCAGCACCGCCGCTTAAATAAATATTCCCTTGAGAGTCATCATTATTCCATCGCTTTAAGAGAAAGTTCACACGCGGAATGTAAAACTCAGATTTAGAATCCCGAAGATAAGTTCCAGCAACTGCAAAATGTGGGGTTAACGAGTAAGTTAGTAAGATCTCGTTCATCTCTGGGTTATTGTAGGACATCAAGCCCACGGCATCCTTATAAGATACTGGATGAGCGTACACAAAATTCGATGAAAGTAAGATCGAAGCTATTAGCAGACGTATTTTCATAGGGGTTACTCCTACATAGGAATACGAATACTTTGATAGAGTTGTGACAGCTATACGCAGAACACTATTAAACGCTTGAAATCACTTAAGTTTAGCGTTTCAATTTGAGATGTCACAAACCGCTCGTGAGCGTCGTATTCTATGTAGGAAGGGTTAATGTCGAAAGACTTGAAAACAAAGTCAGACGAAGAACTTATGCAAAGCTATCAAGATGGTGGTGTCGCGGCTTTTGATGTCCTTTTTGAAAGACATTCCGGACGTGTTTTTGGATTTCTTTCTAAGAGACTTACAAAAAAGAAGGAAGCCGAGGATTTACTACAGGAAGCGTTCTTTAAACTGCATCGTTCAAAGCATTTGTATAACTCGACGCTGCCTTTTTCACCTTGGTTATTTTCAATTACGCGCTCTGTTTTGCTGGATTTTGCTAAAAAGAAAAATTTAGAAGATCCAGTTGATATAAGTGATTTCGATAAAATTGCGATAGCTGAAAATCCGGAGATACGACACGACTTAGAAGGTCTCGTTTCGGCTCTGCCTCAAACCCAAAGTGAAGCGTTAAGTCTTCGCATTTATGAAGATAAAACGTTTGAGGAAATTGCTTCTCGTTTATCGACTTCTCCTGAAAACGCCCGTCAGCTTGTGAGTAGGGGAATTAAAAAACTCAAACAAGCGCTTGTAAGAAAGGAAGATTAGTATGGATTTAGGTCAAAAAAATGAATGGCTCAAAGACTTCACAGAGTTTTCAAATGTTACTTCTGATCAGGTTCCAGCTTCAGCTTATGCGAGGCTGAAGAAACGCCTGTTCCCCAGTCCTTGGATTGTTTTTGGCAAAATTCTAGGAGTTCATGCCGTTGTTGGATCTTTGTCTTTGGCCGTGTGTAACCAGTTTGGCCTTAATCCCTTTAATACTCAGCAATCATTGACGGATTGGTTTATGAAAATCGCGGGTCATAACTTTTGTATGCTTTTGTGCGGAATGTTCTTTATGATGACCACATATATTCTATCGAATTTGATTTTAACTTTTGAGGAAATTGAATCTGTTAAGCGACATGAATGGTTACAAACAGGAATTATTGGCCTTGTTTCATTAGCCGCATTCCATTTCTTTGGAGCTGAATTGATCGGAACATTTATGGCTTTGTGGATAGCGGGAGCTTTAATTGGCGGATACGTTTCAATTGAGGGAAGCTATCGATTCAGAAGAAACTTTTTTACTGTCTGATGAAATTATCCTCCTTCTATGATCAAAAGCGGGTTGGCTCAAGGTAAGATTAGTAAATCACGAGCAAAGAGTTACTACAAGAAAACAGCACGAAGTCAAACCTCCCTTCGTGCGCTTTTATAAAGTCTTGAAATGAACTTCAGCCTTTAACAAAAGGCTATTAAGTGTGAGATTTGAGCTATTCAAATTAAAGGAAACAGTGATTTTTTTAAAGTAAGGAGATGTTTTTCAATCAAGTCACGACTAGTTCTGAATCTTTGCATTTGTTCTTCGCTTGAACTAGACTGCCCTACGGGGTCATCTACAGGCCAATGAAGCTTTTGGGCCGTTTTCGATGGCAAAACCGGGCACACTTCTTCAGCGCAAAGTGTGATCACGAAATCTAGATCACTCATAAATTCAATTGAAAGGTCATCAATCGATTTTGAATAGTTCTCACTGATATCAATACCAATTTCTTTCAGAGTCGAAATTGCGAATGGCTGAACTTTCCCACTCGGATTCGAGCCTGCACTTTGAATTTCAAATGTATCGCCAAGTATGGACTTAGCTAGCCCCTCCGCAATTTGGCTTCGCGCTGAATTCGCTACACAAAGAAATAATATTTTCATATCTAGATTCCTATTTTAAATTTTCTCAAGGTTAATCTTTAAATTGTGTTCTTTTCGTTCGCTGTAGCGATCAACCAAAAAATCGCGAATATCTCTAGTTAAAAATGTAAACTTCATTAACTCTTCCAGAACGTCAACAACCCGGTCTCGATATGAAGATGCCTTCATTTTCCCATCTTCATCAAATTCGTTGTATGCCTGCGCCACAGAAGACTGGTTCGGGATAGTTAGCATTCTCATCCAACGTCCAAGAATGCGTAAAGTATTAACTGCATTAAATGATTGAGATCCGCCCGAAACTTGCATGATTGCAAGAGTTCGCCCCTGAGTTGGACGTACTGCATTTAAACTCAGCGGAATCCAATCAATTTGATTCTTAATTACACCAGATACATTTCCATGCATTTCCGGAGTAACCCATACCTGCCCTTCAGACCATATGCTTAGCTCGCGAAGTTCAGCAACCTTTGGATCACCCTCCGATTCCTGATCAAATACTGGAAGATCCTTTGGATCGAAAAATTTTATCTCAGCTCCCATCTTTTCTAAGATTCGTCCACACTCCTGTGCCAATAATC
This sequence comes from uncultured Bdellovibrio sp., assembly GCA_963932905.1. GTDB lineage: Bacteria > Bdellovibrionota > Bdellovibrionia > Bdellovibrionales > Bdellovibrionaceae > UBA2316. Next base: position 205,499 of record CAWVRN010000003.1, read on the forward strand.
TTGAATACGATTTCACTCTAAGTGATCCGTGCAAGATAAGAATTTTAGGTGCGTGTGTCGATGAATATAATTTGGAATTCTCAGGTTTAAAATGAAAGTCGACTTTATCAAGGTATGCAGGAGATTCTTTTTTCATTTTGCCGCCGATGTAGAAATTTTGATTGAGTCAAAAAAATAGTTTCGCTTAATCCATAGTGACACATGAACCAAACCTACAAGCACCGGGACTTCTACCAATGGACCAATAACCACAGCAAAAGTCGCCCCATGACCAATTCCGAATGAAGCGATAGAAATGGCAATAGCTAGTTCAAAATTGTTGGAGGCTGCGGTAAATGACAGGGTTGCAGACTGCGAGTAGTCGGCCCCAGCTTTTTTGCTCATAATAAATGAAATTAAAAACATAGTTAGGAAATAGATAGTTAGAGGAATTGCGATTCTAACCACATCAAAAGGCAGTTGAAGAATTTGCTCTGCTTTTAAAGAAAACATGAATATGATCGTCAGAAGCAGAGCAATCAAGGTAATTGGACTTACACGAGGTAGAAATTCTGATTCGTACCAGTCGTTACCTTTCTTGGATTTTAAAATTGCACGGGTAACTATGCCCGCAGTGAATGGTATGCCTAAATATAAAAGGACGGACTTAGCCACATCTAACATGGAAATCTGAATTTCGGTTTCTTGCATATTAAGAAAATGAGGAAGCCACTTCAAAAAGAAGAAGGCATAAAAAGGAAATAGAAGAATTTGGAATATTGAATTGAAAGCCACAAGTCCAGCGCAATATTCTGGGTCCCCGTCTGATAAGTCATTCCACACAAGGACCATGGCAATACAGCGAGCAAGACCAATCAAGATGAGGCCAACCATGTAATCAGGATATCCTCGAAGGAACAAGATCGCTAAAGCAAACATAAGCAAAGGGCCAACGATCCAGTTTTGAACAAGAGAAAGTAATAGGACCTTCTTATTTTTAAAGACTAAGCCAATTTGTTCGTACTTAACTTTTGCAAGTGGCGGAAACATCATCAGAATCAAACCGATTGCCAAAGGTATTGATGTTGTCCCGTAATTAAATTGATTAGCAACCCGAACCAACGACGGCGCGAAGTTTCCAAGTACCAAGCCAAAGCCCATCGCTAGAAAAATCCATAAAGTAAGATACCGATCAAAAAAAGAAAGTCTCTTTTCCTTCATCAGCAATTTCCTTCAAAGCAGTCGATAATTCGACAGCAAGCCACTGCTTCCTTACTTTTTGCACAGGCAGCTTCTATCTGCTGTAGGGACTTTTTCATTCGTTGCAGATCTTTAATTTTCTCCTGAATTTCCGCAATCTTTGACTCTGCACGAACCTGAACATCACCACAGGTAGCTCTCATATCAGTATTCATAAACAACAGTTCCTGAACCTCTTTTAACGTGAATCCTAAGTTCTGAGCGCGTTTGATAAAAAGAATTCGCTGAATAGTTTCCTTGGGATAATGTCGGAATCCAATTCGTGTCGATGGCTTTTTAATAAGGCCCTTACGTTCGTAAAATCGAACAGTTTCTACCCCAACACTGGCTTCACTCGCTAATTTTCCAATAGTAAAATCACCCATAACCAACTTTAAACTCCGTACCATAGTACGGAGTCAATGCAGAAACGGAAACTTTTTGTAGGCATGCGATAATTTTGTGCATTTAAAGTAGAGCATCGAGAAATTCCACTAAAAATGCCAAAAAAATCGGAGGAGAAATGGTGGTCTGTAGTGGACTCGAACCACTGACCTCGTCCATGTCAAGGACGCGCGCTACCAACTACGCTAACAGACCAATTTAGACACACTAAACTTCGCAAAATCGATTTTGCTTAGCTTGCTACCAAGCTACCAAACCCCAGACAGCTGTCGGAACCTTGATACTAAATTCTTTCGAATTTCTAGCGACATAGAAGAGTTTGTTTTCCTGATGCAGTTCCATGTGAAGGAAGCGCGCTACCAAATTCAGCGCTTTACAATTCATCACTAAGTAATAATCAAAGGCCTTTCGTTTTCAAATTTTTGAAAAAACAATCGCGCAAACGGACCGCTCCAAAATTGCTTGAACATCGATTTGGTTAAGCTGATATAAAAGTTGGTTTTAGGACAATTAATGATTTCTTATAGGAAACGGCCGAACTCGTGAAAATGGCCGCAGCAGAGGGTTTAGAAGAAATATTACGGTGCATTATAGTGCCGTTCTGCACGATTTATCTTTCTCTAGTCGATCTTAATGTTAGCATTATTTAGAAAAGAAGATCGGTTTCCCCGGCCAGGGAAACCGATCTTTAAAAAATTATACAACAGCGGTGGCTGAAGAATATTTTTCCGGTGAATAGATCATATAATATTCAAAGCCCTCCGCAACAAAATAGTTTGCATAGGAGGGAATCAATGCAAAAAGTCGAGAAGTCCCATTTCTCTACATCAGGGAGAAAACGGGATAGCACAGCAACAGATATCAGTTCAATAATTTATGCACTCAACAACTTTAGGAAAGAGCGCCTAGCTTATATTCTGGAGCAAAGTGGATTTGAAACAGATGGTGAAAAAGAACATCTGATTAGGCACATTACAATCGCCTTACATAAAGGCACAATGGATTTAGAATTCGTAAAGGATTGCGTTTTAAGTTGGGAACCATGGAGTCGCCGTCACGTGTTTTTTTTTCGCCACGATGAACTTCAACAGCTTGACCTCGAAACCATTGTGCAAGAGATTCCAAAAGAATATAGGCATCTCGTAGGACGAGATCGTCGTTATCTTAATTCAATGAAGATAGAAGTTGAGAGTATCGAAATTAGTCCATCTAAGCTAAAAATGTTTATGCGCGCACCAGCTCTCATTGAAATCAGAGAGCAAAGCGAAGATGAATTTGGACACGACAACGGATTAAAGAAATATGCATACCGCGACGTTAAAATCAGAAAAATCTATGTTTTTGAATTAGACATCATTAGCGGTACTGGGTTTGTATCCATTCCATCCATTCAATCGAAAAGTAAATACACGAAAGAAGCGGAATTAGTTTTAAAATTCGTAAACAGAATTTTCCCGAGTCTTTCATTAAACAAAATACAAATCAGGGACTCCATAAGCAATTTGCGATTGTTAGAAAATATCAAAAACAAAGGCCTAGATGTTCATATGGGCGAACTCAAAGCCTTGTTTAGGTCTACTTCTAAAAAAGATCTGGCTGACGAAGACATTCCAGAAGAGGTCTCGAAAATTATCGACGAAAATCATTTGGAAGAAGGAATTTTTGAAGTAGGCGACTTAGAACTGAAAAAGATCTGTAGTATGAGAATCTATAAAGATAGTCGTTTAGGTATTTTCCGAGACATTGACGAAGAAGAATTCCGGTATGTTTGTGAAACAGTTCTTACCAACACATAGGCCCCCGTTCGAAAACGTAGATCTTGGTCTGATGGATTATTTGTCCATGAATGAGGTGGGAGCTACTTTTTTTCTGTCGGATTTTGATTTTTTAGGAATCCCAACAGGTAAATTGAACTCGTCAATTCAAATTTTGAGAGCACAGGGGTATTTGGAACTTCAGGAATCCTTGGTTTGCGAGGACTGCCTTAAAGCAGTTTTAGATGAAGACATTTGTGATTTTTGCGGAGGTTCGGTTCTTGGAATCAGTGAAACTATTCAAAAAACACTTACTATAAAGAAGCCGGTTATGCGCTCCGAAGATTCAAAATGGCCCATAGACAACCGTTACTTTGAATCTAGTGTTATCGCGGTATATTCCAACGGCAAAGAGCATTCATACCGGGCAAACATTAAAGATTTTGAACTTTCTATCGCTGCATCCGCACTCATTAATAGTCTGCCGCCCGTCTATTTTAAAAACGCAGATGCGGTTTTGCATCTATTATCGTCAGAGCACTTTAGGCCAAAAAATCGCCGTAGTCCAAGACGTTACACTTACAAAATCAAGATTAAGGAGAAGAAAAATATGCAATCGGTAACCATAAATGGAAACAGCAACAAAGTTTCGCAGAGTATTCAAAAAGATGAGCAGAAGACTGAGATAGCAATTTCAGAAATCAAACATCATCTTGAGGAACTCATTTCTAGATTAGACGCAAATGATCCCGAGCAATTAGAAATGAAAGAAAAAATCGAAGAGATAAAATCGTTAGATAGTGGTTCGTTTCTATCAAAAGGCAAAGACATTACACAAATGACATATTATCTTTCATCGATGTCTGATTTAAAGATTCCTGCGATCATCGCCAATATTCAGCATTGGTTAAAAGACTTATTCTAACTAAAACAGGGAACCGAGACTGCTTGAGTGGCAAGCTATAACTTTCAGTCTCGGCGCTTTGGCATATATACCTGCGGACTATTAGGCTGCTCGGCCTCTAGCGTTTATTGGTCGAATTTTCGAAAGAGCATCGATACAATATCGATCCGACATTCCAGCAATATAATTTGCAACGGCCCGTCTTGGATCTATTAATTCAGGGTTTCTGTGCGCAAAAGAAACATGATGCCGCATACTTTGTGAAAGAAATTTGAACTCGTATTGTTTATCAAAGCCAGACTCGCTAAGTGGTTTTAACGCATCGGTCATCTCACCGATAACATTGTTCGCCAGTAGGTCCTGCTCCACCACCTTGTCTTGCTTAAGAATAAATTCGTCGTAGCATGTGCGTTTTACGTCGTAATATATTTGGCCAGCCTTATTTCTTCTATCATTCCAATAAAGAAGATTGAGATCGGCTTTTCTCTTAGGTTTGTCACATTTTTTAATCCCCTTTTCATCTATGAATTGCTCAAAGGCATCGGGTAACTCGTTAATATCTTCTATTTTTGAAACTACACTCTTTATTCCATCAAATACATGCATTATCATACTTTTCATAAGGTTATTCCGAAATTGTTCTACCAGTTTATCCTTTTGTTCTGCATTGGAATCCGAATCGGTACTCGCAAGTCCATTCATTTTTGTAATCAGTTTAATCCAGGATTCTCGCGTCTCTTGGTAGTTGGAGTCTAAAATTGGCAATGCTTCTAACATTTCAGCTAGTACGTTCAGGACTTGGTGGTTACTAAACTGAATGAAGTAATCTACATAATCTTCTAAGTCAGAACAGATGTAGGCTATGTCATCTGCTGCTTCCATTAGAATACCCGCTGGATGCCTCACATTCTCAAGCCCAAGTTCATTCATCAATGACTTCAATTTGAATTTATCGGTTGAATAGCAATTTTTTTCCAATTCCGGCTTCTTAAGCGTAGCCGCGACTAAACAAGCCGTCGGGTCAATCCCCTCATAAAAAAACTCATTTAATAGAATATGAACAACTTGTTTGTTATCGTCAAAACCGTCCAACAATCCGTACTTTCGGGTTAAAGACTCTCCCAAAATTTTTGCGCCAGAGTGTCCGAACGGTGCGTGTCCAATATCATGAGCTAAGCAAGCAGACGCTGTAAGCTCTTCAAATTTTACTAGGAATGACCAGTAAATATCTCCAGTTAGAAACCCGTGATTCTTCAGTTGATAAGCGAGTTGCCTAGCTAACTGCCGTCCGATTTGCGACACTTCTATTGAATGAGTCAACCTGCTACGAACATGATCATTCTCTGGAAGTGTGTAGACTTGAGTTTTTTTTGCCAATCTTTTGAAAAAATTCGAATGAACAATCATTCCGTAATCCCTGTGAAATACGTTGCGTGAATTTTCCGAGGAGTTTTTTGAATACACCGCCAAACTTCGAGCCGAGATTTCTTTCATCCAATTATTTCTTTTAAGCATAGACTCCCCGTATTTTGTTTTGTATTTAATCGTGAAGTCTTAAGATATCTTGAGTTAAACTTTGTTGTTTATCAATTCTCAGATTTAGACAACCAAAAGGTGTGTAAAAATAAACCAAATAGGTTTATTTAGTACCGAATTGATATGCATACTGTAAGAATTAATTGTCTCAACTAGAAAAACTATTAAATTAGAACTATTATTTTTAAAGGAAAATCCGGACAGAGTCACCTCTGTCCGACCAAATCAGTTGATTTTAATAACACCCATTTTGCGAGCATCTTCATCCAACCAACGCCGTTGCTCTTCCATCGTCATAGTATCGAAGAAGTCAGCCCACTCTGCAAGGTGCGGAGAAGTCGGCAGAAATCCTGGTCCGCGCAGAAAATCTCCAAGAGGAGTTCCCTTATGCTCAGGCAATTGCAGGCTTCTAAATCTCTGGATGATAGAATTCAATTCACCTTCAGAAGCTTTGATTAAAGCCTCCCATTTAAAGAATCCATACTCTACCGCAATTACATGCTGAACACGCATCAAAGTAATTTCTTCTGAATCTTTAAGTACTCGCAGAACACGAGCTTTAGCTTCGGCCTTATCCGCCTTAACTTGTTTAAATAACTTTCTCGCTTCATTTTTGAAAAATTCAATAGGACTAGATTGAGTAGTCATACATCTCCCTTTAAAATAACTCGCTATATTGTTCGCAAATACGAGTCATAAAGTTAATGCTGACTCTTAGAAGGTTTGACCATAAGTCTTTGCGCGAACGACAGGCACAACCGTGCACCCATGTCACAATAATGCCAGAATTTCGTCATTCGAGTCAATAGCTCGACAAACGAAATTTAAAACTTATTTGAATTTTAACATTCGGTAAATCCCCAACCACCCTAGCGGAGACAGAAGAAACACGGATGCCATTCCGGGAAAATAAGAAAATGGTTCCCGAACGACAAATGGAAAAACAAAGATATGCGCGAGTTCAGTTAGTCCCATTGACGTAAAGAAAGTCCAAATCAAGTAGCGACCAAACTCACTGTCTCGCTTTAAAAGATACGGAATGGATAACCAGCTACCTACTGAAGTAACAACCATTAATATAACTGGTACCGATAAAATCTCCGGTGTCGACACATCGGTAATTTCAGACAGTCGTTCAAAAAATCCCGAAACCTTTTCTTCTACTCTATGAATGACAAAAGCCATGAAAGTAAAAATGAATGGCCATTTTAGATCATCGTAGTTAGCTTTTGATTTGAAACCTAGCCAAAGGAAGAAACCTCCGACAAAACCGGCAGAGATTATCACCATCGTCCAAAACCCCAAAGACCAGAAACTCGAAAGTAGTACTAAAGCGGTTAAAATTGCAGCGACAGAAATACACGATCTGCTTTTATTTTTTTCCAAAAAGACTTCTTTTATGCCTGACATCTATTCAGTCCCGTTCAAAATCTTTTGAAGATCATCGGGAATTTGCATTGGTTCAAATATTCCTACATCAGCTCCGCCAGTATTTCCCTTTGGTGCTAACTTTAATATCGAGCCAGGCACTGCCAACATTATTCTTGGAATCTGACCTAAGAACTCTCTCACCAGTTTGTGTCGAACACTATACCCTATCATTAAGACGTGAACATAGAGATGTTTTAGCGCATAGAACTGACCTAAGATGTGCGCTCGTTCCAGATGATTCCATTCTTCACTTGCAAATCCATTTACTTTGCTCTGATTAGCCAAATCAATTTCTTTCTCAAATGCAGAATCAATAGAATTTTCAACACTCACCGTTTACCTCAAATTATTTTTTAAGTTCTTCCTCGATCGCTTTTTTAATCGGGTCATAACCAATCTCGCTCAGAATTTTACCGTTTACAAAAAAAGTAGGTGTTCTTCGTGCGCCGACAGCTTCTCCGTCAGCTTGATCTTGTTCAACTTTCCAACCATGTTTAGCCATTAATTGCTGAGTATCTAGCTTTGATAAATCAACACCGACTTCAGAAAGAATTTTTGGCAGCAATTCAGGTCTAGGACGTCCATGATCTGCCCACTCTGGTTGTTTTTCAAAAACTGCATCCAAAGCTGAATCGAATTTATCTTGCGCGCGAGCCTCTTCCAGCATGACCGCCGCTAGCTTTGAATTCCCGTGCAGTGGCATGTAGCGCAGCACAAGCTTTACCTTACCTTCATATTCAAACATTAAATTTTTAATTATTGGGTGCATTGCCCGACACGCCTCACACTCTGGATCTAGAAACTCTACGATAGTTACCTTGGCTGAGGCCGCGCCTTTTACCAAATTATGCGACTTTATCAGAGTGGCCGAATCAACTTCAGGTGTTGAAACTATCGTTTCAGGTGCTCGACCGAAAGGCCAGAATGTATAACCCAGAAATAGAATTGCCACCGCAATCACTGACACAATTAAAAAGGATCTATTATTTTTCATTTATTCTCCGTGTGGTTTTCATAGCTATAAATCCTAATGAAGTAAGAAGTATAAAACTAATTAGCGACATAAGTGGGATAGTCAGAAAGCCAAATATTTCAACTTGTTTACTGGTACACGAAACGCCCTGACTACATGGGGTTATACTGTCAGGGATTATTCCGTAATATAAAAGATTATGATAAGCAGCGATCAACAACCCAATTGCTGAAAGCGGCAATGCTGCCCGATAAAACCGACTCTCATCGTTCCATAGAGCGCTTCCCAAAATAACTACCAGTGGATACATACAAATGCGCTGGTACCAGCATAATGTGCATGGAGGATATTTTAACACTTCACCAAAGTATAAACTTCCTGCGGTAGCAATTAGTGAAACTAGAAACGAAAGCTGTATATAGTTAAATTTCATCAATCTAATTTCGACTTAATGATGATCGTGGTTATGATCAGTTTTTGTTCTTGGTATTACCTTAAATTGAACCGAGTGTTCTTTTCCATCAATTTTAAATTTAACCGCTAGGGAATCTCCATCGGCAATTTTCTTAACGGGATCAAATAACATCAGATGCTTACCACCCGGCTTAAGTTCAAGTTTTGATTCTGGAGCGATTGTGTACTCATCCACCTTTTTCATAGACATCTTACCAGCATCTTCAATTGTTTCGTGGGTCTCAAACGCTTTAAAGCCTTCAACACTAGACAAAACAACTTTGCGTGGAGATTTTGATTTGTTTTCGATTTCCACATAACCAGCGGTCACATTAGACCCTTTAAGCGGTGTAAATATCCTGGCATCCATAAATTTAATATCTTCAGCAGCAAAGCCCCCAACAGATAAAAGAAATAGTCCAATAAATAGGCTTCGTACAAACTCAGAACGATGTTTCATATATGCTCCTTAATTTTTTGCAAGATTACATCAGAATCACGAAGGCTGTCGATCGTATCGATCACAATACCTTTCTTATTTAAAATGAAAACTCTATCGGTATGAATAATCGAATAACCTAAATATGACTTGGGATTCTTCTCAACCATATAACTTGCAGGAAAAAGTTTAATTGTTTCATCTATTTGCTTTTTTGATCCACTTAACCCTAAAAACTCAGGGAAAAAATTAGTCGCGTAGTCAGCAACGTTGTTTGGATCATCATTTTCCTGGTCAACACTTACGAATAGAAATCTAATCTTTTTTAGTTCTTCTTGGCTCAGTTTGCTAAACGCGGTACCTACATAACTTAACGACATTGGACAGACATCCGGACATTTTGCATAACCGAAATAAATTAGATTAACACTTTTGGCCTTTTCACTAAAAGTCCACGGATTAGCTCTCAACGTCAGGGAAAAGTCGCCTCCCATCGTCGGCCCCTTTAATTCTTTCCATATTAGGTAACCAAGTGAACCCGCACAAACTAGTAACGCCAAACCAATCAATTGAAATATTCTTTTAAGTTTCACACTATTCCTCACTCTAACGTATGATCTTTTACTATTAAATTCATGTGGATCACTTTTTAGGCCGACTATTTGTTTGATAAGAATCGGGCGTCACACTCAAGGGCACTTCAACATTTGGGTTGGAGTCCGCGCTTCGATCTTGAGTATCAAAATGTGGAGCAATTTTTCTCGAAGGAGCCTTATCATTTTTCATAAGCGATTTCGGGACTTTCACGCTTTTCGATTTCTTCTTAACTACTTTCTTCTTTTTCGAAGCCATTTTTAATTCCTCATATTTCTATTTCTCTACGTTCAATAGTCTTAATGAATTCGCTATAACCAAAAGCGTAGCGCCCATATCTGCTGCCACCGCCAGCCAAAGGCTTGAGTATCCTATAGCTCCCAATACTATGAAAATCGCCTTGGTTACCAACGCAAACGTAATATTGAATCTAATTATATTCAAAGCCTTTCGGCCTTTATTTACAGCTTTTGCCAATTGATTTAAATCATCCGTCATTAGCGCAACGTCCGCTGTTTCGATTGCCGCATCAGTTCCAGCGGCGCCCATCGCGATACCGATTGTCGCTTGAGCTAGCGCTGGCGCATCATTAATTCCATCGCCAACCATTCCTACAAATTCGTGTCGGTCTATAAGTTTTTTGATTTCTTCAACTTTATTTTCGGGAAGCATATCGCCTTTTGCAGAGTCAATTCCAACACGTTTTGCTATTGCACTTGCTGTTAATTGATTGTCTCCACTTAGCATCGAAATTTCTAAAATACCTTCTTTGTGAAGGTCTTTGATTGCCTGATTTACGTTTGCTCTTGGTTCGTCAGCCATCCCCAGAATTCCAAGGATCTTACCATAGGACTGGCCATCATTTTTACGTCCAATTACAAGGACAGACTGTGCTTCACTCTCTAATGATTTTAGGTAAGTTTCAATCTCAGGTGTACAAACACCTAACTCGTGAGCCAATTTATGGTTACCCGCAAAAAACGAGAATGAGTCGATCGTTCCTTCAATACCTTTTCCTTGAATGACTTTGAAACCGTGAACAGGCTTTGCCTGAATTTTTTTATCTTCAGAGTATTTAACAACTGCTCGCGCCAAAGGATGAGTTGATTCTTTTTCTAGTGATAAAGCAATGGTTAGCAATTCTGCTTCTGACTCGGCTTTGATCAATTTTGTCGATACAACTTTGGGAACTCCTTCAGTAATTGTACCTGTTTTATCCACTGCAAGTGCGCGAAGTTTTCCTAGTGATTCCAAATACACTCCGCCTTTAACTAGAACTCCCATTTTTGCAAGTGCTGTCAGTGCAGACACTACTGATACAGGCGTGGCAATTACCAGGGCGCATGGACAGGCAATAACAAGAAACACCAATGATCTATACAACCAAGTATTTGAATCGCCATTAAACAAAAGCGGCGGACCTATCGCCAGCAAAATAGCAATCACTGTAACTACCGGGGTGTATATTTTCGCAAATTTATCTACAAATAGTTGGGCGGGAGCTTTCTGACTTTGAGCCTCCTCTACCATTCTAATTACGTTTGAAATTTTTGAGTCTTTGAAAAGACTTTTAACTTTTACTGTCAGCGTGCCAGTTTCATTGATCGTTCCGGCCAGAACAGTGTCACCAATCTGTTTAAAGACAGGCTGCGATTCCCCAGTTAGCGGAGCTTGATTAACCGAAGAGGTACCTTTCTCGACAATTCCGTCTAGCGGAACTCGATCACCACCTAGGATTATAATTGTCTCTCCGATTTGAACTTCCTCTACAGGTTTTGCAAACCTACCTTTTGGAGTTTCAACCAGAGCATTTTGGGGAGTAATTGAGAGTACATCCTGGATAGCTTTTCTTGCGCGCGCCACACTAAATGCTTCGAGCAACTCCGCTAGCGAAAATAGAAAGACAACTGCCGCACCTTCGGAATATTCTTTAATGAAAAAGGCTCCCACAGCGGCTATCACCATCAATACATTCATATCTAAAGAAAGCTGTTTTACTGCTCTATATGCTTTCGGAGCAATTAGCGATCCGCCTAACAAAGTGGATGCTAAAAAGAGACCAAATAGGAGTTCTTCAGGTGGACTAGCCAACCATTGTAGCAGCAAACCAATCGACAACAAAACTCCAGAGGTCACAACTAGCCAAACTCGAGATTTGTTATTCGAATAAAACGACGCAGTGACTTTCTCATCACGAACCGTAACCCCGGATTTATTGATTAACGCTTTGACATCATCTCGAGTGACGTCTGGATCATGTTCGACTTGAACCTGAGACGACATCAAATTTGCCGTTACCCTACCTATTTTTGGAATATTCAGACTATTCTGGATAGCTGCTATTTCGTCAGCACAATCCATTCCGGCGACGTTAAATGTCGATGTAACACTTTTATTGAGTTTATTTACAACAATCGTTGAATCTTGTGTTTCATTCATAAATTTACCTTTTGACTGCTAATTTTTTTTCACAAAGCTTCCGGCTTTTATTGGTGCCATGTTTTCGGTTTTCAATACGACTTCGTGAATATTTTCACTTGAAGTTACAATTGCATCTGACACCTTTTGGTCTACGCACTCCACTCGAGTAACTGTACTCCATCTTTTTTGGTGGGCCTTTCTCCTGCAATTGCTTTCGAAAATCTCTAGGGTCTTACCATTTTGAATGCTCCGCCCTTCCAGGCATACGGTAGCCGCACCGTTCTCTGAAGTCCTAATATCTCCCACGACATGTTCATGTCGTGGGAGTGCGGAACAACCGCCAAGGAAAACCAGAGACAGATTCAAAACTAAAAGTGTTATGTTACTTTGAATCTTTCTTGTCGTCTTCATGTTCATGGTCCTCGTGTTTTTTGTCTTTATCATCACACTTACAATTCTTCTCGTCCTTCTTGCACTTTTTACACTTGTGATCTTTGTGCGCGTGCGCACTCTTATCTTTGTGATTATGCTCGTCACCAGCAAAAGCGGACGTGCCGGTTAGCAGACCGAGCGCTGCAACTGTTAATAAAACTTGTTTCATACGTACTCCTTTTTAAAAAAGCGAAAATTCGCTTTCGTTGATTCAATTGTCTGATTTTTCGACCGTCATTTCGCCTTCAACCTTAAACGTCGGCGTTTCTATTATGGCCGTATCTTTGGTAAGTATCTTAATGACTTTGCTAGTTCCAACTTTTACCGAATCGCAAGAATGATCGACTTGCTCAATTTTCGCATTTGATTTTCTCTTGGGGCACACCTTTTTAAAGATGTCTACGGAATCACCTTCTTTAACTTCAGGCGATCCAATTTTAACCCTAACTCCTTCAGGAATTTCAGATCGTTGCTCAGTTCCCATAATTTTATGGTAATGGGCACATCCTACATTGAACGCTAATACCGATAACATTAAAAAAACTAACTTAATTTTTTTCATTTAATCTCCAATTATTTTGATTTTGGAAGAAACTAGTACGGCTTATCCATCCAGCGACCATATTTTTTTTTCGTTTTAACCCGTTTAAGTTTTTTCCCTTTCTTTCCCTTACCGACGATAAAGAATCCCCATATTAGCATTCCCACAAACACAACCATCACTGAGACCGGATACCATGTGTAATCCGGTCTTTCTCTTCTTGTTAGCTCGGTCGGAGCTCGTAGAATACTTTCCTTGTTTGGATTCTCTTGAGCATGTGCACCAAAGTGCGAAAATGCCAATTGATCCATAACAACTCCTATTTAGTGGGCGACTCGTCCTTTCATTTTTGATTCAAACACCGAGAAAACGATTGGTAGTACAACCAGAGTAAGTAGAGTCGATGAAATAATTCCACCGATAACCACCGACGCCAGCGGTTTCTGAACTTCAGATCCAACGCCCGATGAAAGCATCATTGGAATAAACCCAAATACAGCAACCAAAGCGGTCATCATAACCGGACGAAGTCGAACCAAAGTCCCTTGTAGAACCAAATCTTTTCCTGTCTTTCCTTCAAGTTTTAGCTGATTGAAGAAGTTTACAAGCACGACCCCATTCAGAACTGCTATACCCGACAACGCGATAAATCCGATACCTGCTGAAATACTAAATGGAAGACCATTCAAAATCAGACCGATAACGCCGCCGACCAGCGCCATTGGCACACATGCAAAAATCAACAATGTTTGTGCAACACTGCCAAACGCCGCGTAAACCATCATGAGCACCAGTACCATCGCAACCGGAGCAAGGATCATCAATCGAGAACGGGCTTGTTCCAAGTTCTTGAAGTTACCGCCCCACTCGACATAGTATCCAGTTGGTAACTTCACTTCTTTTTCAACCAAGGCGCGCGCTTCATTAACGAAAGATTCAGTATCTCGACCGCGCAAGTTAATCAGTACAGCAGTTCGACGATTTGAGTTCTCGCGATTCACTGAACCATACGTCTCTTGAAACTTGATCGAAGCAAGGTCCTTCAGTGGCACAATAGTATTTGTAGCAATCCCAACTGGAAGCTCACGAACGGCATCGATATCAGATCGAAGATCGTTATCCATTCTAACAACGATTGGAAACTTCTTTTCAGCTTCATACAAATAGCCAGCTTCTTGACCACCTAATGCAATCGAGATTGCATTAAGCACGTCAGAGATAGAGGCATTATATTTCTTAAGATTTTCTTCTTGTGGCTCGATCTTAAGAACAGGCGAGGTACCCGCAAGATCTACTTCGACGTCACCAGCTCCCTTAACCTTCGATGCAACCTCTTGAATTTTTTTTGCAGTTTGAACTAGGGTATCTAGATCAGGACCAAAGATCTTAACTGATACATCCGCCCGTGTTCCCTCTAGCAATTCATTAAAACGCATCTGAATAGGTTGAGATGCAAGATATGTTTGTCCCGGAACTTCCAGGTTCAACTTTTCCACGATTGCCGAAGTCAATTCTTGGTAAGTACGTTTTTTACCATCAATCTCTTTCCATTCAGAACGTGGCTTAAGCATGATGTAACTATCCGAAACGTTAACACCCATAGGATCAGTCGCCACTTCACTCGTACCAATACGAGAGAACACGTGACTAACTTCTGGGAAAGTTTCTACCACTTTGTCCGCCTTACGTTGCATTTCAACCGACTGAGTTAAGTTTGCATTCACAGGACGAATCATGTGAAACGCAAATGACCCTTCACCAAGTTGAGGCAAGAATTCAGCACCGCGAGATGCAAACAATACAACACCCACCACAACGGAAGCTACGGCTAGTGCCATTGTCATTTTCGCGCGTTTAAATGCAAAATTAAAGATTGGGATATAGATTGCGCGAATCCACTCCATCAATTTAGGCTCTTTATCCGCAGCTTTTCCTGACAAGAACACACTCGCTAAAGCTGGTGCTGTAGTAAACGACATTATCAATGAAGCCGCCACCGCAAAAATGAACGTAGAAGCCATTGGTTGGAACATTTTGCCTTCAACGCCAGTCAAAGCAAATACTGGTAGGAACACCATGATGATGATTAACTCACCAAAACCGGCCGCCGTTCTGATTTCCACTGTTGCTTCGTAAACTGCTTCTTTCACTTCTTCACGAGACAGCGACCTTCCGAACTCTTGAGAGCGCTTATGAATATAGCGAACGCAGTTATCCAAGACAATTACCGTACCGTCGACGATAATACCGAAATCTAGCGCACCTAAGCTCATTAGGTTTCCAGAGATTCCCATTGGCTTCATCACCAAGAATGTTGCTAATAGAGAGAATGGAATCGTCACAGCCGTAATAATAGCCGCTCGAATATTTCCTAATAGAATCAAAAGAATGATCGTTACAAGCAAAGCACCCATAATTAAATTATGTTCTACTGTGCCAAGAGTTGCGTTCACTAGATCAGAACGATTGTATACAGTTGTGATCGATACGCCTTCTGGAAGTTGTTTATTGATCTCGGCCATTTTTTCATGAACACGAGTTGATACTGTCCGGCTGTTTTCACCTAACAACATCATAACCGTTCCAAGAACCGCTTCCTCACCGTCAAAAGTTGCCGATCCAGTTCGTAATTCTTTTCCTAGAGTTACTTTTGCAATATCAGCGATAGTGATCGTTCTAAAAGACTCTAAGGTCTTTACGGGAACTCGACCGATCTCATCAGGGTTCTTAATCAAACCCACACCCTGAATTAAAAACTGCTCGGCAGTTTGTTCTACGTATCCTCCGCCGACGTTTCTATTAACTTTCTCAAGAGCTTGAACGATGTCATCAAAATGAATTCCGTTCGCGGCCATTTTCTTTGGATCTGGTTGAACATGAAATTGTTTCTCAAATCCACCAGAAGTATTAATCTCAGCAACACCTTCAACCGTTAACAATCGCGGTTTAACAAACCAATCTTGCAAAGATTTTAACTCCATTAGCTGGCGAGTGCGTTCATCACCGGATTTTTTCTCTTTGAAATCGATCACGTACTGATAGATTTCTCCAAGACCCGTTGAAATTGGACCCAAACCTGGCTTCGCAGATGGTGGCAAATCCGACGCAATCCCTTGAAGCCGCTCAGACACAAGCTGACGCGCTCGATAGATATCAAGTCCATCTTTGAACACGACTGTGACTTGTGAAAGACCGAATCGAGTAATCGATCGAACCTGCTGAACACCAGCGATACCTCGCATAGATGATTCAATCGGAAACGTAATTGTTCTTTCAATCTCTTCAGGAGCTAGGCCTTCAATGACCGTGTTTACTTGCACCTGATTATTTGTGATATCAGGAACAGCATCAATCGGAAGACTTTGAAAACTGTAAATCCCAGCTACAACCATTAGGAGTGTTAACAATAGAATCACTCCTCGATTGAATATGGAAAAACGTATAATTTTGTTTAACATATATTTAATTCCTTATAATTAATGAGAGTGACCTTCGGGAGCGCCACCAAAGGCGGCGATCTCGGCAATTCTAAGTAAGCCAGTTCCTTCGACTACAATTTGATCTCCTGCTTTTAAATCTTTCGACTTAATAACAGCTTTCTTGTCAGTTTTACTGACGAAGACAAAATCCACGCGTTTGTAGTGGCTATCTCGATAGCGATATAAATTTACTTCTGTCCCTGCGGTAACGATGGCAGTTTTAGGGATTTCAAACTGTGCAGAAGCAGGAACTTGAACTTTTTTAACATCAAAGTTCTTTTCCGCTTCAGGAGAAATCTGAAAACCTTCTTCTTCACTTGCGCTTACGATTCCTTTACCTGGGCCTATGTTCTCGTTACCTTCTTCGTGACCGTGGCCTCCATGGCCGCCGCCCTCGTCATGGTCATCATGCTTCTCGCCTTCATCTGATCCATGATCGTGATCGTCATGCTTTTCATCGCCTTCTTTTCCATGGCCTTCTTGCTTCTCGCCTTTTTCATGTTTGTGCTCGTCTTTCTTCGATTCGTTAGCCATTCCAACGTTTTCGTAGAAACAGAACATAACTAGAGCACTAAATAAGATCGTTAAAAATCTTGATCTCATAATACAACCTCGCTGAATTTATTATCCATAATGAGAATTCGTCCGTATGTTTCCAAAGCTTCCAGCTCCGAAGCATTTCTTCGTTCTTCAAGATCAAACAACTGTCGATGCGCTTCAATCACCAAAGGACTAGAAACTAACCCTTTGAAAAATTGACGTTCAACCTTCTCATGTCTTTCTTCAAGCGCCTTCACACTTAAGGAATTTTTTAGGCTCGCGATCATTTTATTGTATCTATTCACAAGCTCACTTCGAGACGCTGACAATTTTTTACGAGATTGGTCAGCAACTAATTCAGCCTCGATAAGTTTTTGAGAACGATACTGACGATTACCGCTGTTTGTTGTTAGAACTGGAATCGGTAAAGAAAGTCCGACGCCAACAAAGGTTGTTGTTTCGCCGTTGTCCTTTGTGAGCTTCATAGATGGGCCAAGTTTCAAATCAGGCCAAGCTTCACTTTCTGCTCTATCTTTCTGGCTTCTGGCAAGTTTAAGATCAGCAACTGCTTGTCTCATTTGCGGAGAAGCTTCAATATCACCTTCAACAGAAACTTCAGCCCACTTTTCTTTTCTAGAAGGAAGACTTTTCAAGATTGCTTCCTTCGAAATTCCAGTTACGGCTGATAATCCCTGAACTAACTTTTCTTGATCCGCTTGGAGCTGAGTTAGCTTTAACTGGTGATCAGAAAGCGCCATTTTAAACACCGTTAGCGACACATCCTGTTCGGGTGATAATGCCGGTCGTTTTTGAAACTGATCAACGATTTTGGTAAAGGTGTTAACAGACTCATTGCCTAGAGCAATTTCTGTTTTTAGATGGGAGAGGCGATACAGTGAAAGCATAATTTCTAGTCGAGTTTGATTCACTGAGAGATCACGAGAAGCTTGCGCTCTTTGAATCTCGCTCCTCGCTTCACTCACTAACGCATCTTTCTTTCCACCTAATCTCAAAGTAAAGAGTAATGCGGCAGAGGTCTCAGTTTTGTCAGAACCCTTCCAAACACTATCTACATCTAAATCAGGATTGACCCATTGTTGGGCAGCGTCCTCTAGTTTTGATGCACTCTGTACCTGCTGCTCAGAAATTCTAATGTCCGAAGAGCTTTTCTCAGCGCATTTTACAAAATCGGCATAGGAATTAGGCTGGCAATTTGATGCCGCCTCAGCCGAGAACACCGGTTGGAACGCAATAGATAGCGCTACGACAGTGCGAATAACATTGTTCATTGGAATACTCCAAAAGTAAAAAGTTGTTTGTTTCGAAATCCAAAACGAAAAGCAGTAGCTAATCGATAGACTATCGAATCGTTAAAGTTGTCTTGAGATTGGAGCCTTATAGACTCTTAAGATATTGGAGGACGGAAAGGGCTTGATTTAAAATCTGAAAGATTAAAGTCACCTTTTACTGGTACGAAACCAGATAATTCATGAGTCGAAAACAAAAGTAAATTAGCGGAAATAGTAAAAGAGCAGTGCCCTAGATGACAATTATGACATGCTCTGTGTTCGTGAGATGCTTCAGAATGATTCTCATCCTGGCAAGGAACAGCTGCTTTTAAAACAGACACTTTGTCTTCACTTGAAATAGAATTACGAGGGTGAGAGTCATCGCAAGAACCGTTCACAGGTTTTGAAACGCTAACCATAGTAATTAAGATGAATAGAAAAGCCAAAAATGTTTTCAAAAACGTCCTTTATTTACTTAAACTTACCTCGACCTATTTTATTTGTCAAAGCCGGGATCTGATATTTCAATCTTATAATCGGTAAGTTGACTTTGAGACTTAACCTCAAGAAAACATAAAGGATTTTGATTCAGATTGAGACAATTGACCTTATTTGAAATAAATTAAATGTTTTTAGGAGTTCGGTCGCCAGACTTTTATTTCAGCCAGTTCTTCTTCTGTGGGAGTATCTTTCTGCCATTTGGATTTCAGGAATCTGTCCGTCTCAACTTTCCAAGGTAGCTCAACTCTATTTTCGAGTAAAAATTTATACCTTTCAACTCCCGACATTTTCTTGTTCTTCAGCCAATCTTCATATGCTGACTCTCGAATGATAAAAATGCTTCTGTCATGTCCAGCATTAAAAAATGCTTCGTAAGGGTCATCTGTAATTAATGTGAATGTTTCCTTTACTTCCCCAGTTGTTCTATTCATCCAGTCTTCCCAGAGTCCCGCGACATAGTATGTTTCTTTGTTTTCAAGGCAGAATTGAACCATTTGGCCGCCATGAGTACCGAAATAACATGATTCAATCGCTGACGTTAATGGAACTAAACAAGTGTGCCCTTTATTGAATGAGTTTCTCCATGTAGGTACTTCATAAATATATTCAATAATTTTATTTCCGTTTTTGTCCAAGACCAACTCACCCATCCTGTTTCGCTTATAACGCCGCATACGAGCATTGTAAGTGGTGGGCTTAAACGGAAATTTGCTGGCCCACTCTGGACATATGGAAAAAATTAGCTCCCTTATTTGGGTTTTTCCATTTTTGTGAACTACAACTGGAGCCGTCTCTGTCTTTGGATATCCTCTTATCCTGAAATCAAATTCTTGCTGGACATACTTTTCGACGTCGAATTTTTTTGCGATATCTTTTGCTTTAGCGACTAGAATATATGACTCACACATTTTGACCTTCTATTTATGGTCGATTGATTCCAATCTAACATCAACCTGCAAATAATCTTTTCCCTGTCTATAAGTCTAATTCAACGACATCTTTAGTCATTTAACAGGAAAGCCGTTGATTTGCACTTACATATAATTTACATATTAATCATGGAACCGAAAGAGTGGCAACATTTGCTGGATTTTTTTAAGCACGTTCAAGCCAAAATTTATCGTGTAAAGTTCCATGGGACGATAACGATGGCTGACCGTAGGCGATACCAACCTTTGCTTAACAGCATTGATATATTGGTTAAAGTGGCCTCCGGTGAAATTGAACAAAGCTATCGAAATTTTAAATATTGTAGAAATGCTTGGCTAAGAGTCGTTGACCTCCTTAAAAGAGATCGGGATTTTTTTGACGAGTATAAAAAAGACAAAGAGCTAAAATTGATTTTAAGGAAATTTTTAGAAAGGGGAACAAATGATCACCACAAAGTATATTAGTCCAAAATTAGGTTTTTTGAAAAGCATGCCTGCATTACTGAGCTACGTCGAAAAAATGAAGTTCGATCTAGAATCTATAATTTCAATTGAAAAGAAAGATTTTGGATACGCATTTAATGGACTTCGTTTTTCGTATCATGTCCAAACAGATTCTCAATTCAGTTTTTTTAGATTGAACCTAGTAATAAACGAAATTCAGTGTGAGGCATCGTGACTCGAAGACCTCAATATCATCCTCCTGTTCCTAAAAACCCTGTATGGAAAAAGGTTGGAAATTTCTATTACGCGGATAAAACGGAGTTTGAGAAATTGCTCAGCGAATGTGTTTTCTTAGACAGCTATATACAAAAGACTCTAGGAAACGCATACAAATATATCGGGCATGTCTTAGCTGGAATGGGGTTAGAAGCCTCCACTGCTGTATTTGTAGAAAGCGCATTAGATTCCTCGTTGAAAAAAAACGACCATTATCCAAGAGAGCAAGTTTACAAAAACCCGTAAATACCGTTTATGAGCCCCGTCGAAACATTTATTTCTGAAAAGACGAAATTAGCCAACATCTTAAAAAGGTGGTGGCAGTATGAAGATGAAGAAATCGACTTCGACCTCGTCTTAGGAAAACTGAGGTTGTTAGTTAATCAATGCCCTGACGAGTTTGCAGAACAGTTTCAACTTGAGCTGATCGAAATAGAAAATGACCTGAGAGAATACGGACTAATCGAATAAAGTCCGTACTTCGTAATAAACTCTAATAGAGATAAATTATTACCATAAAGTTATTTTTACACCAATGAGCCCAATCACCCTCTTTAACAACTCCATGTCCAGATCGGCAAGGACCTAAATCTTTTGGGCGCGGCCAAACATCCTCAACTAGATATCGACCTCGATCAAAAATCATTCTTCCACTTTTATCGAAAACTGCAAACCGTTCAGAGGAAGTAATGTCATACAAAAATCCATAAGAAAGCTTGTCCTTGTTTGGGAGTTTTTCTATCTCGCCTTCAGACAACGCAACCACGCCAGCGTAACCACCTTCCATGCCGCTGTCATGGAAAGTGTTCAAAGTGCCTCTCAGAAACGACCTCTGTTCTTGATTATTAAAATCATTCAGATGAATCGGCTTTTTAGAAAAAACATTTTTAATAAATTCAAACATCAATTCCTCCTATATCTATTGTGAACTTCCCACTAGCTGCTGATTCACTTTCCTCATACTCTCTAACCCCTTCCGTGTGCTATCTAAAGCTCTGCCTTGAAGATCTGTAAGAACTGATACAAGAAAGCCAGAAATAATGAGAATCCGAATCGCACCAAATAAAATAGTAAATGATCTAAAAACTATACTCTCCAAAATTCCCTCCTGATAGGAAAGGAAAGCTTCCTTTCAAACTGTAGTCCAATCTAGATTAGCCAAATGCAATAGGTTCGGTCGTTGGTCTTAGTAGTTGACGCAAGCCAGTTGGATTTTTTCCTATAATGCTTTTAATTGAACTTGAAACCTTAATCGAGTCTTTACTGCTTGAAGTCGCTAAATGGATTGAGTCAAATCCCAAATCTGAAATCCTCTCTGCATACACTTCACCTTTAAATTCAGCGCCAAGATTAGAGTCGATAAAAATTGGCGTACAATTCCCAATAGATTTCGATTCTTCGAAAAACGATTGTACATTAGAGTAAGTTTTTATTTTAAATCCATTTTTAGAACTCCAAATTTCCCATGTTGTCCTATGAATTTCTTCGTCATCGATTAATACAAGATCCAGAGAATTTAAGTCTATTATTTCTCGAGTCTTAGAATCTAGAATTTCCGATACAGGAAATTGGATTGTAACCTGGGTTCCTTTTCCTAATTCTGAGGATAAAGAAAAACTACCGCCAATCTCCTTCAAGGTTTTAATTGCCGAAAAAACTCCGCGTCCAGTCCCGGTACCATTGTTTCTATGCGAGAATCCTTTGGTTCCTACTTTTCTGATAACATCATTTGATATTCCAACGCCAGTATCCGAAATTACAATTTTAACTTCGCCTGCGTTGCAACTCAGTTCGACTTCTATCTCTTTTTCTTTCAGGCAAGCATGAATTGAGTTATCGATAACGTTGGATAAAATTCTCGCAAGCGAAGCACTGCTTAACTTCGTCTCGACATTGAAGTTAGGAGGTCCAATGTACTTAATATTCCCTCCCACAAATAGTGGGGACTTTTCAGTGATGATATCGTTAACAGCAGTTCCAAGATTAAAACTCCTGACGTCACTCAAATTATCAATCCTCATTTCTGCCTGAAGAAGAAAATTTGCAACTGATTTGGCACGGCTTACTGCCTGGTCTAAAGCCTTTTTCAATTGATTTTGAGGTAGATCCATCAATTCCACTAAAGCGCTGATAGCCGCAATCGGACTTCGAATATCATGTGCGACTTGTTGATTATTCTCTCGAATAGCTAGCATAACCGCTTTTTCAGCCTCTATGTCTTTAGAAGTCTTAATTTTGAGTCGCAATTCATTTAGTTCGTTTATTTCTAGTGATTTATCGCCTAAAAGATTATTTATCAAAGGATCGAAAATGTCTTTTGCAATTCTCTCTTTCGTAGATTGAATAAAATAAATTCCGACAAGAACAAGAATCAGCGACCACCCCAAACTTCTGAAGATTGACCAAAAGTCGTCTAAGTAACTAAACCTTGCGCGAATAACCTGAGTTCCGGACCCAGTAATTTTCACTTCTACAATTCGCTCAAATAGCTTGCGCGATTCTGTACATGAATTTAATGACCTGTTGGCCCCAATAACTTGCGTTTCTCCAGAACAAACTTCAGCCCCAGTAGCTCCTGCTTGAGTTAAAACCATTCCCAAAATACTCTCCGCTAACACGCGGTTATTCTGATTAAAAGCGAGACTCAAGAGATCAGCAGTTTGCTTAACGTATGTATCGTTTTTTACCTGTATCGCATAGAAAGATCGTACAGAAAAAAAGACCCAAACAGAGATCATAAAAAGAGCCACGATCATTTGTGGTCTAGTGTGGTACTTTTTTAACCATTCTTTTAATGTCATTATTTCACCTTATAAATATATAGATGACCTTCACTACGTCTTAGAATTTTTTCGCTGATGGAGACCTTGTCATTTCTGTAAACAGCGACCGACTTTACAAAACCCAGGTGGACGATTGGTACTTCATCGAGAATTACTTTACTTACTTTCTTATAGAAAGGGTCGATTTCATCACGCTTAACGATTTTTCGCCCCTCTTCAAGAATATCTCCAACCTTTTTATTCTTTAGCATTGGACTCGCGATGGCACCTTGTGGGCCAAGCAAATGATATATTCCATCCGGGTCGCCAGAGGCCACTCCGAAAGCTCCTGGAATAATGTCGGCTTCTTGGCCATCGTAAATCGCTTTAATTAAATCGCTTTTCGATACAATTCTGGATTTATCCGAAATGGTAAGTCCTACTGATTCAAGAAAATGTCGTATTGAGACTTCTTGAACTTCCAAAAGTACGATTGGATTTAGTTTTGAAGCATCCCTTAATTCATCAACAAACTTTTTACCCTGTTCAACTCGACTTAGAACTTCTGACTCATCTATTCTCCCCGCCTGGTAAGGTAGGTACACTTGAGGATCTTGATTAGAAAAGTTTGGGTTACCGAGCAACGAATGATCTTTTTTCGCAAATTCATAAGCCAAATACTGCAACGCTTGTCGGTACTCCCTTTTTTCGAAAAGTCTTCCTTTTTGCTGGTTTGGATATATTGCCTTGTGAGCCGCATCTTGTCCTACCAACACTGATACTTTCTCGTTCGATGATACGGTTTCTGGAATGCTACTTCCCAATGCATAGGCCATGACGTCTAACTCTCCTCGGAGCAACGCTTGATAGGAATCCGCGGTATTAATAACTCGAAGATCAATCTCGCCTTCCGGCGGTGTTTGAAATCGCATGTTTGGAACTAACCTTAAATGATCTTGACCCAACTCACTAATCTCGTAGGCTCCGGTGCCAATAAATTTCCCTTGAACCTCACGATAGGCCGAAAATCTACTTCCAGCGAGGTGTTCCAATGCCATCCGAAAGGAGCTTGAAAAGTTCAACTCTAAGGTCTCATCATCGATAACTTTAATTCCCGAAATTGTTCCTGTTTTCTCGAATTCTGAAAATCCATCTATTTTATACAAAACATCTAACACACTATTATTCGAAGACTTCGGATCAAGCTTTAAGGCATTTTCCCATGAGCTCTTAAAATGTTTAGCTGACAACCGAACGCCATCAGCGAAAAATCTAGAAGTATCGATCTTAAAAGTTAGTTTTTTAAAATCTGGTGATGCCGACCACTCTTTGGAAGCTAGAGGAGCATACACGCCATTTTCATTGAAACTTACTAGAGCTTCAAATTGATTGCTTAAAGTTAAATCCCCAATAAGGGTATGCTGTAGTCCCGGACTAATACTTATCCAAGGACTGTTAAACGCGATTCTTAATGGTCGAATTTCAGTAGTTGAGTTCATTTGAACAGCCCCAAATCCAAAAAGTGTTACTAATAATATAAGTCCTAATATTCTCTTCATGACTAACTCTGTATGATATGGCTAGCACCAGCCGTAATGATCGTTTTCTCGTCCATTTGGATATAACCGTTCTCCATCATGAATTGAATCGCCTTAGCAAAGCTTTCATCAAGGATCTCACCATTCAATCCCGTTAGCTCAGAATACCTTTGACGAGCCGATTCTAGATCAATCTGCCTCTGTCCGGTGGGAAGTAAAAGATATCTGATTTGTCTAGCTGTTTCCCGTAGAATCCACTTTTGATTCTCGCCCTCAATCTCACTTGCTTTCCCATAAGCAGCAACTGCGACAGATGAAATTGGCATGTAGCTCAATATCAAAAGCATAATCTTTAAAATTTTCTTCATAAAACCCCCGTCTTATTTAATTCAAAATTTTCTTTCCAGCACCCTGGGTCAGGACCCAAAAAATTTCCAGTAGCAGCATACGCCGCATTCCTATCGCCCCCACATACTTCATAATGAGGACACTTTCCGCAAACTTCTACATTGCCTGCCCTTAGTTCTTTATAAATTGAATTGTTCAAATAAACTGATTCAAGCCCGTCTCTCAATGAGTGCCCTAATTTAATTTTAGATCGGCTGCTTGCGATTATATAGCCCTGATAGTCCACAACTATTAGTTCCCAATATCGACCGCTCCGTCCTAATCCAGGAATTAGCAGCTCAAATAGTGGACTCTGCGTAGCGCTCCTTACTTGGTACTTTGTAATAAAATGAATGATATTTCGATAGGCCGCTTTTAGTTCAGCGCCTTCTAACGGACGATCTTCAGAAGCGTCCAGCAAACGTCTACCATATCCTTCTGGAACAAAACGAACGAAATTTACGGATTTAAACTTGAATTCCTTTGCAAGTTTAAAAAAGTCTTCCATCCACCCACTAGTGCGATAAGAAAGCACTGACAACACATTTACATTCATATTAAGTGCGAGGAGGTTATTAATACCATCAAGAGCCTTATCAAAATTTCCTTCTCCCCGAATGCGATCATGTCGTTTAGAGTCTGGACCATCTAGGCTCACCTGAAATTCGATATCTCCCAATGATTTCAGCTTTCTTGCTAATTCTTTGGTAACAAGTGTTCCGTTTGTAAGGATACAAATCTTTGCTCCAGGAATATTCTCTCGAATGTATTCTAATATTGGAAATAAGTGGGGGCTTACCATAGGTTCACCCCCGCAAAGTACAATCCAAGGCCGATAGTACATTTTGCGAATGAGTGCCTTGTACTGACGCAATATTTCTTTCCACTCATTCAAAGATAAAGCACCTTCATTTTTATGGTCAGGATGGTAACAATGCACACAACGTAAGTTACATGAATTGGTAATGTCTAACTGAATAGGAAGATACCTATCGACATTGATGGTTTTTAGCAAAAAGGCCTCAAGAATGTTATTTAGAAACTTCATTCCCGCTCACCTTTTGCTGTATTGATTCTAATTCCTTAGCAATCATTTCGATCTTAGCAATGGCCTGTTTGTGAATCTTTGAAGACAGTTCTTGCTCATCAGATTCGCTAAGCTCTCTAGAATATTCTAGAGGTCCAACGAGTCCGAGGATATCATGCTTTAAACTCTCGATATCGATAGATTTACCCTCTAAATATTTCATAAAGAGCCCTCCATATTTATCGAGTATTGTCTCTGTTTGGTCGTGTAGGTGTTCGTTGAAATCTTCAACAACTCTGCACCTTTTCTAATAGATGTCTCATTCCTGTGGAGTTCTTCAAAAATTCTTCTCTCAAAAATCTCTGTAGCTATCTTGAGGCCTGGGAAATCTGCGTCGATGAAATTAGTTCGCATCGTTTGGAGATGAGCAATATTCAAAACTTCATTTCTTTTTAAAGCAACAGGAACAGTGAGACCTATTGTCTTTTTCCATTCCTTAAGGTTTGGGCGACCACCTTCATCGTATTTGGTATGAGCAACAAGTCTCTCGACATCGTTTTCTATTCCGCGAATATTTCCCGGGATCTCATCTCTACCAAAATACTCAAGCAAGTCTTTCGGTAGATCATGAATTTCAATTTGTTTATTTTTGTGTTCAGCACACGCCCTATTGAGAAATCCAGAAATAAGCGCTGGAATATCTTCTTTCCGATCACTTAGTTTCGGCATCATAATTTCAAAGATTGAAATACGCATATAGAGATCTTCTCTAAATTTTCCTTCAGCAACTAGCTTCTTCAGATCCTTGTTAGTTGCAAAAATAAAGCGGGCATTGGTTTTAATAGGACGATTTCCTCCAACTCTATAGTATTCTTTTTCTTCAACTACTTTTAATAATTTGAGTTGAAGTTCAAGAGAAGCATCCCCTACCTCGTCTAAGAAAATATCGCCATCTCTCGCAACATCCAGAAGGCCCGCCTTTGTCTGTTTTGAAGCATCCGTAAATGCTCCCGGTTCTGTGCCGAACAGAATGGCTTCGGCCATGTTACGCTCAGTCGCCCCTATATTTAACTGCACAAACTCACGCGCACTCTGTGATTTAGAATCTTTGCTGAACTCACTCAGTCTTCTTGCCGCCGCACCTTTTCCTAGGCCAGTATCCCCTAGTATAAGCACGGGTCTCGACGTTTCACTCAATGCATTTAATTTTTCGCTCAATCTTTGCATTACCGGAGACTCACAAACATACGTCGAATAAAGGCCTTTTTTTCCCGGAGAACTATTTTTAGTTTTTGCGAAATCTTCAAAAAAAGACATGAATGATTTTTTAATTATTTCTAGTCTTAGTTCAGTAGACGCATCGTCAAATGATTTAAATAGATAATTTGATGCACCTAACTTAATTGCGCGAGCAATTTCTCTCGTCGAAACATCTGAAGTTAAAACTAGAAACTGGGATAATGGTTGGATTGATTTCAATTCCACTAGAAAGTCGATACCGTTTAATTTCTTTCCCTTTTTATCAACTCCCAGATCTTTATCCAACAGTACTAAATGTATCTTACTATCCGCTAAGAGGTCCTTTGCATCGGTCACATTGCTTGCACAAAGGAAATTAATTTGGTCAGTACTATTTAAAGTCTTCTCCTCAACCAATTTGGAAAATATTTTTCGGCACATACCTTCTGTTGTGGTCTGCCACATTGGCTCATCATCAATAATTAGAACTTGAATATTTTTAGAAATCACTGAAGGCCCCCACCTTTTCGACGAGACTGACTCTAGTTTTTTTGTTTCAGTTTTTGAAGCGCAAATGTCTCACTCTGTAAAGATTCTATGTCTCAATCTTTGCGTCTCAATGTCTGAGACATTGAGACACCCATTTCAATTCTCCAAAAAACGTACTTTTCGATCATTACCTCAGAATTCTAACCAGTTAGGCCCTCATGCAAACATTGATTGAAGCCGTGGCATGGTACTTGTCGTAAAACTATGCCAACACCTTTTCCGAGCTGAAAAGTGACAATATTTGGGGGTAAATATGAAAAACAAAATCACGAAAATTGATACTAAGACTAAGGAATTTTTATTCAAAAAGTGTCCTTCATGCCAAAGCACTGAAATTCTAAAACTCGAAGAAGATACAATTTGCCTAAGCTGCGATTGGAACTCCGCTCAAATGGATGTTACTTCGGGAAACTTCGAGAAGCGCCTCGCACTTAACGCCTTCGCCGCCAAACAAGAGAAACCAATTCGAGTAAGATCCAAGATTCTGCACCTTGATACTCCGGAATCAGACGCCACTCCAAATCAAGAGCATTTATCATTAGCGGCCTGTGAGTAACTCATGCTGGCTTATATTCTTGAAAATTCAGACGCAACCGATTCTCAAGACGGTTCGATTTTGGTGAATTCAAAAAATTGGTCATCAGAAGATTGGGAAAACTATTTGAAAACAATTGAATCTGAAAATCCCGAGGAGGAAGTATATGTTGGTACTGCAAACGATCTCGAAAATTTCGTCGCGTACAAAAAGAACAATTCGAGACTATATTAATGGTTGGATCTCCCATCATTCGATTGAGCATCAATGGAATTCTAGAGAGGCCGTCACTAAGTGGAGAAACGGAGACAAAATTAACGTAGCTCTCTAACCGCTCCAATCCAAGCCACTTTTTCAAATTCAAATGAGCAAAGGAATACCTATGACAACTATTGATATTAAAAATCGATTTCACGTTTATACCGGCTTCAAAGAAGCGGCTGGAGTGAGGAACGCACTTCAGGCAGGAGAAGCCTACGAGGTTAATTCTCCTGAAAAACCACACTATATAGTTAAGATGTGGGCGTTTCCAAGAGAGCTGTTCTATTTGGTAGCTAACAAGACAGGAGACGGAAATTTCACTCTGTTTGCGAAAAAGGTTATCGGAAATGATGTTCCAACTTTTCGCCGCCCAGTCGGATTCGGTTTTGTTTCCAAAGATCTAAAGAGGCATCTTGAAATTCAATTCACGTTTCCAAGACAGCGAGTATTTATGAGCTTGTTTCCCGATCAGGTAACAATCGACAGTCTTATTTCGGAAAGTGGCGGAGTTGACCTATGAGTTCGTTCGGCAATATTCCCGTAACACTACTATTTCGATGTGATCTTAGAGACACGGCAGCGCTCGTTGGACTTGTTGAAATGAAAAAAAGAATTGGCACCATCGCCTACACTGGCCCCCTAGAGATGAAGAATCTGGATTATATTGGACTTCTTAATTCCTGGCTTCGCCTTCGCGGGCAGCCAATTATTTCGATTCACCCGCATTTAAAGGTCGAACAACTTGAACGAATAGTAGATCCAATTTCCGAATGGGGTTGGAAAACTTCAGAGTGTGTTGCTGCCATCAACTTAGCCGGACTGCCCTTACCAAATTAATTTTTATCAGGAGAAAAAATGGAAAAGAAAATTTCAAACTCGATTAGTGCCTTGTACCTATCCGCTATCGCTACAACTTTGTGGTCGTTTATGGCTTTCCTTGAAATTCAACAGCTAAATGCTGGATTTGAACTCGAACCATTCACTACCCCATTCACAGCCATTCGTTTCGCATTCGGACCGATCCTATTTGGAGTTTTAACCTTTTTCGTTGCGCAAGAGCTCAGAAAAAAAACTAAGTGGTCGTGGATTTGCGCAATTGCTCTGTTCGTTTTCAATTCCGTCGGCTTCGCATTCGTATTTTCAATTTATGGAATAGTACAATTGTGCGACCAGGAAGTAAGGGAATATTTTCTAAAGCAAATGGACTTTAACCTGAATTAGCCTCAACGAAATCATTTCGTAAATTTAAGAGCCACTTAACCCACAAACAAAGGAATGGAACATGAAAATGTCCAACGGTTTGTTTGCGATTGTGTTGGCTCTATCGTTGTTTATGCCACTTACAGGTTTCTGTAGTGTCGAATCCACCCTAGGGACAATTCAATCCAAACTAATAAATCAAATTCTACCACTATGCGCGGTACTGGGACTGGTGTTTGCCGCTTTCTCATTTTTTACGGGAAATGCAAATGCTCGGTCCCATCTATGGCTCGCGATTATGGGAATGGTCATTGGTTTCGGTGCGCCTAGTATTATGACCTTTATTCGCGGCTTAGTTAACTAAATTCGAAATCTCATTAGCCACTCTACCCTTTTTTGCGGGATGCAAATGCCATTAAAAACGGAACCAACTAGCCACAGTTTAGAAAGAAAATTATTAATATTAGGATACGAAGTTCCGGACGTCCTGGCTATTTTTCTGCTACTCTCAATCCTTAATTTTTTATTCGGATCAACAAACCAAAAATTACTTCTGGTCTGGCTTCCCGTCGTCGTTGTGGCGCTGGTACTAAAAATAGGTAAACGAGGAAAACCAGATAATTATTTAATTCATCTTGCAAAATTTCAGTTTAATCCAAAATACCTGTCTGCCTTCAGTGAGCCGTCGAACTCAAAACCTTCACCAAAAATAGGAAAAACAAAATGATTTCTGCATTGGCCGACCATCTTCAAATATGGGGATTCGAAGAAGATGCTATTATCTACACGGACGGCTCGCTTGGTTTTGCTCTAGAAGCCACTCCGGTCGACGTATCCACATGGAGTGACGAAAGACTAAATGATCTCTCTATCAATATCCAACAATTCCTAAATGGTCTTTCCCCAAACATCGATATCCAATTTGTTCAGGACATTCTGCCGGGAAACCAAAAGGTAATTGAACATCATCTTTTATTGGGAAGCGAATCCCACAATGAGGTGGCAAAATCACTGTGCAATGAGAGAGCACAGCTACTTAGGAAAGATGATGAACTTGGTTTTTTACCGACTCATCAGCTTAAAGTAATTGTCCGAAAACCCCTTAGTAGTTCCCTTATTTCAACCCCGAAACTATTTTCGAAAGAAAACAATTTTCAAGAAATTTCTGAAGCTAGACTTAAAAGCGAAATCGACAGCCTGCTTCGCTTAAGAGATAACATTGTCCAAGGATTAACATTACTAGGCGTCACCTGCCGATCATTCACATCCGACGAAATTGCTTCGATACTTTATAAACAGTGGAATCCTTCCCGTCGAATACCATTTCAGTCCTATGACCCCGAAGAAGTACGGCAAACATTGCTGTATTCAGACGTTGCGATAAGTTTGGCGGGGTTCGCGATTGGTCAGACTCAATTTCGAGTGATTTCTCTGAAACAACTTCCAGAGCAAACGTACTCGTCGATGGCATCTCAGCTAAGAGAACTTCCCTTTAAATCGCGATTGTATACAACGATACATGTCCCTGACCAAATGAAAGAAATCCAAAATTTGCAAACTCAGAGAAGAATCGCGTATTCCATGGCAGTTGGAAAACGCACCGGCGTATCCGACATTGAAAGTTCGGCAAAGTTCCAAGACCTAGAAACTTTGCTGGAACAAATGATTGCCCAGGGGCAAAAAGTATTTCACGTCTCAACTACAGTTCTTCTTCAAAGCGAAGACGAAACGGATCTAGAAAACCAAGTGGATCTTACGCTTTCGAAATTCAGAGAAATGGGAGGAGCCGAAGGACTAACTGAATCACTAGCTAGTTTTGACATTTTTGCGCAGGTCGCGCTTCCGAACTCGCGCTGTAAAGAGCGGGTCAAAAAAATTAAAACCTCGAACCTTTGTGATTTACTTCCCATTTACGGTCCATGGCCGGGTCACAAAAAACCGAGCATTATTTTAAAGTCCCGAATGGGCAACATATTGAGCTTTGATCCGTTTGATCCTTCTCTTTCAAACTTCAACTCACTAGTCAGCGGAGCCAGCGGAAGTGGAAAGTCAGCGATGACTAATCTCTTACTAATGCAAATGCTTAAAGAAAACGTAAAGGTATTCTTTTGCGACGTAGGCGGCTCGTACAAAAAATTAACCGAAAATCTCTCAGGCCAATATGTTGAATTGGGGACAAACGATCATTTAGCAGTGAATCCCTTCGATTTGCTGCCTGGTGAATCGCTACCTTCTCCTCAAAAAATCAAATTTCTATTGGGATTGGTCGAATTAATGACTAGAGAGGACGGCTCTGAGCGTATTCCCAAATTAGCTAGATCCGAAATTGAATCTGCCATTCAGAAAGTTTATGATACACAAAAGAGCCCTACTTTATCACATCTTCGCACACTACTGCTCGAACACCCTGAGAAGGAAATCAAAAACTACGGGAGAATTCTTTCTACTTGGTGTGGCGATACACCCTATGGCCGATTCATCGACAAGCCTACAAACGTTGAATTCCAGAAGGATATAGTCGCGTTTGATTTGAAGGGCTTAGAAAACTATCCTGATTTGCAGGGAGTATGCCTATACATTATTACCGACCTTGTTTGGCGAGAGGTTCAGAAAGATCGGTCCCGAAAAAAATTTATCGTTTTTGACGAATGCTGGAGGCTTCTGCGCGACGATGCCGCAATTCTATTTATTGAAGAAGTTTTTCGGACTGTTAGAAAGTATTATTGTAGTGCCATCGCAATAAGCCAGGATTTATCGGATTTTCTAAACTCCAAAATTTCGTCAGCGCTACTGCCAAACTGCACTATAAAATGGATACTCACTCAAAACCAGAGCGACTTTTCAAAAATGAAAGAATCATTAGGATTAAATGATAACGAAATTTCATTGATCCAATCACTTCATCAAAAAAAGGGTGAGTATGCGGAAGCATTTCTGGTCGCAGGCGCCGAAAGACGAACTGTCGCTGTTATTGAGCCAACACCGCTTGAACTTTGGATTGCGACGACCGATCCTCGTGATTTGGCTGAAATCGAGCAATTTAAGAAAACAGAACCTCAACTAAGCCAACTTGAAATCTTAAAGCATCTAGCCAACAAATTTCCAAGGGGCGTCGCCGCTTCCTAGAGGTGTAAAGATGAAAAAAATCATAATTCCAATTTTTGTTATAGCGCTGTGTGGCTCGAAACCGGCCAAAGCTAGCATGTTCGGAGAGGAAAACGCTGTATTAGCCCAAATCCTAGCAAATGCAGTCCAACAGTTAACTCAGCTCAGAAATATTCTTCAGACCGAGCGAGACAACGTAAACCTTATCCGTGATCTTAATCGAGGTATCAACGACTCGCTATATTTGATGAAAACAATTAGTCCGAATTCGAATCCAGGAATATATAAGGATTGGGAGAAAGTATCAGACGCCATTTACAAACTAGAGTCTATTTACGGAGTTGCAGTTGAATCTCGAGATCGAAAAGTACAAAACGATACTGATCAAAGTATTGCCGAAGCTGTTTCGATGAATAATACCATTTATAAGTATACAAAAGAAATAGATGAAATCGGCGAACGGATCAAAAATTACAGCCATTCAGTTTCTCCCGGTGGGGCAGCTAAACTGACCGCCCAGTCAATGGGTGTAATGATCAATCTCCAAAACGAAATGTTAAGGACTCAAGCTTCAGGCCTAAAGCTACAAGCTCAATCGCTTGCAATCCAGAATCGTAAAGACAAAGAGAGAACTCGGCAAATGCTAGCTAGCGCTGAAGGACTAAATACAGCCCTTCAATCCGCTAAGCCTCAATTTAAACTTCCCAAATTTGAATAGAGAATTTTATGGACATTAGTTGGATATCATCTCAGGCAAAAGAAATTCACGATTTTTTCGTTCAGATATTCTATTCACTAGCAGTATTGCTCATCTTGGTTGGAGTAATTCTAGATTATTTCAAATTACCTATTGGAGGAGTGCCTTCTTTTGCAGTTTTAGTTGGCCGAGCACTAGTGGCGTCGATTTTACTTATCGCCTATCCTCAGATTTCCAATTGGGTTTCCACAATCGCCGACGCGGTTGCCGATCATCTTGGAAGTGCAAATCATTACTCAAAAGTCCTCGATGCTGCTGGGGAAACATTAATGAATCACTCCTGGTCTTGGACATCTATTGGTGACACAGTACTATCAGTCGCGGCAATGGCCTCTTACGGGATCTTGTTCCTTTCAGTGTATTTTTTCGACGCCGCTATAATTTACTGCCTCGTTCTTTTATACATTTTCTCTCCGTTACTAATTGCTTTCTACATTTTGCCGCAAACAGCCAGTATGACCACAGGAGCTTTTCGAACGCTATTTGAAATCGCTGCCTGGAAAATTGTCTTTGCCGTAATGGGCACACTCCTTTGGAGTACAGCGCTGAATAGTTTTGAGCAAAAAGGCCAAAACTTTATCACTCTCCTCGCACTAACCTTAATGTTAGCTTTCTCAATTCTCCTCACTCCTATAGTTGTAAAAAACTTAATATCAGGAGCGATTTCAAATATTGCAACTCAAACGGCCGGGCTCGCGGCAATGGGAATAACGGCTGGATATGCGTCTCCCGCAGTTTTGGCTGGGCTTGCAAAAAAAGGCTCTGGGAATGCGTACAAATTTGGTTACAGACTGACTAAAGAAAAATTTAATCAATTTCGATCATCCTCAGATGAAAATAAGAAAAAACCAAAAGAGTATTCCAGAACGATTAAGGCGAAGAAAACTTCCGCCGCTACTTCTAAACCTAAACCTGCGGAGTCAAAATGAAGTTTACTACAGCATGGGCAAATATCGCATCACAAAACATCTCACTTAAACTTGCGACCGTCACCCTTGCGGTAACAAGTATTGTACAACTTATTGCTATAATTAATTTCACATCTAAGGATCTGCCGGTTATCGAAAGAGGATGTTTCTCCAGAGCAATTATCGCGAAACCCCTTGAAAACGGCAAAAACGAAATTGAATCGTTTTTAGCTGAAGCCCTACCTATGCGCTTTGATACCCACTCCTACATCCGTGACGGTTTCCTTTCGCTGGAACAGCTCACCATTCGAGAAAAAGAGCTGTCCTCCTTAAAACAGAAAGAGATCTCCCAAAAATTAATTATTAGTGAAATCAAGAGTGACACCAAAGAAATCACGGTCAGGGCAGATAGATTAATGTCAGTGGGAAAGATTAAATCGGTATTGCCAATTCAGCTTACCATCGCTCTACAAAAAACTAACAGGACAGAGTCCAATCCATACGGTCTAGTTCTAAGCTCGGTTACGCAGGTAGAAATCAACGACAAAGATAACAGTCGATAACAAATCATAAGAGACACAAATTTCAAAAGCTTGGACAAAAAATGAAATACTTGTGTTTCTTTGCAATGCCTCTGTTTTCTATGAATTTGTATGCAGAAAGCGTTAAAACCATAAAACTCTGCGAGAAAAGCGTCGCAAACATTTCCATTTCTTCAAAAGGTACGGTGCTGGATTTCCCGTCCGAGCCGGAAAAGATTGTCTTGGGTACAAAGAACTCCTTTTCCATCGAATATATCAGGAATGACCTTGCGATTTCTCCAAGTGCTATCGGATCGGCTTCCAATCTGTTTGTATACCTGCAAGGTAGACGATTTGTACTAAACCTCTCGACTTCTCAGGGTGGTACAACTTTATACTTCATTAAAGACTGTGACGATGACAGAAGAGTGGTAAAAAAAAATGGAAAATAATAATGTTGAGTTGGTTGCAGAACCAAAAATCGAATCAAGATTCGGATTCGGGCAAAAAACGAGCTATGCTAAAAGCAGAACGGCGAAAATCGGCGCCGCAGTTAGCTTGGTTTCAATAATTTCCGTTTTCTTATTTGATAGTCCCACACCCGTAGCTATCAAAGAAGAAGGAATCCTAATACCCGACTCTAGTCAAATTACATCTAGCTATAATACTCTTGATATAGAAACCTACTCCCCCGTAAAGGAGTCGATCAATCAAGACAAAAATAAAAAAATTGCAAGTACGACCAAAGCGAGAAATTTCCCCGGCTTGCAAAGAATTGAACGCAAAAGGATTGGCAGTGTCCCGCCTGGTACAATAATTAGAGCGAGGCTAATTACTGGTGCATCAAATGGTTTAGTTCGAGCTGAAACTCTCGAAGCCATAAGAATTCTAGGAGAAACCTATCTTCCTTCAAATACCACATTGCTTGGAGTCGGCCAGTCTGGCGAAGAACGATTGACAGTGAAATTCACTAAAGCCGTTTTTAGGGATGGAAACGTTCAGTCAATCGAGGCACAGGCCGCTGACATGGAAGATCAAACTGTCGGACTCACTGGTTCAAAAGTCGGAAAGTACGCGACAAAATATGCTTCGGCTGTCGGATTAAATTTTGTTGGCGGAATGGCTGAAGGCCTTCAAGACCGAGAAATCGTTGGACAACAAGTCCTTACAAAACCAAATGCGAAAAATGCCTTGCTCAATGGAGCAAGCAAAGCGGCACTTGAAATGGCAAACGAAACTATGTCGGATTTGAAAAATTCAAATCCCGCAATTCAAGTTCCCGCCGGGCAAGAAATTTTAGTGCTGTTTGAAGACAAAAACTAAACTCTCATTAAAAAAAGATTCTTAATAAGTCACTACCTTAAAAAAAGCGGTAAATATGCAAAATTCAAATGGATTCGATAAGGCGCCAATAATTATTGAAACCATATTTAAATTTATTTCGACTCCTTCAAAAGAGATGTTCTACGGAATTAAATCTAGAACAATTCCATGGACCTTTTGCTCAGCTTGGGCCGGAATATTTGGTCTCATACTTTTTTTTAAAATTGATCACTACTTTTTTCAATATATGCCATTTAGAAAACTGTACCCCTATCATCCAATTCTCTATAAAATATATTGTTTTTCACTGGTGACATTCTCATTTTGGCTCTGGTCTTTAAATCAAGCTCGGCTGAAAAAACAAAAACTTTCTACGCTGACGGCCGCATTCAAAAGCGCAGGACTAGTTTCAAAAATCGGACGTCTGCCAAACTTAGTTTCAGATTACCCCATCGATGGAACAACCAGAAAGATGCGCCTAACAAACGCAGGATTTCCCGTCGCAAGTTTTAAAGATCAGTCTCGGTTTGTCGAAAGCGAACTGGGAATTTTTATCGATGAAGTAAGAGAAGATCGCGAAACTCGAACTGTAGATTACATCTATTCGCATTTTCCTATCCCTTCGGAAATTATCTACACTCCCGATTTGGCGTCAAAGACTTACGAATTTCCAGTTGGTCAAACACGTGCAAATACCATTACTGCCAATTTGAAATCCTGTCCTCATCTTTTGGTTGCGGGACAAACTGGAGGAGGAAAATCGACTTTCTTAAGACAGGTAATTGTTCATTTAGCTATTCAAAATAAAAACACTCATTTTCTGCTGATTGATTTGAAAGGCGGCCTGGAATTCTCGCTCTTTGAAAATCGAAAACAGTTTGAGGTTGTTCCCAGTGTTAAGGTGGCGATCGCGCACCTACACAAGATCGAAGCCAAAATTAATCAGAGACTTGAATTCTTAAAAGTTCAGGACTGTAAAGATGTCGATGCTTACTATTCTAAAGCTAACAAACCCAAAGAATCTATCGACCTCAATAGATTCGTGGTTGTGATTGACGAAGCAGCAGAAATGTTTTTGGCTGGGCACCACGCAAAGGCAAATGAAATTCAGCAAGCTCGAGCCGTTTTGAGTAAAATTGCACGACAAGGTCGAGCCCTGGGAATTCACCTAATCGTTGCGACCCAAAGACCCGATGTCAAATCCCTTGACCCTCAGGTGAAAGCAAATCTCGTTGGCGTAATATGTTTTCAGATGATGAACGACGCTTCCAGTATTGCGGTGCTAGGAAATGGTAGAGCTACCGACCTTCCTAAAGTACCGGGCCGCGCAATTTGGAAAAACGGCGCGGACATGATTGAAGTACAAACGCCGTATCTGGCACCCGAGCTTTTAGATAGCTTAATTGGAAAACCTGACAACACTTCGAAATCAAAAGAGGCAGCTAACGAGGTTTCAAAATACTCAAATGAAGAGGTAACTGCCGAAATCGAACCGCTACACGATAGCTCAAACCCGAAGGGATAGGCATGAAAGAAAACATACTTATAACCGAACGAGATTTTTTGATTCTGAAATATTTATGGAAATGGAAACTACTTTCCACCAAAGCAATTTCTATTAAATTTTTTCCGAATTCAAATGATGATACTGCTTACAAGCGAATGATGCTTTTAACGAAAGCTGGTTACCTGAAGCCCCGTTATGTGAATGACGAAAGTCCTCGGGGACAAATTCGTCAACAAGTATGGGGCTTGAATCGCAAAGGATTTCATCGTATTCTTCAATATCTAGGCGAATTAAAAATCAAGGGATACTTCTCTTCTAATTCCACTCATGATTACTTGGCAACATCTCTTCATCTTGGCGAATGGCTACTAAGACAGCCGCCAGATAGTCAAACATGGAGCGAGCAAGAGTTAAATTCGATTCCAACAGAACTGTGGCCGAACTGGGTTCCCAAATCAGACCTTCACCGCCCCGACGGTTTTACTGCATTCAACTATAAGAATCGTCGACACGTACTTGCTTTTGAAGTCGAACTACATGTCAAATCTTCAGCGAGGTACGAGGCAATTGCCGCCTATTACGATAGCTGTGAGGAAATCAATCACGTTATCTGGCTGGTGAAATCAATTGGAAATTACAAGTCCATCAAAAAACATCTTAACAAGCACGGACTTAGAAATACGGATAAGCACCGATTTCTCAGTCTTAAAGAGTTTGAAAAACACGGTTGGAATTCTAATTTCATAGATTGTGCAAACGTCACTTTGAAACTTCAAGACCTAATAATAACTCTACCTCCGACAACGCCCCGACAAAGCCCTCCCGGCCTTCTGACTCTAGACATGTTAAACGCCCGGAAAAGACCAAAAATTACAAGAACTTGCAAATAATCAAAATTTCCAAATTGTCCTGCCCTATATAACTCATCCTTTCGTCTTCGTACTCAATCAAATCAATCCTCATCAAATCTCTCGATACTATTTCCAAAATCACTTCACCCTAATCAAAAAAGAAGAATTGGAGACACTAAACTAAAAAAGAAAGGAATTTGAATGTTAGAAAAAAAAGAAATTGCGGCTCTCATGATACTACCTCTGATACTGAACGCATGCTCAACAGCTCCTAAATCAATGTTAACCGGGGCAATTGCCGGAGGCGTCGTCGGAGCTGGGGTTGGTCAGGCTCACTCTCAAAATTCCGGAGGAACCGCAGTCGGAGCAGTTGTCGGTATGGGCCTGGGTTCACTGATTGGATACCTCTCACACAAAGATAAAATAAAAACCCAAGAGCCTAAAGTTCTTGGTGATAAACCAATTGAAGAGTGGTCCCCCTCGATAACAAAACCAAAGATCCGATCTTACATGGTTCCAGACACAATTGATGGGAACAAGTACATTAAAGGCCATCGAGTGTTCGTTCTCGAAAGCCCTGGCGAATGGTCTAAGGACTAAAATTTCAAATCAAGAGCCACCGAAATTACATCAAGGATAACTTGTGAACTTTACCATTCTCAACGGCGATTCTCGTGAAGTGCTGAGATCACTACCACCTATTTCTGTAGATTCTCTTTTAACGGACCCTCCTGCAGGCATCGGTCTTAGAGGTCTATCATGGGATTCTAGTAACGGCGGAAGACAACAATGGATTTCATCGATGACTGAAATTTTCGCCGAATGTTTCCGGGTTTTAAAACCGGGAGCACATGGCTTCATCTGGGCAATACCTCGTACATCGCATTGGACAGCCACTGCTCTCGAGGATTCTGGTTTCCAGGTTCGAGATGTCGTTACCCATATATTCGGCAGTGGCTTTCCAAAAAGCATTGCCATCGATAAATCCATTCAAAGATCAAAATATTTAGACACCGAGGATCTCTATAAAGCGACAGATTGGATTCGTAAAAGAAGAGACCAACTAAAATTAACGAATCGTACAATGGATGAAGTCGCTGGCGTTACAGGTGGGGCATGTCATTGGACCGCACTTCCTCCAAATGGAAATCCTCACGTGCCGACTTACGAAAGGTGGATCAAACTTCGTCCCCTGCTCGGTCCCGCACCAGAGTGGCTAGAAGAAATGATAAAACCCAGTTGGGTCGAACCAGAAAATTGGAACCTCGGAAAATTAACAACCCGAAATAACTCCGTCTCAGAAAAATGGAAAGGCTGGGGAACTTCGCTGAAACCAGCGAGTGAGCATTGGATTTTAGTTCAAAAACCAATATCCGAACACAACATAGCCGCGAATGTTCTCAGGTATGGAGTTGGTGGTATTAACATTGACGACGCTAGAACACCAGTAAACGGCAAAATTCCATCTACCTCAAATTTGAATTTTAAGAATGGCGGTTTAATTTGGGAGACCTCTGAACGTAGCAAAACTTCCGTCTATCACCAACACCCAAAGGGCCGATTTCCTTCCAACCTTCTCATTACGAAATCGAACGAAGGTATTTGTCCGACGAAGCTCATTGACGACCAAGGAGAACGTGAAGTCGAAGTTTCCAATTACTTTAAGCTTTTTTCTCCCGAGGTTCCTTTCTTCTATTCAAAGAAGGCTAATCAAACTGAAAAGGAGATCTTCAACACGCACCCGACAGTGAAACCAATTAGACTAATGCGCTATCTCGCTAAAATAATTACGCCACCAAACGGGACGATTTTAGATCCCTTTATGGGATCTGGAACAACTGGTATGGCCGCCATAAAAGACAACTTTAAATTTATAGGTATCGAAAAAGACGAATCGTACTTTCAAATCGCAAAGCAGAGACTAGAAGGAGAGAGTAAATGAGTGACGCAAATGAGCCCATTGAAAAGGAAAAAAATAGCAGATGCCACATATCACTCTCTGAAATTTCAGTAAGAAAGATCGATGGATGGTATGACCAAATCAACTCCAAAAAGCGAATAAAAATTCCCAGAAAAGATTTCGTAAATTGGATCATAGAGGGAAAACCAGACAATTTACCTAATAGCGAAATCAACGCAATCATCGAACATTTCTACGACGAAGAGAAATTCCTTAAACAGCTTTTAGTAGATATTAGAAAGGCCAAGTCTACTGGAATTTCTGAAAATTTAGAAGTAATTGTGCGCCCCAAAAAGTCCGAAATCAGGAAAGAAAACAGCGATTCAACGGCATAAATCCGCATGTGCATTTGCACGTATGATTTCATCGAAAAAGCTCGACTTACTTTCAAGTGGAGCTATTTGTACAGATAACTTAACAGTGAGTTTCAGAATGGAATCGAAAAATAAAACCGGTATTAAGGGCTTAACAGAAAGATGGAGATCCCATCAATTTCATGACTCTTATCAAGTGGGAAACTCGTCCGTAAAACCTACCAAGTGGATTTCCCCCAAAGACCATTTGACTGCAAATCAAATTGACAAGTACTTGAAAAACAAAAAATTGAGAAAAGAATCCGCGCTAGAAG
This sequence comes from uncultured Bdellovibrio sp., assembly GCA_963932905.1. Lineage (GTDB taxonomy): Bacteria > Bdellovibrionota > Bdellovibrionia > Bdellovibrionales > Bdellovibrionaceae > UBA2316. The sequence goes on from CAWVRN010000003.1 coordinate 247,116, forward strand.
ACCAAGAATTTTTGACTTTAAGAAGCAGAATTTTATCAGAATTGACTTCAGAGTTCGGATTTAAGATATATAAAATTCAAGAAAAACTAAATTTAGAAACTAAGAAGTATAATTTTGAAGAATCCGTCGACCTGTTTGTGAACTTCAAATCTGACACCAGTGTTCCAATGAAACACAAATCAATCCTCCAAAACGTCTGGCTGCCTTTCTATTTAGAAAAAGGCTGCGAGCATCCTAGGGAGTTTCGGCTTTGGAAAAAGCATGCTCAAATACACCTAAAGACTGTCAAAAAATTGAATTCAAACGAAAAATACTCAGTGAACAGTCTTAGTACCCTCACAAATACTCACAATGAGTATATGACGTTTTTGTTGGACAATGATGACATCACTGAAGCGGAACATTTCAAGATTTTTGGACGAATAACTACAGAGATGAAAAAACGAGGACTCTCGTCAGTATCAAGAAAAAAAGATACTTATACTGAAGAAGACTTACTTTCGATTAAATTAAAAATAGACAAAAGATACTCCGGAGACCTCCGTATGAAAGCGCGAGCTTACGCTATCTATTTTGGCGTATGCACCGGCCTTAGGAGAGGCAACCTGCTAGGTTTACGTATTAAGAATCTCCGTCCTAACGGTGACGTTCCTCATTTTGAAACGTGTGACAACATCGTACCAGGATGGAGTCGCGGCATAAAAGGAACTGTCATTTTAGAAAATAGCACAAAGACATTTGTGGGCACGATAAAATTGCCCTTCGTTCAACCCTCTAGAGAAATACTTTGTGAAGTAACCAAATTCCTAATCGAATACTGCAAACCTAACGATAGACTTCTAAATTGTAGTCCTCGAACTGTTGCAGACTGGTGGTCAGAAATTGCAAAAGATTGCGGGTTTAAATATTTAACTCCCCATGACTGGAAACATTCTTATGCAACAATAGGCGCATTACATTTGAAAGATTGGTATGATCGAAATCCGTACCTTTTGCAGATGTGCTGCTTACACCAGAAATATGAAACCACTCTTCAATATATAAATCAGAAGTCAGATCCATTCCTGGCTTCATTTAAACGAGCCGATTAGTAAACCAATAAATTAAGAAAAGCCCAGACTAAACATCTGGGCTTTTTTTTTGTTTTTTCCGAAATTCAAACTGAATTAAGTAGCTTGTATGGGGATATAGAGTTTTTCAAAGCGACGAACTTTAAATACTCAGACCGAATTAAATTACAAATGGTGAGTTTACCAGTATACCAAAATAGACAAAAAGTTTACCAAAACGACTTTTGTGTTTTCATCTAAATTATTGATTTTATTTATGAAAATTGGTGCGAATAACTGGACTTGAACCAGTGACCTCTTCCATGTCAAGGAAGCGCGCTACCAACTACGCTATATCCGCCCGTTTTGAATTGGCTTTAATTGTTACTGGTTCTTTAGCTGATTGTAAACTGCAAACCTCATTATTAGCTCTTTGCACTAAATCTAGTTCGCGCCCGAATTCGATCATCCATTTTTCAAACACTGATTTTAAATCCATCGGTAATAACGTTTCATAGTTGCCGACTCGATCAATTGCTGCCGATGTCACCCCACAGCTGCGAATCGCCGTGAACTGAGCCACATCGTTCATCACATTCAGCGATAATCCGTGGCGAACAACCCCCCGATCCAATCTAATCCCGATAAATGCTATTTTTCCATGCACCGTGTACAGTCCCGGTGCCTCGTCAGACGAAAAGGCCTTAATTCCATAGTTTTTCAAAGTTGATGACGTCGCCTTGCTCATCACACACACGAAATCTCGCACACCAATACCGTAGGCTTTAAGATCGATCATTGGGTACACCACCAGCTGACCCGGCATATGCATCGTCGCCTGACCGCCCCTATCTGTTTTCACCACCGGGATTTTGGATTCGGCCGCCAAAACTAAATCATCTTCGGCACGGCCTCGAACACCCAAGGTAATCACCGGGTGAAATTCCATGGCCAGCACGTGAACCTGTTTGGTCCCGCGTACTGAATTGGACAATTCTAACTGTTGAGCCAGAACTTGATCATAAACCTGTAAACCCAGGTATTCTGAATGAATTAAATTTAAATCAGTATAACTCAACTCGGTCGTTCTCCCTAAATCCACCACCTGAATGAGTGACGGCGATGGCCCCATCTTGGCCAAAGAAACTGACGACTTCCAATGTCCCTTTTAATCGTCCCGGGCTTTTTCCGATAAAGCCTCCGGTCTCTGTATCAAAAATCTCTTCACCATCTTCGGTGACTCTTAATAAATCGCCTACATTTAGGCCCGATACTTTGCCTACGTTTAGAAACACGCGCTCACCTTGCAGTGAAGCAATTCGTCCTTCCCACACTAACGTTTCTAATGATTTTGTGATTTGCGGAACAAATTCAAATAATGTGTCTTTCACTAACGTCGGCACAATGGGATTACCGCCGCCACTGACATCACCTTTTAGCAATTCTTCAGCCGCCGTTCCATTATCCTTGTACGTTACGACCTTCATGTGATTCATTAATTCGCGACCACCCTGATTGATCACGCGAACAACCAGCGAGCATTCATATTCCGTTGTTACCGATTTCATAATGCCTTTAGCCGGTACCGATCGTTTTACTTTTAATTCCTTGATCTCGGCTTCTAAAGCACTGTGAACCGTGTATTCCTTCAAAGACTTCGTGATATCTTTTAAATCGTAAGGTCCTTGCGGCGTTTTCTTAACGTTTTCAATTCCTAGGTCTTTACTATCAAACGCGACAATTTCCTGCGAGCGGTTCAATTCATTGATCAATGATTTTTTAATTGCGCGGTTCATATCCGACGATAAAATCGATTTAGAATCATTAAATGGTAAAATCATCAGACGTTTTTTCATCTGACCCTGATCAATCCGCGGATTCACCGGAATGTCTTTGACCATTTTCACCGGTTGACTGGTGCGCTTTTCAATATTTTGGCAGGCGCCCACTAAAAACAACGATCCAATCAGAAATAAGATTTTACTATTGCTTAAGTTCAAACGAAATCTCCTCGGGCTGAGTATTTGTTAGTTCTACTTTCGCATAGCTTAGGCTCTTCACATCCATCGCCAAAAGCTTGTCCTGTATATCTTTAATGTTACCAACAAAATCCACTTCGTAAACTATACTATTGGCCGAAATCGACTTTTCTTTTACATTTTTTATATTACCGCTTTGAGCCTTCACGCGTTCTTTTAAAAGTTCAATCTTTTGCGGCTGAGAAGCCATGATAAACTTAACACGGATCTTTTGCGAGTTAACTAGACCTCTTTGCAGGGCATCCGTCATCAGTGATACAATTTCGCCGCCAATCGATTCCGCTTCATCTGCTACTTTTTTGCTTATTTCGCTATCTAATTTACCGGCATCTTTTGCCAGTGGCATATCATAGATGCGTTTAATGTCGGCTAGCATTTTACCATTTTCTGCTTGAATCAAATTTAAATGAATTTCTAAACGCATTTGATCCATTTGACGATCTGACCGTTTAGCCAATACATGACCGGATAACACATACGGCGTCTGCAGCAATCGCGCTAATTTCAAGGTTTCTTCTGCGTTTAATTGCGATTTATTGTACGATGTTGGCAGAGCCGCTGACAAGCCCACTTGGGCGGCTGGCGCTAGGTAAAAACCGCCACGTAGGAAAATTTCTCCCAGTTTTTCTTCCATCACCGAAAGGGATTTACTGTTATTGTCATCGTCCTTATTCCACCATGAAGACGTCTTTTGCTGAATCGCATTTTCATAGCGCACCAACGGCAGAATGGACTGGTTTTTATCGATCTCTTCTAACTGGCCGATTGATTTTAAAACATTTCTAAATTCAGCTAAGTTAATTTTAAACATCAACGTTTGTTTTAATATTTTATCGGTTTGTTTAGACTCTGTTATATTTGAAAACGGTATAAACCGCGCGGATTTGTTAGCAAGCGTCGCACTGAGTGTTTTCTTGTTTTTGGCAAAACGTGCTTCACCTAAAACTTCATTTCCCAGCTCTTCTACAATCTGCGCAATGGCTTTTTCTTGAATTTCTTTTTTTGCTTCGGCGGGTGATTCCTTATCACTTTCAAACGTGTAGGAACGTTCTAGCAAACTAACCTGTGCATACAAAGAAAACGAGACCACTAAGCTTAAGAAAATTTTTAAAAACATAAATCCCTCTAATTATTTTTAATTTCCAGAAAGTCCGTTCGTCCAAAACGGGAATGAATTTTTTCAAACAGATCGTTATTCACACTGACACCCGTAATGTCCGGATGATCAATTTCGATCACGCGATCATAATCTTGCAATTTCATTTTTAACGTCAGCGGCGTGTTACCTTTACTTTCAATCAGTAGATCACTTAATAATTTAAGTTCGTCCTCCGTGAACGATTCTAAATTAAACACCACTCGTTTTGATTTTTTAATAATATCTTCTAACGGCACCATGTTATCGACGATAATTTTAATGGCACCTTCAGAATCTTCTAAATTTCCGCCCACAAGTAGCGGTTTATCCGATTTCAAATCCCCTTCATGTTTGGCAAACACATCTGGGAAAATGACCAGTTCGCACGATCCATACAGATCTTCTAATTTACCGAACGCCATACGCGTTCCTTTTTTCGTGATCATTTCTTTGAATTCAGCAATGATTCCCGACAGGATCACACGACGTTTTGGCTCGCGACGTTTATCACGATCTGACAACGGCGGCGTCCCCGCATCTTCCGCAGCTTGACGTTTCTTTCGCAGATCTTCAGCGATTGTGCCCAAATTTCCGTTCGTCCACACTTCCGCTAGTTTTTCATATCCATTCAGCGGGTGGTCACTGAGGTAGAACCCCAGAACTTCTTTCTCGTAGGAAAGTGTCGTCGTCCGACCCCATTTTTCAATATCGGGTAACACCGTCGATTTATCGGCTGTTTCATCCAAATCAAAGAACGAGGATTGACCCAGTTCACGATTTTTTTGAGTCACAAGTGCCGCATCTAAGAACGCTGAATAGCCAGACAATAACTGCGCCCGGTGGAATCCAAAACCATCCATTGCCCCGGCTTTAATTAAATTCTCGATGACCTTTTTATTTACTTTACGAAGATCCACGCTTTCAAAGAAATCATCTAGGCTGGCAAATTTTTTACCTTCTTTTTTATTACGCGCTTCTAGAATCGAATCCACCGCTGCGGACCCCACACCTTTGATCGCACCTAAACCAAAGAAGACACCTTCGGATGTTACGTTGAACAAATATTCCGACACATTGATATGCGGAGGTAAAACTTTAATACCATGTTTCTGACAGTCCTTAACGTACTTAACGACTTTGTCGGTATCACCAATCTCGGTCGATAGTAACGCAGCAAAAAATTCGCCCGGGTAATGATGCTTTACCCACGCCGTTTGTGCGGTGATAACTGAATACGCGGCCGCATGCGATTTATTGAAACCGTAGTCGGCGAATTTATACATTAACTCGAATAATTCTTCTGATTTTTTTACATCATGGCCCTTTTCTTTGGCCCCTTTTAAGAAACGGATACGATGCTGATCCATTTCTTCTTTGATTTTTTTACCCATCGCACGGCGAAGCATATCGGCTTCACCCAGGGAATAGCCCGCAATAATCGAGGCAATACCCATAACTTGCTCTTGGTAGACCATGATACCATAGGTCTCTTCTAAGACTTTCTTTGTATCCTCTAACAGGTATTCGATCGGAGCTTCTTTATGTTTACGTTTTGTGTATTCCGGGATGTTCGCCATCGGACCCGGTCGGTACAGCGACGTGATCGCTGTGATATCAGCAAAACTCGATGGTTTAATTTTACGAGTCGCATCCGTGATACCTTCACCCTCGAACTGGAAAATCCCAGCCGTGTCACCGCGTGAAAGCAGTTCGTAGATTTTAGGGTCATTGATGTTTATAAGATTACTTTTTATTTCTTTGCCATGATTCTTTTTAATCATCTGCAAAGCATAGTGAATATGAGTCAGGGTCTTTAAACCCAAGAAGTCGAACTTGATCAGTCCAATTTTTTCAGCATGCTTCATGTCGTACTGAACGACGTTTTCACCATCAGCACCTTTGTACAGTGGTGCATGAGTCACCAGCTGACCATCAGCAATGATTACACCAGCCGCATGGATACCCGCATGACGAACAAGACCTTCCACACGTTGAGCTAAATCTAACAACGTTGCGACGGTCGGATTCATATCCGCCATCTCTTGAATTCGCGGCTCCATCTCCAGAGCTTCTTTCAAATTGATACCTAATTTGTCGGGAATTAGTTTTGTTACCAAATCCACTTCGGCAAATGTCAAACCAAGCACGCGACCGACGTCTTTGATCGCCGCACGCGCTTGTAATTTTCCATACGTGATGATTTGCGATACCGATTGAACGCCGTATTTTTGCGTTACGTAATTGATCACTTCGCCACGACGATCTTGACAGAAATCGATATCGAAATCGGGCATGCTGATACGTTCAGGATTTAAGAAACGCTCAAACAGTAGGAAATTAGGAAGAGGATCTAAATCCGTAATTCTTAACGAGTACGCGACGATCGAGCCCGCACCCGAACCCCGGCCAGGGCCAACAGGGATATCATTATTTTTCGCCCAATTGATAAAGTCTTGGACGATCAAGAAGTAACCGTTGAAACCCATCTTGTCGATGACAGCTAATTCGAAATTTAAGCGATCGATGTAAACAGGCTCTTGCTCTTTAGGAATTTCTTCACCGCGCAATTTCGCTTCTTCAAATCTCTGTTTTAATCCTTCAAGGGACTTAACCGCCATCTCTTCTTTAACAGAACGACCGCCTTCCGTTGGGAACGTAGGCAAATGGTAAATGGCTTTACCGTTGGCATCCTTTAGATTGAATTTAATATTAATGCTATCGGCGATCAATTGCGTGTTCGTCACCGCTTCAGGGATATCGGCGAACAATTCATGCATTACATGCGGTGCTTTGAAATAAAATTCATTGCTGCCTAGTTTATAACGAGACTCATCGGATAAAGTTCTATTCGTACCAATACAAATCAAAACTTCCTGTGCGACTTGATCTTCTTGATTCAAATAATGAACATCATTACCCGCCACGACTGGAATTTCCAATTTTCGGCTTAAACCAATCAAGAAATTATCTACGTCAGAGCCACGCATATGAATCGTACGACTTAATTCGATATAAAAATTAGCACCAAAGATTTCTTTTAGGCGAACGGCTTTAGCTTCCGCCGCGTCGGCGCCTTCTTTTAAGAACGTATCGATCAATTCACCACGGTTACCACCGCTTAGGGCAATTAGATTTTCAGAGTATTTCTTAAGAACTTCGTAATCAATACGTGGCTTCCAATAGAAACCCTCTTGATAACCGATCGAGCTTAATTGACATAGATTACGATAACCTTCGATATTTTTCGCCAGCAACACCAACCGTCTAGGCCCCATAAAGGCATCACGGTCTGCTTTTTTCTCTAACCGGTTTTCACAAACGTAGGCATCAAGACCCAGGATAGGATTTACGCCCGCATCTTTACAGGCAAAATAAAACTCGATCGCACCGAACATAGAACCATTGTCCGTTAACGCCACCGCCGTCATACCCATCTCAGCTGCTTTTTTAGCAATCTGTTTTACGCGCGGTGAAGCTTCGAGTAACGAGTACTCGGAATGCACGTGTAAATGTACAAAAGGTATTTTTTCAGACATTAACTATTCCCATTCTATCGTTGACGGTGGTTTGCTAGTGATATCATACACCACGCGTGAAACACCTTTAACTTTGTTCGTGATACGACTTGAAATTTCTTTCAAATCTTTAGTTTCAAACTCAAACCAATCCGCTGTCATACCATCCGTCGCCGTGACGGCACGAATCGCTAGCACATTATCGTATGTGCGGCCATCGCCCATAACCCCAACCGTTTGCACTGGAGTCAACACACAGAAAGCCTGCCATATTTTTGGATACAATTTCTTTTCTTTTAAATAATCGATGTAAATCGCATCGGCTTCTTTTAAGACCGCTAGTTTGTCTTTCGTCACTTCACCGATCACACGAATGCACAGACCAGGACCTGGGAACGGATGACGACCAATTAATTCTTCCGTCAAACCTAGTGCCGTTCCTAACCGACGAACTTCATCTTTGAACAACATGCGAAACGGTTCCAGTAATTTGAAATTCAATTTTTCGGGCAGACCGCCTACGTTGTGATGCGATTTAATTGTAACGGAAGATCCCGTGGTTGACACGCTTTCGATCACGTCTGGGTACAACGTCCCTTGCGCCAAGAAATGAATCGCGACTTTGTCTTGATCTAAAATACGCTTAACGGCTTTATCAAAAACTTCGATAAAGATACGGCCCACTGTTTTACGTTTTTTCTCAGGATCAGACAATCCCTTAAGACCTTCAAGAAATTCTTCAGACGCATCCACCGGATGCAAGTTCAGTCCCAGGCTTTCATAAGACTTAATTACAGTTTCAAATTCATTTTTTCGTAGCAACCCATTATTCACAAAAACGCAGTACACGCGTTCTTTACCAAACACGCGTGTCAGCATCACAGCTAGAACGCTTGAATCCACGCCACCAGAAAGGGCACATAAGATATTTCGACTAGGCCCAACTTCAGCACGCACGCGATCTTGAATTGATTTTAAGAAATCGTCGACTTGCCAATTTTTCTGAGCTTTTGTTTTATCGATAAAATAATGAAGAATCTCATCACCACGTTGCGTGTGAACCACTTCCGGATGGAATTGAACGGCAAAAACAGAACCTTTTTCCATGGCGGCCGGATGATCATCGGTTTCTGCCGTGATCTGATAACCCGAAGGCACATTCACAACCACATCACCGTGACTCATCCACACCGGTTGTTCTTTAGCGCCATCTTTAAACGGCGACTTGTTCCATTTTACTGTTTTATATCCGTATTCGCGATGTTTTGCTGATTCTACTTTGCCGCCCAGATCATGACAGATCAACTGCATGCCATAACAGATCCCCATGATCGGCGCTATATCCACCAGTTCTTTGATACTGCGATAAGGAGCACCGTCTTGATAAACGGAATGTGGCCCACCGCTAAGGATGATGCCGGCGTAGTTACCTTTTTTAATCTCTTCAATTGGGTATGCAAAATGTCTGATCTCGCTATAGTAACCCATTTCACGCAATCTTCGCGCGATCAACTGAGTCACCTGCGATCCAAAATCTAAAATTAAAAACCCATTCGTTTGCATTTCTATTCCAATCTATAGTTAGGAGCTTCTTTAGTGATACTGACGTCGTGAACGTGAGATTCGCGTAAACCTTGCGATGTGATTTGCACAAACTTGGCGCGGGCTTGCAACTCTTCGATGTTTTTTGCACCGATATAGCCCATACCCGATTTCAATCCACCCACTAATTGATGAATAATAGCCGACGCGTTTCCTTTATACGGAACTTTGCCTTCAATACCTTCAGGTACTAATTTATCAAATTCAGATACATCAGCTTGTCCGTAACGATCTTTTGAACCTTTTTGCATCGCTGCAAGAGAACCCATTCCACGGTACATTTTGTACGTACGGCCTTGGAATAAAATCGTCTCGCCTGGTGATTCTTCCGCACCGGCTAGCAAGTTACCGATCATGACAGTGTTCGCGCCTAATGCTAACGCTTTAGCAATATCACCCGAGAATTTAATACCACCATCTGCAATAATTGTTTTCCCCAATTTTTTAGCAACTGCCGCGCATTCGATCACCGCAGAAATTTGCGGCATACCGACGCCCGCTACGATACGAGTAGTACAGATACTGCCGGGACCCACGCCCACTTTAACAACATCAACACCGGCCTTGATCAATGCCTCAGTAGCCTCAGCCGTTACCACATTACCCGCAACGATTGTCACATCTTTGTGAGCCGCACGAACTGACCTTACCATTTCTAAAACATTTTTCGAATGGCCATGAGCCGTATCAATACACAGGACATCTAAATGAGCTGCAATCAATGCATCAGCACGATCACGCGCCTCAGCCCCAACACCGATAGCGGCACCCACAAACAAACGACCATGCGAATCTTTCGTTGCACCTGGGAAAGCTTGGGCTTTTTCGATATCTTTGATTGTGATTAAACCTTTCAGTTCACCTTTTTGATTTACGACAGGAACTTTTTCAATTCTGTGTTTTTGTAAAATCTTTTTCGCTTGTTCTAGTGTCGTACCTTCTTGAGTCGTCACTAGGTTTTCTTTCGTCATGATATTTTCGATTGGCTGGTCAATGTTAGTTTCAAAACGAAGATCACGATTCGTTAAAATACCAACTAACGTTTTTCCCATCGTGATCGGCACGCCGCTGATGGAATATTTAGACATCAAAGCCAGCGCCGTGCTGACTTTTTCTTTCGGACCTAGCGTGATCGGGTCTTGGATCATTCCGCTTTCGTATTTTTTTACTTTTTCTACTTCAAGAGCTTGTTTTTCGATATCCATGTTTTTGTGGATGATACCCAGTCCACCTAATTGCGCCATGATACGAGCAATTTTATTTTCCGTCACGGTATCCATAGCTGCCGAAATAATTGGCGTGTTTAAATACTTATCCCTAGCGAAATAAGATCTTGGCGTAATCTCGGTCGGAACAATTTCCGAATACTGAGGCAGCAGCAAGATATCATCAAACGTTAAAGCATAAGGAATATTCTTATTATCCATGTGCGAACCCCTTTCAAGTTAGTACCACGTTGTGTACAAACGATAATTATCAGCTGATTGTTTTAAAAAATTTAATTCTTCAGTTTTTAATTTACGAATGGCCTTAGCTGGACGCCCCAGAACTAACCAACCTTCTTCTTCACAGCGGAAGCCTTCCGTCACTAACGAACCCGCACCGACGATGCAATTCTTTGCGATGAAACTGCCGTCCATCAAAATACTACCCATCCCAATTAAACAACGATCCGAAACTGTGGTTCCGTGCAAAACGACTTGATGACCGATCGTCACTTCGTTGCCGATAGTCGTTCCATATTTTCCAAATGTGCCGTGAATAATTGAGCCATCTTGAATGTTGGTTGAATTTCCAATTCTAATCGGCATCACATCCCCGCGAATAACGGTTTGATACCAGACAGAACTGTTCTCGCCGATTTCAACATCGCCAATAATATTGGCGCTTTCGGCGACAAAAACACTAGTGTGAATTTTCGGTGTAAAGCCTCGAGCTGTGCGGATGAGTGACATGCCCTAGTCTATTGAAGATAGGTGGTGTTTTTCAATAACAATTTTTGATTTTCGATAAGATTTTTTGCAAGTGGGTCACCTTGAACATGCACCACTTTACTTTTGTGAATAAAATCTAAAGTCGCATATATTGGCACTCTAAGGGCGATGCACAAACTCATGGCTTGATCGGCATATAATTTTATAGAGCTCGCGCTCTTACTACCGGTAAAATACAAACGAACCAGCTGACGAGTGCCTTTTGTTTGCACAAAAACACATTGGCGCAGCTCTACTCCCAGGGTTGACAACATCACCGCCATAGCTCGATGAGGCTGCGCCAGCTGCATATCCGGAGCTAAATTCAGCTGAGCTAGAATTAAACTGGCTTCTACGGGGTTTACCATCACGGGAAGGGTCAAATTCTGAGTTTTATCCTTTAGAAAAAAGAACGTGTTCCTTAAATCAGGCGCGACCGAGACACCATAAGGTAACATATGAATTAAGTCATTCTGGTGAAAGGATTCCTCTTCCTGAGTCTCTTCGATTTGAATCCCCGGCGCCATCATTTTGGCCAAATCAGGAAATTCAATTTTTAAACGTTTCTTAGTTGATTGATCCAACCATTTCTCCTCTAAAAACTGCTGGGTAGGCTTTGGTGATTTTAACATTGACCGTGCGGCCAATCATACCCTGTTCAGTTTCTGGTGCTTCAAAATACACCAGCTTGTTCTGACGACTGCGGCCTGAATATTTAATCATGCCTTCGCGTGGTTTGTCGTCATCGTCATGTTTCTTTTCTACTAAAATATCTAATACGCGATTTTCATAAGCACGCGCTAACTCAAAGGCCATCTTATTATGTGAATCAAATAAGCGTTGTAAACGTTCGGATTTAACATTTTCTGGAACTTGATCTTCAAATTTAGCCGCTTTGGTGTTTGGACGAGGTGAATACATAAACGCAAATATTGTTTCATAACCCACTTCTTGAACCAAAGATAACGTATCTTCGAATTCAGCGTCGGTTTCACCTGGGAAACCACAAATGATGTCTGTGGAAAGCACTACATTCGGTATTGTTTTTTTAATCATCGCGATTTTTTCCAGGTACTCTTCACGGGTGTAACCGCGATTCATTAGATTTAAAATACGTGAATTACCACTTTGGAAAGGCAAATGAATGTATTCGCACACTTTATCTGGGTGTTGAGCAATCACGTCCATTAATTCTTGGTCGAAATCTTTCGGGTGCGACGTCGTAAAACGAATACGCTCGATCGGAGTCTCCACGGCAATCGCTTTCATCAATTGCGCTAGATTTGTTCCGCATTCGCTTTCGTATGAGTTTACATTTTGTCCCAACAGCGTGATTTCCTTAACCCCGCGTTTAGCTAGCGTTTGGATATCGTTCATGATGTGCGCCTTAGGACGACTTTTTTCACGACCGCGCGTGAAAGGAACCACACAGAAAGTACAGAAATTATCGCAGCCTTTAGTGATGTTCACGAATGTTGATACACCAGGATTACGAACTAACGTTTCTACATGGTACGGTTCTCTGTGCGCAAAACCCGCTTTAATGATTTTGCTTTTTTCTTCTTTACGTTTTGATTCTTGCTCGATCAGGTTTTGTAAAATATCGGGCAATGTATCAATAGTATCTGTTCCGAAAACGAAATCGATCAAAGGTTGATTTTTAATTAGTTTTTCTTTTTCTTGCTGACCGACGCAGCCACCGATGCCAATTTTAAGTTTTGGATTTTGATCTTTTAATTTTTTATATTTACCCACTTCTGAGTAAACTTTATGAACCGGTTTTTCACGGATTGAGCACGAATTGATGATGATAACAGAAGCCTCAAGTGGGCTATCCACCGGTGTAAAATTCGCCATTTCTAGCAAGCTGTACATGCGATCAGAATCGTTCACGTTCATCTGACAACCATAGGTTGAAATATAAACACCGCGACCGTTGCCAATATCTTGATTTTTATAAGAAAATGGTTGATTTTCGATTGTAGTTTCCACGCTTTACCGCCTACGATTGGGAAAAAAAGTCATATGGGGAAAAACCCATTGTGTCAAACGGAAGTTTCATATATAGGAAATCCTCTGAACGACCTATCTAGGAGTGTTTATGCAGCCTCGCCGAAGTGACTCTAAAAAATGGACCAGCCTTCCAAAAGAATACCTAGAAAATATTCACACAGCGATCACGGCTCAGTACAAAAAAGAGCTTAAAAACGTTGAGGTCGTAGTAGAGGGTCGCGTGTACGATCGCGAAGTCCTAGTTCGCATTGGTTTTCTGCCTAACGGCCGCTTAAAACAGCATAATTTTGAATTGGCCTTTGATGTTCCTGAAGCCAAAGACCAGGTCCTTACTAAATTAAACACATCCCTAGATTTTTTGGGCTCAGTCTTTATCGAGTTTTTTGCTAAAGACGGCTTTGAGAATTCCGAATATGAAGAAACGCTGCCCATTTTGTGGAAACCGGTTTCGTTCAGTAAGGATGTGCTTCACTTTCAATACTCGACTGTGAACTCAAAACTTGAATCCCTAGCTGACGAATGGTTATCTAAACAAGATGAAGCTTTAGTGAATGAAAATCGCACTGAAGACAGCGGGATGGATGCCTACAATTTTGCCGAACAATATGACGCTGAAACTCTAGAAAAAATCATTGAGCTAAAAAAAACAGAGAAAGCGCTCACTGATGACAACACAACATTAGAAGGTGACCAGCACCTTCACTAAAAACAAAGGAGCTTGTCATGAAACTGTTTCTCCGAAATCGACGGATGAGTTTCATGCGACATGGGACGAAGGTTTCTATTTTCATGGCGAGTGTGTGAATCTTGCAAAAGCCGATCGCAATAAAGCAGCGGCAAAACCAGCAGCTGATCCAGCCTCTGGGCCACAAACTAAATAATTTATTCTTTTTTATTGAGCGTGGTGTTGATCCAAGATCTATGGGTCTGCACCTTGATCAACATACCGTGCGATTTGCATGATTCTTGTTTGCCTTCATCGACGGAAAAACCGTGCGTGATACCCACTAAATATAACTTACCTTTACTTTGAACAAAGGTAGGACCGCCAGAATCACCTCTGCACACACCCGACCCTTTCGACTGATCCACAAAGAAAAACGTACCCCAGTCTTCTAAGATCTTCAGACCCACCGACTTATTTAATTTATAATCAGCTGTTGGTGACGTCGGCATAGACAAATCCAAAGTGCGTCCGTAACCTGCAGGAAAAACCAAATCGCCAACTTTAAGTTCTACATTGTTAGGTAAAATAGAAATGGGCTCATACCCGTTTGGAATTTCGCTATTTAAACTCACAACTGCTAAATCAAAATGCCGAGATAAATCGTTTTCACCATAATAAGGGTGCTTAATGATGAAAGTTCCAAAAGCTTTTGGCGCCGTTTCTAAATTGGCAGATGATCGCGTAAAAAAAACCTCCATAACATTAACTTTCTTGGATTGTTCATTTTTTCCAAAACAATGGGCGGCTGTTAGAATTGACTTTTTCCCAATGATCACGCCGGTGCATAAACTAAATTTAGCTGGTTTTGGATCCGTGTTTTTTTCAAGTCGAAAGGAATGAATTATCACCGTGTATTTAGCAATAGGATCGGATTCCGTGACTTCAAGGCCGCCAATAATGCCTGTCTTAGTCTCAATTTGAAGTCCCGAATTCATTTCTGAAGAAATATTTTTTTGATTACAACCGACGTTGAAAATTAGAAAAGTCCCCAAAAATAAAAAAACTGTTTTCATACCCACCCCGATACAGAGTAAATACTTAAGCAAATGAAATGCCGTCGGTTCAAGGGTTTAACGCAAACTCACCCGTTCCAAACCTAAATTTTCAAACGCAAAACTGTCCAAATATTTTACAGCAAGAATATTTTTCAGACCGTTAGAGTGAGCGCTCTAACTACTTGCGAGAAAAAAATATTTGTACCTTTCCAAAACAAATTGTGACACCAATTTAACTATGCAAAAAAACACAGTTCAAAAAAATTTCGTTTTCAAAAATTATTCACACGAAAATTTCAATTTAGATGAACAACAAATCAGTGACGTCGTTCTGACCCCTGACGCACTTAAGTTTTTAGAAAAACTGCACACGCAGTTCAATCCGACTCGAAAAAAACTTCTTCAAGATCGTTTTACGTTAGCAAAAAAAATCGATTCGGGTTACATCCCGACATTCCCAAACGAAACCGCCTATATCCGCAATTCAAACTGGAAAGTAGCTAGTTGCCCACCCGATTTAAGTAAACGCAAAGTGGAAATCACAGGTCCAGCAGAAGCCAAAATGATCGTGAATGCACTGAATTCTGGCGCCGATGTATTTATGGCTGACCTAGAAGATGCTCTCTCGCCAACCTGGGAAAATATTGTTGTCGGCCATTATAGCTTGATGTTGGCTGCTGGTAAAAATTTGAATTTCAATGGCGGCAAAGGCAAATCGTACACGTTAAACCCACAAGGTGCGACATTATTAGTACGTCCTCGTGGCTGGCATTTAGAAGAGAAAAATGTTGAATTCGCTGGTGAACCTATGAGCGCATCACTATTTGATTTCGGCTTAAACTTCTTCTTAACAGCTAAATTAAAAATCAAACACGGATCTGGTCCCTACTACTATCTTCCTAAAATGGAATCGTATTTAGAAGCGCAGTTGTGGAATGATGTATTCGAATTCGCACAAGCTGAACTGAACATCCCAAAAGGCACAATCCGAGCTACTGTTTTGATCGAAACGTGTTTAGCTGCCTTACAGATGGACGAAATTCTGTATTCATTAAAAGACCACATGGCGGGACTAAACGCCGGACGCTGGGATTATATTTTTAGCTTCATCAAAAAATTCAAAGATAACAAGAAATTCATTTTTCCAGATCGTCAGCAAGTAACAATGAATCTGCCGTTTATGAAAGCCTATTGTGAATTATTAGTTAAAACATGCCATCAGCGCGAAGCTCACGCAATCGGCGGCATGGCCGCCTTTATTCCGAATCGTAATGAACCAGAAGTAACCGCAAAAGCTATCGACCAAATCAAAGCAGATAAAAAACGCGAAGCGATTTTAGGTTTTGACGGCACTTGGGTGGCCCACCCTGACTTAATCGCGATTGCACGTGCTGAATTTGATTCAATCCTTGGCCAAAACGATAATCAAAAACAAAAACAATTATCTCTGCAAATCACTCCAGATCAAATCCTAGACACTCATGTTCCTGAAGGAAAAATCACAGAAAATGGTGTACGCACAAATATCAATGTGTCTTTATTGTATCTAGACCGCTGGTTAAGTGGCACCGGCGCGGCCGCACTTTATAATTTGATGGAAGACGCGGCCACAGCCGAGATTTCACGAAGTGAATTATGGCAGTGGTTAAAATTTAACGTTGTTCTAGCTGATGGACGTACGTTAACAACCGACATCTACCATGCATTAAAGGAACAAGAGTTGACCAAAATTCGCGAACAATTTACGACGCTTCATTTGGATAAAGCATCTGAAATTTTAGATCAATTAGTTCTATCGAAAGAATTCAGCGAATTTTTAACGACTCATAGCTATAAATTTTTAAACTAAAAACGTATTAACAATACACAAGGAGCTCACATGCAACCATGGGAACAACAACAAGCACAAACACTAAAACAGTCATGGACTACAGAACCTCGTTGGAAAGGTATCACAAGAAATTACACGCCGGAGCATGTAGTTTCATTGCGCACAACTCTTCCTATCGAGCACACAATCGCGACTCATGGTTCTAAAAAACTATGGACGTATTTAAACACTGAAGCGTATGTAAATACATTCGGTGCATTGACAGGCGCACAGGCCGTTCAAATGGTAAAAGGTGGATTAAAATCTATCTACTTATCTGGTTGGCAAGTAGCCGCTGATAACAATATGTCTGGTCAAACGTACCCTGACCAATCTTTATATCCTTCAAATTCAGTCCCTCAAGTTGTTCAACGCATTAACAACGCATTCCAACGCGCGGATCAAATCGATCGTCAAAACACAAAAGGTCCTCAAAAAGGAACTGATTGGTATGCACCTATCGTAGCTGACGCTGAAGCGGGCTTCGGTGGCCCTTTACACGCGTTCGAATTAATGAAATCAATGATCACTGCGGGCGCATCGGGCGTTCACTTTGAAGATCAATTAGCTGCAGAAAAAAAATGCGGTCACTTGGCTGGTAAAGTTCTAGTTCCAACGTCAACTTTCGTACGCACTCTACAATCCGCTCGTCTAGCCGCTGACGTATTGAACGTGCCTTCAGTTATCATTGCTCGTACAGATGCTCAGTCAGCTAACTTGATGACATCTGATATCGATCCAGCAGATAAACCTTTCTTGACTGGCGAACGCACTCCAGAAGGCTACTACATGATCAAAGGTGGTAACGACTACGCTATTGCAAGAAGCTTAGCCTACGCTGAATACGCGGACGTACTATGGTTCGAAACTTCGACTCCAAACTTGAAAGAAGCAGAAGCGTTTGCAAAAGCAATCCACGCAAAATACCCAGGTAAATTACTTGCGTACAACTGCTCGCCTTCATTCAACTGGAAAAAGAACTTATCAGATGCTGATATCGCTCGCTTCCAAAAACAATTGGGCGAATGGGGATTCAAATTCCAATTCATCACATTAGCTGGATGGCATTTAATCAATTATCATACTTTCAATTTGGCTCAAGGTTACGCAGCGACTGGAATGCCAGCCTACGTAGACTTACAAGAAAAAGAATTCGCAGCCGCACCAGAAGGATACACTGCTGTGAAACATCAACAGGAAGTGGGAACTGGATACTTTGACCAAGTATTGAATGTTATCACTGAAGGAACAGGATCGACTTCGGCATTGAAAGGCTCGACTGAGCATGATCAATTCCAAGAAACTCACCACACACACTAGAGATTCTAGTTTAGCGGGATTTATTTATCTCAAAGGCTTCCGTGAAAACGGAGGCCTTTTTTCTTTCTTGTTAATTATCGTCGTTCACTAACGATTTTCGCGAGCCAAGACTATATTGTCCTTTCTGCCTTCGACTAACCCCACTACCCGAATCATATTCAAAGTACAAAATTTTATGACCCGTGCGATTGCTGACTTTGAAATTTCTCGCAACGCCGCCGCCGAACGCTTTACATAATAGGACCAAGCGATCTCTATCGATCATCGCCGTATAACCAGCTGTAAAATCAGAGAACGAGAACACACGATATTCCCCAGTATCATTCAATTCAGTCAGATGCAGATCCCCTGCCTTCTGCGCTCGCTTCGCTAAATTCTCGCCCAAGTCACCATCTTTGATTGCTTTTTCTATCGTCTTCAAATCTGCTTTTGGATCGATTTCATTTCCCATTGCCACCCCCAAAAATAAGAACACTATCAAACAGAACAGTTTCATAACTGCCTCCCTCGACACTAGACCTTAGATTATCGCACCTCGACTCTACCTGTCGATTCCCGTTTGTTGGCTCCTTACCAATGTAGAGTAAATTGGATCAACTATTCAGTCCTTAAGCGTCCTGCCGATCCCTATATGTGTCTTTATAATTATAGAAAGGACTGTATATGAAGAATTTCGTCATATTAGCGTGCTTCTTTTCAATCTTAATCTCGTGTGTATCCAGCCAGAAAGCAACTGACCGGGATCCTCAATCTGAATCTGCTGTGAAAAAAGAATATTTAGAAGTCTATCAATCTCGTTTACTTCCAAAAATCGCGGAGTCGTTAGCTTGGCGACAAAAGAGCTTGAAGCTCGACGCCATTATTAAAGAACGCGTTAGTAAAGACACACCGATGTCATCCCAAGAAACCGATGATTTTTTTGAAACCGCGCGGGAATATCTAAGTATACGCAAACCATTATTTGGCATCGTTAATCAGTTTCAGTATTTAGTGGCTCCAAAAGCACAAACAAAAGTCACCTTGAGCGAAGCCTCGGTAGATAAAACTACCGGCGATTTAACGTTTATTTTGAATCCAAAAGATGCCAAGGGTCGCGACACTCTATTTGGATTAAGAATGTCATTGGCAGCTGCACTTGTCCTGTATGATAATTTTCTAGTAGGCATCAATCCTCACTATGATAATCCAGCGGCACGTAAGAAACTAAAATTTGATACGAAGCCAATTTACAAAAGTGCATTTGATGAAATCACAAAAAGTTTTGTCGATCCTGACCAACGAAAAATGTTGGCACGGGCAATGAACTTATTCGCTGCTGATAACAATTTAAAAAATCAGTACAAAATTGAAGTGTCTAAAGAGGAAGAAAATCTAAACACGCTTATCCTAAACAGTGCGTTCTACAACTTTATGCTAAAAGATGGCGATCTAGCAGATCCTTGGAGTGAACGTTGGGAGCGCCGTAAGCGCGACCTGTCCGATATGACAAACTACGCAGCCCGTGCGAGCACTTTTGCCATTAGCTTCCTGTTTGGGAACGCGGCCGGAGCCGTAAAAATTGAAAACAGAGACGGCTACCTTAGCAAGCTGTCTAATCAAGAAAAGAACTATATCAAATCAAAACTTCAACCATTCGATATTCTTTTAGAAAAAACTCCCTTCCGTGCGACTGACAAATTCATCCCAGGCTACTATGGCCACGTTGCAGTCTATTTGGGCTCAAAAGAACAATTAGTGTCCGCTGGACTATGGAACTACTTCCGACCTGAAATGAAAAAGCAAATCGAAAAAGGAGAAACTATTCTAGAAGCGCTTCGTTATGATCCACGCAAAGGCTTATCTAGAAAGGCATTAGAAGGCGTTCAATTGAATTCACTAGAACACTTCTTAGATATCGATGAATTGCTTGTTCTTCGCAGCGTTCAACCACTAACCGAAGATCAAAAAGTAATGTACGCTAAAAATGCGGCTGAGCAATTCGGTAAGCCTTACGATTTTAACTTTGACGTTAACACGAAAGAGAAAATCGTTTGTTCTGAATTAGCTTATGTTATCTTTACGGACTTAAGCTGGCCAACCGCAAAAAGTGCTGGTCGTCACACCATCAGTCCGGATCACGTAATGGCGCAAGCTTTTCCAAATAAACCCCTACATCCGATTTTAATGTACGACAAAAATCGCGAATTAAAAGAACACTCAGAAAAGCTTGATCTTGCAAAAGAACTTTACCGCAACATTCAAGGTACATACTCAAGCATGGTTTACAAAGAAGAAAGCATTTATAGAAGATACATGAATGATCCACAAGAAATTATCCACCTATCAAGCGGTATTGCGGCATTAGAAAAACGACTTCAAATGATTCGTTCAGCAAAAAATACGATTGATTTAGAGTACTTTATTTATAAAGCAGACTCAGACCCCGCCGCACGCATTTTGACTCAAGCGTTAATTGAAAAAGCCAAAGAGTCTTCTCAAGCCGATCCGTCAAAAAATATTTCGGTCCGCGTTCTTATTGATGCCTCAGCCACGGTATTAAAACTAAAGGACGACTATGCCACAGTACTCAAAGAAAATAACATCAAGGTTCGTTATTACAATAATGAAGAGAGTCCGATCTCTAATTTCATGAAAGTAAATCAACGCAACCACAGAAAATCGTTAGTTGTTGACGGCAAAGAAGCAATTACCGGAGGACGTAATATTGGCTCCGAGTATTTTGATCTATCACCGGAATACAATTTTCTAGATACAGACATATACATCAAAGGAACAATGGCACAAGTTCTACAAGAAAGCTTCGAAGCCTACTGGCACAGTCCATTAAGTGCAGAACCACTCTATGTCCTTCCAAAGGGTAAAAACGGAAAAGACGATCCATCTTATAAAAAGAAAATGCAAAGAGCACATAGCTTGATTGTTCCTGACCCCCGCGACTATGCCTTCAAAAAGACAATCGAATCATGGGGGCAAAAATTATTAGCGACACAATACAAGGGCGTATGCACAGATTCAACGTTTGCATCTGACTTTCCTAGCGACACAAAAGATTCTCGTCGCACATTCAACACAATTAAAGATATCGTATCTAATGCCAAGCAATCTTTGGATATAGAATCGCCCTACTTCGTAATTACAGAAAAGGGAAAGAACATATTTGGTGCGCTATTAGCAATCCCTGGTTTCAAAATGTCTGTTCAAACAAACAGTCTACAATCCACAGATGCCAGTTACACGGTGGCCGCTCTTCAACCCATGGTTAGTCAATTAACATCGGCAGGTATCAATATGTACTTATACCGCGGGGATGCTCCCAATTATATTGAATATCCAACCTTCCAAAATAGAGAGCCAGCCACCTGGGGAACACACTCTAAACGCGCCGTTGTTGATGGCCACACAACTTTAATTGGCACGTATAACGTGGACCCTCGTTCAACGAACTTGAATAACGAAATGGTTTTTGTTTGCCATAACAATCCAGGACTTGCCCAAAATGTTTTAGCTGACATGAATGCTCGTCGTAACCAGTCAGTACTATTAGGGAAAGATGGCTTACCGATAGATAAATCAAACAAATTTCAAGGCGCTTCGACAAACAAAAAAATTCAGTACTATCTTTTTAAAGGCATAGTTAAAATCCCGGCTTTCAAACAACTTCTGTGACAACAAAGTGTCGGCAGAACTAATGTTTCTTGCCGACTTTAGCACGACATTCAAAAACTTTTGCCGGTGGGGCGTTTAAAAACACCCATCGCGATGTGACTTCAAACCGCTCTTCCAATTGTCGACGAAACTGCTTACCGGCTGGAGTTAAAAGCGCATTACAAACCATATAGGTTTTAAAATAGCCACCCTTCTCAAGGTGGTTCGCAATTTCATTTAAGATATTTTTCCTCATGTAGTCGTCAAACAACGACCAAGGCAAAGTCGATACGATCAAATCGAACTTTCTATTTTTTGTGTAGTCAGAAATAGATTCCGCCGAGGCACAAACAAACTGAAAGTCTTTGTATTCTTTTGTAACGTAATTAAATAGATCACTATTGATTTCAAATCCCAAGTACTTGTCTTTACTTTTCATCACTGAGTAGGCGCGTTTGGTAACGGCCCCTGCCCCCACACCCAACTCTAAAACCGAGCAGTGATTGTCTAGCTTCAACGGCGACAATAATCGATTCACTGTCGCCGGTGCGGTTTGAAACAAAGTGGAAATTTGAAGCGGTTCCTTAATAGCAGCTTTTAGAAAATGTAACGATGCCGACATAGCCTATTCAAACTCTTCTTCGATACTTGTGCCTTCATTTACACCGCGAACTTCGTCAATAAAGCTCTGTGTTTCTTCTTCAAAATCTCCATCCAGATTCGACTCATCGATCTCCAGTTCTTGGATAGCGGCTAAGAAATCTTTTTGGCTGCGTAAATCACGTCGGATCATTTCTAGGAATTTATCTGGGTAACGTGATGTTAATTCTTCGATATAACGACCAAGTTTGCCATCCTGAAGGATTTTTTTACGTACTTGGATATTTTTCCAGAACAACAAGTAATGGAAACGGCAATACCCGTCTACCGTAGAAACCTGATCGCAATCACGTGAACGGCAAAGTTTATTACCATCCGCATCTGTTAACTCGATGTCTTCGTATTTTTTCTCTTTTGTTTCTGCTTCCAGCAACAAATCATCATCAGTTTCGTTATCAAGTTCTTCAACGGCTTTTAACTCGTCCTCATACTCTTCGATCTCGTTACTGCCTGAATCATCGATAAATACGTCGTCTAGTTCGTTTTCTTCTTTAGGTTTTTTTGCTTTACGGCCCGGTGACGATGCCACCTTGGCATCTGCTTTTTTAGCTTTATTAGCCTCAGCTACTACCGCCGGCGTTTTACCTTTAGCCACGACCGGAGTCGCTTCTGGTTTTCCACCTTGTTGCTTACGAAGAAGCTGAGACTTCTCATGCTCTTTTTTCTTCAATTCTTTTTTATTTAGGTATTCTTGTTTGCTCGATTGCTCGATGCGAACTTCTTTTTTGGCGAACTTAGGAGCTGGCTGATGGCCGGCGCCTGTTTTTTTAGCATCGAACTTTTTACCGTTGAAGCCAGGGTTTGGCGCAAACTTTTGAGGTTTGCTGTCTTTAGCGCCCTTCTGCATAGGCTTTTGCGTCTTGTCAAATTTGCCGGTGGGCTTGAAGTCTTTCTTTTTCAGGTCCAGCTTCTTTTTAGGCCCTTTATTGATAACTGTAGGCTTTGCCGCCATTTTTGGGGCTGGCTTAGCCTTGTTACTTGATGCGTTAGCTTTGTGCGTCGGTTTTTTCTTGTCTATTTTTGCCATGAATAAGCCTTCATTTACAATCGAACTTAAGTCAACCCCAAGTTATCGCACGATAATCGCCGCGTTAACAGTTTTTGCTTCCAACCGCGCCGCCGACTTTTCACCCGATGTACGGCCTTTGTAAAAGGTCTCAGCTTTTACTTTCTGAGGCTTCATGGGTGATGGCAAATAGATATCACCCTCTTTAGAATTCAGACTTAACCAAACCCCACCCACGCCGCTGGTGCCGTAGTTTAATTTTCCGTTCTTCATCTTGACGTTAAAGTCAGACTCTTTCGTCGCCTTTAAATCAATGTTCACTTCGTCGGTAACAATATCATGCCGTCCCTGCGATTGAGCAATAGCAACAGTGCCTTTCATCAACTCGATCTGTGAGCTGCCCGTGACGTCTTTTAATGTCACGCCACCTTGGTAGTTAAATATAGAGCTATGACCGGTGTTCTTTTCCAGAACCACCGTTCCAGAATAGTTATTCACCTTGATGTCCGAGGACGAATTTTTCATCCCAAATTTCACTTGCGACCCATTTAAAAACAGTGGCGCTGAGTGAGCATCTAAACTGACTTCGCCAGAATTTAAAAACACGCGCAGCTCACCTTGCGTTTTGAAACCCTTAACACTACCTTTAAACACAACCAATTTCACCGTGTTACGCAAATTATCTAACGTCACATCCAGGTCATTACCGCTGACAAACAAAGGTAGCGCCGGCACTTTTAGCACTAGCCGCTCTTTTGGGCCTTCCTTAACACCTTCCGTAGGCGTGTGAAACAACTTAGAATCATAGTCTTTTTCTTCAACTATAAGGACACCATTGTCCTTGCGAAAATTCCAATTGCCTTTATCTTTCATCCCGACAAATTGGATTTTGGCAGCTCCCGATTCCTGAATTTTCACATCATGGCGATTTAATTTTATTTGTATAGAATTGTACTCTGAACCGATGGGCAGTTCCAAATTTTGAGCGTTTATTCTAAATCCGACAAGTAATAAGAGTATGGCTTTTATGATCATTGACTCTTATTTCAAGATTAATCATAGTCCTTGTCAAATAGTAAAGGAGAGATCATGGATTCCGTTGTTATCGTAAATTCTAAAAGAACTGCAGTAGGTTCTTTTCAAGGCAGTTTATCTTCATTACCAGCACCAAAATTAGGCGCTCAAGTAATCAAAAACTTATTAGAAACAACTAACATCAAAAAAGAAGAAGTTGATGAAGTTATCATGGGCGAAGTTTTAACAGCAGGCGTAGGACAAGCTCCGGCTCGTCAAGCGGCGATCTATGCAGGATTAACTCCAGCTACTGTTTGTATGACCATCAACAAAGTGTGCGGATCGGGTTTAAAAGCCGTGATGCTAGCTGCGGATTCTATCCGCCTTGGCCATTCTAAAATCGCTATTGCCGGTGGACAAGAATCTATGTCCCTAGCGCCTCACTTACTTGAAAATTCACGCTCGGGTTTCCGCATGGGGCCGGCCAGCATGACAGACTCAATGATCAAAGACGGTCTTTGGGATCCATATGGAAATGTACATATGGGTAACTTAGGCGACCTATGCGCGACTGAATTCCATTTCACACGCGAAATGCAAGATCAATTCACAGTAGAATCTTACAAAAATGCACAAGCCGCTGTAGAAAAAGGTGTTTTCAAAAATGAAATCGTTCCCGTTTCTATCGAAACTAAAAAAGGAACCACGATCGTTGAAAAAGACGATGAGCCGTTCAACACTCAATTCGAAAAAATTCCGACATTAAAACCAGTTTTCAATAAAGATGGTTCTATCACGGCAGCCAATGCTTCTAAAATCAATGATGGCGCGGCTGCTCATGTTTTAATGTCAGAAGAAACGGCGAAGCAAAAAGGCATCAAACCCTTGGCGCGTATCGTAGCGCAAGCAACGTTCGCTCAAGATCCTAAATACTTCACAACAGCTCCGGTCGGCGCGATCAAAAAAGCGTTAAACCAAGCTAACTTAAAAGTAGCTGACATCAACATGTGGGAAATCAACGAAGCATTCAGCGTTGTAACGCTTGCGGCGATGAAGCAGCTTGAGATTCCTCGCGATCGCGTAAACGTTCACGGCGGCGCGGTTTCTATTGGTCACCCCATCGGCGCTAGCGGTGCTCGTATATTGACTACGTTAGTTCATGGTTTACACACTCGCAATCAACGTTATGGTTTAGCTACCCTATGTATTGGTGGCGGCGAAGCCGTAGCTGTGATCATCGAAAAAATGTAACTTAGATTATTTTAAAATCCCCTTTCGGGTAAAAAAAAAGACTAGGCTATAAACCTAGTCTTTTTTTTATTTTAAGATTCGTTGCCTCTTAGAAAGAAACGATATCAAGGTCAGACAATGTGATTTTGACCTTTTTTGATTTTTCTAGAATAGATTTACGAGCATCATTTGATTTTAACACTTTCGTATCCGATGCCAGCGCCACTTTCATTTGGCTCGATGTCGGCACGATAGTTTTATACAATTCCGTCGCTTCGTTTTGATTGTTTTTCAATACAGCGATACGAGCCAACAATAACGAATGAATCGCTTTATCGTTCTCGCCCTTAAAGACCGCTTTTGAACGCTCAAGAACGGCTTGCGCTTCTGTTAAATACTGCTCAGACTTACCTTCTGTCGACGCGTAGAGTTTTAACAACATCGCCGCATAAACTGAATTCAACCCTGCATCCTTTGAATAGGCAGCGACGGCTTGTTTTAGATGGTTCGACATAACCGCAAGATCAGCTTTTTGACTACTTTCTGTCATTGCGGCGCGAACATGATGATCGACTTCTAAAACAGCGGCATCATAAACTACCGAAGGGTGATGAACAGCAGCTTCATAGGTCGAAAAATCAGTTTTAAAATCTAGAGGTAACTTTACGTACACCCCCGAAGATGGTTTCGTATTAATTCTAGATGCTAAACCGTAATATAAAGTGTGGTCCTTAGCCGAAACAACAACAGACATGATATTGCTAAATTTCGAAAGAGAAATAAAACTATTAGCCCCTGTTGCTGGCTGAGTACGTCGCCCTAATAAATTGATAGCACTATCGGGATCAATGATTTTGTTGGCGTCTAAAGCTTCACGCAATGCCGCTTTTCTCATAATCGAGCTTTGAATGTAATTGTAGTTAGCAAAGAACTCATCCGATTTGATTTCTTTTGAAATGGCGTGATTTGTTTCACCTAAACCGGAACCTTGAAGTTCGTGAAAGAATTCACCTTTAGGTGAAACTTCGGCCAGAAAACCAGAGTTATCTGATTCCGACCCTACGATGATTTTCCATGGGGTTGTGAATTTTTTAGATTGAATGATTTGACGAGCTTCTGCCAAACTATGGGCGCGACGGGCCACTTCATCCACCACATTTAGAATCAAATCACCCACTGGATTTAATTGATTAGCGGTTAACTGATGCAATGAAATCATTACGCCACTTTGATTGTAGGCCGTGTGCGTACCGGGTAAACCCAGAGCCGTCATTTGAATATAAGGAATATCTTTAGGATCCGTAGAATGAAGATAAACAACCGCCGGGTAACGATCGAAATAACCCACACCGCCAAATTCTAAATTTCTACCAAACAACAATCCAGGATTTTGCGCTGACTTTGGAGCGACAAACGAAGAACAACCAAACTCAGGAACCTCAACCGCTGTTTCGTTTTTGCCATATTGGACTGACGCCAACATTTCGCCGAAATCAGGATAGTACAGTGCTTTAAAAACTTGTTTAGCCGGCACGTTCATACCTTGAGCAAATGCAATGTAAGCTTTCTGATCTTCTTTGCTCATTTTCATTTTTAATAAAACATCTAACGAGCCAGAAACAACGCCAACACCGAGTTTACTTTTTAGCTTTTCATCTAAGGCTTTATCCATTACAGAGGAAAAAAACTGCAGCGGTGAATTAGCTTGAATATTTTTCGCTGCAAAGAAACCATGCGCGCGCATCATTTCTTCACGTGTACCGTGCAGATCTAAAACGTATAGACCATTGTAATAGTGTAGAGTGGAATTTTCATAAAAATCTATCTTCTTAGCCTGTGCTGACGAAAAACCAACAAACAGCGCTAAGGCTAAAAACAAAATATTCTTCATTGAGCCTCCATGAACCCTGAACGTTAAGATAAATTTAAAAAGTCATCAAGACAAAAAAGCACCTTCTTTCGCAAAATCCGTCACCGATCTACCAGCAACGTCTCACTCAAGGACAAACTTCGTTTTAAATTGAGACAGTTTACAGTTATAACACAGGCCCGCTCCTTGCTCTAACAATCTATAAGAAAACAAAGAGGTAGTTATGAAGTATGTAATTGTTATACTGCCATTAGTGATGTCAGCTTTAAACGCATTTGCCATAAAGCTTGAGCATGTACCAATGGATAAAATGAATTTTGATGTTCAACCTAAAAATCGCACCTATCGCGACTGGATTGTAACGAAAATTCCAAGCAAATCACCACATTCAATTACCGATTATCGGTTAGATATCAAAATCAATAAAATGGATCGCAAGAAATTCAATCTATATAATTTTAGATTTTACGGCGATCGCATTGCGCCTTACTATTCAGAAAAAACGTATAAAGCAGAGAACTTTTTGCCTAATTTCTTATCGCCAATATCAGCTCCTAGTTCAGAGGCTCGTTTACCTGAAACATCGACACTGGCAAGTGCAGTACACTGGATGGAATGGCGCACAGGTAACCAAAAAAGTTATTTAAAAGATTCTCTTAATAATGTGCCGTCTGCCGACGTATCTCCTGATTTATTTGAACGTCTTATCGCCGATTTCGGCCAAGAAGTGACCCCAGAGAAAATGAAAACTGGCGACGTGGTTGTTATTTATGGAACTGACGACATTGACCAAATCCAAATGCCGTTAGCTAGCTATCTATACATCGGAAATGGTATTGTTTTAGAATCTAAAAAATCTAAAAATAAAAACTTTTCTAAATTTATTTACTTAAAGGATGTTCAGTCCTATTTCAAAACTCGATTAATAGACTATAGAATCAAAAGCTTCTCTGTTTTAACGAAAAAACCTTTATACTTATCTGAATACGTTAAGGATTCAAAAGAACAAGACTTAAATCTGGACCGACAGGCCGCCAAGGTTTTTAACGAAGACGTTTTATAAAATAATATCAAATTGATACAGACACAACACGGCCAGATGCGTAGAGCATTTGGCCTTTTACTTTTCTGGACCCACACCAATGGGTTTGGTTTGCGCAAATCTAGTCCGTACGTCATAATAGGACTGTGGCTGAATCAAAGCGTATAACTAAAGATAGTTACCTATTTCGTGACGGTGATGCTCCCGATTATATGTATATTGTTAAATCCGGTCAGCTGGCTATCACTAAAACCAAAGGAACAGCTGAAATCGTACTTGCCGAAATCAAAGCCGGCGCGATGGTTGGCGAAATGGCTATCTTTGATAAAAAACCGCGCTCAGCAAATGTTAAAGCCCTAAAAGATTCCGAAGTCATCGCCCTGCCTTATGAGACACTCAATCAACAATTAGAAGTCCTTCCCGTTTGGGTCAAAGCCATCATGCGTACCATGAATGAAAATCTTCGTGAAGCCAACAAACGCATCAAACTTTTAGAAAACTCTAATCCAGATGAGGATCGCTTTCCACCGCATACGTTAAACAAACTATTGTCGATTTTAAATTTCGTTGGCTTAAAATATGGAACGAAAGAAAATGATGTTTTAATTCTTCCGCAGAACCGTTTGCGAAATACGACCATTCAAATTTTTCAAGAAGCCACAAACAAAATGCAAGCCGTGACAACGGCCTTAGAAGCCATGAATCTTTTTAAAATTGAAGATTTAGGTGAAGGTAAACAGAAAATTCAAAATTTGAATCCTAACTTGTTATTTGATTTCGTTGATTGGTACAATGACTGGCTATTTAAAGCCGACAAAGATAAAGTTTCTTATTCTAACGAAGAAATCAAAACTTTAACTGGCGTAATCAACTACTCACGCAAATTAGAGGCGAATGCCAAAGGTGCGCGCAAAGTAAATATCAACGATCTGCAAAATGATTCAATGAAAGAGCTAGGTTTCCTTTTAAAAGTAGAAGACCTAAATCCACTTATCGAAAAAAATCTTTTAAGCGAAAAAATCATGGAAGAATCGGGCGTATATGTGAACCTAATTCTTGATGATGTCGAAAAGACCGCTACATATTGGCAAATGATTTGGGATTTCAAGAAACACCTAAGATAATGTCTATTTTGCTTGTCCGATAACGTTTATCTTCCAACCGTTAATAGTTCCCGCAGTACCTGAACGACCATCAACTACTTTCATAGTCCACGTTCCAACTGAAGATTCTTGATAGAAGGCATTCGTTAAAAAACGCATACTACGAATATTGGCTGTTTTATCCAATGAATTGTTCATTGGAACAACAACACTTCTTAAGCCACGTGGTGAAATCAACTCAACGGCCAACTCACCGGCATTCGCGTGGGTAACATCTGGGGTGATTTGGATCGCTTCAATTGTAATATCTTGTGAAAATTCAATCGTCGAAGTCGCCCCTGTCGATGAAAAATCGGGAACTGAAATACTAAGCCCAGTCACTGATTGACTGGCTTCAATCAACGGCGAAGTAAATAGAGATTTATAAGTCGAAGCGAACTCAACAGCCTTGTCGACATCGATCTTTCCAAATCCATAATAATTGCTAAAACGGAACCCAGCTGCATTGGTTACCCAGTCTTCATCCCACTTATACCCTGCCGGTGATTTCTGACTTAAATACGTAGTGTGATTCAACGAGTACAAATAGTTGTCGGTGTTATCAAAATCCAAAGCAGCTTCTTTGGCTGTTTTCGCCAGGATATATTTCACATCGCGCCAATTTAATTTGGGATATGCACTTAATAACAAGGCCACCGCACCGGCTGTGGTAGGTGCTGCACTCGATGTACCATTAAATTGAACTGTGTAGTTGCAACCCGTGTTTCCGTTGTTACCTTTTTGGAAGCCTGATCCAATATTGCCAGAGTTTCCTGTCAGTGCAGAATTAGCATATCCTAAAGCACAACCTTTTCTATCCGTTGTTACCATCGCCGGCGCTTTTACACCGTCATAGCCACCGGCTGAAGAAACCCACAGATTCGAACCAGGTGAGCTATAATTTGTTACGATACCAGTCGCAAGGTAGCCACCCACAATAATCGTATACGGCGTATTACTGTAGTCATCAAACACAGAAAATCCAAGGCGATAATCATTCACTCCACGAGTGATTTCTTCTACGCGCGAATTTCCGGACGATTTGACATAAATTTTTCCTTTACCATTGCGACCGTTACTAACACCCTCTTTAAGCTGATCTTCAAATGAAGGATCCACCGAATAGTAATTACTTTGCGGATACCCCCAACTCATGTTCACAACATCCACATCACCTTTTGGTTGATCAGCAATAACATCAGATGTTTTAGAAACTTCATCTGACATAAAATTAGTTGCGATTAACTTTGCCTCCGGCGCCACACCTGTGCTACCCAAGCCGTTTCCGCCAATGGCGGCAATTAATCCCGCCACAGATGTTCCGTGAAAATCGGAATCAGTAGGCGGCGCATTCGTAGATGCCCACACAGTATTAAAATAATCTCGCGATCCACCAGATAGATTGTAATTTCCAGACAAATCGTCGTGGGAATACTCAACACCATCATCACTGACTTGCACAGTGATGCCTTTACCGTAAACTCCGGAATTCCATGTTTTTAATAAATTCATGTCCATGCCGGATACTCCGCCCGAAGACGCAAAAATAGACTGACCTTTATTATTCAAATGCCAGGCATAACTAAACAAAGGGTCGCTTTGAGGTAGACCTAAAATTGAAGACCCATCCACTGGCGGCGTGGCAACACCAAAGCCTTTCTGATCGCAGTTTTGAAACGCGACAATCAGAACAAAGCCAATTAAAGAAAGAACTATCTTCTTTGTCATATTCACTAGTTTCTAATCCAATCTGTTTTCACAACTTCAAAATAAAATCGTTCAATTCGCTGATCACCCCTAAGTGTCGCGTTCAACTTGGAATAGGCGCCTAAGTGTGAGGCCTCCAGGTAAGCCGTTTTAATTTCTGTAGAGACTAAATCAATTTTCAAACCGTATTCTTTTACGATCGCATCCATGTCAGAAAGATCCCGAACCTTTAAAACCACACGCCCAGTTAGAATGCCGTAAAATTGCTGGTTTTCCTCAAAGATCAAACCCATGGCCTTGCCAGACGATGAATCTTCTTTTCGTGAGACATGATATGGTCCCATTGTGAATAACGAATTTTGACTCGGGTCCTTGCTGACTTGCAAATCAGAAAACAGACTCCATGTTCCATTACCAACAATTTGCAAATCAATATTTTCACGTTTCTCAGCTTTAATTAAAGTGAACACGGCGCTGCTCGCTTGGTTTCGCTTTTTTTGTTCAGCTAAAAAAAGATTTGATAATGGATCCAAGCGATCGTCACCACCACCTTCTGATGTCGGTACACGTGCACTCGCAGCAACAGCTTCTTTCGATACGGCATTTGGGTGTTTACTTTCATCTTGCGATTTTTCGTTTGGCTTCATGACTGTGTTACCATTTGTGCGCGGCATTTTCACAATAGAACGATCCGTTAAATCGTCTTTTATACGAGGCGAATTAACAAGGTAAACAGATAGAATGACAAGCGAAACAACTACGTAAGGAACCCACTTCATACCCATCATTTTATTATAAATTTTATTGAAAGAATGTGGAATTTAATGAAATTTTATATCTCAAAACAAGTCGTTTAGCCGGAACTGTTCTGAAGCGACGTAATGCTTATCTATAACTGATTAGACTGAATCACATCGCCTTATCTGTAGCGCAATGGGATCAATTGATCGTGCAGTTTTTCAGTCGAGGTCTCGCCCAAAATGTGAACATAGAGAGCGTTTGTTTTACTGCCACTATCCACCGGTTGTCCCAAAGTGAGAATTATGCGGTCGCCTGGTTTGGCTAGACCATAACTGACCATCACGTTATCTAATTGAGCCAAGATATCCATCAACGATTTATATTCACTGATTTTCAGAGTTTGCAGTCCCCACGTCAACTCAAGACGGTTCAATACTTCAAGCTGACTAGTCATCGCATAGATTGGCACTTGAGGTCTAAACCCAGAGATAATCTGTGCTGTCTTACCTGATGTCGTTAAACACACGATGGCCTTGGCATTCAGCTTCAAAGCACTTAGACAGGCGCTGGCGCCGATACTACTCGGAATACTTAAAAATTCATTTTCGAGCGAGATACGATAATACTTCTCTTCGTTCTTTTCCACTTCAGCAATAATTTCATGCATCGTTTGAATAGTTTTAAACGGATGCTTACCACTTGCACTCTCTGCAGATAACATTAGCGCATCTGTTCCATCTAAAACAGCATTCGCCACGTCGGTGATTTCCGCACGAGTAGGACGCGGATTTTCAACCATAGAATCTAACATCTGAGTCGCCGTGATAACCGGTTTATTCATATCATTACACATGGTAATG
The DNA here is from genome assembly GCA_963932905.1 of uncultured Bdellovibrio sp. Classification (GTDB taxonomy): domain Bacteria; phylum Bdellovibrionota; class Bdellovibrionia; order Bdellovibrionales; family Bdellovibrionaceae; genus UBA2316. The sequence continues at coordinate 280,274 of CAWVRN010000003.1, forward strand.
ATTTTCTTTTGAATGCCTGGCAAACGAGTTTGACCGACTTCAACGGCCAAGTCACCACGTGCTACCATAACAGCGTCAGATAAACGAATAATTTCATCCAAGTTTTCCAAAGCTTCTAACATTTCAATCTTGGCTACAATTTTTGCGCTGCTGTTTTCAAGTTCTATCAATTCTCGCAAATAACGAATATCGCGTCCATGTCGGACAAAACTAAGCGCCACATAATCAACATCATTTTTTAAACCAAACTTTAAATCTTGAAGATCTTTTTCCGTTAACGATTTAATAGGCAATTTCGCTTCAGGTATATTGATACCTTTGCGATCTTTCAGTAAACCACCATAAATCACACGCAAAACAATTGAAGTCTCTTTAACTTTTTCGATAACAAGTTCAATCAATCCGTCATCAAGCAAAACTTTATAACCAACTGATACGATAGACAGAAGTTCTTTTAAGTCACAGGGAATTAGTTTTTCATTACCTTCTACCGGGTCAGGTGTCATTTCGACGATGTCACCAACTTTTAAAACGATGGATCCATTGGGAAAGCGGCCCACGCGAATTTTCGGACCTTGCAAATCTTGCAAAATAGCAACGGGAACATTCAGTTCTTGTGATAAAGCACGAATATACTCGATATTTTTCAAATGACCTTCGTGATTACCATGGCTGAAATTTAATCGCGCCACATTCATCCCCGACTCAATCGCTTGTTTGATAGTTTCTTTAGTGCTTGTAGATGGCCCTAGTGTAGCCACGATCTTTGCCTTACGAGTATATAATTTCATTTTTAAGCTTTCCGGCTATAATTTTGCATCTTCACAGAGAGCTCTTTCATATCTTCTTGGTGCCTATCGTTCATACGATCAATCTGCGCCCGATATTGCTCCTGCAAAGTCTTCAACTTTTCCTCGTATTTATCTTGGACTTCATTGCGAGTATTGACAATGGCTTTGTTCTTTTCTGACATTGCCGCTTCGGATTGTTTGCTAAATGACTTCATTTCTTTCGCATGCTCGTCATTCAAACGAGCAATTTTCTCTTCGAAGCCACGCGTCGTTCTATCTAACCGTTGCTCATAAGTCGTTTTAAGTTTTCTAAACTTCTCACCCATCAAATTTGTTAAATTGGCTAAATCTCTGTCATGCTTTTCGCGTTGCTCGAAAATTTTACCAAGATAGCCTTCCTTCATCTGATCCAAGTACTCGTCATAATATTCAGTGATACGGCCTTCATTTTCATTGGCAATACGTTGAATGGTTTCGACACGCTTTTCTGCCGAATTTTTAACATTATACACTTCATTTTTATTCTGTTCTTGTATCGCGTTACGATCTTGACGATGCTTTTCATCTGACAACGCTTGCCCCATACGCGCTTTTAAAGTCGCCTCTTGCAATATATCCGCATTTGTCTGATTTACCTTGGAAATTCGCTTATCGTTGACATCTTTTAAAACATCACGCTGCTCGTTCAAATTATTTTCGTAGATATCAAGTTTCTTTTCGTAACTGTCCACAATATGTTGCTTTTCAATGCCGTCCATTTTCTTCTGATTTAACCGATCTACATACATACGATTTTTTAAACGATAGATCTCGTTATCTTTGACTCGAACTTGATTATTCAACTTTTCGCCAACACTATCACGCAAATTGTCGCTATTGCCATCCAAGCGTTCTTCCAACGCCATATACTTGTTTTCAAACTTTTCACGGGCCTTATTCACTTCCTGTTTTAGCATCTCATCACGAGTTTTGATCTCGTCAGAATACTGTTCGTTCATAGTCTGAACAGTATTTGAATACTTACTTGCCCAATTATCATTTTCACGTTGATTCGTTTTCTTATAGTTGCCAATTTCTGATTCGTAATAACGTCTTAACTTTGCGCGCTCATCATAGGATTTCTGTTTTTCATCTTCGCTAGCGGACACCAACACTCGTTTTTCTTTATCATGAGCCGCACGCATTTTTTCATTACGCTCAGCTAACGTTTCCTGCATTGCGGAACGACTGGTTTGATGGATATTATCAATTTGTTCGTTACGCTTGTTGATCTCGTCGTTAAATTTACGTTGAATTAAGTTTTTTTGACTTTCCGTGACCTTGTTCTGATGCTGTTTTTCGGATTCGTAATTTTCAACTAAATGATCTCGTTCGCTTTGTGAATCTTCCATTTTTTTACGCAGTTGACTGGCATAAACACCACGCACATCTTCGATTTGTTTTTGGTGACTGCGATCACGATCAGTTAGGCGATCATAGAACTTGCCTTGCATGTCGTTGATTTTTGCTTCGTAAGTCTCACGAGTTTCTTTCAACTCTTCCTGATGCTTTTGCTGATTGCGTTTAATTTCCGCATTTTTCTTTTTCAGATTCGCCGTTTCACGCGACTCATACTCTTCTTTTAAATCCGCAATGCGACTCGTTTCATTAGCGCGATCAGATCGTGAAATGGCCATTATATCCCTCCTGGATATACTCTCCATTTTAATAGAGTCCCTGTGTTTTTATGATCCAATTTTTAAGATTTCAGCAAAATACGTCTTTGGTCTGTATCATAAGGATCGACGTTCATCGAGTTATCGCTCGAAAACCTTATTAAAATAATCGAGCTTACGTTTTTCTTGCGCGACCTGCGCTCGCTGCTTGGCTTCTCGTGCTTGACGCTCAAGCTTTTGGTCATGAGCAATAGATCTCTTTATTAAATTTTGATTTAACTCTTCAGCCCACGCAAGATAGTTTTTATGTTTTGGCAAAAACTCGTCCATGTACTCGCTCGCTTCCTTATGGTTTAGATGCTTCGTATTCACATAGCGAACCAGATGTTCTTTCAAATTAATCACCTGCAGAGGATCAAAATTCACTACGTCTGAAACCATCGAAAACGATCCTTGAAAACCTTCTGTGACTTTATAACTGCCCATCGCAAACACACCATCTAGAACGTCAACTTTTAAGGCGCCTTCACTTCCGAAAAATAGATATTTTCCTTTTTGCAAGGTGATTTGTTTTTTCTTAAAATAAACAGAGGATTTTGATTCGACTTCAAATAGAACCGGGCCATAGACCCATTCCAATTGATCGTTTTCTTTTTTCAGAAGAGTTTCTTTTCCCATAAACACGTGTAAATTTTCAGTATTGTAAGAAGACACTTTTTTTACTGTTCCGAAATGACAAACTGGCAACGATGATGATAAACAACTTTTAGGAAATTCGACATATCCCATCGCGATTTGGCTACAAATAAAAATAAAAATAGCGACGGCAAATTTCATAACTATTCTTCTAATCTAGTAATTCTATGTTCAGCCTCAGCGACCAAACTTTTGTCTTTAAACTGTGTCTTGATTATTTTATAAATAGAAATTGCTTCTGCTGTTTGGTCCGCTTTCTCGCTGATCTGACCTAGCCTTAACAAGGCGTATCCAGTCATAATATGATCAGGGAATAAATTCGTCATCTTTTCAATTGAATTGATCGCTTTGTCGAACTGACGATTTAAGAAATAGGACTCACTGGCAAAAAAAGTAACCTCGGGAACCATTACACTTTGTGAATTTTTATCTAAAAACTCCTCGGCCATCTCTGTAACTTCGAAGTAATTTTTTGCTCGAAATGCTTTTTTAATCTTTTCGGCCTCTAACAGACTCATATCAATCTGCGGCAACGATGCCGGACTTCGTAGTTGTGAACGCAAGTTTTGCAAGGCCAAGCTATTGGCCGGTATCGCGCCTTCTTTTTCTAAAACCGCAAGTGTTTCTGATTTAACCTCTTCCATCTGCGCGCGAACCACCCGCAATTCGAACTCTTTCTTTTCAAGCTGTTCAGAATTATCTTTGGGCATTTCAGCCAGTAGCTGCTGCCTATCGAAGTAATTTTCTGATTTGAAGTAGACGATGGTCAGGCCTAGCAGCAAAAGCAAACAAAACTGTGTGAATATACCTATTGAAACTCGCATACAGACTAGATCGGCTAGACTTAGGAAAAGCTTAGCTGAAAAATCTTGGTTTCAAGGTCCAGGAAAATGTCTAAAAAAAAGACATATTCTAAAGAACTGGCCCCTTACTTTGCATTTGGAATAGTATTTGTTTAAGGCTCATTTAT